>NZ_JALAIV010000001.1:1170000-2894109 GCF_030710545.1 Vibrio sp. AH4
ATGTTGAAAAATTAGCGGATGACTTGTGGCTAGGGGTGAAAGGCCAATCAAACTCGGAGATAGCTGGTTCTCCCCGAAAGCTATTTAGGTAGCGCCTCGGACGAATACTACTGGGGGTAGAGCACTGTTAAGGCTAGGGGGTCATCCCGACTTACCAACCCTTTGCAAACTCCGAATACCAGTAAGTACTATCCGGGAGACACACGGCGGGTGCTAACGTCCGTCGTGGAGAGGGAAACAACCCAGACCGCCAGCTAAGGTCCCAAAGTATTGCTAAGTGGGAAACGATGTGGGAAGGCTCAGACAGCTAGGATGTTGGCTTAGAAGCAGCCATCATTTAAAGAAAGCGTAATAGCTCACTAGTCGAGTCGGCCTGCGCGGAAGATGTAACGGGGCTAAGCAATACACCGAAGCTGCGGCAATGTCTTTTAGACATTGGGTAGGGGAGCGTTCTGTAAGCCGTTGAAGGTGAATCGTAAGGTTTGCTGGAGGTATCAGAAGTGCGAATGCTGACATGAGTAACGACAAGGGGGGTGAAAAACCTCCCCGCCGGAAGACCAAGGGTTCCTGTCCAACGTTAATCGGGGCAGGGTGAGTCGACCCCTAAGGTGAGGCCGAAAGGCGTAATCGATGGGAAACGGGTTAATATTCCCGTACTTCTGACTATTGCGATGGGGGGACGGAGAAGGCTAGGTGGGCCAGGCGACGGTTGTCCTGGTTCAAGTGCGTAGGCTTGAGAGTTAGGTAAATCCGGCTCTCTTTAAGGCTGAGACACGACGTCGAGCTGCTACGGCAGTGAAGTCATTGATGCCATGCTTCCAGGAAAAGCCTCTAAGCTTCAGATAGTCAGGAATCGTACCCCAAACCGACACAGGTGGTCGGGTAGAGAATACCAAGGCGCTTGAGAGAACTCGGGTGAAGGAACTAGGCAAAATGGTACCGTAACTTCGGGAGAAGGTACGCTCTTGATGGTGAAGTCCCTCGCGGATGGAGCTGACGAGAGTCGCAGATACCAGGTGGCTGCAACTGTTTATTAAAAACACAGCACTGTGCAAAATCGCAAGATGACGTATACGGTGTGACGCCTGCCCGGTGCCGGAAGGTTAATTGATGGGGTTAGCGTAAGCGAAGCTCTTGATCGAAGCCCCGGTAAACGGCGGCCGTAACTATAACGGTCCTAAGGTAGCGAAATTCCTTGTCGGGTAAGTTCCGACCTGCACGAATGGCGTAATGATGGCCACGCTGTCTCCACCCGAGACTCAGTGAAATTGAAATCGCTGTGAAGATGCAGTGTACCCGCGGCTAGACGGAAAGACCCCGTGAACCTTTACTACAGCTTGGCACTGAACATTGAACCTACATGTGTAGGATAGGTGGGAGGCTATGAAGACGTGACGCTAGTTGCGTTGGAGCCGTCCTTGAAATACCACCCTTGTATGTTTGATGTTCTAACTTAGACCCATTATCTGGGTTGAGGACAGTGCCTGGTGGGTAGTTTGACTGGGGCGGTCTCCTCCCAAAGAGTAACGGAGGAGCACGAAGGTGGGCTAATCACGGTTGGACATCGTGAGGTTAGTGCAATGGCATAAGCCCGCTTAACTGCGAGAATGACGGTTCGAGCAGGTGCGAAAGCAGGTCATAGTGATCCGGTGGTTCTGTATGGAAGGGCCATCGCTCAACGGATAAAAGGTACTCCGGGGATAACAGGCTGATACCGCCCAAGAGTTCATATCGACGGCGGTGTTTGGCACCTCGATGTCGGCTCATCACATCCTGGGGCTGAAGTCGGTCCCAAGGGTATGGCTGTTCGCCATTTAAAGTGGTACGCGAGCTGGGTTTAGAACGTCGTGAGACAGTTCGGTCCCTATCTGCCGTGGGCGTTGGAAGATTGAAGGGGGCTGCTCCTAGTACGAGAGGACCGGAGTGGACGAACCTCTGGTGTTCGGGTTGTGTCGCCAGACGCATTGCCCGGTAGCTAAGTTCGGAATCGATAACCGCTGAAAGCATCTAAGCGGGAAGCGAGCCCTGAGATGAGTCTTCCCTGACAGTTTAACTGTCCTAAAGGGTTGTTCGAGACTAGAACGTTGATAGGCAGGGTGTGTAAGCGTTGTGAGGCGTTGAGCTAACCTGTACTAATTGCCCGTGAGGCTTAACCATACAACACCCAAGGGGTTTTGTAGTGGACTCAAAGCTAAGCGCATAAGAATGTGTGTGAGAACGAAAACAGCTTTCCAGATTTTAAAATTTTGCTTGGCGACCATAGCGTTTTGGACCCACCTGACTCCATCCCGAACTCAGAAGTGAAACGAAACAGCGTCGATGGTAGTGTGGGGTTTCCCCATGTGAGAGTAGAACATCGCCAGGCTTTTAATTTAGCACCAAGCGCTAACCAATGCGGAGCGGTAGTTCAGTTGGTTAGAATACCGGCCTGTCACGCCGGGGGTCGCGGGTTCGAGTCCCGTCCGCTCCGCCACTTATTTGAGAAACCCAGTCTTAGGACTGGGTTTTTTGCTTTTGGGCAATCCCTATCTCTGCTTCCTAGCATGACCCTTCTCTCAAGCTCTAACGTCTAAGCTTCTGACTTCTTATTTACTGATTTTGGGCTGATTCCTACCTTGGTTATCTTCGCCTTGGCGCTGTATCGTGACTCAAACATTCAAACGAATGTAGCGCTTTTGCTATTCGTAGCTGGGCTCGTACTGTGTTTAACTCTCTGCAGTTGGGCCGCAAAGTGAGAAGTGAATATGAGTGCTGGCTATCATGCGAATTGGTCGTAGAGCGATAATGAAAAGCCGACGCACTGGGCATCGGCTCAAGGAGATATACTCGGTTTCTAGAGTCTAGGCTTACAAGATTTGTTTGAGAACGCGATCCGCTTTTAAACGCATGATCCGACGGACTAGACGTTGAACTCGTTCTGGGTACTGCTCCGGTTTCTCTATTTGCTTATAAGTGCAGATGAGTTGGGTATGTTGCAGTATGTTATTAATTTCTGAATCGAATTTCTCGGTCAAGTGATGGTAATCATCACGGATCAAAATGGCATTTTCTAGGTCGAGCTTCCAAGCGCGTGGATTGAGGTTGTTACCTGTGATGAGCATATAGCGTTTATCAACCCAGATGCCTTTCAGATGGAAGCTATGATTCTCGTGTTTCCATAAATGAATTGACAATTTACGGCTCGCGATATGCGCTTCATTAGCTTTAGCGAAGCGGCGCAAATTGAGTTCATATAAATAAGGCAAGCCACCGATGGTTTTGAATGGCTCTTCTGGTGCAATATAAAAATCATTCGCGGTTTTATCGCCAATCACGATATGGACTTGTACTCCACGTCTCAGCGCTTTTTTCACTTCTTTAGCAATGCTAGGTGGAAAGTTAAAGTAAGGCGTGCAGATAAACACTTCATCTTTTGCCGACGCGAGTAGTTGTACTATGGTTTGATTGAGCCGGTTTCTGCGACGACCGAGGCCGACCAAGGGTACAACGCCAACCTGATTATCGGCAATTTTCTGTTTGGTGAACTGATAATGGGCCTGAGCAAGTGCGGCTCGGAATTGGCGAATATCGGATTTGATCTCTTTGGTGGTTGGCTTACTGCCACAAGCTAGGTTGTTGACGGCAGGATGTGCCAGCATTTCTTGCTGGATAAATTTAACCATACTGTCCGCAAGTGCTGGGTTTTCCAGAGTATGGTAGCGATCGAAGCGATAGCGATCATGGTATTGGAGATAGACATTATTGAGACTAGCGCCGCTGTAAATAACCTGATCGTCAATAATGAAGCCTTTAAGATGTAATACTCCGAAAACTTCCCTTCCTCGTACTGGAATGCCGTACACAGGAATACAGTGTTCATGCTGTTGAGCGAAGTCTCGATACATCGCCGCATTGCCTTCGGATTCCGCAGCGCCAATTAAGCCGCGTTGGGCGCGATGCCAATCAACGCAGATATGAATGTCGAGCCCCGGATTACGTTGCTTGGCTGCGTAAAGCTCGCTGAGGATTTCACGCCCAGCGTCGTCATTTTCTAAATAGAGTGCAACGAGGTAGATACGTTTGCGCGCCTGACGAATCGATTCCACCAAATGAGTTCGAAATTCCGCAGCAGAGAGCAATACGCCGAACTTGTCAGGATCTTGCGCAATCGCTGGTAGTTGTTCGATAGGGTTTCTTCGAGCAATCATTGGGATGCATTACCTTGTTGTGTGCAAAATTGCGAGCAGTGGATATTACCAAAACTGGTTAAGAAAAGGCTAGAAATGGCGACCATTCTTGACATTACTTCGATTGATATTGCATCGGAATGAGATCCTTGCCTGTTCTTGAGTAACGCTCGTAGAGAATATTCAGTTCAGGAGGAAGAGCAAGGGGCTCAATGCGAACAAAATCTCCTTGTTGGTAGAAATGCTCAAGATGTGTATAGGCAAAGCAGTATGTGTCATGGTTGAGCTGTTCTTTGCGGCAATAGTGAAGCAGTTGTTTGCCAATGCCAGTTTGTCGGAGGTTCGCTTTCACCGCCATTCCAGTGAGTAAGCGGTATGTGCAAATCCTACGAAAACGCACTACGGCGACGATTTCTGTGTTTTCCAATGCGACAACGATCGACTCATCGCTTTTGGGTTTCGTCCCTGGGTAATGTGTTTTATAAAATCGTTTGATAAGCGGGAGTTTGATAGGATCAAATTGCTGAAACTCTAACATTGGTCTTTCGTGCTTACGGTTTATCTAAGGTAGAATATGGCCAGTTTAAGTTATCCTAAGACGACCATGCAAATTCAACTCGGGGCCAGCCTCAAACCCTATCACACCTTTGGTATTGAACAATCTGCTGCGCAATTGGTTGTGGCAGAGTCGATTGATGATCTAAAAAACCTCTACGGTTCAGTGCAATGGGCAAACGTACCTAAGTTAATTATTGGTAAAGGCAGTAATATGTTGTTTACCTGCCCGTATTCAGGCGTCGTGATACTCAATCGACTATATGGAATCGAGCATCAACAAGATGATGCCTACCACTGGCTTCATGTATCGGGAGGGGAAGATTGGCCTTCACTTGTGGCTTGGTGCGTTGAGCAAGGTATCGGTGGGCTTGAAAATCTAGCCCTCATCCCCGGCTGTGCAGGTTCGGCTCCTATCCAAAATATTGGTGCGTATGGCATTGAGTTTAAGGATGTCTGCCATTACGTGGATTACTTATGTCTGGAAACTGGCGAAGTGAAACGTTTGACGGTGGAAGAGTGTCAGTTCGGTTATCGTGATTCGATCTTTAAACATCAGCTCTACGAGAAAGCGGTGGTGATTGCAGTTGGACTGAAATTAGCCAAGGCTTGGGTGCCGAGTATTCATTACGGCCCGTTAAAAGATCTTCCTTCGACTTGTACGGTACATGATGTGTATCAGCGTGTTTGTGCAACACGAATGGAGAAGCTGCCCGACCCTAATGTTATGGGGAATGCGGGGAGCTTCTTCAAAAATCCAGTGATCAGTGAGCTTGAATTTGCTCGCCTACACACATTGCACCCCGATATTGTCGCTTATCCAGCGGAACATGGTGTGAAAATCGCTGCGGGATGGTTAATTGATCACGCGGGATTAAAAGGCTACCAAATCGGTGGGGCGAAAGTGCACCCGAAACAAGCTTTGGTGATTGTGAATACCGGCGCGGCTTGCGCGCAAGATATTTTACAACTGGCAGCCTACGTGAAACAGCAAGTGTTTGAATCTTATGGTATTGAACTGGAACATGAAGTGCGTTTTATGGGGAAAAGCGAGGAAACCAATCTAAGCGAATGGATGAGTGAACAACGATGAAAGAGCACAGCGCCAAATTAACCATACTTAAACAACTGTCAGACGGAGAATTTCACTCTGGTGAAGTCCTGGGTTCTCAATTAGGGATCTCGCGCGCAGCGATCAGTAAACACATTCAAGGCATTCGTGAGTGGGGCGTGGATGTGTTTCGGGTGCAAGGTAAAGGTTACCAACTGGCACAACCTATGATGTTGCTTGATCAATCGGTTATTCAATCGCAAGTCACAAACCCAGTTGAGTTGCACCCGATTATTGGCTCAACCAACCAATATCTGCTTGATCACGTAGATACACTGTCATCTGGGACCGTTTGTTTAGCCGAATATCAAGCCAGTGGACGTGGTCGACGTGGCCGACATTGGGTATCTCCTTTTGGTGCCAATCTTTACCTCTCCATGTATTGGCGTTTAGATGCTGGTATGGCAGCGGCAATGGGGCTGAGTTTGGTGGTTGGGGTGGCCATTGTCGAGGCGTTGGAAGCCATCGGCGTGAATGGCGTTAAGCTTAAATGGCCGAATGATCTCTATTATCAAGACAAAAAGCTGGCTGGCATCTTAGTGGAAATGTCAGGTCAAGCGGGGGCTGCGGCACATTTAGTGATCGGGATGGGGATCAACCTTGCAATGCGTGATAACGAAGGCAATATTGATCAACCATGGGTAAGTCTTGCGGAAGTGACGGGTCAAAGTCGAATTGATCGTAATGCGTTAGCCACCAATCTCATTACTGCTTTAGATCGCACCCTACGCCAATATGAAGTCTCGGGAATGCAGAATTTTGTTGAGCGTTGGAATCGTTGGGATAACTTTATTGGTCGACCCGTTAAACTTTTGATGGGAGCCAATGAAGTTCGAGGGATTGAACGTGGAATCGATGAACATGGTGGCGTGTTATTAGAAACTGCTGACGGCCTAAAAAGCTTTATTGGTGGTGAAATATCACTGCGTAAAAATGACTAAAACAAAAAAGAGGCGAAAGCCTCTTTTTTGTCACAATCGAGTAGCCTGTAATGCTTATTTACGTAGGAGCACTTCTTCCACACTATGATTAAGTCCTTTGCGTAGGATCAGGTGTGCGCGTCCTTTAGTTGGAAGGATGTTTTCAACCAGATTTTTACCATTGATGCTTTCCCAAATCGAACGCGCTTTTTGTTCTGCTTGCGCTTCAGTGAGAGCCGTATAGTGACTGAAGTATGACCCCGGCTTTTTAAACGCACCTTGGCGAAATTTCATAAACCGTTCGACATACCATTTCTCGATCTGCTCACTGTCGGCATCGACATAAATCGAAAAATCGAGGAAATCAGAAATAAACACGCGATGCGGATCGTGAGGGTAGTCCATACCACTTTGCAGCACATTCAAACCTTCGATGATCAGCACATCTGGGCGATCGACTACTTTCTGCTCATCAGTAATATCGTAAGTCAAATGCGAGTACACAGGGGCGACCACGTTCGGCAGCCCCGCTTTGACTTCCGAAACAAATTCAACCAATCGGCGAATATCATAAGATTCAGGAAAGCCTTTCTTATGCATGATCCCGCGCTCCATGAGCACTTTATTGGGATACAGAAAACCATCGGTAGTAATCAGTTCTACCTTCGGATGGTTCTCCCAACGAGACAAGAGGGCTTTCAGTAAGCGGGCCGTTGTACTTTTACCGACTGCAACGCTGCCTGCAATGCCAATGACAAACGGTGGAGCCGATTCGGTATTCCCTAAAAACTGATGTAATACACCATTACGACTCTGACGAGCAGCCACATACAGATTGAGTAGGCGAGCAAGAGGAAGATAAATTTCCACGGCTTCGGTCATGGTCAAATGGTCATTGATCCCTTGTAACTCTTTAAGATCGCTTTCAGATAGCGTCATGGGTACCGAATTACGCAATTCAGCCCAGTGTTGGCGATCAAAGGTTAGGTAGGGACTCATCATCGGTTCAATCATGCGGTTAATAATAAGGAAAGCGAAAATACAATAAGCTAAAGATAAAGCAAAATAGAATGATGTGAGAATTAGCGATTGCGCGGCAATTTGACTGAAAAAACATCGATTAAACAAAATGCTCTGAAAAGTGACATTTTTTTCGATATAAGGGTTGCAACCCCCCAGATCATTCACTAGAATGCGCACCACTTATGCCGACTTAGCTCAGTAGGTAGAGCAACTGACTTGTAATCAGTAGGTCACCAGTTCGATTCCGGTAGTCGGCACCATTTTCTCCACTAGCAGTGAAAATGGTCTAAAAATTTGGAGGGGTTCCCGAGTGGCCAAAGGGAGCAGACTGTAAATCTGCCGGCTCCGCCTTCGATGGTTCGAATCCGTCCCCCTCCACCATATTCTTAAGGAAATAGCTCTCAGAGTTACGTGTGCGGGCATCGTATAATGGCTATTACCTCAGCCTTCCAAGCTGATGATGCGGGTTCGATTCCCGCTGCCCGCTCCACTCATTTTAGAGTGCTGATATAGCTCAGATGGTAGAGCGCATCCTTGGTAAGGATGAGGTCGGCAGTTCGATTCTGCCTATCAGCACCAGCTCTGATCACTCTAAGCAACATTTTCCTTTTGATATATACTTTACTACCGATATTTTTTGGTTGCGTGGTCATCTCAAAAGCCACCTAAATCCGTACCTAGAGGGACAACTCATGTCTAAAGAGAAATTTGAACGTACGAAACCGCACGTAAACGTTGGTACTATCGGCCACGTTGACCACGGTAAAACAACTCTAACCGCAGCTATCTGTACTGTACTTGCAAAAGTATACGGCGGTAAAGCTCGTGACTTCGCGTCAATCGACAACGCACCAGAAGAGCGTGAGCGTGGTATTACAATCAATACTTCTCACGTAGAGTACGATACTCCAAACCGTCACTACGCACACGTAGACTGTCCAGGACACGCGGATTATGTTAAGAACATGATCACTGGTGCTGCACAGATGGACGGCGGTATCCTAGTTGTAGCGGCAACTGACGGTCCAATGCCACAAACTCGTGAGCACATCCTGCTGGGTCGCCAGGTAGGTATTCCTTACATCATCGTATTCATGAACAAATGTGACATGGTTGACGATGAAGAGCTTCTAGAGCTGGTTGAGATGGAAGTTCGTGAGCTGCTGTCTGAGTACGATTTCCCAGGTGATGACCTGCCAGTAATCCAAGGTTCAGCACTAGGCGCGCTAAACGGCGAAGCACAGTGGGAAGCGAAGATTGTTGAACTAGCAGAAGCACTGGATTCATACATTCCAGAGCCAGAGCGTGCAGTAGACATGGCATTCCTGATGCCAATCGAAGACGTATTCTCAATCCAAGGTCGTGGTACAGTAGTAACTGGCCGTATCGAGCGCGGCATCCTGAAAGTGGGTGACGAAGTTGCGATCGTAGGTATCAAAGACACAGTAAAAACTACCTGTACAGGTGTAGAGATGTTCCGTAAGCTGCTTGACGAAGGTCGTGCAGGTGAGAACGTTGGTGCACTACTACGTGGTACTAAGCGTGAAGAAGTAGAGCGTGGTCAAGTACTGGCGAAGCCAGGTTCAATCACACCACACACTAAGTTCGAATCAGAAGTATACGTACTGTCAAAAGACGAAGGTGGCCGTCATACTCCATTCTTCAAAGGTTACCGTCCACAGTTCTACTTCCGTACAACTGACGTAACAGGCAGCATCGAGCTTCCAGAAGGCGTAGAAATGGTAATGCCAGGCGACAACATCAAGATGGTTGTAGACCTGATTGCGCCAATCGCGATGGACGAAGGTCTACGCTTCGCTATCCGTGAAGGTGGCCGTACTGTAGGTGCTGGTGTTGTAGCTAAGATCATCGCTTAATTATTTGACTAAGCACTACTAAAAAGGGCATCATTTGATGCCCTTTTTCTGCGCTGCGCACTAATGTGTCGATTTCTTGATCAAACGCAGCCAAGATTTTGGGGTGAGAGAGTATTTTCTCGCTCTTTAGTATGGAATCAGCGCATTGCGTTGACCGAATGGATTTGCCCTGCAACAGCGGGGTCGTTGTCGTCTAGAAGTCAGATTTGTGACAGGTTGGTTTATGAAAGCAAACAACGCTGAAGCTCCTGATAGCTCAAATGCAGCAGACACTCTGAAGTGGGTAATCACTTTTGTTCTGCTGGTTGCCGCTGTTGTGGGTAATTACCTGTATGGTGAACTGTCTGTGGTGGCTCGCGCCGCAGGTGTAATTGTGTTGATTGCTGCAGCACTTGGTGTTGCTGCGACAACAACAAAAGGCAAAGAAGCGATCGTTTTTGCACGCGAATCCCGTATGGAAGTTCGTAAAGTGGTTTGGCCTACCCGCCAAGAAACCATGCAAACTACATTGATCGTTTTAGCAGTAAGTATTGTAATGGCTCTGGCGCTTTGGGGTATTGACGGCATTATGGTTCGTCTAGTGGCCTTTGCGACCGGAGTATAGTAGAGGGTTTAATACATGAGTGAAGCTCCCAAAAAACGCTGGTATGTAGTTCAAGCCTTCTCGGGATTTGAAGGACGTGTTGCTCAGTCACTTCGTGAACATATCAAGATGCACGGTATGGAAGAGCTGTTTGGTGAAGTATTAGTACCAACAGAAGAAGTGGTAGAAATGCGCGCTGGCCAACGCCGCAAAAGCGAACGTAAATTCTTCCCTGGTTATGTGCTAGTGCAGATGATCATGAATGATGAATCTTGGCACTTGGTACGTAGCGTACCTCGCGTAATGGGATTCATCGGTGGTACATCGGATCGCCCAGCACCTATCACGGATAAAGAGGCGGATGCAATCCTTAACCGTCTTGAAAAAGCTAGCGAAGCGCCGCGTCCTAAAACCATGTTTGAAGCAGGTGAAGTCGTACGTGTTAACGATGGCCCATTTGCTGACTTCAACGGTACCGTTGAAGAGGTGGATTACGAGAAAAGCCGCTTGAAAGTGTCGGTTTCGATCTTTGGTCGCGCAACACCTGTTGAACTCGAATTTGGTCAAGTTGAAAAGCTTGATTAAAAAAGCATCTCTTTAGGCTTGTCTGGGGCGTGGATTATGACTATAATTTCGCGCCTTTTTACAGGTTCTTTATGAAACTCGGGGAGCTGATCAATCGATTAGCGTTTGCACCCATAATTTAGGAAATATCATGGCTAAGAAAGTTGAAGCTTATGTAAAGCTGCAAGTTGCAGCTGGCATGGCAAACCCAAGTCCACCAGTAGGTCCAGCTCTGGGTCAACGTGGTGTTAACATCATGGAATTCTGTAAAGCGTTCAACGCACGTACAGAATCTCTAGAGAAAGGCCTGCCAACTCCAGTAGTTATTACTGTGTACAGCGACCGTTCTTTCACGTTCGAAATCAAGACTCCACCAGCAGCAGTTCTTCTGAAGAAAGCAGCTGGCATCAAGTCTGGTTCTGCACGTCCTAACACTGCTAAAGTGGGCACAATCACTGACGCTCAAATCCAAGAAATCGCTGCAACTAAAGCGGCTGACATGACTGGTGCTGATATCGAAGCGATGAAGCGTTCTATCGCAGGTACTGCTCGCTCAATGGGCCTAGTGGTTGAGGGTTAATACAATGGCAAAACTAACTAAACGTATGCGTACTATCCGCGCAAAAGTGGATGTAACTAAAGAGTACGACATCAACGAAGCAGTTGCTCTGCTGAAAGAGCTGGCAACAGCGAAGTTCGTTGAATCAGTTGACGTTGCTGTTAACCTGGGTATCGACGCTCGTAAATCTGACCAAAACGTTCGTGGCGCGACTGTGCTGCCACACGGTACTGGCCGTGACATCCGCGTAGCGGTATTCACTCAAGGTGCTAACGCTGAAGCGGCTAAAGCTGCTGGTGCTGAACTGGTTGGTATGGAAGATCTGGCTGACCAAGTGAAGAAAGGCGAAATGAACTTCGACGTAGTTATCGCATCTCCAGATGCAATGCGCGTTGTTGGTCAACTAGGTACTATCCTAGGCCCACGTGGTCTGATGCCAAACCCGAAAGTTGGTACTGTAACTCCTAACGTTGCTGAAGCGGTTAAGAACGCGAAAGCAGGTCAGGTTCGTTACCGTAACGACAAGAACGGTATCATCCATACCACTATTGGTAAGGTATCGTTCGAAACAGAACAACTGAAAGAGAACTTAGAAGCTCTGTTGGTTGCTCTGAAAAAAGCAAAACCATCTTCTGCGAAAGGCGTTTTCGTGAAGAAGGTAAGCATCTCTACTACTATGGGTGCTGGCGTTGCTGTCGATCAGAATACTCTGAGCGCACAAGTTTAATGCATTTGCTTAGGCGCAGAATTTGTGTATAATTCTGCGCCTAATATTTGTGGTTGGGGCTGACTTTTACCCTCGTGGTGAAAAACAGTCTCCGTCCAAGACCGTAGGCGTTATCTTCGGATAACTTAATAAAACCTACGTAGATGGTGCCCGAACTGACAGAAAGATTTACTTTTTAAGTTACCTTTCTTCTGGGACTGCACCAAAAAAGCTCTCACTGTTGTTGATAATAGTGAGCGGTGTAACGACAACCAGGAGTTAATCCAAGATGGCTTTAAATCTTCAAGACAAAAAAGCAATTGTTGCTGAAGTCAACGAAGCGGCCAGTGGTGCACTTTCTGCAGTTGTTGCTGACTCTCGTGGTGTTCAAGTTGCTGCGATGACTAATCTGCGTAAACAAGCTCGTGAAGCGGGCGTTTACCTGAAAGTTGTTCGTAACACACTGGCACGTCGCGCAGTAGAAGGCACAGCTTACGAATGTCTGAAAGACGTATTCGTAGGTCCTACTTTGATCGGCTTCTCTAACGAGCACCCAGGTGCTGCAGCGCGTCTTTTTAAAGACTTCGCTAAAGAGAACAAAGCATTTGAAATCAAAGCAGCTGCATTTGAAGGCGTACTGACTGACCCTGAAGTACTAGCGACACTACCAACTTACGACGAAGCGATTGCACGCCTGATGATGTGCATGAAAGAAGCTTCTGCTGGCAAGCTGGTTCGTACAATCGCTGCTGTCCGCGATCAAAAAGAAGCTGCATAAGCAAAATCGCTTTTGCTTTTTACTGGTTGCTAAATAAACTTATTGTTGACTTAAAAGAGAATTGTTATGTCTATTACTAACGAGCAAATCCTAGACGCTATTGCAGAAATGTCTGTAATGCAAGTTGTTGAACTGATCTCTGCTATGGAAGAGAAGTTCGGTGTTTCTGCTGCAGCTGCAGTTGTAGCTGGTCCAGCTGCTGGCGGCGCTGCTGCTGAAGAGCAAACTGAATTCAACGTAGTTCTGTCTGCTGCAGGCGCGAACAAAGTTGCTGTTATCAAAGCAGTACGTGGCGCAACTGGCCTAGGTCTGAAAGAAGCTAAAGCTCTTGTAGACGGCGCTCCAGCAACTGTTAAAGAAGCTGTATCTAAAGAAGAAGCAGAAGCACTGAAGAAAGAGCTTGAAGAAGCTGGTGCAACTGTTGAAGTTAAGTAATTCTTACTTAATTTCTTAGCCGAAAGGCTAATGGCTGGTGGTTTAATAACCACCGGCCTTTTTGCGCTGTAGGGTATGGACGAATTTTCCCGCTGTTTAAGCGTTCCATATTCATGCAAATGAGTTCATTCAACGCAATGAATTCACACTACAGTAAACAGCGATTAGTCACTGTCCTCCCCCTTTTTAACCTGAAAGGCGGACAGTTTGGGTCACTTATCAGCGAGCTGAGGAACCCCATGGTTTACTCTTATACCGAGAAAAAGCGCATCCGTAAGGACTTTGGTACTCGTCCACAAGTGTTGGACATTCCATACCTGCTATCGATCCAGCTCGATTCGTTCGAAAAGTTCATCGAACAGGATCCTGAAGGACAATACGGTCTTGAAGCCGCTTTTCGTTCTGTATTTCCAATTCAGAGCTATAACGGCAATTCAGAGCTGCAATACGTTAGCTACCGTCTTGGTGAGCCAGTTTTTGACGTTAAAGAATGTCAAATCCGTGGTGTAACTTATTCAAAACCGCTACGCGTGAAACTACGCCTAGTGATCTTTGATAAAGACGCGCCAGCAGGTACTGTCAAAGATATTAAAGAACAAGAAGTCTACATGGGCGAAATTCCGCTCATGACAGAAAATGGTACCTTCGTAATCAATGGTACCGAAAGGGTTATCGTATCCCAGCTGCACCGAAGCCCAGGCGTGTTCTTCGACAGCGATAAGGGTAAGACCCACTCTTCAGGTAAAGTTCTGTATAACGCACGTATCATTCCGTACCGTGGTTCATGGCTCGATTTTGAGTTCGATCCAAAAGACAACCTGTACGTACGTATTGACCGTCGTCGTAAGCTGCCTGCATCGATCATCCTGCGTGCACTAGGTAAAACTAGCGCCGAGATCCTGGACATCTTCTTCGAAAAAGTGAATTTCGAAGTGAAAGATCAAACTCTAATGATGGAGTTGGTTCCAGAGCGTCTGCGTGGTGAAACTGCGACTTTCGATATCGAAGCGGATGGTAAGGTTTACGTAGAGAAAGGCCGTCGTGTGACTGCACGTCACATCCGTCAACTTGAAAAAGATGGCGTGAACTTCATTGAAGTTCCGGTTGAGTACATCGTAGGTAAAGTATCTGCGAAAGATTACGTGAACGAAGCGACTGGCGAACTGATCATTACCGCTAACCAGGAAATCAGCCTGGAAGCGCTAGCTAACCTGTCTCAAGCAGGCTACAAGAAGCTAGAAGTTCTGTTTACCAATGATCTGGACCACGGTCCGTTCATGTCAGAAACCCTGCGTGTTGATAGCACCACCGATCGCATCTCTGCACTGGTAGAAATCTACCGCATGATGCGCCCTGGTGAGCCGCCAACGAAAGAAGCAGCAGAAGCGCTGTTTGAAAGCCTATTCTTCTCTGCAGAGCGTTACGATCTGTCAACTGTTGGCCGTATGAAGTTCAACAGCTCAATCGGTCGTGAAGATGCAGATGAACAAGGCACGCTGGATCAAGTAGACATCATCGAAGTGATGAAAAAGCTGATCTCGATTCGTAACGGTAAAGGCGAAGTGGACGATATCGACCACCTTGGCAACCGTCGTATCCGTAGTGTCGGCGAAATGGCAGAAAACCAATTCCGTGTAGGTCTAGTACGTGTT
Source organism: Vibrio sp. AH4 (assembly GCF_030710545.1). Lineage (NCBI taxonomy): Bacteria > Pseudomonadati > Pseudomonadota > Gammaproteobacteria > Vibrionales > Vibrionaceae > Vibrio > Vibrio sp. AH4. The sequence continues at coordinate 1,184,930 of NZ_JALAIV010000001.1, forward strand.
GAACGCGCTGTGAAAGAACGCCTGAGCTTGGGCGATCTGGACAACGTGATGCCACAAGACTTGATCAACGCGAAACCGATTTCTGCTGCTGTAAAAGAATTCTTTGGTTCTTCTCAGCTGTCTCAGTTTATGGACCAGAACAACCCGTTGTCAGAAGTGACGCATAAGCGTCGTATTTCTGCATTGGGCCCTGGCGGTCTGACTCGTGAGCGTGCTGGCTTCGAAGTACGTGACGTACACGTAACGCACTACGGTCGTCTATGTCCTATCGAAACACCTGAAGGTCCAAACATCGGTTTGATCAACTCGCTGTCTGCGTTTGCACGCTGCAACGAGTACGGTTTCCTAGAAACTCCTTACCGTCGCGTAGTGAACGGCGTCGTCACTGACGAAGTTGATTACTTGTCTGCGATCGAAGAAGGTCAATTCGTTATCGCTCAGGCGAACGCGAAACTGACTGAAGAAGGTGGTTTTGCCGATGAGTTGGTTACTGCACGTCAAAAAGGCGAGTCAGGTCTTCACCCTCGTGAACACGTTGACTACATGGACGTTGCGACTAACCAAGTTGTATCGATCGCGGCATCCTTGATCCCGTTCCTAGAACACGACGATGCTAACCGTGCCTTGATGGGTGCGAACATGCAACGTCAGGCGGTTCCAACTCTGCGTTCAGAGAAACCACTGGTTGGTACGGGTATCGAGCGTAACGTAGCGGTTGACTCTGGTGTAACAGCGGTTGCGAAACGCGGCGGTATGATCCAGTCAGTTGACGCTTCACGCATCGTAGTAAAAGTGAACGAAGAAGAGTTGATCCCTGGCGAAGCGGGTATCGATATCTACAACCTGACTAAGTACACCCGTTCGAACCAGAACACGTGTATCAACCAGCGTCCATGTGTGATGCCGGGTGAACCTGTGGCTCGTGGTGACGTACTGGCCGACGGTCCATCAACTGACCTTGGTGAGCTGGCTCTTGGCCAAAACATGCGTATCGCATTCATGCCTTGGAACGGTTACAACTTCGAAGACTCGATCTTAGTTTCTGAGCGTGTAGTTCAAGACGACCGCTTTACCACTATCCACATCCAAGAACTTTCTTGTGTGGCGCGTGATACTAAGCTGGGCGCAGAAGAGATCACGGCGGATATCCCTAACGTGGGTGAAGCGGCTCTGTCTAAGCTTGACGAATCTGGCATCGTATACATCGGTGCAGAAGTGAAAGGCGGCGACATTCTGGTGGGCAAAGTAACACCAAAAGGTGAAACTCAGCTGACTCCAGAAGAGAAACTGCTGCGTGCGATCTTTGGTGAGAAAGCATCAGACGTTAAAGATACCTCTCTACGTGTACCAAACTCAGTAGCAGGTACGGTTATCGACGTACAAGTCTTTACTCGCGATGGCGTAGAAAAAGACAAGCGTGCGCTTGAAATCGAACAGATGCAGCTGAAAGAAGCGAAGAAAGACCTGACTGAAGAGTTCCAAATTCTGGAAGGCGGTCTTCTGGCGCGTGTTCGCTCTGTTCTGCTAGCCGGTGGTTACACTGAAGCGAAACTGGGTTCAATCGAACGTAAGAAATGGTTAGAGCAGACGCTAGAAAACGACGAACTGCAAACTCAGCTGGAACAGCTAGCAGAGCAGTACGACGAGCTGAAAGCAGACTTCGATAAGAAGTTTGAAGCGAAGCGTCGCAAGATCACCCAAGGTGATGATCTGGCTCCTGGCGTACTGAAGATTGTTAAGGTTTACCTAGCGGTTAAACGTCGCATCCAGCCGGGTGATAAGATGGCGGGTCGTCACGGTAACAAGGGTGTTATCTCTAAGATCAACCCTGTTGAAGACATGCCATACGATGAAAACGGTCAACCGGTTGACATCGTACTGAACCCTCTGGGCGTACCATCACGTATGAACATCGGTCAGATCCTAGAAGTTCACTTAGGTCTGGCGGCGAAAGGTATCGGTGACAAGATCAACCAAATGATCAAGGAACAACAAGAGCTAGCGAAGCTGCGTGAGTTCCTGCAGAAGGTTTATGATCTTGGCGATACTCGTCAACGTGTTGATATCTCAGCACTCAGTGATGAAGACGTTCGTACACTGGCACAAAACCTGCGTGCAGGTCTACCAGTGGCGACGCCAGTATTCGATGGTGCACCTGAATCGTCTATCAAAGCCATGCTGGAACTGGCGGATCTGCCAGCTTCAGGTCAGTTGACTCTGTTCGATGGCCGCACGGGTGACGCGTTTGAGCGTCCAGTTACCGTGGGTTACATGTACATGCTGAAACTGAACCACTTGGTTGACGACAAGATGCATGCTCGTTCTACAGGCTCTTACAGTCTGGTTACTCAGCAACCTCTGGGCGGTAAAGCTCAGTTCGGTGGTCAGCGCTTCGGTGAGATGGAAGTGTGGGCACTGGAAGCATACGGCGCTGCGTATACTCTGCAAGAGATGTTGACCGTGAAATCGGACGACGTGAACGGCCGTACTAAGATGTATAAGAACATCGTAGATGGTAATCACGCGATGGAACCTGGTATGCCAGAATCGTTCAACGTACTGTTGAAAGAGATTCGCTCGCTGGGTATCAACATCGAGCTAGAAGACGAATAATAAACCCTAAGGTTTCCCCGCAAGGGGAAGCCTACCGGTTTTCGGTAGGAAGGTGCTCGTTGTCAAGTGCAGCGAGTTCCTTTTAACTCCTTACAGGAGCTGAATGTGAAAGACTTATTAAACTTTCTAAAAGCACAGCATAAGACTGAAGAATTTGACGCGATCAAAATCGGTCTGGCTTCACCAGACATGATCCGTTCATGGTCTTTTGGTGAAGTGAAAAAACCTGAAACCATCAACTATCGTACGTTCAAACCTGAGCGTGATGGTCTGTTCTGTGCGCGTATTTTTGGCCCGGTAAAAGACTACGAATGTCTTTGTGGCAAATATAAGCGTCTGAAACACCGTGGCGTGATTTGTGAGAAGTGTGGCGTTGAAGTCACTCAAACTAAAGTTCGTCGTGACCGTATGGGCCACATCGAGCTAGCTTCTCCAGTTGCACACATCTGGTTCCTGAAGTCTCTGCCATCTCGTATCGGTCTGCTGATGGACATGCCTCTGCGTGACATCGAACGCGTACTGTACTTTGAAATGTACGTAGTGACTGAGCCAGGCATGACTGACCTTGAACGTGGTCAAATGCTGACTGAGGAAGAGTACCTCGACCGTTTGGAAGAGTGGGGCGACGAGTTCACTGCGAAAATGGGTGCAGAAGCGATCAAAGATCTGCTGTCATCTATGGATCTGCAAGCAGAAGCTGAGCAGATGCGCGAAGAGCTGGACACCACTAACTCTGAAACCAAACGTAAGAAGCTGACTAAGCGTCTGAAGCTGGTTGAAGCGTTCGTTGCATCAGGTAACAAACCTGAATGGATGATCCTGACTGTATTGCCAGTTCTGCCGCCTGATCTACGTCCACTGGTTCCACTGGATGGCGGTCGTTTCGCAACGTCAGATCTGAACGATCTGTACCGTCGCGTTATCAACCGTAACAACCGTTTGAAGCGTCTGCTTGAACTGGCTGCACCAGACATCATCGTACGTAACGAAAAACGTATGCTGCAAGAGTCTGTGGATGCGCTGCTGGATAACGGTCGTCGTGGTCGTGCGATCACGGGCTCGAACAAGCGTCCGCTGAAGTCTCTGGCTGACATGATCAAAGGTAAGCAAGGTCGTTTCCGTCAGAACCTGCTGGGTAAACGTGTTGACTACTCAGGCCGTTCGGTTATCACCGTAGGTCCATACTTGCGTCTGCACCAATGTGGTCTGCCGAAGAAAATGGCTCTTGAGCTGTTCAAACCATTCATCTACAGCAAGCTGGAAACTCGTGGCCTAGCAACGACGATCAAAGCCGCTAAGAAAATGGTTGAGCGCGAAGAAGCGGTGGTATGGGATATCTTGGATGAAGTTATCCGTGAACACCCAGTACTGCTGAACCGTGCACCAACACTTCACCGTTTGGGTATCCAAGCGTTTGAACCGGTTCTTATCGAAGGTAAAGCGATCCAACTGCACCCACTGGTGTGTGCGGCGTATAACGCGGACTTCGACGGTGACCAAATGGCGGTACACGTTCCACTGACGCTTGAAGCGCAGCTGGAAGCTCGTACCCTGATGATGTCAACCAACAACATTCTGTCGCCAGCGTCAGGTGATCCAATCATCGTACCGTCTCAGGACGTGGTACTGGGTCTGTACTACATGACCCGTGAAAAGATCAACGCGAAAGGCGAAGGTATGTACCTGACTGGCCCAACTGAGGCTGAGAAGGCGTACCGTACTAAGACTGCTGAACTGCACGCTCGCGTTAAAGTACGTATTACCGAAACCATCAAGCATGAAAACGGTAAGTTGACCACTGAAACCAAGATGATTGACACGACCGTTGGCCGTGCCATGTTGTGGCAAATCGTACCGAAAGGTCTGCCATACAGCTTGGTGAACCAGAAGCTAGGTAAGAAGCAAATTTCTAACCTGCTCAACGAGGCGTACCGTAAGCTAGGTCTAAAAGACACCGTTGTCTTCGCTGACCAAATCATGTACACCGGTTTCGCATACGCGGCACTGTCAGGTGTATCGGTTGGTATCGACGATATGGTAGTACCAGCCGCTAAGTACACTGAAATTGCTGAAGCGGAAGAAGAAGTACGCGAAATTCAAGAGCAGTTCCAGTCTGGTCTGGTTACCGCTGGCGAACGCTACAACAAAGTGATCGATATTTGGGCCTCAACCAACGATCGCGTAGCGAAAGCGATGATGGAAAACCTCTCTTCTGAGCAGGTGATCAACCGTCAAGGCGAACAAGAAAAACAAGAGTCGTTCAACAGCATCTATATGATGGCCGACTCAGGTGCTCGTGGTTCTGCTGCTCAGATCCGTCAGTTGGCGGGTATGCGTGGTCTGATGGCGCGTCCAGATGGCTCGATCATCGAAACGCCAATCACGGCAAACTTTAAAGAAGGTCTAAACGTTCTTCAGTACTTTATCTCAACGCACGGTGCTCGTAAGGGTCTGGCGGATACGGCATTGAAAACAGCGAACTCCGGTTACCTGACTCGTCGTCTGGTAGACGTAGCGCAAGACGTTGTTGTTACAGAACATGACTGTGGCACCTTAGAAGGCGTGGTGATGACACCACACATCGAAGGTGGTGACGTTAAAGTTGCGTTGACTGAGCTGGCTCTGGGCCGTGTGGTTGCGGAAGATATCCTCAAACCAGGTACAGACGAAGTGCTGATCCCACGTAATACGCTGCTTGATGAAAAGTGGTGTAAGGTGATCAACGATAACTCAGTTGACCAAATCCAAGTACGTTCAGTCGTAACTTGTGATTCTGACTTCGGTTGTTGTGCACAGTGTTACGGTCGTGACCTTGCACGTGGTCACTTGGTGAACCAAGGTGAAGCGGTCGGTGTTATCGCGGCACAGTCAATCGGTGAACCAGGTACACAGCTGACGATGCGTACGTTCCACATCGGTGGTGCGGCATCAACAGCAGCGGCAGAAAACAGCATCCAAGCGAAAAACAACGGTTCTGTGAAACTGCATAACGCGAAGTTCGTAATCAACAAAGATGGCAAGCTCGTTATCACGTCTCGTGCTTCTGAGCTGACCATTATTGACGAATTTGGTCGTACCAAAGAGAAACACAAACTGCCATACGGCTCTATGCTGAGCAAAGCCGATAGCGATGCCGTTGCAGCGGGTGAAACTGTTGCAAACTGGGAAGCGCACACCATGCCAATCATCACTGAAGTGGCTGGTCGCGTACAGTTTGTGGATATGATCGATGGCGTAACTGTTTCTCGTCAAACGGACGATCTGACAGGTCTGTCTTCAAGTGAAGTGACGGAAGCCGCAGCGCGTCCTGCAGCAGGTAAAGATATGCGTCCAGCCATTAAGCTGGTTGACGCAAATGGTAAAGATGTCCTGATTCCAGGTACAGATATGCCAGCTCAATACTTCCTGCCAGGTAAAGCGATTGTGAACTTGGACGACGGCGCTGAAGTGAATGTGGGTGATACTCTGGCTCGTATTCCTCAGAAGTCTGGCGGTAACAAGGACATCACCGGTGGTCTGCCACGCGTTGCTGACCTGTTTGAAGCGCGTAAGCCAAAAGAGCCTGCGATTCTGGCTGAGCACTCAGGTACGGTATCGTTCGGTAAAGAGACCAAAGGTAAGCGTCGTTTGATCATCACTCGCGACAGTGGTGACACTTACGAAGAGATGATCCCTAAACATCGTCAATTGAACGTGTTTGAAGGTGAACGCATTGAGCGTGGTGATGTGATTGCGGACGGCCCAGAGTCGCCACATGACATCCTGCGTCTGCGTGGTATCCATGCAGTGACCACTTACATCGCGAACGAGGTTCAGGAAGTTTACCGTCTACAAGGCGTTAAGATTAACGATAAGCACATCGAGACTATCGTTCGTCAAATGCTGCGTAAGTGTACGATCACCTTCGCGGGTGACTCAGAGTTCTTGCCTGGCGAGACGGTTGAGTACTCACAAGTGAAGATCGCGAACCGTCAACTGGTTGAAGAAGGCAAAGAGCCAGCTCGTTTCGAGCGTGAGCTGCTGGGTATTACCAAAGCATCTCTGGCGACTGAGTCCTTCATCTCGGCAGCATCGTTCCAAGAAACCACTCGCGTTCTAACCGAAGCCGCGGTATCTGGTAAGCGTGACGATCTGCGTGGTCTGAAAGAGAACGTAATCGTTGGCCGTCTGATCCCGGCTGGTACTGGTTTTGCGTACCACCAAGATCGTCAAGCCAAACGTGCACAAGAACAGCAAGGACCATCGGCTGAACAAGCCACTGACAACCTCGCTGCACTGTTGAATGCAGGTTTCTCTTCTGACGACGAGTAAGTCATCAAGCTATGAAAAAAGGCACCTTAGGGTGCCTTTTTTATTGGTGCTTTTCTTTTGAAATTCAGGATGAGCAAGCTCACTCAAGGATGCACGGAGCGATTAAGCGCCAGGAGGTACAGCAAGGCTATCGGCGATCAACTGGATTAAATGATCTTCGAGAGAGAAACGAGCTTCAAGCACTTCACCCACTTCGGATAAATCGCGATCTAAATCGATCAGCTCATCATATTCACTGATGGTGGCGTACTGATCGTTAAAGTTGAGTAGCGGCTCAGTCGTGGCGACGATTTTTGCGTAAACCTGATTAATCTCATCGGTGGCTTTAAAACCGGTAGCTTGCCATTTATTCATGACCATGTCGTAGATCTTGAAATGACCTTCAGAAATGTAGTCCACCAATTCTTGGCAAAAGTACAGCAAAGCCTGCGGAGAAGGGAGTTCTGATACGGCAGTCTTATTAGCACAAGGCTGTAGAGCTGCCAGCTTACAATACTCAACGATCACATGTTGTCGTTTGTCCAACCAGTGATCAATGATCTCGTTCGAACCGCCCCATTGGTCTTGAGTGTTTTTGAATCTTTTTAGCATGACCATGTCCTCATGATCGGATCGTCACTGACGATCGTTCCTTTGCCTTCTTAGTAATATCAATAAGATATCACTACTGCCCTCACAAAAAGTTATAGTCAATAATTCTTGTGCTGACAAATTGTGGTGTGAATTTAGATTGCCAGTAAAATGATCCGACTGCAAGCAATCAGGAGAAGCAGAGTGGAAAAGAGTGACGGCAAGAACGCTTATTGGTGTGTTGTTTCAGGCAGCGATCTTTGGCTGGTGGATGGTCAAATCCCTTATGGCTGTGCAGAGCAGTGGGATCTGCCGCAAGATAAGGCGATCTTAGTGGATCGTTACCAAAACTCCCCTGTCTACTGGCTGAATGCCGCGGATATTGAACAGGATCGTCCGCTCAGTTCATTACGTGAGTTATTGGGTGTGGATGAGGCGCTGTTTCTTGCTGCAAGCAAAGCGGTGCAATACGGACATATGAGCCAAACCATACGTTTTTGTCCACAGTGTGGGGGGCGCAACTACCTCAATCATCAGCAACTGGCAATGCAATGCCACGATTGCCGAACGCTGCATTATCCGCGTATTTTCCCCTGTATTATTGTGGCCGTTCGCAAAGAGAAGCAGATTTTATTAGCGCAGCACCCACGCCATCGTAGCGGCATGTATACCGTGATTGCTGGGTTCGTTGAGGTTGGTGAAACGCTTGAGCAGTGTGTGGCTCGTGAGGTACGAGAAGAAACCGGAATTGAAGTGACCAATATTCGCTACTTTGGCAGCCAACCTTGGGCGTTTCCATCGAGTATGATGATGGCGTTTCTCGCTGATTATCGAGGCGGTGAGCTTAAGCCTGATTACAGTGAATTGAGTGATGCCAACTGGTTTGGTATGGATAATCTTCCGCCCGTTGCGCCACAAGGTACCATCGCTCGCGCGTTGATTGAGCAGACATTGGTCAATATTGCCCAAGATCATCACTAGAAAATGGCAAAAAAAACCCTCCGGTTAAGGAGGGGGTAAGTAAGATGTCGTTATGAGATGCTGAGTCGAAGACCCAGTTTATGATTATAGTTTTCGCTAGCGAACAAATTTTTAACACCGTTAAGGTTTGGACGCAATTTAAGCATTGATTTATGAGTTAATAACTTGATCCCGCTTGCAAAGCCAACCGCTTTTGTGGGACAAACGGTGTTAGAATACGCGCAAAGTAAAGCAGCCGAATAAGTGGAAATCACCATGACTGAATTAAAAAATGATCGTTATCTGCGTGCTCTGCTCAAGCAGCCAGTCGATTACACCCCTGTATGGATGATGCGCCAAGCAGGTCGTTATCTTCCTGAATACCGTGCCACTCGCGCTCAAGCGGGTGATTTTATGGCGCTGTGCAAGAATGCTGAATTGGCTTCTGAAGTCACACTCCAGCCGCTGCGCCGTTTTCCGCTCGATGCGGCAATTCTGTTCTCTGATATTTTGACTATCCCTGATGCGATGGGGCTTGGGCTACGTTTTGCAGCGGGTGAAGGTCCAGTGTTTGATCGCCCTATTACCTGCAAAGCGGATGTCGATAAAATTGGCATTCCCGATCCAGAGGGTGAATTGCAGTATGTCATGAACGCGGTGCGTCAAATTCGCAAAGATCTGCAAGGTGAAGTGCCGTTGATTGGTTTCTCTGGCAGCCCATGGACTCTCGCCACGTATATGGTTGAAGGGGGCAGTTCAAAAGCCTTCACCAAGATCAAAAAGATGATGTACAGCGATCCTGCCGTACTGCATGCGCTGTTAGATAAATTAGCCGATAGCGTGATCAGCTACCTGAATGCTCAGATTAAAGCGGGCGCTCAAGCGGTGATGGTGTTTGATACTTGGGGTGGCGTGTTAACACCGCGTGATTACCAGCTGTTCTCTTTGCAATACATGCACAAGATTGTGGATGGCTTGATTCGTGAAAATGACGGTCGCCGTGTACCAGTCACGCTGTTTACTAAAAACGGTGGTATGTGGTTGGAGCAGATCGCCGCGACTGGCTGTGATGCTGTAGGTTTGGATTGGACGATCAATATCGCCGATGCCAAAGCTCGCGTGGGAGATAAAGTGGCACTGCAAGGCAATATGGATCCTTCCATTTTGTATGCTCCAGCCCCACGAATTCGTGAAGAAGTGGCGAGTATTCTGGCTGGTTTTGGCCAGGGTGATACAGGGCATGTGTTTAATTTAGGTCACGGTATTCATCTTGATGTGCCGCCTGAAAATGCGGGTGTATTTGTTGAAGCGGTGCATGAGCTTTCTAAACCTTACCATCAAAAATAATCCGTTAAGCGTCTGCAGGTCAGACGCTTTTCACATCTTGAGCCCAACTGTTTTATACTTCGGTAATCGAAACAGATAGATGAAGCGAATCATGATGAAAACCAAGGATCGCATCGTGCATGCTGCGCTTGAGCTGTTTAATCAGCAAGGTGAGCGCAATATCACGACCAACCACATCGCTGCTCACATTGAGATCAGCCCAGGTAATTTGTACTACCACTTTCGCAATAAGCAGGAGATTGTGCGCGATATATTCGCCCTTTACTCGGCAGAGTTGATTGAGCGCTTTACGCCACTGCAAGGGCAGTATGAAAGCCTCTCTCTACTCAAGCACTATTTGGATTCGATTTTCACGCTGATGTGGAAATACCGTTTTTTCTATGCCAATTTGCCGGAAATTTTGCAGCGCGATGAAGAGTTACACGATGACTATATTCAGGTGCAAGAACGGCTACAGACCAATCTGATTCATATCGTACGTAATTTTGTGAGTTTACAGCTGTTGGATTTGAATGAAGATGAGATGCCGAAATTAGTTCGCACGCTGCATTTGATTGCATCTAGCTGGCTTGGTTATCAATCGGCGATGTCACACAAAACACAGATCACTGAAGAGGTGATTCATCAAGGCATGTTGCAGATGATCTCCGTCGTTAAACCTTGTGCGACGAAAGCCGGGCGTGAACAGCTTCAACTGCTTGAAGAGGGTGTAAAAGCCATGCACGCCTGAGCATGAGTTATAACCAATCTGTCTTGGGCATGCGGTGGATTACTTGCTAATTTTCTTACCATTCCCAAGCCGAAAGGAAGCCATTCGTGGATTACGATGTGTTTAATGGGGATGCCGATGGCATCCTTTCTCTTGTGCAATGGCGCTTAGCGCACCCAAAGTCGACTCAGTTAGTCACTGGGGTTAAGCGTGATATTGCCTTACTGAATCGGCTTGAGGTGACGGCAGGTGATCAGCTGGTGGTATTGGATATCTCCATGGCTAAAAATCAGCTTGGCTTGCAGCGTACGCTACAAGCGGGAGTCAGTGTTTTTTATGTCGACCATCATCAGCCCGGCGATATTCCTGCCCATTCTGCACTGCAAGCGCATATTGATACCGATGCGAATGTTTGTACCGCGCTGATTATTGATCGTCTACTCGCGGGACGTTTTCGTGACTGGGCGATTGCGGCTGCGTTTGGTGATAACTTACACCCTGTTGCACACACTCTGGCTGAGGGAGCGGGATTCGATGCTGCGCAAACCGCAGAGCTTTGTGAATTAGGAACGCTGATAAACTACAACGGCTACGGACGTGAGGTGTCTGAACTGCATTTTGCGCCCGATGCGCTTTATCAAACTTTATTGGCTTATGGCACGCCATGGGCAGTGCTGGCTGATCTCAACTCGCCTTTCTACCAGCTACGCAGCGCCTATCAGCAAGATTTTGCTTTTGCCCTTGAGCAACCGGTTTATTATCAGAGCTCAAGTTTAACCGTGGTTATCTTACCCGATTGTGCCGCGGCGCAGCGAGTCAGTGGCGCATTCGCCAATCATCTTGCTAATCAGGATATTCAGCGTGCGCATTTGATCGTGACGTATGCGGATACTCAGCACTACACGCTTTCTTTGCGTGCACCGTTAAGTGATAAACGAGGAGCTGGAAGCCTGTGTGCTCAGTTTCCTTCTGGCGGTGGCCGTGAATCGGCTGGTGGCATCAACCATTTACCCCAAGCACTATTGGATGACGTTATCCAAGTGGTGGAACGATTCTACGCTCGTTAGCGTTGTAACCATTGAGATGGGTTTTCCGCTCGGCTATTGCGGCGAATCTCAAAATAGAGGGCAGGGCGTGATTGGCCTCCGGTATCACCGGCAAGGGCGATCGTTTCACCCGCGATAACTTTATCACCCTCTTTCTTGAGCAGGGTCTGGTTGAAGCCATACAGTGTCATATCACCTTTGCCGTGGTCGAGGAGCACAACCAAGCCATAACCTCGCAGGTACTCGGCAAACACTATCGTGCCCGGATAAACCGCTTTGACCTCTTGACCATAGTTGGCGTCAATGACTAAGCCTTTCCAATCAATCTGTCCAGTTTGGCGTTCACCGAAATTGTGTAGCACACGGCCTTTCAGCGGCCACGGCAGTTTACCGCGTTGACTCGCAATGCCATTCATCAGTACCGCATTTCGTTTGGCGGCTTTGGCGATTTCAGCTTTGAGGCGAGTTTCGTTGCGCTGCAATTCAGCAAGATACACTTTGTCGCCAGAAATGCTGCTCTCGATTTTCTTTACGGTCTGCTTACGCTCAGTTTGCGTTTTGGCGAGCTTGTCTCGCTGTTGGGTCTGCTCTGCCAGTAATTTCTCAATTTGTTCGCGCTCAGCTTGTCTTTGCTGCTGGTTGGCATGCAGATCAGAACGCGTTTTTTCTAACGCTTCGATGGCTTGTGCACGGCTTTTTGCCAAGTGTTGATAGTACTGACTGATGCGATCTTCATCAGCGCTGCGGTGGAAAAACTGGCCATTTGTCAGCGACCGTTGCGTTAGGTAATAGGTTTGTAGTAAGCGTTCGAGTTTTTCGGCTTGCTGCTGTTTCTGATTTTCGAGTGCTTGAATATTGCTGTTGAGCTGAGCAATGTTGCGATTGGCATTCTCAAGATCGTTTTTGGTTTTGGTGATCTGATTTTCGATGCTGTTGATGCCAAGCTCTTGTTGCTTAAGAGATTGCTGTAGCTGATCGAGCGATTTTTGTTGATCCGCTAAGGATTGTTGTTGGCGAGAGATTTCACTTTTTACTCCAGTCAGTTCCTGCTGAGTTGCCGCTCCAAGGTGAGGTGCAACCATAAATAGCAGGCAAGCCAACAAACGATTGGTCAGGTTTTTACCTCGAAAGTCACTGAAAATCGCATGCGGCGCAGTAGGTGTCATTGAGTTTGATCTGGAGTTAGTGGATTAAAAAGGGTGATTCAGTATACCCAAAGCTTGGCAGGTGGCGAGCCTGCGATGTCAAAAGTTTGCAATTCTCATCGCACTTGATGGGAAAAAGGTATAAAAAAGCCCTGAAGATTCAGGGCTTTTATCACTAAGCTAGCCTTAGCTAAATAGCACTTGGCCTGACATGTCTGCAGGAATTTCCAGATCAGACAGCGCCAACATGGTTGGAGCCAGATCAGACAGTTTACCGTTGTCTTTCAGGCTGATCGCTTTGTTACCAACATAAATGAGCGGTACTGGCAGGCTAGTGTGCGCAGTGTGTACACCACCCGTTTCTGGGTCGATCATCATTTCCGCGTTACCGTGGTCTGCCGTGATCAGCAGTTGACCATCCACTTCTTTGATGGCTTCAACCACACGACCGATACATTCATCGACAGCTTCACATGCTTTCACTGCAGCATCGTAAACGCCAGTGTGACCAACCATGTCACCGTTTGGATAGTTACAGATGATCGCATCGTATTTACCTGATTTGATCGCTGCTACCAGCTTGTCGGTCAGCTCTTTAGAGCTCATTTCTGGTTGTAGGTCGTAGGTTGCGACTTTTGGTGAAGCAACCAGCTGACGCTCTTCGCCAGGGAATTCATTTTCAACGCCGCCGTTGAAGAAGAAAGTGACGTGCGCGTATTTCTCAGTTTCAGAGATGCGTAGCTGAGTTTTGCCGGCTTTTGATAGCCACTCACCGTAGGTGTTTTCCAGTGATGCTGGGCCAAACGCACACTTCAGTGGGATGTCTGCGGCGTATTGAGTCAACATCACAAAATCAAGCGCTGGGAATGCTTTACGGCTAAAGCCTGCGAAATCAGGTACGAAAGTACGGGTGATTTGACGCGCGCGGTCAGCACGGTAGTTCATGAACAACAGTGCATCGCCATCTTGCATCGCGGCAGACTCTTGGCCCGCTGCGCGGATTTCGGTCGCTTTCACGAACTCATCGTTTTCTTCACGAGCGTAAGCCGCTTGCAGTGCTTCAACTGCAGAGTCACAAGTAAACTCGCCTTGTGCCAGAGTCAGTAGGTCATAGGCTTTTTCAACGCGATCCCAGTTGTTGTCACGGTCCATTGCGTAGTAACGACCTACAATAGAAGCGATACGACCTTTGCCCAATTTGGCAAACAGATCTTGGAAGCGTTTCAGTGACGCTTCTGCGCTACGTGGTGGTGTGTCACGACCGTCAAGGAAGCAGTGCAGGTAGATTTTTTCTGCGCCACGCGCGGCTGCCATTTCTACTGCTGCGTAGATGTGGTCTTCGTGTGAGTGTACGCCACCTGGAGACATCAGACCCATTAGGTGAACGGCTTTGCCAGCAGCAACCGCTTTATCAATCGCGGCAACCAGAATTTCGTTTTGTTGGAATTCACCATCCATGATCGCTTTGGTGATGCGAGTCAGGTCTTGGTAAACAATGCGGCCAGCACCGATGTTGGTGTGACCTACTTCTGAGTTACCCATTTGACCATCAGGCAGACCTACGTCCATACCAGAAGCAGAAATCAGAGTGTGAGGGTTGTTCGCCATTAGGCTATCCATCACAGGTGTACGCGCATTGTTGATCGCGTTATTTGCGTTGTCTTCGCGGTAACCCCAACCATCTAGGATCACCAGAGCCATTGGCTTCTTAGCTGACATAGTTCTAACCTCGTCAAAATCAAAATAACTGAAACGTAAAATTAGCGTAATTTTACTACAATCTAGACGCTTTGCATCCGGTTAAGATCAATGATTCTCTCTATCAATGCAAGTAAATGTAGCCTATTGATCAAAATCGGTTTTAAGACACCAATAAGCTGGTACCAGTAACCGCAACGATAGCCCCTAACCAAGCATAGCGGTTTGGGCACTGTTTGGTGTAGATCCAAAGCAGTGGCAGCAGCATGATCGGCGTAGTGGAAGAAAGTAGGGCGACCATACCGACATTCCCCTCACGCAGAGCGTAGAGGATCAGCGTCATACCAACCGCCATGGCAATAAAGCCGTTGAGTGCCGTGACCAAAAAGATATTGAGCGTGATGGTTTGTGTAGGACGAGCAATGCGCGCGCCGGTTAAACGCAGTAAAGAGTGCGCCGCAAAGGCGGTGATCATCCGCATCGCAGAGGCAGCAACCGGATCGATCTCCGTTTGCATCACGGGTTTAGCAATAATGCCACCTAGGGCTTGGCATAAAGCGGCGGTTAAGCCGAGCCCAATCCCCGCCCACACACTGCCATTGATGCTATCCAAACTAGGCCCCGCTTGCCCGCGGCGACCAAAGAAAATTGCCATCAACACGCCGCTGAACACTAAGGTTGAGCCCAATAGTTCTTGCTTAGTCATGCTTTCACTAAACAGGAAATAACCGAGCACGGCAGAAAACACCGCATGACAGGAGAAGAGTAAGCCGGACTGTCTTGGCCCCATGCGATTCAGACAAGCAAAAAGCGCGGTGTCACCGATAAAAATCCCAATAAACCCCGACAACATCATGGCTGGAATTGCACTGCTGTGTACGGTTAACCAACCTCCGCTGAAGAGGGCAATGCTGGTTAAGATGACGGAAGTACACCCCATACGCCAGCGGCTATAAGCAAAAGAGCCGAGGTGTTTCGCGGGCGTGATAGAAAGTAAACTGGCGATAGCCCAAAGACAGGCTGCGGCAAGTGCCAGCCATTCGTAACCCATTGCGTCATCCTTGCAGTTGGGAGTGATGAGGGCACTCAATATGCCATTAAGCGATCAGGAAGACAAAAGCAATTTTAGTGCGATTAGAAGGTTCACAGCTTGCCATCTCTAGAGTGATGACAAGCTGTGAAAGAGAGGGGGATAGCGGTGCTTTATCCGAGTAGGAATACCATAAGATAGACGATGCCAAGCCCAATCACCCCAATGACTAAGCCCGTTTTGGCCATATCTTTGCTTTCGATAAGCCCCGTTGAGTAAGCAAGCGAGTTAGGCGGTGTCGAGACGGGTAAAATCATCCCCAGTGACGCGGAAAAAGCCACCACGACTAACAATGCTTGTAAGCCGCCGACTTGTTCAAGGCTACTCATCGAAGTGCCAATGGCTGCGGCAATCGGCATGATCAAGTTGGCAGTGGCGGTGTTAGACATAAAGTTGGCCATCAGCCAGCACACCAGTGAAAGGGCAATCACAATCAGCATGGGTGAGAGAGATTGATAATCGATGGCATGTGCTAACGCTTGGGCGAGTCCCGTCTGTTCAAGGCCGATGCCAATCGCGATCCCACCGGCGACTAACCAAAGCACATCCCAGTTGATCTGTTTCAGCTCTTCTTTGCCCATGATGCCAGTGAGGGTGAACACGGCCAGTGGAATAATCGCCACTACATAAGTGTTCATACCGTGCCATGTAGTAGTCATCCACAGCACTATGGTTAAAGCAAACGTGATGTAGACCAGTATGGCTCGCCAGCCGCGTTGAAATTCGCCTTTGAGTTTCAAGGTCATTGTGGCTTGTGAGGAGGGGAAAAGCTTTTGCAGTAAGAACCAAGCAATCGTCAGCTGTACCAGTACAAACGGCAATCCCATCATCATCCATGACAGAAAATCAATGCTGTTTGCTCCAGTTAAATACTGCAATGCAATGGCATTAGGTGGCGTGCCGATCGGGGTTGCGATGCCCCCTGTGTTGGCTGCAATCGGAATGCACAGCACCAGAGCTTTGATGCCTAAATCCCCTTTGGGGGCTGAGGCAACAATAGGACCCAGCAGCGCCAACATCATCACGGTGGTCGCTGTATTGGACATAAACATTGAGAAAACCGAGGTAATCAACATTAAACCGAGCATGATGTATTTAGGCTGGTGGCCAAAAGGTTTGAGCAACACGCGTGCTAGGTTGTTATCCAATTCGTATTTAGATGCGGCGATGGCTAAAGCAAAACCGCCCATAAACAAAATGATAATGGGAGAGGAGAAGGCACTGAAAATATCGGTGTATTTAAGGAGTTCACCGAGCGGATGATGCGGATCGGGCACTCGAAAGCCATGCAAACCTTTATCGGAAATCATGACGAGCTCAAGGGCAATGATCAGGATCGACGTGGCAAACACAGGAACAGGTTCCAAAACCCACAGTAGTGCGGCAAGAAGAAAAATGGCGAGTAAACGGTGTTGAACCAAGGTGAGATCTTGAATGGGGATCGCATCAATCGGCATCAATAGTACGCCCAACGGCAGTAAGAAACAGATCAGGAGTTTGACGAGCAGACCTCGTTCCAGTGTTGGCATTGGCACTTCCTCTTCGCTGGATTGAAAGCCTAGAGTAAGCGATTGAAAAATAGGGGTCTTAGAGGGCGGTTAAATTTTTATCTTTTACAGTGGATGACAGTACAGATGTGTGGCGAGCTTCAAAAGACAACATCCCAGCCGAAGCTGGGATGTTGAGTCTTCCTACTTGAACCCGCAGCGGTGTTGGCTGCAACTCCAAATCGTATATTAAGCTTGGTGTGCGTAAGGCTCACCCATACGAGTTGGTGCACTCAGCACCATGCTGTCATCAAAGCGAATGGCTTGTTTGGCAAACAGGTTGATCACGGTGGAGCCCAGTTTAAAGCGACCCATCTCTTCGCCTTTTTTCAGAACCACAGCTTGGTTGCCGTTAGCTGGGTAGTCCCAACGATACACGGTGTTACCACGTGGCGGAGTCACGGTGCCCGCCCAAACCAGTTCAATACTGCCGACAATTGTGGCGCCAACCAGCACTTGTGCCATTGGGCCAAATTCAGTATCGAAAATACACACCACACGCTCATTGCGAGCAAACAGGTTCGGTACATTTTCCGCGGTCAGAGGGTTCACAGAGAATAGATCGCCCGGTACGTAGATCATTTGGCGTAACGTGCCATCACAAGGCATATGTACGCGGTGGTAATCACGTGGAGAGAGATACAAAGTAGCAAAATCCCCATCACGGAACTCTTCCGCAAGTTTGGCATCACCACCGAGCAGTTCTTGGGCTGAAAACGTGTGGCCTTTCGCTTGGATCAGTTTGCCGTCTTCGATAGCACCAAACTGGCTCACGCACGCATCGGCAGGATGAGTGATCACCTTTTCGCCTTCCGCGATAGGGCGCACGCCAGCTTTTAGCTCACGCACAAAAAATTCATTAAACGTCTTGAAGTGGGCCGGATCAGAGTGCAGTGCCTCGTCCATATTGACGTTATATTGCTTGATGAACCAGCGGATGATGGCCGTGGTTAGGCTGCCTGCCCGCGCAGACGCCAACTTGCCAACCAAGCGGGTCAGGCCATGTTGTGGAATCCAATATTGCAGTCCAACTTTAATCTTATCCATGGTTTACATTCCAATACATTAGTGATGGGCGCGAGATGTTACTGAAAATCACGCCTTCTGTCAGTAGATGCTCTAAACTTGCTAACAATTTGCTCTTATAGATCGGCTTTTTTGCTGCGCGAATACTGTCGATTGGCTTTGTTTTCCGTCATGCTCAGCACAATACGATGGTAGTTGTCGAAACGCATCGCGCTGATTTCGCCTTTTTCTACTGCGGCACGCAGCAAGCAACCGGGGTCATCCCCATGTTTGCAATCACGGAATTTGCAGCCACCTAAATAAGGGCGAAACTCGACATAAGCTTTGGTGACATCATCGGTTTCTAAATGCCATAAACCAAACTCACGCACTCCGGGAGAGTCAATCAAATTACCGCCACTTGGAATGTGATAGAGTCGAGCGGCGGTGGTGGTGTGTTGGCCTAAACCAGACGTTTCAGAAATCGCGCCTTCTTCCACATCGTCTTCCAGCTCAGGAAGTAGTGCATTGACTAAGCTAGATTTACCAACCCCCGATTGACCGACAAACACGTTAGTGCGATCGCGCAGTTTCACTTCAAGATCTGCAATCCCTTCACCGGTTTTCTTACTGACGTACAGCACGTCATAGCCAATCGCGCGGTAATCATTTAACCATGTGGTGTATTGCTCACGCAGCTCGGGGCTAAGCAAATCAATTTTGTTCAGCACGATGAGTGGAGCAATGCCCAAGGTTTCAGAGGCGATCAAGTAGCGATCAATAATATTCAGAGAGAGCTCTGGCAATACGGATGATACGATCACCATTTGATCCACGTTTGCCGCAACGGGCTTGAGGCCATCGTAATAGTCAGGGCGTACCAAGATGGAGCTGCGTGTTTCGACTGCCTCAACGACACCAGAAATTCCCGCAAGCGTTTCTGCGCCGGGACGCCACAGCACTTTATCGCCAGACACGAGGCTTTCTATACCACGGCGCAGGTTACAGCGATGAATTTCGCCTGTCGCTGGGTCTTCAATATCGGCATGTTGGCCAAAGCGAGTGATCACCAACCCTTGTTGAGCATTGCCCAATAAGGTTTCATCCCAAACGATGGCTTCTTCTTGCTTGAGTTTCTTATTTTGGTTGTGTCTAACTCGGCGAACTTGACCGTGTGTGAGCTTTTTCTTTTTTGCCACAGTGTTCTACTTACTCTCTGCTGGATATTAAATGGCGTACCAAATCTCAATTTGATACGTATCCTGTCGATCTGAATTTGGGTATAGTACCTCTTTTGTGAATAAACCCCTATAGGCGCACTACTATGTCTTTTAGCGACCAGAATCTGATTTGGATTGATTTAGAGATGACAGGACTCGATCCTGAAACGCACAAAATCATTGAAATGGCGACCATTGTTACTGACAGTGAGTTAAACATTTTAGCTGAAGGCCCAGTGATTGCGATTCATCAACCAGAATCAGAACTCGCCAAAATGGATGAGTGGTGCACCACCACGCACACAGGCAGCGGTTTGGTTGCACGAGTGCGAGCCAGCCAAGTCAGCGAAGAACAAGCGATCGATCAAACCCTGGCATTTTTAAAACAATGGGTTCCGGAAGGGAAATCGCCAATTTGTGGTAACAGCATTGGCCAAGATCGACGTTTCCTTTACAAGCATATGCCGCGCTTGGAAGCGTACTTCCATTATCGTTATATTGATGTCAGCACCATCAAAGAGCTGACTCGCCGCTGGCAGCCTGAAGTGCTAAAAGAGTTCAGTAAAACAGGTAGCCATCTTGCTTTGGATGATATTCGAGAGTCAATTGCTGAGCTTCAGTTCTATCGTAAGGCGGTATTCAAGATCTAATATCGGGTATTCAATGCTATAAAAAGAGCAATTATTCGACATCTTGCATGCTTTTTCGGCAAGCGAAAAAAAAAAGAGTTTTTTTCACGAGAAGCTCTTGCATCACAAGAAAATGCTCTTATAATTCGCAGCCCTAAACGACGGAAAACGTTGTTGATGCGACACTAGCTCAGTTGGTAGAGCGCAACCTTGCCAAGGTTGAGGTCACGAGTTCGAACCTCGTGTGTCGCTCCAAATTGATAGTTGTCATCGTACTTAACGATGAAATGCGACACTAGCTCAGTTGGTAGAGCGCAACCTTGCCAAGGTTGAGGTCACGAGTTCGAACCTCGTGTGTCGCTCCAGATTTAAGTTGTCATCGTACTCAACGATGAAGTGCGACACTAGCTCAGTTGGTAGAGCGCAACCTTGCCAAGGTTGAGGTCACGCCTTTTGTTTTAAAGAAGGGAACCTCGTGTGTCGCTCCAAATTGATAGTTGTTATCGTACTTAACGATGAAATGCGACACTAGCTCAGTTGGTAGAGCGCAACCTTGCCAAGGTTGAGGTCACGAGTTCGAACCTCGTGTGTCGCTCCAGATTTAAGTTCTCATCGTACTCAACGATGAAGTGCGCCACACTCGCTCAGTTGATGAGCAAACCTTGTCAAGGTTGAGGTCACGCCTTTTTTGTTTTAAAGAAGGGAACCTCGTGTGTCGCTCCAAATTGAAGTTGTCACCGTACTTAACGATGAAATGCGACACTAGCTCAGTTGGTAGAGCGCAACCTTGCCAAGGTTGAGGTCACGAGTTCGAACCTCGTGTGTCGCTCCAGTTTTATAGCCCTTATCGTGCTTAACGATAACATACGGACGCGGGGTGGAGCAGCTTGGTAGCTCGTCGGGCTCATAACCCGAAGGTCGTCGGTTCAAATCCGGCCCCCGCAACCAAATCTCTCGTAGATGCAGTTGCATCGCGACAAATGCGACACTAGCTCAGTTGGTAGAGCGCAACCTTGCCAAGGTTGAGGTCACGAGTTCGAACCTCGTGTGTCGCTCCAAGTTAATAGTTTCATCGTACTTAACGATGAAGTGCGCCACACTTGCTCATTTGATGAGTAAAACCTTGCCAAGGTTGAGGTCACGACTTTTTGTTTTAAAGAAGGGAACCTCGTGTGTCGCTCCAGTTTCTTGCATACCACAGAAAACTGAAGAAAAGATTTATTGCGTCTAGCGATATATACGGACGCGGGATGGAGCAGCTTGGTAGCTCGTCGGGCTCATAACCCGAAGGTCGTTGGTTCAAATCCAGCTCCCGCAACCACATTTAAAGCCCTCACTGTGCTTAACAGTGACACAATACGGACGCGGGGTGGAGCAGCTTGGTAGCTCGTCGGGCTCATAACCCGAAGGTCGTCGGTTCAAATCCGGCCCCCGCAACCAATTTAAAAGCTCTCATTGTGCTTAACAGTGAAACAACATGGACGCGGGATGGAGCAGCTTGGTAGCTCGTCGGGCTCATAACCCGAAGGTCGTTGGTTCAAATCCAGCTCCCGCAACCAATTCTTTAAAAAAGAGAGACTGTGCTTATGCGCAGGTTTTTCTTTTTAGATTACTTAGCGCTTTGCTAAGGCTCTTTCTATAATGCTGTGAAGCATCATCTCTTAGCGAATTTATCCGTGAACATTAGTTCTAATTTATCGCTATCACCGAGACAATATTCAGATTTATAGCAACCAAGTGCTTATCGTTAAGGATAGGACTTTGCTTGCTTTGCTGACTTCATTAACAGACTTATCCACAAAAAATTTCTGTGGATAAAGTGGTTGATAAACTCTTAATCCTCATATTGCTTATTGACACCTCTGAGGATCTTTGCTTGCTCTTACTTCTTTGCAAGAAAATCGATTTCGTTTAACTTGTTGTTTTTAATGGTTTTTTGGTTGGCCGTGGTGCGTAGCTTCTAGAACATTAAGATCATTACTATCCAAAAGCTTGATCCTAATCATTTACTGAGACTGTGATTAAGTTTTTTTCTAGATAGAAAACAGCGTCTGATTAAAAATGTTGTCCACACAGCGCAATTTGGGATGGGCATCAAACAATCCTTTCTCTGATTATGCAAGTTACTTTCTTATGCGTCCCGCGGTAGACCTTTCTCGATAATTCGAATGAGTCGCGTATGCTGACGTGATGGCTCAGAGTTGTTGGTTTGTTCTGCTAAAGCCCAGTAAATATGTTCATCAAGCAGTTCGCTTTGCCCAAGGTGCTGTTGTAGGGTTTCAATAATACGCGGAGAGTAAGGTGCATTCCCCATCGCGATGATCAGATTGCGCCGCCATTGCTGATGACCTATTCGGCGAATCGCAGAACCTTCCATATTTTTTAGAAATGTTGTCTCATCCCACTCAAATAGCGTGACTAAGTCAGCATTGGTTAGGCCTTGCCGACGATGGAAATCATTCTGTTGCGTTAAAGGTGCAAAGCGATTCCAAGGGCAAACGAGTTGGCAATCATCACATCCGTAAATTCGGTTGCCCATGGCTGACCGAAATTCAAGAGGGATCACTCCATCAAATTCGATGGTCAGATAAGAGATACACCGCCGTGCATCAACAACGCCCTCTGCCACAATGGCGTTGGTTGGGCAGCTCGTAATGCAAGCCGTGCACTTGCCGCATTGATTATCGCTCGGTTCATCAACCGGTAATGGAATATCAACCAGTAATTCCCCCAAGAAGAACCAAGAGCCAGTTTCTTTATCTAAGATGAGCGAATGTTTCCCTATCCAACCCAATCCGGCTTTTTGCGCTAATGGGCGCTCAAGAATCGGAGCTGAGTCAACAAAAGGGCGGTAACTGAGTTGCCCGACTTCTTGTTCTATTTTCTCTCCGAGCTTTTTAAGCTGACTACGTACTAACTTGTGATAATCACGCCCCAATGCATAGCGACTGATGTAAGCCTGGTTTGGATCATTCAGATTGGAGGCAAATTGCGCTTGTGGTGGCAGATAGTTGATACGCGCACTGATGACTCGAAGAGTGCCAGGCAGAAGCTCCGCAGGGCGCGCACGCATCATGCCATGTCTGGCCATCCAATCCATTTCACCGTGGTAACCGGCATCTAACCAACGTTGCAAAGCATGTTCATGTTCGCTTAAATCGACATCACAAATTCCGACTTTTTCAAAGCCGAGTTCGATCGCCCACTGTTTGATCTTGTCTGCTAGCTGTTGGTAGTCCATTAGAGGGTACTCACGGTAAGGGGCGAGGATCTTAGCGGATCTTCTTTTTTGCATCTAGCATTAATCACGGCGAGATCTTACGGGGTGATGGATATTTTTCGCTTTGTTAACAGAACAGCTCTTGTCTCTCAATTCCAACCCAGTTTACTATTCCTGTTCTTTTGATTTCTTTATAGTCAATAACGACCTTGTCGAGAAAAGCGCAATGAATAACAAGATTTTTTCCCTAAAAGATGAGCAAGCCACCATTGAATTGGGTAGCGCGTTAGCGGCTATTTGTTTACAACAAACGACGCTTTATCTGCATGGTGATCTTGGTGCGGGAAAAACGACGTTTAGTCGTGGTTTTATTCGTGCATTAGGCCATAAAGGCAATGTCAAAAGTCCAACCTATACTTTGGTGGAGCCATACCAACTCGGCGCATGGCAGGTGTATCACTTTGATCTTTATCGTCTTGCCGATCCGGAAGAGCTTGAGTTTATGGGGATTCGTGATTACTTCACCGCCGATGCGATCTGTTTGGTTGAGTGGCCAGAAAAAGGGCATGGGTTATTGCCTAATGCTGATCTCGATATTGATTTACGTTATGACGGTGAGCAACGAATCGCGACACTCACTGCTAATAATGATTATGGACGCGACCTCTTGAATCAGTTGGAGTTATGTTGAACGTTAGCCGTTTTCGTTTTGGATTCTTACTCTTCGGATTAGCCTTACTGACACTCGCTCCTCAAGCTTGGGCGAATGTATTGGAGGGGGTGCGAGTTTGGCCTTCGCCTGATGAAACCAGAGTGGTTTTGGACGTTAAGTCTGAAGTGGACTACAGCTACTTTACCCTCAGCTCGCCTGAGCGTTTGGTTATTGATCTTAAACAGAGCACTTCTCGCGCTAAGTTACCGCAGAATGTCACTGAAAGCGGGATTCTATCGAAAATTCGCGCCTCGTCTCCGCCAGAAAAAAGCACTTTCCGACTGGTTTTTGAACTGAAGCAAAAAACAACGCCAACCTTGTTCAAATTGGCTCCAACTCCTGGCGGACAATATGGGCACCGCTTGGTGGTGGACATGCCTCATGGCAAAGTGAGTGAAAGCAGTGCTGCCAGTACCCCAAGTTCGTCTACCCAAGTGAGCAAAGATGCCTCTCAGTTACTGGGCAATGACGATATTGTGGTTGCGATTGATGCGGGGCATGGGGGGGAAGACCCAGGCTCGATAGGCCCGACACGCAAATATGAAAAAGACGTTACCTTGAGTGTATCGAAAAAACTGGCTGACCAGCTTAATGCGGTGCCGGGAATGAAAGCGGTACTGACTCGTCGTGGTGACTATTTTGTGAATCTCAATAAACGCACAGAAATTGCCCGTAGCAGTAAAGCGCATCTACTGGTTTCGGTGCATGCCGATGCTTTCCATACTCCACAGCCTCGTGGTGGTTCGGTGTTTGTACTCAATACCCGCCGTGCCAATACCGAGATTGCCCGTTGGGTTGAAAACCATGAGCAGCAATCTGAATTACTCGGTGGTGCAGGTGAGGTGCTGTCAAAAGCCAATAACGATCGCAATGTCAGCCAAACTTTGCTGGATCTGCAATTTAGCCATTCACAAAAGGAAGGCTATAAAGTGGCCTCCAATATTTTGCGAGAGATGGGTAAAGTCGCACATCTGCATAAAGCGGAACCGGTGAATGCGAGTTTGGCGGTGTTAAAATCGCCCGATATTCCCTCGGTATTAGTCGAAACCGGTTTTATCTCGAATCCATCGGAAGAGAAGTTGCTGTTTCAACGTACTCATCAAGATAAGTTAGCTCGTGCGTTAGCTACGGCGATTGTGCAGTACTTTGAAGATAACCCTCCAGAAGGAACCCTCTTTGCCAATCGTGGAAAAGCGCAAAAGCATAAAGTTCAGCGTGGAGAATCGGTGGGGTTGATTGCGAATCAATATGGCGTGAGCGTGGATGCCTTGATGAAAGCAAATAAGCTCAAATCGTCAACATTGGCGGTGGGGCAATGGTTGGTCATTCCTGCTTCACAAGCTCCGGCTCCAATCCCTGTGCCAACAGTGAATAATCCAGTCGAAACCGAAACTATTACTCATGTGGTGAAATCGGGTGATTTCCTTGGCAAGCTTTCAAGCACGTACAAAGTTTCTGTTGCGGCGATCAAAAAAGAGAACAATTTGAAGTCCGATACGCTGGTGCTCGGGCAAAAGCTGAAAATCACCGTGAGCTTAAAAGATAAGCCGCTACGTAAGCACAAGGTGCAGCGCGGTGAGTTCTTGAGCAAAATCGCGGATCAATACAAGGTTAGTGTTGATAGCATTCGCCAAGCCAACCAGTTGCGCTCTGACCAACTGTTGGTGGGGCAGCAACTGATTATTCCGAATAAATAACCGATTATGACAATTCAAATTCTACCGGCTCGTTTAGCCAACCAAATTGCTGCTGGTGAAGTTGTCGAAAGACCTGCATCGGTGGTGAAAGAGCTGGTGGAAAACAGCCTTGATGCAGGTGCGACTCGGATCGATATCGACATCGAGAAAGGTGGCGCGAAGCTCATTCGTATCCGAGATAATGGCTCTGGAATTGATAAAGAGGAGCTCGGTCTGGCGTTGAGTCGTCACGCGACTTCTAAAATCCATACACTGGATGATCTCGAAGCGATCATGAGCCTAGGTTTTCGTGGTGAGGCGTTAGCGAGTATTAGCTCTGTATCTCGTTTGACGCTGACATCGCGCACCGTGACTCAAGAGGAAGCATGGTCGGCTTACAGTGAAGGCCGCGATATGGCGGTGAAGTTACAACCGGCTGCCCATCCAGTAGGTACGACAGTAGAAGTGCTGGATCTGTTCTTCAATACTCCCGCACGGCGCAAATTTCTGCGTACCGAAAAAACCGAATTTACCCATATCGATGAGCTGCTCAAGCGGATTGCGCTGAGCCGTTTTGATGTCAGCTTTACCTTGCGCCATAACGGCAAACTCGTGCGGCAGTATCGCGCTGCAACGACTTTACCGCAGCAGGAAAAACGTTTAGCAGCGGTATGTGGCAACCCGTTTGTACAGCATATGCTGCGCATTGAGTTAGAGCACCAAGGCCTCAAACTGCATGGTTGGATCACCACACCCGAGGGCGCGCGTCAGCAGAGTGATCTGCAATACTGTTATGTTAACGGTCGGATGATGCGCGATAAGCTGATCAATCATGCCATCCGCCAAAGCTACGAAACCAGCTTACGTGCCGATCAATTTGCGACCTATGTGCTGTTTATTGAACTCGATCCCCATCAAGTGGATGTCAACGTGCATCCAGCCAAGCATGAAGTGCGTTTTCATCAAGCCCGCCTCGTTCACGATTTCATTTATCAAGCGTTAAGCAGTGCGTTGGTACAAAGTACACAAGTGATTGCACCCGCAGTCAATGAAGGCGCCTTCCATTCCTCACCAGTAGAAGAGGTTGCTGACGAGGTTGAACCGATATCGGTAGCACCCGTGCCAGAGAGAGTGTGGCAAGCCGTGCAAAGTTCGCCTGATTATCCACGCAAAGTTGCGCGCGATAACCCTGAAGGTGAGGGCGATAATTATCAGCTGAGAGAACGCGCTGTCGCCAATCCGTGGGTGGCTTCACCCAAGGCTGCAAGTACTGGCAAAGAAAGATATGGTTCGGCATCCGTCAGTAAAAAGGAGGCCGCGGTTTACCAAACCTTGATGCAAACTCCCGATTTATCTGATGCAGAACCGAGTACAGCCAGTACCGTCGTCTCATTAATTGAAGCCGTCAAGGCTAATACTGCTATCGAAAAACTGGGTAAAGCGATCCAAGTGGTGGCGGGGCAGTATCTGTTGATGAGTAGCCCACAAGGTTGTGTACTTATCTCACTCTACCAAGCTCAGCAATTCAAACTGCGCGGGCTACTCAATGCTCAGCAGGGCGCGCTGAAAGCGCAGCCACTGCTTGTGCCACTTGGGCTAAAGTTGAGTGAACTGGAATGGCAAGCTGCGCAGCGTCATTCATCTGCACTGTTGCAACTGGGGATTGAACTGAAAACGCGCGCCAATCACAGCATTATGGTGATGGCGGTTCCGCAGCCGCTGCGCCAGCAAAATTTACAGCAATTGCTGCCGGATCTGTTATCTTACGCGGCGAGTTGCTCGGAAAGCCAAGCCTTGAGCCATCAAGCGTTGGCGGATTGGTTAACTCAACGCATCGTTGTAGAAAAAAGAGACTACATTTTAGCCGAGGCGATCGGCTTGATCGCAGAGCTGGAGCAGCTCTGGCAAGGCAACTTGCCTTTGCAAGACCCACATTTTATTACTTTGGTGGATTTTTCCGCCTCAATTACAGCATTACACTCATGACTCAAAAGTTACCTCTCGCCCTGTTTTTAATGGGCCCAACGGCTTCTGGCAAAACGGATTTAGCCATTCGCTTACGTCAGAAATACCCGGTGGAGATCATCAGCGTCGACTCGGCACTGATTTATCGGGGGATGGACATCGGTACCGCAAAACCTGATGCTCAAGAGCTAGCACTCGCACCACACCGTTTGATCGATATTCTGGACCCGAGTGAATCTTATTCTGCCGCCGATTTTCGTCGTGACGCCTTGAAAGAGATGGCAGATATCGTTGCTCAGGGCAAAATTCCGCTGTTGGTGGGAGGAACTATGCTCTATTACAAGGCCTTACTCGAAGGGCTATCGCCACTGCCGGCCGCCGATCCGGCGATTCGTGAGCAGATCGAACAAGAAGCCGCAACATTAGGCTGGCAGGCGTTACATGATCAACTGCAACAGATTGATCCCGTCTCAGCACAGCGAATTCATCCCAATGATCCACAAAGATTGTCTCGGGCATTGGAAGTTTATCGAATTTCAGGTAAAACTCTTACTGAACTGACGCAAACCAAAGGGGAAGCAATTCCTTATCGGGTGCTGCAGTTTGCAATTGCTCCCAAGGAAAGGGCAGAACTCCATCGTCGGATTGAACTTCGTTTTGAGAAGATGGTCGAATCAGGGTTTGAAGAAGAGGTTAAAGCATTATATGCCAGAGACGATCTTCATCCGGATCTTCCTTCTATTCGCTGCGTCGGTTACCGACAGATGTGGGATTACTTAGACGGTCACGGCACCTTAGACGAAGCAATCTATCGTGGAATCTGCGCCACCCGTCAATTGGCCAAGCGACAGATCACCTGGTTACGCAGCTGGGATGATTTAACTTGGTTAGATAGCGAAAACGTTGATCAAGCCGTTGAAACACTCTCGAATGCGATAGCGTCCAACGAAATAAGCTGTGTATAATGTGATCGCTTTTGCGTGATGTACCCCGGAAAGGATCCGCTATTGGTACTCTGTTGAGCATCGGTAGCAACGGGGATTTTGATTCGTTTAGCTCAGATGCAAGGCTGCATATAATTCTGCTGCACCGCTAGCTAAATAATTACTAGAAAAGACAAAATAAGGAAAAAATAAAATGGCTAAGGGGCAATCTCTACAAGACCCATTTCTGAATGCACTACGTCGTGAACGTATTCCAGTTTCTATCTACCTTGTCAACGGCATCAAGCTGCAAGGCCAGATCGAATCATTTGATCAATTTGTGATCCTGCTGAAGAACACGGTAAACCAAATGGTTTACAAGCATGCGATTTCTACTGTGGTTCCTGCTCGTCCAGTGAGTCACCACAGCGGCGACCGCCCAGCATCAGATCGTCCAGCAGAGAAGTCTGAAGAATAATTCTTTGCGCAATAACTTAAGGAGTTGATCGCTTGTTTGACCGTTATGAAGCCGGTGAGCGAGCCGTACTTGTTCATGTCAACTTCACGCAACGGGGTGAGTGGGAAGATCTGAGCGAATGTAAAATGCTTATCTCTTCCGCCGGGGTGACCACACTGCATGTCGTAACAGGCAGTCGTCAAACCCCTCACCCTAAATATTTTGTTGGTGAGGGCAAAGCCCAAGAAATCGCCGAAGCTGTGCAAATGCACGGTGCTAACGTGGTGATTTTTAACCATGCTCTTTCTCCTGCCCAAGAACGTAACCTCGAAAGACTGTGCCAGTGTCGTGTGATTGATCGCACAGGCCTTATCCTTGATATTTTTGCTCAACGTGCTCGTACCCATGAAGGTAAGCTACAAGTCGAGTTGGCTCAGCTACGCCATATTTCGACACGCTTAATCCGTGGTTGGACGCATTTGGAAAGACAAAAAGGCGGGATTGGTCTACGTGGGCCGGGTGAAACCCAGCTTGAAACTGACCGACGTTTACTGCGTGAACGAATTAAAGCGATTTTGCGCCGCTTAGAAAAAGTGGCCAAACAGCGTGAGCAAGGGCGCCGTGCTCGTAGCCGTGCAGAAATTCCAACCATCTCGTTGGTGGGTTATACCAACGCAGGGAAATCCACCCTGTTTAACCGAATCACTGAAGCTGGTGTGTATGCAGCGGATCAGCTGTTCGCAACGCTCGATCCTACCTTGCGTAAAATCGATCTGGCGGATGTTGGCCCTGCGGTACTAGCCGATACGGTGGGTTTTATTCGTCATCTTCCGCATGATCTTGTCGCGGCTTTTAAAGCGACGTTACAAGAGACACAAGAAGCTGACATTTTGTTACATGTTGTTGATGCCAGTGATGAACGCTTTCGTGAGAATATCCAAGCGGTAGAGACTGTTTTGCAGGAAATCGATGCCCATGAAGTCCCAACGCTGTTGGTGATGAACAAAATCGATAATCTGGAAGAGCACGCTCCGCGTATTGAACGGGATGATGAAGGCGTTCCGAGGGTCGTATGGATCTCTGCCATGCAGGGAACCGGTATTGAACTACTCTTTGAAGCATTGAGTGAACGTTTGGCAAGCCAAGTGGTGGAACACAATCTACGTATTCCGCCGCGACATCAAGGACGTATCCGTAGCACATTTTTCCAAATGAACTGCATTCAACAGGAAGAGTATGATCCGGAAGGCAATTTACTGATCACTGTTCGGTTGCAACAGGTCGATTGGGCTAGACTAGAAAAACGAGAGCAAGCAGATTTATGTGACTTTATAGTTACTTAAAGGACTGCTAGAGTATAACGTCATATCAAATGATGGAGTTTTCTAATGGCGTGGAATGAGCCTGGTAATAATAACGGCAACAATGGCCGCGATAATGACCCATGGGGGAACAACAATCGCGGTAACAAAGGTGGCCGAGATCAAGGTCCCCCTGATTTAGACGAAGTGTTTAATAAACTGAGTCAAAAGCTGGGTGGGAAATTTGGTGGCAAAGGCGGTAAAGGGCCTTCGCTGACGGGTGGTGGTGCCATCGGTTTTGGCGTGATTGCTGCTATTGCGGCTGCAGTATGGTTCTTCACTGGCTTCTATACCATTGGTGAAGCAGAGCGTGGTGTTGTTCTACGCCTTGGCAAATATGACCGCATTGTTGATCCCGGTTTGAACTGGCGTCCACGCTTTATTGATGAAGTGACACCAGTTAACGTACAAGCCATTCGTTCACTGCGTGCATCAGGATTGATGCTCACCAAAGATGAAAACGTGGTCACCGTCTCAATGGATGTGCAATATCGTATTGCAGATCCCTATAAGTATCTGTACCAAGTAACGAATGCCGATGATAGCTTGCGTCAAGCAACGGATTCTGCGTTACGTGCAGTGGTGGGTGACTCATTGATGGATAGCATCTTGACCAGTGGTCGTCAGCAAATTCGTCAAAGCACTCAGCAAACACTCAATCAAATCATTGATAGCTATGATATGGGCTTGATGATTGTTGATGTGAACTTCCAATCGGCTCGTCCACCTGAGCAAGTCAAAGACGCTTTCGATGATGCGATTGCTGCGCGTGAGGATGAAGAGCGTTTCATCCGTGAAGCAGAAGCGTACAAGAACGAAATTTTGCCTAAAGCAACAGGTCGTGCTGAGCGTTTGAAGAAAGAAGCACAAGGTTATAACGAGCGCACAATTAATGAAGCGCTCGGTCAGGTGGCTCAGTTTGAAAAACTGCTGCCAGAATACCAAGCCGCACCGAAAGTGACACGCGATCGTCTCTATTTGGATGCGATGGAAGAGGTGTATAGCAATACCTCGAAAGTGCTGATTGATTCTGAATCGAGCGGTAACTTGCTTTATCTGCCAATTGATAAGTTAGCGGGTCAAGACAGTAACAAGGCGGAGCCACGTCCGAGCAAATCTTCCTCATCGTATGATCAGATTGAGCTTGAGTCACAGCAAACGACAGAAACGAACACCGATACTCAGTCGCGTAGCACTACACGTCAAGGGAGATACTAAGAATGCGTAAGTTATTAATCCCTACTATCGTTCTGATCGTCGCGGCATTATTGATGTCGATGTTTGTGATCCCAGAAGGTGAGCGCGGTATCGTGATCCGTTTTGGTCGAGTGCTGAAAGACAACAATGATCTGGCGAAGATTTATGAACCGGGCTTGCATTTTAAAATGCCGCTGTTTGATCGTGTGAAAACGTTAGATGCGCGTATTCAAACTATGGATGGCCGTTCAGACCGTTTTGTGACATCAGAGAAAAAAGACGTGATCATTGATACTTACGTAAAGTGGCGTATCGACGATTTCGGTCAGTACTACTTGGCTACGGGTGGTGGTAATGCGTTGACCGCGGAAGCACTACTGGAGCGTAAAGTGACGGATGTACTACGTTCTGAGATTGGTGCGCGTGAGATCAAACAGATTGTGTCTGGTCCTCGTAACGTTTCAATATTGCCAGAAAGCGCTAACTCTTCTGAAGTGACTACAGAAGCGGCGAAAGAAGCTCTTGAGATTGATGGTCAGCGTGATCAAATCATGTCTGAAGTACTGAATGATACGCGTGAAAGTGCGATGAAAGATTTAGGGGTATACGTGGTCGACTTCCGAATGAAGAAGATCAACCTACCGGACGAAATCAGTGAATCTATCTATCGCCGTATGCGTGCTGAACGTGAATCGGTCGCTCGTAAGCACCGTTCACAAGGTCGTGAAAAAGCGGAAGTGATCCGTGCACAAGCAGAACTTGAAGTCGCCACGATTCTTGCTGAAGCTGACAAAACCGCACGTGTGACTCGCGGTACAGCAGATGCAGAAGCGGCGAAGATTTACTCGGATGCCTATAAGAAAGATCCTGAGTTCTTCAGCTTCTTGCGTTCATTGCGCGCTTACGAAAAATCGTTCAATAGCAAAAATGACATTCTGGTGTTGGATCCAAAAAGTGAGTTTTTCCAATACATGAATAATGCGAAAGGCGCTGCAGCCAAGTAAGCATAACGTCACTTTTTAAAAGGCTCCGTAAGGAGCCTTTGTTATTTGGAGTCAATATGTCGCAGACACTTTGGGTTGCATTGGGTTTAGTGTTGATCGTTGAAGGGTTGGGGCCATTATTAGCGCCGAGAGGATGGCGGCAGATGGTTGCTCAGCTCAGCCAACAGCCAGATAATCAATTACGCCGTATTGGTGGGTGTTTGGTGGTTGCGGGAGCGGTTATCGCCTACGTGTTTGCCCGATGAATTCTGGCGTTAACGTAGGCGTTGAGCCGTTTAGTAGTGCGGTGGTGGCGTTTCGTGGGCCTGGTCGGCGAGGTTGGATGTATCGATGTTTCTGACTTTACCGACCACATATTTCATTTGATCTTGCATTCTGGTGATCAATAACTGCTGCTGGGTCAGAGAATCATTCAAGGTTTCAATCGTCTGCTCTTGAAAAGCGAGCTTGCACTCTAAGTCTTCAATACGTTCTTGAAGTTGGGTTAGCGATAATTGTTGCATTTGTCAGTTCTCCACACGCCAAGCTTGAGCGATGCCAGCTGAGCTGCCTGATACGGCACGCTGTTGGGCATCAAAGGTGGCATCATACACGACTGCTTGGGCGGGTCCGCTATCTTTTTTGGTGGCAGATTCAACACTGGTGATTTTTTTACCCTCTTGAGCGTTCCATATTTCCACTAATCCGGATGGGGTGCCAGTGATCAATTTTTTCCCATCATCGGAAAAGCGAGCGGTAGAAAAAACCAGTTGGCGCCTAAAACTTCGCAGTTGGATGGGTTTATTTTGTGATGTTAAATCCCAAATAAGCGCTTGATTGCCATCATCGGAAGTAAAGGCTAATTTCCCCTCTCTCTGTAACGCAACTCGGTTGACGCGTTGCTCATGATCAAATTGGCGAAGAATTTGCCCAGTCTTGGTATCCCATAGATAAGCGTGATAATCATTGCCCCCAGTCAAGGCATAACGACCATTCGCAGAGAGTGCCACTGAATTCACTTTTTCACGGTGAGCAAGGAACTCCATGCGTCTTCCGCTGACTAAGTCAACGTAAATGGCTTTGCCATTCGTCAATCCTAACAGCACTTGTTCGCCATCGCTGGAGAGATCGACATCGCGGATCAGGCCATCAGTAATCGACCAAAGCCCCTTAGCTTGGGTCCAAGCCAGATCCCAAACTGCAAAGTTGTTTTGGCTCGCCGTAATCGCGTAGCGGCCGCTATCCGCAAGTCGGATCTTGGAAACGGGATTGGCCTGCGGATCTTGTGCACCTAAGTCGGACAGTTTTTTGTCTTGCTGGAGATCCCACAAGACCAACTGTTGCTGCTTGGAATAGATCAATGCGAAGCGGCCATCACGACTTAAACCAAAAGCGGTTGAACCTTCAGGGGCTAAGTCCCATCGTTGTTCTGCTTGATTAGCAAAAAAACATCCGCTTAACATGAAGACGATAAGTAAGTAGCAGAGTGAGTGATAAATTCTTCGCATCAAGTCTAATTATCCGTTTGTTGTGTAAAGACAATCATGAAACATACCGCTATATTGGTACAACTCTTTGTTGTGCACCAGTGAGTTGCTGGTTTTTGTGCACAACGCCAAAAGGAATACCTCATAATTGGAGACCTCAATGAAATCACTTTTTAAAGTGTCACTGCTAGCTGCGACAGTAATGCTCGCGGTTGGTTGTCAAAAAGAAGAAGCACCAAAAACTGAAACGGCACCCGCGGCTCAAACCGCGACAGCAAAAACCGTTGAGTTTAAGTCTGAAGATGACAAAGCGGCTTACGCAATCGGCGTGTCATTTGCCAACTACCTGAAAACTAGCATTGAAAAACCAAGTGAAATTGGCATTGAGCTGAACAAAGATCTGGTACTGAAAGGTATTCAACATGTTTTCGCTGGCAATCCAGAAATGAGTGAAGAAGAGACTCGCGCAGCGCTAGAGGCTTTGGATAAGCGTGTAGCTGAAACCATGCAAGCGAAAGCGACAGAAAAAGCCGCAGAAAATAAGAAGAAAGGTGATGAGTTCCGCGCCCAATTCGAGAAAGAGCAAGGTGTTGTGAAAACACAATCTGGCCTGTTGTACCAAGTGATGACTCCGGCTGAAGGCGATAAGCCAAAAGACACGGATACCGTACAAGTTCACTACAAAGGAACATTGACGGATGGTACTCAATTCGATAGCTCTTATGAGCGTGGTGAGCCAGCAACTTTCCCACTTAACCGTGTGATCCCAGGATGGACGGAAGGCGTACAGCTGATGCCAGTAGGCTCAAAATTCAAACTGGTTATCCCGCCTGAACTGGCTTACGGTGAGCAAGATACTCCAACGATCCCAGCGAATTCAACCTTAGTGTTTGAAGTGGAATTGCTGAAGATTGAAAACGGTAAAGACGCTACCCAATAATCGTTCATTCAGAGCTTGCTTTGTATTTTGTGAGCAGATGAATTACTTAAGGCCTGACTGTGTTCAGGCCTTTTTCTATGCGCTGATCCTAATAAGAATTTGTTCTAAATCACTTGTTGGTAATATTGCAGAATCGTGGTTTAAAATTTTCTGATAAACTTACAGCAATTTGTTGATTTTTCATTCTAAGGTTTAAGCACAGTGACAATGACAGAAACCATGAATGTCGATTTACTGCTAGAGATGGAATCGGTGCACGTAAAGCCATTTACCGAGCACGATAAGGTGATCTTGCGTTCCTATGAAGCAGTTGTCGATGGTATCGCAAGCCTGATTGGTCCATTTTGCGAAATCGTTCTTCACTCGCTCGAAGATTTAAACACGTCGGCAATCAAAATTGCCAATGGTGAAAACACTGGCCGTCAGGTGGGCTCTCCGATTACCGACATGGCGCTGAAAATGCTGCGTGATATTGAAGGATCCGAGCGTAACTTTTCTCGCTCTTACTTCACGCGCGCCAAAGGTGGCGTACTGATGAAGTCGATCACCGTTGCGATCCGTAATGGCGATAACCGAGTGATTGGTTTGTTGTGTATCAACGTCAACCTTGATGCTCCTTTCTCACAAGTGCTGAAATCTTTCATGCCAACCCAGGAAGCACAAGAAGCGGCTTCTTCGGTGAACTTCGCCAGTGATGTTGAAGAGTTGGTGGATCAAACCGTAGAACGTACGATCGAAGAAATCAATGGCGATAAATCGGTCTCCAACAACACCAAAAACCGTCAGATTGTGATGGCGCTGTTTGATAAAGGCATCTTCGACATTAAAGATGCGATCAACCGTGTCGCGGATCGTCTGAACATCTCTAAGCACACGGTTTATCTCTACATTCGTCAGCGCAAAACTGAGGATGATGAGAAGTGAAATCTATCACTTACACCTTGGTAGTGAACGGGCCACAATACGGCACGCAATCAGCTCGTAATGCCTACCTATTTGCCAACACGTTGATTGCCAAAGGGCATACGTTGAAAAGTGTGTTTTTTTATCAAGATGGTGTGCTGAATGGTTCGGCAACGCATGTGCCAGCTAATGACGAATTTGACTTACTGCAAGGTTGGCAAACGCTCGCACAAGCACATAACGTGCAGCTTGAAACCTGTGTTGCTGCGGCGCTACGTCGCGGGGTGGTAAGTGAGCAAGAGGCTCAACAACACGGTTTAAGTAGCCATAACCTCGCATCTCATTTCACTCAGGCAGGGTTAGGTAGCCTCGCACAAGCGTTATTAGAGCAAGATAGGGTGGTACAGTTTTGAACAAAGTCGCATGGGTATTCCATACTCCACCGCATGGAACCGCCGCAGGGCGAGAAGGGCTTGATGCCATTCTGGCCACTTCGGCTTACAGTGACGCTCAAGCCCTGTTTTTTGTTGGCGAAGGCGTACTACAGTTAGTGAAAAACCAGCAGCCAGAAGTGATTTTAAGTCGTGACTATATTGCAGCATTCAAATTGTTGGATCTCTACGACATCGACGCACGCTATGTCTGCCAACAGAGTTTACAGTGCTGGGGGGTGAGTGAAGAGGATCTGCTGATAGAGGTGGAAGTGCTGGATCCTCAAGCATTGGCGCAACGGCTGCGCAACTACGATCAATTACTCACCTTCTAAGGATCACGCATGTTGCATATTATTAAGCATCTAGAGAAGCTCTCGTTAGTCAGTGCGTATTTGTTGCCGGGCGATGCCGCATTGTTAACTGAAAATGCCGTTTATGCCGCCGCGGCTCAATCGCCTTATCCAATCCGTCTCAATGATCAGATCTCTTGGGCGGTTCTGCATGAGGATCTGCAAGCTCGTGGTTGGCTGATAAATGTAGATCCCCGTATTCATATCACAACCATGAGTGATTTTGTTGAGTTAACCATAACTCATGAAAAATCAATAACATGGTAGGGATTGCTTTTCTGCAATGGCAGTGTTGATTTGTAACGCTGCTGGATCAGCAAAAAAGATCTGTATATTTCTTGACACACCTCCCACTGCTGCATAGAATTTTGCGTCCCTATTTGTGCAATCTGTTTGCATGAGTCGGGGTAGATTTTTCACAAGCTTACTTTAAGTAAATCAGGAGCTAGTTAATGGCAACTATTAACCAGTTGGTTCGTAAGCCACGTGCTAAGCAAGTTGTTAAAAGCAACGTGCCAGCACTAGCTGCGTGCCCACAAAAGCGTGGTGTATGTACTCGTGTTTATACTACTACACCTAAAAAACCTAACTCAGCACTTCGTAAAGTATGTCGTGTACGTCTAACTAACGGTTTTGAAGTTACTTCATACATCGGTGGTGAAGGTCACAACCTACAAGAGCACAGTGTTGTACTGATCCGTGGTGGTCGTGTTAAAGACCTTCCAGGTGTTCGCTACCACACTGTTCGCGGCGCACTAGACTGTGCTGGCGTGAACGACCGTAAACAAGCTCGTTCTAAGTACGGTGTGAAGCGTCCTAAGTCTTAATGGAATCCGTTAAGTAAGGCCAAACACTAAATTAATTTGAATTTTTTGAAAAAACTGAAAAGTTTTGGAAAAAACCTGAAGAAGACAACGGAGAATATTCCATGCCACGTCGTCGCGTCATTGGTCAGCGTAAGATCCTTCCAGATCCAAAGTTCAAATCTGAACTGCTGGCAAAATTCGTTAACATCCTTATG
Organism: Vibrio sp. AH4; assembly: GCF_030710545.1. Classification (NCBI taxonomy): domain Bacteria; kingdom Pseudomonadati; phylum Pseudomonadota; class Gammaproteobacteria; order Vibrionales; family Vibrionaceae; genus Vibrio; species Vibrio sp. AH4. The sequence continues at coordinate 1,222,449 of NZ_JALAIV010000001.1, forward strand.
GTTGACGGTAAAAAATCTACTGCAGAGAAAATTGTTTACACTGCACTAGACACTATGGCTGAGAAGTCTGGTAAAGACCACTTAGCTGTTTTTGAAGAAGCTCTTGAAAATGTTCGCCCAGCGGTAGAAGTTAAATCTCGCCGTGTAGGTGGTTCAACTTACCAAGTGCCAGTTGAAGTACGTCCAGTACGTCGTAATGCTCTGGCAATGCGTTGGTTGGTTGAAGCTGCGCGTAAGCGTGGTGAAAAATCTATGGCTGCTCGTCTGGCTGCTGAAATGCTGGATGCGGCTGAAAACAAAGGTTCTGCTGTTAAGAAACGTGAAGACGTTCACCGTATGGCAGAAGCGAACAAAGCGTTCGCTCATTACCGCTGGTAATACCTTCTGTGCTGCGAGGTTCTCTCGCAGCACATTTCTATTTTCTAAGGTTGACCTTAGTAAGAGGATACAATCGTGGCTCGTAAAACTCCTATTGAGCGCTACCGTAACATCGGTATCTGTGCTCACGTAGATGCAGGAAAAACAACCACTACTGAGCGTATTCTGTTCTACACTGGCCTCTCTCACAAAATCGGCGAAGTTCACGACGGTGCTGCGACTATGGACTGGATGGTCCAAGAGCAAGAGCGTGGTATTACCATTACCTCTGCGGCTACCACCACCTTCTGGCGTGGTATGGAAGCGCAATTCCAAGAACATCGCATCAACATCATTGATACCCCTGGACACGTTGACTTTACGATCGAAGTAGAGCGTTCACTTCGTGTGCTTGATGGTGCAGTGGTCGTATTCTGTGGCACATCAGGTGTTGAACCTCAGTCTGAAACCGTTTGGCGCCAAGCTGACAAATACGGCGTTCCACGCATGGTATTCGTTAACAAAATGGACCGTGCCGGTGCAGATTTCTTACGCGTAGTAGGCCAAATTAAACATCGTCTTGGTGCGAACCCTGTTCCTATCCAACTCAACATTGGTGCAGAAGAAGAGTTCAAAGGTGTCATCGACCTTATCAAGATGAAAGCCATCAACTGGAATGAAGCCGATCAAGGCATGAGCTTCACTTATGAAGAAATTCCTGCGGATATGCTTGAGCTTGCCCAAGAGTGGCGTAACCACCTTGTGGAAGCAGCTGCCGAAGCCAGTGAAGAGTTGATGGAAAAATACCTTGAAGATGGTGAACTTAGCGAAGTAGAGATCAAACAAGCTCTGCGTCAGCGCACCATCAATAACGAAATTGTTCTCGCAGCTTGTGGTAGTGCGTTTAAGAACAAGGGCGTACAAGCGGTACTGGATGCGGTGATTGAGTTTCTTCCATCACCGACGGATGTTCCTGCAATCAAAGGTATTGATGAACGAGAAAACCATGTTGAGCGTCACGCTGACGACAACGAACCGTTTTCTTCACTCGCGTTTAAGATTGCTACCGATCCTTTTGTTGGCACACTGACTTTTATTCGCGTCTACTCTGGAGTGGTTAACTCGGGTGATGCGGTTTACAACTCAGTGAAGCAAAAGAAAGAGCGCTTTGGCCGTATCGTACAGATGCATGCTAACAAGCGTGATGAAATCAAAGAAATTCGTGCGGGCGACATCGCAGCGGCTATCGGCCTGAAAGATGTCACTACGGGCGATACTTTGTGTGATCCGAATCATGTTGTGATTCTGGAGCGCATGGAGTTCCCTGAACCAGTTATTCAGATCGCTGTAGAGCCTCGCTCTAAGGCCGATCAGGAAAAAATGGGCATTGCTCTAGGTAAACTAGCGGCAGAAGACCCATCATTCCGCGTAGAGACTGACGCTGAAACGGGTCAAACGCTGATTTCTGGTATGGGTGAACTTCACCTAGATATTATCGTCGATCGCATGAAACGTGAGTTTGGTGTCGATTGTAACGTAGGTAAACCTCAGGTGGCTTACCGTGAAACCATTCGTGGTAAATCGGAAGTGGAAGGTAAGTTCGTTCGTCAGTCTGGTGGTCGTGGTCAATATGGTCACGTTTGGCTGAAAATTGAACCTGCTGAGCCTGGTCAAGGGTTTGTCTTCGTTGACGCAATCGCGGGTGGTGTGATTCCAAAAGAATTTATCAACCCAGTTGCGAAAGGTATCGAGGAGCAAATGAACAACGGTGTGTTAGCGGGCTATCCAGTATTGGATGTCAAAGCAACCCTGTTTGATGGTTCATTCCACGATGTCGACTCCAGCGAAATGGCGTTTAAAATCGCTGGTTCTATGGCATTCAAGAAAGGTGCGCTTGAAGCGCAACCTGTTCTTCTTGAGCCGCTAATGAAAGTTGAAATAACCACTCCAGAAGATTGGATGGGTGATGTAGTGGGTGACCTAAACCGTCGTCGCGGCATCATCGAAGGTATGGATGAAGGCCCTGCTGGACTGAAAATTATCCACGCTAAAGTGCCACTTTCTGAGATGTTTGGTTATGCAACTGACCTGCGTTCTGCAACACAAGGTCGTGCTTCTTACTCTATGGAGTTTGCTGAGTACGCTGATGTGCCGAAAAATATTGCCGATGCAATTATCGCAGAACGTGGTTAACCGTTGTTGGTTAATAACGAATCTATTGCGCTAACGTGAGTTGGCGCATAAAATAGCAATTTCTGGCGCGCCTTGGGTATAGTTTACCCAAAGCGAATCATAACTAGGAAGGAACACGATCGTGTCTAAAGAAAAATTTGAACGTACGAAACCGCACGTAAACGTTGGTACTATCGGCCACGTTGACCACGGTAAAACAACTCTAACCGCAGCTATCTGTACTGTACTTGCAAAAGTATACGGCGGTAAAGCTCGTGACTTCGCGTCAATCGACAACGCACCAGAAGAGCGTGAGCGTGGTATTACAATCAATACTTCTCACGTAGAGTACGATACTCCAAACCGTCACTACGCACACGTAGACTGTCCAGGACACGCGGATTATGTTAAGAACATGATCACTGGTGCTGCACAGATGGACGGCGGTATCCTAGTTGTAGCGGCAACTGACGGTCCAATGCCACAAACTCGTGAGCACATCCTGCTGGGTCGCCAGGTAGGTATTCCTTACATCATCGTATTCATGAACAAATGTGACATGGTTGACGATGAAGAGCTTCTAGAGCTGGTTGAGATGGAAGTTCGTGAGCTGCTGTCTGAGTACGATTTCCCAGGTGATGACCTGCCAGTAATCCAAGGTTCAGCACTAGGCGCGCTAAACGGCGAAGCACAGTGGGAAGCGAAGATTGTTGAACTAGCAGAAGCACTGGATTCATACATTCCAGAGCCAGAGCGTGCAGTAGACATGGCATTCCTGATGCCAATCGAAGACGTATTCTCAATCCAAGGTCGTGGTACAGTAGTAACTGGCCGTATCGAGCGCGGCATCCTGAAAGTGGGTGACGAAGTTGCGATCGTAGGTATCAAAGACACAGTAAAAACTACCTGTACAGGTGTAGAGATGTTCCGTAAGCTGCTTGACGAAGGTCGTGCAGGTGAGAACGTTGGTGCACTACTACGTGGTACTAAGCGTGAAGAAGTAGAGCGTGGTCAAGTACTGGCGAAGCCAGGTTCAATCACACCACACACTAAGTTCGAATCAGAAGTATACGTACTGTCAAAAGACGAAGGTGGCCGTCATACTCCATTCTTCAAAGGTTACCGTCCACAGTTCTACTTCCGTACAACTGACGTAACAGGCAGCATCGAGCTTCCAGAAGGCGTAGAAATGGTAATGCCAGGCGACAACATCAAGATGGTTGTAGACCTGATTGCGCCAATCGCGATGGACGAAGGTCTACGCTTCGCTATCCGTGAAGGTGGCCGTACTGTAGGTGCTGGTGTTGTAGCTAAGATCATCGCTTAATCGCGTTTATCTTGCCGCGCAATGCTGCATCGAAAAAGGGGAGCTTCGGCTTCCCTTTTTCATTTTTAGTTATAAGGATTTTCACCTATCTTTGCTGTTGCCACTTCTTTCCGTTTATAGCTAAAACAACCTATTAGTTTCAATAAAAGGCAGTGAACCGCCGTCTTCTTCCATCTCTTACCGACATGGCCACCTCTCCTGTTATTTTTCTTATAACCATACGATCTGAATAAAATAGCAAACGCAATAGAAATGGGAGTGATTCTCCTTTATATTTTCAGCGTCGATACGTTGAGGTTGTTTTATGTACGTCTGTTTGTGTCATGGTGTCTCAGACAAAAAAATCAAGAGATTGGTTGCGGAGCAAGGGATAACGGATATCAAAGGCATTAAACGCTGTACTGCACTGGGTTCACAGTGCGGTAAGTGTGTACGCCAAGCTAAAGAGATCATCGAAGCGTCGCTGAGCTGTCAGTTTAAAATGGCCAGTTAGTGATCAACATGTTTTGACTCTCTTCTAATCAGTTCTACAGTTAATAGAACCAAAGAGGAGGGCTCTGCTATGAAAGGTGATCCGGTTATTATTCAACATCTCAACAAAGTGCTTGCTAATGAGTTAATTGCTATCAACCAATATTTTCTGCATGCACGTATGTACAAGGACTGGGGCTTAAAACATCTGGCTGATAAGGAATATCATGAATCGATTGATGAGATGAAACACGCGGATCATCTTGTCGAGCGCATTTTATTTCTTGAGGGCATTCCTAACTTGCAAGATCTCGGCAAGTTGATGATTGGTGAAGACGTACAAGAGATGCTGGAGTGTGATCTCAAACTTGAGTTGGCCGCCATTCCCGATTTGAAAGAGGCAATTGCTTACGCCGAAAAAGTGCGTGACTACGTATCGCGAGATCTATTTCATGGCATCTTGGAAGATGAAGAAGAGCATGTTGATTGGTTAGAAACTCAACTCGGACTTATTGACATGACAGGTATTCAAAATTACTTACAAGCTCAGTTTGTAGATGAAGAATAGTGTGAACCACTGAGGTGTAGTATCACAAGGCAGGACGCGGCTTATCTGCCTTGTGCGTTTCCAGTTTATCCCAGAGAATTCCCTTGCTAAAGCTGCTTCCTTTCTGTACTATTCCCGCTCCTTAATTCTCGGTCAATTATCATTAGTTCCTTGCTTCCTCTGGATGACCGGGCCAACTCTGGAAGCTGAATAATCCGTAAGGAGCAAATAATGCGTCATTACGAAATCGTATTCATGGTGCACCCAGATCAAAGCGAGCAAGTTGCTGGCATGATCGAACGTTACACTGGCTCAATCACTGAAGCGGGCGGTAAAATCCACCGTCTAGAAGATTGGGGTCGCCGTCAACTGGCTTACCCAATCAACAAGCTGCACAAAGCTCACTACGTTCTGATGAACGTTGAAGCTGACCAAGCAGTCGTTGATGAGCTAGAAACTGCTTTCCGTTTCAACGATGCAGTTCTACGTAACATGATCATGCGTACTAAAGCTGCTATCACTGAACCTTCAATCATGCTGAAAGCTCGTGAAGAGCGTGTAAAGCGTGACGAAGTGAAATTCGACGCAGACGTTGAGTAATGGTTTGATGACCAATCGAATCGAGTTGAGCGGCATTGTCGCAAAAGCTCCGGTTCGAAGCCAAAGTCCATCGGGTGTTAAACATTGCCATTTTTGGCTAGAGCATCGCTCTACGATGGTAGAAGCTGACCTTCCGCGACAAGTTTTTTGTCGGTTACCGGTGGTGGTGAGTGGGGCTAGGTCAGAGGCATTAACTCAAAATTTAGTACAAGGCAGTAGCATTTTGGTAAGCGGTTTTGTGGCTTACCAAACCAGCCGAAATGGCGTAGGTAAATTAGTGCTGCATGCCGACAAAATTTCTCAAATATAGATCAGGAGATAGCCCATGGCTCGTTTCTTCCGTCGTCGTAAATTCTGCCGTTTTACTGCAGAAGGCGTACAAGAGATTGATTACAAAGACGTAGCAACTCTCAAGAACTACATCACTGAAGCTGGTAAAATCGTTCCTAGCCGTATCACTGGTACAAGCGCTAAATATCAGCGTCAGCTAGCTCGTGCAATCAAACGCGCTCGCTACCTAGCTCTACTGCCGTACACTGACAAGCATCAGTAATCGGCACCGTTTATTAAGAAAGAGGATTAAGCAATGCAAGTTATTCTACTTGATAAAATCGGTAACCTAGGCAGCCTTGGCGATACAGTAAACGTTAAATCTGGTTACGCTCGTAACTTCCTTATCCCACAAGGTAAGGCAGTAATGGCAACTAAAGCTAACGTTGCAATGTTTGAAAGCCGTCGTGCAGAGCTGGAAGCAAAAGTTGCTGAGCAACTGACTGCTGCTCAAACTCGTGCTGACCAAGTTAACGCTCTGGAAGCAGTTGTTATTGCTTCTAAAGCTGGTGACGAAGGTAAACTGTTCGGTTCTATCGGTACTCGTGATATCGCTGATGCAATCACTGCAGCTGGCGTTAAAGTATCTAAGAGCGAAGTTCGCCTGCCTGAAGGCGCTCTGCGCAACGTTGGTGAATTCGAAGTTAGCGTTCAACTTCACTCTGAAGTTTTCGCAACTGCGAAAGTACAAGTTGTTGCTGAGTAATTTCAGTTACTGACGAATATGAAAACACCAGCTTCGGCTGGTGTTTTTTTATGGGTTAAAACTGGAAGGATAGATTGACCGATAAAACGCTGTCTGCTTTGCTTAAGCCTTCAGGTACACGGTTGTGATACTGACGAGACTGGCGAATTTTTAATGCGATATTTTCTGTGATTTTGTTTGTTAGACTGATGTCGCTATCAACGCTGGTATTACTTTCCCCTGAGACTAACGTTAGTTCGGCGGCGAAACGTAAGTTGGTTAACGCTTGCCATTCACTTTTCAAATTACCACGGAAGATCGGTTCATCGACTTGGTCGGGGAACACGATATCATCATCATCGATTTCATCCTGATTCGGCTTTTGGTAGCGAAAACCAGGACCTAATTCGAGTTCGAGCACCCAATCCTCAGTGTAGGCAAACTGGTAGCCGAGACCTGCAGAAAGTGTGTAATCTTTAAAGTAGGCGCTATAACGAGAATCGGTACCATAGAAACTGCCATACAAATAGGTTTTCGGGCCAAGTTTATAGTCACTTTGTAAGGCGTAAGTCGATTGGCGCTTATCTTCTTTGTTGTTTTTATCGAGCTTATAGAACTTCCATTCACCATAGGTACGGTGACGCCCTAAGGTATATTCGGATTTGACTCTGGAATTGAGGGACTGTGAGTCACTATTTCCCGTATGTGCTTGATAGCCAAACTCGACCTGATGACTCCAAGGTGAAGGTAATGAAATGTCATCCTTTTGTTCCATCTGTTCATCGGCGAGTGCAGGAACGCAGAGCAATAGGCCAGCCCAAGTTAAGCATTTGCGAAACACAACCACCTCATTCATTTTTAGGGTGGCGGCATAGTAAAAACTCTCTACCTTGCTTGGGTCAACCCTAGGTCAATTCTGGTTAGGCTGCGCACAAACTTTCGTTGCTTTAATTACAAATCACGGATTCTCGTTATAATGGCGGACATTCAAAAGTTACTTAAAGCGAAGTCATGGCAGATCCACGTACTGATAATCGAAACCGTAAAACTTCCGACGCACAAGTTGATGCAATTAAACTCCCACCGCACTCGTTAGAAGCTGAGCAATCTGTTATTGGCGGCTTGCTGCTGGATAATGAACGCTGGGATACGGTTTCAGAACACGTGGTGACGCAGGACTTCTACAGCCGACCGCATCGATTGATTTTCGATGGTGTGAAATCGATTTTGGAAGCGAGTAAGCCGCTCGATTTAATCACACTGTCGGAATACCTTGAGCAGCGTGAACAACTGGAAGATGTTGGTGGCTTTGCCTATTTGGCCGATTTAGCCAAGAACACCCCGAGTGCTGCGAATATCAATGCTTATGCAGAGATTGTGGCAGAGCGTGCGTTGGTACGTAACCTGATCGGTGTAGCAAACGAGATTGCGGATGCGGGATACGATCCGCAGGGGCGTAATGCCGAAGACCTGCTTGATCTGGCGGAAAGTAAAGTGTTTGCGATTGCGGAAGCGCGTACCAGTGAAAACGAGGGCCCGAAAAACGTCGATAGCATTTTGGAGCGTACCTTAGAGCGGATTGAGCTGCTGTACAAAACGCCACAAGATGGGGTGACAGGGGTGAATACTGGCTTTACTGATCTCAATAAGAAAACCGCAGGTTTACAAGGTTCCGATTTGATCATTGTTGCGGCGCGTCCTTCTATGGGTAAAACCACGTTCGCAATGAACCTGTGTGAAAATGCGGCAATGGAGCAAGAGAAGCCAGTGCTGATCTTCTCTCTGGAGATGCCCGCCGAACAGATCATGATGCGTATGCTCGCCTCGTTATCACGCGTTGATCAAACCAAAATTCGTACCGGCCAGCTGGATGATGAGGATTGGGCGCGTATCTCTTCCACCATGGGGATCCTCATGGAGAAAAAGAATATGTATATCGACGACAGCTCTGGCCTAACTCCCACCGAAGTTCGCTCGCGTGCACGACGCATTGCGCGTGAACACGGCGGCTTGTCTCTTATCATGGTCGACTATTTACAGTTAATGCGCGTTCCAGCGCTAACCGATAACCGTACCCTAGAAATTGCTGAGATTTCTCGTTCATTGAAAGCCTTGGCCAAAGAGTTGAATGTGCCAGTGGTGGCATTGTCGCAGTTGAACCGTTCTTTGGAGCAGCGTGCGGATAAACGCCCAGTTAACTCGGATTTGCGTGAATCGGGCTCTATCGAGCAGGACGCGGACTTGATCATGTTTATCTATCGTGATGAGGTTTATCACCCAGACAGTGCACTGAAAGGTACGGCAGAAATCATTATCGGTAAACAGCGTAACGGTCCGATAGGTTCGGTACGTTTAACTTTCCAGGGACAATATTCTCGTTTCGACAACTATGCGGGACCTGCATTTGACGATGAGTAATTCGATGAACTATATGAAGGCGGCTACCGCCTACATTAATTTGGATGCGTTGCAGCACAACTTGCAGCGCGTTAAGCAACAAGCTCCAGACAGTAAAATTATGGCCGTGGTCAAAGCCAATGGTTATGGTCATGGCCTGCGCCATATCGCGCGTTATGCGATGGGTGCCGATGCTTTCGGTGTCGCACGAATTGAAGAAGCATTGCAACTGCGTGCCAGTGGTGTCGTTAAACCTATTTTGTTGTTAGAAGGCTTCTATTCACCGGGAGATCTACCGGTTCTGGTGACCAATAACATTCAAACCGTTGTGCATTGTGAGGAGCAGCTGCAAGCGCTCGAACAAACTCAGCTTGAAACACCCGTGATGGTATGGTTGAAAATTGATAGCGGAATGCATCGCTTAGGGGTTCGTCCAGAACAATATCAAGACTTCGTCACGCGTTTACACCAGTGTGATAACGTGGCGAAACCGCTGCGTTACATGAGCCACTTTGGCTGTGCTGATGAGTTAGATAAATCGACCACAGCAGCACAAACTGAGCTGTTCTTATCATTGACTCAAGGCTGTCAGGGTGAGCGTTCTCTGGCTGCGTCAGCTGGGTTGCTAGCTTGGCCGCAAAGCCAGCTGGAATGGGTGAGGCCGGGTATTATCATGTACGGCGTTTCACCGTTTGCGGAAAAGAGTGCCGCCCAATTGGGTTACCAGCCGGTCATGACATTGAAATCACACTTGATTGCAGTGCGTGATGTGAAAGCGGGAGAGAGCGTTGGCTATGGTGGTACTTGGACCAGTCAACGTGATACCAAAATTGGCGTGATTGCGATTGGTTATGGTGATGGCTATCCACGTACCGCGCCGAATGGAACGCCAGTGGTGGTCAATGGTCGCCGTGTGCCGATTGCGGGACGCGTGTCGATGGATATGCTGACCGTCGATTTAGGGCCAGAGGCGAGCGACTGTGTTGGCGATGAAGCCATGCTGTGGGGAGGAGAGCTCCCCGTAGAAGAAGTGGCCGCTCATATCGGCACGCTTGGGTATGAGTTAGTCACTAAACTCACGTCGCGAGTGGAAATGTCCTATTCAGGAGCAGGCATTTAACCTGCTTATTTATGGCCTCACTCACCGTCTACTCAAATGGCGGTGAGTGAACCTCTTGGTTATTCATTCACCCTGAATCGTGGCGATTATCCTCCTTGCTCCGCCATGATCCCTATGCTCACCCAGATAGATTCCCTGCCAAGTTCCTAACGCCAGTCGACCATTGCAAATCGGTATGCACACACTGCACCCTAATAATGACGCTTTAATGTGTGCGGGCATATCATCATCGCCTTCGTAAATATGTCGGTAATAAGATGCACCTTCAGGAACCATGTGATTGAAATGGGCTTCCATATCCTGACGAACCGTGGGATCGGCATTTTCGTTGATGGTGAGGCTAGCGGAAGTATGTTGCACAAATAAATGTAGCAAACCGACATTTAACGCTTTTATCTGCGGTAATTGTTGTTCAATTTCATCAGTAATGAGATGGAACCCGCGCAAACGCGGTCTTAATTGGATGGGTTGCTGCTGCCACATTGCGCTAGCTCCTTAAGTATATTGGCAAAGTGAATGTTTAAGGGTAAGGTGAGCGACTTAGATTACCAGACAAAAATGAGTTGTGGTCGGTGTTTACGTGACCTATCGCAAAGTGGGTGCAAATGAGTTCGCTCATAATGATGCACTGAAAATTAATTACATGTATTTCCCACGCGGAAAACTCATTTTTAACCTATTCTTTTTGCTTAAATCGGGGATTTCATCCGCAGCGTTATGTCTGCATCGAGATGAAATAAAACCACAGTAACATCGGGATAGATGCCATGTTGAAAAATATCAATCCAACACAAACTCAAGCTTGGAAAGCGCTGACTGCGCATTTTGAATCCGCTCAGGATATGGACCTCAAAGCACTTTTTGCGCAAGACAGCGAGCGTTTTGCCAAATACTCTGCACGCTTTGGTCTGGACATTCTGGTCGATTATTCGAAAAACCTTGTGAATGCGGAAACCATGCAACACCTGTTTGCGTTGGCCAAAGAAACGGATCTGCAATCTGCCATCACCGCGATGTTTAAAGGTGATGCGATCAACCAAACCGAAGATCGTGCGGTACTGCACACCGCGTTACGTAATCGTAGCAATTCACCTGTGCTGGTGAACGGTGAAGATGTGATGCCAGCTGTGAACGCTGTACTGGCTAAAATGAAAGCCTTCTCTGAGCGTGTGATTGGCGGTGAGTGGAAAGGTTTCACCGGCAAAGCGATTACGGATGTCGTGAATATCGGTATCGGTGGTTCTGACCTTGGTCCATACATGGTGACCGAAGCGTTGGTACCTTATAAGAACCATCTGACCATGCATTTTGTGTCCAACGTTGATGGTACACACATGGCGGAGACACTGAAAAAAGTGGATCCTGAAACCACGCTATTCCTTGTGGCTTCCAAAACTTTCACCACCCAAGAGACCATGACTAACGCGCACACGGCACGTGATTGGTTCTTGAAAGCGGCGGGTGATGAAGCTCATGTTGCCAAGCATTTTGCTGCGCTATCAACCAACGGTAAAGCGGTCGCTGAGTTTGGCATCGACACTGAGAACATGTTCGAATTTTGGGATTGGGTTGGTGGTCGCTATTCACTGTGGTCTGCGATCGGTCTTTCTATCATTCTGTCTATCGGTTACGACAACTTTGTTGAACTGTTGGCGGGTGCGCATGAAATGGATCAGCATTTTGTGAATACACCGTTTGAAAGCAATATTCCGGTGATTTTGGCGCTGATTGGTATTTGGTATAACAACTTCCACGGTGCAGAATCTGAAGCGATCCTGCCTTACGATCAATACCTGCATCGCTTTGCTGCTTACTTCCAACAAGGCAACATGGAATCGAATGGTAAGTACGTTGACCGTGATGGCAACCCAGTAACTTACCAAACGGGTCCGATTATTTGGGGTGAACCAGGTACTAACGGCCAGCACGCGTTCTACCAGCTGATTCACCAAGGTACTAAACTGATCCCGTGCGATTTCATTGCTCCAGCGCTCAGTCATAACGTAGTGAGCGATCACCACCAAAAACTGATGTCTAACTTCTTTGCCCAGACGGAAGCTCTAGCCTTTGGTAAATCAGCGCAAGCGGTACAAGCTGAATTAGAAAAAGCGGGTAAGTCGGCGGCAGAAATCGCAGCGTTAGTGCCATTCAAAGTGTTTGAAGGCAATCGTCCAACCAACTCGATTCTGGTCAAGCAAATTACACCACGCACACTGGGTAACTTGATTGCGATGTACGAACACAAAATCTTCGTACAAGGTGTGATTTGGAATATCTTCAGTTTCGACCAATGGGGTGTTGAGCTAGGCAAGCAGCTGGCGAACAAGATCCTACCTGAATTGGCGGATAATGCCGATGTGAATTCGCATGACAGTTCTACCAACGGTTTGATCAATGCATTTAAAGCCTTTCGCGCTTAATGCATTGACCTAAAACGTTGGATACTAAGGCCTTACTTTTACGTAGGGCCTTTTTGTTATTTCTAAACTGGGCTTCTGTTTGTTTCACTGCAATCGAAAGTTCATTTTTTCACGGTACTTGGTCATAAAACAGACACGTGGCCGCGTTTAACTGGTGTTATCGCTAGGGTGATAGGGCTTCTTCTGTATGCCAGAAACGACTATTCAGACTAAAACGCGAACATCTCAACGTAAGGTGTCTCAACAGAATGCTGTTCAGCATTATCGTTCACAACTCGATCAACGCATCAGAAGGTCGGCTCAATTTCGGTCGGGTAGAGTGATGAATGCCATGCCCAGTATCGCTAGCCATCAATCATGGTGGGAAGTGACATGGAGCTATTTAGGCGGGAGATCACAGCTTAAACCTTGCAGTGAGCTGCCTTTCTTACCAATCAATTCCCACCTATTGCAAACCTGTAGTGATGACTTACGAGTGACTTGGCTTGGCCATTCCAGCTTGTTTATTGAGTTGGATGGCGTAAGAGTTATGACCGATCCAGTCTTTGACTACGCCTCTCCGTGGCTCGCGAAAGCATGGTTTAAGCGTAATATGCGGAATGGTGATACACGTGAACAACTGCCTCTACCCGATATCATTTTGATTTCCCATGATCACTATGATCATCTTGAGCAAACGAGTATCGAATATTATGCCACTCAGCCAGTGACATTTTATGTACCCTTAGGTGTTGGTGGTCATTTAATTCGCTGGGGAGTGACACCTGAAAAGATCATTGAGTTTGATTGGTGGGAGAGCTTTCAATTTCGCGGTATAGCGTTTATCTGTACGCCAGCTAATCATAATTCAGGTCGTTACTACTTAGACCGCAATGCCACCTTATGGTGTTCATGGCTGATCAAAAGTAGTGAGACAAACCTGTTTTTCAGTGGTGATACGGCTTATGACGAGCACTTTGCGCAGATAGCTGCGCGATATGGACCGATTGATTTGGCCTGTTTAGAAGTCGCGGCCGATGTAAAAGGGCAAAAAGGTTACCCAGTAGAAAATTGGGGGCACATGCAAGCGTCACAGACTGTACAAGCTTTTCACGATTTAAAAGCTAGAAAGTTGATGCCGATCCATTGGGCAACCTACGAACTGTTTACCCATCGGTGGGATGAACCGATGGAGGATCTTCTCAAGCATTGTGAAGCTGAAGAGATTGAATTATTAACCCCCATGGTTGGAGAAACTCTCACTATCGCTCAGGTCACGACTACCGATCGTTGGTGGCAAGGATTAAAGACTCTGCAAGAGGATATGAGTCTGCATTGGGAGCTGGGGTTTGCTTGTTCGCTATTACTGCTATTAATGGTGGTGTAGGTCAGATAAAACAAAACCGGACATGATAGGTCCGGTTTTGTTTTATCAACGTCGATAAATCAGAGAACTTTGCTTATAAACGCTGTGATAAAGCGAATTTGAGACACCGAATTACTCGAAGCAGATTTCGATGAACGCATTTCCCCAAGGCGATGAGAATGGCATGATGATGATCGCGCCTTCACACTTGTGGCGAATGGTGTGTCCTCGGCCGGATACGACCACTGGGGTTGCCATATCAAAATCGAAGCCGCTTTCAGCCAAAATTCGCTTAGCTCCACCCGTTACCATGTTGGTAATTTCACCCACCATATCCGTAACTTCTTCGTTAAGACCATTCGGGCGTTCGCCAAGCATATTCTGCATAATTTCCAGAGCTAGGCTTTCATCAAAGGTGATTGACATTGAGCCACGTGTTGTTGGGCCGATCATACCAATCAGGCCGGAAACATCGCCGCGAGCAATTTCGTCTTTTTTGATCCGTGGTTTTTGAGGCTTCAACTCAAGGGAAGCCATGGTTTTCAACACGTTCATTAAAGACGCTAAAAACGGGTTTACAAATTCAGCGCGCATAACCTTCTTCTATTGTTGCTTCTTCTCTTTTGAGAGACAGGTTTGACAAACCCCATGTGATTCAATGACATGATTGCTTATCGTAAAACCGTGTTTCTCCGCGTTACTTGCCAGCAAGGCTACCAGACTATCATCCCGAGATTCAATGACGTTACCGCACTGGTCACAAATCAATAGATGTGAAAAGTGTTTATGGGCGTTACATGAACAGCAAGATATAAAACTGTTCGTTGACTCCACTCGGTGAATAAAGCCTTGCTCTAGCAAAAAATCCAGTGCTCGATATACAGTCGGAGGTTTTGCTTGTGGTTCACTTTTTTTAAGATCTTCCAACAGCTCGTAGGCACTCGATGAGCGCTTACTTGCACAAATCAACTCAAATACAGTTTTACGCTGTGAGGTGAGCCGAACCCCTCTGGCTGCACATATTTCTTCTATTTGCTTTGTTAGCTTGTTGTCCAAAACTATCACCATCACTGTTGGACTTTAGTAATAATATACTATGTAGAGATGAATATCGTTGAGACGCTAAATAAAATCCACATGAAACTGGGTGGTTGATAAAGTCATCCCGTTGAATAGGCGTAAATTACCTTATCTGGTGCAAAAACGATACCGCTAAGCCTGGTTACTTGAAGCGAGTGTGTCATCCGTAACACTGTTGAACATATTACGTATGCTGCGATGGGGTGATCATTCGCTCTATATCAGATTATCGAACAAAGATTAGCGCTCAAGCACAGATACGATTAAAATGCCGGACTTTGATTTTTCGCCACCGTGCGGTGGTTGTTTTTGACTGAAATGGGGACGTTCACCTATGACTCACTCATGCAGACTCTCAGTTGCTCCGATGCTCGATTGGACCGACCGCCACTGCCGTTACTTTCACCGTTTGCTCTCTTCGCAAACTCTTTTGTATACCGAAATGGTCACGACAGGGGCAATCATTCATGGTCGTGGTGATTTTCTGGCTTATAACCAAGAAGAGCACCCTGTCGCGTTGCAATTTGGTGGTTCTAATCCTAAGGATTTGGCGCATTGTGCAAAATTAGCGCAAGAGCGTGGCTATGATGAAATTAACCTGAATGTGGGCTGCCCTTCAGATCGTGTGCAGAATGGTCGTTTTGGTGCTTGTTTAATGGCTGAGCCTGACTTAGTGGCAGAATGTGTGGCGACTATGCGCTCGGTCGTCGATATTCCGGTGACAGTAAAAACGCGTATCGGCATTGATGATCAAGATTCCTATGAATTTTTAACTCAGTTTATTGCGACAGTGGCTGAGAAAGGTGGCTGTGATCAATTTACCATTCATGCGCGTAAAGCTTGGTTAAGTGGTCTGAGCCCAAAAGAAAACCGTGAAATTCCGCCTTTGGATTATTCAAGAGCATACCAAATCAAACGTGATTTTCCGCACTTAACCATTGCAGTTAACGGTGGGGTGAAGAGCTTGGAAGAAGCGAAACTGCATCTGCAATATCTTGATGGTGTGATGATTGGGCGTGAGGCATATCAAAACCCTTATTTGCTTGCGGAAGTCGATCAGCAGATTTTCGGTTTAGAGATGCCTGTGAAAAAACGTTCGCAAGTGATCCATGAAATGCTGCCGTATATTGAGCGCGAGTTGTCTCAAGGTACGCATCTTGGTCATATGACTCGACATATATTAGGACTGTTCCAAAATATGCCGGGTGCACGTCAATGGCGACGTCATATTAGTGAAAATGCGCATAAACAAGGTGCAGGGTTGGAAGTGGTCGAGCAAGCTTTGGCCAAAATTCCGTATCAAGAGCTTGGGGTGTAAAAAACACCGCATTTTAGCGAAATTCACACTGTTCTCTTGTGAGCCAATGGGTATTGAACCGATTGGCTTTATTTTTATGTGAATAATCATTTGGTTAGTTATTTTATATGGTTGGCGCGAAAACTGCTTATTAATCATGAATCGACAAGAGGAGTGCTCACGATGTTTGAATTGATCTTTATTTTGGTATTTGCCGCTACACTATTGGTCACGGGGATCACCTTACTTAGCGTATTCGGTGCCATGGCGTTGGCCTTCTTGATCATGGCGCTGTTTGGCATGCTGGGTATCGTATTGAAATTGCTGCCATGGCTATTGATTGTCTTGCTGGTGGTCTGGCTGATGCGTGATAAAGTGAGCCCTTCACGTCGGTAATGACAAAACCCTTCGTCGTTTTTCGGTTTGTGTTACCATCATCCACCTTAAAATCATTGAATCCCAATATAACGGAGCATAGCTCATGAACCGAACTGCATCGGTGGCGTTGGTCACTGCATTGATGATCTCACCTTTATCCGCTTTTGCCGCTGGGTCATTCTATACTGCATCAGTGGGTGCAGATATGTGGTTGGCGAGCACGAAAATTGACAACACTCGTCGTGATGATGCCAATGCCCCAACACTCTATATAGCGTTTGAACATGATTTTCCCTATTTGCCGAATGCAAGCTTGCGCTATACCAATTTAGAAGCGGATTTTGCCTCGTTCGATAAATACGATTACACCTTTTACTACCAAGTGTTGGATCGTGAATTGATGAAGTTTGATGCGGGTATCACGCTGACTCAGTACGCGAATAGTAACTATCGAGCGCCTGATGCTCGTCGCTACGATTTTGATCAAACGACGTTTAACTGGTACGCGAGTGCAGAAATTGCTATTCCTCATACTCCATTTGATGTGATTGGCCAATTTGATTTTGGCAATAACAGCGATCTGAAGTCGTCAGATGTGGTTGCCGGATTGCAATATCACTTACCGATTCGTGCTGGTGAATTAGCCTTTAAAGCCGGTTATCGTGTCGTGGATCTCGAATTTACTGAACTTGCCAAGCAGTCGGCGGACGTAAAACAGTCTTTCGTGTTTGCTGATGGTTGGTTTCTTGGCGCGCAATTTAGCTTTTAATTGATATTCTCAATATTGCGTTTGTTGCAAATCAATACGTTTTAAATGGGCCACAAGTTGGCTCATTTTTGCTATTTGGACCATGCTTAGCTTTATTGATTAAGCCAAGGATGGTCAATCATGACAATTTCTGAGTTAAGAGAGCTATACCAGACCCAACAATTGGTGGAAGCGATTATAGAGCCCTCTTTCCAAGAGGGGTGATCCGCCCCAGCAGTTTTGGACACTGAGTTAAGTGAGTACAATCACTAACGAGGTGAACAATGACAACTAAGAAAACTAGAATTAAACATTCCCCTGAATTTAAAGCAGAAGCCCTGAAGTTAGCAGATAAAGTGGGAGTAGCTGCGACAGCAAGACAGCTTTCTTTACACGAATCTCAAATCTACGGGTGGCGGAAGAACTCGAAGAAAGACACCAGTACTAGTCAGCGAGAGCAAGAGCTAGCCGCAGAGGTTGCCAAGCTCAAAAGGCAGTTGGCTGAGCAAGCAGAAGAGCTAGAAATTGTAAAAAAGGCCGCCACCTACTTCGCGAAGAATCTAAAGTAGATTGCTACGAGTTTATGCTCGAACACCTGCTGTGCTTCAGTATAGTGCGTATGGCTAAGGTGTTCGGGATATCCCGAAGTGGGTTTTATTACTGGATTAAGCATCGACACAACGCCATCCAACGTGAGGCTATTCGCCAACAGCTTGATACAAAAGTTAAAGAAGCTTTCGCCAACAGCAAAGGCCGAGATGGCTCAAGGCGTATCCAAAAAGAACTGTCTGAGAGCGGTGATAGCTACAATGTTAAAACCATTGCTGCCAGTATGAAGCGTCAAGATTTAACGCCGAAAGCGGCACGCAAGTTTAAGTGCACTACGGACAGCAAGCATCAAATGCCTGTTGCTCCAAACCTGTTGGCTCAGAACTTTAGCGCATCTGCTCCGAATGAAAAATGGGCTGGAGACATCACCTATATAGCGACAAGCGAAGGCTGGCTGTACTTGGCGGTAATTATTGACCTTTACTCAAGACAAGTAATTGGATGGTCTATGGATACCAGAATGACGGCTACGCTGGTCTGTGATGCGCTATCAATGGCGATGTTCCGTCGCGGATTCCCCGAGCAGGTTATCGTTCATAGTGATCGAGGTAGTCAGTACTGCTCAAAAGATTATCGAGATCTCATAACTGCTTATAATCTAGAACAAAGTATGAGTAGGAAAGGAAATTGCTGGGACAATGCTTGTGTTGAGAGCTTCTTCCATTCTATGAAAGTGGAAGCGATCCAATATGAGCCGATTATGACGAGAGACCAGATGCGCCAAACGATCTTCGAGTATATAGAGGTTGATTATAATCGGATGAGAAGGCACAGTGCTCTTGGGTATCTAAGCCCAGTTAACTTTGAACAACAAAATGTCGCTTAATGAAGTGTCCAGTCTGGCTGGAGCAGATCAGGGGAATGGATTGTTGAATTTCGTCATCAGATGGGGGGCTTTGTATTACTCACGGATGAAAAAGGTGAAGAGTGCCGCTATGTTGATTTGGATAGCGCTTCACAATCGGCAATGGCCGTGGGATTTCGTCAAGTGCGTGTCGAGCAACACTAAGTAAAGGTTTAAGTCTAAAAGTTATAAAACATTCACATCTATTCTTTCTTGTTATTAAAAAGAGTGATTAATCTATCGTCATGCAATGAATAGGGAAGTCGTGACGATGTCTTTAGGAAACACCTTACCCCCGGCGCTAGCAGGATTGGCTAGCCCGTTAAATGATCAACAACTCAATCAACTTCAACAAGCGGTGACTCAACTCAATCCCCAACAATTAGCTTGGGTGAGTGGTTATTTTTGGGGACTCAGCCAAACTAACGCACCTCAATTATCTTCTGTGCAAACTTTACCGCTAGCTGCCGTGGGCAAACTCAGCATTATTTTCGCTTCGCAAACGGGTAATGCGAAAGGTGTTGCTCAAGCGCTATTAAAAGAGGCACAAGCAGAAGGCATTAATGCTCAACTGTTTGATGCAAGTGATTACAAAGGTAAAGATCTAGCTAAAGAAACGCATGTGATCTTTGTGGCTTCAACCAATGGTGAAGGTGAAGCTCCCGATAATGCGCTAGTGCTGCATGAGTTTCTCAAATCGAAAAAAGCGCCTAAGCTGCCAAATCTCAAATACGGTGTGTTAGGTCTTGGCGATTCGAGTTATGAGTTTTTTTGCCAAACGGGTAAAGATTTTGACCAGTTTTTAGAAAACCTTGGGGCGCAACGTCTGATTGATCGCTTAGATGCGGATGTCGATTATCAGGCTGCAGCGACTGAGTGGCGCAAGCAAGTGCTGTCTATTTTGAAAGATGAGCTGACAGGAGCCGCGGTAGTGACGAGCGTGGCTACTTTCGCCGTGAGCCAGACAGCTGAGAGTCACTACAGTAAAGAGCAACCTTACACGGCGAGCTTATCGACGAGCCAAAAAATTACTGGCCGTGATTCAGGCAAAGATGTACGCCATATCGAAATTGATTTGGCGGATTCTGGCATCACATATCAACCGGGTGATGCGTTAGGTGTGTGGTATGAAAACCGCCCACAGCTGGTTGATGCATTGCTCGATAGCGTTGGCCTCTCTGGTAATGAACAAGTTCAAGTGGATGGTGAAACGCTTTCTCTGCATTCGGCACTGACTCATCATTATGAAATTACTGCAGCCAATCCGCAGTTGGTGGCGCAATTTGCTGAGCTTGCACAAAGCGAAAAGCTCACCTCTTTAGCCCAAGATAAAGAGGCGCTGCGTGCGTATGCCACTCGCACTCAAGTGATTGATGTATTACGCGAAGAAAAAATCCCCCTTTCTGCTACTCAGCTTTTATTGCTCCTACGTCGTTTAACACCGCGTCTTTATTCGATTGCCTCTAGTCAAAGCGAGGTGGGGGAAGAGGTGCATCTGACGGTTGGGGTGGTCGAGTATGAGTATGAGGGAGAGCAACGCTTGGGTGGTGCATCCAGCTTCTTAGCTCATCAATTAGAAGAGGGCGCTCCGGTTAAAGTCTTCGTCGAACACAATAACAACTTCAAATTGCCGAGTGATGATAATGCGCCGCTGATCATGGTTGGCCCAGGAACCGGAATTGCCCCTTTCCGTAGCTTCATCCAAGAGCGCGAAAACCGTGGTGCAGCAGGAAAAAACTGGTTGTTGTTTGGTGACCGCACCTTTACCCAAGATTTCCTCTACCAAGTCGAGTGGCAAAAGTACCTCAAGTCTGGCGTGTTAAATCGCTTAGATGTGGCTTTTAGTCGCGATCAGCACGAAAAGGTGTATGTGCAGCATCGCCTTTTAGAGCAAGCAGAGTTGGTATGGCAATGGTTACAAGAAGGCGCTTACTTCTACGTATGTGGTGATGCATCACACATGGCGAAGGATGTGCACCAAGCATTAATTACTGTCGTCGAGCAACAAGGTGGCTTGAATCGTGAGCAAGCTGAAGAGTATGTGAGTGAACTGCGTAAAGCAAAACGTTATCAAAGGGATGTCTACTAATGAGCGCAAATCAAAACCCATCAGTACAAGAGGTGCTTGGCGAAGTGCTCGGCCCATGGTCGGATAATGAACGCCTAAAGCGTGAGAGTCATTTTCTACGCGGGACGATCGAGCAAGATCTGCAAGATCGCATTACGGGTGGCTTTACCGCGGACAACTTCCAACTCATCCGCTTTCATGGCATGTATCAGCAAGATGATCGTGATATCCGTGCTGAGCGTAACAAGCAAAAACTTGAGCCTTTGCACAATGTCATGCTCCGTGCGCGTATGCCGGGAGGGATCATCACTCCTCACCAGTGGCTCGCGATCGATAAGTTTGCAACCGAACATACTCTGTACGGCAGTATCCGTTTAACCACACGACAAACTTTCCAGTTTCACGGGGTACTCAAGCCGAATATCAAACTGATGCACCAAACTCTGAACAGTATTGGTATCGATTCGATTGCGACCGCGGGGGATGTGAACCGTAACGTTTTGTGCACCTCTAACCCCGTAGAATCTGAACTGCATCTGCAAGCCTACGAGTGGGCGAAAAAGATCAGTGAACACCTACTACCGAAAACACGCGCTTATGCCGAAATTTGGTTGGATGGCGAAAAGATCGAAGGACCCGATGAAGAGCCCATTTTAGGTTCAAACTATTTGCCGCGTAAGTTCAAAACGACCGTTGTGATCCCGCCACATAATGATGTGGATGTGCACGCCAACGACTTGAACTTTGTCGCGATTGGTGAAAATGGCCAGTTGATCGGTTTTAACGTGTTGGTGGGTGGTGGCCTTGCGATGACGCACGGCGATACTTCAACCTATCCTCGTCGTGCCGATGACTTTGGTTTTATTCCTCTGGAGAAAACCTTGGAGGTTGCGGCTGCGGTGGTGAGTACGCAACGCGATTGGGGTAACCGTTCTAACCGTAAAAATGCCAAAACCAAGTACACCTTAGATCGTGTCGGGGTTGAGGTATTTAAAGCCGAAGTTGAAAAACGCGCGGGAATTGCATTTGCGCCAAGTCGGGCTTATGAGTTTACCAGTCGTGGTGATCGGATTGGTTGGGTTGAAGGTATTGATGGAAAACATCATTTAACCCTCTTCATTGAAAATGGTCGTTTGTTGGATTTCCCGGGTAAACCACTGAAAACGGGTGTGGCAGAGATTGCTAAGGTTCATCAAGGCGATTTCCGCATGACGGCTAACCAAAACTTGATTGTGGCTGGTGTGCCAGCGGATCAGAAACAGCATATTGAACAGCTCGCGCGTAGTCATGGTTTGATCGATGATGGTGTGAGTGAGCAGCGCATCAATTCTATGGCGTGTGTGGCCTTCCCAACCTGTCCACTGGCCATGGCGGAGGCCGAGCGTTTTCTACCTTCTTTTGTTACGCAAGTGGAAGGTATTTTGGCAAAACATGCGTTACCAAAAGAAGAGAACATAATTCTGCGTGTAACGGGCTGTCCGAATGGGTGTGGTCGTGCCATGTTGGCTGAGATCGGCTTGGTTGGCAAAGCACCGGGTCGCTACAACCTCCATTTAGGCGGCAATCGAAATGGAATGCGCATTCCTAAGATGTATAAAGAGAACATTACCGATACGCAAATCCTTCAAGAAATTGATGAGTTGGTGGGACGTTGGGCTAGCGAGCGTCTGGACGGTGAAGGATTTGGTGATTTCACTATTCGTGCAGGCATTATCGAAGAGGTCATTATCTCGAAGAGGGATTTCTATGCCTAACCATACCGTTCCAACACTAGAAGAGTTACTAACGTTAAATAAGGTGCAGCAAACGCTGCGCCTAACGGAAGTCAATCAGCATCTGGAATCCCTCACTGCGCAAGAGCGCGTCGTATGGGCTCTAGAAAATCTGCAAGGCAATCATGCACTGTCATCGAGTTTTGGTATCCAAGCCGCTGTGATGCTTCACCTACTCACTTCAGTGAAGAGTGACATTCCCATCGTTTTAACCGATACCGGCTATCTGTTCCCCGAAACCTATCAGTTTATTGATGAGATTACTGAGCGCCTCAATCTGAACTTAAAAGTTTACTCAGCGCCTGTATCAGCGGCTTGGCAAGAAGCTCGCTATGGAAAACTATGGGAGCAAGGTGTTGAGGGGATTGAACGCTACAACCAGATCAATAAAGTAGAACCGATGCGTAGAGCATTAGATGAACTCAACATTGGCACTTGGTTCTCGGGCTTACGACGTGAGCAGTCACAGTCACGAGCAAGCCTACCGATTCTGTCGGTACAAAATGGCGTGTTTAAATTCCTGCCAGTGATCGATTGGACCAATAAAGAGGTGCACTATTATCTCAAGGATAATGATCTGCCTTACCACCCACTTTGGGAACAAGGTTATCTTTCGGTAGGTGATACACACACCACTCAGAAATGGCAACCGGGGATGAGTGAAGAACAAACTCGTTTCTTTGGCTTAAAGCGTGAATGTGGGTTACACGAAGATAACCACGAGCATCAGTAAGCCGCGTTCGTTTTCTCTATACACATATACAAAGAGAGGCGGCCGTGATGCAGCCTCTCGCTTTATCTCAGCCTCTAAAAGAATAACTCTGTGGATAAGTTGTCATCAAGGTCTGAGTAAAGTGGGATAAATAAGCCATTGTGCGTAAATGCAGCGGTTAAGCGCTATTTCTATAAATTTTCTCAAAAAACACTTGCCAGTGTGAAGCGGATCTCTATAATGCGCCCTCGTTGACGCAGCAAGGGCTCACAGCCAAATCGATGCCTCAACAGGCCAGAAAAGAAAATTGAAAAAGTGTTTGACACGAAATTGATTCTCGCTAAAATGGCCGCCTCTTCTGAAGCAGACCGCCAAGAAGAACGCTCTTTAACAATATAAACCAATCAATCTGTGTGGGCACTCGTTGATGATAATCAAAAAAGATTTATCAATGAACTGAGTGACCATTTGAATGAGCAATCATTCAGCACAGTCAATTCAACATTACTTCGCTTTTTATTAAGCAAAGAATGTAATCAGTATTCATTGAGCCGAAGCGAAAGCTTCAAAAAACTTTTAATTGAAGAGTTTGATCATGGCTCAGATTGAACGCTGGCGGCAGGCCTAACACATGCAAGTCGAGCGGCAGCACAGAGGAACTTGTTCCTTGGGTGGCGAGCGGCGGACGGGTGAGTAATGCCTGGGAAATTGCCCGGTAGAGGGGGATAACCATTGGAAACGATGGCTAATACCGCATAACCTCGCAAGAGCAAAGCAGGGGACCTTAGGGCCTTGCGCTACCGGATATGCCCAGGTGGGATTAGCTAGTTGGTGAGGTAAGGGCTCACCAAGGCGACGATCCCTAGCTGGTCTGAGAGGATGATCAGCCACACTGGAACTGAGACACGGTCCAGACTCCTACGGGAGGCAGCAGTGGGGAATATTGCACAATGGGCGCAAGCCTGATGCAGCCATGCCGCGTGTATGAAGAAGGCCTTCGGGTTGTAAAGTACTTTCAGTAGGGAGGAAGGTGGTTAAGCTAATACCTTAATCATTTGACGTTACCTACAGAAGAAGCACCGGCTAACTCCGTGCCAGCAGCCGCGGTAATACGGAGGGTGCAAGCGTTAATCGGAATTACTGGGCGTAAAGCGCATGCAGGTGGTTTGTTAAGTCAGATGTGAAAGCCCTGGGCTCAACCTAGGAATCGCATTTGAAACTGACAAGCTAGAGTACTGTAGAGGGGGGTAGAATTTCAGGTGTAGCGGTGAAATGCGTAGAGATCTGAAGGAATACCGGTGGCGAAGGCGGCCCCCTGGACAGATACTGACACTCAGATGCGAAAGCGTGGGGAGCAAACAGGATTAGATACCCTGGTAGTCCACGCCGTAAACGATGTCTACTTGGAGGTTGTGCCCTAGAGGCGTGGCTTTCGGAGCTAACGCGTTAAGTAGACCGCCTGGGGAGTACGGTCGCAAGATTAAAACTCAAATGAATTGACGGGGGCCCGCACAAGCGGTGGAGCATGTGGTTTAATTCGATGCAACGCGAAGAACCTTACCTACTCTTGACATCCAGAGAATCTAGCGGAGACGCTGGAGTGCCTTCGGGAGCTCTGAGACAGGTGCTGCATGGCTGTCGTCAGCTCGTGTTGTGAAATGTTGGGTTAAGTCCCGCAACGAGCGCAACCCTTATCCTTGTTTGCCAGCACGTAATGGTGGGAACTCCAGGGAGACTGCCGGTGATAAACCGGAGGAAGGTGGGGACGACGTCAAGTCATCATGGCCCTTACGAGTAGGGCTACACACGTGCTACAATGGCGTATACAGAGGGCAGCGATACCGCGAGGTGGAGCGAATCTCACAAAGTACGTCGTAGTCCGGATTGGAGTCTGCAACTCGACTCCATGAAGTCGGAATCGCTAGTAATCGCAAATCAGAATGTTGCGGTGAATACGTTCCCGGGCCTTGTACACACCGCCCGTCACACCATGGGAGTGGGCTGCAAAAGAAGCAGGTAGTTTAACCTTCGGGAGGACGCTTGCCACTTTGTGGTTCATGACTGGGGTGAAGTCGTAACAAGGTAGCGCTAGGGGAACCTGGCGCTGGATCACCTCCTTACACGATGATTGTCGTGATGAGTGTCCACACAGATTGATTCGGTTTAGATTTGAGCATTAAGTGGGTCTGTAGCTCAGGTGGTTAGAGCGTACGCCTGATAAGCGTAAGGTCGGTGGTTCGAGTCCACTCAGACCCACCACTAACGATGGGGTTATAGCTCAGCTGGGAGAGCGCCTGCCTTGCACGCAGGAGGTCTGCGGTTCGATCCCGCATAGCTCCACCATCTTTAAGCGTTTTCGCTGAGAATGTTTAAAAATGGTTTTCATCAGAAAATCTTGCTCTTTAACAATTTGGAAAGCTGACAAAACAACAATTTATTGTTGTTTGTAAAGTTCTCAATGTTTATCGAAAGATAAACACCAACAACACATTCAAGTGTGCTTGGTATCGAATAAGACTTCGGTCTTGTTCAAATTTGAGTCCGGCAAAATCTGTCTCGCACTCATGTAAATTAAACGCGAGACAACTTAGGTTGTTTAAACAACAACCCGAAACTCCTTCGGGTTGTATGGTTAAGTGACTAAGCGTACACGGTGGATGCCTGGGCAGTCAGAGGCGATGAAGGACGTACTAACTTGCGATAAGCGCAGATAAGGCAGTAAGAGCCGTTTGAGTCTGCGATTTCCGAATGGGGAAACCCAACTGCATAAGCAGTTACTGTTAACTGAATACATAGGTTAACAGAGCAAACCGGGGGAACTGAAACATCTAAGTACCCCGAGGAGAAGAAATCAACCGAGATTCCGGTAGTAGCGGCGAGCGAACCTGGATTAGCCCTTAAGCACTCGGTGAAGTAGGTGAACAAGCTGGAAAGCTTGGCGATACAGGGTGATAGCCCCGTAACCGACGCTTCATCGAGCGTGAAATCGAGTAGGGCGGGACACGTGATATCCTGTCTGAATATGGGGGGACCATCCTCCAAGGCTAAATACTCCTGACTGACCGATAGTGAACCAGTACCGTGAGGGAAAGGCGAAAAGAACCCCTGTGAGGGGAGTGAAATAGAACCTGAAACCGTGTACGTACAAGCAGTAGGAGCACCTTCGTGGTGTGACTGCGTACCTTTTGTATAATGGGTCAGCGACTTATATTCAGTGGCAAGGTTAACCGTATAGGGGAGCCGTAGCGAAAGCGAGTCTTAACTGGGCGTTCAGTCTCTGGATATAGACCCGAAACCGGGTGATCTAGCCATGGGCAGGTTGAAGGTTGAGTAACATCAACTGGAGGACCGAACCGACTAATGTTGAAAAATTAGCGGATGACTTGTGGCTAGGGGTGAAAGGCCAATCAAACTCGGAGATAGCTGGTTCTCCCCGAAAGCTATTTAGGTAGCGCCTCGGACGAATACTACTGGGGGTAGAGCACTGTTAAGGCTAGGGGGTCATCCCGACTTACCAACCCTTTGCAAACTCCGAATACCAGTAAGTACTATCCGGGAGACACACGGCGGGTGCTAACGTCCGTCGTGGAGAGGGAAACAACCCAGACCGCCAGCTAAGGTCCCAAAGTATTGCTAAGTGGGAAACGATGTGGGAAGGCTCAGACAGCTAGGATGTTGGCTTAGAAGCAGCCATCATTTAAAGAAAGCGTAATAGCTCACTAGTCGAGTCGGCCTGCGCGGAAGATGTAACGGGGCTAAGCAATACACCGAAGCTGCGGCAATGTCTTTTAGACATTGGGTAGGGGAGCGTTCTGTAAGCCGTTGAAGGTGAATCGTAAGGTTTGCTGGAGGTATCAGAAGTGCGAATGCTGACATGAGTAACGACAAAGGGGGTGAAAAACCTCCTCGCCGGAAGACCAAGGGTTCCTGTCCAACGTTAATCGGGGCAGGGTGAGTCGACCCCTAAGGTGAGGCCGAAAGGCGTAATCGATGGGAAACGGGTTAATATTCCCGTACTTCTGACTATTGCGATGGGGGGACGGAGAAGGCTAGGTGGGCCAGGCGACGGTTGTCCTGGTTCAAGTGCGTAGGCTTGAGAGTTAGGTAAATCCGGCTCTCTTTAAGGCTGAGACACGACGTCGAGCTGCTACGGCAGTGAAGTCATTGATGCCATGCTTCCAGGAAAAGCCTCTAAGCTTCAGATAGTCAGGAATCGTACCCCAAACCGACACAGGTGGTCGGGTAGAGAATACCAAGGCGCTTGAGAGAACTCGGGTGAAGGAACTAGGCAAAATGGTACCGTAACTTCGGGAGAAGGTACGCTCTTGATGGTGAAGTCCCTCGCGGATGGAGCTGACGAGAGTCGCAGATACCAGGTGGCTGCAACTGTTTATTAAAAACACAGCACTGTGCAAAATCGCAAGATGACGTATACGGTGTGACGCCTGCCCGGTGCCGGAAGGTTAATTGATGGGGTTAGCGTAAGCGAAGCTCTTGATCGAAGCCCCGGTAAACGGCGGCCGTAACTATAACGGTCCTAAGGTAGCGAAATTCCTTGTCGGGTAAGTTCCGACCTGCACGAATGGCGTAATGATGGCCACGCTGTCTCCACCCGAGACTCAGTGAAATTGAAATCGCTGTGAAGATGCAGTGTACCCGCGGCTAGACGGAAAGACCCCGTGAACCTTTACTACAGCTTGGCACTGAAC
This sequence comes from Vibrio sp. AH4, assembly GCF_030710545.1. Taxonomy (NCBI): domain Bacteria; kingdom Pseudomonadati; phylum Pseudomonadota; class Gammaproteobacteria; order Vibrionales; family Vibrionaceae; genus Vibrio; species Vibrio sp. AH4. The sequence goes on from NZ_JALAIV010000001.1 coordinate 1,250,437, forward strand.
ATTGAACCTACATGTGTAGGATAGGTGGGAGGCTATGAAGACGTGACGCCAGTTGCGTTGGAGCCGTCCTTGAAATACCACCCTTGTATGTTTGATGTTCTAACTTAGACCCATTATCTGGGTTGAGGACAGTGCCTGGTGGGTAGTTTGACTGGGGCGGTCTCCTCCCAAAGAGTAACGGAGGAGCACGAAGGTGGGCTAATCACGGTTGGACATCGTGAGGTTAGTGCAATGGCATAAGCCCGCTTAACTGCGAGAATGACGGTTCGAGCAGGTGCGAAAGCAGGTCATAGTGATCCGGTGGTTCTGTATGGAAGGGCCATCGCTCAACGGATAAAAGGTACTCCGGGGATAACAGGCTGATACCGCCCAAGAGTTCATATCGACGGCGGTGTTTGGCACCTCGATGTCGGCTCATCACATCCTGGGGCTGAAGTCGGTCCCAAGGGTATGGCTGTTCGCCATTTAAAGTGGTACGCGAGCTGGGTTTAGAACGTCGTGAGACAGTTCGGTCCCTATCTGCCGTGGGCGTTGGAAGATTGAAGGGGGCTGCTCCTAGTACGAGAGGACCGGAGTGGACGAACCTCTGGTGTTCGGGTTGTGTCGCCAGACGCATTGCCCGGTAGCTAAGTTCGGAATCGATAACCGCTGAAAGCATCTAAGCGGGAAGCGAGCCCTGAGATGAGTCTTCCCTGACAGTTTAACTGTCCTAAAGGGTTGTTCGAGACTAGAACGTTGATAGGCAGGGTGTGTAAGCGTTGTGAGGCGTTGAGCTAACCTGTACTAATTGCCCGTGAGGCTTAACCATACAACACCCAAGGGGTTTTGTAGTGGACTCAAAGCTAAGCGCATAAGAATGTGTGTGAGAACGAAAACAGCTTTCCGAATTTTAAAATTTTGCTTGGCGACCATAGCGTTTTGGACCCACCTGACTCCATCCCGAACTCAGAAGTGAAACGAAACAGCGTCGATGGTAGTGTGGGGTTTCCCCATGTGAGAGTAGAACATCGCCAGGCTCCTATTTATTTTCACTTTTTAAAAGTGAAGACAAAAGGTCCGACTGGTCTAGTAATAGACGAGTCACCATAAAGTTCTAAAAATTTTAGAGTTTTATGTTGACTTTCAAAGTGGGAAGCGTATTATACGCACCTCGCTGACGTGCTAAAGCACTGAAAGCCAAGCTCTTTAACAATATAAACCAATCAATCTGTGTGGGCACTCGTTGATGATAATCAAAAAAGATTTATCAATGAACTGAGTGACCATTTGAATGAGCAATCATTCAGCACAGTCAATTCAACATTACTTCGCTTTTTATTAAGCAAAGAATGTAATCAGTATTCATTGAGCCGAAGCGAAAGCTTCAAAAAACTTTTAATTGAAGAGTTTGATCATGGCTCAGATTGAACGCTGGCGGCAGGCCTAACACATGCAAGTCGAGCGGCAGCACAGAGGAACTTGTTCCTTGGGTGGCGAGCGGCGGACGGGTGAGTAATGCCTGGGAAATTGCCCGGTAGAGGGGGATAACCATTGGAAACGATGGCTAATACCGCATAACCTCGTAAGAGCAAAGCAGGGGACCTTCGGGCCTTGCGCTACCGGATATGCCCAGGTGGGATTAGCTAGTTGGTGAGGTAAGGGCTCACCAAGGCGACGATCCCTAGCTGGTCTGAGAGGATGATCAGCCACACTGGAACTGAGACACGGTCCAGACTCCTACGGGAGGCAGCAGTGGGGAATATTGCACAATGGGCGCAAGCCTGATGCAGCCATGCCGCGTGTATGAAGAAGGCCTTCGGGTTGTAAAGTACTTTCAGTAGGGAGGAAGGTGGTTAAGCTAATACCTTAATCATTTGACGTTACCTACAGAAGAAGCACCGGCTAACTCCGTGCCAGCAGCCGCGGTAATACGGAGGGTGCAAGCGTTAATCGGAATTACTGGGCGTAAAGCGCATGCAGGTGGTTTGTTAAGTCAGATGTGAAAGCCCTGGGCTCAACCTAGGAATCGCATTTGAAACTGACAAGCTAGAGTACTGTAGAGGGGGGTAGAATTTCAGGTGTAGCGGTGAAATGCGTAGAGATCTGAAGGAATACCGGTGGCGAAGGCGGCCCCCTGGACAGATACTGACACTCAGATGCGAAAGCGTGGGGAGCAAACAGGATTAGATACCCTGGTAGTCCACGCCGTAAATGATGTCTACTTGGAGGTTGTGCCCTAGAGGCGTGGCTTTCGGAGCTAACGCGTTAAGTAGACCGCCTGGGGAGTACGGTCGCAAGATTAAAACTCAAATGAATTGACGGGGGCCCGCACAAGCGGTGGAGCATGTGGTTTAATTCGATGCAACGCGAAGAACCTTACCTACTCTTGACATCCAGAGAATCTAGCGGAGACGCTGGAGTGCCTTCGGGAGCTCTGAGACAGGTGCTGCATGGCTGTCGTCAGCTCGTGTTGTGAAATGTTGGGTTAAGTCCCGCAACGAGCGCAACCCTTATCCTTGTTTGCCAGCACGTAATGGTGGGAACTCCAGGGAGACTGCCGGTGATAAACCGGAGGAAGGTGGGGACGACGTCAAGTCATCATGGCCCTTACGAGTAGGGCTACACACGTGCTACAATGGCGTATACAGAGGGCAGCGATACCGCGAGGTGGAGCGAATCTCACAAAGTACGTCGTAGTCCGGATTGGAGTCTGCAACTCGACTCCATGAAGTCGGAATCGCTAGTAATCGCAAATCAGAATGTTGCGGTGAATACGTTCCCGGGCCTTGTACACACCGCCCGTCACACCATGGGAGTGGGCTGCAAAAGAAGCAGGTAGTTTAACCTTCGGGAGGACGCTTGCCACTTTGTGGTTCATGACTGGGGTGAAGTCGTAACAAGGTAGCGCTAGGGGAACCTGGCGCTGGATCACCTCCTTACACGATGATTATCGTGATGAGTGTCCACACAGATTGATTCGGTTTAGATTAGAGAAGAGTATCTTAGTGTCCCGTTCGTCTAGAGGCCTAGGACACCGCCCTTTCACGGCGGTAACAGGGGTTCGACTCCCCTACGGGATACCACTTCCGTTGCGAAGTTAGGGGGTCGTTAGCTCAGTCGGTAGAGCAGTTGACTTTTAATCAATTGGTCGCAGGTTCGAATCCTGCACGACCCACCATTTCCTTCCTCCACAGGAAGTAAAACATGTGGGCGATTAGCTCAGTTGGGAGAGCACCTGCCTTACAAGCAGGGGGTCACTGGTTCGAACCCGGTATCGCCCACCACTCTTTAAGTATTTTTGGAATGAACTTCCAAACCACCAAAAACTGCGTGGTTCGGATTTTTGACGCCGAAAGTCTTTAGAAAGTGGCTCTTAGTAATAAGAAGTACTTTGCTCTTTAACAATTTGGAAAGCTGACAAAACAACAATGTATTGTTGTTTGTAAAGTTCTCAATGTTTATCGAAAGATAAACACCAACAACACATTCAAGTGTGCTTGGTATCGAATAAGACTTCGGTCTTGTTCAAAATTTGAGTCCGGCAAAATCTGTCTCGCACTCATGTAAATTAAACGCGAGACAACTTAGGTTGTTTAAACAACAACCCGAAACTCCTTCGGGTTGTATGGTTAAGTGACTAAGCGTACACGGTGGATGCCTGGGCAGTCAGAGGCGATGAAGGACGTACTAACTTGCGATAAGCGCAGATAAGGCAGTAAGAGCCGTTTGAGTCTGCGATTTCCGAATGGGGAAACCCAACTGCATAAGCAGTTACTGTTAATTGAATACATAGGTTAACAGAGCAAACCGGGGGAACTGAAACATCTAAGTACCCCGAGGAGAAGAAATCAACCGAGATTCCGGTAGTAGCGGCGAGCGAACCTGGATTAGCCCTTAAGCACTCGGTGAAGTAGGTGAACAAGCTGGAAAGCTTGGCGATACAGGGTGATAGCCCCGTAACCGACGCTTCATCGAGCGTGAAATCGAGTAGGGCGGGACACGTGATATCCTGTCTGAATATGGGGGGACCATCCTCCAAGGCTAAATACTCCTGACTGACCGATAGTGAACCAGTACCGTGAGGGAAAGGCGAAAAGAACCCCTGTGAGGGGAGTGAAATAGAACCTGAAACCGTGTACGTACAAGCAGTAGGAGCACCTTCGTGGTGTGACTGCGTACCTTTTGTATAATGGGTCAGCGACTTATATTCAGTGGCAAGGTTAACCGTATAGGGGAGCCGTAGCGAAAGCGAGTCTTAACTGGGCGTTCAGTCTCTGGATATAGACCCGAAACCGGGTGATCTAGCCATGGGCAGGTTGAAGGTTGAGTAACATCAACTGGAGGACCGAACCGACTAATGTTGAAAAATTAGCGGATGACTTGTGGCTAGGGGTGAAAGGCCAATCAAACTCGGAGATAGCTGGTTCTCCCCGAAAGCTATTTAGGTAGCGCCTCGGACGAATACTACTGGGGGTAGAGCACTGTTAAGGCTAGGGGGTCATCCCGACTTACCAACCCTTTGCAAACTCCGAATACCAGTAAGTACTATCCGGGAGACACACGGCGGGTGCTAACGTCCGTCGTGGAGAGGGAAACAACCCAGACCGCCAGCTAAGGTCCCAAAGTATTGCTAAGTGGGAAACGATGTGGGAAGGCTCAGACAGCTAGGATGTTGGCTTAGAAGCAGCCATCATTTAAAGAAAGCGTAATAGCTCACTAGTCGAGTCGGCCTGCGCGGAAGATGTAACGGGGCTAAGCAATACACCGAAGCTGCGGCAATGTCTTTTAGACATTGGGTAGGGGAGCGTTCTGTAAGCCGTTGAAGGTGAATCGTAAGGTTTGCTGGAGGTATCAGAAGTGCGAATGCTGACATGAGTAACGACAAAGGGGGTGAAAAACCTCCTCGCCGGAAGACCAAGGGTTCCTGTCCAACGTTAATCGGGGCAGGGTGAGTCGACCCCTAAGGTGAGGCCGAAAGGCGTAATCGATGGGAAACGGGTTAATATTCCCGTACTTCTGACTATTGCGATGGGGGGACGGAGAAGGCTAGGTGGGCCAGGCGACGGTTGTCCTGGTTCAAGTGCGTAGGCTTGAGAGTTAGGTAAATCCGGCTCTCTTTAAGGCTGAGACACGACGTCGAGCTGCTACGGCAGTGAAGTCATTGATGCCATGCTTCCAGGAAAAGCCTCTAAGCTTCAGATAGTCAGGAATCGTACCCCAAACCGACACAGGTGGTCGGGTAGAGAATACCAAGGCGCTTGAGAGAACTCGGGTGAAGGAACTAGGCAAAATGGTACCGTAACTTCGGGAGAAGGTACGCTCTTGATGGTGAAGTCCCTCGCGGATGGAGCTGACGAGAGTCGCAGATACCAGGTGGCTGCAACTGTTTATTAAAAACACAGCACTGTGCAAAATCGCAAGATGACGTATACGGTGTGACGCCTGCCCGGTGCCGGAAGGTTAATTGATGGGGTTAGCGTAAGCGAAGCTCTTGATCGAAGCCCCGGTAAACGGCGGCCGTAACTATAACGGTCCTAAGGTAGCGAAATTCCTTGTCGGGTAAGTTCCGACCTGCACGAATGGCGTAATGATGGCCACGCTGTCTCCACCCGAGACTCAGTGAAATTGAAATCGCTGTGAAGATGCAGTGTACCCGCGGCTAGACGGAAAGACCCCGTGAACCTTTACTACAGCTTGGCACTGAACATTGAACCTACATGTGTAGGATAGGTGGGAGGCTATGAAGACGTGACGCCAGTTGCGTTGGAGCCGTCCTTGAAATACCACCCTTGTATGTTTGATGTTCTAACTTAGACCCATTATCTGGGTTGAGGACAGTGCCTGGTGGGTAGTTTGACTGGGGCGGTCTCCTCCCAAAGAGTAACGGAGGAGCACGAAGGTGGGCTAATCACGGTTGGACATCGTGAGGTTAGTGCAATGGCATAAGCCCGCTTAACTGCGAGAATGACGGTTCGAGCAGGTGCGAAAGCAGGTCATAGTGATCCGGTGGTTCTGTATGGAAGGGCCATCGCTCAACGGATAAAAGGTACTCCGGGGATAACAGGCTGATACCGCCCAAGAGTTCATATCGACGGCGGTGTTTGGCACCTCGATGTCGGCTCATCACATCCTGGGGCTGAAGTCGGTCCCAAGGGTATGGCTGTTCGCCATTTAAAGTGGTACGCGAGCTGGGTTTAGAACGTCGTGAGACAGTTCGGTCCCTATCTGCCGTGGGCGTTGGAAGATTGAAGGGGGCTGCTCCTAGTACGAGAGGACCGGAGTGGACGAACCTCTGGTGTTCGGGTTGTGTCGCCAGACGCATTGCCCGGTAGCTAAGTTCGGAATCGATAACCGCTGAAAGCATCTAAGCGGGAAGCGAGCCCTGAGATGAGTCTTCCCTGACGGTTTAACCGTCCTAAAGGGTTGTTCGAGACTAGAACGTTGATAGGCAGGGTGTGTAAGCGTTGTGAGGCGTTGAGCTAACCTGTACTAATTGCCCGTGAGGCTTAACCATACAACACCCAAGGGGTTTTGTAGTGGACTCAAAGCTAAGCGCATAAGAATGTGTGTGAGAACGAAAACAGCTTTCCAGATTTTAAAATTTTGCTTGGCGACCATAGCGTTTTGGACCCACCTGATTCCATCCCGAACTCAGAAGTGAAACGAAACAGCGTCGATGGTAGTGTGGGGTCTCCCCATGTGAGAGTAGAACATCGCCAGGCTTTTAATTTAGCACCAAGCGCTAACCAATGCGGAGCGGTAGTTCAGTTGGTTAGAATACCGGCCTGTCACGCCGGGGGTCGCGGGTTCGAGTCCCGTCCGCTCCGCCACTTATTTGAGAAACCCAGTCTTACGACTGGGTTTTTTGCTTTTGGGCAATCCCTATCTCTGCTTCCTAGCATGACCCTTCTCTTAAGCTCTAACGTCTAAGCTTCTGACTTCTTATTTACTGATTTTGGGCTGATTCCTACCTTGGTTATCTTCGCCTTGGCGCTGTATCGTGACTCAAACCTCAAGCGAATGGGGCTCTGTTGCTATTCGCAGTTGAGCGCGTACCGTATTTAACTCTCTGCAGCAGGGCTGCACAGTGAGAAGTGAATATGAGTGCTGGCTCTCATGCGAATTGGTCGTAGAGCGATAAGAAAAAGCCGACGCACTGGGCATCGGCTCAAGGAGATATACTCGGCTTCTAGAGTCTAGGCTTACAAGATCTGCAAGTTATTAAGTGCGAGTCTGATGCGCTAGAGCGGAGTTCGACCTGCTCATCATCTCCATATGACAAACATGTTTATGCTTTTGTATTCTGCTTGAACCATCGCTGAACGCTAACATCATGATAAACAGTAGGTAATAAAAAAGCCGCAGTGGTGAGGAGTTCACTGCGGCTTTTTGGTAAAGAAAGATAATGGTTAGTTGTGGTTCTCTTGTTGAGTGAGTGGCTGCTCACTCTCTGGATTGAGCTCTGCTTGCATTGCTTTTTCGGTTTTTTTCGCTTTCTCAATCATCGGAGTAATAGTAGATCCTTGTACTAGAATTGAAAAAACAACCACAGCGTAGGTCATGACGAGGATCAGTTCTTTTACATCAATCAATTTCTCTGGGATGACCATGATTCCAGAAGGGATAGAGAGTGCCATCGCGAGTGCTAAACCACCGCGTAAGCCACCCCAAGTCAAAATGCGGATTGACCAAGGATTGTAAGTGCGGTAGCGCTTAAAGCCAATGTAAGAGACAAACACACTCAGGTAACGTCCACACAGAACAACCGGAATTGCAAATGCCATCAAGATCCAATCTTCTTGGTGGAATTCGAACAACAGCATCGACATACCGATCAATAGGAACAAGACGCCGTTGAGGAATTCATCGACCAGTTCCCAGAAGTGATCGAGATGTTCTTCACTCTCTTTTGAGAAGCCAATAAATCGAGTCCAGTTACCAATCATGATGCCAGAGACCACCATCGCGAGTGGGCCTGAAACGTGAATTACATCAGCAAAGGCATAACCTGCCGTTGGAATACCTATGGTTAACAACAGCTCCATCGAGTGGTCATCGGTTGCCGAAATAAGGTAGTGAAACAGTAGCCCGAGAAGGAAACCGTAAACAATGCCTCCGATAGCTTCTTGCATGAAGAGCAAGGTAACACTGCCGATGGTGGGAGTTTCATGACCAAAAGCAATCGTAAAGATCGTGACAAAGATAACCAGACCAAAACCATCGTTGAAGAGTGATTCACCTTCAATCTGGGTAGAAATTCGTTTTGGCGCTTTTAGCTTCTTCACAATCGCTAAAACGGCAATCGGGTCGGTGGGGGAAATAAGAGCACCGAACAGTAAGCAGTAGACTAGATCAAACTGAATGCCGATCAACTGACAGAAGCCGTACAACGCAAATCCGATAAAGAAAGTGGAGAATAAAGTAGCGCCAAGTGCTAGAACGGTAATTTCCCACTTTTGATCTTTTAGATTGGGTAATTTAATCCCCAAACCACCTGCAAAAAGTAGGAAGCCTAAGATCCCTTTGAGCAGGAAATTTTCAAAGTTAATACTGGTGACGGTTTCTGTCGCAATTTGGGAGAGATGGAACCAGTTGTTTTGACCTGCGATGAGGATTAATAACGACAACATCATCGAACCTGCAGTAATGGCGATGGTTGTTTGCATTTTGCTGATCTTGCTGTTTAAAAAAGCAATCAACATGGCTGCCGCAGAGAGGAAGCACAAAGTGTAATAGACGGACATTCTCTTCTCAGTGTGTGTAACAATTTGTGAACGAAATTGTCTTTCTCTGTTGAGTAAATAGCAAATACTTTTTAATCATACGAGGGTGAGCTCACACACAAAATATTTTGGTTGGTTTAATCGTTTTTTAGACGTCTAGATTTCTGAAATTTGTGTGATAGGATGTCATCAAAGCAAAAGGAATGAGGCGGTATAGTGAGAATGGAAGTGAGACAGCAACTCGAACAACAACTGAAACAGCGTATCCTACTGATTGATGGTGGTATGGGAACGATGATTCAGAGTTATAAGTTACAAGAGGAAGACTATCGCGGTGCACGATTTGTCGATTGGCACTGTGATTTGAAAGGAAATAACGACCTCTTAGTGCTTACTCAGCCGCAAATTATTAAAGAGATTCACTCCGCTTACCTTGAAGCTGGGGCGGATATTCTTGAGACCAACACCTTTAACTCAACCACGATTGCTATGGCAGACTATGACATGCAATCGCTCAGTGCCGAAATTAACTTTGCCGCCGCTAAGCTTGCACGTGAAGTTGCGGATGAATGGACAGCTAAAAATCCTAATAAGCCACGCTATGTGGCTGGTGTGCTTGGTCCAACCAACCGCACTTGTTCGATTTCTCCTGATGTGAATGATCCGGGCTTTCGTAATGTTTCTTTTGACCAGCTTGTTCAGGCGTATTCCGAATCCACCCGCGCTTTGATCAACGGCGGAAGCGATCTGATCCTCATTGAAACCATCTTCGATACGCTTAACGCCAAAGCGTGTGCGTTTGCGGTCGATAGTGTGTTTGAAGAACTGGGCATCAACTTACCGGTGATGATTTCCGGTACGATTACTGATGCCTCTGGGCGTACTCTGTCTGGACAGACGACGGAAGCTTTCTACAACGCCTTGCGTCATGTACGGCCGATTTCGTTTGGCTTGAACTGTGCGTTAGGCCCTGATGAGCTGCGCCAGTACGTGGAAGAGCTTTCACGCATTTCAGAATGCTATGTTTCCGCGCACCCAAATGCCGGACTGCCCAATGCGTTTGGTGAATACGATCTCTCTGCCGAGGAAATGGCAGAACATATTGCGGAATGGGCACAAGCAGGCTTTCTTAACTTAGTTGGTGGTTGCTGTGGTACGACACCTGAGCATATCGCGGCGATGGCCAAGGCCGTCGAGGGTGTGAAACCAAGGGCTTTACCCGAGCTGAAAGTGGAATGTCGTCTCTCGGGGTTAGAGCCGCTGAATATTGGCCCTGAAACACTGTTTGTTAACGTGGGAGAACGTACTAACGTCACCGGTTCAGCGCGTTTTAAGCGTTTAATTAAAGAAGAGCAATACGATGAGGCGTTGGATGTCGCGCGTGAGCAGGTAGAAAATGGCGCGCAGATCATTGATATCAACATGGATGAAGGCATGTTGGACGCCGAGGCGTGCATGGTGCGCTTTTTGAATCTATGCGCCTCTGAACCAGAAATATCCAAAGTTCCGGTGATGGTCGACTCCTCTAAATGGGAAGTCATTGAAGCGGGTCTGAAATGCATTCAGGGTAAAGGCATCGTCAACTCTATCTCTCTAAAAGAAGGGAAAGAGAAGTTTATAGCCCAAGCCAAATTGGTACGCCGCTACGGTGCCGCCGTGATTGTGATGGCGTTTGACGAAGTGGGCCAAGCGGATACCCGTGAGCGCAAATTAGAGATCTGTCGTCGGGCTTACCATATTTTGGTCGATGAAGTGGGCTTTCCACCGGAAGATATTATTTTCGACCCTAACATCTTTGCCGTTGCGACCGGAATTGATGAGCACAATAACTACGCGTTGGATTTCATTAATGCAGTTGCAGACATTAAGCGTGAGTTGCCGCATGCGATGATTTCTGGCGGTGTGTCTAACGTTTCTTTCTCTTTCCGCGGCAACAACTATGTGCGTGAAGCGATCCATGCTGTTTTCCTTTATCACTGCTTCAAACACGGCATGGACATGGGGATTGTCAACGCAGGGCAGCTTGAAATCTACGATAACGTTCCGCTGAAACTGCGTGAGGCAGTGGAAGATGTGATCCTCAATCGACGTAACGATGGCACGGAAAGACTGCTTGAGATCGCCGAAGCGTATCGCGAAAACAGTGTCGGTAAAGAAGAGGATGCTTCTGCGTTAGAGTGGCGCGCATGGCCTGTGGCTAAGCGCCTAGAGCACGCTTTAGTCAAAGGCATCACCGAATTTATCGTCCAAGACACTGAAGAAGCACGTCAGCAAGCCAGTAAACCGCTGGAAGTGATTGAAGGGCCGCTGATGGATGGCATGAACGTCGTCGGCGACCTGTTTGGCGAAGGGAAAATGTTCCTACCGCAAGTCGTAAAATCAGCGCGCGTCATGAAACAAGCCGTTGCGTATCTTGAGCCTTTCATTAATGCGCAAAAAAGTGGTAGCACTTCAAACGGTAAGATTTTGTTGGCGACCGTAAAAGGCGATGTGCATGACATTGGTAAGAACATTGTTGGTGTGGTGCTGCAGTGTAATAACTTCGAGATTATTGACCTTGGTGTGATGGTGCCTTGTGAGCAGATCCTCAAAGTCGCGCGCGAGCAAAATGTCGATATCATCGGTCTCTCTGGGCTTATCACACCGTCTTTGGATGAGATGGTGCACGTGGCGAAAGAGATGGAGCGACAAGGGTTTGAACTGCCACTCTTGATTGGTGGGGCAACGACCTCTAAAGCGCATACCGCAGTGAAAATCGAACAGAATTATCATGCGCCTGTGGTGTACGTGAATAACGCATCGCGTGCAGTGGGGGTATGTACTTCGCTGTTGTCTGATGAGCTGCGTCCTGGATTTATCGAGCGGTTGGACCTCGATTATGAGCGCACGCGCGATCAGCATGCGCGTAAAACGCCCAAATCTCGCCCTGTGACCTTAGAGCAGGCGCGAGCCAATAAAGCCACGATCGATTGGGCGAGTTATACGCCGCCCATGCCTGCGAAACCGGGTGTGCATTTGTTTGAAAACATTGTGTTAGCCACGCTGCGTCCTTATATCGACTGGACGCCTTTCTTTATGACTTGGTCGCTCATGGGTAAATACCCTGCCATTTTGGAGCATGAAGAAGTCGGTGAAGAAGCCAAACGTTTGTTCCACGATGCTAATGCTTTACTTGATAAGGTGGAACGAGAAGGGCTGCTGAAAGCCAGTGGTATGTGCGCGTTGTTCCCTGCCGCGAGCGTGGGCGATGACATTGAGGTGTACAGTGATGAGTCTCGCACACAAGTAGCGCATGTGCTGTACAACTTGCGTCAGCAGACCGAAAAGCCGAAAGGAGCCAACTATTGTTTGTCGGACTATGTTGCTCCGAAAGAGAGCGGTAAACGTGATTGGATTGGCGCGTTTGCAGTAACTGGTGGCATTGGTGAGCGAGCGCTGGCCGATGCTTATAAAGCACAAGGCGATGATTACAATGCGATCATGATCCAAGCGGTGGCTGATCGTTTGGCGGAAGCCTTTGCGGAATATCTGCATGAAAAAGTGCGTAAAGAGATTTGGGGTTATGCGAGCGATGAAAATCTCTCTAATGATGAGCTGATCCGTGAGCGTTATCAGGGCATTCGACCAGCGCCGGGGTATCCCGCGTGTCCTGAGCATACCGAGAAAGCGACTTTGTGGCAGATGCTGAATGTCGAAGAGAGCATAGGCATGTCACTGACCACTAGCTATGCGATGTGGCCGGGCGCTTCGGTATCCGGTTGGTATTTCTCGCATCCTGATTCTCGCTATTTTGCGGTCGCGCAGATCCAACAAGATCAGCTGCACAGCTACGCTGAGCGTAAAGGTTGGAGTTTGCAAGAAGCCGAAAAATGGCTGGCGCCTAACCTTGATGCTTAATCCGTAAGACCACCATCCACAATCAAAGAGGCCACGTCATGTGGCCCCTGGTTTTTATCTCGCGAGTTTGATTTTACTCTTGCTCAAACAGCTCTTTATGCAGCTTCTGCACTGCTTGTTTAGAGACAGATTCATGCAGCAAGAAACAGAGATTATGCGCGCTGGCGCCATAGCAAATCATACGGAGGTTGTAATCTTCCAATACACTGAACACTTGCTTCGCGTAGCCACGGCTCTCTTTCATCTTGTTGCCGATCAGAGCAATCAAACACAGGTTGTATTCGACTTCGACCGTACATAGCTCTTCCAACTCGGCGCGCACCGCTTCAGGCAATTCTGGTGCACCGCCTGAGGTATCGGTTTTATCCAGTGTCAGTGACACGCTGATTTCTGAGGTAGTGATGAGATCGACCGAAATTTTATGCTTGGCGAGAATTTCGAACACTTTGGCGAGGAAACCGTAAGCATGGAACATCTGCGCGCTACGCAGTGTCACCATGGTTTGATTACAGCGTAGAGCAAGTGCGCGATACAGTGGCGCGCTTTCGACTTGTTTACGGATCCAAGTGCCGCCTTTTTCCGGTTCTTTTGATGAGCCAACAAACACGGGGATGCCATGGCGTACCGCTGGAAGCAAGGTGGATGGATGCAAAATCTTGGCACCAAAATTGGCCATTTCTGAGGCTTCGCTAAAGCTTATCTCAGGAATCGGCGCTGCTTTTGGCGCGATACGTGGATCGGTACTGTAGATCCCCGGTACGTCAGTCCAAATCTCTAAGCCACTTGCTTGTACTGCTTCGGCAATCAAAGCGGCTGAATAATCACTGCCACCACGACCTAAAGTGGTGGTATTACCTTGTGCATCAGAACCGATAAAGCCTTGAGTCACTACCACATACTGTTCACACAATGGAGCCAGTTTTTCTTTGGCCAACTGAGTGATTTCAGCCAGTTGTGGTTCGGCGCGACCATAATGATCGTCAGTGCGTAGCACTTCGCGGATATCAAAACGTACGGCATCGACGCCACGTTCACGCATTAGTTGCGTCAGAATATAAGTAGAAATGAGCTCACCGCACGCCACTAAGTGGTCGGTAAGTTTCTTGCTCGATTGAAATGAGGCGGCTTCCGCTGCACTGGCGACGGAGTCCAATACCGCTTTGACTTCTTTCTCGACGCGGGTTGGATCCGCGAGCTGGTCGATAATCACATAATGGATATCAGCCAGTTGTTGCAAAATCGCTTGGCGGCGTTCAGCAGATGCAACGCCATTGGCGAGTTCGACCAATAAATTGGTCACGCCAGAGCAGGCGCTGCTCACGACTAAGCGTGTTTGTGGATTGTTTTCGATAATGGCCGAACAACGGCTCATGGCTTCAAAGTTGGCGACACTAGTACCACCAAATTTGGCGACGTTAAATGTGCTCACGGCAATTCTCCCAGACTTCCTGAAAAACGAGTTGTTGGTAACCCAACGTCCAATGTTGTGAAGAGAGTGTTTTTTAATAGAGCAAAATAGAGGAGTGACTATAGAAAGATTTCCCTCAGAAGCTCTTCATCAGATTCGAGCTGATGACAGTTGAAGGGATTCAGCCCATTCAACCGATAAACCAAAGCCGCAACTTTAATTCACCTCGGCACTACTCCCCCTGAATGTTCTGTTTTGGAGTTGAGGCTCCACAAAACATCTGCCTGGGCAGTGCTCCTCTTCTGCTAGATAGCTCACACATTGAACGGTGTTGGCGAAATCTTGTCAACGACAAAATGTTCTAAAAGTGCAAATAAAAATGACATTAGTGTGACAAGGATTAACACTCTGGACATAGGTCGAATTGTTGCTGCTACTGAATTGCATTAGGCTAGTGGTTCTGGTCGCCACAACAAGGAGTCGTTATGACTATTCGTAGCTTTATCCCCCCGCATCGGATTTTGATGGGGCCGGGGCCTTCTGATATTCCGCCACAAGTTCTGCAAGCGCTCAGCCGCCCCACCGTTGGTCATCTTGATCCTCTGTTTATCGGTATGATGGATGAGCTGAAACAGCTGTTGAAATATGCCTTCCAAACTGAAAACGAATTCACGATTGCTGTTTCTGCGCCGGGTAGTGCGGGTATGGAAGCCTGTTTTGTTAACCTCGTCGAGCCGGGCGATAAAGTGATTGTGTGCCGCAATGGGGTGTTTGGTGAGCGGATGCGCGATAACGCTGTGCGTTGTGGGGCAGACGTTGTGGTGGTTGATGATGAATGGGGTTGCCCAGTCAGCGTTGAAAAAGTGCAAGCCGCGATAGATGAGCATCCGGATGCGAAAATACTGGCTTTTGTACAAGCAGAAACTTCAACCGGAGCCTTAAGTGATGCGCAAGCTTTGGCTGCTCTCGCTAAGCAACATGGCATGCTGACGATTGTTGATGCCGTAACGTCTTTAGGTGGTGTACCACTGTTGGTGGATGAGTGGCAGCTTGATGCGGTGTATTCTGGTAGCCAAAAATGTCTCTCTTGTGTGCCGGGTTTGGCTCCTTTGACATTCTCACCTCGTGCAATTGAGAAGATTCAATCACGTAAAACGCCGATTCAAAGCTGGTTCTTGGATCAAAGCTTGGTGTTGGGTTATTGGAGTGGAGCGGGTAAGCGTAGTTATCACCACACAGCACCCGTTAATAGTTTGTATGCTTTGCACGAAGCTCTGCTGATTTTACAACAGGAAGGGTTAGAGCAAGCGTGGCAGCGCCATCGTGTGATGCACGACAAGCTCAAACAAGGTTTAGAGCAACTGGGCTTTAAGTTTGTGGTAGCTGAGTCGTATCGTTTGCCGCAGTTGAACGCGATTTATGTGCCGGAAGGCATTGATGAAGCGAAAGTGCGCAGCCATCTGCTCAATGAATACAATTTAGAAATTGGTGCTGGGCTTGGGGTATTAGCTGGCAAAGCATGGCGGATTGGCGTAATGGGCTACGGTGCGCGCTCGGAAAACATTGCGTTATGTTTGCGGGCACTGGAAGAGTCACTGCGTTAATGCAAAGCGGTGTGAAATAGAAATCAGGGTGGCTTAGGCCACCCTGATTCGATCTGAGATTAAGGTGTTGCCGCTGAGGGGGCTTGTTCTGCGCCGGATGCGGTGCTTGTTGCCTTTGCGGGCGCTTGGTATTGGATGGTGCTGAAATCCTGATTGGGGAACAGAAATTCCGCTTCAGTACGAATTTGCTGGGCGCGACTCGTATCACCCAAGCCTTGGTAGGCCAAAATCAGGTTGGTATAGAAGGCTGGACGTGGCTTGTGTTGAATCACCTGTAATGACCAATCCACATACGGTTGGATCAGTTCTGCTTTTTGTTCATACAGTCCGAGTTCTAGGTAGGTGCTGTAGATGTCCCAATCGAATCGATCTTGCCACACTAAGGGATTGGTGACTTGTTTAAGTAATTCGGGATCTCTCGGCTTCGATTTTTCAAACTGAGTGAGTACATAATTGGTGTGTAAAGCTGTGCCCATATACAAAATGGTCACAATCGGTAATACCAAGCTAGTAATACGTAGTAGGGATTTACTCAGCCCACTGAAACGGACGATACGATAACGTGCAACTCGCTGATCGACCCAGTAGATCAAAATAATAAACGTGATCCAGTGAATGGCGGAGTGGTAAAACGGATACTCCAATTGAGCATGCAACGTGATAGGAACGAACAGCGCCAGCATGGCTAAACGGGTGCCTCGTTTGGCGGCATAAATGCGCAAAGTGCAGAAGCAAGCGGCAAGTAATATTCCCAACACGGGCAGCAAACCGCCCTCAACCCCCCAGTACAAGATCTCATTATGCGGATGATCCATCGCTGCAAGCCCTGCGGGATAGGTGTTGTTCAACTGATGTTGACGAGCGGTATAAAGTAAATATTGCGCTTCAAATTTACCGTAGCCATAACCGGTAAAGGGTTTTTCGATGATCATGTCAACCGCTTGTGGAAAGGTGTAGCGGCGTGGGCTTTCGAGATCAGCTTTATTCGCCACAAACCCAGAGGTTTCTTGACTATACATCGCTGCAACTCCGGCACAGACACCAACCACAATGGCTAACACCCAGAGGCTAAAACGTTGGCGAGATGCAAATCGACGAAGATATGGCGCAACGAGAATAATGCTAAGTAAGCTGGCTATCCATCCTGTGCGTGACGCAAGCACCACCAAAAGAGGGGCGGTAAGTAGTGGAGTCAGATAAAGAATGCCAATTTTACTTAAGGGCGAATCATATTTTTCTGGTTGTCTTGCCAGTAAATAACCAGAAAGCACTAATCCGGTTGCAAGAAAACTTGCCATGACATTCGGTTGTTGAAAAATACCATAAGGACGGTTGGCTAGGGTGTCATACCCAAACGGGTTTCCCAGATCTAACCAAAAATATTGGATAAGACCCATGATGGCTTCGATTACTGTAGCCAGCAGAATAAACCACAGTAAACGTTGTTTATGTTTATTGCTAAACCGAAATTGTTGCAACATCACAAACAAGCAGAATCCTGCCCATAAGCCAATCAGTCGACTTGTGGCACTGAGCCAATCTGCATTCACATACACCAGTGGCAGGGTTAGCAAAGTACAACTGATCCAAAGGCCGATGGTGAGCTTTGAGTAACGTAGGGCTTGATTGTTGGCAAGCTGATACAGACCCACTGCGAGTGAGATGCTTAGAGCTATCCAAGTGGTGTTATTAAAGGAGAGTGCTAACCCCGCCCCCCCGGGATTGGGCATGAAGAAATGCATGGCCAGCAGATACAACACTGCCAATGAAAAAAGAAAGGGTTTATTGAGAGGAATGCTCGGCGCGTGAGGCTCTAACCGGGTTCCACTTAATAGCAACGTTGCCATGCAGCTCACCTTAAAAAAACGAAACCAGCGCAGAGTTCGCTGGTTTCGATACTTTAGCCTTTTTTTCTAATTCAACAAAGGCTTGAGGAAGCGTGCGGTGTGTGAAGCTTCGATCTGCGCCACATCTTCCGGTGTCCCTTCTGCAATAATAAGGCCGCCACCTTGGCCACCTTCTGGGCCTAGGTCGACAATCCAGTCCGCTGTTTTGATCACATCTAAGTTATGTTCGATCACTACGACCGTGTTGCCGTGATCGCGTAGGCGATGTAACACGGTAAGCAGTTGTTGAATATCGTGGAAGTGTAGCCCTGTGGTAGGCTCGTCCAGAATATACAAGGTTTTTCCAGTATCACGTTTGGAAAGCTCGCGTGCTAGCTTCACCCGCTGTGCTTCACCGCCAGAGAGGGTAGTTGCCGATTGACCGAGGCGAACATAAGAAAGCCCAACATCCATCAGTGTTTGCAGCTTACGTGCAATCACAGGGACAGGGTCAAAGAATTCGCGCGCATCTTCTACCGTCATCTCAAGCACTTCATCAATGGTGCGACCTTTGTAGCGTACTTCCAACGTTTCACGGTTATAGCGTTTGCCTTTACAGACATCACAAGGGACATACACATCCGGTAAAAAGTGCATTTCAACTTTGATCACACCATCACCTTGGCATGCTTCACAACGACCACCACGCACGTTGAAACTAAAGCGCCCCGGTTGATAACCGCGAGAGCGTGATTCCTGCGTTCCGGCAAACAGTTCCCGGATCGGGGTAAAGATGCCCGTGTAAGTGGCAGGGTTGGAACGTGGAGTGCGCCCTATTGGGCTCTGATCAATATCGATCACTTTGTCAAAGTGCTCTAAACCTTGGATCGCTCGATAAGGCGCAGGTGTGGCGGTCGTGGCACCATTGAGCGCGGTATGCGCGATTTTAAAAAAGGTGTCGTTGATTAGAGTTGATTTACCGGAGCCTGAAACACCCGTTACACAAGTAAACAGACCGACAGGGATCGATAAGTCGACATTCTTGAGGTTGTTCCCTACCGCGCCTTTGAGTTCAACGGTTTTGCTTGCATCGCGTGGCGTTCGTTCAGTCGGCACGGCAATTTTTTTCACGCCACTGAGGTATTGGCCAGTCAATGAATTCGGGTTAGCAATGATTTCATCGACATTGCCTTCTGCCACCACCATACCACCGTGTACCCCTGCGCCTGGACCGATGTCGATCACATGATCCGCCATGCGAATCGCATCTTCATCATGCTCAACCACTAAAACGGTATTACCGAGATTGCGTAAGTGGGTCAGGGTTTGCAGTAAGCGTTCATTGTCTCGTTGGTGGAGGCCGATCGAGGGTTCATCGAGTACATACATGACCCCCACTAAGCCAGCTCCGATCTGACTAGCTAAACGAATTCGCTGTGCTTCGCCACCAGAGAGAGTTTCGGCGCTGCGTGATAAGTTTAAGTAGTTGAGGCCCACGTTGACCAAAAATTGCAGACGATCATTGATCTCTTTCATCACCTTTTCGGCAATTTGTGCACGTTGACCATCGAGTTTCAGCTCTTGGAAAAACGTCAGCGCATCGGCGATGCTCAGCTCAACAATGGTTGGCAGCGCCGTATCATTTATGAATACATTGCGTGCTTCGACTTTCAAGCGTGTGCCATCACAGCTGCCACAAGGTTTGTTGGAGATGTATTTCGCTAGTTCTTCACGCACTGAGTTGGATTCGGTATCGCGATAGCGACGTTCCAGATTATGCAAAATGCCTTCAAAAGGGTGCTTTTTGAGGCGGATATCACCGCGATCATTGATGTACTTAAATTCAATTTCTGAGCGACCGGAGCCGTGCAGGATAATTTCCTGAATTTTCTTGCTCAGTTTGTTGAATGGTGTGTGTACATCGAAATCATAATGTTCCGCCAGCGCAGTCAGCATCTGGAAATAGTAAAAGTTCTTTTGATCCCAACCTCGAATTGCGCCTTGCGCCAAACTTAAGTTGGCATCTTGCAGCACGCGGTCTGGGTCGAAATACTGCTGTACCCCCAAGCCGTCACAGGTCGGGCAAGCACCGGCTGGGTTGTTGAAAGAGAACAGACGTGGTTCAAGCTCACGCATGCTGTAACCACAATGCGGACAAGCAAAGTTAGCCGAGAAAATCTGCTCTTCACCTTCTCCCTCCATCGGAGCTACGACGACGATACCGCCGGAAAGTTCTAGGGCCGTTTCAAAGGATTCTGCCAAGCGTTGCTGTAGATCACTGCGCACTTTGAAACGGTCGACAATCACCTCAATGGTGTGCTTTTTGTGCAGTTCAAGCTTGGGCGGATCGGTAAGATCGCAGGTTTCACCATCGATCCGTGCGCGAATAAATCCTTGTGCCGCTAAGTTTTCGAGTGTCTTAACGTGCTCACCTTTACGCTCTTTGACTATGGTGGCGAGCAGCATCATTTTGCTACCTTCAGGTAACTCCAGAACTTTATCGACCATTTGGCTTATGGTTTGTGCTTTGAGTGGCACTTGGTGCTCTGGGCAGCGCGGCTCTCCGACTCTTGCATAGAGCAAACGCAAATAGTCATACACTTCGGTAATGGTACCCACGGTGGAGCGTGGGTTATGGGAAGTGGATTTTTGCTCAATCGAAATCGCGGGTGATAACCCCTCAATGTGGTCGACATCGGGCTTTTCCATCAGAGAAAGGAATTGACGAGCATAAGCCGAAAGGGATTCGACATAACGTCGTTGGCCTTCTGCATATAACGTATCAAAAGCGAGTGATGACTTACCTGAACCAGAAAGCCCAGTGATGACAATTAACTTGTCACGTGGAATGGTCAGGTTGATATTTTTGAGGTTGTGGGTACGAGCGCCGCGTACTTCGATTTTGTCCATCTGATTTGCTCTTTGCTAAACGAAGTGCAGCAAGTATTACATAGAGTGAACAAAGTGCAAGCAAATACTGGATAAAAAAACAGTCTTTATTGAAAGTGAAAAAGCCAACGGATAGGGGAATCCACTGGCTTTAAATAGGACGGTTTAGCTAAGAATTACTGACCTTTGTGAGTGGATTGCTTGGCAAGTTCCACTTTTTGGTCATTCTTCTTGTACATATTTTCGTAGCAGAAGTTGGTGGCTTCGATATAGCCTTCTACGCTACCGCAGTCAAAGCGCTTACCTTTGAATTTGTACGCTAAGACACAACCCGCTTTAGCTTGTTTCAGTAGAGCGTCGGTGATTTGAATTTCACCACCTTTGCCCGGTTCCGTTTGTTCAATGAGATCGAAAATATCCGGAGTCAGGATGTAGCGGCCGATAATCGCGAGATTACTTGGCGCGGTACCTGGCTCTGGTTTTTCTACCATGTTATCGACACGGAATAGATCATCTTTGATCATCTCACCCGCAATCACGCCGTATTTGTGGGTTTCATTTTCAGGAACTTCTTGTACCGCAACGATAGAGCAGCGGAACTGTTTGTACAGCGCGACCATTTGCGCCAATACACCTTGCTGTTCATTGACACACAAGTCATCCGCTAGAACCACGGCAAATGGTTCATCTCCTACCAACTCTTTACCCGTTAAAATCGCGTGACCCAAGCCTTTCATTTCGCGTTGGCGAATAAAAGTAAAGTTAGCGGTTTCAATGATTTTACGAATATCAACCAATAACTCTTCTTTGTTGGTACCGCGGATCTGATGCTCTAACTCGTAGTTCATGTCAAAGTGATCCATGATCGAGTGCTTACCACGACCCGTCACAATACACATACCTGTAATACCCGCTTGAATCGCTTCGTCAACGCCGTATTCGATCAGTGGCTTGTTAACGACAGGCATCATCTCTTTAGGCATTGATTTCGTTGCTGGTAGGAATCGCGTTCCGTAGCCAGCTGCCGGAAATAGACACTTCTTAATCATAATCTTGCTCTATGGTGTGCTAGGGAGAAATTTTTGCCGACTCTACCATTTCTGATTCGCGACTGCATTACGTTGGTGTTATCGACCAAAAAAATGTGTGTGCAGTCGCATTGTTACTACATTTTTCAGCACGAAATATCCAGAGTAATACCTCGATAATCTTGCGTTTTTTCACAATAAATTCTGATTTACCCAAGCAATGGCTTTGACTCTGTTTTTTACATTTAACTTTTTAAATATCTGATAAAGGTGCGATTTCACTGTGAACTCACTGATAAACAAGCTCTCTGCGATTTGCATATTGGAAGCCCCCGTTTGTAAGCAGCGTAAAATTTGGATTTCACGAGCGGTGAGGTCAATGGTTACTTGTGTTTGATGAGTTTGAAACGCATAGCGATAATAATGCAGCAATTGGTTACTTACATGGCGTGGTAACCAGTTTTGTCCATTAATGATTTCACCTAATCCATGTGCCATAAAACCGGTTTCTTCATTGGCATAGAACAAGCCTTTTAAATTCCCGTAGGTGAGTAAATCTTCCGTTTTTAAGCGTTTTTCCACATTGAATAAAATCGTTTCGAAGTATGGGCTGGTGAGTTTTAGAGGGCCTAATTTCTGGCGAATGGCGTTACTTTCACTATGGTCGAGCAGTAAAATTTTGTGTTTATCAGACTGGTATTCGCGCAGTAGGCGTTCTGGTTCAATGATCGGAACTGGAAGATTGAGTTTGGTTATCGCCGCCTGAATATTGGGATGTAAAGTCTCGGGTTGAATTGTGAGTAAGTAAATAGTGCGTGCGTAGTTGGCTCGTTGCATGATGGATTGCATACCTAATTGATATGAAATAATGCACCTAATATGGCGAAAAATACGTTTACGCGCTATGGGATAAAAGCAGTTTGCGGAGCACCTCAATAGGCAAGGTAACCGATAGGTTTATCAGCAGGTTATTTCGGTGAGATGCTCTTAAAAACGGATAAACAAGGAGAGTGAAATCGCTCACGCTGCAATGAGAATCTGGGAATTCGATTGGTTCAGTGGGTAAAACGGTGTTATCCTTGCCGACTACTTGAAATTGATAGACATGACTTGATTACGGAGCAAAACATGGCAAGCCGTGGCGTGAACAAAGTAATTTTGATTGGTAACTTAGGCCAAGATCCTGAAGTGCGTTATATGCCAAGCGGCGGCGCAGTAGCGAATATCACCATCGCGACCTCCGAAACTTGGCGTGACAAAACCACGGGTGAGCAGAAGGAAAAAACCGAGTGGCACCGTGTGACGCTGTATGGAAAATTAGCCGAAGTGGCGGGTGAGTACCTACGTAAAGGTTCTCAAGTCTATATTGAAGGTCAACTGCAAACACGTAAGTGGCAAGATCAAAGCGGTCAAGATCGTTATTCAACTGAAGTGGTTGTACAAGGTTACAATGGCATCATGCAGATGCTGGGTGGCCGCACTCAACAAGGTGGAATGCCTGCTCAGCAAGGCGGTATGAATGCACCACAGCAAGGTGGTTGGGGACAACCTCAGCAGCCAGCGAAGCAGCATCAGCCAATGCAACAATCGGCACCTCAACAGTATGCTCAGCCGCAATACAACGAGCCACCGATGGATTTTGATGACGACATCCCATTCTAACGAAAGACAAAATAAAAAATGTTGAAAAATACACTAAAGGCCGCTAATAGCGGCCTTTTCTTTTATTGGCTGAAAAAAAAGTGTTTATTTTTTAGGGTGAGTGTGTAAATTATTAACTTACAAGTTTTTATGTTGATTTTTTGGGTTGGGTATGAAGATTGAGATAAAGAAGTTTATGAGCGGTGAGCGTTATGTCTTTTTACTAGACGATGACGGCATGCCTGATTTTTGGGTAACGCACTTTGTCACTAATAAACTCAGGGAGAAATTAACAACATCTTCAATTCAACAGTATCTAAAGTCCATCAAACACTTAAAACTTTGGGAAAGTATAAATGGCAGAGATCTGCTTGAAGAAATTTACAACGGGGCCATTCCAACCCTTGATGATATCAATGCTCTGAAAGAGCATTGTAGCTATCGAGCTAGCGTCTTCAAAAATCAGATTAAAACAAATGTTACCGATATGGGCAAATTTCATCTTTCTAAATCAAAAGATAAGCCCACCGTCACAAAGTCTCAGTATATCTCTCGCATGGCTCATATTACTGAATATCTCCACTTTTGTGGTAAAGAGCGAGTTAAGAAGAAACCGTCTGCTTCGCAGTTATCTGATGCGCTTGATTTAATGAAGACGCAGCTAAAAAGCGACATGCCAAAGGATCGTTTAAAAAGCAAACAAATGGCTTCAGATAAATCAGGGATACCAGATGATGTATTTGAAGATTTTGTTGCTGTGGCTAAACCCAACTCTGAACATAATCCCTTTCGTAACTCTGTCATTCGGTTTCGAAATTACCTCATCGTTCAAATCTTGTATGAAACGGGATTTAGACGCAGTGAACTAGCAGCTCTAAGAATTGGTGACATCGGTACTGACACTGACAACCCCACCTTATCAGTTGTACGTAGACATAATAGTAAAGAAGACCCTCGTTTAGATGAGCCTACAGCGAAGACGCTTGGTAGAAGTATTCCAATCTCGAAAGAACTGAGAGATTTACTAAACATCTACGTTAGAACCTATCGTTTTCAGACAAAGGCGGCAAAAAAACATCCATTTATATTTGTCTCTCACAAAGCCAAAAGTGGAAGCCATGAATCAGGTCAACCGCTGGTAAAACAAACGATAAACGATATCTTTAATCGTATTCGCAAGGTTAATTTTGAACGTTTTTGGGGGATCACACCACACAGCTTTAGGCATTATTTCAACCATATGCTATCCAAAAGTATTGACCAAGAAAAAAAAGCGGTTGAGGAAGAAGTGGAGCGATTAGAAGCCGAAGGGAAACCCCAAACAGCCAAGCTATATGCAGATAACAATAAAATCACCAAAGCACGCGAGCTAGAGATTAGAGCTGAGAAGAATGGACATTCCGATCCAAACTCTGGCAGACCTTACTTGAAACGAACAGTTATAGAACAAGCCAATAAGATGCGGAGAAAGATGCATGAAAATTTAAAACATAAGGCTGAAGTAGGTGTTTATGGCTGTTAATACGAAAAAAAACAGTGCTTATAGAGATATAAAGTCAAAGACAGACAAGCGACTAAGTAAAGCTAACTATGAATTTGACGTTTATTCTGATAATTGGCAGTTGGATACCAATGTGCGTTTGAATTTGGCTCTTTTAGAACCATTAAGTCTTACTCCTAAGTTTTCTGAGTGTTTCAGACTTGCTTTGGCGGACTACGCTGCTGAATTTTCATCTAACTATACACGCAATATTTTTTCTTTCACTCGATTGCTATTTGAAACGGGTGTAACTGATAAAATAGCAGAACAGCATATCATTAATTTTCAAAGTAGTTTGACCAAAGAGACTGAATACAAGCACGGATACATCCGTGCTTTTTTGCTTGATTGGCATGACAAGGAAATCTACGGTGTTGATAAGAAAGTTGTTGGCTTGCTCTCAGCGCTCAAAATTTCAGGAAATAAAAAAGGGAAAGCGGTTGCACTAGGCTGCCCATACAGTGGTGCTTATACACTGGAAGAGCAATCCGCATTCATTACGTGGTACGTAGATGCATTTACAGAGCAGCTCATTTCATTATATGACTATGCGTTCATCATGGCATTGCAATACACAGGTGCTCGGTCTATCCAATTAACCCATATGTATTATGAGGATCTACTCATCAGAACAGAGGCTGGCATTGAACACTTTGATTTACGGATACCTAACGCCAAAAAACGTCATGAAACGTTTAGAGGGTCTTACCAAATCAAAAAAGATGTTAGTGAAGACCTGATATTGGTGCTGACTGCACAGGCAAAACAATCAATAAAAATGGTTGAAGAGCATTTCAACGTCAGCCTCACTAGTCAGCAGAAAAAGCAGATCCCCATTTTTATTAATGAGCGACAGATATCGAATCTCGCAGACTTTAGTGAATTTGAAGAAATACAACAGAAAACGCCTGATTTATTGTGCCTACGGACTAATGGGGCAAACCCATCAGTTGCAGAAATAGTAAGAAGGTTAGCTCGGCTTTGTCCCTTAAAAACAACGCGAATTAAAGTGAATGGCGATTATGGAGATTTGCATATTAATCCACGTCGATTTCGTTACACTCATGCGACGAACATGGCTATGCTTGGAGCCAGCGAGCATACGATAGCTGAGGAGTTAGGGCATGAAGATACTCAACATGTCACCGTGTATACCGAGTTTAATGAAGAGATGGCGGATAGAATCGACGAGGCGCTAGCTACCGATCTTACCCCATTAGCTCAAGCTTTTTCTGGCACGTTAATAGACAGTGAAAAAGATGCAATTCGAGCTAACGATCCTCGAAGCAGAATTAATAATGACGAAGGCAACCCTTTAGGAAACTGTGGAACATTTGGCTTTTGTGCTAATGACTCTGTGCATTGCTACACATGCAATAAATTTCAACCTTGGTTAAATGCTCCTCATGAAAAAATGCTGAAAAGCGTCGTTTTGAAACGAGATCGAAAGCGTGAAATGGGAGCTAGTGAGTTTGTTTTGCAAGGACATAACCGCAGTATCAATGCTATTAAGGCGGTCATTCTAAGGTGCAACGCAAGAAAGCAAGAGTTAGAAAATGAAGGAGCCTTAAATGTCTAATATTTTGCTGTTTACTCCTAAGCATCAAATTGATTTTCAAAAGAATTATGATGATTTTATCGCTTTTGCGAAAAATGATCTGAGTCTGTTTGAAAACACTCAGTTCAAAACCCCTGAAGGCATTATTCAGAATGGCTGGGAATGTGATAAGTGGTCGTGGAAGACTGAAAAAGGAAAAAAGCTGACGATTGTTTTTGGGGCAAGTCAGAATCATTCAAAATATACACCTTTCCAGCCTCCTTTTTCTGACTTTGCGAAAGCATATGTTCGCTACCAGCAATCGCTTAACAAGAAAGATTCAACTACTTGGGCTTCATCACTTGTATTCCTCTATCAAGCATTAGAAGAGCACGCTACTCACAATGATAAATCTTCAGTTGATATAATGAACATCAACAATAATGTGATTGATCGCGTAGAGCAGAAGATACGGAGTAGTGATCTAGGCGCTGGCGGCAAGCGCAATATCGGCCTTTCGTTCGAAAAGGTATTGAAATTCATCAAAGAAAAACGATTTAAACTAGATCTACAAGATTGGTCGAACCCGTTTCCTCGTCAATCTGACGCGAGCATAAAACTAGACGAAAAAAGTCGCAAGGAAATGGAAGATAAATGTCCGTCAGATTATCAGATGTTGCAGGTAGCAGACGCTTTTCATAAAGCTAAGACACCACGCCAGAAGTATTTTAGTAGTGTTTGCGTTATGTTGATGTGCCAGCCCAGCCGAAATATCGAATTGAATGGTTTGGCTGTCAATTCATTACAGCGAAGTGATAAAGGTCGTTGGTACTTGATGTGGCATCCTGCCAAAGGGGGAGATCCCGTGCGAAAGTGGGTGCCAGCTTTGCTAGAAGACGTTGTTAAACAAGCTTTTGAAAGACTTGTTGAGATTTCTGCTCCAGCCAGATCTGCTGCAAAATTTGCGTACGACAATCCTGAACTGTTCATGTTGGCTAGTGACTCAGAAAGCTCCCAAGACAAGCCTTTGACATATAATCAGTTCGCGAAAGTAATGGGATTTAAAACAGGTAAATCAGAAAGAGGAACTGACATCACTTGGACGACGTATGGTAGCAACGTCAAGTGGTTAAATCGTTTAATTAGCGACTTGAACAATGTGAACGATTGGAAAAAGGATTTGTGTCAAGGACACATCGTTCTCCCGAACAATGAGATCGTAAATAGATACACGGGTAAGCCAACAGGAATCGTCATTCGATTTCCTAGTTACAGGGATCTCCGTTCTATTATTGATGAACAATATAAGACGCGGGATTTCCCAAAGTATGGCGACATGGAAGTATGGGATTGCATCACATTAGTCAGAGATCATGAATTTCACAAGGAATTCGCTGTTAAGCCCTTCTCATGGGTTCATCTTGGACATGGCTCTCTGAGTGATGCTATCGGCTCTGACAGAGGCATAGAATCAATTTTTGATGAGCTAGATATCACAGATGAAGATGGGACACCTCTCAAGCTAAATAGTCACCAATTTCGTCACTGGTTAAACACGAAATTAAAGTTAGCAGGTGAAGCTGATTGGCTTATCGCCAAATGGTCAGGGCGAGCTGATATCAAGCAAAACAAAGCTTACGACGGACGAACTGAAAAGCAAAAGTCACGTCTAACTCAGCGTATTGGGCATGTTACGATTGGATCTGGTGTCATGACTGTTGCTCAAGCTAACCAGTTGTTAGAACCTTACACTGCCGAAGCGCCGCCACCGCCAATGGTTTTACATGACCTTGGACTTCCCATCTCACTGAAAGCTCTTGGGGTTGATAGGGATGGTGTTGCTCAGTTCACAGGGTTAGGCTTCTGTGTTCACAATTATGCCGAGAGTCCATGTGTTAAAAATGGTGACTGTGAGGTCTGTAATGAACATGTTTGCCTTAAAGGTATACCTCACTCTCTTAAAGAGTTAAAAACTCTTGAAGCGCTATATGAAGAGCAATTGAGGCATGCGAAAGCCGCCGCAGAAGATCAGGTTTTTGGAGCGGATAGATGGGTTACAGCTCTGGGCTTTCGCTTATCTAAGATAAAAACACTCATTTTTCTTCTTGAAGATCCAAAAAAAGCGGATGGCGCACACGTTAGAATACCTGATGAGCTATCACCCTCTCCTGTGAAGCGCTCACTGAACATAAATGAACAAAGCGCTATCCAAGGGTTTGATCTTATGGCTTTAGCACTATCTGATATGAGGGAGACATAATGGCTTTTGTTCCAGACAACAAAGAAACGATACTGGCTATCATCGATGGGTGGACTGGCAAACTTAGTTATGAGCTTTTAGCTGAGAAATTACAGTTAGAGCTTGGCCTAAAAAAGCCGCCATCACGTTTCACATTCACCAAGTATGATGAAATTAAGCATGCTTTTGATTTGAAGAAAGAGCAGCTAAGGCAAAAGAAATCAGAAGCTATCCAAGATGCCAAGTCGTTGTTCGAAAGTTCTGATAAATTAAGTGATCTTATCTCTAACCTAGGGAATGATGACGTAGCGATTGCAGAATTAATCAAGCAAATAGAAAAACTTGAAAAAGAGAATGAAAGGCTTAGTTCAGAAAATAAAAGGCTTAATTCTCAAAACGATATGTTGCTTGAAAGATTTGCGAGATGGCAATACAACCTTCAGAAGATGGATGGCGTCGATCTCAATAAGTTAGCTTCTACAATTGATGATGGTTTGCCTGCCAAGTCTATATAAGATGTACTAATTCAGTCTATGCTGACATTTGTATCATCTTCTTCATAGAGGAGGGGGGCTTTGTTATTTAATTTAGTTAGTACGTGTTATGCTTAAAAACTCTAATATTTAATAACTTATTTGTGATCACTTTTGAAAATCATCCCCAAAAATCATCAAGTTCAATGCTTGATCATTCAGGTGAGTATTGGCTTCTAAGAGAGCATCATTGGACTAAATGATGAAACATAGCCAACAATACGGCTCAATGGGACTGGAAACGCAGCGCGTTGATAGTCCCACTTCATGCGTTTGTTATGTTTGTGCCTAAAGTAGTTCTATTCAATTTGTTCGAACATACATTAGATGAAACCTGTTGGAGTTATCTTAGTTAAATCTTTGCTGTAGACATAACTATATTGCTCCAGTAGCTCCAACGTGTGATATGTCCAACCAGCAGCAAAAGCTATCCCAGCCAATGCAAAATAAACACACACTTTGTTCGCTAATTGCATTGCCCTAGGGGAATAAACTTCATTTATCTTCTTCCCCCGAAAAAGAGCTTTAGGAGACATGATCAAGATACACAATAACACCCCCATAGCAATAAGAACATGTTGATGATTCTTTGCCATTTCTTCTTCAAGTGAACACTGCGAGTTTAGTGAGTCACGAAGAGAGTCATCAAGCATTTGTGAGGCATTTTGGCGAGTAAGGACATCCGCTCTTTGTAACGCATAACGGTCTTCGTTTGCTTGGACATAAGCCCACGTTTCTTCAGATTGTCGATGATTCTCTTGACGTTCTTTTAAGTATCTTTATTTCGGGGAAAGTCTAGGTTTGGGAGCTTCAGGTAAAGTGTTCAGTTCAATCTAATGCATATTGTACTGACTGATATATTTGAT
This sequence comes from Vibrio sp. AH4, assembly GCF_030710545.1. NCBI lineage: Bacteria > Pseudomonadati > Pseudomonadota > Gammaproteobacteria > Vibrionales > Vibrionaceae > Vibrio > Vibrio sp. AH4. The sequence continues at coordinate 1,280,147 of NZ_JALAIV010000001.1, forward strand.
CATGGTTATAACATCCTCGCATATTATGCTTTAAGCGCATGATAACGCGAAAATTGATGAGGCAAAAACTTGCTCACAGGCAATAAATTGCTTGTGATTATTTCCCGACAAAAAGCATGATACTTTCTATGAGCAAACATTTACATACTGACCATATGGTGTTTGAGTTGCATTCTCTACCTGAAAAACAGTCCAGCATCGAAAGTTATACCAAGAAGAAAATTTTGAGAAAGTCATCATAGCCTATCGGTTCATCAGAGCAAAAAACGCAAATTTAAGACGCTGTATTGTGAAGGAGTAGCCTAAGCGAATTATGAGTTAAATACTAATATTGCAATTAGTCCATAAAAAGGTTTGGACAGAGTTATCCGATGTAAAGTGATGATATGATCTGTTGCACTATGTTGATTAAATTATTGAGATCTAAGCTGCTTTCATCAAACAAAATTCTTCATTGAAAATACTAGGTTACTGTACTCTATGCATAATGTTTTTATATGAAGGCTAGAGCATGGCAATAAAGAACGTAATTCTTCATGAAGTTACACGTAAGAACGATGGTGATCCAGTAGTAACAAATCTGCGTGATGAAGAAAACTCGATTGAAGGCTTAGGAAGCAAGCTAACTGAACAACTAATTGACTTGTTTTCTCAATCAACGCTTAATATTGGTGAGTTTGGCGTAGATGGTGATTCGACGCTTGAACCAGCTTTCGAGCAACAGTTAAAGCGCCTACAAAACAAAGAGAAAACCTTCGTTGAAACTACCAAGGACATGGCTGAGCGATTTGCTGATATTATCCGTGAGCCTAAGCTCCAAAGTGTCAAAGGTGGTATACTGGCATTTTACATGTATGAGTATCGTGAGAACACATTGTTAGCGATTACCGTACTAAATCGAATTGACGGTATTAACGCAAGTAAAGATCTTGATTTAAGTTCAGCTACAATCATAGACCTTAACCGCTTACACTTAGGCGCATCTATCAACTTAACTGACTGGGACGAGGGCTTGAGTACTCGCTATATCAAGTTCAAAACAGGTCGTTCTGTTGAAATGCGCGATTACTTTGAGTCTTTTATTGGGTGTCAGCGTGATAAACAAGCCGCAACTCGTGAAACGAGTGCTTTAAAAACAGCGATCAAAACTTATTCTTCTGAGCTAGGCTTAGGTAGTGATGAGACACAATCAAAATTAGATAGTGCTCATAGCTTTATCCAAGAGCAACAGAAAGCGGGTAAAGAAGTGCTCCTAACACATGTCGCTAATGCAGTTTTCCCTGATTCAACTGACGATTTCTTAGCTATTGCTCGTAATGACGAACATCAACTAAGCGAGCAAATAGCGATTAGTTCAGCAGAGTTGAAACGTTATGTTCGCTTAAGTGGCCGTGGTAAAGGTGTATCAATTAGCTTTGACAACGAGTTGCTTGGTAAAACCGTTACATTTGAAAATGAACAGTTGATTTTTACTGATATCCCAGAGACATTGAAACAGAGCATTATAGACCTTCAGCGAGAAGCTAAAGACAATGACTAGCTATGAATATTGAGACGTTAAAGCTATACAAGTCGATAAGAGAGTTGATGACCGATGTGGTTGTTGACGGCAACGACGTGTATGGTTTTGTAGACTTTAACGCAGATATTGTTGACAAGCTTAAGCGGTTGAATGAAGTCGGGCTGTGCTCGGCTTCATTTAGTATTTATAAAGACGATACTAGAAAGCCTGATTTAACAGTAAACGATGAGATTACTGATAAGCACTACAATGCGTGTAATCGAGCTAAGATCGAATTAAGCAAACAATCAGCTCAAAACAAAGATTACTTTATATGCTCTACTTGGGCTGATTTAACAAACTATACAGATTATCTGCTCAATCCTGTTGAAGCAGTCTATATCAGCGACCTCAACGAAATTCTCACGAAAGATTCTAAAAATGCTAAGTTCACAACTTATCTAAATATTTCAAAAGTGTGTAACTTAATTAAGGATGTTGCCCATGTAAACAAAGGCAACATATATACTATTTTATGTGGTCAACCACTAGATATAACTTTGTCTGTTGATCACTCCGTGCTTAGTGCAGATATTGATATTGGTTTTTATGATGAGTTGCTAGGTAAAGACCAGCACAAAGAGGCGATGAACAGTTTAGTTCGCGAGGCTCTTTACAACCTATTAAGTGATCTTGACCCTAAGTCGAGATTGTCTCATCTAGTTAACAATTTTAATGCATTTACAAGTAAATTATTAGTTAGTTATGAGCAATATGTTCGAAACTATTCATTTGATAAAGTACGTAAAGAGTATCGAGAGAAAGCAACAGAGTACATAGACAAAGTAAATAAAGTGTTTGATGAAGTTGCCACCAAAACATTTTCGATTCCATTGGGTGTATGGTTTGCTACTTCGCAAATGCAAGCAACAGACTCGATAGAAAGCCTTCAATTTTTTAAGAATATCTCGTACTGCTTGATGGTGTTTTTCCTGGTTGTCGTGGTCTGTTGGAATCTGTTAGGTCAGTTTGCGACATTAAGTGCTACTGAGAATGAATATAAAGATCTGTTCAAGCGTCTAGGTGATGAGCTTGAAGCAGGCCAAAAGGATGAGCTTGGAACATTAGAGCAGGGCTTAGATACAAGAAAACTGAGAGTGTGGCTCAAGCTATTAGCGACTATGGTTTTCGCTATCGTATTGCTTGTTTTTACAGTGCTGGTCACGTACAAAGCGATTACGCTTCCAATAGTAGCTGGATAAAGTATCACAATAAAACATATTACAACGAAGATACTATGTCGCTCATAATCAGATTTAGTTAGAAAAGCCTTCGACAGTGTCAAAGGCTTTTTTGTATCAACCAACTCAACTCAAACAATTTAATCTTTAATCAAGTTCCAAGGCATTAAGTTTCATTGTGCTTGGGGATAGTCATAAAGTTTTTACCATTGCCAGTTAATGAATGGAATTATTCGAGTTATTCTTCCATTTACTATGTTTCCTAAAATCAACGACATTCGGGCTATTGGCGATTGCCTCATCGATCTCTGCCTGAGTATTTTTTTCTTCACAACGTTTTTGGTACTTTTTGCGTATGACGTTAGGTATCAAAACGAATGATGCCCAAAATGAAGTTTTTGCGGCATCATAAATAGCACTTTCAATGTATGTACGAAAATTCTCGTCTCCCGCGACTTCGACAGCATAAGCGATAAACTCATCATATATACTTCCATCTCTAGCAGACTGTAACGCCCAGACAATGCCACTACGCTCTCCATCATACAAAGGTAGTTCTAGCTCCTTTGTAGCTTGTTCAAGCTCTGACAAAGCGGTCATTGTGGTATCTAGCACCAATGAAGAAACAATACCTAACTCTTTAAGCTCACTGTAATATCCCGTAGTGAAAAGCTCACCAAAATCCCTCTCATAGGGTAATTCTGCCTTGAATGTGATCGTGGCTAGTTCTTGAGCATTAGCGAGTCGAGAAACTTGAGATGCGCGATAGAGTTTTTTATCTCCTAGTAGCATCGGAATTGGTTCTGATGGTCGCTCATCGTTACTGATGCGGTTAGGATTGTTTCTCTTAAAGTTTTCAGCCTGCTCGAAAATCTCTTTGTACACTTCATCACGGTCGATTGGTGGGTATCCCCATTCATCAAGCAAGATAATCAAGTCGAAATGCAGTTCAGCTTTGATATCGTCTCGCTTGTTCCAATCGGTATATTTGGCTTTATCATCAATGACCTTTTTTACCTCTTTTGACAGTTCAAGCAGCTTATCTTCTGGGTAGGTAAAGTCGTACTTATGAGCCAGTGAAATGAGAATGTCGTAAAACGCTTTTTCTTCAAAATCTATCCCCATTTCACCAAACGAAGCCATTTCAGCACGTAGTTCATTGTAAAGATTGATAATTTCATCTGAAAAATCATTGATGACTTCCGAGCGAAGTACATTCTTTTCGTCACGCTCATTATACTTTTCAACCAACATATTCATTTTCTTAGTGAAATCGATACCTTTCACTTTGTTGGTCTTTTTAAACTCACCAATCGCTTTGGCAAGCATTTGCTGAAGCAGTTGCAGTTTCGTATTTGGCTGTTTCACCATTTCCAGCTTGGCAAGGTAATCATCATCGAAAATATCAATTTCACTACCGTCTTTCTCACCCAGCTTAAAGATCTCTTCGACTCCATCACTGATCAGAGCATCTTTGACCAAATCCCTTACTCTGCGGTTCATTTGCTCTACATCTGGCGCACCGCCAGTGGTGATTTTAAATACTATGGTTCGAACGGCTAGATAGTAATGAATTTTGTCTTTATGGGCTTGGGTCAGTTCACTGCTTCCAACACAAATGTCATAAGCCGATTTAAGACGCTTAGTCAGATCCATAAACGTCTTTTCAAACTTCTTGGTTCTGAGTGCAAAGTCAGCCGAGGCATTTAAACAATGTAGCTGCTCTAATGGAGTGCCGTTAAAGTACGGCTTAGAGTCGAATTTATGGAATAGAGCATCCAACAAACTCAGGTGATCTTTAACGATAATGACCGATTGTTTGATGTCTTCTAAGTTCTGTTCTTGCCCCGAGGTGTATTGGGAAAGGGCAAGGTTCATCTGTTTTTTAATGCCGATGTAATCGACAACCAGACCATTCTCTTTACCTTCGAATTTACGGTTTACTCTCGAAATGGTTTGGATCAGATTGTGTTTTTGCAATGGCTTATCAATGTAGATGGTATCGAGGAACGGTACATCAAAGCCTGTTAACCACATATCCACTACAATCGCGATTTTGAAGTTCGACTTGCCATTTTTGAACTGACGATCTAGCTCTTTACGATACTCTTTGCTACCGAGCTTATCCCACAACGTTTTATCATCATCTTTGTCACGAGTCATAATCATCTTGACTCGTTCCATCGGCTTCACTTTTTTCTTATCATTTTCCGATAAAGTCGCACCGTCCTCACAGACTTTTACCTCATCCCACTCAGGACGAAGCGCAATCAGTTCTTTGTAGAACTGATAAGCGATTTCACGACTGCTACAAACGAACATTGCTTTGCCTTTTTGAGTCGTACCTTCTTCAACACGTTTCTCATAATGCTCAACAAAGTCTTTTGCTATGGCCTTAATGCGATCTGGATCGCCCAGTATGGTAGACATACTTGCCATAGTCGTTTTGCTTTTATCTATTTGATATTCGTTTGCTCCAGCTTCTTCACAGGCTTTATAGTATTTTTCGACCTCTTCGAGCTGTCGGCTATCAATCAGAACTTTTGCCGCTCGACCTTCATAGACAATTCGAACAGTTATTTCATCGTAGACCGATTCGGTCATTGTGTAGCGATCCACAATCGCACCAAACACGTCCAACGTTGCGTCAATCGGCGTACCTGTAAAGCCAACGTAAGTAGCGTTAGGTAAAGAGTCGTGCAGGTACTTAGCAAAGCCGTAAGTCTTTTTCACCCCGTCTTCAGTAACGGTAATTTTCTGTTCTAAATTGGTTTGGCTGCGGTGCGCTTCATCCGAGATGCAAATGACGTTGGTTCGCTCAGTCAGCAACTCCAAATCTTCAGTAAATTTATGGATGGTAGTCAGGAATACACCACCACTTTTACGCCCTTTCAAGTGTTCACGAAGTTCAGCACGGCTCTCTACACTAATGATGTTTTGATCACCTACATAACCTTTTGCATTGGTGAATTGACCTGAAAGCTGGTCATCCAGATCAGTACGGTCAGTGATAAGAATAATGGTTGGGCTACCTAATTCGACATCTTTCATCAGTAGGCGAGATAAGAACAGCATTGTGTAGCTCTTACCACAACCAGTTGCTCCAAAATACGTACCACCCTTACCGTCACGAAGAGGGTCACTACTCACTAGCTTACCGTGCTCATCAAAGCACTTCATATGCTGTTTGATATTGGCAAAAAGCTTGGTTGCTGCGTAATACTGAGGGTAACGACAAACGATCTTTTCTTGTTTGCTTGTAGTATCAGGAAAGTAGATAAAGTGACGTATCACATCAGTGAGTCGTTTTTTGTTAAACAAGCCGCTGATCATCGTAAAGAGGGAATCGATTCCATCTTTATCTAGCTTCTCTGCACCCGTAATTTTACGCCAAGAGTAATAGAACTCGTATGGGGCAAAGTAAGACCCCATTTTGTTATTCACACCATCACTAATCACGCATAGAGCGTTGTATTTGAATAGTTCAGGGATATCTCGATCATAACGAGTGGTTAGCTGCTTATACGCATCATAGATAGTCGCGTCTTCACGAATAGCGCTCTTAAACTCAAACACCACCAATGGTAAACCATTGATGTACAGAATGCCGTCAGGGATACGCTGCTCATAGCCTTGTATCTCCATTTGGTTAACGATTCGGTAGCAGTTGTTATCGAGATCAACATAGTCGATAAGCTGAATGTATAAGTCTTTCTGGCTTGCATCTTCACGTTTAAGCAAAAAACCATCAGAGACAAACTTCATGATGGCTTTGTTGGTATCGTAGAGATCTGAAGCTGGAAGATACTCAAGCTTATGGATAATTTGCTCTATCTCATAAGCTGTAATACCTTCCGCTTGGTAACGTTTGGCTAGAAATTCACGAAGATCGGACTTAATCAGCACATCTTCAGGTGCTCGCTCAATCGACTCGCCACGAGTATGTGGATAGCCTTCTTTCCCTAGCAGTTCAATGATGGCTTGTTCTAGCCGTTCTTCTGTGAATTTCATTGCGTTCAACTCGTTGCTAATTTACTTAAAATAATTGATCTAAGCTCTTTCAGTTTTTGCGAAGTTTGAGCTAGGGCTTCAATATTTGAAAAGATTACTTCAGCGATAGCCTCAAACTTGGCAAGCACACCTTCAGATGGAACTAAAACCAAGAACTCTTCAATATCTGCCTTCGTAAGAGCTTGTCGAGTAGAAGCACCTTCACTGGTCCCTAACAATCTAGACTTATAGTTCGAACTAGCTAAGCTACACTGCAAGTAATAGGACATCTCTAGGTTTGGTCGAATTATCATCACGTGTTGGTTTACTCTGGCGGGTAGAACTGAATCTGGCACAACGCAACAGCGTGCAACAGAAACCCCCGTAATATTGATAAGCACATCTCTAGATTCAATTTCTACATTCGCCAACTTTTTAGCTTGAGCATCATCAATAAATGCAAGGTCTTCGAATACAAACTGATAGTCGTGTACATTCATACTACGGATAAGAGAAATACCTTGGGAATTATATGCTCCTTTACCACCTCTTGGTGTTGAACCGCTACCTATTTTGTTTGCCAACTCATCAATACGCTTGATCTCCCAACCTTCTGGTATTTTTGGAAAGTCTAGGTTTTTTGTTTCAGCCAAGACGATTGATTCATCAGGTAGAGAAAAATCCACAAACCATTCTTTATAAATAGCTTTAGCGGTGTCTTCTAGCTTTTTGGTTAGTTGTTCGTTAAGTACAATACGGTCATTCACCACATTGTATTCACGTACAATTTCACGCTGCTTTTCGATAGATGGGACTGGTAGCTCAACTTCACACATCTCATCATAATCAAAAAATTCGTGAGCGCTGCCGTGACTCTTAAAACGTGCATAACGGTCAAACTCAGGTCGTCTAAACCACATCATTAAGTACTGAGGATCTAGTTTATTCGCATCCTTGACCTCAAAAATTCGGTATGACGGAGATACAATACACGTATCACCATCCCTAAGCGCTATAGAGATCTTATCTCCATTTCGTGTCGTGGCTCGATTAAAAGCAAACTGGTTTTTCTCCACAATCCTATATTTGGACAGGTCGATACCATTTAAGTTTGTCTTAGCTTTTACAAAGTACTTAGCGTTGTTTATGCCCAGTAAATTATTATATTTTAACTCTTTGTTAGGTAAGCCTTTTTGGACTATGTAGTCACCAAGCTTCTTATAATTTGATTTCATAACCTAACTCTTTAAATACGTTTAACAACTCAAGTTTAGATTCTGATTCCTTAACTAAAAGCTCAGTCATATCAGATTGAAGCTCCGTCATTTTTTCATCAAAATCGATGTTCTCGTCTCTATTGAAAAAATGAATGTATTTACTAGGAACAAGAGAGTAGTCCTTGGCGGCAATTTCAGCTTTTTTAGCCGAATAGCAGTATTCGGGGATGTCAGAGTAATCGCTCTCAGCCCCTACTTGCTGCCAAGTGTGAAGTGTATTAGCAAAGTCTGTAATATCTTGCTCAGAGAACTGAATGAACTTCTTCTCAAACGGTTCGCCACGTTGACGTAGATCCATAAACAGAACTTCTTCTTCACGATCTCTGTAGTTCTTAGTCACATCTTCGTGAGCAACTGTATGCGCTCTTTTGTTTTTATTAATTATCCATATGGATACGCTGATATCAGTCGTGTAGAACATACTACCTGGCAATATAATGATGGCTTCTACCAAGTTATTTTCTACTAATTTTGCTCTTATAGCCCTCTCAGTCGCTCCACCTGAAAGTGCTCCATTAGAAAGAACAAATCCAGCGATGCCATTTTCAGATAACTTTGAAACCATATGCAAAATCCAAGCATAGTTGGCATTACTGATTGGTGGTGTTTCGTAGCCGTCCCAGCGGTGATCATCAACCAGCTCATCGGAAGCTCGCCAATCTTTTTGGTTAAATGGTGGGTTTGCCATAATAAAATCAGCTTTCAGGGTTTCGTGCTGATCATTGGCAAAGGTATCTTTGGCGGCTGCGCCAAGGTTGGCTGAGATACCACGAATAGCGAGGTTCATTTTCGCTAGTTTGTAGGTTGCACCTGTATACTCTTGACCATACACAGAAATGTCTTTCTTGTTGCCTTTGTGGTTCTCAATGAACTTCATTGACTGAACAAACATACCGCCCGAACCACAACAAGGGTCATAGATTTTACCTTTGTATGGCTCAATCAATTCCGCGATTAGGTTAACGATGCTCTTTGGTGTGTAGAACTCGCCTTTACCCTTACCCTCTGCAATCGCAAATTTAGACAAGAAATATTCGTAGACTCGACCCACCACATCTTCGTGTGGATTCGCTAAGGTATCGATGTTGTTAATGACATCAATCAATGCAGCTAGCTTACTGACATCCAAACCAAGACGGGAGAAGTAATTGTCAGGCAATGCGCCTTGTAGTGCTTTGTTGGTTTTTTCGATGGTACTTAAAGCGGTATCAATCTTTAGGGAAATATCTTCTTGTTTAGCGTTTTTCTGAATAAAGCTCCAACGGCTCTCTTCAGGTAGATAAAACACATTGTCCTTGGTGTAAGCTGGAACCATATCAATGTGTTTTTCTAGCCCTGCATCAATTAGCTTTTGACGCTGTTTCTCAAAGGTATCGCTGATGAACTTGAGGAATATCAGGCTTAAAACGATGTGTTTGTATTCGGATGATTCAACACTACCACGTAGTTTGTTGGCTGCATCCCAGAGTGTTTCTTCAAATGATTTTTCGTTTTTCTTTTCTGCTGGTTTCTTAGCCATGTTCTTGTTTGCCATGCGATATTTAGTGGGGAAATTTTACCGTAATATGCAACATACTCCTAGCGTGCTGCCTAGTAGATGTACATTGTTTGTCGTGGTTGATGAAAATTAACCGTGTTTTAGGGGAGAAGCTCCTTAGCATCACAGCCCAAAGTCTCCGCAATTTCATACAACTTCTCAATCGTGATATTGACTTCACCGCGCTCAATGCGTCCTACATAACTTCTATCTATCTCTGCGAACAACGCGAGTTTATCTTGAGTTAACCCTTTGGATTTCCTCATTTTTGCAATGCGTTTGCCCACCAGTGCTGCAAGCTTCTTGTTCATGTTTTTTATTTATGAAATTAATTTGTTGAACAATTGCACAGTTGCGGCATATAACTCCACGGATTATAATCCTCAAAATCATCAATAAAGGCCATTTTTTGAACACATGAAGGTAAAGATCAGAAAAGAGTTATTTCTCGCCATTTATTACAATGAACATTTCTCTGCCAATGACTTAAAGTCCTTTCCAATAGACTGTGATGAGAAAGAATACTTATCAGATGAATACGTCGAAAAAAAATTGAAGGAAATGTCGCTTATCGGCGCAATCCTCTCATGCGGCTTCGATAAACGCGGCGATGAGAAGTTTTCCAAAGGGTTTATGTTCAACCATACCGATTGGGAGGTTGTTGATTACGATAATTACAGTGAGGATTCCAATTACCTTTCCCTCAAAAAAGAAAGTCTCTTGGCGATTTTGCAAGATAAACAGTCAGAGCTGTCAGAGTCCAATTCTCTTCATCAAAGGGCATGGAAGCATTTCAATCGGTTGTGTGCGCAATACTCCGAGCTTAGGCCATGCATAGAACAATACATCTCAGAACATGACAATCGCAGATTGGATATCAAAGCCGAAATGCTGGCAGTAGAAAATGCAATTAACCTCTACAAGAACACAGCCCAACTAGAAGAAAGTGGGAGTTAGTTTGCACAATCCTATACTTTACGCACATGCCACAAATAACAACATGCTCGTGGGGCAGTTTGTTCAACGATCGAAGAACAACTTGTCATTTTCATATTCTGAACAATGGTTAGCATATCATTCATCCTTTCCGATCTCGTTGAGCCTACCGTTAAGAATGGGAGAAAATTCATCATTTAATATATTGAATTTCATGAATAATATTCTTCCTGATTTAATGGAAGAACGATTAAGCCTTGCTCACTCAATGGGAGTGCAATCCAACGATGTATTCACCTTACTCTCAAAAGTTGGTCACGATTGCACGGGCGGCATTTCATTTACTGAGAGTAGGGAGCCGCCAAATATAGGGTGGAAATATCGAGAGATCTCGGCAAGTGAATTAAATGAACTCGTTACCCAGCGTAAGTCATTTCTTCCATGTTTTGGTGACTACAGGCCATGTGTATCTGGTACACAAAGAAAAACCACGCTGATGAAAACAAATGGAAGGTGGTATGTCCCACAGGGAACCGCGTTCAGTAGTCACATAGTTAAGTATCCGATGGATGTGATTACCCAAAGTAACTCCGTGCTAGATATGAGTAGCAGCATTGAGAATGAATTCATCTGTACGCAAATAGCGAAGGAACTTGGTTTTAAAGTCCCCGACATTGAGATAATAACCGCAGAATCAGGAGCTAAAGCCCTTGCAGTAAAACGGTTCGACCGATGTTTTGGTGATGGAGTTGTGACTCGTAGACACCAAGAAGATTTCTGCCAGATTTTGGGTGTACCTGAACATCAAAAATATCAATCGGAGAACAACCTCGGTGTCTCCAAAATTGTTGATGTTTTAAGTCTCTCTGCGCAAAGCAAGACGAACAATCATAACTTTTTTAAGTTCATGATTTTACAGTGCCTTCTTGGTGCTACAGACGGTCATCTCAAGAATTTTTCCGTGCATATTGATCCTGGCGGGCACTATCAACTAACACCTTTCTACGATTTGCTATCAGCTTACCCCGCTGTCGGTAATAGGGGCTTAAATAAGCGCAAGCTAAAACTAGCAATGGGACTGCAAGCATCACGAGGATACAAATACCATATCAGCAAGATTTGCTTACGGCATATAGAGCAGACAGCGAGTCAGTTTGGTATCAGCAATGCTGAATGCCATGAAATCGTCTATGCCTTTCTCGCTCAATTTAGTAGCGCACTGAGTTCTATAGACAAAAGATTCCCTGGACAGGAGTTTGCGTTGGTAAAGGATGCAATATTTCAACATGCCACTGAAGTCGTTGAAAAGTTAAACAGAACAATTAAGTAAACATCTGGGGTAACAATGGTTGCCCGTGTTGTAAACATACTCGTTAGCAGTGAGGGGAAATATGGCTGAAACCACGACCAATGGAAGTAACACGACTCTCGACTTGAAGCAGTCTTTCGCGCTGTTAAGTGTCGATAAAAGCGGTATCGTAACGATGAAATTTGGAGATGAAGTAACGTTTTTTATGAATGACAAATGTTCAGCAATCACGGCCGATTTATTAAAAGTGATTGCGTCAATAAAAAATGGGAGTATCCAGCAATGAAGCGCGAAAAAGAAAAGATCCGTGGTCTAACAGAAACTTCGTGTAAGAACCACTTCTGTTGATTGCTCCTTCTCAATAAATGAAAAAAGAACTAGATGTGATCGTCGGTGATTATTCAGTTCGATTTAGATGGCGACTATTAGGAGTGAGGATGGTATACCCAAACAACTTGAAGTTGCAGGTGGGCGGCAAATGAGTGAATCCCCATGAGCATAGATAAAGCTATGTGATTGGGGTGAACGAATGCATCCAACACCGCTGCAGCTTTAAGTAGGAAGGGTATATATACAGTATGTTATGGTTGTATATGGGGGCTTTTTTGTGAGTAAAAAATCTTTCTCAGACACTTTAATACTCCCTGCACCAAGTGGTGGCATCAGGTCAATTTCTGCAAGAACCCTTTTTGCAGTAACTTCGCTGCACAGCCATTATTCTCAAATCCGATGATATAAGGTTGGCAGCATTGGTTTCCAATGCCAGCCTGCATGGTATTGATAGATTCTTCATGCAGGCTAGACGTAGAGTAAGCGTGTTTGAACGACCATTTTCCAGTGGCACTAATAGCAGGAGGGTATGGTATGGATACAGTCCATATAAGACCGACATGTATATTAAACTTGCTGATTTGTATAGATTATTTTACAACTTTGTCCTTAGGAGAAAGATGGAAAAACGCCAGCTATGAGATTAGGTATAGCAAAAGGCGCAGTTTCTATAGAAAAAATCATTTATCACAATGATGTGAAAGAAAGCTTGGGCTACATCAAATATTGGTATAGTATTCATATCAGTTGGTTGGGTTATACGACGACTATTTGATCAAAGTAACTCTCTGATAGATATGGCTTAAAAGTGCTTGACAGCAGTGGCTACGAGTACTAAAGCATAAGTGTAGATTGTGGCGGTAGGAACATCCCCACGTAAAAAACCTAAATTCCTTGTATTATCTACAAAAAAACCCTGACTCAAGTCAGGGTTTTTTTGTAGATGGGATCGGATATGGAACTAAAAAAATTAGATCAATCTTTCTATGTAGACAACCCCAAAGTAGAACAAGATTTGGATTTTGATAGTCAGTTAGGCACATGGAATAGCAGTAAAACCAGAGGTCATGGCATTGTTAAAATCACCATTAACGGATTAACATTCGCCATTCCTGTAAGATCATATATCAAGCACAATACCTCATATATCTTAGAGGTGAACCGCCAAGATCGAACCATCAAAGGCATCGGGCTGGATTACTCAAAGGCACTCTTAATCAGAGATGATAGCCATGTTACTGATGATGTATTTGTCTTACGAAATAAGAAGTCTGGTAAAAAACTCATCGGCAAAGAAGAACATATAACCAGTCAATTTCAGAAGTATGTTGAAAAATATATTGATGCAGTAAAGCGCAACGATGCCAATATATACCCGTTCAACTTGAAGATGCAGGTTTCAATATCTGAAAATTGTCCGTAATTCTGGATGCGAGTGAGCCTGCAACTTCTGCTAGCGTCACATCAAAAAACTTTTTGATAGCAGAGGTGAATGCTGCTTTGGAGGGAAAATAGACATTGTTCCTCACATGCTCATTCATTAATTTCCAAAGCCGCTCTATCGGATTTAAGTTTGGACTGTATGGTGGCAAGTAATGAAGCTCTATATTGAGCACTTTTGCCGCATTCTTCACCATTTCTGACCGATGATAGGCTGCGCCATCAAGCACAATATGCACGGTTTGCTCTAGTGGATAACACTCTTTCTTGAGCTTCCAAAAGAAGCGAACAATACTCTCGCTATCTATCGTCTCATAAGTATCGGTGATCGTGTCGCTAATCTCTTTCTGGGGTAGAGCACCGATTAAATTCACTCGAGTACGACTACCTGTCGTTTCAATAAGCTTATCCTGCCCCTTACGGATCCAGCCATAGCTGAGCTTTGTTGATTGAGTCGGATGAACAGCATCCATGAAAAGCACTGGCGCATCATTGGACTTAAGCACCTCGTTGTAATACACGATAAATGCTTGCTGCTCTTCAGGTTTTAGCTTGTGCGGTACACCTTTGGGCTTTTTGTATGAAAAACCGTGGTGATGTAACCACTTATTCATGCCTGCAACTGTGTAGCGAACGGCGAATTCAGCCTCGACGTAAGCAACGATTTGATGGGTATGGAAATAAGTTTTTTCAGTCAAATGCTCGATTAGATGCATGGTTTGGGTAGCAGAAAGCTTACTTTGGCTTCCACCATTTTCAGGCTTGAGTTTTTCAGAAAGCACGTAGTCGCTGAGGTGACGTGCAACAGTCGATTCGTGAATGCGAAGAGCTTGAGAAATCATCGCCTGACTCCAACCTTCAGACGCAAGTAAGACCGCTTTGATGCGGTCACGTACTCGACCATCACGAGTGGAATCGTGCATCTCTTCGAGTTGTAGTTTCTGTTGGGGAGTCAGTGTTATTTTCATGGAGCGTAGCATGATCCTGATTTTATGAGAAATCAAGCATCTTCAATGATCACTGGTATATGAAAGCAAAAATCGGCATTCTATCAGAAGAGCTTGCTCGTAAGCGCATGATTCGCATTGCAGAAGGAAAAGTGACGTCTGAAGAACCTCACCCAAAATTTTTGTTTGAGTCACTGGCTGCGCTTTCACAACTGTTGTCTAACGAAAATGTTGAACTGTTGAATTTGATTGCTCGCGAAAAGCCAAACAGTCTTGATGAACTTGCTGAAATGAGTGGGCGCAGTATCAAGGATGTTACTGATACTTTCGCTGCTCTTTCATCTAAGGGCTTTGCTTGCCTGGATGTGAGGGGAGTGGAATCTCGACCAATAGCGTTGTTTACGACTTTCGAGATTACTATAGGTTGATAATTGTTAGCTTATTTTCACACGATATAGCGTTTATTACAGATTAATGTGATTCTAGTTCAACTATTTTCCTTATGAAACAGTGCGATAAATATTGTTGCTTGGTTAACATAACCACAAAGCAATAATGCACTTGAGCTTAGGTGATATTGGTGAGTTACAGAACAGTTCGTATTACAGAGTTAATGGCTTATGAGTTTGGACAGGTTGAAGGTGGCTTTAATGAACTCAATGAAAGCGAGTTGAAGACGGCAATTCCATCAGGAATGGGGTTTAAAGCTTTCATGGAGCAGCTAAAGCAAGGACACCTTGTTTTACTGACGGACTCACCTTCAACACCGATGCTGATCTCTGAGTCAGGTACTATGGGCGAAGCCAGAACGTGGGCTTTGAACTCTCAAGCTACAGATAACCTTGAGCCTGCTGCTCAAAACGCATTGCTTGCTAGAACTCGAATGAGTGGAAGTAGCGCTGGCTACAGTCGAAGTAAAAGCTTACATCCTCCGTTGCCGATGCCAACATATATTCCAGAGCCTCCGAGACCAGATTACTCAGATGAACCACCTAAGTTAAAGTATGAATACAGCTTTGAAATTGCGTGCTCTCAAGATTCGGTACGTAAAGCGGGTAATTGCCACTTTATTTTGACCAAAACAGAGAATGAAGTGGAGCTAGGGCGATGGACTGAAACAAAGACAGAACATGGCACCCGCTACACTATACAGACAGCATTTGATGAGCCTAAACGACTTGTCGCTCAAGTTGCTTCTCGTCCTATGGGAATTTCTCCTACACATTCCGTCAAAGTCAGGAATATCGGCGCACAAGTTGCTAATGAAGGGTTTATTCCCGTGACACCTACAGTGCAGTTGGGTGAACGATTGGGGTTCCCTACCGAAGGCTTTTATTATCACTTCCACGACAACCAGTTGGTACAAGAGTACCGTTTACAGGGCGATAAACGTTGGAGTTTTTATGCCACCCTAAGCAGGCATCAGCGTCTTGATCCAGAAAGAGGTTACAACACAGATCAAACAGCGATTCTGGTCTTTTGGAAGCTTGGCGGTAAAGTTGTCGAAAATCAGTATCTCGTTTACCTAGAAAGACAAATTACTCGTGATGAGTTAGATAATTTGACCGATGATTGGTTGAACGAGCATGGGGTAAAGTTAGATATCCCTCAGCTACTTGAGGCGACCAAACACCCCATAATTAAACGAACTGAAGCAGCGAAACCAGCCGAACAAAAGCAACCAGAGCCAGTTAATCATATTGTTCAAACCGATCCCGAAACAGGAACACGAGAAACGTGGACGAAGATTGCCAACCAGTATGGACTAGCCCCGAAAGCTTTGTTGGATCTTAATCCGCAATATGACGCAGACCCGATGTCTTTATCGGTAGGTGATTCTCTGAATGTGCAGAAGCCGCGACCTCAACACATTGAAAAGGAATCCGTTTATGAGATACCACCAGAGACTCCTAAGCGATTTAACCAACCGTTGAATACATTTTATGGCTATACAGGACACTGTTTAGCTGATACGTCAATAGTCTCAATTAGTAACGAAAGGTTGGTCGAAAAAGACATCCCTGTAGTTAACTTAAAAATATTGTCTACGAAATCGAAAGCAACGGATTATGGCAAGCTGGCATTTTTGGCGTTGCATGCGAGTGAAGCAGGCTCTAATCTTGGGATTGTCAGTACCAATACCACCTCTACGTTAGGGAAATGGAGCATTTCAGGTGAAGCGCTACGCAGCTTTGCCAGAGTTGGCGGAGGTTTGATTACTGCATTATGGCCTTCTCAGCTTGGGGATGGGACACTTGATGGCAATCCTGAGTTTGCTACGAGTGATACCACTACGATGCGTGTCCGTTTCAATATGTACACCGATGAAAATGGCAAGCAGCAAATTGTGGGCATTAAAACGGGCGAAGGAAGCGCATACGGTGATCGCGTGGCGAAGCGTGAGGCTGTGCAGCAAGGTCAACACTTTATTGCTGAGCTGGATAACGGCATCACAATCACCTGGACACCTGACGGTTCAACTGATGTCCTCACCCCCGATACCGTATTACCCGAGAATGACCAACTGGATGTTCATAACATCTGGGTTCGTCCAATTGAAGAGCATGAGCAAGAAATTGGCACGGCTCTCTACCCAGAAGAAGAGCTAGCTGAATATATTGTCACCTTTCCTGCTGATGCAGGGTTATCTCCACTGTATTTAGTTTTCAGTAAACCTAAAGTAAAACCATTGGAGGTCGGAACTTATGGTGAGCTAGCGCCCAGAAGTAAAAAAGATGGTATGGATATTGACCATATTCCTTCTCTTGCGGCACTGGTTAAAGCTACAGAAATGCTCTATCGTCGTAAATTGAGTAAAAACCAAATTGCAGAGATAAAGAAAACATCTGTAGGTATAGCAATTCCATCTCAAGTCCATCAAAAATGCAGCGAAACTTATGGCGGAAGAAATAGAACAGAGAAGCAACAATTGGACGCAGAAAACTTAGAAAAAGCTGTTGATAATAACTTTGATGCTATAGAAGCTTGTCTCAAGGCTGAGGGATATTCTCAAAATGAACTTGAGCAGGCTCGTCAAGAAATACACAGACTCAATAAACAAAATGGATGGTATTAAATGAATTGCTCTTATGAATACTTTGTGGGGAATACGTATCAAACTTTATTAAAAGATGCATCCTTTCTTTCACTTATAGGAGGGAATGTGCCTGAAATTGTTGATGAAAGCTTAGATAGTTTCTATATCGTTTCGGATAGTAGTAAAGCTGAATTGATCTTCAATAAGCATACTCAGGTACTTGAAGTTATTATCTTTAAGAAAAGTGTTGATGGGAGTTTCCCCAAGTCATTGAATAGTCATATGGATGCTGATGAAGTTCGTAGTATTCTTGGGAACCCCATTGAAATAGTTCAAGCGCGAAAACTACCTGTTTTAGGAATGGTTCCACCTTTTGATAAATTCGAAGGCAACGTGGAAGTGACTTACTCTATTGATACTGGCTTAGTTGAGGAAGTTCGATTTGGTTCATTGAATTAAACCAAGTGGCTCACTAAAAGGTGATCTAGATCGAATTACTGCGTCATTTACGACATTCTGATTCATTATGTGCCGCTCTATTACCCTTTGAAGAGCCTTTTTCTTGAGAGCGGCGCTTTCTAATTGTAACGTAAACAAAACGAAGGTTTGTGTTACATCTCCTTTCTCATCTTTTTTTAATGAATATCCTTCCATTTTTTGTAACAAAACTCGTAAACTAAACTATGTAACATAAACGTATGGAAGTGTTTCATGATAATTGGATATGCGAGAGTAAGCACTACAGATCAAAACTGTGATTATCAGATTGATGAACTAACCAAATCTGGCTGTGAAAAAATCTTTATAGAAAAGGCTTCAGCTAAGACCAAAGAGCGCCCTGAACTCACGAGATTACTAGATTCCCTGCGTCAGGATGACATAGTTGTCGTTTATAAACTCGATAGGCTTGGACGCAGCCTTAAGGATCTTATTACTTTGCTTGAGATGTTTAAGAGCAACGGAGTTCAGTTTAAATCATTGTCCGAAAACATTGATACAACAACATCTACAGGGAAGCTAGTGTTTAACGTGATTGGAGCTATAGCTGAGTTTGAGCGAGATATTATCGTGGAAAGAACCAAGGCTGGACTTAAAGCTGCAAGAGCGCGAGGCAGAAAAGGTGGCAGGAAGCAAAAACTCACAGATAAGCAAATTAAGCTAGCGAAATCGATGCTACAAGATCCCTCAGTACAAAAATCTGATGTGGCTAAGCACTTCAATATTTCTAGGCCAACGCTCAACAGATATCTAGATGCGGCACCAGATTTGGAACAAGAGAGTCTGTTTAAATAGCGTCTTTAATTTGAAATGTCGGAATTTGGGAATTGGTGCAAATAAAATCTAGGAGAAGACCAGTTGAGCAAAGAGAAAGGACAAAGAAATAGAAATCTCTTCATTGCGTGGGTTGATGAAATGAAGGCCAAGAACCCTCCGAATTGGCTGGATTACTGGCATGGTGATACTTTAAGTCCCAAAAAGATCGCAGATGAACTTGGTTTTGATTCGTCTGCATTCAAAGCATCTAGAAACAAAAAACTCTTCGAACTATTCGATGAGCTTAAGAAAGAGCTTGCAACAGAGGGGGTGTATCAAAAACGGAAAGAGAATCTGCCACTGGAAGAACAGAGCGCTGAAGTCAGGGGATTGTTCCAGGACAATATGGACGAGGGTATAACAGATAGCATCAAGGTTCTTGACTTAAAGCGGTTCAATGCTCGGTTACAAGCTGAGAATGCAAAACTTACCGCCGAAGTCGCTAGGCTATCTGAATTTAAAGAAGTTCTCATTGAAATGGGGCTTTGGAAATGAGTAACGGTACTTTCTTGGTTCGGATTACCCAGATATATCAATATCATCCTGATAATGTTCAGTTAGGTGCTGTGTTTGTTAACCAAAACGCTGGAGCACACCGAATCGTATTGCTAACTACTCAAAACCAGCTAAATATGAAGCCGCAAGTAGGGCAGCAATGGGAGATATTAAAAGAGAATAATTATAGTGTGCGACAACAGCTAGTTAGTGTGGGTGGTTATGTGGACGTGTGGCGTTTCATGCAACCCAAACTTAAGTGTGTGATGCCCGACAATGGTATTGGTTTCGTTAACTTTTTAAGCTCTGAGAAAGAGTTTGTCGGTATTGGCAGGGTGAAAGCACAATTACTCTGGGCTGAATTCCGTAGTGACATTTTCACCATGCTCGAATGCGAAAAAGATGAACCATATAAACATGATAAATCAATAAGTAACTTTCAAGCGATCAAGGATGTTTTGAGGAGTGATGGGACGGTAAATGCGCTTTATCAAGGTTTTAGAAAATATACCAATCTCAAGTATGCGAGCCAGTTAGTTGAGTGGGAGGTAGAAGAACCTATTCAACGTCAACTTTTTAGATTGTCAGGTAAGGATGCAATTGGATTTTTGAAAACGAATCCGTACCGCTTGTTCTCTTTGGGTATGAGATTTAGCAAGGTTGACGAGATCGCACAAAAGCACTTCAAAGTTGAACCAAGTGATGAAATAAGGCTTGCAGCTATAATTGAACAATCTTTGCGTCTATGGAATGACAAAGGGCATACGGTTGCACTTTGGCGTGATATAGAACATACGATTCGCACCTACTTAAATAACGACAAGTTACTTATTGAAAGGGCTAAACAGTTAACTGGCGACATCATCGGTTTTGTAAAACACGATGACAAATACTACGTCTCAGGCAACTATATTTTTGAAAAAACAATAGCGAAACGATTCAGCAAACTCAGCAAGATGGGAAGCCTTTGGCGAAGTGAACTAGAGGTTGCGTTCACTACTTCTATCCCTGAAGGTTGGAAACTTGAGGAAGCTCAAGCAAGAGCGGTAAGGACAGCATTAGTCAGCCATATTTTCGCTCTCACTGGAGGTGCTGGCACAGGTAAAACGACAACCACGAAGCTTATCGTTGATGCCTATCAAAAATTAGGTTTTAGTATTTACCCAGTAGCGCTTTCAGGAAAAGCAGCTAGACGCCTTCAGCAGTCTATTGGCATTAATTGTATGACGATAGCGCGATTATTACGTCAAGATAGTATCCCAGATAACAGTGTTTTACTGATTGACGAAGCGTCGATGCTAGACGCTTACACTATGTGGCGTTTGGTTACTTTGTTCTCCGACAGGTCAAGGGTCGTACTCGTGGGAGATCCTAATCAGTTACCTCCGATCAATGCAGGGTTAATTTTGCATGATGTTATTAAGAGCGGGGTAATCAATCATGTCGAACTAGATGTGGTTAAGCGACAAGGCGCTATCAGTTCTATTCCTGCGTATTCGAATGACATACGTAATGGCAATAAGCCATCTTCTTTAACGACGTCTGATATTACGTTCCATGAATCAAGTGATGACCTACTTCAGGACGCTGTGTCGGTTTATTTGAAATACGACAGGGCGATGATTGTAGCATCGACGAATGCCACCGTAAGAAATGCTAACCTCAAGTTACAAGCAGAAGTGAACCCTAATGGTCGTGTACTTGATTTAACAAATATGCCGATCACTAAAGGAAGTTATGAGTTCAGAGAAGGTGACC
Source organism: Vibrio sp. AH4 (assembly GCF_030710545.1). Classification (NCBI taxonomy): domain Bacteria; kingdom Pseudomonadati; phylum Pseudomonadota; class Gammaproteobacteria; order Vibrionales; family Vibrionaceae; genus Vibrio; species Vibrio sp. AH4. The sequence goes on from NZ_JALAIV010000001.1 coordinate 1,301,259, forward strand.
CGATAGTTATAACCCTGACGAGTTATAAGTATGGCGTTCAAAATGGCACTTTGGGCGTGATAACAAATGCTGAAGCAACCGACGAGTATGCTTGTGTTATTGAGCTAGAGGATATTGGCGAGGATGGAAGTAAAAGATCTTTAAAGGTCGATTGGCAGTTATTCGAATACATAGAGCTAGCTTATGCGCTAACGCTACATAAGTTGCAAGGCTCGCAAGCTGAGAATGTAATCATACTACTGGAGCGAAGCTTATTGCTCGATCGAAGTTGGCTTTATACAGCCATAACACGAGCCGAAAGTATGGTACATATCATCGGTAAGGAATATGACTTGCAGCATGGCATTAACAAGTGCAGTGCTTTGGATACACGCAAAACAGCTTTGTCAGAAATGTTGAAAAATGCTTTAATGGAGCTGAATTGAGTAACAAATGCGGACTTTTTTACACATTCGGTACGAGAAAGGTTGATTTTTAAAACTGGGTCAGTTTGGTTATGTTTTTGATTTTTAATGTTATTTTTTACTGTACTGACCCTGTTGTGTTTTTTAATTGTCTTAGTTAACCTTTTTAGAACAGCTATTGATGAAAAAAGCCGCGGATTCCGCGGCTTTTTTATATAGTTATCTCAATTGTTTAATGTAAACTTCTCGCCTCTGAGAAATAGATAGCGGCGCACATAAGGAACGTGGCACAAATGAGGTATACACCGACGTTAAAACTGAGCACTCGGCTTGTTGCGTTTGTGACCATGACGGTGATCAGTGCCATGTTTATTCTGTTCCTCGGTGGTACGTTGTCTTTTCAGCGTCTTGGGCAGGAATACCTTAATCATTATCTGCAGGGAATCGTCGACGTTGTCGACAAAGAGATGGAAGATCCCGATGCGGCATATTCGATGCAGCGTTGGATGCCGAAAATGTTACAGGCCGGTGGGATCATTGAAATGCAGCTTTCGTCGGAGGCTGGAACCGTCTACCGTTTCAAAGATACGGCCAACACCATTGAATCGGCACGCTTATATCAAGTCGCCTTACCCCTCAAACGTAATCCTGATTACGTGATGCATTTTAAAGCCATACCGCCATACCTCAGTTACAACTATTCGTTGCAAGCCATGTGGTCGACCACGTTAGCGGTCTTGCTGATCATCTTTTTCTTATTGCGGGGCTTGAAGTGGCTGAAAGAGCAGCTTTTAGGCTCGGAATTGCTGGAAGAACGTGGACGGATGATCTTAGCTGGCCGCGTTGAGCAACATGCGAAAGGCGATCCTAGAGAGTGGCCGTATACGGCTAGTGAAGCGTTGGATCGCCTGATTGAAGAGTTGCAGGATGCGCGCCAAGAGCGTAGCCGTTTTGACACCTTTATTCGCAGCCAAACCTTTTTAGACCAATTGACTGGTACTGCAAATCGCGTGTTGTACGACAGCAAACTAGAATCGGCATTGTTGGAAAGTGGTGCTCATGGTGGCGTTATGATGCTGCGTTTGGATGATCTCGAATCCACGCGTGAAGAGAGCCCCAAGCGTTTGGTGGACGAGTTTATTATCGAAGTTGGTGAGTGTCTTTCTAATATCGTCCAACGTTATCCAGACGCCATTCTTTCTCGTTACTACGATGATGTATTTGCGCTGTTCATCCCTCATCAGGGCAGTAAAGATGTGGCGCAAGTGGCAACACAAGCGATTAAGCTACTTGAGCGAATTGTGCCCCCGGAGCCGCTTTCGGAAGAAAATTGGTTCCATATTGGTGTCACCATGTATCAAGAGGGGGAGCGGCGTGGGCGCATTATCGATGAAATGGAAACCGCACTAAAAAGTGCACAACTCCAAGGTGTGAATGCGTGGAGTCGTTTCCAAAAGCCAAAGCAGTTACAGGAGGACCGTGGCAGCGTGCGCTGGCGGACTCTATTTGAGCAAGCTTTACGTCCGGATGCGATTTTGTTGTATCGACAGGCTTGCTATCTTCTTAGTGCCAATGGTGAGCGAGAATTTGTGCATTATGAATTGTTTGCACGAATCCAAGATCCGCAACAGGGCATTTTGAAAGCGTCGCGTTTTAGTTCGGCATTAGAAACGGTCGGCTATGAAGCGATGTTAGATCGTGCGGTGTTTGGTTCTGTTGTCAGTTTTCTTAAGCAGGCCGAGCGGATTGAACCTGTCTCGGTTAACTTACACGTTGTCCCGTTTAGTGATAAACGGTATGCTCGCTTTATTCGTAACGAATTGATGCAGATGCCTTTTTATCTTAGAAGTGCATTATCTTTTGAGTTCGCCGAAGCGCATTTGATCAAGCATTTGGATTATATGCGCCCAATTATTCGTATGTTAGCCGGATTGGGCTGCAAAGTCGTGGTCGGGCAGGCGGGACGAACAATTGTTAGCACTCACTATATCAAAGACTTAAAAATCAACTATCTTAAACTTCATCGGAGTTTGATTAAAAAAATCGACCAACGCCACGAGAACCAGTTGTTTGTACGCAGCTTGGTGGGCGTGTGCGGAGGTACACAAACCGAAGTGATTGCGGTAGGGGTTGAGACCGAACAAGAGTGGCAAACCTTACAGATGCTTGGTGTTAAGGGAGTGCAAGGGCGGTTGTTTGATGATGAACAACAAATGCTGCCGCCACAACCTCGCGAACAAACGAAGCTATCCCAGCGTATGTCTTTGATACCCGTCGGTAAACGCAATCGATGGAGAACCAAATAGCCGTGGTTAGAACATGAAAAAAACGAGTTGGATAGAAAAATTGTTTGCCCCTAAGGTTGCCTCTCAGCAGCTCTATGTTGTTGTGCAGCCTGAAAGTTTGTACTTTACGACAGACGATCTGCCCCCGATCCCACCTCAAGCTTTAAACCAACAAAACTGGCAATCCGTGTTAGTACAAACGCTGCAAAAACACGCGATTCATGATGTACAAATCCACCTCGTACTCCATTCTCAGCTTTATCAAGCTTATCAAATTGAGCAACCTAGCGTACCACGTGAAGAGTGGTCAGCCGCTTTGCCTTTTTTACTTAAAGATATGCTCAGTGAGAAAGTGACCGATGTGGTAGCAGATGCTCACCCACTACCGGGCAGTGGCAAAGTTCAAGCCTATGTGATCAGCAAGCGCACCATTTTGGAACTGCAAAGCATGGCGTTAGCGGCGGGGTTAACGCTTGGCCGAATTATTCCAGAGCAAGCGATATGGGGACTGACAGGGGGAGAACTGAGCCATTTCTTATTGCTGCACCGTAGTATGGGTGGCAGCTTTAAGTTAGATGCCTTTGTGGAGCGCCAATGCAGCTTTCAGCGAACACTGCGTGGGATTACGGCTCCGGTGACGGATAATGCGGTGAGTGCTCTGCAGTTGGATAGTTTGGCGTTGGAGTTACAGCGATCGATTGATTATCTCTCTGCTCAGTTAAAAGGCGGCTCTTTACAACAACTTAAAGTGTGTTGTGATGGGGAAGATCGAGAAGCGCTGATTGAAGGGTTGAATGCTCGGCTAAGTGTCCGAGCTTCAGGGTTGGATGGGGAAGCGGCCATTTCCTGCGGTGAACAACTGGCACGTTATGCTCGTAATGTATCGCAAGACACGATCAACTTTTATCCAGACCATTTAAAGCCAAAACAAGAAAAATTCACATTAACCAACCTATTACTGGTCTGGCTAGCGTTAAGTGCCGTGCTGTTGCTAGGGTATGCTGGCGTTGGCTATCAAAATATGGTGAGCCATCAACAACTGCAACAGCAGCAGGATGAGAACCAAACGTTGACGACGCAAGCCACGAGCCTGCGTCAGCAAGCGGCCAATCATCTGCCATCAGCTGGAAAATTAGCGGCGATTGAGCGTTTGAAAAAAGAAATCGTAGCTAAACAGGAAGCCAAACAGGCGATTGGTCAGTTTGATGCCGCGCAGCAAACTGGGTATTCCGGTGTTTTAAATTCATTGGCGCAGTTAGCGCGCAGTGATATCTCTTTAAGCAGTATTACCTTAGATGCGCTTCAACTGAACGTACAAGGGTTAGCTCGTGATCCCGCCGCAATTCCAAACTGGATAAATCAGTTTAAACAAGAACTGCATTTGATGGGCAGAAGCTTCGAACAACTGAAAATTGGTCGTAATGATCAGGATATGATCACCTTTGAATTGAATACCCAGCGAGGGAATCTGAAATGAGATCACGTTGGCAAACGATGGAAAAACAGTTTTCCGCGCTTTCACAGCGTGAAAAAGGGTTGATCGCACTTTGTGGTGTCGTGGTGGTGGTGCTGTCATTGTGGATGGGCTTGATTGAGCCAGCATTGAAGCAAAGTGAAGCGCGCCAATTGCAAGTTCAAACTCTGACTTCTAGTAATCAGTTGTTGCAAGGCGAAATCATGGCGTTGCAAGCAAAGCTCGCAAGAAACCCAGATCAGGAATTGGATGTTGAGTTATCACAGCTGACGCTACACAGTCAGGAGATCTCACTGCAATTGGCAGAGCAGATCACGGCGATGGTGGCACCTTCAGAGATGCCGAATTTATTGGAAAATGTGCTCAGACAGGGTCAACAACTGAAATTGGTATCGCTAGAATCCTTGCCTGCGGAACCTATTGTGCGTTCGAAAGACACCAATATGGAATCGGAATATTATTTGCATCCGGTACGTATGGAGTTCACGGGATCTTACTTCGCCATTCGTGACTATTTGCAAACCTTAGAAGCGTTACCTGTGAAATATTATTGGCGCCGTTTTCAGTATCAAGTGGAAAACTACCCACAGGCTCGGGTGATCCTAGAAGTCTATACTTTGGGCAGTCGAGAGGAGTTTATCGGTGGTTAAACATGCAGCGCTGTTGGCGCTAATCATCGCAACGCACAGTTACGCCAATGTCGACCCAACCGCCCCTTTAGGGTGGGAAAGTCCAACAAAAACCGAGCAAAAAAGAACACCAACTTACCCTGTGCCTGCTCTACAAAGTATTGTGTGTGCGGAGGGTAATCGCTGTTATGCGATTATCGAACAAACCGTGGTAGCGCAAGGGGATGTGGTGAATGGTTATCATGTTACAGCCATCCATCCCGATCAGGTGAAACTCACCCGAGCAGGGAAAGAGTGGCAGTTGGCACTCTTTGCGCTCGATATAAAACAATAAGGTAACAAAGTCTTATGCGTAAAATCGTACTCGCGTCAGTGGTCGCCTCTTTAGTGGGATGCTCAATGGGACACCGTGATCCGGTGGAGGCTAAACAAGCTCTCAACCAAGCCATTAACGAGAAGAGCAGTCGCCAGATTGACCAATTACCGCCGTCAGTGGAAGCGGATTTGATGCCCGATATGGACACGCTTACCGCCAGTGAACCCAAAACCTTGCAGCGTTTTCGCATTCAAGCCAAAGAGGTTGAAGCCAAAGCCTTTTTTACTAGCTTGGTACAGGGAACTGAATACAGCGCCGCGCTTCATCCCGCGGTGACTGGACGCATTACACTTAACCTTACGGATGTCACTTTGGATGAAGCACTTGGCGTTGTGCGTGATTTGTATGGCTTTGATATCGTTAAAGAAGGCAAAGTCATTCAAGTGTATCCAGCGGGGCTTCGCACGGTAACGATTCCGGTCGACTACTTGCAATTTAAGCGTACTGGGCGCTCTTTAACCGCGATTACGACCGGGACGATCACCAATACGGACACCAATAACTCAAATTCAAGTAGTAGCTCTTCATCCAGTAGTAGTAATAGCTCTTCGGATGGATCTTCGAGCAATTCTAATTCCAAAAGAAGCGATGCTCGCGGTGGTACAGAGATTGAAACGACCAACGAAAGTGATTTCTGGCCTCAACTGGAAAAAGCCGTGGCTCAGTTGCTTGGCAGCAGTGGTGGCCAAACGGTCGTGGCTAACCCGCAAGCTGGGGTGCTGACCCTACGCGCTTATCCTGATGAAATTCGTCAGGTTACCGAGTTTTTAGGTATTTCTCAGCAGCGTATGCAGCGCCAAGTGATTTTAGAAGCCAAAATTCTTGAAGTCACACTCAGTGATGGCTATGAGCAAGGGATTAATTGGAGCAAAGCTTTCTCCGCAAATGGAACTAATTACCAGATCGGTACCGGAACGATCGCTCAAGACACCAATGGCAATCCAATCAGCTCTATTTTACCGGGACTCGATGCGATAGGGACGCTATTGGGAGGCCAATCGAATGTGGTGGTTTCTAGCGGCAGTTTTGAGGCCGTACTGAGCTTTATGTCGACACAGGGCGACTTAAATGTGCTCTCAAGCCCACGCGTCACTGCATCTAATAACCAGAAAGCGGTGATTAAAGTCGGTACCGATGAATATTATGTAACGGATTTATCGAGTGTCGTGGGGACTGGCGATAACGCGCAAGCCTCCCCCGACATTACTCTGACCCCTTTCTTCTCTGGTATTTCATTAGATGTGACCCCGCAAATTGACGATAAAGGTAATGTGTTACTGCATGTTCACCCTGCGGTTATCGAAGTGGAGCAACAGACCAAGCGCATCACCTACAACAGCCAGCAAATAGAGCTGCCGTTAGCGAGAAGTTCGATCCGGGAGTCAGACTCAGTGATCCGAGCGAAAGATGGTGATGTGGTGGTGATTGGTGGTTTGATGAAGTCCAACACGGTGGATCGGGTTGCCAAAGTGCCATTTCTTGGCGATGTTCCTGGGCTAGGTCATCTGTTTCGTAACACCTCTAAACAGACTCAAAAAACAGAGTTAGTGATTTTGCTTAAACCGACGGTGGTTGGTGTGAATACGTGGCAAAAAGAGTTGGAGCGTTCGCGCAGCTTGTTGCAAGACTGGTTCCCAGAAAGCAAGTAAATGTATGTATTTATCGCACTTTGGTCTGGAGCAACTTCCTTTTCACTTAACCCCAGATACCGAACTGTTTCTGGGGTTAGCCCCACATTTTGAGGCCATTCAAACCTTAAGTGCGGCGATAGAAATGGGAGAGGGAGTGACAAAGCTGACCGGTGAAGTGGGGACGGGGAAGACCATGGTGTGTCGGATGTTGCTCACTCACCTCGGTGATGAGGTGGCACTGATTTATTTGCCCAATCCCATGCTCAGTGGCGAAGAGTTACGGCAGGCGGTGGCAGCCGAATTGCAGCTTGAAGTGGTTTCAGCGGTGCGAATTGTTGAGCAGATCCAAACACGATTGATTGAGCTGCATCAGCAAGGTAAACGAATTGTGGCTTTGGTGGATGAAGCGCAGGCACTTTCTGATGAGGCGTTAGAAACGCTGAGACTATTTGGTAACTTGGAAACCGAGCAGACTAAGTTGTTACAGATCGTTCTGATTGGCCAGCCTGAATTAGATGCAAGGTTAGCACAACATCATCTACGCCAGTTTCGGCAGCGGATCACCTTCAATGCGCATTTACGCCCACTGAGCCAAGCTGAAACGGAAGTGTACATTGAGAGCCGTTTAAACAAAGCGAAAGCGCCTTATCCCCTGTTTAATCCGGCGCTGAAGAAAGCCGTATGGCGGGCATCACAAGGGATCCCGCGTTTGATCAACCAAATATGTCATAAGGCTCTGTTACTGGCTTGGCACGAACAAAGCCCGTTGATTAATCAGCATCACCTGTTTGCCGCGATTCATGATACCTATGACAGCTGCAAACCCAGATTTAAAACCCCAGTATTGTGGGGATGGAGTAAGCCATGAGTGCGGTGAATCAAGCATTGGCCAAAAGCGCCAAACCCAATCACTCTCGTCTATCGAGCATTGAACGGATTGAGGTTGCTCCTTCTAAAGCACGTCCCGCTTGGCTATGGGCGGTGTTGGGCTTCGGTATCAGTTTAGCCGTTGGTGGTTGGTCAGTCTCTTTACAAGCCCCTGCCGTATCTCAAACGGCAACCACTATGGTGGTGCAGGAGGATCTTCCATCTCCAACGCAAAAAACCACGCAGCAAGCCGTTGCCTTATATACCGCGCCTATCAAAAGTGAGCCCATCGCACAGGTGCAAGCCAAACCGCAACCGATCGCTCAGCTTGAAACGACGTTGACGGTAGCTAAACCGGAGCCTGAGCTGACCTTAGCGACAAATGTTCAAGCGCCGCTATCAGCCGATGAAGAGGAAGTCCTCCCGGCAACTCAGCCTGTGATGATTGTGGAACAGGTGGCACTCACGCCGGAACAGTTGGCACAAAAGGCATTACAACGAGCACAAAAAGCCATGGAAAGTAACGATTTCCAAGCTGCTGTGAATGCTTATGGTGAAGCGCTACGCTATACCCCAGAAGACGAATTAACCCGACAAAAACTGGCGGCACTTTATTATGGCAAGGGGGATGGGCGAAAAGCGTTTGATTTGATGCAGGCGGGGATTGAACGTAATCCGGATGGGGAAGTGCTGCGCCTTGCGCTTGCCAAGTTACTGGCTAGAGAAAAACAAGATGCTGCCGCATTAGTGCCATTAGCCTATTTGCCTCACCAGCCCACCGTCGAATACTTATCGCTACGTGCAGCACTGGCACAAAAAACGAAGCAAGATGCAATGGCTTTACAAAGCTATCAGTTGTTGACTGAACAAGAACCCAATAACGGCCGTTGGTGGCTCGGATTGGCCATTCAACAAGAGCGCGCTCTGCAATGGCCGGCCGCACAGCAGGCGTATCAGCAAGCCTTGAACAACGTTGGACTTTCCAGCCAATCCCAAGCCTTTATCCAACAGCGCCTGCAATTACTGACCAGTTTACAGGAGACACAAAGTGCCAATTAATAAACTGCGTAAGCGTCTGGGTGATTTGTTGGTTGAAGAAGGCATCGTCAGTGAAGCGCAACTTGAACAAGCTCTGAATACCCAGAAAAATACAGGGCGTCGCTTAGGGGATACCTTGATTTCACTGGGCTTTCTTAGTGAAAACCAGCTACTGAACTTTTTGGCGCAACAGCTCGGTTTACCGGTGATTGACTTGAGCAGAGCGAATGTGGATATCGATGCAGTCCCGCTGTTGCCTGAAGTTCACGCCCGCCGCTTACGAGCCTTGGTGATTGGACGCAGTGGCGATATTTTGCGTATCGCGATGAGCGATCCTGCGGATCTTTTCGCACAAGAAGCGCTGCTTAACCAACTGCCCGAGTATGGTTTTGAGTTTGTGATTGCGCCCGAAAAGCAGCTAGTGGATGGTTTTGATCGCTACTATCGCCGCACCAAAGAGATCGTCTCGTTTGCTGAGCAGTTGCATGCCGAACACAAAACCAACGACAGCTTCGACTTTGAGATCACGGATTCAGACAGTGATGAAGTGACGGTAGTTAAGCTGATTAACTCGTTGTTTGAAGATGCGATTCAGGTCGGAGCGTCTGATATTCATATCGAACCCGATGCCAACGTATTGCGTTTGCGCCAGCGGATTGATGGTGTGTTGCATGAAACCTTACTGCATGAAGTGAATATTGCTTCAGCATTAGTGCTGCGTTTAAAACTGATGGCGAATCTGGATATTTCGGAAAAACGGATGCCGCAAGATGGTCGATTTAACATTCGAGTCAAAGGCCAGTCGGTTGATATCCGGATGTCAACGATGCCGATCCAACATGGCGAATCGGTGGTGATGCGTTTGCTTAACCAATCCACAGGCGTTCGTAAATTAGAAGAATCCGGGATCCCGCCACACTTATTAGTACGTCTTCGTCAGCAACTTAAGCGTCCACATGGCATGATTTTGGTTACCGGTCCAACAGGCTCGGGAAAAACCACCACCTTGTATGGGGCATTGAGTGAGCTCAATACCTCCGGCAAAAAAATCATCACCGCCGAAGACCCGGTCGAATATCGTATTTCTCGGGTTAACCAAGTTCAGGTGAATCCTAAAATTAATCTCGATTTTTCCACCTTACTACGAACTTTCTTACGGCAAGACCCCGACATCATTCTGGTGGGGGAGATGCGCGATCAGGAAACGGTGGAAATCGGCTTGCGGGCGGCATTAACTGGCCACTTAGTTCTGAGCACCTTACACACCAATGATGCCGTGGACAGCGCACTGCGTTTGATCGATATGGGGGCGCCGGGGTATCTGGTGGCGAGTGCGGTACGTGCTGTGGTGGCACAACGACTCGTGCGTAAAGTGTGCCCTGATTGCAGTAGTCATGATGCCGTTGATGAAGCACGCCGACAGTGGCTTGTCACTCGTTTCCCAAACCAAGTTTCTGCCACTTTCATGCGCGGGCGCGGTTGCCAAAACTGCAATTTGACCGGTTATCGCGGTCGAATTGGGGTATTTGAAATGCTTGAGTTGGATCAGCCGATGATGGATTGTTTACGCGCCAATGATGCCGTCGCCTTTTCGCAAGCAGCACGTCGTAATTCGGATTATAAACCGTTGCTTGCCTCTGCGATGGAGCTGGCGTTGCAAGGGGTTGTGAGCCTTGATGAAGTCATGTCGTTGGGTGAAGGAGACTCTTCCGGTCTTGTTGAGCCGATTTATCTGTAGGAGTAAGCATGGCGACTTTTTATTATCAAGGGCGTAATGCGGATGGAAGTAAAGCCTCCGGATTGGTTGAGGCCGCGAGCGAAGAGTTAGCCGCTGATATGTTACTCAATAAAGGTATCGTGCCGACCTCTATTGCGCAGGGCGGTTCCTCGAAAAGTAGTTGGAATGTCAATTGGCAAGCTTGGCTGACACCGTCCGTTCCCCTAGAGGTTTTAGTGATATTTTGTCGGCAGATGTTTAGTTTGACCAAAGCCGGGGTTCCTTTGCTGCGTTCAATGCGTGGTTTAACCCAAAATTGTCATAATAAACAACTGAAAGCGGCGTTAGAGTCAGTGTGTAATGAGTTAACCAATGGGCGCAACCTTTCCGCTTCGATGCAGATGCATCCTGGGGTATTTAGCCCATTATTCGTTTCCATGATTCAGGTTGGTGAGAACACGGGGCGTTTAGATCAGGCCTTATTACAACTGGCTAATTATTACGAACAAGAAGTTGAAACGCGCAAGCGGATCAAAACGGCGATGCGTTACCCCACCTTTGTCATTAGCTTTGTGGTGATGGCGATGTTTATTCTCAACGTCAAAGTGATCCCACAATTTACCAGCATGTTCAGTCGTTTTGGGGTCGACTTGCCATTACCCACCCGAATTTTGATCGCCACTTCCGATTTTTTTGTTAATTACTGGGGCTTGCTGCTCGGGGTGATGGTGGGCCTGTTTTTTGCCTTTCGGGCGTGGATAAACACCACTGATGGGCGGATCAAGTGGGATCATTTACGACTGCGTATGCCGATTGTTGGCGGCATTGTGAACCGTGCTCAGTTATCTCGTTTTTCTCGGACGTTTTCACTGATGCTTTCAGCGGGTGTCCCGCTTAACCAATCTTTAGCGCTGTCTGCGGAGGCGATTGATAATAAGTTTCTTGAGCAGCGCATTTTGGAAATGAAAAGCCAGATTGAATCGGGGGTCTCCATTTCAACCACGGCAGTGAATGCAAAAATTTTCACCCCTTTAGTCATTCAAATGGTGAGCGTAGGGGAAGAGACGGGGCGAATTGATGAGCTTTTATTAGAGGTCTCAGATTTCTATGATCGTGAAGTGGATTATGATTTAAAAACGCTCACTGCACGTATTGAACCTGTTTTGTTGGTATTTGTTGCGGCAATGGTATTGGTGCTGGCTCTGGGTATCTTCTTGCCGATGTGGGGCATGATGGATGCCCTTAAAGGTCGCTAATGAAAAGCGGTTTTGAGCGAGCTCGTTTTGCGGTTTGGGTGTTGTTAGTGTTGGTTTTGATCAGCGCTCTTTTTTCGGTTTGGCGTTCCATGTCGCGAGAAACGATGCAGACCGCCATCGAGGTCACTAAGCAACGCATGGCAGAGCGCGCCAACACTTACAAGCAAGAATGGGTGTTGCAAGGGCGTCCGGAACAACTACGATTTGAACAGGATCGGGTTTTTATGCAGAACGGGTGGGTTTTTCCCAAGGTCGATCAAGGAGTTGACTGTGAAAAAGTGCTAGTTTTGCTCTATCCTGATCGTAAGGTGCTCGACTGGTTGCCTAAAGTGACGAGTATCAATTTGGCTAATGGTTATCGTTGCGACTATCAGTATAGCGAGATAGCTCAGATTGAAGTGGAATTGAAAGACCGTTTTTTTGCGGTGAATGTCAGATTTTTAATGTGAGAATTTTCTGACACTTTAGCGACATCAAAGCCCCAAAACGGCGTATAATGCACGCCATACGTTAGGTAAGTGAGTCAAATATATGAAGAAAATGCAGCAAGGCTTTTCGTTGGTCGAATTAGTGATTGTCATCGTAGTCGTTGGGCTACTTGCGGTTGCCGCGTTGCCCCGTTTTCTCGATGTGACTGATGAAGCGAAAAAAGCCAGCATCGAAGGCGTTGCTGGGGGTTTTGCCACTGGGGTACTTTCAGCACGAGCACAGTGGGAAGCGCAAGCTAGACCCACCGCCAATCAGTACCCGTCAATCAACTATGATGGTGTGGATTTCTGGTTAACGACCTCAGATACCAGCGGGTATCGCGATGGTTACCCTCTAGGACTGAACACGGATAACACGACTTATCCTTCAAGTCTTTCTGATCAAGCTTGTATTGATTTGATGGAGAATTTACTACAAAACCCACCGCAAGTCGGCACGGTGACACAAGCTGCTAGCAGTTCAGATTATAAGTATTCGGCGAAAGCGGATGCGGGCGCTGCCACCTGTACTTATGTGCAGAATGAAAAAGGCAGCCAACATGAGTTTGTTTACGAAGTCAAAACTGGTCGCGTGACCGTTACCTTGCAGTAATTCTGCGTATTCACATTGAAAGAGAGAAAGTAATAATGAAAAGACAAGGCGGTTTTACCCTGATTGAATTGGTAGTGGTGATTGTCATTCTCGGTATTTTGGCAGTGACGGCTGCTCCACGTTTCTTAAACCTGCAAGGGGATGCGCGAGAAGCGTCACTGCAAGGCTTAAAAGGAGCAATGCAAGGTGCAGCAGGTATCGTTTACGGCCGAGCTGCATTAGATGGAAAAGAAGGATTTGCAACTGGGCAGGAAGTAACAATCGGCAGTGATGATGTGGCTCTTGTTTGGGGTTACCCAGCTGCCAATGCTAATGGTATTGGCTTGGCTGTTTCAGGATTAAATTCAGATTGGTCTGTTGTTGCATCAAGTGCTACAGCAGGTTCTGAGTCGATATCATATAGCTTTAAAAATGGTGTTACTGGTGCTAATGCAACTAAATGCTCTGTAACATACTCACTGTTTACAACAGTGAGTAATGCTCAACCTACAATCTCAGTTAGCGAATGTGACTGATTTTAAAGGCCAGCTTGTCTGGCCTTTGTTCTCTAACGGCTTGAGCTAGATTTGTTCGCCATGCGGCAAAGCAGTATTGAGTTGTCTCAGGGTAAAACACAAGGTTTTACCCTTATCGAACTGGTAGTGGTGATTATCCTACTAGGGATAGTTTCTGCTTATGCGGCAAGCCGTTTTCTTGGTCCGTCTTCTTTTGCGGTCATTACGACACAAAGTGAAGTATTGGCATCATTGCGTTTAACTCAAAGCCGTGCAATGCAGCGAACAGGCTACTGCAATCGCTGGTTACTGACGAGCACAGCCGCCATTCAAGTTTCTCCGCAAGTTATGCAAGAAAATTGCCTCACTGCTTTTCCTAGTAATACCTCAGATCCTTCGATGGTGGATGCCGCCGCCAGCGGAGTCAGCCTCTCTTTGAGTGGGAGTGGTGGCCAATCTTTTCTGGATTTTGACCGTTTAGGTCGCGCCACTCAATGTGTTGCTACGGGTTGTGTTGTGCGCATCGGTAGTGTGACGAATAACGACGCCCGCCAAGTCTGTGTGAACACCGAAGGGTATATCTATGCCTGTTAACTCTCCCAACCTATCACGTGGTTTTACGCTGATTGAAATGGTGATCGTTATTGTGGTGCTTGGGATTGCTTTGGTTGGCGTGACGACGGCACTGTACCCGCGATCCAAACAAACGGCAGAACAAGTGATGGCGGTTAAAGCCGCAGAGTTAGGCCGAGCGGTGTTGGATGAGATTCTTGGTCGGCAGTTTGATGAACAATCAGGGCCTAACGGTGGATTACCGGAGTGCGTGATTGTTGCTGTGTCTGGTCGTCAAGATTGCACCGCTCCCTCCGCACTTGGCAAAGAGGGCATACTGAGTAATACCGAATACAACGATGTCGATGATTACATTACATCGACTCCCATTTCTGTCACCGATGTATTGGGGAATGATCTTTCGAGCGAATATCATCGCTTTTCTGTCGCTATCCAAGTGTTTTATGAGACGGATAATAGCGGGCAGTTTTCCGCAACGCCGGCTTCAGTGGCTACCCACTATAAGCGGATTGCGATTGTGATTTATGATCCGCAAGGTAATGCCTATCCATTTGCTGCCATAAAAGGGAACTACTAATGAGTCGTGGTTTTACCCTGATTGAAATGGTGATCACCATTATTCTACTCGGCATCGTTGGTCTGTTCTTGGGCAATATTCTGGGGCAAGCGATGGGGATTTACGCTGATACCTCTGCGCGTGAAGCACTTATTCAACAAGGTCGATTTATCACAGAGCGTATGAGCCGAGAATTGCGTGAAGCCGTTCCCAATAGTGTGATGGTTGCCAACGGCTGTATTGAGTTTCTGCCGATTGTGAATAGTGCGATCTATCAATCCTTTCCTACAACCAGTATTAATCAATTTCGGGTATTGCCCGTGAATAAACAAATTAATGCGGGAGAGCGTTTGGTGATTTCTCCTCTATCAGCACAAGATCTGCGAGAAGAATTGTTACCGGCGGCTGGGCAAATTGCTGAAGTGGCGAGTGCAGTGGATTTTTCAGAACCTTTGAAGATGGTGGACGTTCCTTTAGTGCAATCCACCTTGTTTACTCGCCAATCCCCAGCTAATCGCGCATATTTTTATCAATCACCGGTCGCCTATTGTTATGAGGAAGGCAGCCGCATATACCGTTATGCCAATTATGCGTTAAACCGAACGTTATTGGCTCCTGCTTATTTAGGTAACGAACGGGTGTTAATGGCAGAGAATTTAAGTGCGGCAAATTTTGCGGTGCTGCCTGCCCAGTTGCAGCGCAATGGACTCATTAAAATAGAACTCACCTTTGCCGCTCAAGGTGAAACAGTAAGGTTTGATCATGATGCCTTGGTCTACAATACGCCGTAAGCAGCAGGGCAATGCCTTGATTCTGGTGGTTTTTCTTATCGTTGTTGTCGGGTTTGTCGCGCTAGTGGCTAACCGAAATCAAGAGCGTAATAGCCAACATCTGGTGTCTATGGTGCTCGGTACTCGCGCAGAAATGGCAGCACGTTCAGCGCTCAATATTGAACTGAGCCGTTTTTATCAAACCACGACAGAAGGCAGTTGCCATACTAATGCCCAACAAAATATGGGCTTTGATGGGCAAGGATTATCTCAGTGCGAAGCCAGCGTTATATGCAATAATTTAGGTATGTTAGACAGTGGTGAACAGGTTTATCAGTTAAAAGCGTCAGGTCGCTGCCAAATAGGAGACTGGACACTACAACGCGTTGTTGAAGTAGGAGTAAGAAGTGAAAATTAAACTATACACGTTGTTGTTACTCTTGTTCGCTTACTCAATGCCTGCGTTTGCCGTACCTTTGTGTTCCGATATTTTTACCGACCCGCCGAGCCAAAATCACTCTCCTTATGGGCTAGTTCCCCCTTCTAATTTGCCGAGCCTGGGAGATCTGAACTGCAATGGAAGCAACTGTGGCGTCTGGGCTCCCGGGGACTACCAATACAACTCAGGCACGCTGTCAGGCTACGCAGTTTCGGTGGCTTCCGGCAAAACCGCGCGCTTATATTTCAATACACTCACGATCAATGATAACACCTACCTTAATACCTCTGGTGACGCAGAAAATCTGATTATTTATGTTGCTGGATCATTAGTGCTGAATGGCAATTTACATATCAACGGAATTTTGTATGTAGCGGGTTCGGTAACGATTTCTGCCAATTCCACTATTACGGGCGCCATTGCGACGGGAGGCGGACTAGCCAATTCAGGAAGCACCGTAGTGGATCTTGAGGCGGTGGAGCTTGCCGACTTCAATGGTATGTGTCAAGGCGATAAGTTAGTGGCGCGCTATCATCTCGATGAGTCGGCATGGGCCGGTAATACGGGAGAAGTGAAGAATACGGTAGCGAATGCTTTACACGGTGTGGCGGTTAACGGGGCAAATACGGCCAATCAAACACCAGCCTTACCGGCTGATATCGATTCAAACGGTACATGTGGTTACGGTGTTTTTAATCAGTCCCAAGCGCAGTACGTGAATATTCCGAATGACTCGGCATTGAATTTTAAAGATGCGTTTACGATTTCAGTTTGGGTTTACCCCAAGAGTTACCCGAACTCAGATATCATGACCATCATTTCTAAAGATGGTAACTATGAATTTCACTTAGATAGCCAAGGTCGCGTGTATTGGTATTGGGAAAGAGATACCGGAGCGGCTTTAACGCTCACCTCCACGGCATCCATCCCTCGCAATCAGTGGTCACATATTGCGATTCGTTATGACCGTTATCGCGGCAGTGAGCGGCAAGCTATTTTTATTAACGGCCAACTGAATAAATCCGCTAACACGAATTATGTGCTGTTGAACAATAACCTTCCGTTGCAAATAGGAACGGATTTAAGTTCTGCTTCACGGGCGTTTAATGGATATATTGATGAGCTGTCGATATACGGTTCTGGCTTATCTAATTCAAAAATCGCACAGCTTGCTCAACTCCGGCATTCTTGTCAGCAATCTGGTTTGCAGTGTTTTTCAGACGACTTTTCTTCACCTAGCCTTAGCGATCAATGGCGAGTCTTTAAAAGTAGTGGAACCTTTACCCCTTCTATTGTGAGTCAACGTTTACGTCTCACCGAGGCGAGAGTGAATCAAGCGACGGCTTCGACATTCCAACGTATCTTTCCTGCTGCAGGAAACCGCGTCGAGCTTGAGTTCGATTATTTTGCGTATGGGGGAAATGGTGCGGACGGGATTGCGATTGTATTCTCTGATGCCCAAGTTACTCCACAAGTGGGGGCTTTTGGGGGGCCGCTGGGTTACGGTTATAAGAATAATGAGCAAAAACCCGGTTTTGCAGGCGGTTGGCTAGGTATTGGTTTAGACGAGTACGGGAATTACTCGATCGAAGGGGGAGGAAATGGCCCTGGGGCGAGACGTCAGTCGGTTGTTTTGCGTGGCTCTGGGGCTGGGTATTCTGGATACAATTATTTAGCCGGAACCTGTGCGAATGGCACGGCGATGAATCCGAATGGTACTTGCTTGAGCCCAGCAGTTGATGGGACGAATGGTAGCCCCCAGCACCGTTATCAGATCATTATTGACTCAACACAAGCGTCAACCTCGATGGTGACAGTAAGGCGTAAAATTGGCACTGGTGCTTGGAGTAACTTGATTGGCCCTTTGAATGTGATGAACTTTCAGGGACAGGAATCTGTCCCCAACGAGTTAATCATGTCCATTACTGGCTCGACGGGGTCTTACACCAACTATCATGAAATTGATAATTTCCAAGTGTGCGCGCTTAATTCAAGACCCGTAGGCGAACAAATTAACCATTTTCGACTGATATTACCAAGCAATGGGCTTACATGTGGTGCCAGTGATGTGGTGATTCAAGCCTGTGCAGATGCCAGTTGTAGCTCGTTATTTGCTGATCCTGTCAGCGCAAATTTAGTCCCAGCCTCAACACCGAATGCCGATGGTGGCTGGGTTGGTGGGTATAACGCATCACTGACTAACGGTGTGGGTACCAAACAGCTGCGCCGTAATACCGCCGGACGAGTCACTGTCGATATTTCGGGCTCAACCCCGACAGCACAGGCTTATAATGAAAATTTATGTAGTCGAACAGGGGCTGCGGGTTCATTTTCAAAAAGTAACTGCTACATCGACTTCGCCGACAGCGGCTTTATTGTCGATGTACCCAATGCTTATGCCAACCAAACGGTCACGGCTACCCTAAAAGCGGTGCGCAAAGATAATGCTTCACAACAATGCTTACCAAGTTTTGGCAATGTCCAAAAATCAGTGGCGTTTTGGAGTGAATACCTCAATCCGACGGCCAATAATAGTGGATTCCAATCCGTCACTGTGGGGGTAAATGGAACACCAATTGGTCAGTCTGCAAATAACGCGACCTCGATAAGTTTGAACTTTAATCAAAATGGTGAGGCGAGTTTCCCGATCTCTTATAGTGAAGTGGGTAATTTAGCTCTGCATGCTCGTTTCACGGGCAGTGGTGATGAGCAAGATCTGCTTCTCGAAGGGCAAGATAGTTTTATCCGTGTTCCAAGAGCATTGGTTTTGAGTGCGAAAAGCTTTTATAACAGTGATGGCAAATGCTCTGCGGCGGATATGAGTTGTAATGTTTTTGCGAGAGCGGATGAAAACTTTGATCTGAATATCCAAGCGGTTGCCGCCGAACCGGTTGAAGATAATGACTTCACTAATAATTTAACGGTTAACAACTACCAGCAGCAAAATCTCACCCTGCAACATGCGCTCGTGCAACCAGCAACGGGTGTGGCCGGCAATATCGGTACGGAAAGTTATGATCATGAGATTGGTGCGATGACGACAGTGGCACAAAAAGTGAGTGAAGTCGGGGTGTTCGATTTCTCTTTGGTCGCTCCAACTCATTATCTTGGTCTTGATTTAGCGAGTGCCAATCTACCGATTGCCGTTTCATCTACCGGTTCCATTGGGCGCTTTATTCCCGCTTACTTTGCGGTATCGCCGATGACAGTGTCCTTAGATGCGGCATGTAAAACGGGCAATGCTTTTAGTTATCTAGGGCAGCCGTTCGAGTATTCCAATAGTCCGGGACTCTATTTACAGCCTAAATCCGCCAATAATGCGGATACGCAAAACTATCTCATCGGCTTTTGGTGGCGTTATAACAATCAATGGAGTGGTCGTACTTACAGTGATAGCGCAAACGGTGTGAATCTTGGTTTCGATAATCAGCAGACTTCGCCCGTCAGCCGACAGGCATCAAACAACAGTGGCATTGTCTTAAATGGGGAAAAGGTGTGGTATCAAAAACCGTTACAACCTAAAGCCGTGTTTAATGCTGCGTTTGATTTGACGTTGAATGCCTCGAACTTAACGGATCAGGATGGGGTTTGTTATCGGCAAAATGCCGCATCCCCTTGTTTGGGATATACGTTTTCACACATTGATGGGGCCATGCCGCTGTATTGGGGCAAATTAGTTATTCAAGATGTGTATGGACCAGAAACTCAACCGTTGGATCAGCCGATCTACATTGAGCATTACACAACGAATGGTTTTGTACGCACCACAGACGATAGTTGCACAGGGTTACCGGATATCACGGGCTTTACGTTGCCATCAAGCGACTATACGGTGCTGACTTCAGGCGTTCCTGTTCCACCGCAAATATTGGCTGAGCATCCTAGTGCTACGTTGAGCCGAGGTCAGAGTGCGATTCGCTTTAGTGCGCCGGGAGCGGGTGCTCGTGGGGTGATTGACTCGGTGTTGGATCTCAATGCGCACAACTTACTGTGGCTCGCTGAAGACAAAGATGGTGACGGCAGCTTTGATCAAACCACCCAAGGTCGAGTGCAATTTGGTTTGTACCGTGGCAGTGATCGGGTGATCTGGTGGCGCGAATCAAATTAATGACTAAGCACTCAATGGATCCCGATTTCTCTCATTCCGTTAGATAACTGTTAGAAATTGCGTGTTTCAGTCCATGTTTATGGATCAACGCCTTGCTGTGATGGCAAGGCATTGGTACATTTAGTGCAATTTTCATCTTCTCATTTCTTGCAGGACGAACGAAGAATATGTTCAAAAAACTTCGTGGCATGTTTTCTAACGACCTATCGATCGATTTAGGTACCGCCAACACACTTATTTATGTCAAAGGACAGGGCATTGTTCTCGATGAGCCTTCTGTTGTTGCAATTCGTCAGGACAAAGGCCGTGGCGGTAAAACCGTTGCAGCGGTTGGCCATGCCGCAAAACAGATGCTCGGTCGAACCCCTGGTAACATTTCTGCGATTCGCCCAATGAAAGATGGTGTGATCGCAGATTTCTATGTCACAGAAAAAATGCTGCAGCATTTTATTCGCCAGGTACACGACAACAGCGTGTTGAAACCAAGCCCACGCGTACTGGTGTGTGTGCCTTGTGGTTCAACCCAAGTTGAACGCCGTGCCATTCGTGAGTCAGCTTTGGGTGCCGGTGCACGCGAAGTTTACTTGATTGATGAGCCAATGGCGGCCGCGATTGGTGCCGGTCTGCGCGTTTCTGAGCCAACGGGTTCAATGGTGATTGATATCGGTGGTGGTACGACGGAAGTGGCGGTGATCTCGCTCAATGGCGTGGTTTACTCATCGTCTGTACGTATCGGTGGCGACCGCTTTGATGAAGCCATCATTAATTATGTGCGCCGTAACTACGGCAGCTTGATTGGTGAAGCAACGGCAGAAAAGATCAAACACGAAATCGGCTCCGCTTATCCGGGCGATGACGTGCAAGAGATCGAAGTACGTGGTCGTAACCTAGCGGAAGGTGTGCCCCGCAGTTTCACTCTCAACTCAAACGAGATCCTTGAAGCGCTGCAAGAGCCATTGACCGGCATCGTATCTGCGGTGATGGTTGCACTGGAACAATGTCCACCAGAGCTTGCATCTGACATCTCTGAAAACGGTATGGTGTTGACTGGTGGTGGTGCACTGCTGAAAGATCTGGATCGTTTGCTGATGGAAGAAACCGGAATCCCAGTCGTGATCGCCGATGATCCACTAACTTGTGTTGCTCGTGGCGGTGGTAAAGCCCTAGAAATGATCGACATGCACGGTGGCGATCTGTTTAGCGAAGAATAAACCGTAGTGTCGTGCCCCATGCATGGCATTTTGCTCAGCGCTAGGATGGTTATTGGATGAAACCTATCTTTGGTCGAGGACCTTCTCTGCAGCTGCGGCTATTTTTTGCGGTTATGCTATCAGCCAGCCTTATGCTGGCTGATAGTCGTTTAGGTGCATTCTCACATGTACGCTTTCTGCTCAATAGTCTGGTTGCGCCTATTCAGTACGCAGCGGATCTACCGCGCGTACTGTTTGACGATTTTTATGACAGCATCAGCTCCCACCAGCAGTTACGGGAAAATAACCAACTGCTCAAGCGGGAAGTGTTGACGCTAAAAAGTAATTTGCTACTGCTTGAACAGTACAAAGAAGAAAACCAACGGTTTCGTAAATTGCTCGGCTCCTCCTTTTTGCGTGATGAGAAAAAGGTCGTGACGGAAGTGATGGCTGTCGATACCTCGCCTTATCGTCACCAAGTGGTGATTGATAAAGGCCGGATTGATGGTGTGTATGAAGGTCAGCCGATCATCAACGAAAAAGGCATTGTCGGTCAGGTCACTTTTGTGGCTGCGCACAATAGCCGAGTTTTACTGCTGATTGACCCTAATACGGCGATCCCAGTTCAGAACATTCGTAATGATATTCGAGTGATCGCTTCGGGGAATGGGCAGACGGATCAAATCCAACTTGAACATATCCCTACCAGTACCGATATTGAAGTCGGCGATATGCTGGTGACTTCTGGCTTAGGCGGCGTTTACCCTGAAGGCTACCCAGTGGCGATTGTGTCACAAGTCGATAAAGATACCCGCCGTGAGTTTGCCTCGATCAAGGCGGATCCTGTGGTGGAATTTGATCGCTTGCGTTATTTGCTACTGATCTGGCCAAACGAAGATCGTTTACAGAAAGTCATGCAGGCCGATCCGCAGTTGCTTTTAGAGGAAGAAGCCAATGATCAGCAGTGATATCAAAGGCCGTATGGTCATTATGGCCTCTTTTTTATTGGCATTAGTCCTCCAAACCATTCCATGGCCGGGAACGCTAGATCTCTTCCGGCCGCCATGGTTACTGCTGGTGTGTTGCTACTGGGTGCTGGCATTGCCGCATCGGGTGAATGTAGGCAGTGCCTTAGTCATGGGATTGCTGTGGGATCTGCTGTTAGGTTCCACTTTGGGGATCCGCGGCATGATGATGTCGATTGTCATCTACATTGTCGCGATGAACTTCTTGGTGTTGCGTAATATGGCGCTATGGCAACAGGCGATTGTGATCGGCTTACTGTCGATGACATTAGAAGTCCTGATCTTCTGTGGTGAGTACCTCATTCAGAACGTGACATTCAATCCTTTATCACTCTGGAGTGGCGTGATTGCCTGTATACTTTGGCCGTGGATGTTTTTATTACTGCGCCGAGTTCGCCGCCATTGGCATGTGAAATGACGATATCAAAATTAGTTCTGGCTTCGGGGTCGCCAAGACGTCGTGAATTGTTAGCGCAAATGGGCTATCAATTTGACGTTGTGGTACCGAATGTCGAAGAAACGCGTGGGGCGACAGAGTCGCCCGCGCAATATGTTGAGCGTCTGTCTCGCGATAAAGCGTTAGCAGGTGCAGCGTTGGTGGAGTCCGGTGCTATCGTCATCGGCTCCGATACCATTGTGGTCAAAGATCAAGAGGTGTTGGAAAAGCCACGTGATTTTGCAGATGCCAAAGGCATGTTGCTTAAACTCTCTGGGCATCAACACCAAGTGATGACCGCCGTGAGCGTGACTCAAGGTGGCATTACGCACTCTGTGGTGGTGACCACAGAGGTGTGGTTTAAAACTTTGTCAGAACAAGAAATAGAAGCGTATTGGCAAAGTGGTGAGCCCTGCGATAAAGCTGGCAGTTACGGCATTCAGGGATTGGGTGGACGATTTGTTACGAGGATTGAAGGCAGCTACCACGCGGTAGTGGGATTGCCACTCTACGAGACTGACCAGCTTCTGCACAAATTCTAATCATTTTAATCATTGAGGTGCGCTCATGAGTGCAGAGTTGCTGTTAAACGTCACCCCGAGTGAAACTCGGGTGGCAATGATTGAAGGGGGAATCCTTCAAGAAATCCACATTGAACGTGAAGCCAAACGCGGCATTGTTGGCAATATTTACAAAGGCAAAGTGAGCCGGGTATTACCGGGGATGCAAGCGGCGTTTGTGGATATTGGGCTCGACAAAGCCGCCTTCTTACATGCCTCTGATATTGTGCCGCACACAGAATGTGTTGCGGAAAGTGAGAAGCAGCAATTCCAAGTTCGTGATATCTCCGAGCTGGTGCGCCAAGGACAAGATATTGTGGTGCAGGTGGTGAAAGATCCGCTGGGTACCAAAGGTGCGCGCCTAACCACGGATATCACGCTGCCCTCTCGCTATCTGGTGTTTATGCCGGGAGCGAGCCATGTCGGTGTATCACAACGCATTGAAAGTGAAGCCGAACGTGAGCGACTAAAAAAAGTGGTGTCACACTATTGTGATGAGCATGGTGGATTCATTATTCGTACCGCGGCGGAAGGCGCAAACGAGAAAGAACTCACTCAAGATGCCGCCTTTCTTAAGCGTTTATGGTCAAAAGTCATCGAACGGCGCAGCAAATACAAAAATCGCTCCATGCTGTATGGCGAATTGGGTTTAGCACAACGAATTTTGCGTGATTTTGTTGGCACCGAGCTGACCAAAATTCTGGTCGACTCAAGACAAGAGTACGAAAACCTAAAAGAATTCACCTCTGAATATGTGCCTGAACTCACCGCTAAGCTCGATTTGTACCACGGTGATAAACCGATTTTCGATATGTACGATACGGAGAACGAAATTCAGCGCTCTTTGGAGCGTAAAGTGGAACTGAAATCGGGTGGGTATTTGATCATCGATCAAACCGAAGCTATGACCACGATAGACATCAATACGGGGGCGTTTGTTGGCCGTCGTAATCTCGAAGAAACCATTTTCAATACCAACATCGAAGCGACTCAGGCCATTGCTCGTCAGCTGCGTCTACGCAATCTGGGCGGCATCATTATCATCGACTTTATCGATATGGCTTCGGATGAACATCGTAAGCGAGTGCTAACCTCTTTAGAAACGGCGCTGATGAAAGATCGGGTGAAAACCAATATCAACGGTTTTACTCAGCTCGGTCTGGTAGAGATGACGCGTAAAAGAACCCGTGAAAGTATTGAACATGTGCTCTGTTCGACTTGTCCAACCTGTGAAGGTCGCGGCAGTGTCAAAACAGTGGAGTCCGTCTGTTTTGAAATTCTCCGTGAAATCACTCGTGTTAACCGTGCGTATGATGCAGACAAATTTGTGGTCTACGCCTCTCCTGCCGTGGCAGACACTTTGCAAGGCGAAGAGTCACACGCATTAGCCGAGTTGGAAGTGTTCATTGGCAAAGAGGTGCGCATTCAAGCGGAGCCACTCTACAACCAAGAACAGTTTGATGTAGTCATGATGTAAATAGGGCATCGGGTGATTTCGACAGTAACCCGCCTCGGGCGGATCCTTATGTGGCTGCTGGTCAGCCTGTTGATAGTGCTGGCTTTAGCCGTCACTGGTCTGCGTATTTTGCTGCCTCAGATGAACCGTTTTCAGGCGGAGATTCAGGATTGGCTGAACCAAAATTCGTCGGTACAAGTGGCGATTGCTGATGTACAGGGTTACTGGCGCAACACCCATCCCTCTCTTTCTCTACAAACCCTGCAAGCCCACTGGCCAGACAGCAATGACATTCAGCTCAATGCCGCTAGCATCGAGATTGAATTTGATTTATTGCAGTCACTTTGGCAGCGACAGCCTGTCATCGCAGACTTAACGGTAAATGGCATGGTGCTGGATCTCAGAGCGATTGATTGGTTGGCTCTGGAGCAAAACCCTAACCCTCGGCAATCTCGCCAAGGACGAGTGGTAAAGCAACTGGACGATTTGCTTTTGCGTCAGCTGGATGACTTCAGCTTAAAAAATTCTGCCATTCTCTACCGCACCTTTGCCGGTGATCTGCGTCAGCTCGATATCGACAAATTACGTTGGCAAAACCGTGGACCGCGTCATTTTACGGAAGGGGTGGTGAGCATTGCAGGAACCAATATCAACTCTTTGTTAGTGAGTGCCAACTTTACCGACCATGGTTCGCTGCGTGATGTTTCGGGCGATTTCTATGTGAGTGCCGACAAGGTTCGCGTGTTGCCTTGGTTAACCCGTTATCTGAAAGACCAAACTGGGATTCAAAAAGGCCAATTGAGCTTTAATGGTTGGGCGACGCTTGAGCATAATCAACCGGTTGATGGTTATGTCGAACTTAAGCCTTCGGAGCTGGTGTGGCAAAACGCTGAGCAGCGTCATGAGCTGTTGCTAGAATCAGGGATTGTTGAATTAAAACCGACCAAACTTGGTTGGCAAGTGAATGCCCACTCACTGCGATTACGCAGTGATGATGCACTTTGGCCGCTGATGGATGTGGCGATGGATTGGCAGCCCGACCAATGGCGGCTTAATCTCTCCCAACTGAATATTGAGAGCTTATTACCACTGACGAAGCTGATTCCTGAGTCTCAAACACTCAACCACTGGCTAGAGATATTACAACCCAAAGGAATGCTAGAAGATGTGCGCATTGCTAAAGGTGCCACGCTGGAATCGCTACACTATTCGGCCTCACTCATTGATGGTGGCATTGCACAGTGGGAATTACTGCCACAGGTGAATGCACTGCAAGCACAAATCCAAGGTTCACTCAACCAAGCTCGCATTCATGCCACCTTGGTCGATGATGTGCTGCCATATGGTCAAGTATTCCAAGCGCCACTCAATATTCGCCAAGGCGAAGTGGATATGGTGTGGCAGCAAGGTGAGCAGGGATGGTCACTCTGGGCGGATAAAGTCACGGTGGCGACGCCCGATTTGCAAGCACTTGGCGCGTTTCGTCTTGATTTTCCCAATAATGCCAGCCCATTTCTCTCTTTCTACACCGAGGCGGATCTGTTTAACGCGGGGGAAACGTGGCGCTATTTACCAACATTGGCTTTGGGGCAAGAGCTGACCGATTACCTCTCGACCGCTATTCAAGCGGGTCAAGTTAATACCGCCAAACTGGTGTGGTATGGCGCGTTGGATCAGTTTCCTTATCGGATGCACAACGGTGTTTTTCAAGCGTGGGTTGGCTTAAAAGAGGCCAAATTTGCCTTTGATACGGCATGGCCACCGATCACCAATCTGCAACTGGATCTCTTGTTCGAAAATGATGCCATGTATCTGGACTCGCACTCGGCGACCTTGATGGATGTCACCGGTGAGCGGATCACAGGCCGCATTCCTGAATTGGCGGAATTCGGCCACATCGAAATTGAAGCCGTTGCCAGTGCCAAGCAAGGTAATGCAATCCGCAACTACATGATGGCGACGCCTTTAGTCGATTCTGTGGGCGCTGCGCTTACCACCATTCAAGTTAAAGGCCCGGTGCGCTCAGAGTTTCAGCTCAATATTCCGTTTCACAGCGGGCAAGAACCGCGTGCGTGGGGCTTTGCTGAATTGAATAACAACTCGGTGGATATTGATACTCCCCCGATGAGCCTGAAATCCGTTTCTGGGAAAATTGAATTTGATAATGATCGGGTCAGTGCTGCTGGCTTAGATGCCCGCTTGCTCAAACAACCGGTTTCGATTGATTTTAAAGGTGAAGATGCCAAACGAGGCTACGCAGTCAGCATTGACGTTATCGGGGATTGGGAAGTCAAACCGCTGATTCCTTTCGTCGGTGAGCGTTGGCTTAGCCGTGTGAAAGGCCATGCCCCTTGGCAGGCTAGGGTTGATATTCAGCTCAACGATGTGGGTTTTACTTATCAGTTGGATGGCAAAGCGGATCTCCGAGCTTTAGAAAGCCGCTATCCTTTCCCACTCAAAAAAGCGCTCAAGGTGAAAGGTCAAGCGTTGCTGCAAGCCTCAGGCAATCAAGAAATGGTTTCGGCTCGATTGCAACTGCCGCAAGCGAAATACCAAGCCGAGATAGATTTAACCCCGAAAGTGCCTACGCTGAAAGCAACCAATCTGGTGCTTGGGCAAGGGAGTTTCAAAATCAGTCCCGTGGTTGGGCACCATGTACAGTTGCGCAGTCAAGCATTTAATCTTGATGAATGGTTGAGTATTGCCAGTGAAAAGCCCGCGCCGAAAGCGGGGAAATCTAAATTAGCCAGTTTAAACACCCCAACCATACCCATGCCGGAGCGCATTGACGTAGGAGTGAAAGAGCTAACATTCGCGGGTTTAGAATGGAATGACGTGGATTTAAATGCGCGACGTAAGGATTTAGGCTGGTTACTCAGTGTCGATAGCCAAGAAATCAAAGGCCAAGCGAACTATATTGAGCCTTATGATTTGAGTATTGCGCTGGACCGTTTGCATCTGTTTTTACCTCAGTTGGAATCGGTTGGAGAAGAAGCGTTGCTGGTGGATATTGATCGCAAGAAGTTGCCGTTGATTTCCGATTTTGATCGCCAGTTCCATCAATGGATGCCCAATCTGACCTTGACCATCAAAGACTTCTGGTTGCAGGGTTACAAAATCGGCCAAGCGAATGTCGATTTTCAGCGCCAAGGCGATACGTTGCTGTGGAAGAGTATCGATTTCACCAGTGGGACCAACCAACTGCACGTGAATGGTACCTGGACGCTGACCGATACACAGAGTCATACCCAAATGAATTTGGACATGAAAGGCGATAACAACAGCGATCTGATGGCACGCTTTGGGATTAACTCTGGCATTCAACGCGCTCCCTTTGAGATTACGGCCAATACACAATGGGATGGTGCACCGTGGTCAATGCAGGTCAATACGCTGCAAGGTAAGGTCGACACTAAACTTGGCAAAGGGGTCATTTCCGATGTCAGCGGCGCGGCGCGGCTGCTAGGCTTGTTTAGCCTCGATTCGATCATCCGTAAAATGAAACTTGATTTCAGTGATGTGTTTGATAAAGGGATGGCGTTTGATTCAATCACGGGCAGTGGTGAAATTTCGCAAGGGGTTTTCGTCACCAACAACATCAAAATGGATGCGGTGGCCGGTGATATGACCATCAAAGGTTTGGCCGATCTCAATACCCGTACTGTGGATGCCGAAGTGAATTTCGTGCCAGATATTACCTCGGGAATCCCAGTCTTGACCGCCTTTGCGGTAACACCACAAACGGCGCTGTATGTGTTGGCGATTACGACCGTGATTTCTCCTGTGGTGGAAGTTTTCACTCAGGTCAACTATGAAGTTAAAGGACCGCTCGATTCACCAACGGTGAAAGAGCTTTCGCGGAGCAAAGGTGAATTTAAGTTGCCGGAAAAACTGCGCAAATTGGCAGAATAGGGAAGAAAATGCAACGAGTTGGACTGATCCAAATGACCTCTGGGTCAGAGGTAAGTGCCAATCTGGCTTACTTGCAAGAGCAGGTGGCGCTGCTCGCTCAGCAAGGAGCACAATGGATTGTGACACCGGAAAATGCACTGCTGCTGGGCAATCGTGAACAATACCATCAGCAAGCGGAACCCTTGGATAACGGGCCGGTTCAGTATGCGTTGTCGAACCTCGCCAAACAACATGGTGTGTGGCTGCTCATCGGCAGTATGCCGATCCGCCATGCGAATGGCGTAACCACCAGCAGCCTGTTGTGGAATGCACAAGGTGAACGAGTGGCGGTTTACGATAAACTGCACATGTTCGATGTGGATGTTGCCGATGGTCACCAGCGTTATCGCGAGTCGGAAACCTTTACCCCAGGTCAACAAGTGGTGGTGGCGGAAACGCCGTTTGGTGAGCTTGGCTTGTCGATTTGCTACGATGTGCGCTTCCCGCACTTATACGCAGAATTACGTCGCCAAGGCGCACAGATTTTGTTGGTTCCAGCGGCCTTTACCGCGGTGACGGGCCAAGCGCATTGGGAAGTGCTACTGCGAGCCCGAGCCATTGAAACTCAATGTTGGGTGATTGCGGTCGGCCAGACCGGACACCATCCTTGCGGACGCGAAACGTGGGGGCATTCGATGGTGATTAGCCCGTGGGGCGAAGTGATCGCGAATTTAGGCCCAACAGTACAAAGTAAAGTGGTAGAGTTTGACCTCACCACACTCGATTCTGTGAGACGCGCGATGCCGATTGAACAGCACACGCGTTTTACCCATCAATTAATAGAGAACACACACTGATGACGATGAACCACATTGAAGCGGCACTGCTAGCGCCTGCCGGACTGAGCGAACAAGATATTGCCGATACCCTGTCCAGTATTGCGACTCGCCAGATTGATTATGCGGATATTTATTTCCAGTCCAGTTGGCATGAATCTCTGGTGCTGGAAGACAGCATCATTAAAGATGGCTCATTCAATATTGATTGTGGGGTCGGTGTTCGTGCGGTCAGTGGTGAAAAAACCGGTTTTGCTTATTCCGACCAAATTCAGTTAGAAGGCTTAAAGCAAAGTGCCATCGCGGCGCGTGGGATTGCTCAAC
Organism: Vibrio sp. AH4; assembly: GCF_030710545.1. Taxonomy (NCBI): domain Bacteria; kingdom Pseudomonadati; phylum Pseudomonadota; class Gammaproteobacteria; order Vibrionales; family Vibrionaceae; genus Vibrio; species Vibrio sp. AH4. The sequence continues at coordinate 1,330,674 of NZ_JALAIV010000001.1, forward strand.
AAGGCCAAAGCCTGACGGTACAAGCCTTCAAACGTGCACAGCATCCACAGTTTTATGGCGCAAATAACCCACTGGAAAGTTGGGAAAAACAGCAAAAAACCGAACTGCTGAAACAGCTGGATGCGTACATTCGTACCAAAGAGCCACTTATCACTGAAGTGTCAGTCAGCATCAGTGGTGTACATGAGCAAATTTTAGTGGCGGCTACCGATGGCACTTACGCCGGAGATGTTCGCCCTCTGGTACGCCTTTCGATCAGTGTGTTGGCGCAAAAAGGTGATCGCCGTGAGCGCGGTAGCGCGGGTGGTGGTGGCCGCTTTGGTTACGACTACTTCTTACAAGAAGAAGCCGGACAAAAAATCGCGTTTTCTTTCGCTGATGAAGCGATTCGTCAAGCACTCGTTAACCTTGAAGCGGTCGCGGCTCCAGCGGGTACTATGCCTGTGGTATTAGGCTCTGGTTGGCCGGGTGTGCTGCTGCATGAAGCGGTCGGTCATGGACTGGAAGGTGACTTCAACCGTAAAGGTTCGTCTGTTTTTGCAGGTAAAGTGGGCAAAAAAGTCACTTCCGATCTGTGTACGATTGTCGATGACGGCACACTGAAAGATCTGCGAGGCTCACTCAACGTGGATGATGAAGGGGTGAGCGGCCAATACAACGTGCTGATCGAAAAAGGCATTTTGAAAGGCTACATCCAAGACAAACTCAATGCGCGTTTAATGGGCGTGGCACCGACGGGTAACGGTCGCCGTGAATCTTACGCTCATCTGCCGATGCCGCGTATGACCAATACTTACATGCTGCCGGGTGAGCACACACCAGAAGAGATCATCGCTTCGGTGAAAAAAGGCATCTACGCCCCGAACTTTGGTGGCGGTCAGGTGGATATAACCTCTGGTAAGTTTGTGTTCTCAGCTTCAGAAGCTTACTTGATTGAAAACGGCAAAATCACTCGTCCAATCAAAGGTGCTACCTTGATTGGTTCTGGTATTGAAGCTATGCAGCAGGTCTCTATGGTCGGTAACGATCTGGCGCTGGATCGCGGTGTTGGCGTGTGTGGTAAAGCGGGACAAAGCGTGCCTGTTGGCGTTGGCCAGCCTACTCTGAAGTTGGATGCTCTGACCGTGGGTGGCACTGAGTAATTCAGCTCCAACAACATTACCGAAAAAGTATGCCGCAGCCGACATCGCTGCGGCTTTTTTTATCTCGTCTTTTATTCGTCTCGTTTTTATCTCGATAAAAAACGGTTTTCAACGTGAATAATCGAAAGTGTCAATATGACTTTATCGAGTGATATTGTTTTTATTGCTTGGTCTAATTGACACAAAAAAGTTGTGTTTTTTGTGTTAAATGCATTGAAAAACAAATAAATATAATTTGGCACGTAATATGCGATGTCTTCAGTAAATCTAAGCTATCACAGCTTATAAATGAAACTGGAGAAGCATAATGTTCTGTATTCAATGTGAGCAAACCATTCAAACCCCAATCGCGAAAGGGTGCGCCTATGCCCAAGGGATGTGCGGTAAAACCGCAGAGGTGTCGGACTTACAAGATGTGTTGGTTTACGCGCTGCAAGGTGTCTCTTTTTGGGCCAATCTAGGTCGTGCTTGTGGTGTCGCCATTCCTGAAATTGACCAATGGGCACCGAAAGCCTTTTTTGCCACGCTCACCAACGTTAACTTTGATCCAGAACGGATTGTTGAACTGGCGCAGCAAGCGGAAAGCTATAAACAGCAGTTAGAGCAACAAGTCCGTGCGGCTGCGGTATTAACCGGTTTTGAGCTTCCTGCGTTGTCACCGGCGGCGCAATTTTCTCTGCCGACCGATAAAGCCGCCATCTTGGCATTTGCTCCTGCGGCTGCGGTAAACCGTGGCAAAGAGAGTTTGCATGAAGATGTGATTGGTTTGCGTCTGCTCTGTTTGTATGGCTTGAAAGGAGCGGCGGCCTATCTGGAACATGCGCGTGTGTTAGGACAAACGGATGCTGAGCTGTATGCACAGTACCATCAAATCATGGCATGGTTGGGTACCGATCCAGTGGAGCTGAGTGCGCTGTTGGATACGGCGATGCAAATTGGCCTGATGAACTACCGCATCATGGAGATCTTAGATAAAGGCGAAACCGAAACCTTTGGTCATCCAGAGCCGACTACGGTGAACGTCAAACCCGTCAAAGGCAAATGCATTCTGGTGTCTGGCCATGATCTGCATGATTTAGAGAAAATCCTGCAACAGACTCAAGGCATGGGGATCAACGTCTACACCAATGGCGAAATGCTGCCAGCGCATGCTTATCCAGAACTGAAAAAATACCCACACTTGGTGGGTAATTACGGCAGTGCTTGGCAAAACCAGCAGAAAGAATTCGCGAACTTCCCCGGCGCGATCGTGATGACCTCGAACTGCCTGCTTAACCCTAATGTTGGGCAATATGCAGATCGCCTGTTTACTCGTAGCATTGTCGGTTGGCCGGGTGTGGCGCATATCGAAGGTGACGATTTCTCAACCGTGATTGAATGCGCACTGGCACATGAAGGTTTTAAGCATGATGAGATTGAGCATCTGATCACCGTAGGTTTTGGACGCAATGCCTTAATAGCAGCAGCGCCTGCGGTGGTTGAGCAAGTCAAATTAGGCAACATCAAGCACTTCTTCTTGGTCGGTGGTTGTGACGGTGATAAAGCAGAGCGCAACTACTATCAAGATTTTACTGCGCAAGCGCCGGAAGACAGTGTGATTCTGACCTTGGCTTGCGGTAAGTTCCGCTTCAACAAAAATGAGTTCGGCGCGATCAACGGTATTCCACGTTTGCTCGATGTGGGTCAGTGCAATGATGCGTATTCTGCCATTCAACTGGCGCTTGCGCTTGCGGAAACCTTCGAGTGTGGAGTGAACGATCTACCGCTGACTCTGGTGCTCTCGTGGTTTGAGCAAAAAGCGATCGTGATCCTGCTTACCCTACTTGCGCTGGGTGTAAAAGGTATCTACACCGGTCCTACTGCACCCGCTTTCCTCACGCCAAATCTAATGGCGATCCTGCAACAGCAGTTTGATCTACGCAGTATTACTACGGCGGAAGACGATCTGCGCACCATTCTGGCGGCATAAGTGGCCACTCAGCCCCACAATGTGGGGCTGATGCCGATGAGGAGAAGTAACATGTCTGCATGGGCAGAACGAGACAATGAAACCTTGGTTTGTGTGCGTAAATGGCAAGAAACCCCAGATTGTGTGAGCTTTGAGTTGGCGGATCCGCATCGTGAGCGCCACTTCAACTTTAAGCCGGGGCAGTTCGCGAACTTAGGTTTTTCCATTAATGGGCAGACAGTGTATCGCTCTTACTCCATCTGCTCGCAGGCTCAGCAGCCGTATTTACGTTTTACGGTCAAGCGAGTCGCGCAGGGGTTGGTGTCTCAACATGTGGTGGATGAGTTGCAGTTGGGGGATACCGTGACGGCCATGAAACCCCAAGGCCGCTTCAATAGCACCGATTGTGCACCCAAATCCCGTGTATTACTGATCAGCGCAGGGTGTGGCATCACGCCAGTCATGGCGATGGCCAAAGTTTGGTTAACCGAACAGTGCGGTAAACAGAACGATGCAAGAGAGATCGATTTTCTGCACATCGCACGCAATCCAGAACAAACCATCTATTGGCAAGAGTTGCAGCAGTTAGCGGCGCAGCATTCGAATTTCCACTTGAAGCTGTTACTCAAAGACGCGGGCGAGAGTGGCTTTGCACAAGGTCGTTTAACTCAGGAAACTTTGATTGAACAGGTTCCGGATGTGTTGGAAAGAAGCGTGTATCTGTGTGGGCCAGCAGGGTTTATGCAGGATGTGAGTGGTTATTTACAAGCGCTTGGCTTTAATATGGCGCATTTTCATCAAGAGAGTTTTTCGCCTGAAATGACGTCACTTAACGAGGAGGATGTCGCTCCCACTGTTCGCCAGCAGGTGAAAATTCGCGTGCCTGCTTTTGGGGTAGAGGTGGATGCGCCGAGTGAAAAAGTGCTGTTAGAAGCGTTAGAAACCGGAAAACTGCCGATCATTGCGGCTTGTCGCAGCGGTATTTGTGGTTCATGTAAATGCCGTGTGTTGGATGGTCGTGTCCGTCGTTTAAGCCAAGAAACGCTGAGCGAAGAGGAGATTGAGCAAGGCTATGTGTTGGCTTGCTCGACGTTGGCGGAGTCGGATGTAGAACTGGCACTCAACTGAAGTGTTTAGGCGTGCTTGGCACGCCTAACTGACGTTTAAATTCCGTCACGCTCAATCGGGCAACTCATACAACGTGCGCCACCACGGCCACGCCCTAACTCATTGCCGGGAATGGTCAGTACCTTAATGCCTGCTTTATCGTACTTCTCATTGGTATAGACGTTACGTTCGTAGCCAATCACCACGCCCGGTTTGACGGTCAGGACATTGTTGGCATCATTCCATTGTTCGCGTTCCGCTTCATAGCTGTTGCCGCCCGTAGTAATGATTTTGAGATAATCCAGCCCCAGCGCCGATTCAATCGCGTGGATATAGCTGGGTACTTGCTCCACGCGCATTTCACTGCCATCGCCTTTGGGGGTGAGTCGCCAAGTCGCGAGATCTTTGCGCATTACTTCGGGATAGACGGAGAAGGTATCGACATCCATATGGGTCATCACCGTATCCAAATGCATGCAGGATCGATGTTTTGGCAGGCTGACCGCAATCACTTCGCGAGCTTCACCATGTTTGAACAAGGCGGCCGCTAAATTTTCTACGCCTTGGGGAGAGGTGCGTTCAGACATTCCAATCAATACCGCGCCTTTACCAATCACCAGCACATCGCCACCTTCAATGTTGGCATTGTCGTAGTGCAGATCATCCAGACCAAAATAGTGAATAAAGGGCTGCTGAGCAAAAGTCGGGTGCCAGCGGTAAATGGCCCGCAAATGGTTGGTTTCGCGCTGACGAGCGGCTTTCATCATCGGATTGAGTGACACGCCCCCATACACCCAGCAGGAGGTATCGCGAGTGAATAGGTGATTGGGCAGTGGCTCAATCACAAAATCGAGGGGCTGACGCATTTTCGGCAGCATAGAATCGGATTCTATTTGTAGCTCAGAATAAGCCAATCCGCCCAATAACACGGTGGCTAAGTGGTGATCGTCCAATGCGTTCAAATAATGGCGTAGATCGTGGGCAAAGGTCGGGCCGTAGCGAAAATCCCCAATTTGCGTTTCCAGTAGCCATTGTCTGGCTTCGGGAATGGCGAGCGTCTCTTCGAGTAAATCATGCAGCAGTAACACTTCCACATCTTGAGTGCGCAAGGTATTGGCAAAGGCATCGTGCTCAACGCCTGCCGCTTCCACGGCTAGAACATCATCAAACAAAAGCTCATGGCAGTTTGAAGGCGTTAAATGAGTCAACGCTCGCTCGGGACGATTTAACAGTACACGGCGCAGTTGCCCCACTTCAGATCCTACGTACAAACGGTTCATTGAGCTTCCTCTCTCTTCCTTTCACATGCGGCAGCAGGCTTAGCTTACGCTCACGTTGTCGTTTCTAGGCAGCATCCCGCTTACCTGTAACCCCAAGCCGCTGGATATAGTTATGAACAGCTTTTTATTAAGTTGCAAGTCGACCATTTGTTATAAAAGGCTGTATATAATAAATTTACGATATATTTTATCGTTATTGGTTGGCTTTATAATTTTGTATTCTGATTTTGCGAGTTGGGAGGATGCTCCCTTAAATTGCTTAGCTATGCGCAGCATAACTGGGTGCTTTTATGCGTTATAAGTTTAAATTTTAACTATTTATTCACAATCTATGCGTTATTGAAGTTGAGGATGAAATTTTTTCCTATTTTGGCGATTTTTTAGCTATGCATTATCGCGCCATAAACAGGCAATTTGGGGATCCGTTTTCACAGGCTTATTGAACACAGATTATGCTGAATTGGTGAGTTGCTAAAAAAATGTTAAAAATAAGGTGTAAGGGATGGATCTGAAGCCAAGCGAAAGATCTTCTCAGATCGTTTTGTGGCTAGAAATTCCTTTCAATCCATGCGATAGTGCGCCGCACAAATTTCCGATCCTATTGACTATCTGGAGCACATTATGTCTCACCAAGATGATTATCTATCTGTAGAAGAATTAATCGAGATCCAAAAGGAAGAGACTCGCGACATCATTCAAGCCCTGCTCGAAGATGGCAGTGATCCAGATGCCTTGTATGAGATCGAGCACCATCTGTTTGCAGAAGAATTCGAAAAGCTGGAAAAAGCTGCAGTAGAAGCATTCAAAATGGGCTTTGAAGTGCTTGAAGCTGAAGAAACCGAAGATGAAGATGGTAATAAGCTGCTGTGCTTTGATGCCACCATGCAATCGGCTTTGGATGCCAAACTGATTGATGAACAAGTAGAAAAACTGGTCAATCTGGCCGAAAAATTCGACATCATCTACGATGGTTGGGGTACTTACTACGAAGGCGAAGATGCCTTGTACCCTGACGAAGATGAGGATGAAGACGACGATCAGTAATTCTTGAGTCGATGATACCAGCCGCAGGGCTGGTATTTTTTTGCCTATATGAATGGATTGTAAGCCGTAGCTGCTGTGTTACATCAACGCTGCAATCGCGTTCACTTCAGGTATAATGCGCGCAAACCAACAGGAATTGGAACGCTATGCAGCTCTCACTCGCCGGTCTTTGGCAGCTTTCACCGCTGACGGATCTCTCTATCCCCCAAGATGACATTACTTTTCCAGCACCATTAAGTGCGGTGTTACCCAAAACACTGAGTGAAGCGGAAATCGCTGAGCAAGAGTGGCATTTAATGCATGATATTGAAGTGGATGAAGACCTGCTGAGCTTTGCGGCGATTGATTTGGTGTTGGAAGGCATTGATTACCATGCCGAAGTACGCCTGAATGGGGGCGCGTTGTTTGACTGTGATGGCTCACAAGCGATTTATCGTAAAGACATCCGCCCCTTGTTAAAACCAGGGCGTAACCGATTTGAAATTTTGTTTTTGGAAGCGGATGAGGATTGGTTGCTGGATGAAGAGGCAACTGAGCTCTGTTTTTTAGGCCAGCAAGATACGCCCAATTATGATCAGCGAATCGGGGTCTGGAAAGCGCCTTACCTGCAATGCATTCGCCATCTGCGCCTGAACCATGTTTCAACCGAGCAAGTTTGGCACCACAGTGGCTGTGAGTTGTTGGTAAACCTGTTTTTCACCACTTATTCTCCGGGACTGGTTTCTGCTGCGGTGAAATTTGATGGTCGGACGTATCAAGTGCCGATTGACGTGCGCAGTGATCACGCCAGCGTGCTGTTTCAAGTTGATGCACCTAAAATTTATGATGTACGCCGCCCACGAGCGGAGGATCTCTATATCATCACCGTGCAATTAGATGGGCAAATTAAGCGTTTCCAACTCGGTTTGAGTGAAGCACACTGCGTTAGCCATTTTCCTCTGTAGTTTCCTGCGTATCGAAATGCAAAACGCCTTCATTAAGAAGGCGTTTCAATCAATATTTTCATACATTAGTGAGCACAACCGAAATGGCTTGAGTGCTTGCTTTGCCATATTTTCTCATGGAAGTAGTAGGCACAGGTATTGATGCTCGGTTCGATCATCGCCATCACTCCCCCCACGAACCAACTGCCCGTCAGCAGGTAAGCCACACTAAACGCTACGCTAAAGTGGATGGTCGCGAAGCTAGCGGTTTTGATTCGGGTATCGCCTGCAAAGCGGCGCAATGTTGATGAGTTGGCCCATGCTTTTTCATGGAAGTAAAACGCAACGGTATTCACCATCGGTTCGAGCATCGCAATCAGGCTGCCGAGAAGAACATCACCTGTCAGGACATACGCTACCGTAAATGCGATGGTAAAGTGTATTGCTGCAAAACTTAATGTCTTTTTCATGATTCAGTCCACCTGATCTTGTTTGATGGAATCATTATTGATAATAATTCTCAATTCATCAAGTGGGAAAAACCAATCAATGCGATAGGAATTAGTGAATAAAAAAGGCGCTATGAAGCGCCTTTATAGAGATATGACATTAAGCATTGTGGGTAATTAGCCTTGAGGCTTCACAACCAAAACATTGATCGGAGAGTTTTCTACCACTTTGCTCGCCACAGAGCCGAGCATGACTTTATCAATGCGCGAGCGTTTGTGGCTTGGCATGACGATAAGATCGGCGCCTAAACGCTCGGCGTAATCAAGAATCGTGGTGTAAGGTTTGCCTTCAGCAATGTGCAGCTTGTAAACAATCTCTTCATCAATATGTTGATCGGCAAATGCTTTAAGCTGAGCTCGCACATCGTTTTTCATTTGTGCTGCAGCATCTTTCGGAAAATAGGTCGCTACCATGGACATGTGAATACCTGGCAACACGTTCAGCAAGTGAATTTCGGCGTTGGAATGTTTGGCATGCCAGACAGCAAGCTGGACCGCTTTGTCAGCAAAGCCTTGTTCATTCAAATCAACCGGAACAAGAATATGTTTATACATGACGCTCTCTAGGGTTATGCCCATCTTCTCACTATGAGTCTTGAAGATGGGTTGGCGATGATTCATTGACGCGTTAAGTATATGCCTGAACGATGTCAGGCATATTGACGCAGCACCTTGTTATGCCTTTTTTATCCGTCTTTTTTGGTTCCAAGCCAGTAGCAGAGTGAGCAAAATCGCCGGTAGGAATACCCACTCTTTCATTGGTCGATCGCTATCGACCACCACCGAGCGAATTTCCCAATCAAAGTCGATACCTGCCGCTTCGGCTGGGCTACCGAATTCCACCATTTCGACCAACATGCGGTTTTTCTCATTGAGCAGGGTTAAGCCCATAGACGCGATTCGCGCTTGAGCACCGACAGCGCGGTCTTCAAACGGTAACTGTACGGTTTTGGAGGTGTATTCGCCTTTAAGGTTCTCACCAGCCACAATCATTTGGATCGGTTGGCCTACAGGCGTTTGCTCCACAATCTGCTCTAACTTGGTACCGGCATACATCACTTGAGCTGGGTAGACCATGTCCCACCAAAAACCAGGGCGGAAGAAGGTAAAGGTTAGCACCAGTAGCGCGATGATTTCCCACCATTTGGTTTTGGTTAGCCACCATCCCTGTGTCGCTGCGGAAAACAGCAACATGGCGGTAATCGAGGAGAGAATGGTGAGCATTAAGTGCCACCAAGTATCGATTCCCATCAACAAGAGCTGGGTGTTAAACACAAACATGAATGGCAGGATTGCCGTCCGTATGTCGTAAGCAAAGCCCTGAATACCGGTGCGAATGGGATCGGATTTGGCGATGGCCGCGGCCGCAAAAGCGGCGAGACCCACTGGTGGCGTATCATCAGCCAAAATACCGAAGTAGAACACGAACAGATGCACCGCGATGAGAGGGATGATCAAGCCATGTTCAGCACCTAAAGTCACGATGACTGGTGCCATCAAGGTGGAAACTACAATGTAGTTGGCGGTCGTCGGTAAACCCATACCGAGGATCAAGCTGATCACCGCAGTAAAAATCAGCATCATGATGACGCTGCCGCCGGAGATAAACTCGACAAAGTCAGTCATCACCAGACCGATTCCTGTGAGAGTTACCACGCCCACAACCGTACCTGCCGCAGCGGTTGCCACCCCGATGCCGATCATGTTACGTGCGCCAGAAACCAAGCTTTCAAAAAGATCCGTTATCCCTTGTTTGGTGGCATCACTGAGTGAACCCGTACGGTTAAATAAAGCCATTAGTGGGCGTTGGGTGAGCAGAATGAACACCATAAAGAGCGTTGCCCAAAATGCAGAGAGCCCAGGAGAGAAGCGCTCAACCGTTAAACACCACACCAAAACCACAATCGGCAGTAAATAATGCAAGCCGGATTTCAGCGTGGGAGCGACATCAGGGACGAATTGTAAATCGTCATCAATTCCTAATCCGTCTTTCGCATACGGCGCGGAAATTTTTACAAGCCCAACGTAAGCCACTAACAAGATAGCCGTCAGTAGCGGTGTCGCCGCTGCGCCAAAGGCTTCTTTGGTCCAGCCGACACCGTAATAAACCAGTGCGCTGATCACGCATAAGCCAAGTATTGTGGCGGTAAAAGAGAGGAGCTTTTGAGCGAGTGTCGATTGGTTACGACGGGGAAGACCACTCATCCCAGCTTTACAAGCTTCAAGGTGCACAATGTAGATCAAAGCGATATAGGAAATCAGCGCCGGCAGAATGGCCGCTTTGATGACTTCGACATAGGAAATGCCGACATATTCCACCATCAAGAACGCGGCTGCGCCCATAATCGGCGGAGTCAGCTGACCGTTGGTGGAAGCGGCTACTTCTACGGCTCCGGCTTTGGTGCCTGGGAAACCAACCCGTTTCATGAGTGGAATAGTAAAGGTACCGGTGGTGACAACGTTGGCAATCGAAGATCCGGATACCAACCCTGAAAGGCCAGACGCCACCACCGCCGCTTTGGCAGGACCCCCACGCATGTGTCCAAGCATCGAGAACGCAACTTTAATGAAGTAAGCTCCGGCTCCTGCACGTTCTAACATCGCACCAAAAAGCACAAATAGGAAAACAAACGAGGTTGATACCCCAAGTGCAACCCCAAACACCCCTTCAGTGGTGAGCCATAGATGCGACATGGCTTTGTTCAGGCTTGCCCCTTTATGGGCAATCACATCAGGCATGTATGGGCCAGCAAAGGTGTAAAGTAAAAATAAAGCGGCCACCATCATCAGCGGTGGACCTAATGCGCGGCGTGTGGCTTCCAAAAGTAGAACCATCCCCATGACGGACATGATCACATCCATTTGGGTAGGGGCTCCTGAACGGCTAGCGAGCTCTGCATAAAACAGGTAGATGTAAGCTGCCGCAAAGCTGCCAGCTAGGGCTAAAACCCAATCCATTAAGGGAATGCGATCGCGCGGTGAGCCTTTCATTGCAGGGTAAGCCGTAAAAGCGAGGAAAACGGCGAAAGATAAGTGAATCGAGCGTGCTTGCGTGTCGTTCAGTACGCCAAAATCGAAAATAAAGGGTAGCGGCGAGGCGTACCAAAGCTGGAACAGTGACCAACAGAGCGGCACGAACCAAAGTATACGTCCCGGAAGACCTTTCGGGTTTCTGGCTCCGGTATCCGCCTGTGCCACCATCTCTTGCACATCGGGCGACGGTGTTGTTGTCTGCGTCATGTACCTTATCCTTATTATTGATGTTCCATAGACTTATCATCGGTACGGAGAGTGTTGTACCTGAAAATAGCATCACCAAAAGAGCACGTGATACTAATGAGGAGGCGATAGCCTCCTCTTGTGTTTTACTGTGTGAGATGATTTTTAAACAAAAACTTACTTCATCAAACCCACTTCTTTGTAGTACTTCACAGCACCAGGGTGGAGAGGGATTGAGTTACCTGCCGTGACCATGTCCTCTTTTTTCAGGTTGGCAAATGCAGGATGAAGACGCGTGAAAGTATCAAAGTTTTCAAAGACTGCTTTGGTGACGTTGTATACCACCGCTTCAGAGACATCTTCAGAAGTCACTAGCGTTGCGGCCACCCCGAAGCTTTTCACATCTTGGTCGGTACCGCTGTACATGCCTGCAGGTACGACGCTGTAAGCATAGTAAGGGTTGTTGGCTACAATTTTTTCGATCTCAGGGCCAGTCGCGGGAACCAGTTTGGCCGCGCAAGAAGTCGTTGCTTCTTTGATCGCTCCATTTGGATGACCCACCATGTAGATGAAGGCGTCAATCTTGTTGTCACACAGAGCTTGAGAACGCTCAGAACCTTTGAGCTCCGACGCTAGCTTGAAGCTGTCGTTGGTCCAACCGAAGGCATCCATTACCACTTGCATGGTCGCACGATCACCAGAACCTGGGTTGCCGATGTTCACGCGCTTACCTGCAAGGTCTTTCACATTTTCAATACCTGAATCTGCACGCGCGATTATGTTGAATGGCTCGGTGTGGAGTGAGAACACCGCACGCAGCTTTTTGTATGGGCCTTGCTCTGCAAATTCGCTGGTACCGTTATAACCGTGGTATTGCCAATCTGACTGTACGATCCCAAAGTCCAATTCACCAGAACGAATGGTGTTGACGTTGTAGATAGAGCCGCCAGTGGATTCAACTGAACAGCGAATATTGTGATCTTTACGGTCTTTGTTTACCAACTTACAGATAGCGCCGCCCGTTGGATAATAAACACCCGTCACCGAGCCGGTACCGATCGTAATGAAATCTTGTGCGCTGGCGATACCTGAGCCGATAACAGCGGCTGCAATAGCACCCATTTTGATTATTTTAGGTAATGACATGAATTTCCCTTCCTTCATTGTAATGTGTCCCAAAGCGTCAGCGTGGCTTCGAGCTTTCCTGCCTGAGAAACGTTGCTTTATGCGTCAAAAAGAATGATAAAGCGGTGGAATCATACCAAAAAACCAACAGATAATTACACAACTGTTAAAATTTATAGTGTGATTGACTCATTTATTAAACAGCAAGATGTTGAGTATCCTATAAACATTGTTGTTTAATTTCAAATGGTTAGTTTTTTATTAGGCGCAGGGATGATGTGTCTAAGATGTGAGTTTGGTCACGTGAATGATACGTGACCAAAAAATATTCAATAGATAAATGGGTTAGCCTGCGTATTCAAACAATTCGCAGACGGAGTGGAACAACTCTTTGACTGGTACATCGAGTGTTGGTGTGATGAAAATCGTATCATCGCCAGCGACTACACCTAGAATCCCTTCTGATTTACCCAACGAATCTAGCAAGCGCGCAATCAACTGTGCAGCACCAGGGCCAGTACGAATAACAACTAACGCGTTGTTGTAGTCCACATCGAGTACCAACTCACGTAGTGAACTGCTGGCGGTTGGAACGCCTAACTCGGCAGGCAAGCAGTAAACCATCTCCATTTTGGCGTTACGGGTGCGTACCGCGCCGAACTTAGTCAGCATACGCGATACTTTAGATTGGTTAATGTTGTCAAAACCTTCATTTTTCAGGGCTTCAACGATATCGCCTTGTGAACCAAAGCGCTCTTCTTTCAGCAAAGCTTTAAAAGCTCGGACGAGGTTGTCTTGTTTATCTACGTTACGCATTGTTCTTCTTACTTTGGTTAATTGATCAATTTGTGCATATTCTCGCATACCTATGCATGACACACCAAACGACTCGCTAAATTTGTCTTAACTGTCACTGTAAATGTTTTTGATATCAGGTTAGATCGCTTTATAACTCTTTGTCTAAATTGAACATTGACCGATAATCGTCTTCTATTCTGTAACGCTTAATTCGCAGTATTGCGCAAAGTCGCAAAGCTGACGTTAATTGATTGTAATCAGATTGTGATTACTATAGCGTTTGACGGTCGGATACACCTAATCACCCTACAAACTTATAAGAGATTACTCTCAAGGAGATTTACGATGAAAGTCGCTGTTATTGGTGCCGCTGGCGGCATTGGTCAAGCCCTTGCTCTGTTACTCAAAAATCGTCTTCCTGCTGGTTCTGATCTAGCTCTGTATGATATCGCACCGGTCACTCCAGGTGTGGCAGCAGATCTGAGTCATATCCCAACGCCAGTCTCTATCAAAGGTTATGCGGGGGAAGACCCAACGCCTGCACTGGAAGGGGCGGATGTAGTGCTAGTTTCTGCAGGTGTTGCGCGTAAACCGGGTATGGATCGTGCTGATCTGTTCAATGTGAACGCCGGTATTGTCAAAGCATTAGCAGAAAAAATCGCCGTGGTGTGTCCAAAAGCGTGTGTCGGCATCATTACTAACCCAGTTAACACCACTGTGCCAATCGCAGCGGAAGTGCTGAAGAAAGCCGGTGTATATGACAAGCGTAAACTGTTTGGTATTACTACTCTGGATGTGATCCGCTCTGAAACCTTCGTTGCGGCGCTGAAAAATAAAGATCCAGGCCAAGTTCGTGTACCTGTGATTGGCGGCCACTCCGGTGTCACCATTCTGCCTCTGCTATCACAAGTGGAAGGTGTGAGCTTTACCGATGAAGAAGTCGCAGCGTTGACTAAACGTATCCAAAATGCGGGTACTGAAGTGGTTGAAGCTAAGGCGGGTGGCGGTTCTGCCACGTTGTCTATGGGACAAGCGGCATGTCGTTTTGGCTTAGCACTGGTGAAAGCAATGCAAGGCGAAGCGAATGTGGTTGAGTACGCTTATGTAGAAGGTGAGGGTGAACACGCTCCATTCTTTGCTCAACCGATCAAGCTAGGTAAAAACGGTGTTGAAGAGCTACTGGAGATCGGCAAGCTGAGTGCTTATGAGCAAGCGGCTCTGGATGGCATGTTAGATACCCTGAAAGGCGACATTCAAATCGGTGTTGAGTTTGTAAAATAAGTCGACACTCTCCGTTCGAATATTTAAGAATACCGCTCGAATGAGCGGTATTTTTTTATCTGGTATTTCTGATAGTGATTAAATTAAATATTTGATTTGACAGTATTAAATGTTGCCCTGTGTTTTACCACTAGTGAATTCTTATGTTACTTATCTAATTATCATTTCATATCACTGCTTTTCGTGTAAGATGCGCTGTTTTTTCTATTCTTCAACTCATACGTTGTGAGTTGACTGGTTGCCCTTCGGCCATAGCAAACGGATTGTCTTCTGTTTGTTATCGTTTTTTGGAAGGGGAAGATGGCTTTTACTTCTGTTATTGGTGATTGAAAAATAATGGATAAAAAACTGGGTCTAGGCTCTCTCACTGCGTTAGTGATTGGTTCCATGATTGGCGCGGGCGTGTTTAGCTTGCCACAAAATATGGCGGCAGTCGCCAGTCCACTGGCGGTGATGATCGGTTGGTCGATCACTGGGATCGGCATGATCTTTCTGGCGCTCTCTTTTCAATATTTGGCCGTCAATAAACCCCATGTCAACAGTGGTGTATTTGGCTTCGCTCGCGAAGGTTTTGGTGATTTTGCAGGTTTTTGCTCCGCGTGGGGCTATTGGTTTAGCGCGATGGTCGCTAACGTCTCTTATCTGGTGATCGTATTTAGTACCTTGGGGCTGCTGTTTGATACTCCAGATAAAATCATCTTTGGCTCTGGTAATACTTGGTGGTCAATTGGTGGTGCTTCATGCTTGCTGTGGGGAGTACACCGTTTAGTATCAAGAGGGGTACAAACTGCTGCTCTGATCAATCTCATCACCACCATGACCAAAATGGTGCCTTTACTGCTTTTTATTCTCTGTGCAATTACCGCATTCCATTGGCCGACATTTCGTTTAGATTTCTCCGGAATGCACCATATTTCAGGTGCTAATCTGTTGGGGCAAGTTAAAGCCACTATGCTGATCACGGTTTGGGTATTTGTCGGCATTGAAGGTGCAGTCGTGGTATCGAGTCGAGCTCGTCAGCGTAAGGATATTGGCCGAGCTACCATTCTTGGCCTGCTTACCGCACTCTCGATTTATGTCTTAGTGACGTTATTGTCGATGGGGGTAATTCAGGTTAATGAGCTAGCGCAATATCCGAATCCTTCAATGGCACAAGTGCTGACCGCGATTATCGGCCCATGGGGTAAGTACATCATCGCAGTTGGGCTTTTGATCTCGGTTTGCGGCGCGTTTCTGAGTTGGACCGTTTTGGCTTCCGAAGCCCCTTTCCTTGCAGCAAAAGATAAGGTCTTTCCTCATCGTTTCGCGAAACAGAACCCCGCAGGGAGCCCTGTGAATGCATTGTTTTTAACGACCTTGTGTATCCAAGTTTCCTTGATTCTCGTACGCTACACCGCGAGCACTTACGATACCTTGCTGGTTTTTGCTTCCGAAATGATTTTGGTACCCTATTTTCTGGTGGGGGCATTTACGCTCAAGCTGGCTATTGAGCAGCAAGACCGAGGTAAACTTCTGTTGATTGGCTTAGGAGCAACGGTTTACGGTGTGTGGTTGCTCTACGCATCAGGTTTACATTATTTAATGTTATCAACACTCTTATACGTGCCTGGTTTTGCGTTTTATTTGAAAGCGAAGCGTGAACAAGGTGCCAAAGCATTCTGTGGCCGAGAACGGGTTGGTGCTTGTACATTATTACTGTTTGCGTTGGGAGCAGCAGGTATGCTGTGGCAAGGTGCTTGGTAAAGGCGTTGATGTGATCATTGATGTCGTTTGAACAACGGATAAAAGAACCCCCTCAAGCTCGTGGAGCTGAGGGGGTTTTTAGTAACCAAACATAATCCATTTTTGAGTGAGTTGCTGTTGCTATCCCACCGAATTTTCAGACTATTTATTTACTGCGATTGACCGACATATGAGCGAGCGTGATCAACGCTTGTTTGTAGTCGCTTTCTGGCAGAATGGCTAACTCAGCAATGGCTTTATCTGCTTCACGCTGTGCTTTCTCGATCGTGTATTGCAGAGAGCCTGTTTGCTCCATTGCTACGAGAATCTCATTGAGGCGAGACATGCCATTGGCCTTCTCAATCGCTTCACGAATCATCGAAGCTTGTTCGGAATTTCCGTGCTGCATCGCATAAAGCAATGGCAGAGTAGGCTTACCTTCCGCCAGATCATCGCCGACGTTTTTACCCATTTCTTCGCCGTCTGAAGTGTAGTCCATCACATCATCAATCAGCTGGAATGCAGTGCCGAGGTACTTGCCATAGTTTTGCATCGCTAACTCAACTTCCGGCGAGGCGTCACACAAGATTGCACCGATCTGGGTGGCGGCTTCAAACAGACGTGCAGTTTTCGAATAAATCACCTGCATGTAACTAGCTTCGGTAGTATCAGGATCGTTGCAGTTCATCAATTGTTGCACTTCACCTTCGGCGATCACGTTTACCGCATCACTCATCAGTTTCAGGATCTTCATCGATCCTAATTCTGTCATCATTTGAAATGAGCGAGTGTAGATAAAGTCACCAACTAATACGCTAGCGGCATTACCAAAAGCAGCATTGGCCGTTGCTTTACCTCGGCGCAAATCCGATTCATCGACCACATCATCGTGCAACAAGGTTGCCGTATGAATGAATTCAATGAAAGCGGCGGCTGTCGTGTGATGTGACCCCTGATAACCGAGCGCTTTGGCTGATAAAACAGCCAGCAATGGGCGTAAACGCTTCCCACCACCACTGATGATATAAAAACCAAGTTGGTTGATTAGGGAAACGTCAGAATTGAGTTGAGCGTGAATCGTTTCGTTCACTTTTGCCATGTCATTGGCAGTAAGCGCTTGGATAGCTTTAAAATCCATCGTAAATCCGGCTGAAATAAGAGCGTGTAAGGCATTTAGTCTTCTGGAATTGCTGCATAATACACTAAAAATCATTGATTAATACATGGCTTAAAGGCATGATTGCGGCACTTTTGTTTGGCGATTAGCTTTTCGCCATTTTTTTCAAAATATGGCTTGTCATAGGCACATCATTCACGTAGAATCTGCGCCCTATTGATGATTAGTTTAGCGCACACCCTTATCGCATAAAATATAAGCATAGGCTGTGCGGAAAGAGCGGAGTAAAATATGTACGCTGTTTTCCAATCTGGTGGTAAACAACACCGTGTAAGCGAAGGTCAAACTCTTCGTTTAGAGAAATTAGACGTTGAAACTGGTGCAACTGTAGAATTTGATAAAGTTCTACTGGTTGCTAACGGTGAAGACATTAAAGTAGGTGCTCCTCTTGTTGAGGGCGGTAAAGTAGTTGCTGAAGTGGTACAACACGGTCGTGGCGATAAAGTAAAAATCGTTAAGTTCCGTCGTCGTAAGCACTCTCGTAAGCAACAAGGTCACCGTCAGTGGTTCACAGAAGTGAAAATCACTG
This sequence comes from Vibrio sp. AH4, assembly GCF_030710545.1. Lineage (NCBI taxonomy): Bacteria > Pseudomonadati > Pseudomonadota > Gammaproteobacteria > Vibrionales > Vibrionaceae > Vibrio > Vibrio sp. AH4. The sequence continues at coordinate 1,348,478 of NZ_JALAIV010000001.1, forward strand.
GTATCAACGCTTAAGTTATTAGGAGAGTTCAACAATGGCACACAAAAAAGCTGGTGGTTCTACTCGTAACGGCCGCGATTCAGAAAGCAAACGTCTAGGTGTTAAGCGTTTCGGTGGTGAATCTGTACTTGCAGGTAACATCATTGTTCGTCAACGTGGTACTAAGTTCCACGCTGGTACTAACGTAGGCATCGGTAAAGACCACACTCTATTCGCTCTATCTGATGGTAAAGTGAAGTTCGAGACTAAAGGTCCTAAGAACCGTAAATTCGTTAGCATCGAAACTGCTGAATAAGCAAAGTTTCTTGATGAATTCAAAAGCCCTGCCGTTTGGTGGGGTTTTTTATTTATCGAAAGTGTGGTCGACCCTAGACCCTAGACCCTAGACCCTAGACCCTAGACCTGAATGTAGCCTGATCCAAGCAGGCGATTGTTTTCTGGGATCTACGTTCTCAGGTTTACTAGACTGATTAAGATTTCCCACGAGATTGAGTGGAGGAAAAATGAAATTCGTAGATGAAGCGGTAATTAAAGTTCAAGCTGGTGATGGTGGCAACGGTGTTGTCAGCTTCTGGCGTGAAAAATTCATTACCAATGGCGGCCCTGATGGCGGCGATGGCGGTGATGGCGGCGATGTGTATATGGTCGCCGATGAAAACCTTAACACCTTGATTGACTATCGTTTCCAGCGTTTTTATGAAGCTGAACGTGGTAAAAATGGTGGTGGCGGTAACTGTACCGGTAAAAGCGGTAAAGACAAAGAACTGCGCGTACCGGTAGGTACCCGTGCTGTCGATATTCACACTAATGAAATCATTGGTGAAGTCGCAGAGCACGGTAAGAAGATTATGATCGCTAAGGGCGGTTGGCATGGCTTGGGTAACGCTCGCTTTAAATCTTCGGTCAACCGTTCACCACGCCAAAAAACCATGGGTACTAAAGGTGAGTTGCGTGATATCCGTTTAGAGCTGCTATTGCTAGCTGATGTCGGCATGCTAGGTATGCCAAATGCGGGTAAATCAACCTTTATTCGCGCCGTTTCTGCGGCTAAGCCGAAAGTCGCGGACTATCCGTTTACGACTCTTGTACCAAGCCTTGGTGTCGTGAGCGTGTTGCCTGAGAAAAGCTTTGTGGTCGCTGATATCCCAGGTTTGATTGAGGGTGCTGCGGAAGGGGCTGGTTTAGGAATTCGTTTCTTAAAACACCTTGAACGCTGTCGCGTGCTGCTACACGTGATTGATATTTTGCCCGCGGATCAAAGCGATCCTGCGCAGAATGCTTTGACTATCATTGATGAGCTTGAGCAGTACAGTGAAAAGCTGGCGAAAAAACCACGTTGGTTGGTGTTCAACAAAGTTGATCTGATGTCAGAAGAAGAAGCGGACGAGATCATTCAAGACATTGTTGATGCACTCGCATGGGAAGGCGACTACTTCAAAATTTCTGCTGCAAATCGTCAAGGTACCAAAGAACTGTGCATGAAGTTGGCAGAGTTTATGGATACTCTACCGCGCGAAGCGGAAGAGCAGACGGAAGCGGAAAAAGTCAACTTCACATGGGATTATAACCATAAAGATGGCTTGGCCGGTCAAGAAGTGATCACGGAAGATGATGACGATTGGGATGACTGGGACGACGAAGAAGATGACGGTCACGTTATCTATGTCCGTGACTAATCAACTTACAGATAATGCCGCAACTTTGTTGCGGCTTTTTTGTGTCTAAATCATATTCCTGCTGTGTGGTTTAAGGCACACTAAGTGTCACTGTTCGGTATTATTTATCTTAGGCTTTTAGGAAAGGAATCATGGAAAGCAAACAGAGAGCCGTTTCTCGTTTGATCGCCCAGGCAGGGCAGATGTTATTAGCGCATGGTGCTGAAAGTACGCTAGTGGGGGATATGATGCGCCGTATGGGGCTTGCCAGTGGTATGAGTGAGGTTGAAGTTTCTCTCTCGGCAAGTTCTTTAGTTGTTACAACGGTTTATAAAGAACATTGCATCACTACCGCGAGACGCAGCCCTGATCGTGGGATCAATATGCGGGTGGTTACTCAGATCCAGCGTATCTGCATTATGATGGAGAAAGGCATTCTCGATCACAGCTTAGCGCAAAAAAAGCTCAATCAAATCAGTCCTGAACGCTACAATCGTTGGTTGGTCGTGAGTATGATTGGCCTCTCCTGCGCCGCTTTTAGTCGCTTAGCTGGAGGGGATTGGATGGTGTTTTTGATCACTTTGATCGCCTCGTCGGTGGGCATGATCGTGCGTCAAGAAATCGGTCATCGTCAGTTCAACCCGCTGATCAACTTTGCCGCCACGGCTTTTGTCACTTCGGTCATTTCAGCTCAAGCGGTGATTTATCATCTCGGCAATAAACCCACGATAGTCATGGCTTCATCGGTACTGATGCTAGTCCCTGGTTTTCCTTTAATTAATGCGGTTGCTGATATGCTCAAAGGGTATATCAATATGGGTATTGCCCGTTTTGTGATGGCGAGTTTGCTGACCTTGGCTACGGCTCTCGGCATTGTTGCGGCAATGAGCGTGACTGGGATTTGGGGGTGGTAATGTTAAGTTGGGATCTATTTTTGGGGCTACTCAACGACATGTTTTTTGCCGCAATTCCGGCGGTTGGGTTTGCTTTGGTATTTAATGTGCCAGCTCCTGCATTGAAGTATTGTGCGCTTGGTGGCGCGCTTGGTCATGGCTCGCGTTATTTAATGATGCAATTTGGCGTACCGATCGAATGGGCGACCTTTTTCGCCGCAACATTAGTGGGTATGGTTGGGGTGTATTGGTCACGTCGCTTTTTGGCGCATCCTAAAGTGTTTACGGTCGCAGCGCTCATTCCTATGGTCCCCGGTGTTTTCGCGTTTAAGGCGATGATTGCTCTAGTGGAGATCAATCATCTTGGCTTTTCACCGGAGCTATTAGAAGCGCTCATGGAGAATTTCCTCAAGGCGATGTTTATCATTGCGGGTTTAGCCGTTGGTTTAGCGGTTCCAGGGCTGTTATTCTACCGTCGTAAGCCGATTATTTAGGGTAAGAGACAAATGATGATCAGTATGATTGCCGCGATGGCAGACAACCGCATTATTGGTAAAGATAACCAGATGCCTTGGCATTTGCCTGCCGACTTCGCATGGTTTAAACGCTGCACATTAGGCAAACCTGTGATTATGGGACGTAAAACCTACCAATCGATTGGGCGACCTTTACCGGGGCGACACAATATTGTAATTTCTCGTGATGAAAATCTGCAGATTGATGGGGTTGATGTGGTGACTTCGATCGACGCGGCGCTAGCGAAAGCCGGAGCTGTGGATGAGGTTATGATTATTGGTGGCGGAAGTTTGTATGCAGCTTGCTTACCCATCGCTAACAAGCTGTATATCACGGAGATCAGGGCCAACCTTGATGGTGACACCCAGTTTCCTGCGTGGGGAAGTGAGTGGCAGGAGGGGGCTCGCGAGCATTATCCTGCGGATGAAAAAAATGCGTACGCAATGGATTTTGTGATTTTTGAACGCCAATAGCCAAAGATAACATCGCCAACACCCGTATTAACGGGTGTTTTCTTTTTCAGTTTGAAGCGCGGTTTGTACAAAGTAGTGCTTATCTTCCCAACGTAGCATGGTGAGTGTTCCGCCCCAAACACAGCCGGTATCGAGCCCAATCACCTCATCGCTGGAATAACCCTCCAACGCTGCCCAATGACCAAAAATCACTGCTTTTTCGAGAGAGATTCGTTGCGGTAATTGGAACCAAGGCAATAGGCTACCATCGGTCACTTCTTTAGGTGGGAGCTTGCACTTCATATCTAAACGACCATCTGGAAAGCAAAAGCGCATGCGGGTGAATGCATTAATGATATAGCGTAAGCGAGCGATCCCTTGCAGATCTGAATGCCATGCATCTGGTTCATCGCTGTACATTTGGGTAATCAGGTTCGCCCATTGTGTACTACGCAGAACTTGTTCTACTTCTTGTGCTGCTTGGCGGGCGGTAGCCAGATCCCATTGTGGTGAAATACCTGCATGACAGAGTACAAACTCTTCATGTTCGGCGAGTAATGGTTGCTGGCGTAACCAATTGAGCAATTGAGGAGCATCGGGCGCATCTAAAATCGGTTGGGTTTGATCGCGGCGTTTCGCCGGATGAGTGCCGAGTGATACCGCGAGTAAATGTAAATCATGATTGCCCAGTACCACCCGAGCCGCACCACCGAGCTGATGAGCAAAGCGCAGAGTTTCGAGCGATTTAGGACCTCTCGCCACTAAATCGCCGGCAAACCAAAGGGTATCGTGGTGAGGGTTAAATTTAATCCGGTCAAGCAGCAGCTGTAATTCATCAAAACAGCCTTGAATATCTCCAACGATATAATTAGCCACACAAACTCCATTAATTCAGTACATGAGGAACGGCTAGGCGAAACGGTTCAATTTCTACGGAAAAAGACTTACCTTGCTCATCGATCATCAAGTATTGGCCTTGCATGACACCCACTGGAGTATCCAGCGCCGTTCCACTGCTGTAAGTGTATTCGTCGTTAGGCTCGATATGGGGTTGTTCACCCACAACGCCATCACCTTCGACGACCGTCTGTTTACCATCAGCATCGGTGATCAACCAGCGACGCCCCAATAACTGTACCGTTTGAGCACTGAGATTCTTAATTGTGATCAGATAAGCAAAGACAAAGCGCTGATATTCAGGATCGGATTGTTCCTCAATGTAGCGGGTTTGCACTTGAATCTTGATGCAGGGAAGCGAAACATCCATGAGCGACTCCTCAGCCTAGTGGTAGATAGTATTGGCAGATAAACAAAGGACGACTTAATGTCGTCCTTGTGGATTATGCGTGAGTTTTGTGCTTGGCATCAAGCCAGTTCGCTAATGCCACAAACTGAGCTAGGGTCAGGTTTTCTGGGCGCATTCCTGGGTTGATGCCCAGTGCTTCCAGTGTTTCTGGCTCAGCCAGACCTTTGTAACAGTTACGTACGGTTTTACGACGTTGATTAAAGCCTTCACGTACTACGCGATCTAAGCACTCTAAGCTGGTCGCAGGGTGTGGTAGATCTTCGTATGGAACGAGACGTACAACCGCTGAGTCTACTTTCGGTGGTGGCACAAACGCTGTTGGCGGAACTTCCAGTACCGGAACCACTTTACAGTAGTATTGCGCCATCACGGTTAGGCGGCCATAAGCTTTGCTACCGGGGCCAGCAGCTAAACGGTTGACCACCTCTTTTTGCAGCATGAAGTGCATGTCTTGAATGTCACGGTGGAATTCAAAAAGGTGGAACATCAGTGGTGTTGAAATGTTGTAAGGCAAGTTACCAAACACACGAAGTTTGTTGTTTGGTTTTACCAGTTGCTTGAAGTCAAAACGCATGGCGTCGCCTTCGTGGATAGTCAGTTTGCTTGCCAATTCTGGATGATTACGCAAGCGTTCCGCCAAGTCACGGTCAAGTTCGATGACGGTGAACTTATCCACTTCACGTCCTACCGGTTCTGTGATCGCGCCTAATCCTGGGCCGATTTCAACCAAGTTTTGCCCCGGTCTTGGATTAATCGCCGACACAATACCATCAATGATGTAAGGATCATTGAGGAAGTTTTGACCAAAGCGTTTACGTGCTTTGTGCCCTAAGTGGACATCATTTCTCATAGTGTTCTCGAAGTTATTTCGCTTTTTTATCAACTAATTCTATTGCGTAAGCCAATGCTGTCCAGAAGCTCCCTGCGTCGGCTTTACCTGTTCCGGCAAGATCCAATGCAGTGCCATGATCCACCGAAGTGCGGATAAAAGGCAGTCCCAGAGTAATATTGACTGAGCGGCCAAAGCCTTTGTATTTGAGCACGGGAAGCACTTGATCGTGGTACATCCCGAGTACGGCATCGGCTTGCTGCAAGTATTTTTCACTAAAAATGGTATCGGCTGGCAGTGGGCCAACCAATTGCATGCCATATTGCTCACGCAAACGCTGTAGGGTTGGAGTGATGGTTTCGATCTCCTCCATTCCTAATACACCGTCTTCACCTGCATGTGGGTTTAAACCACATACGTAAATTTTAGGCTGAGTAATGGCAAATTTCTCGACTAAATCCTTGTGGAGAATGTGAACGATCTGTTCTAGACGTTCACTGGTTATTGCTTGTGGCACTTCCGCGAGTGGCAGATGGGTTGTGACAAGTGCAGTGCGGAGTCCTTCTGTCGCTAGCATCATAACCACCAAAGGGGTGCTTGATTGCTCGGCAAAAAACTCGGTATGTCCGCTAAAGGTCACTCCGGCACGGTTGATCACCCCCTTGTGCACAGGGCCGGTGACAATAGCATCAAACTCGCCATTCATACAGCCTTTTGCCGCTCTTTCCAGCGTTTTTAACACATAGTGCCCATTGGCTGGATTGAGCTGACCTGCGACCACCGGCTCTGCCAGAGGGATATGCTCGACTAAAAGAGTGCCAGCTTGTTGTGGCTGTACTGGGTTATTGTGTTGATAATCCAGTAGCTTAACATGGATGCCTAGCTGTTCAGCACGTTCGGCAAGCAAGGTTTTATCGGCACACACCACCAGTTGGTGTGGCCAATCTTGAGCTGAAAGTGCGAGGATAAGGTCGGGACCGATCCCCGCGGGCTCACCAGCTGTGACAATGATGCGTTTACTGCTCATCCTTCTCGTCCTTCAATACTTCAACAAAGGCGCTGGCACGCAGCTCTTGCAGCCAAGCACTGGCTTCTTCATTGAATTTACGATTGAACAAGATACGGTAGGCCTTGTTTTTCAGTGCGGAATCAGTTCTGTCCACTTCGCGACGATCGAGCACTTCTACGATATGCCACCCATGTACAGTTTTAAACGGCTCACTGATTTGGCCTACGGGTAAGGTTTCAATCTGGTGTTTAAATTCTGGGACATACAGATCGGGAGTTTGATAGCCCAGTTCACCTTTTTGCGCGGCAGAGCCGGGGTCTTGGCTATATTGCTGTGCTAATTCTGCAAAGGTCACTTCGCCATTTTTGATGCGCTGTACGAACTCACTGAGCTGCTTTTGTGCACCATCATCGCTAAGAATGATGGTAGGCTTGATCAGAATATGACGAGCATTGACTTCCGTTACTGCGACCGTTTCTAGACCTTTTACATCATCAATTTTCAGGATGTGAAAACCCACACCGCTGCGAAATGGGCCGATAATGCTGCCTTTGTTCTGCATTTTGATCTGGTCGGCAAAGATGGTCGGCATTTCTTCTTTACGCATCCATCCCCAATCGCCACCTTGTAGCGCTTTTGGTCCTTTGGAGTAGGTATAGGCCATTTGCGCGAAATCAGCGCCATGCTTTAATTCACCCACCAATTTGTTGGCTAAGGATTCAGCTTCGCTTTTATCTTGCCCTTCTTCAACGCGTAGCTGAATATGGCTGATTTTGTATTGCACCGTGGCATCGGTTTCCTGCGCAAGCAGTTCAGCTAACGTATCAACCTCTGCGGGTAAAATGTTGATACGGCGACGAACCAGCGCGTTACGAGCATCGCTGGCCGCCATCTCTTTGCGCACCTGTTCACGAAACTCTGGGTAGGTTAAGCCTTCTTGCGCTACTGAAGCAATCAGCTGTTCCTGAGTTTGTTGATTGCTTTTGGCGATCTCTTTGATCGCATCGTTTAAACGATTGTCATCAATTTTTACCCCGATTCGATCAGCTTCTTGCTGCTGCAAAGTATCGATGATCAGTTTTTCCAACACTTGCTCACGTAAAACGCTTTCTTGTGGCAACGGTTGCTTATTTTGCTTGGCGTTGGCTTTCACGGTTTTGAGTGCACCATCGACATCACTTTGCAAAATAACACCACTATTGACGATGACCGCTACGCCATCAAGCTGTTGCGGTTCCGCATGAGCGTTAAACAAAGTCAGCATGCTAATAACGCTAATTAGCGTGGTTTTCCACAATTTCATGTACAGTCCTATATGAAATGTTGCCAGCCAGAGTTACCTCTGGCTAGATAAATTAATTGTTGAGGAAGAATGGGCGGCCATAACGGAGTGAGTTACTTGCACTGCTTATACCTGTCATACTCGATCCTGCGCCAATGCTGGTGCCAAAGCCGATAATTCCGATATTAAAGCTGAAGTTATTTTCATAGATTGGGTTCTCAAAAGGTTGTTTTTGTTGCCAATCCTTTAACTGGTTACTATAAGTAAAGCCTATATACCAACAATCTGATGTATAGGTTAGGTTAGCGAGCCACTCTAAAGCTTCATTGGTAGTCATATCATAGAAATACTGGCCTTTGGCTGACCATTTAGGACTTAACTTATAGCTTGCTAAAAGACCAGTTTGCGATATGCCATCTTCGGTTAATGGGTTATAGTCACCACTACAGTCGATTCCACGTACCGTACTGCAAATATAGTCTTCTGTAACATAACGGTAGTTCGCTTGGAGGTAGCCACCAGAAAAACGGTATTCCAAAGTGCTGTTACCAAGCTGAACTGCTTGGCTATTGATATCGTATTGAATCCCACCGTGGTAGAACAGATAGTCAGCAAAATTAAAGTCCATCTCAACGGCCCAGGCTGAATAGCTAGATTCTTTGTCATTGCTATTATTATTTGATGGATTGAGTTTACTATCCAGATAGAAAATCTGACCAAACGCGATATTGAGGCGTTCTTTATAGCTGCTATCAAAGAAACGAGTCGATGCACCGTAGCTGACTTGGTTAGCGGACTCAATTCGGTCTACGCCACTGTATTTGCGACTACGAAATAAGCCGTAGTAATCCGTTTGCAGCAGGGTAGAGTCATACAAACCAATATTGTCCTGATATTTTTCTGGTACGTAGAGATACTGAATTTTTGGCTCTAGAGTTTGAGTGTAGTTGTCTAACAGCACTGTATCTCGTTCAAGAACAATACTCGCAACACTCTTAAACTCAGGAATAACGCGCGTGACACTCTCTTCTAAATTAGCATCGTTGGTGTTATCTAATTCTTGCTGATAATAAGTGCCGAGCAAGCGCGCTTCCGTTGTCCAATTCCCCCAAGTGTTACTAAAAGGAACTTTTAGTCCCGGTTCAATATGTACACGAGTCGCAGAGGGCTTGCCTGCTGCATCCGTCTCAAAACGCGAAATGTGACTGATAAGGTCAAGATCGAGATATTTCATCAGCTCTGGAGCGTAATAGTTATAGGTGAGCTGCGGCATCAATCGATAAGGCAAGTTGGAGCTAGAGGTGTTGTCGGTGAGCAATTGGAAATCACGGACTAACAGTGATGAATCCCAATTTTGACTACGGTAAGTCGCGCGACCCTCTTGAATGAGTTGTCCATCCTCACGGTTGCCAATACCGGAGTCTAAGTCTGAGAAGTAGTTGATATCACTGACTTTTGAGTAATCAATTTCAAATTTCCAAGCTTGTTGGAAAATGCCACTATGCTCATATTGAAACGCCCAGCGATTCCCCTGCTCTGTATGCAGTTGATCATCTGGTAAATACTCTGACTTGATTTGCCCTTCACCAAAATCGGTCAGATAACGGAATACGCTATTGAGTTGTGTACCACGCTTTTGCATGTAGTTAAGCGTGGTTTCTAAATCGTAATTGGGGGCTAAATTCCAATAAAATGGTACTTCAACTTCATAGCCGTTACGCGAACCATAAGATGCAGTAGGGTATAGAAAACCGGTTTTACGTGTATCCCCAATCGGCACGGTTAAATAAGGGAGATAGAACACCGGCACATTTTGCACTTCAAGACGCGGGTTATAGAAAGTGGCAATCTCTTCATTTTGGTCCACATCAATGCTAGAAGCGCGCATGCGCCACGCATTATTGCCTTCTGGGCATGAGGTGATCGATCCATCTTCAATTTCATACACCGCTTTACCCGTTTTCGAAACATACACCGCTTCGCCACGCCCCGGTTCACACAAGAACTTGTAGCTGGTGTTTTCCAGCGTCATTTCATCCGTATTAAGATGATTGGTTGCTTTGGTCGATAGGGTTTTGATCTCACCATCACTAAACTGAACATTACCCTCGGCCACCACGACATTTTCTTGTTGATGCAACGTGACATTATCGGCCGCAATGCGTTTTTTACCTTGCACGACAACGACGTTACCGGAGTAGGTGGCCTTTTGCCCATTGATTGCCTCTAGCTTATCCGCTTCGACATTGATAGGCTGTTGGCCAGGGTTAGTTGGCTCAGGCTGGTTGACTAAACACTGTTCGCCATTAGGTAATTGAGCGCGATTGTCATCCACACTCGCTTCTGCTTGTATCTGAGGTGCAAAGAGTGCAGCGCTAATTGAGGCGGCTAAAAACGTGCGGGAAAAGCATGACATTGGGTTGTACATCCTGTTGAACTTGTGGCCTGTTGAACTTGATGGATTCCGAACTTAGGAGCCTGAAATATAAACGGTCCTTATCATAAAGGAAATTGACGCTTGCGCCACTATCAGACCGCTTCACTCCAGAAAAATTCATAGATTGAGAGCACATAATGCATATTTTTGGCAAAATTCTTGGCGCTTTTTTTGGCTTCCTGTTTGGTGGGCCTTTCGGTGCCGTTTTTGGACTCTTTTTAGGGCATCAATTCGATAAAGCGCGCCGCCTAAACCAGGCGGGGTTTCAAAGCGGTTCTTTTGGTGCAGGCCCAAGCCAAGCTGAACGTCAGGAAGAGTTTTTTAAAGCTGCTTTTTCGGTGATGGGGCATGTAGCGAAAGCCAAGGGGCAAGTGACTAAAGAAGAAATCCAACTCGCGACCATTATGATGGATCGCATGAACCTGACTCTAGAGCAAAAACGTGCCGCACAAGATGCGTTTCGTGACGGGAAAGAAAGCGATTTTCCTCTAGAGCAAGTGTTAGAGCGCGTGAAAATCGCCACGGGCGGGCGTTTTGACCTGCTACAGTTTTTCCTTGAGCTGCAAGTCTCTTCCGCATTTGCTGATGGTGATGTGCACCCGAGTGAGCGTAATGTACTGCACCGTATTGCGCGCGGCTTAGGTTTCTCTTCTGAACAGCTAGAGCGGCGTTTACGCATGCAAGAAGCCGCATTCCGTTTTCAGCAAGGTGGCGGTTTCAGCGGTTCGCAACAGCAATCTAGTGGTGGGCAGCAATGGCAGCAACCCTCATCGCGTAACCAACTGGCAGATGCCTACGAAGTGCTTGGCGTGAGTGAAACCGCCAGTGCGCAAGAGGTTAAGCGAGCTTATCGCAAGCTAATGAATGAACACCATCCAGATAAACTGATGGCGAAAGGTTTACCGCCAGAGATGATGAACGTAGCGAAAGAAAAATCACAGCAAATCCAACATGCTTATGAGCTGATCCGAAAGGAGAAAGGCATTAAGTAAGCTCATCATTATGCGCTTACCTTTTCTAAGGCAAACTTAACCGTTTGCCTTTCTTTTGCAGTCAAAAGAGCAATTGGAGTGGGGCAGTTTTCGACAGATAAAATAAAACCCAGTCAAAGACTGGGTTTCTAAAAGTGGCTCCTCCTGCTGGACTTGAACCAGCGACCTGCGGATTAACAGTCCGTCGCTCTACCGACTGAGCTAAGGAGGAATTATTGTTTTAATGTAATGGTGCCGACTACCGGAATCGAACTGGTGACCTACTGATTACAAGTCAGTTGCTCTACCTACTGAGCTAAGTCGGCAAATCAACTTGCAATGCAAGTTGGAAATTGGCTCCTCCTGCTGGACTTGAACCAGCGACCTGCGGATTAACAGTCCGTCGCTCTACCGACTGAGCTAAGGAGGAATTATTCTTTTTAATGTAATGGTGCCGACTACCGGAATCGAACTGGTGACCTACTGATTACAAGTCAGTTGCTCTACCTACTGAGCTAAGTCGGCACATTTATTATTGTTCGTGCAAGCACCAACAATCAAAATTGTGGTGCCCGGAGGCGGAATCGAACCACCGACACGAGGATTTTCAATCCTCTGCTCTACCGACTGAGCTATCCGGGCGACGAGGTGTATTAAAAGGGTTTTCGCGGTAGTCGTCAACATGAAAATCCAAAAAAAATATCGTTTGTTGTTTTTCTATACTTAATGGCCTGTTTTTGTCCATTTTGCTTGCCAAATTATCGCCGAATCGACAACAAAGTTCATTTTCAAAAGAGAGCAATGGGTTTTATCAAACCATAAAAATAAAAAAAGCACGTAAAAATACGTGCTTGATAAACATTTCTAGTAAACAACGGCGGATAGCCAGTCAGTTCAGGGCTATTACTCCCCGTAGTTGCATTTTAAATGCAATCTAGCGTGTTACCGAAAAGTGTGCCGCCCACTGTTCTAACTCACGCGCTAGCTTAGTCAGGGTTTGGGTGCTGTTATGGCTTTCTGTCACCACATGGCTCAATTTTGTGCCACTTTCTTCAATCATATTGATGCGACGAGAAATATCATCACTGACTTGGGTTTGTTCTGCCGCTGCGGTGGCAATTTGATGACTCATCGAAGAGACGCTTTCCAACGCATCAACAATCAATGCGAGTGCGGAAGCGGCATTTTCTGACTCTTGCACGCTACTTTGGCTGGTTTGCCCACAAATCTGAATGGTTTGAATCGCATTGCGCGAGCCTTCTTGCAGATTGTGGATCATCTGTTGGATCTCTTTAGTGCTCGTTTGCGTTCGGCCCGCTAAGTTACGCACTTCATCAGCTACTACCGCAAAGCCTCGGCCTTGTTCACCGGCACGAGCCGCTTCAATGGCCGCATTGAGTGCCAGTAAATTAGTTTGCTCTGCAATATCGCCAATTACGTCTAGCACTTTGGCGATGTTTTTCACATCCTGATCCAGATCGGCAACCGCGGTGCTCGCAGTTTGTAATTGGGTCGCCAAGCCTTGAATATTGCTTACCGTGTTGTGGATGAGCTTTTGCGTATGCTGGCTTTGCTGATCCGCTTGATCGGTGTTGAATGCGGTATCACGCGCAGAATCGGCGACTTGGTTCGCTGAAGAGGCCATTTCGGTCATTGCAGTGGCAATCATGGCGGTAGATTGCTGCTGGTTATCCGTTAATTCGGCAATGCTTTTGGCACGAGTACCTGCGCCGGCTAATTCAGAACGTAAAGCAACCATGGATTGCTCAAGCTTAGCCACCAAGTCTGCAAGTGAGCTGCTCATCTGCTGCACTGCACCATAAATACTCTCTTTAGGGGCTTTTATCGCAAATTCACGACGAATGCGGCCTTGTGCCACCGCTTGTACTGCGCTGCGTACCTCATTGGGTTCACCGCCGATAATCAGCAGTATTTTACGAATCGCGACCAGTAGCAGAGATAAAATCGCAACGGCGATCACCACACATAAGCTTAGTTGCCATTGCGCGGTAGACCAAAAACGCGCATTCACTTCGTTAAAACCAATACCCGTGCCGACAACCCAGCCCCAGTGTGGCGTTTTGCGGGCGATGGAGAGCTTTTCTTCAATCGAGCCATCTGCTTGCTTTTGTGTCCATGTGTATTCCACTAACTTGCCGGATTGATGACGCAGCACATCTTGAATTAAGCGGCCAACACTATTGCCTTTACCATCTTTAAAATCGTGAAAACTGGTGTCGTGCAGTTGTGGGTCGAGCGGCGTCGCCACGAAAGTCATATTTTCATCTGCCACATACACATATTCATTATCTTTGTAGAGATTGCTGCGCATTAGGCGGGTGGCGAGCGCTTTGGCTTCTGGCTCCGACATCTTGCCTTCTTGAGCCAGTTTCTCTACCTCAGTCAAAATACTGTAGGCACTATTAAACAGCTCGGTTACACGCGCTTTGTTATCGAGATTGCTGGCCACACGTAACGTCCACAGTCCGGTCGCGGTTAGCGCGAGAAGAGCGGCGAGAATGATGGCAGATAATAAATAAGCTTGGGTTTTTAATTTCATAGTTTGAACCCTATGGGGAAGGTGTAAGCAGATTAAATTTTTGTGACGGTTTGATGTCGGCGAGATAGTAATGAGCTTGCTTATTTATTGATACGAAGTAAGTGTGAAAGTATGAGTTGGATTAAATTTTTGCCTCGAAATAAAAAAAGAAGAGGTGAGAACGATGAGTTAAGTGAGAGGCGGGATGTTTGCGAAGTGAGAAGCGAAATCCAAAATGCAGATAAAGAAAAACCCAGTCAATGACTGGGTTTCTAAAAGTGGCTCCTCCTGCTGGGCTCGAACCAGCGACCTGCGGATTAACAGTCCGTCGCTCTACCGACTGAGCTAAGGAGGAACAATTTTTATTGTGTCTATGGCACAACTTTTAATAGTGGTGCCTCGAGGCGGAATCGAACCACCGACACGAGGATTTTCAATCCTCTGCTCTACCGACTGAGCTATCGAGGCAAATTTTAAGTGGTGCCGGCTGCCGGAATCGAACTGGCGACCTACTGATTACAAGTCAGTTGCTCTACCTACTGAGCTAAGCCGGCACACGTAACCTTTGCTGTTTGTGTCTTACACCAACAATCTAAAATTCGTGGTGCCCGGAGGCGGAATCGAACCACCGACACGAGGATTTTCAATCCTCTGCTCTACCGACTGAGCTATCCGGGCAACGGAGCGCTATTAAACGGATTTTCCCTTTACCCGTCAACCTGTTTTTTAAAAAAAATCGAAAAATCAGTTTGATTGCCGCTATTTTCAGCAAACTGCGGCTTTTTAGTTATCCCGCATTAAATTCCTTCTTAAATTTGGTCACTTTTTCCAGATAACGGCGCGCTTCCGCATTCGGATGTTTCTTGGTTAATGCCCAATAGACTTGGTTAGGTTGCAGGGCATTGAGGTCACGCATGGCGCGCTGGCGATCGCTGCTAAAGGTATTTAATACACCGCCTGTTCCGCCGTTGTAAGCAGAAATCATGCTGTATTCGAGAGATGTGGGGTGACGTACCTCTTTCAAATAGCGATTTTTCAGGATGTAAAAATAGGCGGTACCGGTATCAATGTTGTTTTCTGGGTTAAATAGATACTCGGGGCTGGGTTCACCAGAGCGGTTTTTGACCAGCTTGAACACATCCCGTCCTGCGGTTTTAGGAACCACTTGCATTAAGCCATAAGCGTTGGCCCAACTCACTGCATAGGGGTTGAAACTGCTTTCGGTTTTGATGATCGCGTAGATCAGATCTTCCGGGATATCGTATTTGCGAGAGGCCTTACGCACGATACTGGCGTATTTGTAGCCACGGATGTCGATTTGATCTTTGACCATGGGGATTTCGACGTAATAGGCTTTTTTGAAATCAACCTGCTTTACTTTC
This sequence comes from Vibrio sp. AH4, assembly GCF_030710545.1. Taxonomy (NCBI): domain Bacteria; kingdom Pseudomonadati; phylum Pseudomonadota; class Gammaproteobacteria; order Vibrionales; family Vibrionaceae; genus Vibrio; species Vibrio sp. AH4. The sequence continues at coordinate 1,363,749 of NZ_JALAIV010000001.1, forward strand.
AGGTGGTTAGCGATGAGGTAATCGGCATAGCGGTTAGCGCGCCATGACCATTGGATTGGCTGACCATCCTGATCGAGCACCTGTTGATACAAAAAGGGTTGGCCTTTGAGTTCGATGTCTTTCGAGGAGAAAAGATCAACGTGCGCGGGATCATCGGGAGTCAGTAAGGTGGTGATGATCGCATTGCGTAAATGAGCTTTAGGATCGATAGGTGAAACGGTTTCTACTATGATTCGACCTTCGGTGAAGTTGACTTCAGAGCGGCTAAGGTAGTTGTCTATGTATTTGACGTAGTTATTTTTTCCGGCGATTTTTAGCTCGCGGCGTCCCCAACGTTTTTCGATATTGCCGGAGAAGCTGTTGATAAGGGCATCCAGTGCGGCGGTGTCTTTTTGAAACTGTCCGGGTAATTCGGCTAAGTTTTTGGCGAAACGGTTAGTGGGTTCGTAGTCGACATCGTAAATTTTCTCGATAAATTCACGACTACAGCCGCTCAATAGTAGAGCGGTGATACATAACACTAACTTTCTCATGCGCCTCCTTAAAGCGAAAAAGCGAACTTTCGCTGCTCCTGATACGAAAATGACATCATAACCGAGCGGCATGATGTCATTTTTTGCGAGCAGATGAAATCCGAAATTTCTTACTTTGCAGGCGGAGTATAACCTTCGATATGGACTTCTTTACCTTCGAACAGGAAGTTCACCATCTCTTGTTCAAGCAATTTGCGGTGCTCAGGATCCATCATGTTGAGCTTTTTCTCATTGATCAGCATGGTCTGTTTGCTTTGCCATTGCGCCCAAGCTTCTTTGCAGATGTTATCGAAAATGCGTTTGCCCAGTTCGCCGGGATAGAGTTGGAAATCCAAGCCATCGGCTTCTTTCTGCAATCGGGTACAAAATACGGTGCGAGCCATTCACTCTTCCTCTTTAAATGTGGCTATCAATGTCGAAAGGCAAGCTATGCAACAGTTGTTTCACTGGTGCCGCCAGACCAATCTCATCGGGTTGGCTTAAGTTATACCAAAGACCTTTGCTCCCTTCCATGACGATGTCCGGTTTGCGGCTTAATTGCAGCAAAATCGGCGTGATATCGAGATGGTAGTGGCTAAAGGTGTGACGAAATGCGATCAGGGTTTTCTGCGATTTTATTGTGCTATCGCCGATGGCGCGCTGATCTATGGTGGTTTGAATATTGGCAACCTCTGACTGCGGGAAGCAGTACAATCCGCCCCAAATTCCGCTTTGCGGGCGCTGCTCAAGCCAGACGGCATTGTCGTGATAGAGCATGACAAACCAAGTGGCTTTGATGGGCTTGTCCGTTTTCGGTTTCTTGCCCGGATACTCTTGGGGATTGCCTTGCTGTTTGGCAAGGCAGAAAGATTCCACCGGGCATAGGCTGCATTTGGGCTTACTGCGAGTGCAGATCATTGCACCCATATCCATCATGGCTTGGTTGTATTTATCAACATCCACACTTGGTGTATGCATTTCCGCATAATGCCAAAGTTGGTTCTCGACACTTTTTTGCCCCGGCCAGCCTTCAACGGCAAAGCAACGCGCCAAAGTGCGCTTCACGTTGCCATCCAAAATCGCATGTGGTTTTTTATACACAGAAGAGAGCACGGCTGCCGCAGTGGAACGGCCAACACCGGGTAGCGCATTCATCTGCTCTAAATCGGTCGGAAACTTGCCGCCATATTCACTCACTACGGTTTGCGCCGCTTTATGTAGATTGCGCGCGCGCGCGTAGTAGCCAAGTCCCGTCCAGAAATGCAGCACTTCATCTTGCGGTGCTGCCGCGAGGGCTTGTACGGTCGGGAAGCGTTCTAAAAAGCGTTCAAAGTAGGGGATCACGGTCGCGACTTGGGTCTGCTGTAACATGATTTCCGATAACCAAACGCGATACGCATTTTTATTTTGTTGCCACGGCAGGTTTTTGCGGCCGTAGGCGTCATACCAAGTAAGGATGGCCTGTGCAAAAGGAGTCACGACTTGCTCATTATTATTGTCTAAACTAGTGGAGCAAAATTGCACCACAGATTGGTGGTGAAGTAAAACCGACAAACATTGGGGATATTCTCCTCTTTCCTATTTGCAGCTGTGGCGGTGTTGACGGCAACGGCAAAGAGTTTGAGGGCTGGATGGTGAACGGTCAGTAATAACACTTGCACCGTTGACGATTCTTTGGATAATTCCCGCTCTGATTTAGCAATGTGCAGGCAATAGAAATGAGCGAAGTAATCACCCAGGAATTTACCGAAGATGGCAAAGTGCTGCGTCGTATTCGTAGCTTTGTTCGTCGTGAAGGTCGTTTGACCAAAGGCCAGGAAGCCGCAATGAAAGAGTGCTGGCCAACCATGGGAATTGATTACCAGCCAGAGCTGTTGGATTGGCAACAAGTGTTTGGTAACGATAATCCGGTTGTGCTGGAGATTGGTTTTGGCATGGGCGCGTCCTTAGTCGAAATGGCGAAAAATGCACCTGAGAAAAACTTCATCGGTATTGAAGTACACAGCCCAGGGGTTGGTGCTTGTTTGGCTTCAGCGCGTGAAGCGGGTGTCACTAACTTGCGTGTGATGTGCCATGACGCAGTCGAAGTATTTGCGCACATGATCCCAGACAACAGCCTGCACACTTTACAATTGTTCTTCCCAGATCCTTGGCATAAGAAACGCCACCACAAGCGCCGTATCGTGCAGCTTGAATTTGCTGAAATGGTACGCCAAAAGCTGATTATCGGCAGCGGTGTATTCCATATGGCAACCGACTGGGAAAACTATGCAGAACACATGGTTGAAGTGATGAATCAAGCGCCCGGTTTTGCTAACTTGGCAACCGATGGCGATTACATCCCGCGCCCTGATGAGCGCCCACTGACCAAGTTTGAGCAGCGTGGTCACCGTTTAGGCCACGGCGTGTGGGACATCAAGTACCAGCGCACTGCGTAAAGAGAGAATTTTGCTTAAGCCAACATTTGATGTTGGCTTTTTTGACCCTAATCCTCAGGCTACGGATAAGCTGAAGTAGCTTGAGACAAACTAATAATAAAGAGTCAACCATGAAGCCAACAGCAGACATTTTAGCCAGCATTCTTGACGAAGTTCGCCCGCTCACTAGCAAAGGCAACGTAGCAGATTACATTCCCGCACTAGCGAAAGTACCGAGTGATAAATTGGGTATTGCTGTGTTTACCAACCAAGGGGAAGTCATCACGGCCGGTGATGCGCAGGAAGGATTTTCGATTCAATCGATCTCTAAAGTGCTTAGCTTGACGCTCGCGATGGGCTTGTATCAGCCGGATGAACTGTGGAGTCGCGTGGGTAAAGAGCCTTCCGGTCAAGCGTTTAACTCATTGATTCAGCTTGAAATGGAGCAGGGGATTCCGCGTAATCCATTTATCAATGCGGGCGCGATTGTGGTGTGCGATATGCTGCAAAGTCGCCTTTCTGCACCTCGCCAGCGTTTGTTGGAGTTTGTACGCCAGCTCAGCGGCGAGCCGCAAATTGCTTATGACAAAGTCGTGGCAGCATCGGAGATGATGCACAGTGATCGCAACGCGGCGATTGCCTATTTGATGCGTTCTTTTGGCAATTTCCACAATGAGGTTATTCCGGTACTGCACAACTATTTTCACGCCTGCGCATTGAAAATGAGCTGTGTTGAGCTAGCGAAAACCTTCAGCTATCTGGCTAACAAAGGTGTTTCTGTGGTGACGGGCGAGACGGTGATCACCCCAACCCAAAGCAAACAAACTAACGCTTTGTTGGCGACTTGCGGCTTGTATGATGGGGCAGGAGAGTTTGCCTATCGAGTCGGTATGCCCGGAAAATCAGGTGTCGGCGGTGGTATTATTGCTGTGGTGCCGGGAGAGATGACGATTGCGGTATGGTCCCCTGCGTTGGATCAATCGGGTAACTCGCTTGCGGGTACTCGCGCGTTAGAGCTTTTAGCGCAGCGGATTGGCCGCTCGATTTTTTAAGCTATCCCTTTCCAAGTCGTGTGGCTATAAAAGATAAAAATAAAGAGGCGCACGCGCCTCTTGGTTATTCTTCTTCATCGGCCATAAAGGCTTCGAGCAGATCATTGAGGAACAGTTTGCCCTTCTCAGTAATTTGCCAATGCTGATCATCTTCACTGAGATAACCTTCATTCAGCGCCCAATCTAAGGTTGGACGGATCACTTCAATCGCCAGTCCCGTGGTGGCGGTAAAATCGGCTTTCGGGCACGGTTCAATCAAGCGAAAGCGGTTCATAAAGAACTCAAATGGTTTGTCTTGATCGGCAACCAACTGCTCACTATCCAAGTAGGCTTTGGCCAGATTGTTCAACGCTGCCAAGTAGCCGCGCGGGTGCTTGGTTTTGGTGGTGCGGACAATGCGTCCATCTGCAAAACTCAGTTTACCGTGCGCGCCACAGCCAATCCCGAGATAGTCACCAAAGCGCCAATAGTTGAGGTTGTGCTGACACTGATAGCCCGGCTTGCTGTAGCCAGAAATCTCATACTGCACATACCCTGCATCATTGAGCTTTTGATGTCCTAGCTCGAAAATATCCCATAGCGCATCTTCATCGGGCAGCTTAGGCGGCTTGGAATAAAACAGCGTGTTGGGTTCAATGGTCAGTTGATACCAAGAGAGATGCGGCGGATTGAGCGCGATCGCCTGATCCAAATCGGCTAGCGCTTGCTCGGGAGTTTGATCCGGTAAACCGTGCATCAAATCCAAATTAAAGCTGTTGAGGCCAATTTGGTGTGCTAACTGTGCGGCGCGCACCGCTTCTTGCTGGCCGTGGATGCGTCCTAAACGCGCTAATTTTTCTGGCTCAAAACTCTGCACACCAATCGAAATGCGCGTGACCCCAGCGGTGCGATAGCCAGCAAAACGCTGTGCTTCAATCGTGCCGGGGTTGGCTTCCATGGTGATTTCAATGTCTGGCTTAAACGTAATACGCTCGGCAACGCCTTGCAGCAAACGCGCGATACCTTCAGCAGAGATAAGGCTTGGTGTACCGCCGCCAATAAAGATTGAGTGCAGCAGGCGAGGATCTCCCTTGAGCTGGTAACGTTCGATGTCGCGATCCAGATCTTGCAGCAGCGCATCCAAATACTCTTGCTCAGGAATCTCGCCTTTCTGCGCGTGCGAGTTGAAATCGCAGTACGGGCATTTCTGCACGCACCACGGAATATGAATGTATAGGCTAAGCGGTGGAGGCGTTAGCATGTACGCTGCTCTTCAATCGCTTTGAACAGTTTTTGCAGAGCTTTACCGCGATGGGATAGCTGCTTTTTGCGCACCGGTTCTAGCTCAGCAGAAGCGCATTTTTCTTCCGGAACCCAGAAAATAGGATCGTAACCAAAGCCATTACTACCGTGTGGTGCGGTGAGGATTTTGCCTTCCCATTTGCCGTGGCAAACGATAGGCGTTGGATCATCGGCGTGGCGCATTAACACCAGTACACAATGAAAACGCGCGCTGCGCTGTTCGTCTGGCACATCTTGCATCGCCACTAGTAGCTTCTTGAGATTGTCGCCGTCGCTGGCATGCTCGCCCGCGTAGCGCGCGGAATAGATGCCCGGCGCACCGTTTAGGTAGTCCACTTCCAAACCGGAATCATCGGCAATCGCCGGTAATCCGGTAATTTGCGAGGCATGACGTGCCTTGATGATCGCATTTTCGATAAAAGTGGTGCCTGTTTCTGCCACTTCAGGGACGTTGAATTCGCTTTGCGCGACGACATCAAACCCAAAATCGGACAATAGGTCCGCCATTTCACGCACTTTGCCTTGATTGCCCGTGGCTAAAACGATCTTTTTCATGCTGTTCTCTGTGGTTTATATGGGGAAACCCGACGGCTGCGTCGTGGATTCCCCATGTCTTCTATAAAATTACTGTTCGGTATAGAACTTTTGGCTGAAGGTCAGTTTTCCCGCCCCTTTCAGACCAGCATCGACATCAATATCAAAGGTCAGCATCTCTTCATTGCTGATCGGCACTTCCGCCAAGTAGTAAATCGCGTTGCCTTCTTTGACTTGCTTAAAGCTCAGTTCACGCAAGTTACCAATCAGGTTTTTGGCATGGCCGGTCAGCTTGGCTTCGGTCGCCGGTTTACCGAGTGACGCGCGATCTAACACGCTGATATTGAGAATTGCGGTATAGCCGTTGCGCGTCAGCTGATAACTGCTCGCCACCTTAGGGGTTAAAAAGGTTGAGTTGAATGCCGAATAGTGCACTTCAATATCTTTAATGGTTTGTAGCTGCTCTGCGCTAGCAGGCAAAGCCAATAGGGAGAGCAGTAGTGACATCATCCATTTACGCATAATTCATTCTCCTTGTGAAAAAACTCCCTCAGAGAGGGAGTGTGATTATTCAATCAGTGCTGCAATTTCAGCTGGGATCTGGCTTGGTTGTAGGATACGCACTTGTTTGTGGCGTCCCAGTTCGCCCTTTTCGATCACCACCGAACCTTTTGCTACTTTGCACTGCTTAGCGAGAAACTTGCTCAAGTGTGCGTTGGCTTTACCATCAATCGGCGGTGCGGTGATGGCGACTTTGAGTTCCTCACCATGCAGGCCGACAATGCTGTCGCGGCTCGCTTTTGGTTGAATATAGAGCCGCAGCAGTAAATCATTCCCTTCGCGCCATACGGCTGCCATTACAACTGATACCAGATTGGGCCAATTAGGTCACCCATCAGGAAGTTGGCAAATTGCAGCACAATGAACAGCACCAGTACGCTGAGATCAAAGCCGCCCATCACCGGAATAATGCGGCGGATCGGTGCGAGCATAGGTTCAGTGAGTTGGTTGAATACGTACTCAATTGGGCTACGGCCTTGGCTGACCCAGCTTAGGATAGCGCGGATCAAGAGAACCCAGAACAGTAAGCCTCCCGCGGCTTTGATCAGAGAGAGCAAGCCAAGGAATAGGAAGTCAGCGCTGAAAGTGACGGCTCCGCCAGAGGCAATCAGTACCAAAGCCACGTATTTCAGCACGCAGAGTACGTACGCAAACAGTACGGTGGCGAGGTCCATGCTGCCCAATGACGGGATCACGCGGCGTAGGGGGCCAACCACAGGCTGTGTGGCTTTAACAATAAATTGAGAAAACGGATTGTAGAAATCAGCGCGCGCGGCTTGCAGCCAAATGCGCAAAATGACCACCATGATGTAGAGGTCAAACAGGGTATTGATGAGAAAGCTCATTGAATTCATAAGTTGCCCTTATTGATTTGGCAGCTGCTCATCTTGATGAGAGCTGCCTTAAGATTAAAATAGTTGTTCCATTTCTTGCGCACGAGCGACGGCCGCTTGCATTGCTTTGGCGACGATGTCGCTAAGCTTGTGATCATTAAAAGTTTGGATCGCTTGCGCTGTCGTACCGCCTTTTGATGTTACTTGTTCACGCAGTGTCGTCAGTGATGTTTCTGGATTTGCTTTGACCATTTCTGCGGCACCGAGCGCCGATTGTTGTACCAGCAAGCGCGCGGTCGCTTCATCAAAGCCTTGTGCCATGGCTTCTTGCTGCATGGCTTGCATAAACAAGAAGAAATAAGCGGGAGCGCTACCTGCGGCAGCAATCACGCTGTTGATGCCTGATTCGTTTTCTACCCAGCACACTTCACCGACGCTTTGCATCAGTTGAGTGGTAAAGGTTTTATCCGCTTCGCTCACTGAATCTGGCGCATACAAGCCACTCATACCACGGTTCACCAGTGATGGGGTATTTGGCATCACACGCACTAAATTGAGCTGGGTTGCCAGCATTTCATTGAGTCTTTTTACTGAGACTCCCGCGGCAATCGAGATAACTAATTTTCCAGAGAAATCGACCGCTTGCAGTGGCTTACATACCTCCGCCATCAGTTGCGGTTTGACCGCTAACACCACCACATCCGCTTGTTGCGCCGCAGCAAGGTTATCGCTGGTGGTGCGAATACCGTATTGCGCTTCAAGAGGCTCGCGGCGCGTGAGTGAAGGGGCGGTTGCAATGATCTTATCGGCGGCGTAACCACTGGCAATCAATCCCGCAATGATGGCGCGTGCCATGTTACCTGCGCCAATAAAGGCGATGCTTCTCTGTTCCATTCGATACTCTCAAATCTAAAAGGGGCACTCGTTGCAACGAGCATCCCAAACGTTAAGCGTTGCGGCTGTAATCGCGCTCGCCGAAAATCGCGGTACCAATACGCACTATGGTGCTGCCTGCTTCAATCGCTGCTTGCATATCGCCACTCATACCCATGGATAAGGTGTCAATCTGTGGGTATTTCTGAGCCAGTTGTTGCTGCAATTCGGCTAATTGGGAAAATGCCGCCAGTTGCGCAGGGTAATCCGGCACGTTCTCAGGAATTGACATCAGCCCTCTTAAGGTGAGGTTTGGCAGACGAGAAATCAATTCAGCTAATGTAAATAATTGCTGCGGTTCGATGCCTGATTTTGAGGCTTCACCGCTGGTGTTGACCTGAATCAGCACTTGCAGCGGTGGCATATCCACAGGGCGCTGTTCACTGAGGCGCAAGGCAATTTTCTCGCGATCAATGGTGTGAACCCAGTCAAAATGCTCTGCCACTAAGCGCGTTTTATTCGACTGTAGTGGACCGATAAAGTGCCACTCCAGTGCTAACTGCGGGTGATGTTCGGCAAAATAGCGGATTTTATCCACGCCTTCCTGCACATAATTCTCACCAAAGTAGCGTTGACCTGCTTGAGTCGCCTCAAGAATTGCCTCGACGGGTTTAGTTTTACTTACCGCGAGAAGTTGCACACTGCTTCGAGCGCGTCCACACTTTTGTTGTGCGCTCTCAATCTGTGCAGTGATATGTTCAATGTTTTGTTGAATACTACGCATAGCCAGACTTTATTAAGGAATTTAAATGGATATCGCTGAGTTACTGGAATTTAGTGTAAAACATAACGCCTCAGATCTACATCTTTCCGCAGGTGTTCCGCCTATGGTACGGATTGATGGCGAAGTTAGGAAGCTTGGCGTGCCTGCTTTTACCCATTCTGATGTACATCGCTTGATTTTTGAGATCATGAATGATGCCCAGCGCAGTGAATATGAAGAGAAATTAGAAGTCGATTTTTCTTTTGAACTGCCTAATGTTGGCCGTTTCCGGGTTAACGCGTTTCATCAAGCGCGCGGATGCTCGGCGGTGTTTCGTACCATTCCCACTGTTATCCCGACGTTAGAGCAACTGGATGCTCCTGAGATCTTCAGCAAAATTGCCAATTATGAAAAAGGGTTAGTTTTAGTGACTGGGCCAACGGGGTCGGGTAAGTCGACGACCTTGGCGGCGATGGTGAACTATGTCAATGCCCATCACAATAAGCATATTTTGACTATTGAAGATCCGATTGAATTTGTGCACAGCAACAATAAGTGTTTGATCAACCAACGCGAAGTGCACCGTGATACCCACAGTTTTAAAAATGCATTGCGCTCGGCATTGCGTGAAGACCCAGATGTGATTTTGGTTGGTGAGCTGCGTGACCAAGAAACGATTAGCTTGGCGCTTACCGCGGCAGAAACCGGTCACTTGGTGTTTGGCACTCTACACACCAGCTCGGCGGCGAAAACCATTGACCGGATTATCGATGTTTTTCCGGGCAGCGACAAAGACATGGTGCGTTCCATGTTGTCGGAATCGCTGCGTGCGGTTATTGCGCAAAAACTCCTAAAACGCGTCGGGGGTGGCCGTGTCGCGTGTCATGAAATCATGCTGGCGACGCCGGCAATTCGGAACTTGATCCGTGAAGATAAAGTGGCGCAGATGTATTCGATCATCCAAACCGGTGCCGCACACGGCATGCAAACCATGGAGCAAAACGCCAAACAGCTGATCGCGCGTGGTGTGGTGGATGCGCAAGAAGTACAGAGCAAAATCGAGTTGGATTTAAAAGCATTTTAGGTAGGTAAAGACAGATGGAGTTGAATCAATATCTGGATGGCATGCTGACTCATAAAGCATCGGATCTGTACATTACGGTGGGTGCACCGATTTTGTATCGAGTCGATGGTGAATTGCGTGCACAAGGTGAAGCGCTCAGCGTGGCGGATGTGACGGCCTTATTGCATGCGATGATGGATGACGCAAGGCAAGCAGAATTTAAGCAGACGCGCGAAGCGAACTTTGCTGTGGTGCGTGACAGTGGCCGTTTTCGGGTCAGTGCATTTTTCCAACGTGAATTGCCGGGGGCGGTGATCCGCCGGATTGAAACGCGCATTCCCACCTTTGAAGAACTGAAATTGCCTGAAGTGCTGCAAAATTTGGCGATTGCCAAACGCGGTTTAGTGTTGGTGGTTGGCGCAACCGGTTCGGGTAAATCGACCACTATGGCAGCCATGACTGGCTATCGTAATCAGCATCGCACCGGGCATATTTTGACGGTCGAAGATCCGATTGAGTTTGTACATGAGCATAAGCGCTGTATCGTGACGCAGCGAGAAGTGGGGCTCGATACCGAAAGTTATGAAGTGGCGCTGAAAAACTCGCTGCGCCAAGCCCCCGATATGATTTTGATTGGTGAAATTCGCAGCCGAGAAACCATGGAATACGCGATGACTTTCGCGGAAACGGGGCATTTGTGTATGGCCACGCTGCACGCCAATAACGCCAACCAAGCGTTAGAGCGGATTTTGCATTTAGTACCGAAAGAGCAGCGTGAGCAGTTCTTGCTCGACCTGTCACTCAACCTAAAAGGGGTGATTGGTCAGCAACTGTTGCGCGATAAAAACGGCAAAGGGCGACATGGAGTGTTTGAAGTGTTGCTCAATAGTCCACGAGTCGCGGATTTGATTCGCCGCGGCGATCTGCATGAGCTTAAAGCAACGATGGCGCGCTCTAAAGAAGTTGGCATGCAGACTTTCGACCAAGCCTTATACCAGCTAGTGGTGGATGACAAAATCAGTGAGCAAGATGCCCTGCACAGTGCCGATTCAGCCAACGATCTGCGTTTGATGCTCAAAACCAAGCGTGGTGATGACTACGGCAGCGGCTCTTTGCAGAATGTGAAGATTGATATGGAGTAGCGATGGTTACTTTGTGCGCTTTCCTTTTACGCCCTGCAACTCAAGCGAATTTGGGATAGAGCTTCGAGTCTGGATTGGGCATACTGCCACTTTCTCGGCTGAATGGGTGGAGTGCGCATGCCGATCACGACTCAAGAATATCTCGCATTAGGTGACGCGATTGCGGCGTTAAAGACGCCGCAATTTACGTCGCATCTTGTGGCAGTGCTACGCTGTATTGCCGATTTTGATTGCGCGGTGATCTTGGGCTATCGTCCCAACAAACATCCGATTTATCTGTATGACTCGCTCTCGACCCAGCGTGAGCTGCTGTTTCAGCGTTATCTGACTCATGCTTATCTTGATGATCCTTTCTATAGCGCTTTGCAGCACAACACGCGCTCAGGGGTGTTTCATCTTTCCGATTTAATGCCGCTCAATCCACAGCAAAAAGCCTATCAACACCAGTTTTATGCGCAAACCGGTTGGCAAGATGAAGTGAGTTTGGTGGTCAATCTCGATGGCGAGCGTGCGATTGTGGTGTATCTCGGCTGCTTTAAGCCGCGCTCTTTTCCTCGTGAACAGATAGCCGCGTTGCAACAGCGGTTTACTGTGTTGCAAGCCTTGTGTCAGCAGCATTGGCAGCAGCAGCCACTGCGGTTAGCGGAAAGTGCGCAGCCAAGCCAAGAGTTACGGACTTGGGTTGAACAGGCGATCCAGAGTTTTGGCGCGCAGCGTTTAAGCCCGCGTGAGCAGGAGATCACTGCACTGCTCATCCAAGGTTTAGACTCACAAGAGATTGCCGAGGCACTGGCCATCAGCCACGGCACAGTCAAAAATCATCGTAAACGCATTTATGCGCAGCTGCATGTCAGCTCGTTAAGCGAGCTGTTTCAACTGTTTCTCAATCATCTGATTGGCGCAGCCGCGGATTAGGCTGTCTCTCTTCCTTCGGTCATCAATTACCAAGATTGTCCCTTTAGGGACATCGCTCCTCAGGTTTAAAGTTGGTTACTCTGCTTGCCAAGACTTTTGGGAGGTAGAATGAATTCACAGCAACTTTTTGATGATTTACAGCAGCGCGGTTTGATCGCGCAAAGCACACCTCTGGAGGCGCTGGTTGAGCGCTTTGCTACACCGCAAGTGCTGTATTGCGGTTTTGACCCCACTGCAGGCAGTTTGCACATCGGTCATTTGGTGCCACTGCTGATGCTTAAGCGTTTTCAAAACGCCGGACACCAAGCGATTGCGCTTATCGGTGGTGCCACAGGCATGATTGGTGATCCAAGCTTTAAAGCTAACGAGCGGGTGCTCAATAGTGCGCAAACCGTGCAGCAGTGGGTGAGTGATTTAAGCCAGCAAATCACGCAATTGATGGCCTCGCAGAGCGAAAACTGCGCATCGCTGATGACCGTCAATAATGCTGATTGGATCGGCAAGATCAATCTGATCGATTTTTTCCGCGATGTGGGCAAGCACTTTTCAGTCAATACTATGATCAATCGTGAATCGGTAAAGCAGCGTTTGGCGCGTCCGGATCAAGGCATCTCTTTTACTGAGTTCAGTTACTCTTTGCTGCAATCCTATGACTTTGCGCATCTCAATCGTGAGTTTGGCTGCACACTGCAAATCGGTGGTAATGATCAGTGGGGCAATATTGTCAGCGGAATTGATTTGACCCGTCGCCTGAATGGGGCTGAAGTGTGTGGTTTAACTCTGCCGCTCATAACCAAATCCGATGGCACTAAATTTGGCAAAACCGAAAGTGGTGCCGTGTGGCTTGAGAGCAGCAAAACCTCGCCGTATCGTTTCTACCAGTTTTGGTTAAACAGTGATGATGCGGATGTGTACCGTTTCTTGGCGTATTACACCTTTTTGAGTACCGCTGAGATTGAGGAAATCCGTCAAGCCGATACGTTACGCGCAGGCAAGCCACAAGCGCAGCAGATTTTGGCCGAACACGTGACCCGTTTTGTGCATGGTGAAGAGGGACTCGCTGCGGCGCAGCGGATTACTCAAGCGCTGTTTAGCGGCGATGTCAGCTATCTCAGCTTAAGTGAGTTGGCTCAGTTAGAGTTGGATGGTTTGCCTTGTGTGGCGGCATCGCGCACCGATTCCTTACTCGATTTGCTGCTTACCTCAGGCTTAACCAGTTCCAAGCGCCAAGCGCGCGAGTGGTTGGAGAATGGTGCGATCCGTGTCAATGGTGAGCGAGTACAGCAAGAGGGCGTGTTATCAGGCTTTGCTCTGTTTGATCGCTACTACGTGTTGCAACGTGGTAAGAAGCAGTTTGCTTTGATCAAATTGGAAGGTTTGGCTGAGTAATTACAGCGATTACACTTGGCCAAGAAAAAGCAGTGGGGTTAGCCCCACTGACTTTCAAACCAACTTTCCAGAATGATCACCGCCGATTGGCAGTCCACATTGCCTTTGCTCAGTGCTTTGTAACCGCCCATGGCGAACAGTTCTGCGCGCGCTTCGGTGGTGGAAAGGCGCTCATCATGCAGTTCCACGGGCAAACCAAAACGGCCATGCAAACGCTGAGCGAACTTCTTCGCGCGTGGGGTGATGGTGTCCAGATCTTTGCCGTGCAGATCGGTAGGCAGGCCAACAATCAATAAATTGGGTTGCCACTCTTTGATCTGCTTTTCAATTTCATCCCAATTGGGGATGCCATCATTGGCTTTAAACGCTTTCAGCGGAGACGCCGTGCCCGTGATCTCTTGACCGATTGCACTGCCAATGCTTTTGGTGCCGTAATCAAAGGCCATAACGGTACGTGACATGCGATTTCTCTTTTAATAAAAAATGTTCAATAAAAAATGACAGTAAAAATGAGGCTGCGTGATCGCAGCCTTGGATATGGTTAGGCGTGTCCGGCCTCGCTGGAAAGCTGCGCAGGAGAGATGCCGAGTTTTTGAATAGCCTTTTGCCATTTCTCATGCACGGGCGTATTAAAAATCAGCTCAGGATCTGCTTCTATGGTTAGCCACGAGTTTTCGGTGAGTTCCACCTCTAACTGGCCAGCAGACCAACCAGAATAGCCAAGCGCGACAATGTAGCCTTCAGGTTCCGCCTCGGTACCGAGTACAGTGAGAATATCCTTCGAGGTTGTGACGGCGATGTCATCAGTCATGTTCATGCTCGATTCGTAGTGATCGCGCGGACGATGCAGAATAAACCCGCGATCTTCCGACACCGGCCCCCCATTGAACACTGGCTTTTTCAGACTCTCTTGGTGTGACTGTGGGTAAGCCGGCTCGATATCGACCTGCTTGAGCATGCCGCCGACCGTAATGTCGATCGGCGCATTGATCATTAAACCCATCGCGCCGTCTTGGTTGTGCTCGCAAATATAAATCACGCTGCGCTTGAAGTAAGGATCCTTCATGCTCGGCATGGCAACCAGAAAATGATTGGTAAGATTCATACTGTGTCCAACCTCTATGTCACTGCTATGGTTGCTCACATCGCCGTCGCTTTTAAGCGACGCTCAATGGCATCCATCAACTTGCCTGTGATTGAAATATCGTACGCAGCTTCAATCTCTCGAATGCAGGTTGGGCTGGTGACGTTAATTTCGGTCAGTTTATCGCCAATGACATCTAAGCCTACAAACAGCAGCCCTTTCTCTTTGAGAGTCGGTGCGACCGCTAGGGCAATTTTCTTATCGGTTTCACTCAGTGGGCGTGGCTCACCACGACCGCCGGCCGCCAAGTTACCGCGGGTTTCCCCTTTGGCTGGAATACGCGCCAAGCAGTAAGGCATAGGTTCACCATCGACCACCAAAATGCGTTTGTCGCCATTGCTGATATCTGGCACAAAGGTCTGCGCCATGCAGTAATTCTGTCCGTGATTGGTTAAGGTTTCGATGATCACTGAGAGGTTAGGATCGCCCTCTTTAACACGGAAAATCGAAGCGCCGCCCATACCGTCGAGGGGTTTTAGGATCACGTCCCCGTGCTGTTCACGGAAGGCTTTAATCTTCTCGGCTTTACGCGTCACCATGGTGATCGGCGTCAGCTCTGGGAACCAAGCGGTGAACAGTTTTTCATTACAATCGCGTAGGCTTTGTGGTTTGTTCACTACCAATACGCCTTCATCTTCCGCGCGCTCCAAAATGTAGGTTGCGTAGATGTATTCGGTGTCGAACGGCGGATCCTTACGCATTAAAATCGCATCCAATTCAGAAAGGGCGATGGTTTGCTCGGATTTGAATTGATACCAACCGTTTGGATCTTCTTTCAGCTCGACGACCTTGGTATCGGCCAGTGCCACACCTTGCTCTAAGTGTAGGTCATTCATTTCCATATAATGGATTTCATAACCGCGACGCTGCGCTTCAAGCATCATGGCAAAGCTGGAATCTTTTTTGATGTTAATGGAAGCGATGGGGTCCATCACAATACCGAGTTTAATCATGGTTTATCTCCATTTAGCCAAGATCGCCGAAACGAACTTGTAGTGCAGTTATCGCCGTGAGCGCCGCCGTTTCTGTGCGCAGTACGCGTGGGCCTAACAAGGTTTCTTCAAACTGGTAACGGCGAGTCATATCAATTTCTTCCGCTGACAAGCCGCCTTCAGGACCAATCAGCAAACGAACTTTGCTCACTGGGGTGGGTAAGGTGTTGACCGAGTATTTAGCGCGTGGGTGCAAATTGAGTTTCAGTGCCTCGGTTGGCTCTGCACACCAAGCTTCGAGATCCATAATTGGGCGGATTTCCGGCACGGTATTACGGCCACACTGTTCACAGGCACTGATCGCAATTTTCTGCCACTGCTGAATCTTCTTCTCGAAGCGTTTTTCATCCAGCTTCACGCCACAACGCTCAGAAAGCAGAGGGGTGATGGTAGTGACACCCAATTCCACCGATTTTTGGATGGTGAACTCCATCTTATCGCCGCGTGAAATCACCTGACCAAGATGCAGATCGAGGGGCGATTCAATACTGTTTTCCACGCGCTCAGTGATATTGACCAACACCTGTTTTTTGCCGACTTCACTGATCACGGCTGGAAATTCAGCCCCAAAGCCATCGAACAGCAGCACTTCTTGTCCAGCTTGCATACGCAATACGCGACCGATATGCCCAGCGGCATCTTCACTCAGGGCTACGGTGCCAAGCTGGTGGATCGGTTCTGGATGATAAATTCGTGGGATGCGCATGCGGATAATTCCTAATCATTAAAAGAGGTTACCGTCTTCCAACTTAAAGCGGCGACTTCAGCAGGAAGAGGGATATCTGGCCTCTAACATGGATGCAAGTGGGGCAAAATACAAGGGGGCAGGGTGAGATTCTACCAATCAGTTCGGGCATTGTTCACGCACAAAGCGGTTCGAGTTGCCTTGCACTTTTTCAATCCGTTGGTCACGCACACATTCCCATTCGCTGACCGGATACTGATTGTTCCATGCCTGCATTAATTGGTTTTGCGCTTTGGAAAGTCGCAAACCGTACTGCTCACTCATGTACAGATAAGTGCGCGCAATCGCCCCGCGCGCTCGTTCAGGAGGCATGGCTTTACGCTCTTTGAAGTTCACTTGCATTTCGCACTGGCCGTAGGTGACGCCATCGACACCATTCCACTGACTGAAACTGAAGTTGGAGCGATCGCCATTCACTTCGCCAATCGCCGGAGTGAGGTTGTGCAGATCCGCTTCCATCTGATTGAACTCAGGGCTAGTACGGGTGCAGTTTTTGCGGCCACCTTGTTGCCAGCATTGTAGCTGATGACCAAATTGCCAAGCTGGGACTACATGTTCCCATTCAATACGCGAAGCACGATTCTCATTTTTACGTACTTGATAGCCGCAACTCTCCAAATCCGGGATGCCTTTTTTGCCTTGCCAGCGAATGTCGCAGCCACAGTAAAAAGAGACCGGATGATCACGATAAATCTTCACCGCTTCATTTTTGGCATGACTAAAAGACATAGGGGCGGCAAAGGTGAGGAGAGGCAAGCTCGCCATAAAAGCGGTTATTAAACGGATAATCAGCATGATAGACGTAGATAAGTAGGTTTTTTATCAGTCTAACACTCATAAATTACATTTGTCGTTGATGCTTTTGTTAGTTTTTAGCGAGGGCAAGGCAATGCCTATAGAAGTGGCCTCAGCGAGTTTTCGGTTAGGCTTGGTAGATCAAGTTTTGTTGGCAGCTTTGGCAGCGATACGTGGCTTCACCGCGCAGCACTTTATTGTGGCGACGAATGGTGAGTGGATATTCGCGGCACGCACAGCGGTAATGGAAGGTTTTGCCCTGTACTGAAGCGACAGAAAACGTGTGAGTGGTTTTTGGCTCAAGATTAAAGACTTGGCTCATCACTTGTTGCCATTCGGCACCATGTGGACGTACTCGTCCATAAAGCTGATAAGTAATGAGATGCGCGATTTCGTGTGGGATCACTTGCTGCAGGAAGTCATCGATGTTTTCGGCAAACAGCACCGGATTAAGACGAATTTCCCACAGCTGTAAATAGGCTTTACCCGCGGCGCGCCCGCGTAAACGGTAGTTGAGCTTAGGTAGTTTAAAAGGGCGTTGCAAAGTCTCGCTGGCGGTGGCGATACACTGTTTGACTCTCTGCTCAGCTTGGCAGTGCAGATCAAAACGAACCATTACGAGTACTCACTTTTATTGCAACGTCATAAAAAAGGCCCTTTCATTAGAAAGAGCCTTGAACTGTATTGCAATCCTCGCCGTTTGTCAGCGATGACTTGAAATAATGCTTACTTTAGACCAGCGAAGTCACGCAGTAGCGCGGCTTTGTCTGTCGCTTCCCAAGGGAACTCTTCACGGCCGAAGTGACCGTAAGCTGCGGTTTTCTTGTAGATAGGTTGCAGCAGGTTCAGCATCTCTTGCAGACCGTATGGACGCAGGTCGAAGAACTGGCGAACGGCTTCAATGATGATCTCTTGCGACACTTTCTCAGTACCGAAAGTTTCCACCATGATAGACGTTGGATCAGCAACACCGATTGCGTAAGAGAGTTGGATTTCACAACGATCAGCCATACCAGCAGCAACGATGTTTTTCGCAACGTAACGCGCTGCGTAAGCCGCTGAACGGTCAACCTTGGATGGATCCTTACCAGAGAATGCACCGCCACCGTGACGCGCTGCGCCGCCGTAGGTATCAACGATGATCTTACGACCGGTCAGACCACAGTCACCCATTGGACCACCGATCACGAAACGGCCGGTTGGGTTGATGAAGTATTTGGTCTCTTTGCTCAACCATTCTGCTGGCAGAACTGGCTTGATGATCTCTTCCATCACCGCTTCACGCAGATCTGGCGTTGAAATAGAGTCACAGTGCTGAGTAGACAGAACCACGGCATCAATACCCACAATCTTGCCTTGGTCGTACTGGAAGGTCACCTGAGATTTTGCATCAGGACGCAACCATGGCAGCGTGCCGTTTTTACGAACTTCTGCTTGGCGTTGCATCAGACGATGTGCATAGGTGATCGGTGCTGGCATCAGCACTTCAGTTTCGTTGGTCGCATAACCAAACATGATGCCTTGGTCGCCTGCGCCTTGCTCTTTAGGATCGGCTTTATCAACACCTTGGTTGATGTCTGGCGATTGCTTACCGATGGTGTTCAGTACCGCACAAGAGTTGGCATCAAAGCCCATGTCTGAGTGCACGTAACCAATTTCACGAACGGTTTGACGAGTTAACTCTTCGATATCAACCCAAGCGGAAGTAGTGATTTCACCACCTACCATCACCATGCCAGTTTTTACGTAAGTTTCGCAAGCAACGCGAGCTTTAGGATCTTGCTCAAGAATCGCGTCCAACACTGCATCAGAGATCTGGTCTGCAATTTTATCTGGATGGCCTTCTGATACTGATTCTGAAGTAAACAGGTGCTTAATCGCCATGATAGCTCCAATATTTGTGGTTATTCGGTAACGGCATGAAGTGGCGCTACCGATCAATTTCGTACATTTTGTAGGCGTTTCTACATCTAGACGGCTATTCTAGTGTCGAGCGCTCAAATTACAAGCTCTTTTTCTGTTTAGCTCATAACCAAACGTTTGCTTAAAAAAGTCAGCTTTGCCACTACAAAGCGAGAATGTGCTAAAAAGTGTGACAAAATCGGAGCAAAGCACCAGTAAATCGTTTGCAGCAGCAGGGGGGCTTTGCGACAATAGCCGCCACTGATTTTCCGCATCTGTTCATTTCGCTTACTTCCCATTTAGGAGTCGACATGTCTTCTCGCAAACAACTTGCCAATGCTATCCGTGCCCTGAGCATGGACGGCGTTCAAAAAGCTAACTCTGGCCACCCGGGAGCCCCAATGGGCATGGCGGATATCGCCGAAGTGCTGTGGCGTTCACACTTAAACCACAACCCACAAAACCCAAACTGGGCTGACCGCGACCGTTTTGTGCTGTCTAACGGCCACGGCTCTATGCTGATTTACTCGCTGCTGCACCTGAGCGGCTATGAGCTGTCGATTGACGATTTGAAAAACTTCCGTCAACTGCACTCAAAAACACCGGGTCACCCAGAGTACGGTTATGCACCGGGCATCGAAACCACTACGGGCCCACTAGGCCAAGGCATCACCAATGCCGTAGGTATGGCGATTGCAGAAAAAGCACTGGCGGCGCAGTTCAACAAACCGGGTCACGACATCGTTGACCATTTCACTTATGTGTTTATGGGTGATGGCTGTTTGATGGAAGGTATTTCGCACGAAGCCTGTTCACTGGCGGGTACGCTGGGCCTTGGCAAACTGATTGCGTTCTGGGATGACAACGGTATTTCTATCGATGGTCACGTTGAAGGCTGGTTCTCAGACGACACGCCAAAACGTTTTGAAGCCTACGGCTGGCATGTCATCCCAGCGGTTGACGGTCACGATGCCGATGCCATTAACGCTGCGATTGAAGCGGCGAAAGCAGAAACCTCTCGCCCAACGCTGATTTGTACCAAAACCATCATCGGTTTCGGTTCACCAAACAAAGCGGGTTCACACGACTGTCACGGCGCGCCTCTGGGTAACGATGAAATCAAAGCTGCGCGTGAATTCTTGGGTTGGGAATACGCTCCGTTTGAAATCCCGGCTGACATCTACGCAGCGTGGGATGCAAAACAAGCAGGCGCAAGCAAAGAAGCCGCTTGGGATGAGAAATTCGCCGCTTACGCGAAAGCTTATCCAGCAGAAGCTGCTGAATACAAACGCCGCGTAGCGGGCGAGCTGCCAGCGAATTGGGAAGCCGCCACCAGCGAAATTATCGCCAATCTGCAAGCGAACCCTGCCAACATCGCATCGCGTAAAGCATCACAAAATGCGCTAGAAGCGTTCGGCAAACTGCTGCCAGAATTTATGGGCGGTTCTGCTGACCTAGCGCCTTCTAACCTCACCATGTGGTCTGGCTCTCAGTCACTGACGGCAGAAGACTTCTCAGGCAACTACATCCACTACGGTGTGCGTGAGTTTGGCATGACCGCCATCATCAACGGTATCGCGCTGCACGGCGGTTTTGTCCCTTACGGTGCGACCTTCCTGATGTTCATGGAATACGCGCGTAATGCGATGCGTATGGCGGCACTGATGAAAGTGCAAAACATCCAAGTGTACACGCACGACTCGATTGGTCTGGGTGAAGATGGTCCAACCCACCAACCGGTTGAGCAAATTGCTTCTCTGCGTATGACGCCAAACATGAGCACATGGCGTCCATGTGACCAAGTGGAATCGGCAGTGGCTTGGAAACTGGCGATTGAGCGTAAAGATGCGCCATCTGCGCTGATTTTCTCACGTCAAAACCTCGCGCAGCAACCACGCAGTGCTGAGCAAGTCGCGAACATCGCCAAAGGCGGTTACATCCTGAAAGATTGTGCAGGCCAACCTGAACTGATCCTGATTGCGACCGGCTCTGAAGTTGAACTGGCGGTTGCCGCTTACGAGCAACTGAGCGCCGAAGGCAAAGCCGTTCGCGTGGTCTCTATGCCATCCACCGACGCGTTTGATAAGCAAGATGCCGCTTACCGCGAAGCCGTTCTGCCATCTGCAGTCACCAAGCGTATCGCGATTGAAGCGGGCATTGCCGACTTCTGGTACAAGTACGTTGGCTTTGGTGGTCGCATCATCGGTATGACTAGCTTCGGTGAATCAGCACCAGCGGGTGAGCTGTTCAAACTGTTTGGTTTCACGACTGAAAACGTAGTGAAACAAGCCAAAGAACTGCTGGCGTAATTAAAAGCGATTCATTTCTTTGTTACGCAAAGAAAAATCGATGATAAAAAATCCCGCTGCAGCGGGATTTTTTATTGCCACTCATCAGGCCTTGCTTGACGGAGCGCATCAATAAATAGGCGCAGCCGAAGTGGATGACGACCGAGCGGATAGAAGCAGTTGATTTCTGTTGGCTGTGATTGCCATCCGTTGACGCAAGGAATTAGGCTGCCCGGATGCGCCGTTTCAAAACCATTGGCAAACCAAGTGGGGAGCAAACCAATACCACGACCTTTAGCAATCGCATCGGCTTGCATCGCAAGATTATCGCTTTGTAAACGACTCTCTAGTGCTGGCAGTGAATAACTGCCGAACTCTGGATGGTGTAGTTCAAGCTCCGCGCGCCGACAAGCAATAAAATCAATCCATGGGTGATGGATCAGCTCACGAGGATGGGTCGGTTTATCTCGATGGGCCAAATATTTTGGAGAGGCGTAAGCGGCATAGCGCCAATAGCCTAAGCGCTCTTTGCGATAACCCATGGGGGCAGCGTGTTCAATCCAAATGATCAAATCGGGCTCAAACACCTCATCACTGTGTTGAAACTGGCTGAGTAGACGGATCTTCAATGTCGAATGCTGCTGCATAAACTCATCCAGTACTTGGCTGAGCCAGCCGCGGATCAAATTGGGGTGTACCACCAGCGTGAGTTCGCCAGTCACTTGATTGTTCAATTCTTGCAACGCTTCCTGACTTTTATTGGCCAGTTCAAGTAGCTGCTCCGAGTAAACCGCAAACACTTCTCCTGCTTTGGTGAGTGTTAAGCGGTTGCCTTGACGCATCAACAAGCTTTGTCCCAAGTCCTCTTCAAGTTGCGCCAAACGGCGACTCAGGGTGGATTTAGGCTGTTCAAGCGCTTTGGCAGCGGCAGTCAGGCTCTTATGTTGGCAAAGCGCATGGAAAGCTTTTACGGCGCTGAGATCTTGCATAGGTATTTGACCCTTAAAGAATAATTACCACAGACGTTCCATATTTGGACCGAACTATTCCATGTGTCGATCTATCTCCAGTACAGAATATATGAATAATCCGCTTCTGAAATTAAGAATAATTATCATTTAAAGGAGTGGTAAATGTCCAGATTCAATCCATCCCCCGTCAGTTTATCTGTGACACTAGGCTTAATGTTTTCGGCTAGCGCTTTTGCTCAAGACGCGACGAAAACGGATGAAACCATGGTGGTCACTGCGGCGGGATACGCGCAAGTGATTCAAAATGCGCCAGCCAGTATCAGTGTGATTTCAAGAGAAGATCTGGAATCTCGCTATTACCGTGATGTGACCGATGCGCTAAAAAGCGTACCGGGTGTGACAGTCACCGGAGGTGGCGATACTACCGACATCAGCATTCGTGGTATGGGTTCAAACTATACCCTTATCTTGGTGGATGGTAAGCGCCAAACCTCACGCCAGACCCGTCCAAACAGCGACGGCCCGGGCATTGAGCAAGGTTGGTTACCGCCACTGCAAGCGATTGAGCGCATTGAAGTGATCCGTGGCCCGATGTCTACGCTGTACGGCTCGGATGCGATTGGCGGCGTGATCAACATCATCACTCGTAAAGATCAGCAGCAGTGGTCAGGCAATGTGCAGCTATCGACCGTGGTACAAGAAAATCGCGCCTCAGGCGATGAACAAAGCGCTAATTTCTTCGTAACGGGACCTTTAAGTGAAGCTCTATCGCTGCAAGTCTACGGACAAACCACGCAACGCGATGAAGACGAAATTGAGCATGGTTACGGCGATAAATCACTGCGCAGCTTAACCTCAAAGCTCAACTACCAGCTTAATCCAGATCATCAACTGCAACTGGAAGCCGGTGTATCAGCGCAAGATCGCGAAAATAACGTGGGCAAGTCGGCGCAATCCAGCGGATGCCGAGGTACATGCAGCAATACCGATAACCAGTACCGCCGCAACCATATTGCCGTTTCTCACCAAGGGGATTGGCAGGATGTTGGGCAGTCCGATACCTATCTGCAATACGAAGAAAACACCAATCAGTCTCGTGAAATGAGCATTGATAATACGGTATTCAAATCCACGTTAGTGGCACCGATCGGCGAACATATGCTGAGTTTCGGTTTAGAGGGAAAATACGAAAGTTTAGAGGATAGCACTTCCAACAAAATTTCGTCTCGTACGCATATTTCAAACAGTCAGTGGGCGGGATTCATTGAAGATGAATGGGCGCTTGCTGAACAGTTCCGCCTGACCTTTGGTGGTCGTCTGGATCATGATAAAAACTACGGCAGCCACTTCAGCCCACGTGTGTATGGAGTATGGAATCTCGATCCAGCGTGGACAGTAAAAGGCGGCGTTTCTACTGGCTTCCGTGCACCGCAGTTACGTGAAGTAACGCCGGATTGGGGACAAGTCAGTGGCGGCGGTAATATTTACGGCAACCCTAATCTCAAGCCTGAAACATCGGTTAATAAAGAGTTGAGCTTGGTGTACAGCGCTGGTTCAGGTCTGGCGGCATCGTTGACCGCTTTCCATAATGATTTTAAAGATAAAATCACTCGCGTCGCTTGCCCTGCCAATATCTGTACTGATGGTCCAAACCAATGGGGCGCAGATCCTACTTATCGAGTCAATATCGATGAAGCGGAAACCTATGGTGCAGAAGCTACGTTAAGTCTGCCGATCACCGAAAGCGTTGAGTTGTCATCTAGCTACACTTACACCCATTCGGAGCAGAAAACCGGAGAATTTTCTGGCCGTCCCCTGCTGCAGTTACCGAAGCATCTGTTCAATGCCAACTTGAGCTGGCAAACCACAGATCGCCTCAATAGTTGGGCTAATCTCAATTATCGTGGCAAGGAGATGCAGCCGGAAGGCGGGGCGTCGAACAATGATTTCATCGCGCCAAGCTACACCTTTATCGATACCGGTGTGACTTACGCACTCACCGATAGTGCAACGATTAAAGCCGCGGTATACAACCTGTTTGATCAAGAGGTGAATTACGCGGAGTATGGCTATGTCGAAGATGGTCGCCGCTACTGGTTGGGCTTAGACATCGCCTTCTAATTGTTAGAGGTTCAGAGGATTGGCAGCAGCGCCAATCCTCTGCTTGTTTTGCGATCGGCGGTGGAATCATTTATTGCACAGGATCGCCGTGCCAAAGCGTAGAGTATCGGTTACTATTGCCAACCAATCTGAGAGCGATAGGCGAGATACGATGCTGAGGGTAGCAATTAACGGCTTTGGGCGCATTGGGCGTAACGTATTACGTGCAGTGTATGAAAGTGGTAAACGTGACCGCATTCAAGTGGTTGCGGTGAACGAGCTTGCCAAGCCAGATGCGATGGCACACCTCCTGCAGTACGATACTAGCCACGGTCGCTTTGGCAAAAAAATCAGCCATGATCAGCAGCATATCTATGTTCACCATCAAAATGGTGAGTATGACTCAATCCGCATTCTGCATCTTTCTGAAATTCCTCTCTTACCTTGGCGTGATTTAGGCGTGGATTTAGTCCTCGACTGTACAGGTGTGTATGGTTGCCAAGAGGATGGTCAGCAACACATTGATGCGGGCGCAAAGTTAGTTTTATTTTCCCATCCTGGCGCCAGCGATCTCGACAACACCATCATTTATGGTGTGAATCATGAAACCCTAACCTCTGAGCATAAAATCGTTTCTAACGGATCCTGCACCACGAATTGCATTGTGCCGATCATCAAGGTATTGGATGACGCATTTGGCATTGATTCAGGCACCATTACCACGATTCACTCATCAATGAACGATCAACAAGTGATTGATGCGTACCATACCGACTTGCGTCGTACTCGTGCCGCGAGCCAGTCCATCATTCCGGTGGATACCAAGCTGCACAAAGGTATAGAAAGAATATTTCCGAAATTTTCTAACAAATTTGAAGCGATTTCGGTGCGTGTACCGACAGTAAATGTGACCGCGATGGATTTAAGTGTCACAATTAAATCAAATGTGAAAGTTAATGACGTAAATCAAACCATTGTGAACGCATCTCAGTGTACATTACGTGGCATTGTTGACTATACTGAAGCGCCTTTGGTTTCCATCGATTTTAACCACGATCCGCACAGCGCGATTGTGGATGGAACACAAACGAGAGTCAGTAACGGGCAGTTAGTAAAAATGCTCGTTTGGTGTGATAACGAATGGGGCTTTGCCAACCGGATGTTAGATACCGCATTGGCAATGCAAGCCACGCAGTAAAGGCTAAGCATGCACATCAAATCAGGTTTGGATATTGAAACCTGAAGAACGCATCCCCATATCGGTAAACAGCTAAGATTTTACCGACTCGGCAGGGTCGCCGAGTTGCAGAATTTTCATTTCTTTAAATAGTTTGAGAGGACAAATCATGTCTGTAATCAAGATGATTGACCTGGATCTTGCAGGTAAACGCGTATTTATTCGTGCTGACCTGAACGTACCAGTAAAAGACGGCAAAGTGACTTCTGATGCACGTATCCTTGCGTCTCTACCAACAATCAAGCACTGCTTGGAAGCGGGCGCTAAAGTAATGGTCACTTCTCACTTGGGTCGCCCAACTGAAGGTGAGTATGCTGAAGAGTTCTCTCTACTACCAGTGGTTAACTACCTGAACGACGCACTAGACTGCGAAGTTCGCCTAGTTAAAGACTACATCGATGGTGTTGAACTGAACGCAGGTGAACTGGTTGTTCTGGAAAACGTTCGCTTCAACAAAGGCGAAAAGAAAAACGAAGAAGCACTGTCTAAGAAATACGCAGCACTGTGTGACGTATTCGTGATGGATGCGTTTGGTACTGCGCACCGTGCTCAAGCTTCTACTCACGGCGTTGGTATGTTTGCTCCTATCGCTTGTGCAGGTCCTCTACTGGCTGACGAACTTGAAGCGCTAGGCAAAGCAATGGACAAACCAGCTCGTCCAATGGTGGCTATCGTTGGTGGTTCAAAAGTTTCTACTAAACTGACTGTACTTGAGTCACTGTCAAAAATTGCTGACCAACTGGTTGTTGGTGGTGGTATCGCGAACACTTTCATCGCGGCAGCGGGTCACAACGTAGGTAAGTCTCTGTACGAAGCTGACCTTGTTGAAACAGCGAAGAAACTGATGGAAGAGTGTGCAATTCCTGTTGCAACTGACGTAGCGTGTGCCAAAGCATTCGATGAGAACGCAGAAGCAGAAATCAAACACGTTTCTGAAGTTCAAGACGACGACATGATTTTCGACTTGGGTCCAAATTCAACGGCTGAACTGGCTGAGATCCTGAAAAACGCGAAAACTATCCTGTGGAATGGCCCAGTAGGCGTATTCGAATTCAAGAACTTTGAAGCGGGTACTCG
This sequence comes from Vibrio sp. AH4, assembly GCF_030710545.1. NCBI lineage: Bacteria > Pseudomonadati > Pseudomonadota > Gammaproteobacteria > Vibrionales > Vibrionaceae > Vibrio > Vibrio sp. AH4. The sequence goes on from NZ_JALAIV010000001.1 coordinate 1,390,335, forward strand.
TGGTATCGCAGAAGCGATCGCGAAATCTGAAGGCTTCTCTGTTGCGGGTGGCGGTGACACGCTAGCGGCGATCGACAAGTTTGGCATCAAAGCCGATGTTTCTTACATCTCAACAGGCGGCGGTGCATTCCTTGAGTTCGTTGAAGGTAAAAAACTGCCTGCAGTTGAAATGCTGGAAGCGCGCGCTAAAGCGTAATGATCAAATGAGAGCGGGAGACAACTCCCGCTTTCTTGTTTGCTGCACGGCGAGTATTTCTTTGGTAGAATGCCGCGATTGGTGAGCAAACGTTTGCAAGAATTGAAACTTACCGTTTTTATTTTTAAAACGACAGAAAATAGGATTCCATCCATGTCTAAGATCTTTGATTTTGTAAAACCTGGTGTTATTTCTGGTGATGACGTACAGAAAGTTTTTGAAGTAGCAAAACAAAATGGCTTTGCACTTCCAGCAGTAAACTGTGTAGGTACTGACTCTGTAAACGGCGTTCTAGAAGCAGCAGCAAAAGTGAAAGCGCCTGTTATCGTTCAGTTCTCTAACGGTGGCGCAGCATTCTTTGCTGGTAAAGGTCTGAAACTTGAAGGTCAAAAAGCGCAAATCCTAGGCGCGATTGCAGGTGCAAAATACGTTCACTCTGTAGCAGAAGCTTACGGTATTCCAGTGATCCTGCACACTGACCACGCAGCGAAAAACCTACTTCCTTGGATCGACGGTCTGCTAGACGCAGGTGAAAAACACTTCGCAGAAACGGGCAAACCACTGTTCTCTTCTCACATGATCGATCTGTCTGAAGAGTCTCTGGAAGAGAACATTGCAATCTCTGCAAAATACCTAGAGCGCATGGCGAAAATGAACATGACTCTGGAGATCGAACTGGGTTGTACTGGTGGTGAAGAAGACGGTGTTGATAACTCTGACATGGATTCTTCTGAACTGTACACTTCTCCAGAAGACGTGGCATACGCTTACGAGAAACTGAATGCAATCAGCCATCGTTTCACTATCGCTGCTTCTTTCGGTAACGTACACGGCGTTTACAAGCCAGGTAACGTAGTTCTGACTCCAACTATCCTACGCGATTCTCAAAAATACGTTTCTGAGAAGTTTGGTTTGCCAGAAAACTCACTGAACTTCGTATTCCACGGCGGTTCAGGTTCTTCTCTGGAAGAAATCCGTGAGTCTATCTCTTACGGTGTAATCAAAATGAACATCGATACTGATACTCAGTGGGCAACATGGGATGGTATTCGTCTGTATGAAGCGAAAAACCATGACTACCTGCAAGGTCAAATCGGTAACCCAACGGGTGAAGATGCACCGAACAAGAAATACTACGATCCACGCGTATGGCTGCGTGCTGGTCAAGCGGCAATGGTTGCTCGCCTAGAGAAAGCATTTGCTGACCTGAATGCGATTGACGTACTGTAATTTGCATTAAGTCTTTATGATTAAGAAGCCCGCCTTGAGCGGGTTTCTTTTTTTACGCTATCTCATTTTGATGGATAGCGGAGTGCTAGAATATTGTTTAACCTGTAACCGTGGCGTAGCAAATTCTACGTAACTGTTTGTGATTCTTTACCAAATTCTGACTTTGCGAAAGTTTGAGTTTGCGTTATTGTGCCAAAATTCTGACATTTGGCGGTTGCTTTGTGCGTTCTCTTGTTGAGCTTTCGCAATTCCCGCTAATATTTCATCAATTCTGAGAGGAAAACACTATGGCTGGTGAATCGATTGGTGTAGAAGCACCTATCGTTGAGAGTTTTAATCAGGTCAACACTTGGTTAACCAATAATTCGGATCTTTTGGTTCAGTATGGTGTGAATGTGATTTCCGCTATCCTGATCTTGTTTATCGGTAACCTTGTGGTTAAAGCGGTAGCAGGTAGCGTTGCCAACGTATTGAAAAAGAAAGAGATGGATAAGGCTGTCGTGGAGTTTATCCACGGTCTTGTACGTTACACGCTGTTTATTATTGTGTTGATTGCAGCGTTGAGTCGTATTGGTGTCCAGACGGCTTCTGTCGTAGCGGTGATCGGTGCTGCGGGTCTGGCTGTTGGCTTAGCTCTACAAGGTTCGCTGTCTAATTTTGCGGCAGGTGTACTGATTGTGGCATTCCGTCCATTCAAATCCGGTGATTATGTGGAAATTGGTGGCGTCGCCGGCTCGGTTGATTCTATTCAAATTTTCCAAACGGTTCTGAAAAGCCCAGATAACAAAATGGTTGTGGTGCCAAACTCGGCGGTCATTGGCGGTGCGATCACCAACTATTCACGTCATGAGACGCGTCGTGTCGATATGGTGATCGGTGTGTCTTACAAGTCTGATCTGCAGAAAACTAAGCGTGTTCTGCGTGAGACGCTGGAAAAAGATCCTCGTATCCTAAAAAATCCTGATATGACGATTGGTGTGCTGACTCTGGCGGATTCATCAATCAACTTTGTCGTACGTCCATGGTGTAAAACATCGGACTACTGGGCGGTGTACTTTGATTCAATGCAAGCGATCAAAGAAGCACTGGATGCCAACGGTATTGAAATTCCATTCCCACAAATGGATGTGCATCTCAACAAACTCAACTAATTGTTGTGCAATACAAAAAAGCGGAGTGTTTACTCCGCTTTTTTTATCTTTGAGATCCTTTTCCTACTTGAAGCTGCATCAATGTTGGCCACGTACAACTCCAAGTCGTTTGGTTATAACGTGAATCTTAATTAGTTTAACCAGTGATTGAGATATAAGTTCTTAGTCAAAGCAAAGGCAATAATGAACATCATTGCTGCGACTGCCATATCAATCACTTGTCTCACCCTCGGTTTAGAGAGTGTAGTGCTGAGTTTAGCCGCACCGAGTGATAGGGTAAAAAACCACACGAATGAGGCGAGAATGGTACCAATGGCAAATGAGATACGCTCATCACCTTGGAATTGGCCACCGATTGATCCCAAGATCACCACCGTATCCAAATAGAGATGTGGGTTAAACACGGTGACGGCAAAAGCACCGAAGATCACCGCTTTACGCCCAGTCGATGTAAGGCTAGAGGATGAATTCGAGGTTTGTGTGGGCTTGAGTGCGGCACGGAGTGAGAGGAAACCATAAGCACAGAGAAACAAAATGCCGCCCAAGGTGACACCAATTAACAAGCTGGTATTTTGCGAGATGAGAGCACCACCACCAAAAATCCCCAGCGTGATAAAAATCATATCCAGCACCCCACAAGTGGCTGCGGTGGTTAAGTGATGATGACGTTTAATCCCTTGATTTAATACATAAGCATTTTGAGCGCCAATGGGAATAATCATGGTTGCACCCAAGCTGAATCCTTGTAGCAGAATCCACCAGTTCATTTTTTACCTCATACCGCATGATTGGAGTGTTATTTCGTTCCGATTTGAAGCCGCAACGCTAAGTCGGAAAGGGATAGGCTGAGCAAGATAATAATTTGAAGTGGATAAGTATAATTAATGATTTTAATATCATATTAACTTAGCTAATAAATGGAACGGAGAAGCAATGCGTGGTCTGGATTATCGATGGATTGAAGCTCTAGATAGTGTGGTGAGTAAAGGTAGTTTTGAACGAGCGGCTGAGCAGCTGTTTATCTCTCAATCTGCAGTATCACAACGGATTAAACAGTTAGAAAAATATTTAGCCCAGCCAGTGTTGATTCGTGAGCAGCCACCAAGGCCGACCTTGGTCGGCAAAAAGTTGCTTGGGCTCTATCGCCGAGTCTGTTTAATTGAGCAAGAGTTGGTTCCGGAGTTAACTAATCAAGAGCATGTTCGCCCGGTTTCTATGTCGATTGCCACCAATGCGGATAGTTTAGCGACTTGGTTGTTACCCGCGTTGGATAAGGTGATGAAAAGCCGCCAAGTGGAATTGAATCTGGTGATTTATGGTGAGTCACGGACCCTCGATAAGCTCAAAAATGGTGAGGTGGTGGGCGCAATCAGTTTGGAACCACAGCCGATCACTGGGTGTAGCGCTGAGTATTTAGGTCAAATGGAGTATTTGTGCGTTGCAAGCCCAGAGTTTTATCAAAAATACTTCGCGAAGGGGGTCAACCCGCGTTCATTAATCAAAGCACCAGCGGTCTCTTACGATCAATATGACGAGTTGCACAATAAATTCTTATGGGACTACTTTGCAGTGCCGCGCGATAAAGTGATTAACCATACCGTCGGTAGCTCAGAAGCTTTTGTCCGTTTAGCGCTGTCTGGTGCGGCTTACTGTTTGATCCCTCGTTTGCAGATCATTTCGGAATTGGAAAGTGGAGCGTTAATCAATATGACACCGGAGTTTATGTTGTCATATCCGATATTTTGGCATCACTGGCAGCTAGAAACAGGCGTGTTACTTGAAATCAGTCAAGCGATTACAAGGTATGCGAAGAGTGTTCTTCCCCAATAATCGGTCGAGTCAAAGTTGTGTGATTTTTATGCGTAGACACTGAATCTATGCACTGCTTAGCTTATGATGTGGGCAGTCGATGACATTAAGGATCGAAACGATGAAATTATTTGCACCAGTGGTTTTACTTTTATCTGTTCTCTCAACCCCTACTTTTGCGCAGGAATGGGATTTTCCACATATTTCGACTTCAGGTTATGGTGAAGTCACTGCGGTACCTGATATGGCAGAGTTTTCGGTTAAGGTTGTTGAATCGACAATGAATGCCGAACAAGCGAAAGCGGCGGTGGATAAAGCGGTCACTGAATTCACTTCAAAATTGGTGAAATCTGGTGTGGCGCAGCAGAATATCTCTAGCTCGAATCTGTACATCAACCCGCAATATCACTACCCAGCAAATGGCAAGCCAGAGTTAGTGGGTTATCAAGCCTCTCGCTCGATTACCGTGAGAGTGGAAGAGGTGAGTAAGCTCAATCAATATCTCGATATCGCGTTAGAGTCTGGCATCAATCAAGTCAATAGCATTCAACTTAAGGTACGAGATCAAGATAAATACCAGCAGCAAGCGCGCATGGCAGCGATTGAAGACGCCAAGTTAAAAGCACAATCTTTGGCTAAAGGTTTTGAACGTAAATTGGAAGGTGTTTGGCGAGTGGATTACAACACTCCGAGTGTTGAGCCGATCATGATGCGTTCTGCGAATCTGAGCGAAAAAATGGATGTAGCGGATACCTATCAAGAGTCATCTTTAGTGATCCGTGACCGAGTCGATGTGGTGTACAAACTGGCTCCATAGTCGGTAGCTTACCAGCAAGATGAATGAAAGAGAGGTGATATGAATCCCTCTCTTTTTTGTCATTCCTAAACTACCGCTTTTAGTGGTGGTGATGTTTGAGTCTTAAACTGCGAGTTAGGCTAGTGGTGAAGGGGGTTCTTGATGCCAGCTCCCCGACTTCCCAAGTCAGAAATCACAATGAGATTATCTATCTCATTGTGATTTCATATTAATTTGATGGTTGTCATATTTTCATTACAGTTAGACTAAAGTCTAATTTTGCCGAATTATTGAGCTAATCTGGGTAATAAGTAAACTGCTGACTTTTTCATCAGTAATGCTCGTTGATTGAAAGAAAGTCATAGTGACTTTCTGCCCTGCTTAGGCATCGGAAATCAAACACACTGAGCAATTGAGAGGCAGTGTATGTTGAATCATCTTCTGGTCAGGCTGACAATAGGCTGTTTGTTGGTATTAGGCATTAAGCTCAGCGCACTTTATTTTTTACCTATGGTGCTTTTGCTCAATACCCATCACAAAGAGTTTTTCGGTTGGTAATAAAAAACGGAGCCCAATAGGCTCCGTTTTTTATATCGTTTTCAGCGGCGGGTTTAGTACCGCCGCATCATTCGATTACAGTACGTGTACTGAAGCAGTGTTTGTTGTGCCAGAAGCAACCAGTGCGCCTGAAACCATCACTACGATATCGCCTTTCTTACCTAGGCCAGATTGCAGAGCAATCTCTTTACCTAAGTGGTAGAAAGCGTCAGTGTTGTCAATTGATTCAACCACAACAGGAGTTACGCCTTTAGACAGCACAAGCTGAGCCGCGGTTTTCTTGTTAGTGGTCACTGCAATGATGTTTGCAGTTGGGAAGTATTTACGGATTGAACGCGCTGATTTACCCGCTTCAGTTGCCACGATGATCAGTGGAGCAGCCAGTTTCTCAGCGGTGTCTACCGCACCTTTACATACTGCTTCAGTGATGCGCAGGCGTGGGCTATCTAGGCGTGAGCCTAGCTCAGCTTTCAGTACTGAATCAGTACGGTTCGCAATTTGCGCCATGATTTTCACAGCTTCAACTGGGTACTTGCCTTTCGCAGTTTCGCCAGACAGCATTACAGCGTCAGTACCGTCCATGATCGCGTTAGCAACGTCACCCGCTTCTGCACGAGTTGGACGTGGGTTTTTGATCATAGAATCCAGCATTTGAGTTGCAGTGATAACCACTTTACGTGCGCGGTTACATTTCTCGATCATCATCTTTTGAGCGAAGATTACTTCTTCCGCTGGGATTTCCACACCTAGGTCGCCACGAGCAACCATGATGCCGTCAGACAGCTCAAGGATCTCATCGAAGTTGTCCAAGCCTTCTTGGTTTTCGATTTTAGAGATGATTTGGATGTTTTGACCGCCGTGAACAGCTAGAACTTCACGGATTTCTTTTACGTCAGAACCTTTACGGATGAAAGAAGCAGCAACGAAATCAACGCCTTGCTCACAACCAAATTTCAGGTCATTTTTGTCTTTTTCAGACAGTGCTGGCAGATTGACAGAAACACCTGGCAGGTTAACGCCTTTGTTTTCGCCCAGAGCACCGTTGTTCAGAACTTTACACTTCACTTCAGTGTCTGTTGTTGCAAGCACTTCCATTTCGATTAGACCATCGTCAACCAGAATACGGTTGCCAACGTTCAGGTCTTTAGCAAAGCCAGAGTAAGTTACCGCTACGCGATCTTTGTTACCTACAACAGTAATGTCTGTTGTGAAAGTGAACTCTTGACCCGCAACCAGATCCACATCATCACCGTTTTCCAGTTTGATAGTACGGATTTCAGGGCCTTTAGTATCTAGCAAAATCGCCAGTTGTTTACCGGTCACTTCCATTACTTTACGGAAGTTAGCGATACGAGTGCCGTGCTCAACGTAGTCACCGTGAGAGAAGTTCAGGCGCATTACGTTCATGCCTGAGTTAACCAGTTCAGTTAGCTTCTCTACAGACTCAGTTTTAGGGCCAATCGTACATACGATTTTGGTCTTTTTCATGGAAGAGTTTCTCCGATAAACAAAATGATTTTGAAGTTGGTTGTTAGTTCTGAAGTGTTCTCGGTGGTGGCAACTTTATTTCGTCAATTGCCAAGTCTAGCTCACGAGTCTCTCGCACTCCAAAACTGAAAGTCTTTCAACAGATTTAGTCATTTTATGACTGACTGTTTGATCAAAAATTTCAGAAAATTCGCCACTTAGCGCCAATGTACTGGGGGCTGTAGGCGTACTTTTTACTCAGTTCTGTAATTTTTTTTCTTTTCGAGGCCGAATTCTACCACTGAATGATAGCAATATCACTGTCTAAGAATTGTCTTAGGACAAGGTTTTAGCGTGAAATATTAATTTTTTGTATCGAAATAAATGGACTTAATTGTTTCGACCTAACTATAATTGCTTTCGATTCGTAACTTAAAATGTGTTTGTAAATGTCGAAACGAAATACACAACTGAGAAGACACACTATTGTGAAGTTAGTAAACGAGCAAGGTGAGGTGAGTGTTGAAGCTCTCTCTTCTCAGTTTGAAACCTCAGAAGTCACTATTCGTAAAGATCTCGCTTCTCTTGAGAAAAATGGTCAGTTGTTACGCCGCTATGGTGGTGCGATCGCTCTGCCAAAAGAAGTCATGCATGATGAAATGAATGAAAAAGTTTCAGTTCGAAAGATTTTTCTGGCTAAGGCTGCTGCTAAATTGATCCGAGACCATAACCGAATTGTTATCGATAGCGGCAGTACAACCGCGGCCTTAATTCAGCAATTAAATGACAAACGTGGCTTGGTCGTGATGACCAACTCATTGCACGTTGCCAATGCTTTAAATGAGCTGGAAAACGAACCCACACTGCTGATGACTGGCGGTACATGGGATACCCATTCTGAATCCTTCCAAGGCAAAGTCGCGGAATCGGTACTGCGTTCCTACGATTTTGACCAACTGTTTATCGGTGCAGATGGCATCGACCTCGACCGTGGCACAACCACGTTTAATGAGTTGGTTGGGCTAAGCAAAGTGATGGCCGAAGTCTCACGCGAAGTGATTGTGATGATTGAATCAGACAAAGTCGGACGCAAGATCCCGAACTTAGAATTGAGTTGGGATTGTATCGATGTGTTAGTCACCGACCATGAGCTGAGTGACGAATTTGCCAAACAGATTGAATCTCACCAAGTTCGGGTTATTCGTGCCACGGTGAAATAAAAAATCCTTCAGCGCTATTCACGTTGAGTAAAAGCGCGACAGTATAAAAATATGGAGTTTTAAATATGTGTGGAATTGTTGGTGCGGTTGCACAACGCGATGTTGCTGAAATTTTAGTACAAGGCTTGCGCCGTCTTGAATACCGAGGGTATGACTCAGCGGGTATTGCGGTAGTCGATAGTGATAAACAACTCACTCGTGTACGCCGATTGGGCAAAGTGCAAGAACTGGCCGATGCCGTTGAAGCGGCGCAAGTCGCGGGCGGAACGGGTATTGCACATACCCGTTGGGCAACCCATGGCGAACCTTCAGAAATTAATGCGCACCCGCATCTTTCTGGTGATATTACCGTGGTACATAACGGCATTATCGAAAACCATGAAATGTTACGTACCATGCTGCAAGAGCGTGGTTATGTGTTTACTTCGCAAACCGATACTGAAGTGATCGCCCATTTGGTGGAATGGGAACTGCGCAGCGCGGCTTCTTTGTTGGAAGCCGTGCAAGCAACAGTGAAACAACTTACCGGCGCTTATGGCACGGTAGTGATGGATCGTAAAGACCCTTCGCGCTTAGTTGTGGCGCGCTCAGGAAGCCCAATTGTGATTGGTTTTGGTATTGGTGAAAACTTCCTCGCGTCAGATCAACTCGCGCTACTTAATGTAACGCGCCGCTTTATGTATCTCGAAGAAGGTGATGTTGCGGAAATGACTCGCCGTGAAGTTCACGTGTTTGATGCTGCAGGTCACGCTGTGCAACGTGAAATCCGCGAATCGAACTTAGAGCACGATGCCGCGGACAAAGGTCACTATCGCCACTACATGCAAAAAGAGATTTTCGAGCAGCCAAAGGCGCTGATCAACACCATGGAAGGGCGTATTACCCATGACAGCGTGGTGGTCGAAAGTATTGGTGTACACGCAGCAGAAATTTTGGCGAAAGTGGAACATGTACAGATCGTCGCCTGCGGTACCTCTTACAACGCAGGGATGACGGCACGTTACTGGTTTGAATCGTTAGCGGGTGTGAGTTGTGATGTCGAAATTGCGTCTGAATTCCGCTACCGAAAATTTGTTACCCGTCCTAACAGCTTGCTGATTACCTTATCGCAATCCGGTGAAACGGCCGATACCTTAGCCGCGCTGCGTTTAGCGAAAGAGAAAGGTTACATGGCAGCGATGACGATTTGTAACGTTGCGGGCTCTTCTCTCGTGCGTGAATCCGATTTCGCGTTTATGACCCGTGCCGGAACGGAAATTGGTGTGGCGTCAACTAAAGCCTTTACTACTCAGCTTGTTACGTTACTGATGCTGGTGACTGCGCTAGGTAAGCAACAGCAACGTATTGGCCGTGAGTTAGAAACAGAGATCGTACAGGCATTGCATCAACTACCGAAGCAGATTGAAACCGCATTGTTGTTTGAAAAGCAGATCGAAACGCTCGCGGAAGACTTTGCCGATAAACACCACACTCTCTTCTTGGGGCGTGGTGAGTACTACCCGATTGCGGTAGAAGCCTCACTCAAGTTAAAAGAGATCTCTTACATTCATGCGGAAGCCTATGCCGCGGGTGAATTGAAGCATGGCCCATTAGCGTTGATCGATGCAGATATGCCAGTCGTTGTGGTTGCACCAAGCAATGAACTGTTAGAAAAGCTTAAATCCAATATTGAAGAAGTGCGTGCGCGTGGTGGTTTACTGTATGTGTTTGCCGATGAAGTGGCAGGCTTTGAAGCAGACGAAACGATGAAAATCATTGCAATGCCACATGTCAGCGAAATTGTGGCTCCGATTTATTACACCATCCCGATGCAGCTTCTGTCCTACCATGTGGCTTTAATCAAAGGTACCGATGTTGACCAACCTCGTAACCTTGCCAAAGCGGTAACCGTCGAGTAAATACTCAATAAATCGAAGGGCTACCATCTGGTAGCCCTTTGTTTATCCAGCGCATTACAATTAAGGATTGGTATTTAAGTACGCTTGTGTCGAGATACGAGTCCAATCACGCACTTTGCTTAAGTAAGCTTGTTGAGAGTCGATGATCTCTTTAGCGAGTGGATCGCTTGCTGCCTGCTCTTGCAGAAGTTCGTTGTTGGCTTGGCGTAGCGCGGCAAGTACTGCGGGTGGAAAGTCACGAACTTTGATGTCTGGGTACTCACTTTTCATCGCTGCCCAGCTCGTCGCATTCGCATCGATCGCTTGGTTGTACATATCGAAAGCGGCGACACGGAAAGCGGTTTCTAAGATCACTTGGATGTCTTTTGGTAGCGTATCCCATTTCTTTTTGTTGACCAAAAATTGCGTTTCTGAGCCAGGCTCATGCCATGCGGTGTAGTAATAAGGGGCAATTTTATGAAAACCCATTCGCAGATCAAAGGCTGGCCCAACCCATTCCAGTGCGTCGATTGTGCCACGCTCCAGTGATGTGTACAGCTCTCCCGGCGCGATGTTGGTGGGCTTAGCCCCGACTTTTGCTAACACTTCACCCGCAAATCCGGGGATACGCATTTTTAACCCTTGGAGGTCTTCAATGTTGTTGATCTCTTTTTTAAACCATCCGCCCATTTGAATATCCGAGTTTCCGCCGGGGAAGGAGAGCAGATTGTGTGGCGCATACACCTTCTCCATTAACTGCATGCCACCACCATAGTAGAACCAAGCGTATTGCTCAGTGGCAATCATCCCAAATGGCATTGAAGAGAAGAAAAGGGTATTGGGTACCTTACCTTTCCAGTAATAAGAGCTGGAGTGACCCAAATCATATTGACCGGATTTCACCATATCAAATACACCTAGTGGTGCCTTGTGCTTGTTAGCTGAATCGATACGGATTTGAATGCGGCCATTGGACATTTCAGCCGCCAACTTCGCCATGTTTTTTGGCGCGTCACCAAGAATGGGAGTATTTGCCCCCCAAGTTTCAGCGAGAGTGAATTTATAGATAGGTTTATCGTCAGCTTGCGCAGTACCGAGAAGAGCACTCAGAATCAGTGTCAGTGCTACGCGAGTTTTGGTGAAATAAGTTGTGATTGGCATAACTTCCTCGTTGTTATCGTTATTGAAGCTGTAGAGTCTAAGTTGCTGAAAAAAGAGTCAATCAAGCTACGCCAGATATTGAGAGTATTATTTAGTGTGAATCACTAATCATGAGCGAAAAACAAGCATGATGAGTGGTTCTGTTGGTCAAAAATGCAGAACACAGAGATACTCTCATCAAAGACTAGTATTTTATTTTGATTAAAGAAGTGTCTGATAGGTCACGCCAAGATCGGTGGATCTTGGCGTGATCAATTAAATTGCGCTGAAATATTGATGCATTGCGAGATAGCTTTGCGCTTCTTTTTGTCCCATGTAGCGTGCGAGCGTTTTGGTTGGCACATTGCGCAGATCAACTACAATCAGCCCATCCAGCGCATTATTGAACGCAGGATCAACATTAAAGCTGACCAACTTTCCATTTAACCCAAGGTATTGACGCAGGAGAACGGGAATGCCTTTCCCTTCATCAATACGGGCAATGACTCGCGACAGCAGCTGTAAATCGGCGAGAGAGGTCAACAGACTTGCATTCCATTGTACTTGATCGATAGGTAATGGATTGGTCGCCATGACCAGTTCGGCTTGTTCAGTGTCGTAGTAGTGCAAGGTCATGGTATCGGCAAGTAAACGCCGGGCTTGTTCACTGTAATCATTGCTGATACTAACAGGACCAAACAGATGGGTGTATTGAGGGTGGCGTTGAATGTAGGTACCAATTCCTTTCCAGAGTAAAAGCAGTGCAGCCATGCTTTTTTGGTATTGGCTATCAATCACTGAGCGACCCATTTCAATTGCGCTGTCCATTTTTGCCAGAAAACGCTGATCGTAGTGAAACAGCGTGCTGGAATAGAGGCCATCGATCCCTTTGGTTTGCATGAGTTGGTCGACCAGCCCTAAGCGATAGGCTCCAACCAGTTGGTTTTGCTCACGATCCCAAATAAACAGGTGTAAATAATCGCGATCAAATCGATCAATATCCAAGGCACAACCAGTACCTTCTCCTACCGCACGGAAATTGATTTCACGAACTCGTCCAATTTCATGCATTAACGACGGAATGTTTTCGGCAGTTGTGCAGTACACATCAAATTGGTTATGACGCAGCATATGGTCGCCATAAGGAAGCTGAGCAATATCTTCCAGTAGGTCATCGAGTGGTAGACGCTCTGCAACGGGTGGCAAAGATTGATCATAGGCCGTCTTATTGCGCGCAGGAGAGGGCTGTAAAAGGTAAGTGTTGAGGCGCAGATAATTAACCAACTGCTGATCACACAAATGTTGTATTTCATTGTGTGAAATGGTTTCGCCAAGCGCAATGCGGATGGCAGCATGCTTTTTATTGAGTAGTTCGCGGCCTAGCATCAGAGTGCGTAGCATCGGGTGAATTTTACCGGCAAGATAAAATGGCGTTGAGTTTTGTCCATCAATATAAACAGGTACGGTGTGAGCTTGGTGTTTTTTGACTAAGCGACTGACGGATTGACTCCATTCTTTATCTTCCAATCGACCTTGCTTACTGTCGACTAATTGGGAAACCTCACCGGCTGGAAACATGAGTAATAATCCACCTTGTTCCAAGTGCTTATGAGCTTGGCGTAGTGCATGCAGATTGGCTTTTGTGGCCTCAGCACCTTCAAACACATCCACCCCAATAAACAAAGAGGCGAGTTCGGGAACCAGCTTTAAATATTGATTGGCTAAGATTTGCACATCCGATCTCACCGAAAGCAATAGCTCGGCCAGAATGACGCCTTCTACACAACCGAGTGGATGATTAGCGACGACGATAGTCGCCCCCTGTGATGGCACATTAGCGAGCTGACCCCGCACCACTTGATAATCGATCCCGAGCACATCAAGAGTAAAGCGTAGAAATTCGCGAGTATCACCGCCTGCTGGGCGTTGTGCGTAGAATTGATTGAGACGCTTCAATCCCGTAGCCCATTCTGCTAAGTGCTCACCTAAACCAAATGGGGTTTTTCGTGGTAAAACGAATGGTGAAGTAGAAAGCATAGCAACCTCTTATTTGATGAATTATCCAGAGGCTAGTGTGAGCAGATTGCAAAATGGCGACAGTCTGATGAGATTTTTATTGCGTGAGTGAGATGGGTGAAAATTAGTTGAAATACGCGAGGTATTTTCAGAAATAAGTCCTTTTGCTCACAATTTGTACAAAAATTGTGATGCGCCGAGAATTTTAGTGCTAGTTTATTTGAGCGGGTAAAACGCAACTAACGACAACGATATTACACCTTTGTTTTGCTGATCTGGAATAGACGGGAGCTTATGCTCCCGTTGCTTTTTATAGCGAGATAAATACTTCAAAGCGTGAGATAAAGCGGCTAGGAGCGGCCTGACCCATTATCTGACCCAAATTCGTCAGGTACAAAAAAAGGTTAGTAAGCACTAGACTTACTAACCTTCTGGAATTTGGTGGCCCCTCCCAGGTTCGAACTGGGGACCAAGCGATTATGAGTCGCCTGCTCTAACCACTGAGCTAAGGGGCCAAATTGGTGTCAGATTATAGGGGAAGGGGGTTGGTGTGTCTAGCCAAAGCAGGCTTAATAGTGCTTACAATTTATTCACTTAGCGTGTGTAAAAAAGAAAAGGTGAGCGTAAGCCCACCTTTTTCTTTATCGCTAATGCGGATTACTCATCCAAGAAGCTGCGCAGAACCTCTGAACGGCTTGGATGACGCAGCTTACGCAGCGCTTTCGCTTCAATCTGACGAATACGCTCACGGGTTACGTCAAACTGCTTACCCACTTCTTCCAAAGTATGGTCAGTATTCATATCGATACCAAAGCGCATACGCAGCACTTTCGCTTCGCGAGGTGTTAGGCCTGCTAATACATCGCGAGTTGCGGCTTTGAGGCTGGTTGCCGTCGCTGAATCCAGCGGCAGTTCGAGGGTGGTATCCTCGATGAAATCACCCAGATGCGAATCTTCATCATCACCGATTGGTGTCTCCATGGAGATTGGCTCTTTTGCGATTTTCAGCACTTTGCGGATCTTGTCTTCTGGCATCTGCATGCGTTCTGCCAATTCTTCAGGCAGAGGCTCACGACCCATCTCTTGCAGCATTTGACGTGAAATTCGATTCAGTTTGTTGATCGTTTCGATCATGTGTACTGGAATACGAATTGTACGTGCTTGGTCTGCAATTGAACGGGTGATCGCTTGGCGGATCCACCATGTCGCATAAGTTGAGAACTTATAGCCACGACGGTATTCAAACTTGTCTACAGCTTTCATCAGGCCGATGTTACCTTCTTGGATCAAATCCAAGAATTGCAGACCGCGGTTGGTGTATTTCTTCGCGATCGAAATAACCAGACGTAAGTTTGCTTCGACCATCTCTTTCTTCGCACGACGAGCTTTTGCTTCACCGATTGACATTCGACGGCTGATGTCTTTGATACGTTCAACAGACAGTGAAGTCTCTTGTTCGATCATCTGCAGTTTCTGGATAGAACGACGGATATCTTCTTCTTGATCACGTACTTTTTGCACGTAAGGCTTATCAGAAGCGAGGACTTTATCTAGCCACTCTTCGTTCGATTCGTTGCCAGTAAACAGAGCAATAAACGATTTTTTTGGCATTTTCGCGATTTCAACAACCGCTTTCATCACTAGGCGTTCTTGAGTACGCACGCGATCCATCGAGGTACGCAGCGTTTCCACCAAATGGTCAAATTGCTTTGGTGTTAGGCGAAATTCGCGGAAAATATCCAATACCAGACCTGAGGCTTCAGACGCTTGGTTACTGTCGCGACCAAATTCATTCACTGCTAATTGCAGATTCTGGAATTTGCCGCGCAGCTCATTGAATTTTTCGCGAGCGAGTTCAGGGTCGATACCGACTTCTTCTTCGCTGTCGCTGCTTTCACCTTCGCCGTTTTCGTCTTCATCTTCGTCTTCATCATCTTCTTCAGCCGCGATCTCGTCATCTTCATCGGCGAGATCGGCTTCAGAAAGTTCTGAACCGATGTGAGTGGCGGTTGGTGCTTCGGTTTCCATATCATTAGGATCAACGAAACCCGAAATCAGATCTGTTAGGCGGAGTTCTTCTGCCTGAACGCGATCAAACTGCTCAAGAATGTAAGGGATGGTTCCAGGATACTCAGCAATCGCACTTTGAACTTGGTTAATACCATCTTCAATGCGCTTGGCGATATCGATTTCACCTTCACGTGTCAAAAGCTCAACCGTACCCATTTCACGCATGTACATACGTACTGGGTCGGTGGTGCGGCCAATCTCACTCTCTACGCTAGAAAGCGCCGCGGCTGCCGCTTCGGCAGCATCTTCGTCAGTGATGGTGGTATCATCGCTGAGGGCAAGATCATCGGCATCAGGAGCAGTTTCAACTACCTTGATACCCATGTCATTGATCATCTGAATAATATCTTCCACCTGCTCTGAATCAACGATTTCAGCAGGCAAGTGGTCATTTACTTCGGCGTAGGTCAGATAGCCCTGTTCCTTGCCACGAAGGACAAGTTGTTTAAGCTGTGACTGCGGATTTTGATCCATAGACGGTATCCAACTTCGTATCTGGTGAAGGAATAAGTATGCGCAATGCAAACCACGTATACTAACAAATTTATTCTTTGCTGACTATCTCAACTGGGTTACGCTTTCAAGCCTTTTAAGATCAAATCTTGGAGCTCCCTTCTTTCTTCGGTTGATAAACCGACACTTCGCGCTTTAGCCTGCAAATTTTCAATTTGTTTTTCTACGCACTGGGCAAGAATTTTGTCCAATGAGTCTAAAAATAGTTCTTCTTGATTGTCTTCGACAAGGGGAATGTCCCAACTTGCTAGACGAGACAGAAGCGTCTCATTTTTTGAGTCTCGCCAATGTTCGAGCAATTGACCCGTAGTGATATGGGGATATTGTCGACATTTCTCAAGTACTTCACTGAAGGTATCGAGCCCAGGAAGCATTAAATGACGAACACTGCTCAGATCGGGTACCAATTCAGCATAGCTTGGATTTTGTACTAAGAGCGCAATAACATCACGCATTGGCGTACGTTTTATTGCTTTATGTGGTGCGGGTCGATTTTCTGAATTACGCGCTTTTTTGCGACGTAATTGGTGATCAAATCCCGTCCGTTCATCGAGTAATTTTTCGAGGATCTCTTGTAAAAAAGGATCCGGGATTTTGTCGATAAGTGGCGTAGCTAATGCGCGTAATGCCGATTTCCCTTCATGGGATCCTAAATTGAGCTGGTGAAGCTCAATAAGATTATCAAACAGGTATTGCGACAGCGGTGTCGCATTGGCGAGTTGCTGTTCGAAATCTGCTTTACCGTATTTACGTACGTAGCTGTCAGGGTCTTCACCATCCGGCAAAAACAAAAATTTTAAGATATTTCCACTTTTGAGATAGCTCAGTGCATTTTCGAGTGCACGCCATGCGGCATCTCGCCCAGCTCGGTCACCATCGTAGCAACATACCACTTGGTTGGTTTGGCGAAACAGCAGTTGTAAGTGATCACCCGTGGTTGAGGTACCAAGAGACGCGACGGAATAATCTACGCCATATTGAGCGAGTGCGACGACATCCATATAACCTTCCACCACTAAGATTTGTGGTGGTTCACGGTACGCTTGGAGGACTTCATAAAGGCCATACAGCTCTTTGCCTTTATGGAAAATCGGTGTTTCTGGTGAGTTTAGGTATTTTGGCGTGCCTTGCTCGGTAATCCGTCCGCCAAAGCCGATCACTCTGCCACGACGATCGCGGATCGGGAACATCACTCGGCCACGAAAACGGTCATAGCGGCGGCCATTATCACTTTCAATCAGCATACCAGCGGTAACGAGCATGTCTTCGCTGTTTCGTTGTTGGCCGAAGTTGCGACGTACCAGATCCCATTCATCAGCTACGTAACCGATACCAAACTTTTGGACGATTTCACCGGATAACCCGCGATTTTTTAAATACTCGATCGCGTGTTTGTTGGTCGGTACTTTGAGTTGTTGACGATAAAATTGTGCGATGCTGCCCATGAGGTCATACAGGCTGCGTTTCTCTTCACTTTTTACTGCTGGAGTATTCTTGGCAAAGGGGCTTGAAGGTGTGCGTTCTTCTCGCTCGACTTCCAAGCCTACTGTCGAGGCAAGCTCTTCAATGGCTTCAGGAAACTCCATTCGCTCGAATTCCATGACAAAGTCGATGGCATTACCATGCGCACCACAGCCGAAGCAGTGATAGAACTGTTTTTCCTGACTGACACTGAATGAAGGGGTTTTTTCGTTATGGAAAGGGCAGCAAGCACCGTAGTTTTTGCCTTTTTTCTTCAGTTTTACGCGTGCGTCAATGACGTCGACAATATCGAGTCGAGCGAGGAGACCATCAATAAAACTGCGTGGGATGTGTCCTGCCATAAATCTTGCGTGCACCGAAAACGAGAGGGTCAAATACAAACAAGCCGTGCGTTCCAAAGGATTGCACGGCTTGCTGTAATTGGGTTGGGATTAAGCCAGTTTAGCGCGGACTAAACCGCTTACTTTACCCATGTCTGCACGCCCTTGAATGTGCGGTTTCAGTACAGCCATCACTTTGCCCATGTCTTGCATGCCAGTGGCGGAAGAATCGGTTATAGCACTGTCAATCAGTGCACTTACTTCTTCATCCGTCAAAGGTTGAGGCATAAATTCCTCAAGCACGGTGATTTCTATCTTTTCCGCATCAGCCAAATCTTGACGATTGGCTGCTTCGTATTGGCTTACAGAGTCGCGACGTTGTTTGACCATTTTGGTCAGCACGCCAACAATGTCGTCATCGCTCAGAGTGATCTGTTCATCGACTTCACGTTGTTTAATTGCGGCCAACGCTAAACGGATAGTGCCAAGGC
The DNA here is from genome assembly GCF_030710545.1 of Vibrio sp. AH4. Taxonomy (NCBI): domain Bacteria; kingdom Pseudomonadati; phylum Pseudomonadota; class Gammaproteobacteria; order Vibrionales; family Vibrionaceae; genus Vibrio; species Vibrio sp. AH4. The sequence continues at coordinate 1,408,671 of NZ_JALAIV010000001.1, forward strand.
GTTGTTTATCCTTGGCTTTCATCGCTAGTTTTTGCTCTTCTTTGAGACTATCAATCAGAGCCATAACAAATTCCTTAGTTTAGGAAATTGTTATTAGTACAGACGAACGCGACGTGCGTTTTCGCGAGCCAGCTTCTTAGCGTGACGCTTTTGAGCAGCTGCTTTAGCGCGTTTGCGAACGGTAGTTGGCTTTTCGTAGTGCTCACGACGACGCACTTCAGAAAGGATACCTGCTTTTTCGCAAGAGCGTTTGAAACGACGCAGAGCTACGTCGAACGGTTCGTTTTCACGTACTTTAACTACTGGCATATGCCTTTCACCTCAGGGGTTAATTCGTTAATGCTGATATTTTGGTGACCCGAGCAGCAAGAACTCTTGTGCGCCAAGTCGATAATCAGCCAGATCAAAATGGTGCGGAATTTTAATCCGATCGTCCTTCCTTTGTAAAGTACTTTGTCGCTTACATTCTGGACAAGGTTTGTTTGTCGCGCCAAGGCAAGGTAACATGACGCCATATTTGATTTTTAATGGCAGCGTGCTGAGAAAACTATGCGCATTATTGGTATTGAAACCTCTTGTGATGAAACGGGTGTCGCGATTTACGATGACGAAAAAGGACTGCTGTCTCATAAGCTCTACAGTCAGGTAAAACTTCACGCCGATTACGGTGGTGTCGTGCCGGAGTTGGCATCGCGTGACCATGTTAAAAAGACCATTCCGCTGATCAAGGCGGCGATGGAAGAGGCGAATGTGACGCCACAAGATTTGGATGGCGTGGCCTTTACCGCTGGGCCCGGTTTAGTGGGCGCTCTGTTAGTCGGAGCCACTATCGGACGTAGTTTGGCTTACGCATGGAATGTGCCTGCGGTGCCGGTTCATCATATGGAAGGCCATCTGCTAGCTCCGATGTTGGAAGATAATCCACCGCCATTTCCGTTTGTGGCTTTGCTGGTTTCAGGTGGCCACACCATGCTGGTGGAAGTAAAAAATATTGGTGAATACCGTATTTTGGGTGAGTCGATTGATGATGCAGCCGGTGAAGCCTTTGATAAAACAGCCAAGCTGATGGGGCTCGATTACCCTGGCGGACCGTTACTGGCGAAATTGGCGGAAAAAGGAACTGCGGGGCGGTTTAAGTTCCCGCGTCCAATGACGGATAGACCTGGGCTTGATATGAGTTTCTCTGGTTTAAAAACCTTTACCGCGAACACGATTGCCGCTAATGGTGATGATGAACAAACGCGCGCCGATATTGCTTACGCTTTCCAAGAAGCGGTGTGTGACACTTTGGTCATTAAGTGTCGACGTGCATTGGAAGAAACCGGTTTAAAACGCGTGGTGATTGCAGGTGGTGTGAGTGCGAATAAACAGCTACGTGCGGATTTAGAAAAGCTGGCGAAGAAAATCGGCGGCGAAGTGTATTATCCGCGCACTGAGTTTTGTACCGATAACGGAGCGATGATCGCTTATGCGGGCATGCAACGTTTGAAAAATGGTGATGTGTGTGAACTTGGCTTGCAAGCTCGCCCGCGTTGGCCGATTGATCAGTTAACGTCAATTCAGAAATAAGTACTACGAAATAGTATTGAAACGGTCGCGCTAGTGGCCGTTTTTTCTAAACAAAAGAATGAATTAGATAATGCTGAATTTCTGCTCAGAGTTGTCTGCTTTGCATCTCATGTTACAGTCAGCGTCTACTTTATTGATGGATAAATAACTAAAATGAATTCGATGCTGATTGATGGCCAAAAAATGGCTTACCTTGATGTCGGGGAAGGCGAAGTGTTGCTCTTTGGGCACAGCTATTTGTGGGATCACCACATGTGGGCTCCGCAAGTGGCGGCGTTAAGTCAACGCTATCGTTGTATTGTTCCAGATTTTTGGGCGCATGGCGCTTCAGAGGCAGCCCCCGCTGCAATGAGCAATCTCGAAGATTACGCTCAACATATGTTGGCGCTGATGGATCATCTGCAGATTGAGCATTTCTCTGTGATTGGCTTGTCGGTGGGGGGAATGTGGGGCGCAGAGCTAGCCTTACTCGCGCCAAAGCGAGTTCAGTCTCTGGTTATGATGGATACTTTCGTGGGTCTTGAACCGGAAGTGACCCACAAAAAATACTTCGCCATGTTAGATACCATTGCTCAGCTACAAGCGGTGCCCGCTCCGATTGTGGAGGCGGTTGTTCCTATGTTTTTTGCATCTAACACGTTGAAAAACGAGTTGCCTGTTGTGGCGCAATTTCGCTCGGCTCTGCAAGGTTTGAGCGGCGAGCGTGCTGTTGAAGTGGCGCGTTTAGGGCGCATGATTTTCGGGCGTCGTGATTTGATGGATGAAATTGAAAGTTTAACGCTGCCTGTACTCATCATGGTGGGGAGTGAAGACACGCCACGCCCAGTTTTAGAATCTTATCTCATGCAAGATGCCATTCGTGGCAGTCGACTTGAATTGATTGATGGTGCAGGGCATATCAGCAGCCTAGAGCAGCCAGATCAGGTCATTCATCATTTAAGTGCATTTTTAGCGAGCGTGTACTGATAGCTCCTGTCTGAAATCGCCGCCGATACCGTCGCTAAGGCTGAGTGATTGGCGGCCCTTCTTGTAAACGCTAAGGCGACCTTTAAGGTTGGTGGCTTTTTTTCTCACCCACTTTGGGTTCAGTGCCTGCAAATAGACGCTTGACGTTTTGATGATGGCGCAACACGATTAAGCAGCACAGCATCGCGACTGGAAGCGTATATTGTGGCTTAATAAGCCAAGTATAGAGCGGCGCAAGCAGCACAGTGACTAAGGCTGCAAGTGAAGAGTAGCGAAACAAAACAACCACGACTAACCATGTGGCTATCACCATTCCCGTTAAATCGAGTCCAATCGGAGCGATTGCCCCTAAAGCGGTTGCCACGCCTTTTCCACCTTTGAAATGGAAAAAAATCGGGTACATATGCCCAAGACAAGCGGCAATCGCCACCAATCCCAACATAAAAGGTTCAATATTGAGGAAGTAGCCGCCCCAGACTGGGATGGTGCCTTTGAGCATGTCACACAATAAAACGGCGACAGCGGCCTTTTGACCGCCGATACGCAGCACGTTGGTCGCTCCGGGGTTTTGTGAGCCCACATCGCGCGGATCCGGCAGGCGCAATACTCGGCAGATCAGCACCGCGCTGGAGATTGACCCCAGTAGATAGGCAAAAATGATCATGCTGAGCGCCAGTGGAGTCATAACAGCCTCAAAGTGCGTGTTTCGAAAAGTTATCTCGAATAAGTATTTGTATTCCCTGCTGAATAAGAAAAAATCTTTTAGGATTTAGCATCTTGAACAGGTTTGGGTATATCATATCGCGATTGAGTGGATAGTACGATTTTTTCATTGGTTTGGGTATCCGACCTGTGAACAGGAAGCGATTGAGCATGGATAAAGTCTTTATTGAACAGTTGGAAGTGATCACCACGATCGGTGTTTACGACTGGGAACAGCAGATTAAGCAAAAACTGGTGCTGGATCTGGAAATGGCGCATGACAACCGTCCTGCGGGAAAAAGTGATGATGTGACCGATGCTTTGGACTATGCCCAAGTCAGCCAAGCGGTGCTTGAGCATATTGAGCAAGGTCGCTTTTTATTGGTAGAACGCGTAGCTGAAGAAGTTGCAGAGCTGATCATGAACCGTTTCTCTGTGCCTTGGATCCGCATCCGTTTGACCAAGCCGGGCGCAGTGCCGCAAGCCAAAGGGGTGGGCGTGATCATCGAGCGAGCGCGTGGATGATCACTGCTTATATTGGTGTGGGATCGAATCAAGATCGACATCAGTCGATAGAAGCAGGAGTTAGAGCGCTGATTGAGCTCGCGAGTGCTTCGCGCCTCTCCACCATTTATGAATGCCCATCGGTGGGATTTGCTAGCCATCCCTTTTTTAATTTGATGGTAGAGATAGAGACAACCTTATCTTTACCTGCATTAATGGCGCAGTTGAAAGCGATCGAGCAGCAGTATGGCCGCTTACCGAATGCGCAAAAGTATCAGGATCGAACACTGGATCTTGATATTGTGTTGTACGGCGATCGGGTATCGGAAAAAGAGCCCGTTTTGCCTCGTCCCGACATTTATCGCTACCCGTTTGTGATTCAACCTTTATATGAGCTTTGTCCGCAGCGAGTGATTGCTGGCGATGGTCGAACTGTTGAGCAAATTTGGCAAAATGCGCAGGGTTTAGCATCACTCACCCCTGTACCAATTTGGTTTTCTATTGAAGAGAAGAAACAATCATGAGTTATTTCGAGTCATTCATTCTGGCTTTAATTCAAGGTTTTACGGAGTTTTTACCGATTTCGAGTTCTGCACACCTGATTTTGCCTTCGGCGATTTTAGGTTGGGCCGATCAAGGTTTAGCTTTTGATGTCGCGGTACACCTTGGTACGTTAGCGGCGGTCGTTATCTATTTTCGCAAGGAAGTGGTCTCTCTACTGAGTGCTTTTTTCGCCTCAATTTTTAAAGGTGATCGTAGTAAAGAAGCCAAATTGGCTTGGTTGATTGTTTTAGCGACGATTCCAGCTTGTGTATTTGGCTTCTTGATGAAAGACATTGTCGAGCTTTACTTGCGTAGTGCTTGGGTGATCGCGACGACCACTATCGTGTTTGGCCTTCTGCTGTGGTATGTCGATAAGAACTCGGCACTCAACGCGGATGAATATCAAGCGGATTGGAAAAAGGCACTGTTTATCGGTTTGGCACAAGCGGTGGCGATCATTCCAGGCACATCGCGCTCTGGCGCAACGATTACTGCTGCGCTCTATTTGGGGTTTACTCGTGAAGCGGCGGCACGTTTTTCGTTCTTAATGTCGATCCCAATCATTGTTCTGGCTGGTAGCTATCTTGGCTTGAAATTGGTGACCAGTGGTGAGCCGATCCATGTTGGCTTTTTGCTCACGGGCATTATTACTTCATTTATTAGTGCTTATATCTGCATTCACTTCTTCCTGAAGCTGATTTCACGTATGGGAATGGCCCCATTTGTGATTTACCGTTTATTACTTGGCGCTGGTCTGTTTGCGTTTTTATTAACTCAATAATCACGCGACAGCGAGCTCATTTTCTGGGCTTTATGGTATAAATAGGCAGCATTCGAGCGAGTAACCAACGCCACGATTATGTGGCGTTGGTTTTGAAAGAAAGATGGATTGGTGATGCGAGTATTTGCTTTGGCCCTAAGCCTACTGTTGGTCTGGCTGCTTTATACCCTGATGTGGGGGAAAAACGGTGTGATGGATTTTCGGGCTGTGAACGCAGAAATTGAGGTGCAACAGCAGGTGAATGCTAACTTGCACCTACGTAACCAAGAAATGTTTGCTGAAATCGATGATCTGCGCCAAGGGTTAGATGCCATTGAAGAACGCGCCCGTAATGAACTCGGTATGGTCAAAGATGGCGAGACTTTTTACCGCATCATTGGTGAGGAGTCGCGTCAATGAACAAAATGATCGCGATTGTGCCGGCTGCAGGGGTTGGCAGTCGTATGAAGGCGGATCGACCTAAGCAGTATTTAACGTTGTTAGGCAAAACGGTGTTAGAACACACCGTCGAGCAGCTTTTGGCTCATCCACAGATTGAGCAAGTGGTGGTCGCCTTAAGTGCCGATGACCCTTATTTTTCAACCTTAGCACTCGCGCAGAATCCTCGTGTTATTCGGGTTGCGGGAGGAAAAGAGCGTGCAGACTCCGTCTTATCTGCGCTTAACTATATTGGTCAGCATGCGCTTAGCGAATGGGTGTTGGTGCATGATGCGGCGCGCCCCTGTGTGACTCATGCTGATATTTCTCAATTGATCGCTACGGCTTTAGTTCACCCGGTGGGAGCAATTCTTGCTGCTCCAGTGCGCGATACCATGAAGCGAGGCGATAATGCACAGCAGATTGATCATACCGTTGATCGCACCGCGTTGTGGCATGCCCTTACGCCACAAATGTTTCGAGCCGCGCCATTGCGCTGTGCTCTCATTGAGGCTTTACACCATCAAGTAGCGATCACCGATGAAGCCTCTGCTTTTGAATGGCGAGGGGAGAAACCCGCCTTGGTGACGGGGCGGGCGGATAACCTTAAAATCACTCAACCTGAAGATCTCGCGTTAGCCGAGTTCTATTTAAGTCGTAATAAGGAAAAATCATGATCAGAATTGGCCACGGCTTTGATGTACACCGTTTTGGCGGCGAAGGCCCCATCATTATTGGTGGAGTAACGGTTCCTTATGAGCAAGGTTTAATTGCCCATTCTGATGGTGATGTAGCACTACATGCCTTAAGTGATGCTTTACTTGGTGCGATTGCTGCAGGAGACATTGGCCGCCATTTCCCTGATACCGATGATAAATGGAAAGGGGCTGACAGCCGCGAGCTACTCAAAGATGTTTATCGTCGAGTGAAAGAGCAAGGCTATGTGCTGGGTAATGCCGATGTCACGATTATTTCTCAAGCACCGAAAATGGCCCCTTACATTCAGGCGATGTGCGCGGCGATTGCCGAAGATCTGGAAACCGATCTGGGCAACATCAATGTTAAAGCGACCACGACAGAAAAACTGGGCTTTACCGGACGTAAAGAAGGTATTGCCTGTGAAGCGGTTGTACTTTTGCGCAAAGCTTAACTCAGCCTATAAAAAATTTTGGAACTAAGATGACTGATATTCTCTCTCCTCTGGCTTATTTGTGCGGAAAACCGACTGCGAAAGCCAAACTCAAAGCGCTACCAGAACACTTCCAAGTCAATGAAGTGTTGGGGTACTCCTTAACGGGACTGGGCGAGCACTTGATGGTGCGTATTCGTAAAACAGGGGAGAACACCAGCTTTGTGGCCAATGAATTAGCCAAAGCCTGTGGCGTACCTTCGCGCGCGGTGAGTTGGGCGGGGTTGAAAGATAGGCACGCCGTTACCGAGCAGTGGCTGAGCGTGCACTTGCCGAATGGCGAAACGCCGGATTTCTCCGCGTTTCTGGCGCAATACCCTAGCATTGAAATTCTAGAGGTGACTCGTCACGACAAAAAGCTGCGTCCGGGCGATTTGCAAGGTAATGAATTTGCCGTCACCTTATCGGAAGTGAGCGATGTTGCAGCCGTATTAAGCCGTTTGGAAACGGTTGCTGAACTGGGCGTTCCCAATTACTTCGGTAGCCAGCGTTTTGGACGTCATGGCAATAACCTCAGTGAAGCGCGCCGTTGGGGGCGTGACAATGTCCGTTCGCGTAATCAGAATCAACGCAGTTTGTATCTCTCTGCTGCTCGTTCATGGATTTTCAATCAGATTGTCTCTAAGAGGATCGAGCAAGGCTGTTTTGCTCGCTTTATCGAAGGTGATATTGCTTTAGCCGAGCAACAAATGTTCAGCGTGGCAGATGATTTAGCACTTTGGGATCAGCGTTTGCAAGCTGGAGATGCGGCGATTTCAGCGGCTTTGGCGGGCGATAATGCACTGCCGACTACCGCTCAAGCCTTGCAACTTGAACAAGCTGAACTCGATGCGGAGCCAGATTTAATGGCCTTGATCCGTGGAAATCGCATGCGCCATGATCGCCGTGCCATAGCCCTCAAAGCACAAAACTTAAGCTGGCAAGTGCAAGAGGATCAAATCACCCTGCGTTTTGCATTGGATGCGGGCAGTTTTGCGACGTCACTGGTACGTGAATTGATTGAAGAGATCCCCGTGGTGCGTCATTACGATCAAGGTAACGAGCAAGAAAACCGCGATTCTGAGAGTGAAGATTAAGATGAAGATCCTGCTCAGTAACGATGATGGCGTTTACGCACAAGGCATCCATGCTTTGGCGGAGGTTTTGCGAGATTTAGCCGAGATTGTGATTGTCGCGCCGGATCGTAACCGTAGCGGTGCTTCGAATTCACTGACCTTAGAGCATCCATTGCGCGTTTCGAAAATCGCCGACAACACCTATTCGGTGCAAGGTACCCCGACCGATTGCGTACACTTTGCACTCAACGAGCTGATGAAAGAGGATCTGCCGGATCTGGTTCTGAGTGGAATTAATCATGGTGCCAATTTGGGCGATGATGTGCTCTATTCAGGTACGGTTGCAGCAGCGATGGAAGGGCATTTTCTGGGCGTGCAGTCGATCGCATTCTCTCTCGCGGGCTCAACGCATTTTGCTACGGCGGCGCACTTTGTACGTCAACTGGTTGAACAACATCTCGCGAACCCTATTCCGACCAATCGCTTATTAAACGTGAATATTCCGGATCGGCCTTTAGAGCAAATTCAAGGTATTGAAGTTACTCGCTTGGGTGCGCGTCATCACGCGGAAAGCATGATAAAGCAGAAAGATCCACGCGGGCATGATATTTATTGGCTAGGACCTCCAGGCAAAGAGCAAGATGCAGGTCAAGGTACCGATTTTCATGCTATCGAGCGCGGTTTGGTCTCTCTGACTCCCTTGCAGGTTGACCTCACGGCACATGAGTCACTACGCAGCATGGATCACTGGTTAAAGGAAAAGGTGAATGGCTAATCCAAAAGCCGACAGACTGATTCAATTTTTAACAGAGCAGGGGATTGCCTCGCCACAAGTGTTGGCAGCAATCCATGCACTGCCACGCGAATTTTTTGTTGCACCAGCGATGATGCATCAAGCCTATGACAACAATGCATTACCGATTGGTCAAGGGCAAACCATTTCACAGCCTTACATTGTGGCGAGAATGACCGAGTTGTTGGAGCTGACGCCAGAAACCAAAGTGCTAGAAATCGGTACAGGTTCAGGCTATCAAACCGCGGTGCTCGCCAAAATCGTTAATCATGTGTTCACCGTTGAACGAATCAAAACCCTGCAATGGGATGCGAAACGACGTCTTAAGCAGCTCGATATTTATAATGTATCGACCAAACATGGTGATGGTTGGCAAGGTTGGTCTGCGCGTGCTCCCTTTGATGCGATTCTGGTGACGGCGGCGGCGGCAAAAGTACCACAAGGCTTATTAGAGCAGCTCGCAGAGGGGGGCCGAATGGTGATCCCTGTGGGAGAAGATGAGCAGCATTTGTATAAAATCGTGCGCCAAGGCGATCAATATCTCTCTCAACGAGTGGAAGCGGTTCGCTTTGTTCCCTTAGTGGCTGGAGATTTAGCGTAATGAGGCTTTACTCTTTCCGTTTGGTTCTCTTGTGCTTGCTGAGTGGTCTTTTGATTGGCTGTACCGCTCATACACCTGCGCCAGTTTCCGGATTGGGTAAAGATTATAATGCGATAGAACGAGGCAGCTATCGCGGAAGTTATTATGAAGTTAAAAAAGGCGACACGCTCTATTTCATCGCTTACCTCACAGATAAAGATGTAAACGATCTGATCAGTTACAACGATCTCTCTGCACCTTACACCATTCATCCAGGGCAAAAACTGAAGTTGTGGATCCCCAATTACACCCCTCCTGCTTATGGTGGAATCGGTGGCGCAGCTAATGTGGCTGCCGTTTCAAGCGTTACAACCGCGACTGGAAAAGCGGCTTCGGCGACCAATGCTGCTCAATCTGTGAGTAAAAGCTCTAATGCCAAAAACACACAAAAAGGATCAAACAATAGTCAAAATTTGACTAAAAAAGATCCAACCAAGGCGGTTGATCAAACAAAAACAAAGGAGTATGTTGAACCTGTCGGTAAACAAAATGTTAATGTTAATGTGGCAAATGCTAAACCTTCGAATGAGAAGATAGCGAAGTGGCTATGGCCGACCAAAGGTAGAGTCATAAAAAACTTTTCTGCGGGTGATCAAGGCAACAAAGGGATAGACATCGCTGGCCAACGCGGTCAGGCTGTCGTTGCCACTGCAGAGGGAACGGTAGTGTACTCGGGCAACGCACTACGTGGTTATGGCAACCTAATCATCATAAAACATAATGAGCACTATCTAAGTGCCTATGCCCACAATGATCAGCTGCTAGCAAAGGAAGGACAAACAGTGCAAGCAGGCCAGAAAATCGCCACCATGGGAAGCTCTGGAACCAATAGTGTACGCTTGCACTTTGAGATCCGTTATCAAGGGAAGTCAGTGAATCCTAAACGCTACTTACCTTAACTCATATTGCTAATGTCATACTGCAAAGGTTGTATCTCGCAATGACTCGCAAAGTTGCCAGGGGGAGGCCGCTATGAGTGTCAGCAATACTGTAACCAAAGTAGAAGAGTTCGATTTTGAAGATGAAGCACTGGAAGTGCTAGAAGCGGATGATGAACTCTCTAGTGATGAAGAATTAGTTGCTGTTGAAGGGGCAAGTGACGATGTTCGTGAGGAGTTTGATGCTTCTGCGAAAAGTCTTGATGCCACCCAAATGTATCTCAGCGAGATTGGTTTTTCACCACTCCTTACCGCCGAAGAAGAAGTGCTCTATGCTCGCCGCGCTCTACGTGGTGACGAAGCAGCACGCAAACGCATGATTGAAAGTAACTTGCGTTTAGTGGTTAAAATTTCACGTCGCTACAGCAACCGTGGGTTAGCCCTGCTTGATCTGATTGAAGAAGGCAATCTCGGTTTGATTCGTGCGGTTGAGAAATTCGATCCTGAACGTGGCTTCCGCTTCTCAACTTACGCCACATGGTGGATTCGTCAAACCATCGAACGTGCGCTGATGAACCAAACCCGCACTATTCGTCTGCCTATCCATGTCGTCAAAGAGCTGAACATTTACCTGCGTACTGCGCGTGAATTGTCCCAACGTCTTGACCACGAACCTACGCCAGAAGAAATTGCTCTTGAGCTGGATCGTCCCGTTGATGATGTGACCAAAATGTTGCGACTCAACGAACGCATCAGCTCTGTGGATACACCAATTGGTGGCGATGGTGATAAAGCGTTGCTAGACATCTTGCCAGATTCCAATAATGCGGATCCTGAGTTTTCCACTCAAGATGATGACATCCGTGAATCGCTGCTCAACTGGTTAGATGAACTCAATCCAAAACAGAAAGAAGTATTGGCTCGTCGTTTTGGTCTGTTGGGTTATGAGCCGTCCACCTTGGAAGAAGTGGGGCGTGAGATCAATCTAACTCGTGAACGTGTGCGTCAAATTCAAGTGGAAGGCTTACGTCGTCTGCGTGAGATTCTGGTCAAACAAGGTTTGAATATGGAAGCACTGTTTAACGTTGAATATGACGTCAATTAACCCATTTTTCTTCTGTATTTAAATATAAAGGCACTCCTCGGAGTGCCTTTAGTTTTCCAGCATAAGAAAAAAACAGGATCAAAGCATTTTTTTCAAGCGATACAATGCATCAAGTGCCTGACGTGGTGTCAGTTCATCGGGATCCAACTCTGCTAGCGCTTGTTCAATAACACTAGGCTCCGGAATTAAGCTCAGTTGGTTGGCGATATCCACTCGGTTAGGTTTACGAGTCTCGGCAGGTTGTGAACTTAATAGCTCAAGTTGCTGAAGTTTGGCTCGCGCATTTTTGATCACAGGCTTTGGTACACCCGCGAGCCCAGCGACTGCCAAACCGAATGATTTGCTGGCTGCCCCTTCTTGTACCGCGTGCATAAAGGCGATGCTGTCGCCATGCTCTACCGCATCAAGGTGAACATTGGCTAAATGTGGCAAGCTGTTAGGTAGTTCGGTTAGCTCAAAGTAGTGAGTGGCGAATAGGGTAAGCGCCCCAATTTCACGCGCTAGCCATTCTGCACTAGCCCAAGCCAGTGACAGGCCATCATAGGTACTGGTGCCGCGGCCGATTTCATCCATTAACACTAAGCTGTGACTGGTCGCGTTGTGCAATATGTTGGCGGTTTCGGTCATTTCCACCATGAAGGTGGAACGACCAGAGGCGAGATCATCTGACGCGCCGATACGAGTAAAAATGCGATCTAGCGGGCCAACTTGCGCCGATTCCGCTGGTACATAGCTGCCGATATGCGCCATAAGAGCAATCAACGCGGTTTGACGCATATACGTTGATTTACCGCCCATATTGGGGCCAGTGATGATCAGCATGCGTCGCTGTGGGTTGAGCTCTATCGGGTTGGCGATAAACGGCTCGTTCATCACTTGCTCAACCACTGGGTGACGTCCACCAAGAATATGGATTCCGGCGTCTTTGACTAACGTTGGGCGGCAGTATTCCAAGCTTTCTGCGCGTTCCGCAAGGTTTTGCAGCACATCCAATTGGGCAATGGAAGCCGCCAGTCGTTGCAGCTGCTCAAGATGCGGCAACAGCAAATCGAACAACTCTTCCCACAGCTGTTTTTCAACGGCTAAAGCACGAGATTTGGAATTGAGTACCTTATCTTCATGCTGTTTAAGTTCTTCGATGATGTAACGTTCGGCATTCTTTAAGGTTTGGCGGCGCACATAATGGGGTGGTACTAAGTGACTCTGGCCGCGGCTAACCTGAATGTAGAAGCCATGCACATTGTTATAGCCCACTTTTAGGGTGTCGATGCCATGGCGATCGCGCTCTTCGGCTTCCAAGCGTTCCAGAAATTCGGTTGCGCCGTTGGCTAAATCGCGCCATTCATCGAGTTCGGCACTATAACCATCGGCGATCACACCACCGTCGCGGATCACCACAGGTGGGTTTTCTTTAATCGCACGCTCTAATAAATGGCAAAGCTCATCCATCGGCTGGGCGTGTGAGCGCAGCTCGGCAAGGTGAGGTTGTGCCAGTTCGCTCATTACAGAATGTAATTCTGGCAACTGCTGCATGGCGTGGCGTAGGCGAGCCAAATCACGCGGACGCGCTGAGCGCAGCGCCAAGCGGGCGAGGATACGTTCAATATCACCAATCTGTTTGAGTATGGGATGCAGTTCGGCATATAACGCGGCTGCTTTCAGTTCACCAATCGCATCTAAGCGCTGATTGAGAGTGGCGTTATCGCGCATGGGTTGGTGGATCCAACGTTTGAGCATACGGCTGCCCATTGGTGTCGAACAATGGTCGAGTACATCCGCGAGCGTGTTATCTGTTCCACCTGCCAAGTTGTAAGTGAGCTCAAGATTGCGCCGTGTCGCTGCATCCAAAATCACCGATTGATCTTGACGATCCCAAGTCAGTGAACGAATGTGTGGTAACGCTGTGCGCTGAGTATCTTTCACGTATTGGATCAAGCAACCAGCTGCGCACAAGCCTAGTTGTGCTTGCTCAACCCCAAAGCCGACCAGATCGCGCGTACCAAATTGTTGGTTGAGTTGCTGCTTGGCGGTGGCGAGTTCAAACTCCCAAATCGGGCGACGGCGGTTACCTTGGCGATTGGCCATTAAATGCACTGGTGCGAAATCTTCAGGGAACAAGAGTTCACGAGGCGAAGTGCGTTGCAGCTCGGCGGCCATCTCTTCTTCGGTTTGCGGCTCACTGAGCTGAAAGCGACCGGAGGTAATATCCATCGTCGCATAACCGAAACGACCATTATGATGATAAATTGCCGCGATCAGGTTATCGACCCGCTCTGAGAGTAGGGCTTCATCGGTCACCGTTCCCGGTGTCACAATCCGCACCACTTTGCGCTCAACGGGGCCTTTGCTGGTGGCGGGATCGCCAATCTGTTCACAGATTGCGACCGATTCACCCATCTGCACCAATTTTGCCAAATAACCTTCTACCGCATGAAATGGCACACCCGCCATCGGGATCGGTTCACCCGCCGATGCACCGCGTTTGGTTAAGGAAATATCCAGCAGTTCAGAGGCGCGTTTCGCATCGTCATAAAACAGCTCGTAAAAATCACCCATGCGATAGAACAGCAAAATGTCTGGGTTTTCTGCCTTGAGTCTTAAATACTGTTGCATCATCGGAGTGTGGTGCGAAAGAGACTCGCTCGGTGAGGCGTTCGAATTCATCATAATTTTATATCGCTGGTTATCATCATCTGCTGATGCCGAGCTGCGTTTCACAACAAGGCGGCATGGGTCACTTAAAAACGGTTACAGAGAATAGCAAACCTGACTAGGGCGGGGCAATTGAGCTCTTGCTTTGCATGGTGATGACCTTACGGTTTATCAGGCCATCGCCGCAAGAGGTTTACCGAAAAGCGCGTAGGGAGCGTGATATGGATACCAAGTCAAACCGGTTTCGACACTCAGCCTAAGCCGAGTGTCGGAAAGCTCAGTTAGGAAAATAATCCTGAGGATAGATAACGGTCGCCACGATCGCACACAATCGCTACCACTACGGATCCCGGATTTTGCTGGGCAATCTGCAAAGCGGCAAAAACGGCTCCGCCAGAGCTGACGCCGGCGCATATTCCTTCTTCACGTGCAAGGGCGCGTGCGGTTTGTTCGGCGTCAGTTTGAGTTACATCCAGCACCTGATCGACTCTTGCCGCATCAAAAATGCCGGGCAGGTAGGCTTGTGGCCAACGGCGAATACCGGGAATTGCACTGCCTTCCGAGGGTTGTAAGCCGATGATCTGGATCTGCGGATTTTGCTGTTTCAGGTAACGAGATACTCCCATGATGGTACCTGTGGTGCCCATGCTTGAAACAAAATGGGTAATTTTGCCTTGGCTTTGCTGCCAGATTTCCGGCCCTGTGGAGCGAAAATGCGCGTCGGGGTTATCCAAGTTATTGAATTGATCCAATACTTTACCTTTACCTTCTTGCTGCATCTGTAACGCTAAATCGCGTGCGCCTTCCATCCCTTGTTCTTTGCTGACCAAAATCAGCTCAGCGCCATACGCGCGCATCGAATCTTTGCGCTCTTGAGTGGCGTTATCGGGCATGATCAGAATCATCTTGTAGCCTTTGATGGCGGCAGCCATAGCCAACGCTATGCCAGTATTACCACTGGTGGCTTCAATAATGGTATCTCCGGGCTGCAAACTGCCGCGCGCTTCGGCTTGCACAATCATATTAAGCGCCGGTCTATCTTTCACGGAACCCGCTGGATTATTGCCTTCGAGCTTCACCAATACCGTAGAGTGGCCTGCATTGAGGCGCTGTAAACGCACCAAGGGCGTTTGACCTACATAATCTTCAAGAGTGGGGAAATCAGACACAGAGCGATCCTTCTATTCTAATAGTGACAACCGATAAAGCTTCTGTTGATTGAGGGCGCAAGCGTAAGACGACTCTTTGCAAGCGGCGTTATTTTCATGTCAGCAGTATAAGAACGACTTTATCTTCGGCATACAATTTATTGCTAGAAATTATTCCAAAACGTTCTATTAATGTTCTTTTTTATAAACGAAATTCCTCATAATCTAGTCTCATCAAGGAAGCCATCTTGGCATAGTGATTCTGGAGTAGAACAACATGAACCGAATTAAATCGACATTAACAGCGTTACTGCTAGCAGGCTCGTTCCAAGCCTCTGCGGCTGATCAAACCATTCTCAACTCATCTTATGATATTGCTCGTGAGCTGTTTGTGGCTTACAACCCTGTGTTTGCTGAGCATTGGCAACAAAAAACAGGGAAGACGGTCGAAATTAAACAGTCACATGCTGGATCATCGGCTCAAGCGCGTTCTATTCTGCAAGGCCTCGCGGCGGATGTGGTGACGTTTAACCAAGTGACCGATGTGCAAATTCTGCACGACAAAGGCAAGCTGATCCCAGAAAACTGGCAAACCTTACTGCCAAATGCGAGCTCACCTTATTACTCCACCACCGCATTTTTGGTGCGCAAAGGCAACCCAAAGAACATCCAAGGTTGGAATGATTTAGTGCGTGATGATGTGAAAAGTGTGTTCCCGAACCCGAAAACCTCAGGTAATGCGCGTTACACCTACTTGGCAGCGCTAGGCTTTGCACAAAAACAATTTGGTCAGGATAACCAAGCGCAGCAAGATGAGTTTTTGAAGAAGTTTCTGGCAAATGTCGCGGTATTTGATACTGGCGGCCGTGGTGCAACTACATCATTCGTTGAGCGTGGGATTGGCGATGTGCTGATCACCTTTGAATCGGAAGTGAATAACATTCGCCAACAATACGGCGCGGATGATTACCAAGTCGTGGTGCCGAAAACCTCGATTTTGGCTGAATTCCCAGTCGCGGTTGTCGAGAAAGTGGCAAAACGTAATGGTACGACTGAGGTAGCAAACGAGTATGTTTCATACCTGTACAGTGAGCCAGCACAGCGTTTGCTAGCCGAGTTCAACTACCGAGTGCACGATGCCAAGGTACAAGCTGAGTTTGCTGAGCGTTTTCCTGCCGTTGAATTGCTAACTGTGGAAGGGATCGCCGGTGGTTGGGAACAAGCGATGAAAACCCAGTTCGCCAATGGTGCAAAGTTGGATCAACTGCTGCGCCGCTAATCTTGTCTTGAATTTCGCTAGGTTGCCCAATGGATGGGCAACCCTAATTTCTCCCTGATGTATCGAAAGAGGTTTTATGGGTCAAACGCTTGCACACTCTCGCCCGCGCCAGCAACGGGTTTTACCCGGTTTTGCGTTGAGCCTCGGTGTCTCTTTGCTGTTTGTCAGCTTGATCCTGCTGCTGCCTGCGACTGGGCTTATCATGCAGACCAGCAACATGACCTTTAGCGAGTATTGGCAAGTGATTGCCGACCCTCGTGTGGTGGCAAGTTATAAAGTGACGGTTGGCTCGGCCTTGATTGCTTCACTGTTTAATGGCTTGTTTGGTTTGCTGCTTGCTTGGGTGTTGGTGCGTTACACTTTTCCCGGCAAACGTATTCTTGATGCGCTGGTCGATCTTCCTTTTGCGCTGCCCACCGCGGTGGCTGGGATTACCTTGGCAACGCTGTATTCGGCCAACGGCTGGATTGGTAGTGTACTTGCCGAGTTGGGCATCAAGGTCGCTTATACGCCACTTGGTATTATTGTGGCGATGGCCTTTACCAGTATTCCCTTTGTGGTGCGCACGGTTCAGCCAGTGTTAGAAGAAATTTCCCGTGAGGAAGAAGAAGCGGGCATGACGTTGGGCGCATCCGACGCTGCTGTGTTTTGGAAAGTGATTCTTCCTTCACTCAAACCCGCTTTATTGGTCGGAACGGCGTTGTCTTTTACGCGCAGTTTAGGGGAGTTCGGAGCGGTGATCTTTATTGCCGGCAACATGCCTTACATCAGCGAAATTACCTCGTTAATGATCTTCGTACGTCTGCAAGAGTTTGATTTCCCAGCGGCGAGTGCTATTGCCTCGGTTGTGCTGCTGACCTCACTTTTGTTACTGCTGATGATTAACCTCTGGCAAGGCGCTTATCTGCGCCGCATTCACGGACGATAGGAATCAGTTTATGGCACATTCTCAGCCTTTACGTGTCGGTGAAAAGCCGTGGGTGAAATGGAGTTTGATCGCATTGGCTCTGTTATTGGTGGCTGTGTTGCTGCTGATCCCACTGCTGAGCATTTTCCAACAAGCGTTCGCCAACGGCATTGGCGCTTATTTTAGTTATTTTAATGACCCCGATACGCGCCACGCGATAGGGTTAACTCTGGTGGTGGCGCTACTGACAGTGCCAATCAATCTGGTGTTTGGTGTGCTGCTCTCTTGGCTAGTGACCCGTTTTGAATTTGTTGGTCGCAAGTTTTTGATCACCTTGATTGATATTCCGTTCGCTGTTTCTCCGGTGGTGGCGGGGCTACTTTACCTGCTGCTCTATGGCACCAGTGGCTGGTTGGGCGAATGGTTGTATGAGCGCGATCTGCAAATCATGTTTGCTTGGCCGGGCATTGTACTGGTGACTGTGTTTGTGACCTGTCCGTTTGTGGCGCGTGAGCTAATTCCACTTATGCAGCAGCAAGGACGCTCGGATGAAGAAGCCGCGGTGATTTTGGGCGCATCATGGTGGCAACTGTTTCGCCGAGTCACTCTGCCTAACATTAAGTGGGCGCTGATTTATGGCGTGATCCTCACCAATGCTCGCGCGGCGGGGGAGTTTGGCGCGGTAGCGGTGGTTTCAGGCAACATTCGTGGTGAAACCAATACCTTGCCTTTGCATGTACAGCTTCTGTACGAGGATTATCAATCGCAAGCGGCCTTTGCTAGCGCTTCGCTACTGGCGTTTATCGCCCTATTAACACTATTACTGAAAGCTTTGGTCGAGTGGCGTCAAGAGCGCCTTCAGGCGGTCGAGCATAATGAGCAGGGAACCTTATGAGCATTCGTCTAGATAATATCTCTAAACATTTTGGCCAGTTTCAGGCGCTTGCCCCGCTTTCTCTCAAGATTGAAGATGGTGAAATGATTGGTTTGTTAGGGCCATCTGGTTCAGGAAAAACCACTTTGCTGCGTATTATTGCCGGTTTGGAAGGGGCGGATTCCGGTACGATTCATTTTCGAGATCGTGACGTAACCAACGTGCATGTTCGCGATCGCCGAGTCGGTTTTGTGTTTCAAAACTATGCGCTGTTTCGTCATATGACGGTGGCCGATAACGTAGCGTTTGGCTTGCAGGTGATGGAGCGTGCTCAGCGTCCTCATCCGGCGGAAATTCAAAAGCGTGTGAAGCAACTGCTTGAAATCGTACAGCTTGGCCATTTGGCGCATCGTTATCCAGAGCAGCTTTCTGGTGGTCAAAAACAGCGTATTGCGCTGGCTCGCGCATTGGCAACCCAACCTGAAGTGCTACTGTTGGATGAGCCGTTTGGTGCTTTGGATGCCAAAGTGCGTAAAGAGCTGCGCCGTTGGCTGCGTAGCCTGCATGACGAGTTAGGTTTTACCAGCGTGTTTGTGACCCACGATCAGGATGAAGCGTTGGAGCTTTCCGATCGCGTAGTGGTGATGAGCAATGGACGAATTGAGCAGATCGACTCACCCGTTGAGCTTTATGCTCAGCCCAATAGCCGCTTTGTGTTTGATTTCTTTGGGAACGTCAATCAGTTTGCGGGTGAGTGGCAAAATGGTCAGTGGGTCAATGGCTCTGCCTTTATTCAGCCACCAGAGAGTGACGCGACGCGTCAAAGTGGTTTGCTCTATGTGCGCAGCCATGAGTTGGCGCTGTCGGATAAAGAGAACAGCCAAGCCTCATTGCCGTTTGAAGTGGTCTCGATTAACCCGGTTGGGGCAGAAGTGCGCGTTGAGTTAGCGCCTGTCGGTTGGCAAAGCCAAGAGCTGTGGGAAGCCAAACTTTCACATCGCTCTCTAAGCGAAAAACGCTTGAGTCGCGGCGATCAAGTCTTCGCCACACCACAAGTGGGCTATTTCTTTGCCAGTGAAGGGCAAAGTAGCCCGAGCGTCCTACGCTGGCCATTCTTGGCTCCGGGTAGCTTGATGTTTGAAATCTGATTGAGAGGAGTGCCCAAAGGCACTCTTTGTTTTTATGAGGATTGCAATTCCTTCTTAATCCGGTAGCTTTGCTGATGTTTTTTACCCAATAACATGCAAATTTTGTGAAAAAGCAAACCTGAAGGGGGAAAGTATGGCGCAATTAATGTTAACGATTGGGCTTCCTATCGCGCTCGCTTGGATGATGTTTTGTGTCGGTATTACCTTGTCAGTGGCAGATTTCAAACGGGTGAGTGAATACCCAGGCAAAATTGCCCTTGGGCTTACTGCGCAGCTGATTGGGTTACCGCTTATTGCTTATCTGCTGATTCATACTTTTGCTCTGCCAGAAGTGGTGGCTGTTGGATTGTGGATTTTAGCCTTGGCTCCGGGGGGGGCATCATCAAATGCGATTAGCCATTTAGCGGGAGGGGATGCCGCACTTTCGATCACGATGACGGCAGTGAGTAGCTTAATTATTCCTTTTAGTTTGCCGTTGCTATTACCTCTGGTGCTAACGGAAGTTTCTACGGTTATTCCTTTAAAAACCGCCATCTTACAGCTGATGGTCGTGACTCTGTTGCCCGTCACGTTGGGCATGTTGTTACACCATTTTTGCAAAGGTGAGCGCTTTCACCAGTTCTCGGCATTCGCTGGAAAAACGGCGTTGTGGGCATTGTTCTTTACCGTTGCCGTGACTCTGGCGGCGAATACTGCCGTTTTTACACAGCTATTTTCTATTGCCGCATTAATGGTACTGCTGCTTTGCCTGTTAGGCATGGGGCTTGGGGTGGTTTGCGCTAAGCTTCTCTCTGGTGATGCGAAGCTAACCAAAACCTTTGCCATTGAAGTGGGGATACAAAATGCGGGCACGGCAATTTTTGTGGCGATTGTCCAACTTCAGCAACCGGAATTGGCATTAACGCCTTTATTGTATGGTGTGCTGATGAATCTTCCTGCAGTCATGTTAATAGCATGGAATAAACAAAAAACAGTGAAAGCCTAAGTGTGTGTGTTGGGCCAATTCTAAATCCGCGTTAGTGATGCTAAATAGACGAGAAAACTGAGCATGAGAACACCATTATTAATGAGTCAACAGCTAGGACTCTTACTCGCCAAGCAGCAGCAGATCCTGACCACGGCGGAATCTTGCACCGGTGGTGGTGTGGCTTACTGGGTGACAGAAGTGGCCGGAAGCTCTGCATGGTTTGATCGCAGCTTTGTGACTTACAGTAATGAAGCCAAACAAGAGATGATCGGCGTTCGAGAAGCAACATTACAACAATTTGGTGCAGTTTCTGAACAGACCGTTGAAGAGATGGCGCTCGGCGCACTTTTGCATTCAAAGGCTACGCTGGCGGCAGCTATTAGCGGCATTGCTGGCCCCGGTGGTGGTAGCGCAGAAAAGCCGGTCGGCACCGTCTGTTTTGGTTTTGCTAGCGTACAAGGTTGGCTCAAGATAGAAACGTGCCACTTTACAGGTGATCGCGAACAGGTGCGTCAGCAAGCCATCGAACATGTGTTGCAAAGCCTAATCCAGCACCTTACTTTGCGTGACGCTCAAAACGTTAACTGAGCCAAACTTTTTTCTATACAGGGGTGGACACTGTACAAATCAACAGTATAATGAGCCCCAACATGACAAATCAGCGTCGACCCGATTTCGACACAATTACCTATCACCTGAGAGTGACTATCCGGAGAGAGTAATGGACGAGAATAAACAGAAGGCACTTGCGGCCGCCCTCGGTCAAATTGAAAAGCAATTTGGTAAAGGTTCCATCATGCGCCTAGGCGACAACCGCGCGATGGACGTAGAAACCATCTCGACCGGTTCTCTGTCTCTGGATATTGCATTGGGTGCAGGTGGTCTGCCAATGGGGCGTATCGTGGAGATCTTCGGCCCTGAATCTTCGGGTAAAACAACACTGACTCTGGAGCTGATTGCTGCAGCGCAGCGTGAAGGTAAAACCTGTGCGTTTATTGATGCAGAGCACGCGCTGGATCCGGTTTATGCCAAGAAGCTGGGCGTGAATATCGATGAGCTACTGGTATCTCAACCTGATACGGGTGAACAAGCACTGGAAATCTGTGATGCTCTGGCTCGCTCTGGTGCGGTTGACGTCATCGTGGTTGACTCAGTAGCGGCTTTGACACCAAAAGCGGAAATTGAAGGCGAAATGGGCGATAGCCACATGGGCCTGCAAGCGCGTATGTTGTCGCAAGCAATGCGTAAACTGACGGGTAACCTCAAGCAATCCAACTGTATGTGTATCTTCATCAACCAAATTCGTATGAAGATTGGTGTGATGTTTGGTAACCCAGAAACGACCACTGGCGGTAACGCACTGAAATTCTATGCTTCTGTCCGTCTTGATATTCGTCGTACTGGCGCAATCAAAGAAGGCGAGGAAGTGGTGGGTAACGAAACTCGCATCAAAGTAGTGAAGAACAAGATTGCGGCACCGTTTAAAGAGGCTAATACTCAAATTATGTATGGCCAAGGTTTTAACCGCGAAGGTGAATTGATCGATCTTGGCGTGAAACACAAAATGGTTGAAAAGTCAGGTGCTTGGTACAGCTACAACGGCGATAAAATCGGCCAAGGTAAAGCGAATGCGTGCAAATATCTGAAAGAAAATCCAGAGATTGCTAAGACGCTAGACAAAAAACTGCGTGAAATGCTGCTTAACCCAGAGAACATGCAACTGACTGGTGAAACGGCTTCTGCCGCTGATGATGTCGAATTTGGCGCAGTACCAGAAGAGTTTTAATCGACTGGCTGAACTCAGAGAGTTTCAGCGTCTAAGTATCGATTTTATGAAGCCCTGCAATGCAGGGCTTCTTTTTGGCTGCCAATTTAGTGAATCAAAACTCACCGTTAGCCTAACAGGAGAATTCCATGAGTCTCGACTTAACGGCTTGCCGACAAAGCGCTCTGCAACTGCTTAGCCGCCGTGATCATAGCGAGTATGAGTTACACCAAAAGCTAACGCTTAAAGGGCATGTCCATGAGGTCGTGGATGAAGTGGTGAAATATTGTTTAGAGTTAGGGTATTTAAGTGATGTTCGCTACACAGCAAGTCAAGCGCGGCAAATGGTGCATAAAGGGTATGGTGAGCAGCGTTTGCGCCAGCAACTCAAAGAGAAACGAGTGGCGGAAGCGGTGATTGAACAAGTGCTCGCAGAACAAACAATCGATTGGTTTGAGCTAGCAAAAGAAGTGGCACACAAGAAATTCAAAGCTGGGATAAGCTTCGAACGCTCACAATACGCCAAGCAAGTTCGTTATTTGCAGTACCGTGGCTTCAACTTTGACCAAATACGATACGCACTTCAAGCCAGTGAGAGCGATCAGTAATCGCTTTCCCCCTCTATATTCCCCTTGTTAATCCCGATCTAGATTTTATTCATTTGGGTTGAGCTGTCGATCGATACACATTCAGTTTGTTAAAGAGAAGAAACTAGGCGAACTCTTATCCTTGCTTTACAATAGCGCAAAATTCTAACTTGAGTATTTCAGGAAGAGCTGCATGTTTATGAGCACGGATGAGGTGCGCCGCGCGTTCCTCTCATTCTTTGAAAGCAAAGGTCACCAAATTGTAGAAAGTTCTTCTCTGGTGCCTGCTAACGATCCGACCCTGCTGTTTACCAACGCAGGGATGAACCAATTTAAAGACTGTTTCTTGGGCTTGGAAAAGCGCGCCTACACTCGCGCTACCACAGCTCAACGTTGTGTCCGCGCAGGCGGTAAGCACAACGACCTAGAAAACGTCGGTTTCACCGCGCGTCACCACACTTTCTTCGAAATGCTGGGTAACTTCAGCTTCGGTGACTATTTCAAAGAAGATGCTATCCAGTATGCATGGGAGTTTCTGACTGGCGTACTGCAATTGCCGAAAGAGCGCTTGCTGGTAACGGTTTATGAAACCGATGATGAAGCCTTTGATATTTGGAATAAAAAAGTCGGCATTCCTGCAGACCGTATTATTCGTATTGGCGATAAAAAAGGTGGCAAGAAGTTTGATTCTGACAACTTCTGGCAGATGGGTGACACCGGTCCTTGCGGCCCATGTACCGAAATCTTTTATGACCACGGCGACCACATTTGGGGTGGACCTCCAGGCTCGCCTGAAGAAGATGGCGATCGTTTCATCGAGATTTGGAACAACGTTTTCATGCAGTTCAACCGTCATGCAGATGGCACGATGGAGCCATTACCTAAGCCGTCTGTAGATACGGGCATGGGTATTGAGCGTATCTCTGCGATCATGCAAGGCGTGCACTCAAACTACGAAATCGATGTATTCCAGACTCTGATCAAAGCAGCAGCGGAAGCGATTGGTTACCAAGACTTGACCAATCAATCACTGCGTGTTGTGGCTGACCACATTCGTTCTTGCGCATTTTTGATCGTTGATGGCGTGATGCCGTCGAATGAAGGTCGTGGTTATGTACTGCGCCGTATCATTCGTCGTGCAGTTCGTCATGGCAACAAACTTGGTGCGCAAGGTGCGTTCTTCCACAAGCTGGTAGGACCGCTAGCGGAAGTGATGGGTACCGCGGGTGCTGAGCTGAAAAAGCAGCAGGCTCTGGTTGAAAAAGTCCTTCGCATCGAAGAAGAGAATTTTGGTCGTACTCTTGATCGCGGCATGAGCATTCTAAATGACGCGCTGGACCAACTGCCGGGCCAAGTGCTAGACGGTGAAACCGTATTTAAATTGTATGATACCTACGGCTTCCCAGCAGATCTAACCAATGATGTTGCGCGTGAACGTGGCTTTAGCATTGATGAGGCCGGTTTTGAAAAAGCTATGGAAGAGCAGCGCCAGCGTGCTCGTGAAGCGGGCCAATTTGGTACTGACTATAACTCGCTGATCAAATCTGCAACCAATACCGAATTCTGCGGTTACACGGCGAGCCGTGGTCAAAGCGTGGTGCGTGAAATGTTCGTTGAGGGCGCAGAAGTTTCTGCTCTTTCAGCGGGTGATAAAGCGATCATCGTATTGGATAACACGCCATTTTATGCTGAGTCTGGTGGCCAATGTGGCGATACTGGCGTACTCAAAACCGAAGCGGGTATTTTCCATGTAGAAGACACGCACAAGTTGGGTAACGCAATTGCGCATCACGGCATTTTAGCTCAGGGCGTCTTAGCGAAAGGCGATCAGGTAGAAGCGATTGTCGATGAACAGCGTCGCGCTGCAATTTCACTTAACCACTCTGCAACTCATTTGCTGCATGCAGCATTACGTAAAGTATTGGGTGAACACGTGGCGCAGAAAGGCTCACTGGTTCGTGCTGAAACACTGCGTTTTGACTTCTCTCATCTGGAAGCGATGACCGCTGCAGAGATCAAAGAAGTGGAACGTTTAGTGAACCAAGAAATTCGTCGTAATCATCACATCGAAACCAACATCATGAACATTGATGAAGCGAAAGCGAAAGGTGCGATGGCGCTGTTTGGTGAGAAATATGATGACCAAGTGCGCGTACTGTCGATGGGCGATTTCTCAACTGAGCTGTGTGGCGGTATCCACGCGAGCAACACGGGAGACATTGGCCTGTTCAAAATCATCTCTGAAGGTGGTATTGCAGCCGGTATTCGCCGTATTGAAGCGGTGACTGGTGAAGGTGCGCTTGATTATATCGAAGCGCAGCAAGCACAGCATGACGCAAAAGTTGTTGAGATGGCCGCTAAAGCCAAACTGTTAGAGAAAGAAATTCAGCAACTGAAAGATAAACTGGCGGCCAAAGAGAGCGCTGGTCTTATCAATCAAGTTAAGCAGATCGCCGGTGTGAATGTGTTGGTTGCAGGGTTGAATGGCGCTGACAACAAAGCACTGCGTGGCATGGTGGACGATCTGAAAAATCAACTTGGCAGCGGCATCATCATGCTAGGCAACGTGGCGGATGGCAAAGTGGGCTTGATCGCTGGTGTGACTAATGATTTAACAAGCAAAGTCAAAGCCGGTGAGTTGGTCAACATGGTCGCCCTACAAGTCGGTGGTAAAGGCGGTGGTCGCCCAGATATGGCTCAAGCTGGAGGGACAGATGCTCACGCTCTGCCGTCGGCCTTAGAGTCTGTTGACGCTTGGATTGCCGAGCGTCTATAACAGTGATAAATAGTTTACGCTCAATCAATATTTGTTGATTGAGCGTAATTTTATCGAGCAAACCAAGTGGTTTAATTGGCGCAAATAAAGACGAAGCCAATTAGCCGCTTGGTTTTATTTTAGTAACGATCAAATATTTTCCGACAAGTATGTCAGAGCATTTTGATCCCGATGAGACTTTGGTCTTGGGAAGGTGAATACTGGTGAAAAAGCCCCTTATCGTGCAAAAGTTCGGTGGAACTTCGGTGGGTTCAATTGAAAGAATGCAAACCGTAGCCGAACACATCATTAAGGCGAAGAATGATGGCAATCAAGTTGTAGTAGTCGTGTCTGCCATGGCAGGAGAAACCAATCGACTGGTGAGCTTAGCTCAGCAAGTCGATAGTGTGCCAAACGCGAGAGAACTTGATGTTTTGCTCTCTGCTGGTGAGCAGGTGTCAATGGCCTTAGTGGCGATGACACTGCACAAAATGGGCTACGCAGCCCGCTCACTAACCGGAGCTCAAGCGAAAATTGTGACGGATAATCAACACAATGACGCGACGATTAAACATATTGATACTCGAACGATTACCGAGCTGCTTGAGCAAGATTTTATTGTGATAGTCGCGGGTTTTCAGGGAGTCAATGAAAATGGGGATATCACCACTTTGGGTCGTGGTGGCTCAGATACCAGTGCGGTAGCATTGGCTGGGGCGCTCAACGCCGATGAGTGCCAAATCTTCACGGATGTCGATGGCGTATACACTTGTGATCCTAGAGTTGTGCCTACTGCACGTAAATTGGATGTAATTGATTTTCCCTCGATGGAAGAAATGGCACGTAAAGGAGCTAAAGTCCTACATTTGCCGTGTGTGCAGTATGCTTGGAAATATTCGGTACCGTTGCGAGTGCTTTCTACTTTTGAAGTCAATCAAGGTAGCTTAATAAAAGGCAATACCATCACTCATGCGGTGTGCGGTATTGCGATTCAGCGTGATATGACCTTGGTTACGGTAGAGAGTGAGGCGTTATCGAATATACTCAAACAATGTCAAATGCTTGGTGTCGAAGTATTTACGACACAGGAAGAGCTTGAAAAGAGTGCGTTGGTGATTAAGCGTGATGCCTATGCCAAATTACAGTTGGTTTGTGCAGATAAAGTCCGAGGTTTAGAGCCCGTCAGTCTGCTCACTAAGGTTGGACTTCAAGCGAGTGCGTTAGTGCCTCATGCTCGTAAGACCTTGGCTGAACATGGCATCGATGTGCGTTATGTCTCGGCCACGGAACAATCATCTATGCTAATGTTAGATCCTACAAATGTGGATCGTGCGGCTAATCTGTTGCACGACACCTATGTGACATCAGAAATCCCCCAAGAGTTTGCTATAAAACAAACCTTTTTAGGTTAAACGGGCACCTTTGAGAGTTTACGATGTCATAACTTTTGATGGATAATAGTGTAGTTGCAAGAAAATACAGAGATTACTCAAGGAGCTAAGAATGCTTATTTTGACTCGCCGCGTTGGCGAAACCCTGATGATCGGTGACGAAGTGACCGTGACAGTATTGGGCGTAAAAGGTAACCAGGTTCGTATTGGTGTGAATGCACCAAAAGAAGTGTCTGTGCACCGTGAAGAAATCTACATGCGCATTCAAGCTGAAAAAGGTAATGGTGGCGTTGCGTCTGGCAACTACTAATTATCGAAGAAAGGTCGGCCGCTAATGCCGACCTTTTTGTTTATCCCCGTGTTTTTATTTAGAAAGTGCAAATTCTCATCGCTTTGGTTAAATTGCCAACGGTTGAGTTGTTTTGCCGAGTTTTCTCCAAGAAAGTGTTTGACATATTTTTGGTAAATCGTAATATGTGCCTCCGCAAGACGGTGAGGTGGCCGAGAGGCTGAAGGCGCTCCCCTGCTAAGGGAGTATACGGTTTATAGCCGTATCGAGGGTTCGAATCCCTCCTTCACCGCCATTTCTTGCAATGCTTATTTCGATAAGCCACAGCGCGTCCGTAGCTCAGCTGGATAGAGTACCTGGCTACGAACCAGGCGGTCAGAGGTTCGAATCCTCTCGGACGCGCCATATTCTTCTAGAATATGAAAGTGGTGAGGTGGCCGAGAGGCTGAAGGCGCTCCCCTGCTAAGGGAGTATACGGTTTATAGCCGTATCGAGGGTTCGAATCCCTCCCTCACCGCCATTTATTGGCCTATGGTCAATTTTTTTGTTCTAGAAGAAAATATTTGTGATATAGTTCACAACCTGCGCGCTCGTAGCTCAGCTGGATAGAGTACCTGGCTACGAACCAGGCGGTCAGAGGTTCGAATCCTCTCGAGCGCGCCACTATTTAAAGCTCCTGAAGTTTCGGGAGTCGATTGTGAAAGCAATCAAAGCCTGCGCGTCCGTAGCTCAGCTGGATAGAGTACCTGGCTACGAACCAGGCGGTCAGAGGTTCGAATCCTCTCGGACGCGCCACTCTTATCTCGTTAAGAGAGAAGGGTAATACCCTGATACTGAAATATCGGTATCGAATCATTATATATTGCGCGCTCGTAGCTCAGCTGGATAGAGTACCTGGCTACGAACCAGGCGGTCAGAGGTTCGAATCCTCTCGAGCGCGCCACTATTTAAAGCTCCTGAAGTTTCGGGAGTCGATTGTGAAAGCAATCAAAGCCTGCGCGTCCGTAGCTCAGCTGGATAGAGTACCTGGCTACGAACCAGGCGGTCAGAGGTTCGAATCCTCTCGGACGCGCCACTCTTATCTCGTTAAGAGAGAAGGGTAATACCCTGATACTGAAATGTCGGTATCGAATCATTATATATTGCGCGCTCGTAGCTCAGCTGGATAGAGTACCTGGCTACGAACCAGGCGGTCAGAGGTTCGAATCCTCTCGAGCGCGCCACTATTAAAAGCCCTGCATGAAAATGCAGGGCTTTTTTACATCTCTCGATCACTTCATTTACTCTTGATTTACAACTTATTGTTTTGTTGAGAGTATTTCCCGCTATATTAACTTCATCGCAGAATTTAGCCCTTTTTCGCTGTAACTTAAATGAAATGGGTGAAAAAACAGCCTCTTTTCTTTGTTCTTTCGAGGGATCTTGGCGCTGGATTTGATGATTTATTGTTCCAGTTTGTGTCCAAGCTAAAAGAGTGCTTGTAACCAAATTGACAATTATTGTTCAGTCGAGATAATCCAGTTCTTCTGTAATGTGAATGAAAAATAAGCATTAGCAGAAAATGTCAGGATGACACGCAAAGGAAGCAACATGATACATATTGGAAGTCTACTTATGGATGCCGCCACTCTGATGGTCACCGGAATGGCTGTGGTATTCCTATTTCTTACTGTTCTCGTTTATCTCGTTCAGCTCATGTCTCGTTTTATACCTCAAGAGGCTCCTGAAGCAGCTGTAACGCCCAAGAAAAGTCAAAAAGTTCAACCGATCACTGATTCTGTCAACCCACAAGTTGTGGCCGCTATTTCTGCTGCGGTACATCAATACCGCGCAGCGGCAGTGAAACAGTAGTCTGGATTAAAAGGAGTTAATGAGCATGTCTAAACCGCTTGCAATAACGGATGTGGTTCTTCGTGATGCCCATCAATCACTCTTTGCTACGCGTATGCGTATCGAAGATATGCTGCCGATCGCCGCAGAGTTAGATAAGGTTGGTTACTGGTCCTTAGAAACGTGGGGCGGGGCCACATTTGATGCCTGTATTCGTTTCTTGGGTGAAGACCCTTGGGAGCGCCTACGTGCCTTAAAAAAAGCAATGCCGAATACCCCGATGCAGATGTTACTGCGTGGGCAAAATTTGCTAGGTTACCGCCATTACGCCGATGATGTGGTTGAAAAATTTGTTGAACGAGCTCATGCCAATGGTATGGATGTGTTCCGTATTTTTGATGCCATGAACGATGTCCGCAATTTCCAAAAAGCGGTGAAAGCCACGATTGATGTCGGTGCGCATGCTCAAGGTACGCTCTCTTATACCACGAGTCCGGTTCACAATACTCAAACATGGGTAGATTTGGCGAAACGCTTGGAAGATCTTGGCTGCCACTCCTTGTGTATTAAGGACATGTCAGGGCTACTAAAACCGTACGAAGCCGAAGAATTGATCACACGAATTAAGCAGTCTTGCGCGGTGCCTTTGGCGCTGCATTGTCACGCGACAACCGGCTTATCTACGGCTACGGCAGTAAAAGCGGTGGAAGCTGGGATTGATATTCTTGATACCGCGATTTCCTCAATGAGCCAGACTTATGGTCATACGCCCACGGAAACAGTGGTTGCGATGCTACAAGAGACACCAAGCGATACTCAACTGAAGCTGGAACAGCTTGAACCGATCGCGGCTTACTTCCGTGATGTGCGCAAGAAATACGCTAAGTTCGAAGGTCAATTAAAAGGGGTTGACTCGCGGATCCTGATTGCGCAAGTACCTGGTGGAATGCTGACGAATATGGAAAGTCAGTTGAAAGAGCAAGGTGCCGCCCATCGTATTGATGAAGTATTGGAAGAGATCCCACGTGTACGCCAAGATCTTGGTTTTATCCCGTTAGTGACGCCAACCTCTCAGATTGTTGGATCTCAAGCGGTGATTAACGTTTTGACCGGCGAGCGATACAAGAGCATTACCAAAGAAACTGCCGGTGTTCTGAAAGGGGAATACGGTGCAACGCCTGCTAGCGTGAATGCTGAGTTGCAAGCGCGAGTATTAGACGGCTCACAAGCGATTACTTGCCGCCCTGCCGATCTTTTGCAAGATGAACTTGAGCATCTGACCAAAGAGTTGCTTGAAAAAGCGCAGGCCGAAAAAATCACCTTAGCGGATGCGCAGGTAGACGATGTTCTGACTTATGCACTGTTCCCACAAGTTGGCCTGAAGTTCCTGAAGAATCGCCATAATCCAGAAGCGTTTGAACCTGCACCAGGTAAAGAGCCTGCATTAACGGTGGCTCCAACTACCAAACCTGCTGCGGGTATCGAGAGTTACAGTGTGAAAGTGGACGGTGTTGTGTATGACGTTGAAGTGGGTCCACAAGGTCAACTGACCTCTGTTGTGCCTGCAGCGCAAAAAGCGGCATCACAGCCAGTGATACCGACAAGTTCTCAGTCCACAGAAGCCATTGCCGCACCACTTGCTGGAACTATTTTTAAAATTGAAGTGGAGCAAGGTACTGAAGTGGCTGAAGGCGATGTTCTGATCGTGCTAGAAGCGATGAAGATGGAGACCGAAATTCGTGCTGCGCGCAATGGGGTCGTTCATGAGCTGCATGTGAAAGAAGGCGACAGTGTTCGTGTTGGTGCATCACTGCTGAGCTTGGCATAAGGGAAAATCATGGACGGATTAATTACCTTATGGCAAGAAACGGGGATTGCTAACTTTGAGTTAGGGCAGATCATCATGATCATGGTTGGCTGTCTGCTGCTATTTTTGGCGATCCGTAAAGGATTTGAACCGCTACTGCTGTTGCCGATAGGCTTTGGTGCTGTGCTTGCCAATATCCCAGAAGCAGGTTTCACTGAGCCGGGCGGTTTACTGTATTACATTTATCACGTAGGGATTGAGTCTGGCGTGTTCCCATTGCTGATTTTTATGGGCGTAGGAGCCATGACGGATTTTGGTGCGTTGATCGCCAACCCGAAAACTTTGTGGTTAGGGGCTGCAGCTCAGTTAGGTATTTTCGCCACCTTGTTTGGTGCGATCTTGCTGAACTTTGTACCGGGAATGGAGTTTACCATGGCGGACGCTTCATCGATTGCGATTATCGGTGGTGCAGATGGCCCGACGGCGATTTTCCTCGCGAGCCGTCTGTCTCCGGATTTGCTGGGAGCGATTGCGGTAGCTGCATATAGCTACATGGCGCTCGTCCCCATCATTCAGCCGCCGATCATGAAAGCACTGACCACGCCAGAAGAGCGCAAAATTAAAATGGCTCAACTGCGTCATGTGGGCAAAACTGAAAAGATCATTTTTCCATTAGTCGTGCTTTTGATGACCATATTGTTTTTACCAGCAGCAACGCCTCTAGTGGGTATGTTCTGCTTAGGAAACTTAATGCGTGAATCGGGTGTGGTCGATCGTTTATCCAAAACCGCCCAAAACGAGCTGATCAATATCGTGACTATTTTTCTCGGTCTTGGTGTCGGTTCAAAACTGCAAGCAGACAAGTTCTTGAACTTGGAGACGTTAGGCATCCTCGCGCTCGGTGCGGCGGCATTCAGTATTGGTACTGCTGGCGGCGTGATCATGGCGAAGATTCTCAATAAGTTTTCCAAAGAGGATATTAACCCGCTGATTGGCGCTGCTGGCGTTTCGGCTGTGCCAATGGCCGCTCGCGTGGTGAACAAAGTCGGCTTAGAGGCAAACCCGCAAAACTTCTTATTGATGCATGCTATGGGGCCGAATGTGGCAGGCGTGTTAGGTTCTGCTGTTGCTGCGGGTGTGTTGCTTGCTTTAGTTGGCTAAGGGAAACATGGCTACGATCTGCTCAAAATAGCAACGCAAAGTTAACGAATTTAAAGAAATTGGTATATATTCAAAGGGATGCTTCGGCATCCCTTTTTATTCGCGCGATAGGGATAGTGGAAATGGAAAACAAACAAATCGTCATTACCCAATTTGGTACACCAGAGGTGCTGGCTGTACACACTTTACCGATCCCAACGCCTAAAGCAGGGGAAGTGTTAGTGAAAGTTGCTTTTGCGAGTGTTAACCCTATCGATGTGAAAACCCGAGCTGGTTTAGGTTGGGCGGCTGCGCAAAACAAAGACAAACTGCCGTGGACGCCAGGTTACGATATCTCCGGACGAGTTGTCGCGTTAGGTGAGGGGGTTAGCCGCCTTAAAGAGCGTGATAACGTGGCAGGGTTTATTGGCTTTCCACTGCGAGGTGGAGGTTATAGCCAATACATTTGTGTGCCTGAGCAAGAACTGAGCTTAGTCCCCGATGCTGTGACGCTCGAAGCCGCAGCAGCTTTGCCTTTGGCTGGGCAAACGGCAGCGCAAGCACTCAGTAAAGCACAAGTACAAGAAGGTGAGCGAGTCTTGATATTAGCCGGCGCAGGCGGTGTGGGTCACATCGCGGTACAAATTGCACTAGCGGCTAAAGCGGAAGTGTTTACCACCTGCAGCGAGGTGAATTTAGACTATCTTGCCACTCTTGGTGCACATGCCATCAACTACCAATTTGCGCCAGTTTCACAGCGTCTGGAAGAGGTTGATGTGTTGATTGACTTGGTTGGTGGCGATGCCGCCTTGGATGCACTGAAATGCTTAAAAGATAATGCGCGAGTGATTACGGTTCCAACGTTAACGGCCGAGCTGATTTGTGAAAAAGCAAAACTACTGGGTTTTGAAGCCACGGGTATGCTCGTTGACCCGAATCCTGAGCAACTCGACACTATGCTGTATATGGTCAGTGTTGGGCTGCTGAAAATCGAAATTCAGCACATCTATTCACTGTTAGATGCGGCAAGAGCCCATGAGCAGATTGAATCTGGACACACTCGAGGCAAGTTGCTTCTTGATATGAAATGCTAGAGTGGCTGCATGAATTTTCAGCGCCACTGACCTCTCTACTGGCTGAATCGCCGCTCAGTTTGCTGTTTTGGAGCGGCTTTCTCAGCGCCACTTTGTTACCTGGCGGCTCTGAAGCGGCTTTGTTAGCCAGTTTGTCGCTCGCCCAGCATTCAGTTTGGTTGATTGTAGCTGTTTCTACGGCAGGTAATACTCTAGGTGGCATGACTAACTATTGGTTAGGTTTATGGCTTCCGCATCGAACTCCCACGCAAAAACAAGGTCATAAAGCCAAGCTCTGGCTGCAACGTTATGGTTATTGGGCGCTGCTGGGGAGTTGGTTGCCGATTATTGGTGACCCACTCTGCTTCGCGGCAGGTTGGCTACGTTTAAAAATGCTCCCTGCTTTTTTGATGATTTTGATTGGTAAGGCTCTGCGTTATTCATTACTCGCTGCGCTGTATTACGGTTTGTTTTAAGGAGATGTGATGAGAAAAGTCGCGTTGTTTGGATTTTCTCTGCTGTTGTTGGCGGGATGTAGTGCTTCTGATACCTCATTCCCTCTATTTTCTTCTCTGCCGAAAGGCGTCACCTTAGTTGAAGAGGTTAAAGCCGAGCCGGGTAAAGTGATGATCCCGTACTCGAAATATCGCTTGGATAATGGGTTAACGGTAATTTTGTCGCCAGATCGTTCCGATCCTTTGGTGCATGTTGATGTGACTTATCATGTCGGATCTGCCCGAGAAGAAACAGGTAAATCAGGCTTTGCTCATTTCTTTGAACACATGATGTTTCAAGGTTCGAAGCATGTGGGGGATCAGCAGCATTTCCGTTTGATCACTGAAGCGGGAGGCTCATTAAATGGCACCACCAATCGTGACCGTACCAATTATTTTGAAACGGTACCCGCGAATCAACTGGAGAAAATGTTGTGGTTAGAAGCGGATCGAATGGGCTTTTTGCTTGATGCGGTTTCGCAGCGTAAGTTTGAAATCCAGCGTGACACCGTCAAAAACGAGCGCGCTCAGAATTATGATAACCGCCCATACGGCTTGATGTGGGAAAAAATGAGTGAGGCGCTTTATCCCGAAGGGCATCCATATTCTTGGCAAACCATTGGCTATGTCAGCGATCTTGATCAGGTTGATGTTAATGATCTAAAAGCCTTTTTCCTTCGTTGGTATGGCCCAAATAATGCGGTGTTAACCATAGGTGGCGATCTGGATGTTAAACAAACCTTAGCTTGGGTTCAAAAATACTTTGGCTCGATCCCGAAAGGCCCAGAAGTGGTGGATGCACCTAAACAGCCTGCACGTTTGACGGAAGATCGCTATATCACCTTAGAAGATCGTGTGCAGCAGCCGATGCTGCTGATCGGCTGGCCGACTCAGTATTTAGGCTCGAATGATGAAGTTGCGCTGGATGCACTGGCCAGTGTCTTGGGCAGTGGTAACAACAGCTTTTTGTACCAAGAGTTAGTCAAAACTCAAAAAGCAGTGGATGCAGGAGCCTTCCAAGATTGTGCTGAGCTTGCTTGTACTTTTTATGTTTATGCCATGGCGCCTTCTGGCGCGGAAGGTAAGTTGGCACCCTTGTATCAAGAAACTATGCAAGCGTTAGAAAAATTTAAGCAACAAGGGATATCGAGACAGCGCTTAGAGCAAATCACAGGAATGGAAGAAGCCAATGCCGTTTTTGCGTTAGAGAGTGTCAAAGGCAAAGTTAGCCAATTGGCAGCCAATCAGACTTTCTTTAATCAGCCAGATCGCATCGAAAGCCAGCTTGAGAAAATCCGCGCAGTCACTCCCGCATCACTACAGCAAGTATTTACTCGTTACCTTGATGGCCAACCTAAAGTGACCTTAAGTGTGGTAGCAAAAGGCAAAACTGATTTCGCGGTGCGTCCTGCAACATTTATTACCCCCGCTCGTAAGCTGCCTGAGCACCAAAAAATTGGTGATGATCAACTCGCGTATCGTGAAGTGCAAGACAGCTTTGATCGCTCACTCATGCCACAAGTCGCCGAAGCCGTGCAAGCTCGTTCACCAACGTTATACGATGTTTATTTTGACAATGGTGCGCAGCTACTTGGCACTCAAACCAGTGAAACCCCCACGGTACTGATTGAGATCGAACTACCAGCGGGTGAGCGCCAAGTCGCGATCGGTAAAGAAGGACTGGCTAATTTGACCGCGAGCTTACTGCAAGAAGGTAGCCAAAGCCGTAGCGCAGAACAAATTCAAGCTCAACTGGATACGTTAGGTTCGAGTATTCAAGTCGCCGCAGGGCCTTATTCAACCAGCATTGTTGTCTCTAGCTTGAAGAAAAACCTACCTGAAACGTTAAACGTGGTGCAAGAAATACTGTTAACCCCTGCTTTTAGCAAAGCCGATTTTGCTCGCTTACAACAACAGATGTTGCAAGGACTGGTGTACCAACATCAGCAACCGAGCTGGTTGGCTTCACAAGCTACACGCCAAGTGTTGTGGGGTAACAGCCTATTTGCTCGTGCTGGGGATGGAACGGAAGCATCCGTTGCTTCATTGACCCTTAACGATGTCCAGCAATTCTACCGTCAGCATTACACACCTCATGGTGCACAAATTGCGGTAGTGGGTGACATCAGTGCACGAGATATTCGTCAGCAATTGCAATTTATTGCCGATTGGAAAGGTGAAGCCGCGCCACTGATCAACCCTCAAGTCGTGCCCAATTTAACCCAACAAAAAATCTACCTAGTGGATAAACCGGGAGCCCCACAAAGTATTGTTCGTATGGTACGTAAAGGGCTTCCTTTCGATGCAACGGATGAACTTTACTTAACTCAATTGGCAAACTTTAACCTAGCGGGTAACTTTAATAGCCGCATTAATCTCAACTTGCGTGAGGATAAAGGTTATACCTATGGTGCTGGGAGTTATTTTGCGAGCAACCGTGAAATTGGTGCGATTGTGTTCAATGCGCCAGTACGGGCAGATGTGACGGTGGACGCGATCCAAGAAATGATCAAAGAGATGCGTCAATTCAGTCAAACTGGCATCACAGAAGAAGAAATGAAATTTTTACGTTTGGCAGTCGGTCAACAAGATGCGTTGTTGTATGAAACACCAGCACAAAAAGCGCAGCTGATTTCAAGCATTTTGACCTATAGCTTAGATCGTGACTATTTGCAGCAGCGTAATGAGATAGTGAAAAGCGTAAAGCGTTCTACACTCAATCAGTTAGCGGCGAAATGGTTTAATCCCGATGACTATCAGATCATTGTGGTCGGTGATACTAAGCAACTTAAGCCCCAGTTGGAAAAGTTAGGTATCGCGCTAGAAGAGCTTGAAATCATCCGCTAGAGTACACATTTATTAGTGGGGCGTTGTACGCCCCACACTCGCTATGCTACTTAAGCTGTCGGCTTAAGAGACGGCATTCGATTATAACCACCGACATAAGCGAAGCGTATTTTGAGTAAATTTGCCGAGCGACTACAAACAGTTGCAAATAAACCAGAAGTATTTCAAAACTTTAGCCGTGGACTGGAGCGCGAATCATTGCGTTACACGCCGGAAGGTGCACTCACGCAAACGCCACACCCGAAAGAACTGGGCTCAGCATTAACACACCGTTGGATCACCACCGACTTTGCCGAATCTTTGCTTGAATTCATTACTCCGGTTTCACATGAGGTGGATACGCTTATCGCCCAGATGTCGGATATTCATCATTTCGCGCAAACCAAACTGGGCAATGAAAAACTGTGGCCATTGTCGATGCCTTGTTATGTGGGCAGCGAAGAGGGCATCGTGTTGGCGCAATACGGTTCATCCAATACAGGGAAAATGAAAACCTTGTATCGGGAAGGGCTGAAACGACGCTATGGTAGCCTAATGCAGATTATCTCCGGCGTGCATTTCAATTTTTCATTCCCGGATTCTTTTTGGGATGCGCTGTATGGCGAGCAAGATCCACAAGCACGCCAAGCCAGTAAATCAGCCGCTTATTTTGGTGTCATTCGTAACTATTACCGCTTTGGTTGGTTGATCCCGTATTTGTTTGGTGCATCGCCAGCCATTTGCTCTTCTTTCTTACAGGGGCGCAAAACGGATCTACCGTTTGAGTCGATTGGTAAAACGCTCTATTTACCTTATGCCACATCACTGCGTTTAAGTGATTTGGGTTATACCAACAGTGCGCAAAGTGTGCTGCAAATTGGTTTCAACAGCATTGAACAGTACCTGCAAGGATTGAATGAAGCGATCCGCACGCCATCACAAGAGTTTGCAAAACTTGGGGTGAAGGTTGAGGGGGAATACCGCCAGCTCAATAGCAACGTGCTGCAAATCGAAAATGAACTGTATGCACCGATTCGCCCGAAACGAGTGACGCAAAGTGGTGAACGCCCATCTCAAGCTCTAGCGCGTGCTGGGGTTGAGTATATTGAAGTACGCTCGCTTGATGTGAATCCATTTAGCCCAATTGGTATCGATGAAGATCAGGTTCGTTTCCTTGATCTATTTTTGGCTTGGACGGCACTCTCAGACTCGGATCCGATGGATGGTTGTGAACTCGGATGTTGGCGCGATAATTGGCGTAAAGTGGTGTTGGAAGGCCGTAAACCGGGCTTAGAACTGCAAATTGGTTGTCACGGCGAAGTGTTAACCTTACAAGCATGGGCGAAGCGAGTGTTTGCCGATTTACGTGTGATAGCGGAAACGATGGATGCATCCTTAGGCGGTACTGCTTATCAGGACGTGTGCGAGAAGTTGGAGAGTTGGATTGATCACCCTGAGCTAACGCTTTCTGCTCAGATTTTAGCGGAGATTAAACAGCACGGCGGTCTAGGGAAAACGGGGTGTGCATTAGGCAACGAATATCGAGCGGCTAATTTACAGCATCAATATCAA
The DNA here is from genome assembly GCF_030710545.1 of Vibrio sp. AH4. Lineage (NCBI taxonomy): Bacteria > Pseudomonadati > Pseudomonadota > Gammaproteobacteria > Vibrionales > Vibrionaceae > Vibrio > Vibrio sp. AH4. Next base: position 1,446,317 of record NZ_JALAIV010000001.1, read on the forward strand.
TTTTATTCGCAAGCAGAAATGGAACAGGAAGTGGGTCGATCAACAGAAGCGCAAGCGCAGATTGAAGCGCAAGATACGCTCAGTTTTGATGCTTACTTAACGCAATATTTTGCGTATTTGCAGGCGACAGTTTAGGGTTAGTTATTGATTGGCACGCAGTAAGACGAGCCAGAAAGGGAGAAAGGAAATGCCATTACTAGACAGTTTTACGGTTGATCACACTCGGATGAATGCCCCGGCTGTGCGTGTTGCGAAAACCATGCAAACCCCAAAAGGGGATACGATTACCGTATTTGATTTGCGCTTTACTGTGCCAAACAAAGACATTCTGTCTGAGCGCGGTATTCATACCTTAGAGCATTTGTACGCGGGTTTTATGCGTGCTCATCTCAATGGTGGCCAAGTGGAAATCATTGATATTTCTCCGATGGGGTGTCGTACCGGTTTCTACATGAGCCTGATTGGGGCACCAACAGAGCAGCAAGTCGCGCAGGCTTGGCTAGCCGCGATGCAAGATGTGTTAAAAGTGGAAAGCCAAGATAAAATTCCTGAGCTCAACGAATACCAATGCGGCACAGCCGCAATGCATTCGCTAGAAGAAGCCAAAGGCATTGCGCAGAAAGTGATTGCGGCGGGTATCTCGGTAAATCGCAACGATGAGCTGGCGCTGCCTGACGCTATGCTTAATGAACTCAAGGTTCACTAAATCGATGACTACCGCACTTTGCGGTGAACGCGAAGAATGCAAAAGCCCGAATGTTTGTTCGGGCTTTTGTTTGAGCGTTTATGTTAAACCAGACTGGCTTTGGTTTTTCTTGGGTAAACCTTTACCAACTTAATCCGGTTCTCTTCCAATTCGATAATCTCCATTTTGTGCTGAGCCACTTTCACACTCAAATGGCTAGCGGGGATCTCTTCTAGGTGTTCTAGAATCAAACCGTTCAAGGTACGAGGCCCATCTGTGGGGAGTTTCCACTTGAGGCTTTTGTTGATATCTCGAATGTTGGCACTGCCTTCTATTAAGAAGCTGCCATCGCTTTGTGGAGTAATTTCATCCGCCAAGCTCGGAGACATGGAGGTGGTAAACTCACCCACAATCTCTTCCAAAATATCTTCGAGCGTGGTTAAACCAATGATTTCGCCGTATTCATCCACGATTAAACCAATCCGCTCTTTATTGCGTTGGAATTTGAGCAACTGAACGTTAAGTGGCGTTCCTTCAGGAATAAAGTAGATTTCATCGGCGGCACGCAGCAGCATCTCTTTATTAAATTCATTTTTATCCAACATAAAGCGCGAAGCTTCACGCAAACGCAGGATCCCCACCACCTCATCAATTTTGTCGCGATATAACACCACTCGGCCATGAGGCGAGTGTGCGAGCTGACGAGTGATCGACTTCCAATCATCATTGATGTTGATCCCTGAAATCTCATTACGTGGGATCATAATGTCGTTTACGGTGACATGTTCAAGATCGAGGATCGACAACAACATATCTTGGTGACGACGAGGAATAAGGCCGCCGGCTTCATTCACGACGGTACGCAGTTCTTCTGAGCTTAGGTGATCCCCTTTGCTATGCTTCGGTGAAATCCCCAGAATACGGATCAGACCATTGGTGATGACATTGATAAACAGAACCAGCGGTGAAAGCACTTTCATCAAAATGGTCAGCAGTACGCTGCTCGCGTAAGAAACACGTTCTGGGTAGAGTGCGGCTAAGGTTTTTGGGGTCACTTCAGCAAAGACCAAGATCACCAAGGTCAAGGCACCTGTCGCAATCGCAACGCCTAAGTCCCCATACAAACGCATACCAATAATGGTCGCAATTGCCGATGCGAGAATATTGACGAGGTTATTACCAATCAAAATTAGGCCAATCAAACGATCTGGGCGATCCAAGAGCTTTTCAACTCGTTTGGCACCTTTGTTGCCACTGTTGGCTAAATGCTTTAAACGGTAACGGTTGAGAGCCATCATGCCGGTTTCAGAACCGGAGAAGTAGGCAGAAATAACAATGAGACACGCGAGTAGCGCAAATAAGATACCCGTTGATATGTCGTCCAAAACGCGAATTTTCCTTATGACAGATTTTTAATTAAAGGCTGAATTTATCTTATGTGTCAAATGACAGGTTGATGAATCTTGTTCAGCGCAAAATGATCTCACGTACAAAGCGGCTACCAAAATATGCCAAGGTGAGCAAAGTGGCTCCCGCGACGGCAAACCAAGTGACTTTTTTTCCACGCCAACCTTTACGGTAATGACCCCAGAGTAAAATGGAATACACAATCCAAGCCACAAACGACAAAATGGCTTTATGTGCTTTACCTTGGGCAAACATATCCTGAACGAAGATAAAGCCGCTAAGTAGTGTCCCTGTCAGTAATAGATTGCCAATCAGAATGATTTTGAAGAGTTGTCGTTCAACCATGAGTAGCGGTGGCAGGTTGGGATTGATCGAGAAGACTTTTTTATTTTTCAACTTATGGTCGAGCCAAGCCAGTTGTAATGCGTATAAAGCCCCGATGCTCAAGGTTGAGTAAGAGAATAATGCCAAAGAGATGTGTAACAGCAGCTTGGGATCATTCTCTAAATGAGTAATAAAGGTACCAGGCAGAAAAGTGGCTGCAGAAAGATTGATTGCCGAAAAGCTGTAAGCGACAGGCAACAAAAACCATAACCGAGTTTTAAACATGGCTACGCTCATTACCAAAGAGATAATGAAGCTGATTAACGATGCTACATTGAGGATACTCAGATTTTGTCCACCGCTGTGCAGAATCAAATCACTCAGTAGCCAACCATGAAACAACAATGCAATCGCTGCACTGATAAACACGGTTTTCGCTCGGATCCCGGTTTGATTAACCAACCCGGGTACGATAGTCGCAATCGACAAGAGATATAACATCGCCGCAGCAATCGCGATTAAGTTGTCCATACCTGCCACATAGATAAGGGTTAAGTGGGCGAATTATACCTTGCTCTGTGCCAATGGGCTACTTTGGATCACCTTCGTTTTTGAGAGCATAGAACACAAAAAACAGGTCAATTGAACTTTCGTGAATCTCCGCAATGCGCTACGGGTATGCCTGTCCGTTTGTCTAAGGTATACTCACGCCAATTTATCGCCGCTTAGCGAAGAGAAAAAGATGTTTGAGAATTTAACCGATCGATTGTCCAAAACGCTGAAAAATATCAGCGGCAAAGGTCGTCTTACTGAAGACAACATTAAAGATACCCTGCGCGAAGTGCGCATGGCGCTGTTAGAGGCCGACGTTGCGCTGCCTGTTGTTCGTGATTTTGTTAATCGCGTCAAAGAAGGTGCCGTTGGTGTCGAAGTTTCTAAATCTCTGACTCCGGGTCAAGAGTTCATCAAAATCGTCCGTCAACAATTAGAAGCGGTGATGGGCGAATCCAACGAAGCGTTGAATCTTGCCGCTCAGCCACCTGCGGTTATTTTGATGGCCGGTTTGCAAGGTGCGGGTAAAACCACGTCCGTTGGCAAACTCTCTAAGCTCCTAAAAGAGCGTGATAAGAAGAAAGTGTTGGTGGTTTCCGCTGACGTGTATCGCCCTGCGGCGATCAAGCAGCTTGAAACATTAGCCAATGATTTAGGCGTTGATTTCTTCCCGTCCACACCGGATCAAAAACCGATTGATATCGCTAACGCTGCGATTGACCACGCTAAGAAGAAATTCTACGACGTACTGATTGTCGATACCGCAGGTCGTTTAGCGATTGATGAACAGATGATGGCCGAGATTCAGGCGCTGCATAAAGCGATCAATCCGGTTGAAACGCTGTTCGTGGTCGATGCTATGACCGGTCAAGATGCCGCGAATACCGCGAAAGCGTTTGGTGATGCATTGCCGCTAACAGGGGTGATCCTGACCAAGGTCGATGGTGATGCGCGTGGCGGTGCAGCGTTGTCGGTACGCCATATTACCGGTAAGCCGATCAAATTTATCGGTGTCGGTGAGAAAACCGATGCGTTGGAGCCTTTCCACCCTGATCGTATTGCTTCACGTATTCTCGGTATGGGTGATGTTCTGTCGCTGATCGAGGATCTGCAGCGCAACGTTGACCAAGAGAAAGCTGAAAAACTCGCGAAAAAATTCAAAGAGAAGAAAGGCTTTGATTTAGAAGACTTTCGTGAGCAGTTAGGTCAGATGAAAAACATGGGCGGCATGATGGGGATGCTCGATAAACTGCCCGGAATGTCTCAACTGCCGGCGGATATGAAAGATAAAGTGGATGATCGCGTTTTCAAGCAGATGGAAGCCATCATCAACTCAATGACCATGAAAGAGCGTCAAAACCCCGATCTCATCAAGGGCTCACGTAAAAAGCGGATTGCTGCGGGTTCTGGTACCCAAGTGCAAGACGTAAACCGCCTGCTCAAGCAGTTTACCCAGATGCAGAAGATGATGAAGAAAATGCAACAAGGTGGCATGAAAGGCATGATGCGTAACATGCAAGGCCTGATGGGCGGCGGTGGTGGCCGTGGTGGTTTTGGCGGCGGTTTCTTTGGTCGTTAATCCACTCGAACGCAACCGCTTGAGTATTCAGTGAACTTTCCAATCTGTTAACTGAGTCACGGTAATTTGTAGCGCTTTAAGCTGGCGAAAAAGTAGCTAAACCCCTTGCAAAGCCTCGGAATAAGAGTAGAATTCCGAGGCTTTATTTTGGCACGAGACCCTAAACTGATTTTGTAAAACTTTTGCAAAGTGGTTTTCGGGGTTAATTTTATTTTTGAAAAGCAAAGAGGACGACATGGTAACCATTCGTTTGGCACGTCACGGCGCGAAAAAGCGTCCATTCTATCAAATCGTTGTAGCAGATAGCCGCAACTCAGCAACTGGCCGTTTCATCGAGAAAGTAGGTTTCTTTAACCCTACTGCTACTGGTCAAGAAGAAGGCCTGCGCCTAGACCTAGATCGCGTGAACCATTGGGTTTCACAAGGCGCATCTCTGTCTGATCGCGTAGCACAGCTAGTTAAAACCGCTCAAAAAGCGGCTTAATTATTACTGTTAAGTAACTAGTTTATGTCGATGAAAGGTAAAGAGACGATGGGCAAGCAAAACGAAAGATTGGTTGTGGGAAAATTAGGTTCTTCTTACGGCATTCGTGGCTGGCTTAAAGTTTTTTCCTACACAGACAATCCAGAAAGTATTTTTGATTACAGCCCTTGGTTTATTGACCAAAAGGGTGAGTGGGTTGAGCACAAAGTAGAAGGCTGGAAACGCCACAACAAAGGTTGGGTGGTAAAACTTCAAGGGCTTGATGTCCGTGAAGATGCACACCTGCTGACTAACTTTGAAATTGCGATTGACCCCGCATCACTACCTGAATTGTCAGAAGATGAATTCTACTGGCGTGAATTGTTTGGTATGCAAGTTGTGACCAGCAGCGGCTACGACCTTGGTGTCGTAACCGATATGATGGAAACAGGCTCCAACGATGTTCTCGTGGTGAAAGCGAATCTGAAAGATGCTTTCGGCCAAAAGGAACGGTTAATTCCGTTTCTTGAAGAGCAAGTGATCAAAGTTGTTGATCGCCAAGCTCAACGGATCGAAGTTGACTGGGATCCTGCGTTTTAACTCAAAAATCGAATAAGCGAGGAAACATGTGGGTTGGCATTGTTAGCCTATTTCCTGAAATGTTCCGCAGCGTTACCGATTTTGGAGTAACAGGTCAGGCGGTTAAAAAAGGGTTATTGTCAGTTGAAGCTTGGAATCCTCGTGATTTCGCTCATGACAAACGTCGCACTGTCGATGATAAACCCTACGGTGGCGGTCCCGGCATGTTGATGATGGTGCAACCTTTGCGCGATGCCATCCATGCTGCGAAACAAGCGTCACCGGGTAAGACGAAAGTGATTTACCTCTCTCCGCAAGGTCGAAAACTCGACCAACAAGGTGTGGAAGAGCTGGCGCAAAACCAGAATCTGATTCTGATTTGCGGCCGCTATGAAGGGGTAGATGAACGCATTATTGAATCTGAAGTTGACGAAGAATGGTCAATTGGGGATTTCGTAATGACGGGTGGGGAGCTCCCAGCCATGACGTTGATTGATTCTGTCTCGCGGTTTATTCCGGGAGTATTAGGGGATTTTGCGTCAGCAGAAGAAGATTCTTTTGCGAATGGTTTGTTGGATTGTCCGCACTACACGCGTCCTGAAGTATTGGATGGAAAAGAGGTGCCAATGGTACTGAAATCCGGCAATCATGAGGACATTCGTCGTTGGCGACTCAAGCAGTCGCTTGGCCGTACCTGGCTTAGAAGACCGGAGCTCCTGGAAAACCTAGCTCTGACTGACGAACAGGAACAATTACTGGCCGAGTACATTAAAGAGACTCAGCATCAGTAACCTATTAAATTTAGTATCAGTTTATTCTAGGAATTTAGACAATGAGTAACATCATCAAGGCTCTAGAACAAGAGCAAATGAAACAAGACCTGCCTCAATTTGCACCAGGCGACACTGTTGTGGTTCAAGTTAAGGTAAAAGAAGGTGACCGTGAGCGTCTACAGGCTTTTGAAGGCATCGTAATCGCAATCCGTAACCGTGGTCTGCACTCAGCATTCACCGTTCGTAAAATCTCTAACGGCGAAGGTGTTGAGCGTACGTTCCAAACTCACTCTCCAGTAGTTGATAGCATCGAAGTTAAGCGTCGCGGTGCAGTACGTCGTGCCAAACTGTACTACCTGCGTGACCTATCTGGTAAAGCTGCTCGTATCAAAGAGAAGCTTGCTAAGAAGTAATGCTAGAACTCTCGTTCTCGTAGTAAAAAGCGGAGCCCAAGGGCTCCGCTTTTTTGTGTTCATTGATCACTAAAGTGTGTCTTAGTGAAAACGTAAATCTCCGTTACTCGCGAGAATCCTCTCCAATCGTAACAGGCAGTACAATCTCTTCGCCTTTACGCAGTAAGGTGAAATCGACTACGGTGCCGGGGCGTAAATCGGTCACTGTATCAGTGACATTTTGGCGCCCATTGACTTTTTTACCATCAATTTTCAGTAAGATATCTTGCTCTAAAAAACCTGCTCGCGCTGCGGGGCCATTTGGATCAACCCCTAAAACAATAATTCCACCCACATGCTCATTACCGAGTAGGCGTGAGGTCATTGAATTAATATCTTGACCATCAACTCCGATATAACCTCGGATCACTCGTCCATCTGCAATAATTTTAGTCATGATTTTACTGGCAAGAGAATAGGGTATGGCAAATGAAATGCCGTAAGTCTCTAGGTCAGTCGCTTGCTGAAAAGAGGCGGTATTGATACCTACTAGCTCACCTTGCGTGTTGACTAAAGCTCCCCCTGAGTTGCCATCATTGATCGCTGCATCGGTTTGAATGAAGGCTTGGCGTCCATCGGCGCTGATCGAGGAACGACCTGTCGCTGAAATTATGCCAAAGGTAGTGGTTTGCCCGAGATTGTATGGGTTGCCGATAGCTAACACGACATCGCCTACCTTGGGATGGTAATCAGGGTTGAGTGGGATCACCGGTAACCCAGTGCCTTCTACTCGTAATATCGCAATATCGGTTCGACGATCTTTACCGACTAATTGTGCGGCGGCAGCCCTTCCATCTTGCAATGCCACCACAATTTGATCTGCTTGGGCTACCACATGGTAGTTGGTAATAATGTAGCCTTTTTCGCTGACTATCACTCCAGAGCCTAAGCCTTGAGTCGATAATTTCTGGCGATCATTTTCACTGTATTTGCGGTTGTAAATATTCACTACCGCAGGAGCGGCTTTACGAACTGCTTCGTTAAACGATATCTGTAATGCGCCAATGTTACGTGGCTGAGAATGAACAGCAGGAATGAGTTTTGAACGCAGTGAGGGCGTGACAAAAATGATGATAATCGCAGCCAATAGCCCGAAGCCGATTGAGCGAACCCAAAATTTCAGCATAGTTTCCTCAACTCAATATTGAATAAATTCCTCACTGTGAGTCAGCAAGAATAACACTGGAAATGAATTTCGCCAAAATTGCATTGGAACCATAATGAGCAAGGGATAATTAGGATAATTAGGAGGAAGGTGATGGCTAAGAGTGGGGGAGTTACCGCCCAAGTGGGCGGTAACGGTGAGTGAATTAGCGAACAACAAGATAAATCGTACGATCTCCGCGTTGAATGTTTAACGCTAAAATATTTGGTGATTTCTCCATAATCGCCCGTAATTCAGCAATATTTTTTACTCGTTTACGGTTCACACCAATGATGATGTCATCTTTTTGCAGTTGATAGGATTCAGCAGCCGAACCTTTTTGCACCTCAGTGACTTTAACACCTTGGATTGGGTCACTCTCAGTGGTGTTGCTTAATTCTGCGCCACTCAATCCCTGATGGAGTGATTCCGCCTTCGTTTTGGAATTTTGCTGCTCACCCAGAGTGACATCAATATTCTTGGCTTGTCCATCACGCAATATGCCGAGCGTAATGGTTTTGCCCGCTCCTAATGTGGCCACTTTGGCGCGTAATTCAGAGAAAGTATCAACTTTCTTACCATTGAGTGAGGTGATGATATCACCCGCTTTGATCCCCGCTTTATCTGCTGCACTATCTGGAACGACTTGGCTAACAAATGCTCCTTTGGATGACTCGTAACCTAATGCATCCGCTAACTCAGAGGTGATCTCCCCACCTTGAACGCCGAGCATGCCACGTTTAACTTCACCAAACTCTAGGATTTGATCCGCAAGGTTCTTCATCATATTTGACGGGATAGCAAAACCAATCCCGACATTGCCACCGTTAGGGCCAAGAATGGCGGTATTGATACCGATGAGTTCACCATTGAGGTTTACGAGTGCACCACCAGAGTTTCCGCTGTTGATCGCGGCATCGGTTTGAATAAAGTTTTCAAAGTTTTCGATATTCAAACCGCTACGACCTAAAGCAGACACAATACCAGAGGTTACGGTTTGCCCTAAACCGAAAGGATTACCAATGGCCACTGCAAAGTCACCGACCCGTAGTGTGTCTGAATCGGCAATTTTAATCTCTGTGAGGTTTTTGGCTTTACTGAGCTTGAGCAAAGCGACGTCTGACATCTCATCACCACCGACGAGTTCTGCGTCGATCTCCCTTCCATCATGCAATTTAACGCGAATTTTTTCCGCACCATTAATGACATGATAGTTAGTCACGACATAACCTTTGGCTGCATCAATAATGACCCCTGAACCTAAACCACGAAATGGTCTTTCTTGGAGTTGTTCAGTTGGGAAATCCGGGCCGAAGAAAAAACGAAATTGATCAGGTAAGCGCTGCCTTGAAACTTGAGTACCCTCAACGGCAATGCTGACTACCGCAGGGGTCACTTTTTCGAGCATAGGGGCTAGGCTAGGGACTTGTTCTCCACTCACAGAGAGAGGGAGTGCTGCTGTTGCCGATAATGGCGTGAGAATGGAACTCAAGCTGAGTGACAGAGCAGTCAAAACAAGTAAAGGTTTTTTCATCATAAACTCCTCGTGCAATTTAACGTCTGGTTGAAGTAGAAATATGTTCACTTAAAGAAACTTCAACTGACAGTCTGCGAGTTATGACTCAAAAACCTTTACAAAGTTCACCACGAAATGTGTGAATTGATTAACTAGCTTTGGCATTCACCAAATCCGCTGAACGGATAATGGCTTTTTCCTCGCCACGCAATAAACCCGTAGCACCTAAAGCATAATCTTTGGGTGGCTGTTCCAGTTCTTCTGGTTGTTTGTTTTCGCTCTCTTTTTGCTGAGCCAACTTACTGAATGGGTTGTCTTGCTCTGGCAAATTGGGAATCAAATCGGTAGCCGTTTTCGCCATATGTTGATACAGCTTAGTGTAATCTTTTCCTAGGGTGTCGAGCATTTCTGCTGTTTGAGCAAAGTGATCCGACAGCTCTTGGCGCTGTTGCTCTAAAGTGAATTTAGCGCTCTCGAGTTCTTTTTGCAGATTCTTCTGCGTCTTATATTGAGGGGTAGTCAAACGAGCAATCAGCATCCCGACAGCAATCCCCACTAGCAATCCAGCAATGGCATAGATCCAAGGCATAACAGCTCCTTATTGTTGTTATTTAACATGTTTTTTACCCATCGGTTACACATGTACGAGGGACATGTTACTATGAGAGTCAGGTTGGATAAAGCAAAATGCATGTGAGTGGTTTTGCGTTTATGGCTCTCATTGTAACTGTAGTAGACCAGTATGACTCCGAAGCAGCGATATAAAAAAGATTTGCAACGCACTGATTTTTATAGTGATGAAGCACAGGCTCGTGCCGTGGATGCCCTAGATAATCTGTATCACCAGTGGATCGATTATCTAAATCAGCCAGTGGTACGACCTTCTCTGTGGCATAAGTTATTGGGTAAGCGTATCGAACCCACGCCTCCGCCTAAAGGGCTGTATATGTGGGGGGGGGTTGGGCGTGGCAAAACCTATCTGATGGATACTTTTTTTGAATCCTTGCCGAATGACAAGAAATTACGAGTCCATTTTCATCGTTTCATGTATCGAGTTCATGATGAGCTGCGCTCGTTATCGGAAGTGAGTGATCCGCTCGAAATCGTGGCGGATCGTTTTTGTGCCGAAGCGAATATTATCTGTTTTGATGAATTCTTTGTCTCAGATATTACCGACGCCATGATTCTCGGCACTTTGTTCGAAGCGCTATTTAGGCGCGGAGTGGTCTTGGTCGCTACTTCAAATATTGCTCCGAAAGATTTGTATCGTAACGGGCTGCAACGCGCTCGCTTTTTACCTGCGATTGCTCTGGTCGAAACCCATTGCCATATTCTAAATGTCGATAGTGGTGTGGATTACCGTCTGCGAACCTTACAACAAGCCGAAATTTATCATTATCCATTAGATGAAAAAGCTGCAGATAACTTGCAACGTTATTTCCGGCAGTTGATCAGTTCTGAGCATAAACCAGATGATCATATTGAAGTGAACCACCGTTTAGTGCCAGTTAATGCGGCTTGTGATGGTGTGTTGTATGCCACGTTTGCTCAATTATGCCAAACCGCGCGTAGCCAATATGACTATATTGAGTTGTCGAAAATCTACCACACTGTTCTTCTTGCCGATGTAAAACAGATGAATAAAAACAACGATGATGCGGCTAGACGCTTTATTGCCTTGGTGGATGAATTTTACGAACGGCATGTAAAATTGATTGTGTCTGCGGAAGTCGCTGTTTCTGAACTTTACTCACACGGTTTATTAGAGTTTGAGTTCAAACGCTGCCAATCACGACTAATTGAGATGCAAAGCCATGATTATTTGGCGAAAGAGCACCTAGTTTAAACAGAAAAACATCTGGCAGCTTTGGCGTTGGATTTTTTTCAGATTTTACGTAAAAAGAGGTGATTTTTTCTGCGCTCTTCTCTATAATCCTGCGACCCACCGTTACTGCAGGTCCTTTGTGGCCGAGAGTGCCACCCACTCGAAGGGGTGATGACTGGGCTCTTAGACAGTGGGAGCGAAAGCTCCTTGAAGTGTAAATTTAAATTAACGGGTTATTATTAGCATGAAAACTTTCGTTGCTAAACCAGAAACTGTAAAACGCGACTGGTACGTTGTAGACGCTGAAGGTAAAACTCTTGGCCGTCTAGCAAGTGAAATTGCATCTCGCCTACGTGGCAAACACAAAGCTGAATACACTCCTCACGTTGACACTGGTGATTACATCATCGTTGTTAATGCGGAGAAAGTTACTGTTACAGGTAACAAGGCTAAGAACAAAATGTACCACCGTCACTCTGAGTTCCCAGGTGGCCTGAAATCATTCAGCTTCGAGAAGCTGATTGAGCGTAAGCCAGAAATGGTACTTGAGTTAGCGGTTAAAGGTATGTTGCCAAAAGGTCCTCTAGGCCGTGCTATGTACCGTAAGCTAAAAGTTTACGCTGGCGCTGAGCACAACCATGCTGCTCAACAACCAAAAGTACTGGACATCTAATCGGGGATTTCGGAAATGGCAGAGAATCAATACTACGGCACTGGCCGTCGCAAAAGCTCAGCTGCTCGTGTTTTTATTAAACCAGGCAGCGGCAACATCGTAATCAACAAGCGTAGCCTTGAAGAGTACTTCGGTCGTCCAACTTCTTGCATGGTTGTTAAACAACCTCTTGAACTGGTAGACATGGTAGAAAAACTGGATCTGTACATCACTGTTAAAGGTGGTGGTATTTCTGGTCAAGCAGGTGCTATCCGTCACGGTATCACTCGCGCTCTGATGGAATACGATGAGTCTCTACGTCCTGTTCTACGTGCTGCTGGCTACGTTACTCGTGACGCTCGTCGCGTTGAACGTAAGAAAGTGGGTCTACGTAAAGCACGTCGTCGTCCACAGTTCTCTAAGCGTTAATTTTCCTTTTTGGAAAAATGCGCTCCAGTGTTACTGGATGTGGTTCAAAAACCCGGCTACTCAGCCGGGTTTTTTACATTCTAAAATCTTCCCTAAAAGCTTTACGCTATTCTCCTCGTTATACTCTATAAATAAGTTGTTCCTTTTGTGATGCCGCAAGCGATTTGAATTGACAAATGTTACAGAAAGGTAGCTTTATCTTGTCAAAAAGTAGGGTTTTATTTATCATTTGCTATCAAATAAATACAAAATAAACTCGTGTTTGTTAGCCTTGCTCTTTAAACGGAATAAGCAGGATCCATAAGGAGCAAATGGGAGAATGTCTGGATGAGTAATGCGCCTCTAAACCAAGGTCGCAGACGATTTCTTACCGCCACAACGGCTGTTGTGGGGGGATTAGGAGCTGTCGCGGTCGCCGTACCTTTTATTAAATCATGGAATCCAAGTGCTAAGGCTAAAGCTGCCGGTGCCCCCGTCGAAGTTGATGTTAGCAAACTCGAAGAAGGGCAGATGGTACGTGTGGAATGGCGTGGTAAGCCTGTATGGGTTGTACGCCGAGCACAGTTGGTAGTGGATAGCCTTAAGGATCACGATAATCAACTTCGCGATCCAAGTTCGCAAGAAGAACAACAGCCTAACTATGCACAAAATGGCTACCGTTCTATTAAACCTGAATATTTTATTGCTGTCGGTATCTGTACTCACCTTGGGTGCTCTCCAACTTATCTTCCTGACTCTTTCAGTGAGCAAGTTCAAGGGGTGAAATCTGGTTTCTTCTGTCCATGTCATGGCTCTAAGTTTGATATGGCTGGTCGTGTATTCCAAGGTGTACCCGCACCGCTTAACTTGGTTATTCCAAAACACATGTATCTGACTGACACAAAAATTGTCATCGGTCTTGATGAGACTGGGGAGGCATAATGCAAGCGCTACTTGATTGGGTAGAAAAACGCCTACCGGCAATGAATGCGTATAAAAAACACCTTTCTGAGTACCCAATGCCAAAAAATTTCAACTTTTGGTATTTGTTTGGCTCGCTTGCGATGCTGGTGTTGGTTAACCAACTTCTTACTGGGGTTTGGTTGACCATGAACTATGTGCCTTCAGGTGAAGGTGCCTTTGCGTCTGTTGAATACATCATGCGTGATGTGGAGTATGGTTGGTTATTGCGTTATATGCACTCCACCGGTGCTTCGGCATTCTTCATTGTGGTGTATCTGCATATGTTCCGTGGTTTGATCTATGGCTCATATCAGAAACCTCGTGAGTTACTTTGGATTTTCGGCATGTTGATTTTCCTCGTGCTGATGGCTGAAGCCTTTATGGGCTACTTGTTGCCTTGGGGACAAATGTCTTACTGGGGCGCTCAGGTTATCATTTCGCTGTTTGGTGCGATTCCTGTCATTGGGGATGATTTAACTCTGTGGATCCGCGGTGACTACGTTATCTCTGGTGCGACATTGAACCGCTTCTTTGCTCTGCACGTGATTGCTTTACCTATCGTGCTATTGCTGCTGATTGTTTTACACATTTTGGCTCTGCATGAGGTCGGCTCGAATAACCCTGATGGTATTGAAACTAAGTTGCCAAAAGGTTCAATGGGTGATGATTACCAGACACAGTTTAAGTTTCATGAGTATTACACCAAGAAGTACGACATCATTGACTCTATTCCTTTCCATCCTTATGGAACGGTGAAAGACTTGATTGGTGTTGCAGGATTCTTGTTCTTGTTCTGCTATGTGCTGTTTTTTAACCCAGAAATGGGTGGATACTTCCTTGAGCCGCCCAACTTTGAGGCTGCTAACCCATTAAAAACGCCGCCGCACATTGCACCGGTTTGGTATTTCACACCTTTTTATGCCATTTTGCGTGCAGTTCCTGACAAGTTACTTGGCGTTATCGCAATGGGTGCATCGATAGTGGTGTTATTCCTATTGCCTTGGCTAGATCGCTGTAAAGTTCGCTCTTACCGTTATCGTAGTAAGCTTCATTTGCTCAATATTGCGCAATTCACTGTATGTTTCATTGCGTTGGGTGTGCTAGGTGCTTTACCTGCAACTCCAACATATACCTTACTGGCTAGAATTTTTAGTTTGGGTTACTTCATGTTCTTTGTATTGCTATTTATTTACAGCAAAAATGAAGCAACCAAGCCATTACCAACAAGGGTGACGTACAAATGAAAAAATGGATTGTAATTTTGTTTGCTATGTTGCCATCGCTGGTGATGGCAGCAGGTGCAAACGTACATTTAGACAAAGCGAATAACGATTTAACGGATAAAGCATCACTACAAAATGGTGCCAAACTGTTTATGAACTACTGTTTTGGTTGCCACTCAACGCAATATCAACGTTATGAGCGAGTGGCGAACGATCTCGGTATTCCAGCTGATTTAATGAAGGAAAACCTCATTTTTAATCCTGCAACCAAAATTGGTGAATTGATGGAAAATGCAATTCCTGATAAGTCCGCAGCAAAGTGGTTTGGGGCGCCACCGCCTGATTTGACCTTAGTCGCTCGAGTACGAGGCACGGATTGGTTATACACTTATCTGCGCTCTTTCTATGCGGATCCTTCTCGTCCATTTGGTGTCAACAACATCGTATTTCCGAGTGTTGGTATGCCACATGTATTGGAAGAATTGCAAGGCACACCTGACCCGATCATTGAAACACAGATGGTGGATGGTAACGAAGTTCAACATGTTGTTGGCGTAAAATCTCGTGGTAATGGTGAGCTGAGTGAAGGGGAATATAACCAAGCGGTACGTGATTTGGTGAACTTCCTACAATACTCGGGGGAACCAATGAAACTTGAGCGTCAAAGTTTAGGTTGGTGGGCTATGGCATTTTTGGTGATATTTACCATTGTCGTTGTAGCACTGAAGAAAGAGTATTGGCGTGATGTGCACTAATTGTGCTATTATGCTGCGCTAATTCCCGATTGTTAACTCATCAGTGGAGGCTTTAGCCTCCATTGATTTTTTATACCCGCATCTGTACTGGAGGGCTCCATGGCTGTAGCTGCCAACAAACGTTCTGTGATGACTCTGTTTTCAAGTGCATCTGACATGTATAGCCATCAGGTTCGCATTGTGCTAGCTGAAAAAGGCGTCAGTTTTGAAGTTGAGTTGGTTGATGAGAACAACCTTCCTGCGGAATTGATTGAGCTGAATCCTTATAAAACAGTTCCTACTCTAGTTGATCGTGAGCTTGCTCTGTATGACTCAAAGATCATCATGGAATATTTGGATGAGCGTTTCCCTCATCCGCCACTTATGCCTGTTTACCCAGTCGCTCGTGGTAACAGCCGTTTGATGATCTACCGTATTGAGAGAAACTGGTACTCGTTGGCTGAGAAGGTCGTTAATGGTTCCCCTGAAGTGGCAGAGAATGCGCGTAATAAATTACGTAACGATTTGCTGACTCTTGGACCTGTGTTTGCTGAGTATGAATACTTCATGAGTGAAGAATTCAGCTTGATCGACTGTTATTTAGCTCCACTACTGTGGCGTTTACCTGTTCTTGGTATTGACTTGATTGGTCCTGGTTCTAAAGAACTGAAAGTCTATATGAACCGTGTATTCGAACGTGATTCATTCCTTGCTTCTCTGACGGAAGCTGAACGCGAGATGCGTCTGGCTCGCTAATGGATGCCGGAATGGATATTGGTCAAATGACACCACGCCGACCCTATTTGCTAAGAGCATTTTATGATTGGCTACTGGAAAACGAACTTACGCCGCACTTAGTGGTGGATGCCACATTACCTGGTGTGAAGGTGCCACTTGAATACGTTCAAGATGGTCAAATCATTCTTAATGTAGCTCCGCGTGCGGTCGGACATTTAGAGCTAGGCAATGAGGAAGTTACTTTCAATGCCCGTTTTGGTGGCCGTCCTCACTTAGTGATCGTACCGATTTACGCAGTACAAGCTATTTATGCGCGTGAAAATGGTGCTGGTACTATGTTCGAGCCTGAACCTGCTTACCTTGAAACGATGGAGCTTGAGGAAGAGTTGGATTCCGAAGATTCCCTTGTTGAGCTGGAAAGTGATTTAGGTGATGAGCCTTTTGAGGATGCACCTAGACCCAAAGGTCGACCAAGTTTGCGTGTTGTGAAGTAAGTAGATTCTAAATACTAAAAAGGCAGCGTTTATCGCTGCCTTTTCTATTTTCTTTCATCATGTCATTTTTTGCTTACTGGGCGTATTCAAAGGCCTTGACGACTTGTTTGACACCAATGATATTTCTTGCAACATCAATCGCCATATCGGCATGTTCAGGCGACACGTAGCCAAAGAGATAAACCACACGATCTTCTGTGACCACTTTCACTTTAATGCCGTTTAACTCAGCTTTTGTGAGGAGCGCCGATTTGACCTTCGTCGTTATCCAACTATCGTTACTGATTTCTCCTACAGACAGTGGTGCTTTGATCTGTACTTGATTGTGTAACTCTTTGACCCCTTTTACCTGACGGGCTTGAGCAATGAACTGGTCAAGAATCGCATCACTACGTGACTGCCCTAGTAATACTACCGTGCCTCGGTAGGCAACAGCAGAAATACGAGTATCTTTGCGGTACGGCTCTTTGTTCGCGAGTCCGGCAACTTCTAACTCGACATTGTTATCTTGCCAGATCTCTTGGGTACTGCGGGGATCCGTAACAATTGTCGCTGTTGTTGCTGCACCGGCAATGAATAACCCTGCACAGCCTGTAAGGTTCACGAGTAGAACGGAAAGAATAAGTCGTTTAATGCTTTTCATAATCACTCTTCATGAGCTGGGAATAACACTTGGTCAATCAAATCACATAGGCAGTGCAGTGTCACCATGTGAACTTCATGGATGCGAGCGGTGCGATGTGATGGAATACGGATTTCTACATCATTTTCGCCGAGTAAACCTGCCATCTCGCCGCCATCTTTGCCAGTAAGAGCAATAATGGTCATATCCCGAGTTACTGCCGCTTCCATGGCTTTGATGATGTTTTTACTATTACCACTCGTCGAAATGGCGAGTAGGATATCGCCAGGTTGGCCAAAAGCACGCACCTGTTTAGAAAAAATTTCTTGGTAGTGATAGTCATTGGCTACTGCGGTTAATGTCGTATTATCTGCAGTAAGTGCCATACCCGGCAAACTAGGACGTTCGGTTTCAAAGCGATTAAGAAGACAAGAGACAAATTGTTGCGCATTGACGGACGAGCCACCGTTACCACAACAGAGAATTTTGTGGCCATTGAGTAGACTGGCAACCATAGCTTGTGCCGCATGCATGATCGCATCCGGCAGGGCTTCTGCAGCCGCGATCTGTATTTGAATGCTTTCGGTAAAACTGTCTTTAATGCTATCGAGCATCATTTATCCTTCAGTAATTGCGTTTTTCAACCATTCGATATGTTGCCCTTGTTGGTGAATGGCAATCACATCAAAACGAAAATCTGCACTATGACTATTAATTTTATTGGCGAGCATCCAACAATTTGCTGCTTTGATCAAGCGCGCTTGTTTGCTTGGGGTGATGGTTTCAGCAGCATGGCCGTGATGAACGTTAGCTCGGTAACGTACCTCAACAAACACTAGAGCCGTTCCATCACTCATCACTAAATCTAATTCGCCAAAGCGATAATTGATATTTTGAGCTATGAGCTTAAGGCCGTGACGGCGGAGATACTCCGCCGCCATCTGTTCGTAATGATGGCCTTGTTGCCGAGAGTTAACGAACCCCATGCTCTGCCCAGCTGATTTCACGCTGAACCACACATTGTTCATCAATACTTAACACGCCCGTTTGCCCATCAACCGTGTAACCTTCGACGATTTTCATTTGTGGAAGTTCCACCATTAGCTGGTAGGCATCCATCCCTAGTGCTTGCAAGCGTCGCTCTGCATTGGAGCTTTCTGGCCAGATTTGAGTCAGTTGTTCTTTGATGCTTGGGGCTGGATGAACCAACAATGGAATATCGCTGTAAGTCACGCCGGACAAATCTTCGTATTGGCGACCACCAGTATTACTGTTGGAGTTTGAGAACAGCTTTGGTGGGCGTGTATCTGGGTTAATC
Source organism: Vibrio sp. AH4 (assembly GCF_030710545.1). Classification (NCBI taxonomy): domain Bacteria; kingdom Pseudomonadati; phylum Pseudomonadota; class Gammaproteobacteria; order Vibrionales; family Vibrionaceae; genus Vibrio; species Vibrio sp. AH4. The sequence goes on from NZ_JALAIV010000001.1 coordinate 1,464,768, forward strand.
GCCACTTCAATGAAGGGCTTGATCAAGGTTAGCTCAGCACTGTTGGCTACGATATAGACTGCATCAATATCACGGCGGCTACGAGGTTGGCTTTCCATGCTCATCCCAAGTAGTGATTCCATTTGAGCGATATTTTGTTGGCTATCTTGTAGGCCAAAAATGGAATTGATGTTGCGCTGTAATTGGCGTTTATCACCAAACAGGTTTACCGCCACTTTGTTTTTACTGTAGCGACGCCACTCTTCATTAAAGGCTTCGACCACTCGTTCACCATAGCTGTTCTGTGGTGCAAGGAGCAGTGGATAACGATATCCCTGACTAAACAGATGCTTGGCCGCTTGAGCGACTTCTTGCTCTGGTGACAAAGCTAGGTAGCAAGTCCCGGCCGCAGTATCAATTTGATCTGGGATGTTAAGCGCGAGAGTGGGAATTGTCTGACCGCGGTTTTGTTGGAACTGCTGTAGTTTTTCGATATTACTTTTGATCAGCGGCCCCACGACAAAGTCAATTTGCTTACTGGTGAGAATGGCATCCACCGATTCCAGTGTTTCTGCGTTGGTATCAATAATCGTCAGTGTGGCTTCTGGTTGACGATCGGCATCGTTCATCATGGCAAAAACAAAACCATCACGAATAAATTGAGCCTGTTTTGCAAACTTTCCCGTTAAAGGCAGTAGTAGCGCGGTGTGGGTTGGTTTGACGATCTCAAGCGCAAGAATATCTGAGATGGCTTTAGGTGTATAAATTGCGGCTGGGTGTTGTGGGTTCTCGGCTAACCATTTTTCTAATGTATTTTTCAATTGTGGCAGATTACTGCCTAGCGTTTTCATATATACCGCGAGTTGTAACCAACCATCCAACTGAGCTTCATCTGGCTCTGCAGAAAGTTTGATAATTTTGCTAGCAGAGTAATGGTTTAAATTGGCCCAAATTTGATCGGCTAAAGCTTCTTGTTCTTTATTCGATGACATGCCATAGAGCGCAATCAGTTCACGCGTTGAGTCAAAAGAACGATCCAGCGCGGTAAATATATCAGCGCGCAATTGGTGGTATTGTTGCCATTGAACCTGTGGCAATGACCAATTCGCTTGGAAGCTCAGTTGATCGAGAGCTTCTTGATACTGCTCGGTATTGACCAGCAATTGAGCTCGCAATAATTGCCATTGTGCCTGCTGTGTTGGTGTGAGGGGTTGCTTGGCAAGACGCATAATCAATAACTGGGCTTGATCCGTGCTGTTTTCTTCAATGGCGGCTTTCAGCGCCATGATCAACCAGTCATTTTGCTGAGAGCCCTGACTGGCATCGGCGCGCATCAAGTAAGTTTGGGCTGTTAACAGCGGTTGAGCGGTAATATCGACCACATCCGGTGACGAAGGTTGAGTCGAACAGGCCGATAAAACGATTGATAATGCAATCGGAGTGAGTAAGCGTGGTACACTGCGTCGCTGATGGTGGTTCATAGCCATGAGTTCTTTCGTTAGTCCGTGTAAAATTGTCTCTATATTAATCGTTGATGTGATGGTAAACAAATGACAGATAATAAAACCGTGCCAAATGGTGCTCCAACTCTTTATATTGTCCCAACCCCGATTGGTAATCTGGGTGACATCACACAACGAGCCCTAGACGTGTTAGCCAGTGTGGATCTGATTGCCGCAGAAGATACACGCCATACTGGTAAATTGTTAGCTCACTTTAACATCTCTACCAAAACCTTTGCATTACATGACCACAATGAACAGCAAAAAGCGCAAGTGTTGGTGGATAAACTGCTGTCCGGGTTGTCGATTGCTTTGGTGTCAGATGCAGGCACACCGCTGATCAGCGACCCAGGTTATCATTTAGTCACCCAATGTCGTCAAGCGGGGGTTAAAGTTGTGCCACTTCCTGGTCCATGTGCGGTGATCACTGCGCTGAGCGCATCTGGCTTGCCATCCGATAGTTTCAGTTTCGAAGGCTTCTTACCCGCGAAAAGCAAAGCACGTAAAGATAAGTTGCTCGACATTGCGAAAGTAGCGCGTACGTGCATTTTTTATGAATCACCACATCGAATCTGCGAGTCACTGCAAGATATGCTCGAAGTGCTTGGCGGGGAGCGTGAGGTGGTGTTGGCACGCGAACTGACCAAAACGTTTGAAACCATTCAAGGTATGCCTTTAGCAGAGCTTATCGAATGGATCGCTGAAGATGATAATCGCAAAAAAGGTGAGATGGTGCTGCTTGTGCATGGTTATCGTGACGCAGGAGAACAGGCTTTACCTGATGATGCCTTACGTACTTTAACGATTTTGACCAAAGAGTTGCCATTGAAGAAAGCAGCGGCTTTAGTGGCCGAAATTCACCAACTGAAAAAGAATGCATTGTATAAATGGGGTTTGGACAATCTGGGGGAATAAATAATTCGCTGGATTGATTTAAACCAAAATAAAAAGGGCGCTTGAGGCGCCCTAAGTCTTGTTGGATATGACAAAAACTAGTTTTTGTAGATACACAACATATTGAGATAGCTATCGACCAATTTATACACGGCTTCCTGATCACCTAAGCGGTTTACTTGCAAGAAGATGGAGTAGAAGATGCCGTGGAACAAGCTCGCCATATTGTCTACATCATGTTTTTCACACAACTCACCACGCTCCATGGCTTTGATGAACATGTTTTTGATCAGTAGCTGATTAGTACGGTTCGTCGAAACAAACAACGGCCATACCTCATCACGAGTCGATGCGCTCCATTCAAACCATACTTTTAGCCAATGGCAGTCGTTCATGGTCAGTTTGACCATCTCTTTGCACAATGTTTGTAGGTTGCTTTTAACATCCAAGTCCAGGTCGATGTGATCGGTGAGGAAGTTGGAATATTGGCGAACCACAAAATTCAGTACATCGTCGACTAAGTCTTCGCGAGTTGGAAAGTAGTTAAACACCGTTGCTACTGAGACTTGCGCAATCTCTGCGATGTCTGCGTGACCACCGCGGCCTATACCACGCTTTGCAAACACTTCTAATGCGATTTCCATCAGTTGTAGTTTACGTTTTTGTGGCGACAGCCGAGTTCGAGGGCGTTTTTCGATTGATGCGTCCATAGGGGTATATCCTTGCCAATTGAGTTGATTGAGCATTTTGCTCTAATGATTATTTTGTTATTTGCTACTAAAAGCCCTATGAGTGTAATGGTGCATATCAGAGAGGTCAATCTTTGTTGGGTGAAAAAATGCTCAATTATGTTAATTATTTGTCGTTTCAATTCTTTTTATTGAGTAAGCGTATAACAGTGAGGGGATGCGCAGGGAAACGATTAACAGGATTTGAGTGAGGTGATACTATACGCGCCACCAAGGTCAGCGATGCTGGCATCGCCTAACACAACGAGAATGGTATGAAACACACAGTTGAAGTCATGATTTCTGAGCAAGAAGTCGCCAAGCGCATCCACGAATTAGGTCAACAGATCACAGAGCATTATCAAGGTAGTGACGATTTGGTTTTGGTTGGATTGTTGCGTGGTTCCTTTGTTTTTATGGCCGATCTCGCTCGTCAAATTCATCTGACTCATCAAGTCGATTTTATGACGGCTTCTAGCTACGGCAATAGCATGGAAAGTTCACGTGATGTACGCATCCTGAAAGATCTGGACGACGACATCAAAGGCAAAGATGTACTCTTGGTGGAAGACATCATCGATACGGGCAATACGCTCAATAAAGTGAAAGAGATCTTGGCGTTGCGTGAGCCGAAATCGATCCGTATTTGTACTTTGCTCGATAAACCGACTCGTCGTGAAGTTGATGTTGAAGTGAACTGGGTAGGTTTTGAAATTCCAGATGAATTCGTGGTGGGTGTTGGTATCGATTACGCGCAGAAATACCGTCATTTACCTTATATTGGCAAAGTGGTTCCTTTGGCTGAATAAATGTAATGCCACGGCTAAAAATTTAGTTTATAAAAACGCCCACGGTTACGTGGGCGTTGTCATTCTTACCTAGCAGTAGAAAACACTAGCGACACAGCAAACGATGTTCAGGATTGAGGATCATCTCTAACGCTTTGTGATAGTTATCTTCAACGGCGGCTCTTGAAGCGCAGCGTACGCCGAGATATTCCAATCGACCATCTTCTATCCCGTAAACAAAACCGTGCACTTCTACCGCTTGCCCGCGTTCCCATGCGTTTTGCAGTATCGTTGAGTTGGCTAAGTTGTATACTTGCTCGGCGACATTGATTTCAGCCAGCTTATCGGAGCGGTCTTCGGCCGGCATCTTATCGAGATATTCACGATGTTTAAGGTAGTAATCGCGAATATGCAGTAACCAGTTATTGATTAAGCCGAGCTGTGGATTATCGATGGCTGCGGTCACACCACCACATCCATAGTGACCACAGACAATGATGTGTTTGACTTGCAACACATCCACTGCGTACTGGACCACCGATAAACAGTTAAGGTCGGTATGGATCACCTGATTCGCCACATTGCGGTGCACAAACAGTTCACCGGAATACAGGCCCGTTAAGCGTTCAGCAGGAACTCGACTGTCAGCGCATCCTATCCATAAAAAATCCGGATTTTGCCCTTTGGCTAGCTTGGCAAAGTATTCCGGACTTTCGGCTTTGATCGACTCAGACCATTTTGAGTTGTTCTCAAAAAGTTGTTTAATTTCTGGCATCTTACTTCCCTTCATTAATTGCCAACAATATACACAATGTTACAAATTCAATCCCATAAAATTTACCTTCTGATTAACTCATCTGACGTGTTTTTACAACATTCGACTTAAACTAAGGCGTTCGATAACACCGAGAGGAAGGGGATGTGTTTCAGTCTCGATTTGCGGATCTTAATTTACGTGGCGATCTCTTTGGCGGGGTAACCACTGCCATTATCTCTCTGCCATTGGCATTGGCATTTGGTGTGGCTTCTGGTGCCGGTGCTGAAGCGGGATTATGGGGGGCCATTTTCGTTGGGTTATTTGCGGCTTTGTTTGGTGGCTCCTCAACCTTGATTTCCGAGCCGACAGGACCTATGACGGTGATCATGACCGCCATTTTGACGACCATGGTTTCACGCTACCCAGAATCAGGCGCGGCGATTGCGTTTACCGTGGTGATGATGGCGGGAGCATTCCAGATTTTGCTCGGTACGCTCAAGCTCGGCAAATACATCACGCTCATGCCTTATAGCGTGGTATCTGGCTTTATGTCGGGTATAGGGGTGATACTGATTATCCTGCAACTTGCTCCCCTTCTTGGTCATTCTTCTCCCGGTGGTGGTGTGGTTGGCACTCTATCGGCTTTACCAGACCTGTTGGTTAATTTGAAATTCAGTGAGCTGTTTTTAGGATTGCTCACATTGGGAATTTTGTTTTTTTTACCACAAAAATATCGCAAACACGTTCCAGCACAGCTGGTCGCGTTGGTGGCGGTGACGTTATTTTCAGTGATCTTTTTTGATACTGATGACATCCGGCGGATTGGTGAAATTCCAGCGGGGTTACCGAGTATCGTCGTTCCTACTTTCACCAGCGAAATGGTAGTGACTATGGTGATTGATGCCCTTGTACTTGGTACTTTGGGCTGTATAGATACTCTGTTAACGGCAGTCATTGGCGATTCTCTCACGCGTAAAGAGCACGATTCGGATCGTGAACTGCAAGGGCAGGGAATGGCCAATATGGTTGCAGGTTTGTTTGGTGCTTTACCTGGGGCTGGTGCCACCATGGGCACGGTGACGAACATTCAAGTGGGGGCGCGATCCCCCTTGTCTGGTGTGACACGAGCCTTAGTTTTAGCTCTGGTCGTTTTGGTTGCGGGCAGTTTAACTGAGCCTATCCCGATGGCGGTGTTGGCAGGGATTGCGGTGTATGTTGGGGTGAATATCCTCGACTGGGCATTTATTCAACGTGCACACAAAATCAGTCTGCAAGGTATGGCCATTATGTACGGCGTGATGCTGTTGACTGTGTTTGTGGATTTGATTGTGGCGGTTGGCCTTGGCGTGTTCATCTCCAACATTCTCGTCATTGAACGTTTAAGCCGAGAGCAAGCGCGTCAAGTGAAGGCGATCAGTGATGCTGATGACGATGATGTACCGTTGACCGAAAGTGAGCGCAAGTTGCTCGATAAAGCCAATGGTAAAGTGCTGTTTTTCTATTTGTCGGGGCCGATGATTTTCAGTGTTTCAAAAGCGATTACCCGTCAACACAGCAGCGTAGATAAGTATCAGGCGATGATCCTCGATCTGACTGATGTGCCGATGATCGATGTCACTGTCGGATTGGCGTTGGAAAACGCGATCCGCGATGCGCAGGAAGCGCATTGCGAAGTCTATCTACTCTGTCCGAATGAGAAAACACGGGCGGAGCTGGAAAAATTCCATGTGATTGAGCTGGTTCCTGATTCGAATACTTTTTGCTTCCGTTATGAAGCCCTTAATGCTGCGGTAAAGCAGGTGACCACTGACCAGTAAGCATTTGAACCTAAACAATGCCGCAGAAAATGCGGCATTGTTGTCTCTGAGGGTTTGAATGAAATGAAAATCTAAATTAGCCATTTCTGTATTAATGATTGCCCTTAGCCAATAAAGGGTTGAAAAAACGCCATAAAAGCGCAACATCGTGGTTGTTATTGATAACAAGGTTTCTGCCATGTATGCACTAGAAATAGAACAACTTAAAAAAACGTATGCTGGTGGCTTTGAAGCGCTCAAAGGCATTAGTTTGCAAGTCAAAAAGGGAGATTTTTATGCTCTGTTGGGCCCCAACGGCGCAGGAAAATCGACCACTATTGGCATCATCTCATCACTGGTCAATAAAACCTCCGGCAAAGTCTGCGTATTTGGTTACGATCTTGATTCGCAACTAGAACTGGCTAAGCAGCAACTCGGCTTAGTGCCACAAGAGTTCAACTTCAATCCATTCGAAACCGTTGAGCAGATAGTCCTGCAGCAAGCGGGGTACTATGGCGTGCCTAAAGCCTTGGCGAAAGAGCGTGCGAAAAAATACCTGACGCAACTCGATCTATGGGAAAAACGCAGCGAGCGAGCCAGAAACCTTTCCGGTGGTATGAAACGCCGTTTGATGATTGCGCGTGCGTTAATGCATGAGCCACAACTGTTGATCCTTGATGAACCCACGGCGGGGGTTGATATTGAACTGCGTCGCTCCATGTGGGAGTTCCTCAAGCAGATTAATGCCCAAGGTGTCACTATCATTTTGACTACCCACTATCTCGAAGAAGCGGAAATGCTTTGTCGTCATATTGGCATCATTCAACGTGGTGAGTTGATTGAAAACACCACCATGAAATCTCTGCTGAGTAAGTTGGATGTTGAGACTTTCGTGTTGGATGTGGATGGCACCGAAAGTATTGCGCCATTGCAAGGTGTTGTGAAGCAACAGATGGTGGAAGGCTCGTTGGAAATCGAATTAGAAAAAAGCCAAGGGATCAACCATGTGTTTACCCAACTCACGGAGCAAGGGGTAAAGGTCCTTTCCATGCGCAACAAAGTAAACCGTTTGGAAGAGCTGTTTGTCAGCATAGTGAATAGTGGTAAGCGAGGTTAATCAGCATGTATCAAATTTATTGGACGGCATTTTGCAGTCTGCTGGGCAAAGAAATTAACCGTTTCACGCGGATTTGGGTACAAACCTTAGTGCCGCCTGCGATTACCATGACGTTGTACTTCATCATCTTTGGTAACTTGATTGGCTCTCGAATTGGGCAGATGAACGGTTTCAGCTATATGGAATATATCGTGCCGGGTCTCATCATGATGTCGGTGATCACCAACTCTTATTCCAATGTGGCGTCGTCTTTCTTTAGCTCTAAGTTTCAAAAGAACATTGAAGAGCTGCTGGTGGCTCCGGTGCCAAACTACGTGATTATCGCCGGTTATGTGATGGGCGGGGTCGCACGTGGTCTGTTAGTTGGCGCGATGGTGACAGTGGTATCACTGTTATTTGTTGATCTTAAAGTGGATCACTGGGGAATCATCATTGCGACGGTGTTTTTAACGTCCGTCGTTTTTTCTCTTGGCGGCTTGATTAACGCGGTGTTTGCTAAAACGTTCGATGACATCTCGATTGTCCCGACCTTTGTCCTCACGCCGCTGACTTACCTCGGTGGGGTGTTTTATTCGATTAGCTTGCTGCCTGAGTTTTGGCAGGGGGTATCGAAGATCAATCCCATCGTCTATATGGTCAATGCGTTCCGTTACGGTTTCCTCGGTGTATCGGATGTGAATATCACGACTTCGTTTGCCGTGTTAATGGCCTTTGTGGTGGCGCTGTACTGTGTGGCGCATTATTTGGTGACCAAAGGCAAAGGGCTGCGCAGCTAACTGAATGAATAGATATAAAAAAGGTCAACCGAGGTTGACCTTTTTTGATCCAGAGACAAGAGAATTATTCTTCTTCGCTGCTGGCTTTGGTGTCGGTTTGCAGATCGAGAACTTGGTTATCAATCAAACGTACTTTACCAAGGAAAGCGGACATCAGGATCACTGCTTGCTTACTCTCACTGCTGATAGGTAGCAGAGTGCGTGCATCACGGATAAAGATTTCATCTGGCTCTAGATCGGCCGCGCGCAGCTGATCCACCGCATCTTCAATGATTGATGGATAATCATCGCGACCACCACGAATGGCGCTACTGATCCAGCGCATAGTGCGCGCCAAAACGGGCGCACGTTGGCGCTCATTTAGCGTCAGTAAATTGTTGCGCGAGCTCATCGCCAAACCGTCCAATTCACGAACCGTCGCAACACCGACAATTTCGATATCCATGCACAGATCGTCCACCATTTGGCGGATCACCGCCAATTGTTGGTAATCTTTTTCGCCAAAGCACGCCACATCAGGCTGTACAATGTTAAATAGCTTAGTGACGATCGTGGCGACACCACGGAAATGACCAGGGCGAGAAGCGCCTTCCAGCATGAAAGAAAGCCCTGGGACTTCAACAAAGGTTTGTTTATCCAAACCTTGTGGGTACATGGTTTCTGGTGTTGGCGTTAATACGAGATCAACCCCTTCGCCATTGAGTTTACTCAAATCGTCTTCTAGGGTGCGTGGGTAGTTTTTTAAATCTTCTGCACGATCAAATTGCATCGGATTGACGAAAATACTCACAACGACTACATCGGCCAGTTCACGAGCTTTACGAACCAGAGTTAAATGGCCTTCATGTAAATTACCCATGGTCGGCACAAAAGCGACTCGACGACCCTCACGCTTGATCTGTTTGATTTGCTCGCGAAGAACGGCAATGTCAGCAAAAACTTGCATGAATGACTCCTTAGGCAATGGTATGAGCGAGATCTGGGAAAGCGCCACTCTCGACATCGTTGATGTACTTGGTAACCGCTTGGCGAATGTCGCCTGTCTCAGCCAAGAAATTTTTCGAGAATTTTGGCATGTAGTTCGCCGAAATTCCAAACATATCGTGCATTACGAGAATTTGACCATCTGTGCCGTTGCCGGCACCGATACCGATCACTGGAACATCAAGAAGTTGGGTGATGCGGTTCGCTAGTTCGGCTGGCACACATTCCAACAGGATAATTTGCGCGCCTGCTTCTTGCAGCGCCAGCGCATCACGTACCATGCGATCCGCTTTATCTTGCTCGCGGCCTTGTACTTTGTAGCCACCAAAAATATTGACCGACTGCGGTGTTAAGCCGAGGTGAGCGCACACTGGCACTGCACGTTCAGTCAACATTTTTACGGTGTCGACTAACCAATCGCCACCTTCAATTTTCACCATGTTCGCACCGGCGCGAACCAGCTTGGCGGCATTTTCACACGCTTGTTCAGGCGTGGCATAGCTCATGAAAGGCATATCTGCCATGAGCAGGCAATTGGGGCTGCCTTTACGTACACAACGAGTGTGGTAGGCAATCTCATCCACCGTCACGGGTAAGGTGTCGGCTTCTCCTTGTAACACCATGCCAAGTGAATCACCAACCAACAGGACTGGCATTTCTTGGCTCTCAAATAACTGAGCAAAACTCGCATCATAAGCGGTTGATGTAGCAAATTTGCGACCTTCCTGCTTCCATTTCATCAGGTCGTTGATGGTAATTTTTTTCATTTTTAGTCCTTACTCGACGTTGGCGAATGCCAAATGCTGAGCCCATTGAGCGGTACTTGTTGCAATAACGCTTGGATTTCAGTCCCGTCAGGGAGAGTTAAATTTGGTGCGATTTCCGCGAGCGGATACAGTACGAATTCACGTACTTTCATTCCATAGTGCGGAATGGTCAGGCGCTCGGTCTCTATCACCTCATTGCCGTAAAGCACAATATCGAGATCGAGTGTTCTCGGTCCCCATCGTTCGTTTTTACGGACACGCCCCTGTTCCAGTTCAATGCGTTGTGTGCAATCGAGCAGTTCCAGTGGCGTTAATTCGGTTTCAATGGCCGCGACCGCATTAATGTAATCTGGCTGATTTTGCGGTCCCATTGGAGTGCTGCTATAGAGCGATGAAGCCGCGATAAGGCGCGACTTCGGTAATTGAGTAAGCTGTTGTATGGCTTGTTGGGCTTGAGCGACTGGGTCGCCCAAGTTACTGCCAATCGCAATGTAGGCAAGCATCATTCGCTCGATTTACTCTTTGGCTTATTGCGTGATGGTTTACGGCGGCGTGAGCTGGGTTTACCTGTACCTGTTGCGTTCCCCATGTCACCCACCATCGCCTGACGCATATTGCGCCCCGCGTTTTGAAAAGTGGCCCACCATTCGGCCAATTGCTTGGTTTCGCCGCCTTCAATTTCGCCACGCATTTCGAGGAAATCAAAGCCTGCGCGGAACTTGCTCAGCTCCAATAAACGGAAAGCCCGTTTGCCACTGCGACGTGGTAAGCGTTGTTGTAACTGCCAAATATCACGAATGGTCGTCGTGTGACGACGTGGGATCGCGATACGTTTCACCACTTCATCTAAAATGCGGTTACTGGCTTCGGTCATGGCATCAAACTCGTGGAGACTCAGAGACTCCATCAGTTGATCGGCGAGCGTGATCATCGGATACCACAGCATAGCGGCAAACATAAAGGCCGGGTTGATACGCAGATCTTCTTCGACACGAATATCGGTCGCATCCAGCACCAAATCCAACATCTGCTCGGTTTGCGAGCTGTGATCAGCGGTGAAATGTTCCGCGATGGTTGGGAAAAGCTGCTGGAACAGATTGTACTGACGCATCAAGTGGTAGGTTTCTAAACCATGACCCGCTTGCAGCATTTTTAGCGACTCTTCATAAAGACGAGCGGCAGGAATGTCACGCAGCAGAGGCGCAAGGTGCTCAATCGGCTCGGCGGTGTCTTCCTCGATATCAAAATCGAGTTTGACTGCAAAGCGCACCGCACGCAGCATCCGCACCGGATCCTCGCGATAGCGAGTTTCTGGGTCGCCAATTAGACGTACTAGGCGATCTTCCAGATCTTCCATGCCACCGGCATAGTCGTGAATGCTGTAGTCTGCAATGTTGTAATACATTGCATTGATGGTGAAATCGCGGCGCTCAGCATCTTCGTCAATTGTGCCGTACACGTTGTCGCGCAGCAGCATGCCCGCTTCCGATTGCGCTGCAATATTTTGGCTTTGGCTCGTCTCTTGATGATGGCCACGGAAAGTCGCAACTTCAACAATGTCGCGTCCAAACATAATGTGAGCCAGACGAAAACGACGACCAATCAGACGACAGTTACGAAACAGTTGGCGCAGCTGCTCTGGCGTGGCGTTGGTGGCCACATCAAAGTCTTTTGGCTTGCCGCCAAGGAGTAAGTCACGCACACCACCGCCGACAAGGAAGGCTTCAAACCCTGCGCCATGCAAGCGATAGAGCACTTTCAGTGCATTTTCGCTGATCTGCTGACGCGAGATAGGGTGTTCCTGACGCGGAATAATCGTCAAAGCTAAGTCTGGATATGTGCGAGTGTTGCTCGGTTCAAAATCGTTATTATTCATGTGCTTCTGACAATGATTGCTGTTGCCGCTGTAAGCGCTACGCTGCTTAATTTAACGCTCACACGGACGGAATTTGGCGCTAATAATAGCTTAAGCCGGACCATTTGAGAATCTTGGTGTGATCTCGATCGCTTCCGGCAGTTGGTTCACCTGCCAATGTTGGCATCCCCAAGCCAGCATTTGCTCAGTATTCGCATCGGAAAAATCCGTAGGCAATACAAAGCCTAGAAACTGCATGGCATGCGAAATCGTCTGCCTAGGATGTGATGACTCAATCGCTGGAGCGTGATTCTGTTTCGAGAGTTTATTCCCGTTACCATCCATCGCCAAAGGCAAATGTAAGTAGCTGACCGGCTTTTGTTTTAAAGTGTGATACAGGCTGATTTGCCGCCCTGTCGGTTCAATCAAATCGGCTCCACGCACCACTTGAGTGACACCTTGGTCAATATCATCCAACACCACCGCGAGGTTATAAGCAAACAGGCCATCACGACGTTTGATGATGAAATCCTCTTCCGCTAAGGCTTTTGGTATGGTGATTGAGCCGTGTTTCAAATCAATGAAATCTTGTACTGGGTTATCCATCCGCAGCCGAATGGAGCAGTCTTGCTGCTGTGCGGGGGAATGGTTTTTACAGTAGCCATTATAAAAGCCGCCCATGGCCTTGATCTCTTTACGAGTGCACTGGCAGTAGTAGGCTTGGCCTGTGGCGAGCCATTGATTAATTTGATCTTGGTACAAGGCATGTCGCTGGCTTTGGTAAACCACCGTGTCATCCCAATGCAGGCCATAAGCCTCTAATGTACGTAGGATATGCGCTGCCGCGCCCGGCATTTCGCGGGGAGGGTCAAGGTCTTCAATACGAACCAGCCATTTACCTTGATGGGCTTTGGCTTGGAAATAGCTCCCTAAAGCCGCAATCAACGAACCAAAATGCAACGGGCCTGAAGGTGAGGGGGCGAAGCGACCAATATAGTTCATAGGGCGATTTACCTTTCAAATGCAAAGAAACAAGAAAAGGGAGCGTGTGCTCCCTTTTCTTTACTGCTTTATCTTAGCCAAGCATTTGCTTTTCTTTGATTTCAGCGAGTGTTTTGCAATCGATACACAGATCTGCGGTTGGGCGAGCTTCTAGACGACGAATACCAATTTCGACACCACATGAATCACAGAAACCGAAATCCTCTTCTTTAATCTTGTCGAGGGTCTTTTCGATTTTCTTGATCAGGCGGCGTTCGCGATCACGGTTACGCAGTTCTAAGCTGAACTCTTCTTCTTGAGAAGCACGGTCAACAGGGTCTGGGAAGTTGGCTGCTTCATCCTGCATGTGGTGAACGGTGCGGTCCACTTCTTCTCTCAGTTGGTTGCGCCACGCTTCCAAAATTTTTGTAAAATGAATAACTTGCGCAGGCGACATATATTCTTCACCCGGCTTTTCCTGATATGGCTCAACACCAGCGATGGCTAGGATGCCTAGCGTTTTCTTTTTAGACTCTGTCATACAGATCTCCTACTAACCCTAGTCAACTGCGAGAGCAGTTAAATTTAAGGCGGGTATCTATAGCAAAAAGAAGTGGGTGAGGCAAACAATCCAACGTAAAGTTATCGTCAATGTGAAGACACCATCAATTTTTTGTCACTTGATGGGCAAATTTGACCTCAGATACCATTTGGATTTCGAACTCTGAAAGTGATGCCTTGTAGCACAACACTTCCACCCCGGCTTCTTGTGCCGCTTTTAGTAACTGTGAATAGTTCGCGTCTATATGGAGAGCGGGAGAGACTTTTTCAATCCCTGAATGTAAAACGGCAAACAAAAGTACCGACCTGCTTCCATCTTTGGCCATTTCCGCTAATTCACGCAGATGTTTTTGCCCGCGAGTCGTGACGGCATCAGGGAAATAACCTTGTCCTTTATCACCTTGAATCTCATCCAAAAGAGTGACGCTTTTTACTTCTATAAAGCAGTTTGGTTGAGAATCTGACTTTAGCAAGATATCGATACGGCTATTTTCATGGCCATACTTCACTTCAGTGTAGAGTTCTGTATACCCCTGTAGTGGAGGAATTCGACCGGCTCGAATGGCTTCAACGACTAATGTGTTGGCGCGAGCTGTATTGACGCAGATCCAATCACCGGTCTTAGTTTCTGTCAGTTCCCAACTGTGGGCGTACTTGCGCTTGGGATTATCTGAGGTTGAGAACCACACGGTACTGCCTGGTTCAGCGCAGCCGGTCATGGCACCGGTATTGGCGCAGTGCATGGTCATCACTGTGCCATCCTCTAGCGCCACATCGGCCAAAAAGCGTTTGTAACGTTTGAGTAGGGTTCCTTTTTGCAGCGGTGGAGAAAAATTCATGTTGCTACTTCTTGGTCTTTTGTCTGTTCGACGGCACATCATTTAAGCATATCAAAGCAGCCTTTGTCACAGCGACAGGCGATGGCGAGAATGTTTGAGTGGCATGTTCAATCGCTCTTTATCATCAGGTGAGTCGAGTTGATATTGATGAATAAAAAGGAAGTGATAAAAGAGATGAATACGGCCTCTAGCGCAGCGGTAGAGTTGGACATATAATTGGCGCCCGCCCGATGATGGGTACAATTTTTGTGGTAGGCGTTCTTGCGTAACCTTTTGAAAAATATAGCCATATTTAAGGTTGTGTTACTGGTTGTTCTTGCGTTGTCGATTTGGTCTACCCGCATTCCCGATATGCCCTATCATCAGGTAACACCTGAACTGAGCCAGTCTGATTTCCATGTTATTGAATTCAATGATAATGGTGAAATGCACCTGCCGGGGCAATATCAAGCGCTAAAGGCGCGATTGGCAAAAACGCCTGGGGCAGAACTGCTGATCTTCATTCATGGCTGGCACCACAATGCCGCGCCGACTGACGATAATTTTGTCGCTTTTCAACGTTTTCATCGTGAAATGGCTAAAAGCCATCCCGGTTTGATTGGGTTGTATATTGGTTGGCGTGGCGATCAATATGACCCTTTCTGGCTTGATGGTTCAGATGACCCTACCAGTCAAGTGGAAGCGCTGGACTTTCCGACGATTTTGACCAGTAAGCAGGTGGCTCGGCGAGTTGGGGAGCATGGGGTGAGAAATCTGCTGAACTCTCTGGAAGATCTGCGTCGTCAAGGAACACTTGGCCGCTATATTTTGGTGGGACACAGCCTTGGCGGAGTGGTCGCGCTCCACGCCCGTAAACAGGCGATTTTGGACAATCTGGCCGCCGGTCGTGGTGAAACGAATTTGACCGTACTTTTAAATCCCGCGGCTTCAGCCAAAGAGTACCAGCCACTGGATAAGTGGCTCAGCCCCAAAGGCTTTGCTCCATCTATGTTGGTATTGCAGTCGAAAACGGACTTTGCGGTGCGTGAAGCTTTTAACTGGATTAAGGATGGCGAGCGCGCGGTGGGGAATTCTTGGGCAATCACTCATGATGTGGATCCGTGTTCGGGGCATGATTGCAATAAAGCAGTCAAGATCCCTCAGTGGCTAGTCGAGCACGATGCTAAACCGGGTTGTATGCAAATATTGGATGGTGCGGGCTGGAAAATTCGCGCTAGGCTTTATGCACGAAAAACCGTTGAAAGTTGTGAAGATGCGAATCGTCAAGCGGTGTGGGTGTTAGCGGTTTCGGACGGCATTATTGCAGGACATAACGGCATTTTGACTCACGATCAGGCCCTAGCACTCAATGCTTGGATGCAGCTTAAACCTGAGTCTGTCAATGAGGCCAAGACTTCTGAGCGAGTTGAAGCGCCCAACGTGCTGGTCGATGATCAGGCATTCATCAACGCTGAAACTGCACGGACTAACACAGCGAATGAACATGATCTGAATGTTGCTCCGGTGTTAGCTGAACCGCTACAGGTTGAACCGCAAGAGAGTGCCTCGCTCGTCTCAGAGCCGCTTCTCGCTGTGCCTGTGACGGCTCAACCGGAAGCGCATGTCTCTGCAGCGCAATAAGTTTAATCTCAGTCGTGCATTCAGGTTTTACCGGAATGCACTTTGGGCGCTTACTCAGTTTTATGTACAATGGCGCGGCCATTTCATGCTGTAGGAACCGCTCTTGTCACCACTGCCCATTATTGAGGTGATGCCAACGTTGTTGGCTGGCCTCACTCACTCTCCGCAACTTATTCTCAAAGCCGCGCCGGGTGCTGGTAAGTCCACCTACTTTCCGTTGCAATTGCTGCAAGCGGGACTCTTCAACGGCAAAATCATCATGCTGGAGCCGCGCCGTTTGGCTGCGCGCAACATTGCCCGCTATTTGGCGCAGCAACTGGGTGAAGAGGTTGGGCAGCGCGTAGGGTATCGGGTGCGAGGTGAAAACCGAGTCAGCCGTTCAACTCAACTGGAGATTGTGACGGAAGGCATTATGACGCGCATGCTGCAAAACGATCCTGAGCTGGATGGGGTGGATGTGCTGATTTTCGATGAGTTTCATGAACGCAGCATTCACGCCGATACTGCCTTAGCGTTGGCGCTTGAAGTGCAGTCTGCGCTGCGGGACGATTTAAAAATCGTGGTGATGTCGGCCACACTCGATCAGCAAGCTTTGCAGAATTTACTGCCGCAAGCGAGCTATGTCGAATCACAAGGGCGTGGTTTCCCGATTGAGATTCGCTATCAACCTATGCGGATTGATGAACCTTTGGTGCCGGCGATGCAGCGACAAATTCGTCATCTATTGCAGCATGAAACGGGCTCATTGTTAGCATTTTTGCCCGGCGCCGCCAGCATCAACCAGTTAACGGAACAGTTGAGCGATTTGGTCAACGAGGTTGAAATCTGCCCTTTGTATGGACAGATGGACTTTGCCGCGCAGCAGCGCGCAATTGCCCCCACTGTTTCGGGGCGGCGCAAAGTGGTATTGGCGACCAATATTGCTGAAACCTCGCTGACCATCGAAGGCATTCGCATGGTACTGGATAGTGGGCTTGAACGCAGCGCGCGGTTTGACCTCAAAACCGGCATTACCCGTCTTGAACAAGTGCGGATTGCGCAGTCTTCAGCTGAACAGCGGGCAGGGCGCGCTGGACGTTTAGAGCCGGGGATTTGTGTGCGCTTATACAGCGAAGCGCAGCTTAAGCAGCAGCCTTGGGTGCCAGAGCCGGAAATGCTACACACGGATTTAGCACCGTTGGCGTTAGAACTCGCGCAATGGGGCGCGCAACCTAGCGACTTGGCTTGGTTGAATTTGCCACCGAGCAGTGCGTTTGCGCAGGCGCAGCAACTGTTGCAGCGTCTTGGCCTTTTGGATGCACGCACACAACTCACTGCGGCGGGTAAAGAAGCTCACTTACTTGGCGTTGAGCCACGGATTGCGGCGATGCTGCTGCGTGCCGATCGCTTAGGTGAGTCGGCTTTGCAAAGCGCTTTAGCGTTGGCGGTGTTACTTGAAGAGCCGGAACGGCAAGTGATTGATGTACAACATAGCTTGCACCGCTGGCAGCAAGGTCGTCATCCTAAACAAAAACTGCTGATCCAACGTGCCCAATCTTTGGCGCACAAACTCGATACGGCATTTTCACTTTCCTCGGTTGATTCAGCATGGCTGCCTTTAGTGGCGTGTTTGGCCTTTCCGGATCGGGTTGCCCAGCAGCGTGGCCAACAAACAGGGCAATTTTTACTGGCCAATGGTCACGGCGCTTGGTTAGCGGTGGAAGAGCGTTTGTCCGCCGCCGATTATCTGGTCGCCTTGGATTTAATGCGCGGCCAAACCCAAGCCAGTCAAATATTCAGCGCCCTTGAGCTGGATATCCTCGCGCTTGAGCGCGTATTACCAGCGCTGATTTCTCGGATTGAACAAGTGGATTGGGATGAAAAAGCCGGCCGCTTGAGCGCGGAAGCGCAGTGGCGAATCGATCAATTGGTGCTTCGTCGTGAAAAGCTGCCAGAACCCGATAAACAAAAAATGACACAAGCTTTGCTGAGCTATGTACGGCGCAAAGGCTTAACAGTGTTACAGTGGAGCGAAGACGCAAGCGAGTGGCTTGCCCGTGCACGCTGCGCCGCCGAATGGCTGCCAGAAGAAGCGTGGCCAGCCTTGGACGATGAAACGCTACTGGCGTGCCTCGAACTGTGGTTAGAGCCTTATTTGGCTGGGGTGACCTCAGTCAAAGGTTTGCAGAGTGTCTCCGTGTTGCAAGCGCTGAAGCACTATCTTGGCTGGGAGCTCAGTCAGCAGCTTGACGAGTGGCTGCCAACCCATCATCTGCTACCAACGGGGAATCATAAAAAAATCCGTTATCAGTTAGGGATGGAGCCTACGCTCTCGGTGCGCATGCAGGAAGTGTTTGGTGAGCAAAGTTCACCGCGTGTTGCCAAAGGGACGCGCGCCGTGGTGATGGAATTGCTTTCTCCCGCGCAGCGCCCGTTGCAAGTTACCCGCGATCTCGCCAGTTTTTGGGCGGGAGCGTATAAAGAAGTGCAAAAAGAGATGAAAGGCCGCTACCCGAAACATGTGTGGCCGGATGATCCTGCCAATCATGTGGCAACCAGTAAAACCAAACGACAATTGAACGCATGACAAGAAAAAGTAGTAACAAGCCGCGCACCCGCAAAGCGCGCAGTGGTAAAAGCGCCTCTTCCTCCAAGCTGCAAGTTTGGCTAGGTCGGATCTGGAGCATCGGTTGGAAAGTGGCACTGGCGCTAGCCGCCGTGTTGGTTTTTATTGGTATTTATCTCGATTCGATGATCAAACAGCGCTTTGAGGGGCAGTTGTTTGATTTACCAACCGTGGTGTATGCGCGCATTTTGACGCTTGAACCTGGCGGTGGCTTGAGCTTACCAGAGCTACGTAATGAGCTCGATGTGCTTAACTACCGTAAGGTCGCGCAGCCCCGTTTTCCCGGAGAGTACTCTTCTTCTTCCACTCGAATTGAACTGATCCGCCGTCCGTTTGAATTTGCCGATGGTCCAGAGCCGGATCGCCGCGTTATGCTCACCTTTGATGGTAGCGGTTTAAGCAAAATCGAATCATTAGAGCAAAAGCGCGAGTTAGGCTACTTGCGTTTAGAGCCGAAATTGATGGGGATGCTAGAAAAAGATTCGTCAGAGCAGCGACTTTTTTTACGCCGTGAGCAATTCCCCGAAGTGTTGGTAGATGCACTCTTAGTGACCGAAGATCGCGATTTTTATCAGCACGATGGTGTATCACCACTCGCGATTGGTCGCGCTATGGTGGTCAACCTTAAAGCGGGGCGCACGGTGCAAGGGGGGAGTACCTTGACCCAGCAGCTTGCTAAAAACATCTTCCTTTCCAGTGATCGCACCTTGTGGCGTAAGCTGCGCGAAGCCTATATGGCCCTGATCATTGATTATCGCTACAGCAAAGATCGCATTCTTGAAGCCTATCTTAACGAAGTTTATTTAGGGCAAAGTGGCGCGGATGCGATCCACGGTTTTGGTTTAGCTTCACGGCTCTATTTTGGTCAGCCATTGCAAGAGTTACGGATTGATCAGTTGGCGCTGTTGGTTGGCATGGTCAAAGGGCCTTCTTATTACAATCCGATGCGCTTTGCTGAACGCGCTCGTGAGCGGCGCGATCTGGTGCTCAAGTTGATGATGGAGCAGGATATTCTGACCGCGCAAGAGTACCAACAGGCTGTGACTCGTCCGTTGGATGTGCAGAAAACGGCGCAAATTGCCGGTCGGCAGCCAGCCTACTTTCAGCAAGTCTCAATTGAGCTAAAAGAAAAATTGGGCGACAAATTCAAAGCCGACTCTGGGTTGCGTGTGTTCACCTCGCTGGATCCCGTTTCTCAGTCCAAGCTTGAGCAAGCGATCAACGATCAGATCCCGCAATTAGCCAAAACAGCAGGGAAAGATCTCGAAGCTGCGGCGATTGCGGTGGATCGTAACAGTGGAGAAATTCGCGCCATGGTTGGCGGTAAGCGCACGGGTTACGATGGTTTTAACCGCGTGCTTAATGCCAGCCGACAAATCGGCTCTCTGGTTAAGCCTGCGGTTTATCTCACGGCGCTAACTCATCCTGATCAATACAATCTGGCCACGACACTGGAAGATAAACCGATCACTTTAAAAGGCAGTGAAGGCAGCGCGTGGACACCGAGAAACTACGACCGAAAATATCGTGGCGAAGTGCCACTCTACCTAGCGCTTGCTCAATCACTGAATGTACCGACCGTGGCTTTGGGGATGAAGCTTGGGATTGATCAAGTCTCAGCCACCTTGGGTAAACTCGGTGTGAATCGCGACGAAATTCGCCCTGTACCTTCCATGTTGCTCGGTTCGTTCTCGCTTACGCCGTATCAAGTCGCACAGATGTACCAAACGCTAACCAATTCCGGCAAAAAAGCCCCACTTTCGGCGCTGCGTTCCGTACTCGATTTGGATGGCAACGTGTTGTATGAGTCGCTACCTAAAGTGTCGCAAGCGGTCGATCAGCAAGCGGCATGGCTCACCACTTACGCGATGAAACAAGGGGTGCAAGAAGGCACTGGGCGCTACCTAAATGCGCAATTCAGCAGTGCTGCCTTGGCGGGTAAAACCGGTACTACTAACGATAACCGTGACAGTTGGTTTGTGGGGGTCGATGGCCGTGAAGTGACTACGATTTGGCTTGGCCGTGACGATAACCAACCGACCAAGCTCACCGGTGCAAGTGGGGCATTACGTGTTTATGCGCAGTATTTGAAATATCGCATTCCAGAGAAATTACAGTTACCTTGGCCGGAAGGTATTACCACTTTCGGTTTTGCGAAACAGGCACAAGGTGGTTTAACGCTCGATTGTGATAACGCGTTTAAACTGCCGATCTGGGATAATCAGCAGCAATTGAAACAGCAGTGTGAAAACCGCCCGACCGAATGGCTGAAAAAGCTTTTCCCTTGGTAGGCTAGCGATAAGAGTCAATCAAGGATAGGCAGTACCGCGATTTATCACTGACCTAAAACTTCAAGTTGTTTGGCTGAATTTAGGCGTTTATAGTGGTTTGATTCTTAAGGATTTAGAGGGTAACTCACGTGATGAAATGGGCGGTGTCATTCAGCGTTATGTTCGGAGTATTACTTGCTCCGTTGGCGTTGGCGCAAGAAACCAATGCTCAGGCGGCTCAGCGCCCTAAAATCGCGTTAGTGCTGGCGGGTGGTGGCGCGAAAGGTGCAGCGCATATGGGCGTGTTAAGAGCGCTGGAGGAGCTGCACGTTCCCGTCGATATCATCACAGGAACTAGTATGGGCGCGTATGTCGGTGGTTTATATGCCACTGGCATGAGCGCAGAAGAGATCGAAGCACTGATATACAGCGTTGATTGGAACCGTGGGTATCGCGATCGCGTTGATCGTAGCCAACGTCGAGTACGTGACAAAGAGTACGAAGATCGCTACCAAATCACCACAGATCTTGGTTTGCATTGGGGGGAAGTTCGCGCACCCAAAGGCGTGGTGCAAGGACAAAACATGCTGCGCATGTTGCGTGAAACCACAGGCAATTTGCCCGCTTTTGATTCTTTTGACCAGTTGGTGATCCCTTATCGTGCTGTCGCGACCGATATCATCCATCTACAAGAAGTGGTGCTTGATAAAGGCTTTTTAGTCGATGCGATGATGGCGAGCATGTCAGTGCCGGGGGCATTACCGCCTTATGAGATCGAAGGAATGTGGTTGGTGGACGGCGGTGTCACCAACAATATGCCAGTGGATATTGCCCGTGCGATGGGCGCAGACATTGTTATCGCTGTCGATATCAGTACCGACTATAAAACCCAAGAAGATTTCACCAATCTGTTTACGGTGGCCGATCAGCTCTCCAATTATCTTGTGCGTCGTAGCACAGAAAAACAGAGTGATACCTTGACTGAGCGCGACCTATTGTTGCGTCCTCAGGTGGGAAAAATGGAAACCACCGAGTTTGATAAAATGCCTGATGCCTTTGCGATGGGCTATCAAGTCGCGATGGATAACCAAGCCTTTTTACAGAAAATCGCCTTAAGTTCAGCGCAATACCAAAACTACATAGATGCCAAAGAAGAGCGCCGTAAAACGCTGCGTTATGGTGATAATGTTAAAGTTGACGAAATTGTTCTGCAAAACAATACCCACTATAGCGATCTGCTGCTACTGAACCGACTCAATTTAGAACCCGCGCAAAAGCTCAGCACCGAAGAGATTGAAACCAGTATCGAAGATCTTTATGCGTTAGATCGGTTCGAGCTGGTGCGCTATCAATACGAGCAGCAACAAGACACAGAACAGCTAGTGATCGATGTTCGCGAAAAGTCGTGGGGGCCTAATTACGTTAACTTTCGCTTCTTTCTGGAAGATGATTTTGAAACCGAAAGCCAATATGCTTTGGGAGTTTCTACCAATTTTACCGACATCAATTCGCATGGTGCGGAATTGGCTCTCAATATGGATATGGGAACCGACAAACTGATTGAAGCAGAACTCTATTCTCCTTTGCTATCGGGACAAAAAACCTTTACTACGGCTTCGCTGCGTTACAGTAACGAACGACGCAATGCCCCGATTGCTGGATTTGAAGATACGTCACTCAGTGCGACCGAAAATTACTTACCGATCACTTATTCAGAGTGGATAGGGGAGATTGCACTCGGTTATCAAATTGAGTTGTGGCGAGAAATCAAACTCGGCACACGCTACAGTAAGGGCAATGGGCGAGCATCCTCGTTACCGGCATTTGGCGATTTTTCATTTAATCGGCGTGGAGTATTTTTCGATTATCGACACGACACTTTGGATGATTTCAGCTTGCCACAACAAGGTGTCTATTTTGATTTGGAATATCTGATCTCCAGAGACAGCTTTGAGGGTAGTAATCCACTGTCGAATGATGCGCTCTCTTCAGATACGGTGTACGAACTTTCCGGACGATTTGTCGCTGCGCAGACCATTTCGCGCCATACTTTAGTCGCAAATCTTGATCTTGGCGTGGTGAAGAGTAAGCACTCATCGACCCCGATAGATCCGAAAAGTATCGGTGGTTTTCTTAATTTGTCTGGCATCCCGCGTAATAGCTTGATAGGTCAAAACAAAGTGTACGGAAATTTGGTTTACCGCTACCGTTGGTTTGATAATGATTTCGGAATGTTCACCTCGCCGGTTTACCTCGGTGCTTCGATAGAATATGGCGGCGTATGGTCAGATACCAACCTGAGTTTGCAAGACGCACCCTTATATGCCGCGGGTTCAGTCTTTGCTGGAGTCAACTCACCGATTGGACCGATTATGTTTGGGTATGGGCGTACCGAACAGAATTATGACTCGATCTATTTCATTATTGGCACCACATTTAAATAGCCAAAGTGAGCGACTAAGGCATATTGGGCGCTTTTCACTCAGTGAGAAAGCTAAAACTTTAGTCTCAAGTTGCTATGTTGGTCAAAATGATGAGATTTTAATTTATCGTTAAACTTGCTATTCTGACGCCCACAGTTTGGCCTCTATGGCGCTGTTTCTCAGTCAATTTGAGTGAAAACAAGGGCTAGGGAGAGCCAAGTTTCCAAGGATGTTCGCTCGTATTTTTATAATCAACTGAGTGAACCGCAATGAGAGGAAAAAGTCGTGCTTGAAGCCTACCGTAAACACGTCGCAGAGCGTGCCGCTGAAGGAGTTGTACCTAAACCCCTAGACGCAGAGCAAGTCGCAGGACTTGTCGAACTTCTGAAAAATCCCCCACAAGGTGAAGAAGCCTTCATTCTTGATCTACTTGAAAATCGTATTCCTCCTGGTGTTGATGAAGCGGCTTACGTGAAAGCGGGTTTCTTGACTGCTGTAACCAAAGGACAAGTGACATCGCCTTTGGTGAGTCGTGAAAAAGCGGCAGAGCTACTGGGTACGATGCAAGGCGGTTACAACATTGAACCGCTGATTGAATTACTTGACGATAATGCACTTGCGCCAATTGCTGCGAAAGCGTTATCTCATACCTTATTGATGTTTGATAACTTCTACGATGTAGAAGAAAAAGCCAAAGCGGGTAATGCATTCGCCAAGCAAGTGCTGCAATCTTGGGCGGATGCTGAATGGTTCCTGTCTAAGCCAGCGTTGGCCGAAAAAGTCACTTTAACCGTATTTAAAGTGACCGGTGAAACCAACACAGACGATCTGTCTCCGGCGCCGGATGCATGGTCGCGCCCTGATATTCCTGTGCATGCGTTAGCCATGCTGAAAAACGCTCGTGATGGCATTGAACCTGATGTAGCGGGCAAAGTTGGCCCGATCAAACAGATCGAAGCTCTCAAAACCAAAGGTCACCAACTGGTTTATGTGGGTGACGTGGTGGGTACTGGCTCATCGCGTAAATCTGCAACCAACTCCGTGTTGTGGTTTATGGGAGACGACATTCCGAACGTACCGAACAAACGTACTGGCGGTTATGTTTTGGGCGGTAAAATTGCCCCAATCTTCTTTAACACGATGGAAGATGCTGGCGCGCTGCCGATCGAAGTGGATGTCTCCAAGCTTAATATGGGCGATGTGATCGACGTTTACCCATTCGAAGGCAAAGTGTGTAACCACGCGACGGGCGAAGTGTTGGCGACTTTCAAACTGAAAACCGATGTACTGTACGATGAAGTACGTGCGGGCGGCCGTATTCCATTGATCGTTGGACGTGGTTTGACCGATAAAGCGCGTCACGCGTTAGGTTTGGAAGCATCAAAAGAATTCCGTCGCCCAGTGGCGGTGGCCGATAACGGTAAAGGTTACTCGCTGGCTCAAAAAATGGTGGGTAAAGCGTGTGGCGTGCAAGGCATTCGCCCAGGTACGTACTGCGAACCTAAGATGACCACTGTGGGTTCGCAAGATACCACAGGCCCAATGACGCGTGATGAACTGAAAGATTTGGCGTGTTTGGGCTTCTCTGCTGATTTAGTGATGCAGTCTTTCTGCCACACTTCCGCGTATCCTAAACCGGTTGACGTTCAAACGCATCACACACTGCCGGATTTCATCATGAACCGTGGCGGTGTTTCACTGCGTCCGGGGGATGGTGTTATCCACTCATGGCTAAACCGTATGTTGCTCCCTGATACAGTTGGTACCGGCGGTGACTCACATACGCGTTTCCCATTGGGTATTTCTTTCCCTGCGGGTTCTGGTCTGGTGGCGTTTGCGGCTGCGACTGGGGTAATGCCTCTGGATATGCCGGAGTCGATTCTGGTGCGCTTCAAAGGAAAAATGCAACCTGGGATCACCTTGCGTGATCTGGTGCATGCCATCCCTTACTACGGCATCAAACAAGGTCTGCTCACGGTAGAAAAAGCGGGCAAGATCAACGAATTCTCTGGTCGTATTCTGGAGATCGAAGGGGTTGAACACCTGACGGTTGAGCAAGCCTTTGAACTTTCCGATGCGTCTGCAGAACGTTCTGCGGCAGGTTGTACCGTGAAGCTTTCACAAGCGTCGATTGAAGAGTATCTCAACTCGAACATCGTGATGCTGAAGTGGATGATTGCGGAAGGCTATGGCGATCGCCGTACCATTGAACGCCGCATTAAAGCGATGGAAGCGTGGTTAGCTAACCCTGCATTAATGGAAGCAGACAAAGATGCCGAATACGCGCATGTGATTGAAATTGATCTGGCAGACATCAAAGAGCCTATCTTGTGTGCACCAAACGATCCGGATGATGCACGTCTGCTCTCTGAATGTGCGGGTGAAACGATCAATGAAGTGTTCATTGGATCTTGTATGACCAACATTGGTCACTTCCGTGCCGCAGGCAAACTGCTTGATAAATTCAACGGCCAGTTGAACACACGCCTGTGGGTGGCTCCGCCAACTAAGATGGATCGTGACCAACTGACGGAAGAAGGTTATTACGGTATTTTTGGTCGCGCTGGGGTGCGTATTGAAACTCCGGGATGTTCGCTGTGTATGGGTAACCAAGCACGCGTAGCGGACAAAGCAACGGTGATGTCAACTTCAACACGTAACTTCCCGAACCGTTTGGGTACTGGTGCTAACGTGTACCTCTCTTCTGCTGAATTAGCGGCAGTTGGGGCGATTCTGGGCCGCATCCCAAGCGTGGCAGAGTACATGGAATATGCGAAGCAGATTGATGCGGCGGCAGCGGATACCTACCGTTACCTCAACTTCCACCGTATGGGTCAATACACCAGCAAAGCGGATTCAGTGATTTTCCAAGAACCCGCATAAGCAGAGTGATTAAATCCTCTTTTAGAGCCGCGCCTGTCGCGGCTTTATTTTTTCCAGTCATTTGACTGTCTCCAACCTATGGATCTCACTTGTCTCAATGCCGTGAAGCCGTTTTGCGATATACTCGCGACATGGTTTATCTGTGGAGAGTTCACCATGGAATTTGAATTTATTAAAAATACCTTGTTGGGTGAGTATTCCGTGCGATGCAGTATGGAGCATCAAATTGTCGGGCGTTGGCTACAAGAAGAGATTGGTCAAGATCAGGCTAAACTGCATCAAGTTTTTGCATTGATTGAACAAGCCGAGCATTCGCCTGCTCAAGAGTTTCTATGGACAGGGCGAGAGATTTCTCTACTGGTGCAGGGCGATGAGATCACGATACAAGACAATGCACTTGCTTATGAGAGTGAGCATGAGCTGGAAACGGATTTTTCACTGTACGACAGTGAAAGTGTCGCAGCCTGTGGGCGAGAGGACTTTATGGCACTCTTGAACCAATGGCAGAGTTTTGTGCATCGAAAATAACTGGCAAGCTCGTTATTTGTTAAAACTTGTGCGTTATTGTTGGGAAAAGGCTGCACCTCATCGGTGCAGCCTTTTGTTTTTTATTCATCTATTTATCTTTTTATCTTTAAAAATCATGTGATTAAAAACTTGGCACGCCACTTGGATAATGAATAGCAAATGGACGACTGCTTCAGAGAGGAAGAGATGAAACTGATTAGCGCAATCATTAAACCATTCAAGTTGGATGATGTTCGTGAGGCACTTGCGGATGTAGGTATCGAGGGGATGACGGTGTCTGAAGTGAAAGGCTTTGGACGTCAGAAAGGGCACACCGAGCTGTACCGTGGTGCAGAATATCAAGTGGACTTTCTCCCTAAAGTCAAAATTGAAATTGCTACGCAAAGCGACAATGTGGATCGTGTAGTGGAGGCGATCATTAAAGCGGCACACACCGGCAAAATTGGTGATGGCAAAATTTTTGTGTATGACCTAAGCCAAGCGGTACGTATCCGCACTGGTGAAATGGATTCTGAAGCCCTTTAATTTCAAGGATGGGAGATTTGATTATGGAACTATCAACGACAGTGACAGAGTTGCGTTACGCACTCGACACCTTTTTCTTCCTGATTTCAGGAGCCCTAGTCATGTGGATGGCTGCTGGGTTTGCCATGCTCGAAGCAGGATTGGTTCGCTCTAAGAACACCACCGAAATTTTGACGAAAAACTTTGTTCTGTACGCGATTGCTTGTACCACTTATTTAATAATTGGCTACAACATCATGTATGTCGATAACAGCGAAGGAGGGTGGCTACCTTCGATTGGTGCGCTGATTGGTTCACAAGCCGACGGTGCAGATCACTCTTTGGAGTCAGACTTTTTCTTCCAAGTCGTGTTTGTGGCAACCGCGATGTCCGTGGTATCCGGTGCGGTGGCTGAACGAATGAAACTTTGGGCATTTTTGATTTTCTCTGCGATTTTGACGGCGTTCATTTACCCAATGGAAGGTTACTGGACTTGGGGGGGTGGTTTCCTTTCTGCGGCAGGCTTTAGCGATTTTGCGGGTTCAGGTATCGTACATTTAGCCGGCGCTTCTGCGGCATTAGCCGGTGTACTTCTGCTAGGCGCGCGCAAGGGTAAATATGGCAAAAATGGCGAAATTTACCCAATTCCGGGCTCAAACATGCCATTAGCTACCTTAGGTACCTTCATCTTGTGGTTTGGATGGTTTGGTTTTAACGGTGGTTCACAACTGATGTTATCGGATTTTGAAAACGCCACCTCCGTCGGTAAGATTTTCCTCAATACTAATGCCGCTGCCGCTGCGGGTTCTATCGCCGCACTGTTGGTGTGTAAAACAACTTGGGGTAAAGCAGACCTGACGATGGTACTCAACGGTGCTTTGGCTGGCTTGGTGGCGATTACCGCTGATCCATTATCTCCATCTCCTCTATATGCGGTGGCGATTGGTGTGGTTGCCGGTGCTTTGGTGGTGTTTAGCATTATCGCGCTTGATAAAGTCAAAATCGATGATCCAGTGGGGGCGATTTCCGTTCACGGTGTGTGTGGTTTCTTTGGGTTGATGGTGGTACCGCTGAGCAATGCTGATGCAACCTTTGGTGCACAATTGTTGGGTGCTGCAGTTATCTTCGCGTGGGTATTTGGGGCAAGCCTACTGGTGTGGGGCGTGCTCAAAGCGACGATGGGGATCCGTGTCTCAGAAGAAGAAGAGATGGAAGGGATGGACATGCACGATTGTGGTGTCGGTGCTTACCCTGAATTCGTGACCGTTAAGTAACATTTAGTTACCAAGTTCACTTTAGAGAACCTGCCCTTTGGGCAGGTTTTTTATTTCTGCTGATTGTTTTCTTAATAATCATTCTTATAATGCATTGAAACTGATAAACGTTATCATTAGTAATTATAAAGGATTTTAAGATGAAAAAGCTGCTCACGTTGTCTGCGATTGCTTGTGGTGTACTGGCTCCTTCGGCAATGGCCGCCGAAGAAGTGAATGTTTACTCTTACCGCCAACCGTTTCTGATTGAACCTATGTTCCAAGAGTTCACTAAAGAAACGGGCATCAAAGTTAACGTGAAATTTGCTAAGGAAGGGATTGCTGAAAAACTTGCGCAAGAAGGCGAATACAGCCCCGCTGACGTGATTTTAACCGCCGAATTCAGTCGTCTGTTTGAGCTGACCGAAAAAGGCCTTACTCAACCACTCGATAGCAAAGTGATTGAAGAAAACATTCCTGCTCAATACCGTGATAGTGGTGATGAGTGGTTTGCTCTCACGCAGCGTACCCGCAGTGTGTACTCCTCTCGCGACCGTATTGGTAAGCTGGGGGAAGATTTTGATTATATGGATCTGGCGAAACCTGAATTCAAAGGCAAAATTTGTACTCGTAGTGGTAAGCACCCATACAACATTGCCCTAGTGGCTTCTATCATTGCTAACCACGGTGAAGCGGAAGCAAAAACTTGGCTAGAGGGAGTAAAGGCGAATCTAGCACGCAAACCGCAAGGCAATGATCGTGACCAAGTTCGCGCGATCAAAGAAGGCTTGTGTGATCTATCGCTAGGTAACAGCTACTACCTAGGTGCAATGCTTAACGACGAGAAGCAAAAATCGTGGGCAGAAGCGGTGTATATCAACTTCCCTGGTCAAAATGCGCAAGGTACGCATGTGAACGTGAGTGGTATGGCGATGGCGAAATACGCTCCAAACCGCGACAACGCTGTTAAGCTGATGGAGTTTTTGACGGGGGCAACGGCGCAGCAAATGTATGCAGAAGTGAACTACGAATACCCCATTAAAGAGGGCGTAAAGCGTTCCGAATTGGTGACTTCTTGGGGCGACTTCAAAGCAGATAGCCTGCCTCTTGAGAAAGTAGCGGATAACAATGCTGCTGCGATCAAATTGATCGACGAAGTCAAATTTGACCTGTAAGTAAAATCAGGGGTATAACGTACCCCTATTTTATTTGAGGGATGCAGTATCTGCTTGCTGTTCAAGCCTTATACTGATAGGCGATGAAAGAAAAATATTTTGCCTGGAAAGCCAGCAGCCTAGTGTTAACCACTCTGCTGGTTTTACCGATCTTAGCGATCTTCTATACCGCATTCGGCAACAGTGATGAGGTTTTTGCTCATCTTCTGGCGACTGTGATGCCCACCTATATTTTCAATACCTTGGTATTAACCTGTTCGGTATTGCTCTTGGCTTTACTGTTTGGGGTACCGTCAGCTTGGCTGATTGCCATGTGTAAACTGCCCGGTGAGCGTTGGCTGCAATGGGCGCTTGTCCTCCCTTTGGCGATGCCTGCTTATATCATTGGGTATTTATTTACCCATTGGTTTGATTACGCAGGTCCCATCCAAATTGCCTTGCGCGATTGGACCGGTTGGCAAGCGGGCAGCTACTGGTTTCCCGATATTCGTAGCCTAGGCGGTGCGAGTGTGGTGCTGGCGCTGGTACTTTATCCTTATGTGTATCTTTTGTGCCGTGCGGCGTTTATGGAGCAAAATGTCACTTTGCTTCAGTCTGCGCGCTTACTGAAATGTTCACCGTGGCAAAGTTTTCGACGTATTTCTCTGCCGTTAGCACGACCTGCGATTGCGGTGGGGTTGTCTTTGGTGGCCATGGAAACCATTGGTGATTTCGGCACGGTAAGCCTGTTTGCGGTGAATACCTTAACCACAGCGGTTTATGATACTTGGCTCGGTTATTCCAATCTCAATGCGGCTGCAAAAATCTCGGCCATTATGCTGGTGATGGTGCTGCTGCTGCTCAGTAGTGAGCGCTATAGTCGTCGCCGACAAAAACTGTATCAAACCCAATTTAATAGCCATGAAGAGTATCGTTATACCTTAAAAGGCTGGCGCTTATGGGCCGCTTTAATCTGGTGCTGGGGCTTAGTGGCGGTGGCGTTTATTCTGCCTCTGCTACAACTTATCAGTTACGCGTGGACCTATTTTGCCCAGAGCTGGACCACCCAATTTAAAGAGTATGCGATCAACAGTTTCACCGTCTCGATCAGTGCTGCTGTCGTCGCGGTCTTGGTGGCTTTAGTGGCTAACTTTTATGCCCGTTTACAAAATAATCGTACCAGTGTTGCCTTGATGCGCCTCTCTTCGATGGGCTATGCGGTGCCGGGAACCGTTCTGGCTATCGGTATTTTAGTACCTGTACTCGCACTGGATCATCTGATCAACGATATCGCTAAAATGATGGAGTGGGGACGCCCAGGGCTTGTTTTCTCCGGCAGTTTATTTGCAATTGTATTCGCGCTGGTGGTGCGTTTCTCGGCGGTAGCCATTGGCAGCATCGAAAGTAGCCTCAGTAAAGTATCACCTTCGTTGGATATGGCGGCGCGCACCATGGGTTGTCATGCCAATCAAATGCTCAAGCGTGTACATTTGCCACTGATCCGCCGCGGCGCATTAATCGCAGGCTTGTTGGTGTTTATCGAATCGATGAAGGAATTGAACGCGGCGATTTTGCTGCGTCCGTTTAACTTTGAAACTCTCGCTACTTACGTCTATAACTACGCTTCAGATGAGCGCTTAGAGTTGGCGGCGCTACCCGCCATTTTACTGGTGTTGGTCGGGCTTATTCCTCTTGTTATGGTTAACCGTTCTTTGGAGCAAAAGCACTAATGAGCTGCGCACTGCTGATTGAAAATCTCACTTGCCAATACGATGCACAAACCGTATTGAAATCTCTCTCTTTGCAAGTCAATCCGGGTGAAATTGTCTGTCTGCTTGGCGCAAGTGGTTGTGGTAAAACCACCTTGCTGAAAGCGATTGCCGGCTTGCTGCCTTTGGCTTCTGGTCAGCTTAGCCTTAACAGTGTCACCTTGGATGATGGTAAACGCTGGTTGCCGCCTGAGCAGCGCAACATCGGAATGATTTTCCAAGATTACGCATTATTTCCCCATCTTACCGTGGCGCAAAACGTTGGTTTTGGGTTAGATGCGATGCCCGCGAAGCAAAAGCAGGCCAAAATTGCCGAGATGCTAGCTCTGGTTCATCTTGACGCTTTCGCAGAGCGTTATCCGCACCAACTGTCGGGTGGTCAGCAACAACGTGTCGCCATCGCACGTGCATTAGCCTATAAACCAGATTTACTGCTGCTTGATGAGCCGTTTTCCAATATCGATACTCAAGTACGCCATGAACTGATCATTGAAATTCGCAAAATCTTTAAACAGCAGGGCGTGACGGCGATTTTCGTGACTCACTCGCGCGAAGAAGCGTTTGCCTTCGCTGATAAAATGGCGGTGATGAATCGTGGTGTTATTGAACAATACGGCACCGCCGCAGAGCTTTACTACCAACCATCGAGTCAGTTTGTGGCCGATTTTCTGGGTGGGGGCAGTTATTTAAGCGCCAAGCGGATCAGTGAAACTCAGTACCAAACGGCGCTTGGGGTGGTCGAAGCGATTGCGCGCCAACCGATCGCGGTAGAGGCGGAGTGTAAGTTACTGCTGCGTCCACAACAGGTGCAAATTCGCGCGGAAGAGGAGAGCAGTGTGACGGTAACGGAGCAGCAGTTTATGGGCGATCATTGCCGTTATCTGATTGATGCGCATGGCACTCAGCTTATCGCGACCTCTTCGCAACCGCTGGAGTTAGGGCAGGCTGTCTCGGTCAATATTGATACCCAAGGCGTGCTCGCTTTCGCCTAATGCTCCCGCCAAGCGTCTTGGATTGCCAAACTATGGTTACCCGCATAAAAAAGCCCGACGTCGAGCGTCGGGCAAGTGTTCTTCTCCGCAGAGGGGACTTTACCTCTGGGGATGATTTGACAAGGCGATGATTACAACGCCAAGAATGCTTTCATCTGTTGAAGAACACGCTCCGCAGTATCTTTGTCGGCCATTTCGGCAAAAATACGTAATAGAGGCTCAGTACCGGAGAAGCGGGCAATCACCCAACCGCCGTTCTTGAAGTAGACCTTAGCGCCATCTTCATAGCTGACTTTGTCGATGTCGAATTCAAACTCAGGCAGTTTTTTCTCAATGTAGACTTTGTTGTAGATCTCATCGCGCTGGGCGGGTTTAAATTTGCAATCGCCTTCTGCGGTGTAGGCATAGCCGTAACGGCTATAGATCTCGGTTAACAGCTCAGAGAGTTTTTTGCCCGTCACGCTGATCATTTCCACCAGTAGGCTGGAGGCGAACACGCCATCTTTCCCCTTGATGTGGCCACGAATCGTCAAACCACCAGAGCTTTCACCACCGATCAGAGAGTCGTCAGCTTCCATTTGCGAAGAGATGTGCTTAAAGCCCACGGGCACTTCAAAGCATTGCTCACCATGATCGGCTGCGATCTTATCCAACAAATGCGTGGTTGCGATGTTACGTACCACCGAACCTTTCCAGCCTTTGTACTCCAGTAAGTAGTAGTAAAGCAGGATCAGCACTTCGTTCGGGTGAATAAAGTTGCCTTTTTCATCGATGATGCCAAGGCGGTCCGCATCACCATCGGTACCGATACCGATGTCATAACCTTCGTGTTTCACCAGATGCTTCAAGCGATACAAAGTGGCAGCACTCGGAGAAGGCATCAAACCACCAAAATCAGGGTTTTTGCCATCGTTGATCACGTCCACGTCGCAGCGGCCATTGATCAGTACCGTTTGCAATGCGTTCTTCGCTACCCCGAACATCGGGTCGATCAACACTCGCAGATTGGCTTTTTTGATCGCTTCAATGTCGATGAAGTTGATGATGCTATCGACGAACTCGTTCATCGGGTTGATGATGTCGATCAGCTTGTCATTGACGGCTTGATCAAAATCGATCGATTTAACGTCTTGTACCGTCAGAGTGGCGATTTGTTGCTCGATCTTCTGGGTGATCACTTCATCCGCATCACGACCACCGCGAATAAACACTTTAATACCGTTGTAGTCGGCCGGGTTGTGCGAGGCGGTAATACATGCAGAATATGCACAATCCATTTCTTTCGCTTTAAACATCACCACCGGTGTTGGCACAAACTTGTCGATAAAACTCACCACAACGCCATTTGCGGCTAATACTTCGGCAAACCAACAACCTGCTTTATCAGATAGGAAGCGGCGGTCATAACCGATTACAAATCCGTTGGCGGCTGCTTGTTCATGATTGATGATGTTAGCTAACGCTTGAGCGACCAAACGAACGTTATCTTTAGTGAATTCTTCACCAATAAACGCACGCCAGCCGCCAGTACCAAATTTAATCATTTTCTCCCCCTATCCCTTCCCACTTGATGCTGCAGGGGTGTTGGCTGCATTCATTCACCCTAATCACATAGTTTATCTATGCTCATGGGGATTCATTCATTTGCCGCCTACCTGCAACGATAAGTGGTTTGGGCATATAAAACGCTTAGGTATTAGAAAACGGGCACTCGCAGAGTGCCCGAAAATGGGTTAGCCCAGCACTACTACCACTTGGTTGACACTGCCAGCGGCTTGCACAGGGACTGCGCCTTCAATTACTTGGCCATTCAGAGTGATGGATTTCACGCCTTTTGACACGCCTTGTGGGTTTTCAACTTTGATCTGGTAAGTCGCATCGCGCCATTCGCGAGTCACTTCAAAACCAGGCCATGATGTTGGGATACAAGGATCGATTTCTAGTGTGTCGAAGCCGGCTTTAACACCTAGGATGTAGTTGGTCGTTGCGTGGTATGCCCAGCCAGAAGTACCGGTTAACCATGGGTGGTTAGCACGGCCGTGATCTTGGTGGTCGCGACCCATGATGAACTGTACGTAAGAGTAAGGTTCAGCAATACGGGTTTCGATGATGTCGTTTTGGTTGTATGGGTTCAGCGCGTCATACAGCTCCATCGCACGATCACCGCGGCCCAGTTTCGCTTCTGCTACCCATGCCCATGGGTTTGGATGCGAGAAGATCGCACCGTTTTCTTTCACGCCTTGGTAAACGCGAGTTACGAAACCGATGTCATCATTTGGCGTTGCAAATGATGGCGCATTCAGGTGTAGACCGTATTTGGAGAACAGGTATTTGTAGACCGCATCCATCGCTTTGATGCCGCGCTCATGGCTTACAGTGCCAGACAGAACTGCCAGTGAGTTAGACTCTAAATGCACTTTGCCTTCTACTTGCTCGAAGGTACCGATCTTGTCGCCATTTTTGGTCAGGCCGCGGATGTACCATTCGCCTTGCTCATCCCACAAGTGAGTTTCACACGCTTCGCGAACGCCATCGGCCATCGCTTGGTACTTGTCGGTTGCCGCTTCATCATTGCGATAGCGTGACAGCTCAAGGAAGGATTCCAACGCCCAGAAGTGTAGGAAAGACACCATAGATGACTCGCCGCCACCGAGGTTCAAACAGTCGTTCCAGTCGGCACGCAGACCTTTACAGATACCGGTTTGACCCACGTATTCTGCAGAGAAATCCAACGCTGCCATCATGTGCTCGTACACAGTTGCGTTGCCGCCATCCGCGTAAGGGATCTCTTCATCGATAAACGCAAAGTCACCGGTTTCTTTCACATAGCTGAGGATGGTTGGCACAATCCACAGGTGATCGTCAGAACAGGTATCTTTGATGCCGTGGATCTTGTCTTCATCCGATGGGGTTGGTACGACGGTTGGCGATTTAGACGGTTTAACATCCGCTTTTTCTGGATCGAACCAGTCAGGATCAAACAGGTGCAGACCGTAACCGGCTTTCACTTGACCACGCAGTAGGTCTACTAGGCGCTTACGAGTCATCGCTGGGTTAGTGTGCGGTACTGAGATCGCGTCTTGCGCAGTATCACGGTAACCTAGGCCTGTACGGCCGCCGACTTCAATGAAAGAGGCGAAACGAGACCAAACCACACACGTTTCCGCTTGGTACAGGGTCCAAGCGTTGATCATGGTGTCTAGACCTTGGTTTGGCGATTTCACTTGGAACTTCGCACAACGCTCATCCCAGTGAGCTTTGATACCTGCAAAGGCAGCATCCACTTTGCTCAGATCTTGGTATTTTTCACGCAGTTTTGCGCCGTTGCCTTTACCTACACCTAAGATCACTGCGAAGCGAACTTTTTCATCTGGTTGCAATACGAATTGCTTATGCAGTGCACCACAGTGGTTGTAACAGGTTTGCGCGCTGTTAGAGCACTTACCTTGCGCCACGGCGATGGGGTTTGCTTCATCTCGGTACATGCCAAGGAATTGGTCACGTTGGCCGTCGTAGCTGTCAGCATCAAAGGTCGCGGTCAGGTAGTAGAAGCCTAAGAAATCATCGGTGTTGTAGTACAGGTCATACTCAATCACGCCATCTTTGAACGCGGTACCTGCTGAGTAGAGCGACATCTGATGGTTTTGGTTGTCTGACTTGATGTGGCTGAAAGAGAACTCAACGTAGTTGAACGCACTGATAGTACGCACTTCGTTGGAGGTG
Organism: Vibrio sp. AH4; assembly: GCF_030710545.1. Taxonomy (NCBI): domain Bacteria; kingdom Pseudomonadati; phylum Pseudomonadota; class Gammaproteobacteria; order Vibrionales; family Vibrionaceae; genus Vibrio; species Vibrio sp. AH4. The sequence goes on from NZ_JALAIV010000001.1 coordinate 1,500,816, forward strand.
TTTTCAATCACAACATCCCAAACTTCAGCATCTTCGCCCTTAGGAACAAACAGAGTTTTGGTGGCGTGAATGCCGTTGTATTCACACTTGAATTTTGAGTAAGACAAGCCGTGGCGAACTTCGTATTTCGCTTGTTCAAGGCTTTTCGCAACAGGTTGCCAAGAGATAGACCAGAAATCACCCGTCGCATCATCGCGCAGGTAGACATAATGCCCTGGACGATCTTGGGTAAAGTTTGGACGGAACTTAGTGACGCGGTTGTACTCAGGTGAGTGATAAAAGGAGTAACCCCCTGCGTTGTGCGAAATCACAGTACAGAACTTTTCAGTACCGAGATAGTTAGTCCAAGGTGCGGGTACGTCAGGGCGAGTGATGACGTATTCGCGATTATCATTATCGAAATAGCCGTATTTCATTGTGCTTTCCTTTTAAACCAGCTGCCTTGTGGCAGCTAAAAATTTTGCTAGTGAAAACCAACGTGAGTTCCGTCACGCCGTCGTTACGATTTCCGGAAGAATTACTTTCAAGGCGGAATTACTTCCAAGGCGCGCGGTAAGGGATGCCTTGCTTATCGAGCAGAGGTAGGTGCCCTTTTAAACGCGCCAAATAATCCAACCAATTACGCTGGGATTTCTCTGTCCAGCCGCCTTCCGCAAGTGCGGTTAAGCGTGGATAGAGCATGTATTCCATGCGTTCTGGGTTATTGATCAGCTCACACCATAAAGCGCACTGAACACCCAAAATACGTTTGCGCAGAGGATCGTCTGCTGGGATATCCGCTAACGGCTCATAGCCGTAAGCACGCTCCAGCGGGGTAACGCCTGCCCAATCAACACCGGGTTCTTCCGGCGCGTAGTCTTGAACGATATCCAGATAGGTGAATTGGCCCGGTTGTAAAATCACATCAAAGCCTTGTTTGGCGCATTCCAACGCGGCTTTTTCTGATAACCAAGAGTAAATCACCGTGTCTTTACTCACTTTGTCGCCGTGATGGGCTTCTTCCCAGCCCACCATACGCTTACCTAAACTCTTAAGCTTCTTCTCGGCATAACGCAGCAAATGCCCTTGCAGCTCTTTCGGATCGGTATAGCCTTGTTCTTGCATTAAGGCTTGGCATTTCGGGCTGTCTACCCATACGCCATTGGGTACTTCATCTGCACCAATATGGATAAATTGGCTTGGGAATAATTCGGCGACTTCTTCCAGCACGATATCGAGGAATTGGTAAGTGCCTGGTAAAGCGGGGGAGAGTACGTTGTCGTTGTAGTACTGAATACTGCGGTACTGTGAGCGATCTTCCTCATCGAGCAGCCATTCAGGCAGCGCTTTAATCGCGGCACGGCTATGTCCTGGCACATCAATTTCCGGAATAACGGTAATGCCACGATCGCTGGCGTATTCAATAACAGAACGGATCTCATCTTGGGTATAAAAACCGCCATGACGCTGAGTCAGCAGGCTGTATTGCGGCTCTAATGCTTCATCCATCCCACGCCATGCCCCGACTTCAGTGAGTTGTGGTAGGCGTTTGATCTCAATACGCCAGCCTTCATCATCTGTGAGGTGCCAGTGGAACACGTTAAATTTGTAGTGGGCTAGCTGGTTAATCACGCGTTTGACCTGTTCAAGCGAGTGAAAGTGGCGTGCACAATCGAGCATCATGCCGCGATATTTAAAACGTGGCGCATCGGCAATTTTGACCAGTGGGAAGCTCAATCGCCCGTGCTGTGCCTGCGCTAGTTGAAGCAAAGTCGCACTGGCGTGCATAAACCCACTATGGCTGCCCGCCTCAATTTTAATGCCTTGTGCATCAATATTGAGGTGATAGCGGCCTTCATCCAACATTGGATTATTACGGTAGACGATGTCGCTATGACCAACAGCATTGAGGGTAAAACCATGTAGGTTATACAGTTCTTTATCAAGCCAGTGTGCCGCACGCGCGGCTAAGTCGGACTGTAAAGAGATTTGGCTTGAACTGCTGACCACAAACTCACCATTGAAGCGCTGAAGTGAATTGGGTTTTGGGATGACGCACAGCTCGGCGGCCTCAACGTGTGGGATTTGGCTACGTTCACGAAACGGTGAAGCGAGAACGATCGGGTTGACAGCGACATCAATACGCTCAACTGGCTGCTGATCATTGAGTTGTACAAAGGCATGCTTTACCCCATCGGTATAGAAGTGGTAAGGCGCAGTTTTAATGATGAATTCACAGTAGAAGTGGCTATTGGCCGCCAATACTTTTTCCGTTGGCACGATGGAACATAAGCTGCCAATTTGGGTTAGTTGACCATTCGTGACACTGGTTGGCTGAATATAACGATCGATAACAAAATGCAGCGACCAGTCTTGCAGATCTTGATCACTCAGGTTGTGTAAAGTTAAACCAAAACGACAATCCGGCTTTTGTTCCGAGAGCACAGCAAATTCAATTCGATAAGTCATAAATCATCCTTAATACAGGTTGTGCTCGGGTTTACCGGCAAACATTAATGCGCCTTCAATCGCATCGGACTGAGGCTTAACTATCCACTGCTGAACCGGTGGAGATAGCCAATCATGAATGCGTTCGGCAATACTGCCCATCAAGCAAATACGTTCTGCACCTTTGTGGTGTAAGGCGATTAAGAACATTTCAATATCGGCTGCGGTTTGTTTGAGAAGCTCAATCGCTAAACCATCACCCGCATAAGCATGGCTAAAAATCTGCGGTGAAAATTGACCGTAATCGCGGGGAAGCGCGGTTTTCGACCAAGAAACAATCGCGTCAATATCATGTTTGAAATGGCTCATGACCACTTCACTCAAGGGGCTATGAGGACGAATATCATCTTGAGCGAGTAACACTTGTTGGATAAGGCGTAACCCCATGACAGCGCCGCTGCCTTGATCCGAAATCGGGAACTCACGACCACCCACCACGTACTGTTTGCCCGCTTTGAGCAAAATGCCGCAAGAACCGGTTCCGGCGATCATGATGGCGCCATCTTCGCCTAGGTGAGCACCAAGGCAAGCGCCATAAGCATCGGTATTTAAGGTGATGGAAGCAAATGGATGGGGTTGCTGCATAAAGGCGTGCCATGCTTCTTTTTGCTCGGCTCCAGCTAATGCAAGGCCGACATGCATATGGGCAAAATCATTTTGGGATAACCCACCTTGTTCAGCCGCTTGAGTAATTGCATCAATCACCGAGTTCAGTGCCACATCGACTCCCAACATGATGTTGGCGCTGCCACTTTTTGCTTCGCCAATCCATTCACCTTGTTGGTTGCGAATACGTGCACGGCAAGAGGTACCGCCACCGTCAATGCCAACGTAGTAGTTCATCAGATCTCCTCCCCATGCGCAGTAAAGTGATCATACTGACTGATGATGGCGAGCAAATACCAAGCACCATGCGGGATCCATTGTTCCCCCCAGCGCCAGTTTTGCAGCATGTCGTCTTTTTGCCCTGCTGGGTTAAACGCGATATCTCTTGGGTCATCAAAGCCCGCAGTAATACCGTTACACACACCGCCTTTAGCATTGAAAAAGCCTAAATGAGGGAGGTAGTCTGGGTTGTTGTGCCCATGCCCATCGAGCATGCACATGTCGTATGGGTTGAGGCCGACAATCCAGTTCAGGGCATTTTGCGCCCAATGTTGTAGTGACTCGGCAGTCTCAATATTTAAATGCGGTTGAGCCAAATAAGCCATGCTAGCGAGTGAAGCTAAGCGAGCATTTTCACCTTGCCACCAGTAACCACTTTCGTTGTCTTGTGCGATGAAGAAACTGGTGCGTTTCGCGCTTTCTACGCCTTTTACATACTGGCGTGGATAACCAAACGGATTAGTGACTTGTTGGGTGATGGTTAGTTCGAACTGGCAGGCTTGTTCGATAACCCGTTGTAGCTGGGCATAGTTAGCCGTGTCGGTTTCGATATTGAGGTATTCACACAATGCGATAACAGGCAAACCCGCATCGGAGGCGTGGAAGTATGGGCGCTCACCGTTGCTAGTAGCAGACCAATAGTGCGTAACCTGCTCATCACTGCATTGGCGCTGAGCTAAACGCTCAGCCCACTCACGCGCTTGAGTGAGATACTGTGTGTTCTCTGTGCTGCGGTAAAGCTCACAACATGCCAACAGTGCGCAATATTCATCAATAATATTTTCAACACCATCATCAAGGTATTGAGTGTTGTGTTGTTTTAGATGCCAATAACCTGTTTCTGCCGCTTGCAAATACTCCGCTTGAGTATATTCACCGTGCGTTTCTAAACGAGCCGCAGCAGCAAGTGCCGCGATGGCCATGCCACCGCCTTGACGGAAACCTGCTTGATAGTTGGCTGACTTATGCCCTTTTTGAGTGGCATAGGCACAAATCTCGCGTTGTTTGATGTCTTTGCTCCATTTGTCAAAGACGGTCATATAAAAAAATCCCTCGGAGTTTTGCATACGACGCAGAAAATCAGCACCAAACAACGCTTCATCCTTGAGGCGAGTGCGGGAAAAAGGCGCAAAACCCGAGTGATGTTGTAAAACCGCTAACCCTTTGAGCATGTTCCAGACCACCATAGGTGTTTGTTGTGGGTTCAAATAGTTAGCGTAAGAAAGGTGACTGAGGTATTTACTAACGTCACCTGAAGCGTCGTACCAGCCGCCGTGCACATCGGCAGTGGTTGATGTGCCCAGCAGCGGTACTTGCTTGTCTTGCTGATCAAACTGCCCAGTGCAGCGTTGCGATTTGAAGTAGTGCAGCACATCGGAGAATGTGCGTTGCATTAATACGCCTTGCGCAATGGTAAAGGTGGCAGAATGAGTGTGATCCAGACGCAAATAGTAGTCGCCCGGAGTTGTAAAATTCGAGAAATCGATACGATGAAATTGTCCCTGATGCCAGTTGTCCACGCTACCGTGACGCTCAATCGGGAGCGTTGCTACGGTTTGGTGGCTACGAGCGCAAACCAAAAGCACACAATCATCCATTAATTGTGCTTGCCCGCAGAGCAATACTGCTTGTTTGGGGCCTTTGATTTCATAGCCAATGTGGTTGGTCAGTAACTGCATTCATTTTCTCCACAGTATGGATTGAGTAAGCTCCCTGCTAGGCAGGGAGCTACTGGTTTTTTACTTTTCAAACAGATAACAACGTACAAAGTGGTTGTCAGACAGTTGCGTGACTTCTGGTAAGGCTTCGCGACATTTCGCGGAAGCGTGCAAACAGCGACCTGCAAATGGACAACCGACAGAACTTGGTGTCCAAAGTGGGATTTCGCCCTTATTGCCTTCCAATTTTTCATGGATCGACTTTTTCGGATCCGGCACGGCAGACACTAACAACTTGGTGTAAGGGTGCTGTGGATCGTGAATGATCTCATCGGTGTCACCCCATTCCACCATGTGTCCTACGTACATAACGGCCAAGTCTTCAGCGATGTAGCGAGCGGTAGCGATGTCGTGCGTGATGTACAGCAGTGACATTTGACGCTCGAACTTCATCTCTTCCATCAAGTTAAGTACGCCAGCACGGATTGAAACGTCCAACATCGAAGTAGGTTCATCCGCCAGAACGACTTCGGCACCTACCGCGATGTTACGCGCTAAGTTAACGCGTTGACGTTGGCCACCAGAAAGTTGATGTGGGTACTTAGCGGCAGTGGCTTTGGGTGGGATGAGACCCACTTGCTCAAGCAGTTCGTAAACTCGTTCTTCCAGCTCTTTTTTGTTGCCAGGAGTGACCTTTTTGTGGATCAGCAATGGGCGCGCAATATGATGGAAAATGGTATGGGTTGGGTTGAGAGAACCAAACGGGTCTTGCCATACCATTTGCACGCCTTCGCGGTAGTGCATCAAGTCATCACGTGACGTGATCTCTTGGATATCACGACCTTTGTACTCGATGATGCCAGAGGTTGGGGCATACATTTTGGCGATCATTTTGGCGGTGGTGGATTTGCCTGAGCCAGATTCGCCCACTACCGATAAACCGCGGCTTTTGTACATTTTGAATGATACGTCGTTGATTGCACGCATCATTGGTTGTTTGAGTGCGTTACTGTTGATTGCAAAATCCTTAACCAGATTTTTTCCCTCAACCAGTAATTCGCCAAGTGGTTTGCTCATAATTGTCTCCAGAAATTCTTTGCTACTGCTTGCTGTGCGCCTTAGCGTTTTATTGTGGCGCTTGCTCCATAGAGGTGGCAGTTAGAAAAACGGCCATGCTCGATTTGGCGCAGTACGGTCGGTACCTTAGTACAAGCTTCATGAACTCGGTCGCAGCGAGCTTGGAAACGGCAGCCTTGTGGAATTTCCAACAAGTTGAGTGGGTTTCCTGGGATCCCTGTGAGTTTCGTTTTTGGTCCAGTTAATGGTGGAAAAGAACTTCCCAATCCTTTGGTATAAGGATGGTAAGGGGTTTCCAGAATTTGTTTTGAAGGTGCAACTTCAATCAATTCACCGGAGTACATGATGCCGATACGGTCGGAGAACTCGACCATGAGTGACAAGTCATGAGTAATGAACAAAATAGAGAAACCAAACTCTTCTTTGAGTGCGTAAATCTTTTGCAGGATTTCACGCTGTACCACTACATCTAGAGCGGTAGTGGGTTCATCCATAATGATCATTTTTGGATTGAGTGCGAGCGCAATCGCAATCACTAAGCGTTGACGCATACCACCAGAGAACTGGTGTGGGTAGTCGTTGAGTCGGCTTGGATGAATATCCACGATCTCTAACAAACCCTCAGCGCGACGTTTTGCTTGTTCACGCGTCATATTGGTATGGCGCATGATCACATCACAAAATTGCTCTTCCATAGTCAGAACAGGGTTCAGTGCGTTCATCGCACTTTGGAACACCATCGACATTTCTTTCCAGCGGAAAGACTGCATACGTTCGTCGCTGTATTTCAGGATATCTTCACCGTTGAAGATCACCTCGCCACCAGTGATAAACGCGGGCGGCTTATGCAGGCGCATTAGCGAGAAAGCTACGGTTGATTTACCACAACCAGACTCACCGGCAAGGCCAAACACCTCGCCTGGCGCTAAATCAAAGCTCACATTGTTACAGGCACGGACATCACCCGCATCGGTAATGTAGTCCACGCATAAGTTGCGGATTGAGATTAGTGGTGCAGTCATGATTATTTATCTCCGCTCCAAAGTGCATTTTGTGGTGGTAAATTTGGCTGACGCGCTTTTTGATCTTGCTTAGCAAGGTTTTTCCAACGCTTCATGCCTTTGTGTGAACGCAATTGTGGGTTAGCAATTTCATCAACTGCAAAGTTCAGCAGAGCAAGGCCTGTTACTAACACGGTCAGTGAGATACAAGGTGCTAACAGTTCCCACCAAGCGCCGATCAGCATGGATGATGAAGTTTGTACGTTGTACAGCATGATGCCCCAGCTGATGGTGTTTGGATCGCCTAAGCCTAAGAAGGAAATCGTCGCTTCCATCATGATGGCGTACATCACCGAACCGATAAAACTTGCACCTACGATGGAGATAAGGTTTGGCAGAATCTCAACAAAGATGATGCGCCATGAAGATTCACCCAGAACTTCAGCAGCTTTAACGAACTCTTTTTCACGCAGTGCCATGGTTTGTGAACGTACCACCCGCGCACCCCAAGCCCAGGAGGTACACCCGATAATCAAGGCGATGGTTAAAGGCCCTGCCTCACCGATAAAGGCGGCCAATACGAACAACAATGGGTACTGTGGAATCACCAGCATGATGTTCATTGCGGCAGTGAGGAAGTCATCAATTTTCCCTCCAAAATAGCCAGCCGAAACACCGATGACTGTGGCTAAGAAACAGACAGTGATACCAGCGCCGAAGCCTACTGCTAACGATACGCGAGCACCGTAAGCAACTTGAGACCACACATCACGACCCATACGGGTGGTACCGAGTATGTGATCGGCTTTTTTAGACATCGCCAATGTACGGCGATCGGTTGCTAAGTTTTCAGCTACCCAGCCATCTGGGTTTGCTTTGGCGGCTTTCACAACAAACGCTGGGTATTCATGTGGGTTACCCGTGCGTTTATCAGGAGCATGAGAGGTAATAAGAGGCGCTGCGACCGCGAGCAGAAAAAACAGGCTTAAGATGGTCACGCCAATCATCGCCATACGGTTGCCGCGTAAGAGTTTCCAAAGTGCTTTCATGATTATTTACCTCCCTTGCGTAAGCGAGGGTCTAGAACAACGTATAACATGTCAGCCAGTAGGTTAAAGAACAGCATGAACAGAGTCATGATCAGTAACTGGCCTTGCAAAACTTGATAGTCACGCGCGGTGATAGCGTTAAATAGCACAGTGCCTAAACCTGGATAGTTGAAGATGATTTCAATAATCAACTGGCCACCAATCGCCATACCGAGAGACATAGAAAGTGCTGTGACACTAGGTAACAGAGCATTACGTGCCGCATAGTTAAAGACCACGCGGTTTTCGCTCAAGCCTTTACCTTTTGCCATGGTGATATAGTCTTCAGCGAGCAGGTTAATCATGTTGTTACGCATGTTGACCAAGAAACCACCGATTTGCACAATCGAAGCACAGACCAAAGGAAGTACCGCGTGATAGCTGACGTCTTTAATGAATGCCCAGCTTGTCCAATCAGGCATTGTGCCTGCGGTATAAGCGTAACCCGTTGGGAACCAACCTAAGCCGATAGCGAAAGTGAACATCGCCAACATCGCAATAACCACTTGAGGCACTGCTTGAATAACCAACATACCTGGTGTGATAAAAGTGTCGTAACGGCTACCACGTTTCCACGCGGCAAAGATGCCGAGTACAGAACCGATGGAGAAAGAGATAATAACTGCGGTACCTGCAAGGAACAGTGACCAGCCAAAAGCGCCACCAAGCAGTTCATTCACACTCAAAGGGTAGAATTTGATTGAGGTGCCGAGTTCCCAAGTCAGGATGCTTTTAATGTATGTCATGTATTGGACATACCAAGGACCATCCACAAAGCCCAGAAGCTGTTTCATTGCTTCAATACGCTCTGGGGTAACTTGTGCGGTTGCGTTAGCAAACATCATGGTGACGGGATCACCAGGCATGGCACGCGGAATAATAAAGTTTAATGTTGCTGCAACCAGCAACGCGGCAAAATAGAACGACAATCGTCTTAAAAAGTAACCCATAACTTACACCTTACTCACCCAGTTTTGTCCTGTCTCTGGTTTCAGGTCTCGCCCCTAGCGAATTTGAGAGCGAGAAATCCCCTGACGACGAGCGCCATATGTTTGCTTAACAACATGAGGGGATTTAGATAGGCGGCGCACAGCGTGCGCCGCAAGAAATGAACGTGTATTACTTAACTGGTTTCAGATCCAGTACGTGTAGTAGACGCTCTGGGATACCAGCCCAAACGCTTGGACGGCCCTGTGGATTTTCTTCATTCCACCAGCCAGTGAAGCGAGTGGTGTTGTACTGATACATCCATGCACCAGACATAACAGGGATAGTCACTTGGTTTTCAGCAATGATCTTCTGAATACCGTGAGCGATCGCTAGCTGCTCGTTCTTGTCTGCTGTTTTGTAGAAGCTGTCTAGCAAGCCATCGAGCTTCTTGTCTGTGAAGTAGTGCATTGCGAAGCGTGGCATACCATCACCAGATTGTAGTGCTGAGTTGTATGCACTGTTCCAGTAAGTGTATGGATCTGCGCCGTGGAAGTAGTTGGTGTACGCAACGTCGTAAGTACCTTCCAGCATTGCTTGGTTATAAACCGCGAATTCTGGAGTACGTGCTTTCGCTTTGATACCCACTTCTTGTAGCTGTTCTACTGCAAGTTGAACTGTGTTGTTGAAGTCAGTCCAGCCATTTGGAGATTGGATCAGCAGTTCGAAAGATTTGCCTGATGGAGTTTCAACGAAACCGTCACCGTTTACATCTTTGAAGCCCGCTTTTGCCAGTAGTTTCTTAGAGCCTTCAACGTCATACGTGTTGAAGCCTTTGTACTTGTTGTGTGTCGCTTCATCAGACCATGCTTCGAATGCATAGCCTAGACCTGATGCGTAATCGTTCACTGTACCGCTGCCGTAGAAGGCGATATCGATGATAGTTTGACGATCAAGAGCCATAGAGAACGCACGACGGAAGTCTACGTTATCCAGTGCTTCTTTTTTCGCTGCATCTGGGTTTTTGAAGTTAACCATGAACGCCTGAGTACCCGCTGCTGGATACCAGTAGTGGTGGTTAGGGTTCGCTGCTGCGTAAGTACGGTCGATATCTGGAACGAATGAAGAAGTCCAGTCAAGTTCAGAGTTTACGATTTTGCCCAACAGTTGGTCGTTGTTTGCGATCTGTGGAACACGCAGACAGTCAACTTCCAAATTCGCAGCATCCCAGTAGTTCGGGTTGCGACATTGAATGTACAGTTGTGGGGTGAAAGTGTCGATTACGGTGAAAGGACCAGTACCTACAGGGTTTTCGTTAGTGAAGGTCGTTGGATCTTTCACTTCTTTCCATACGTGCTCAGCAACGATAGGAATCAGAGAAATCTCATAAGGTACGTTAGAGTTTGCTTCAGACAGACGGAAACGCACTTTGTAATCGTCTACTTTCTCAACGCTAGTTACCCATTTGTTGATACCACGTTGGTCAAGTTCTGGTTTCGCTTTCAGCAGATTGAAAGAGTAAACCACGTCATTTGCTGTGAACGCTTCACCATCAGACCACTTAACGCCTTTACGGATATCGAAAGTCACGCTCATCAGGTCGTCAGCCATTTTGTAGCTTTCAGCCAGACGGAATACAGGCGTATTACCTTTCATCTCATTGAATACAACCAGAGGTTCATAGATAAAGTCAGTGGTTGTACGCAGGTTCGTTGCTAGGTACGGGTTGAAGTTACGTACCATTGTAGGGTAGAAATCTGGCACGATGGTTAGCTCACTACGTGCAAACGCTGGAGCTGAGACACTGGTTGCTGCTGCGATTACTGCGGCGGCTAGTGCTGTCTTTTTAATATTGGCAAGCATAGCTGTTCCTTACTAGTTGCTTTCATTTCACTAATGGATGGAATGTCATCAATTGATAAACACTCTCCAAGACCTACCTCATGTTATTTTTCGCCCGTCGGAGGGAAGGGGAAGAAATGAGTGGCCTGTAGGCCTTTGGCAGGAGTAAGAAAACACCTTGCCAAGAAATTTATCAATTCCCTTTCCCGTTAAAAACGTCAAAACCTATTTGCCTCTCGTTATTAACGTCAAAATACACTTTGATGTGTGATTTTTGTGCAAAAATCAGGAGGTGATTCGCCTCGCAAAAGTGACGAGATGGAGTTAGGGTTGTTAGTGTCTACTAACCTTTGGTTCCTTTATTTTATTGGTTTTTTTTGGAGTGTTCTAGTAACGAGATCTCGCTCACTAGCCTTGTTTTACGTTAATTTAATCGATTGAATTAAATCTGGCGAATTGTTGTGACCCCCTTCGCAATCTCAAACAAATACTCAGTTTTGGCTGAGTTTAAGTCTTTTCTTACGGTGGTTTTACCCTTTTTGTGAACAAGTTTATCAGTCAATTAAGTTCTTTTTTAGCTACGTAAATCAAGTCTGTGGCATGGACTTTTCATGTAAAACTGGAGAGAGAAAGGCGAGGGAAATGGATTAACGATACCAATAAAAAACCCACCTTTCGGTGGGTTTGGTTATGCATCATAGTGCTATTCTGAGGTGAGTAACTTCTGTAGCTTATCGCGCTGCATCTCGATGTGAGTGCGATCTGGGCTTGACTCTTTACAGTGCTCAAGGATGTAATCGAGCGAGTTAAGCACCGTTCTCCAGCGTGGTGTTTTAGGCAATGTCTCAATGCGTAAATATTTATCTAAGGTACGAGTTTGTAAGGTACTGCGGTCAAGATACACACGCCACAAGCCGCTTTGTTCAGCAAAGGTAAATTTACTTTGTCCTGAGACTCGCTCCCAATAATCAAGAGCGCTGGTCATGGCTTCGACCAAGACACTACGCATCAAATCTTGTTTGGATTGATACTCACCGGATGCTTTATCGGCCAGGCGAGTGAACTCACCACCCAATTCTTTGAGCTGTTGTAATTTATCTTTATCACCTTCGAAAGCGTAGCTTGAGAGGGCTTCTACCGCGGTTTCTAGATTATAAATACGTGCAGCATTAATACTGCCTCCGACATTAAAGATGTACATGGCTTGCAATCCGGAGCCTTCCGGTAAGCGTAGTACGTCAGCGGATAAATGTTGGCGCACATCATCAACGTAAACATCAATATTGCCGCAGTAATGTTCTTGATCGATGTTGAGGTATTTGGGGGCGATTAACTCTTCTGCATTCGAGCGTTTAAGCTGCTCTGGCGTGCGTCTAAATAGGCGTGATGCGGCCTCGTTGGCAAAGCGTATTTTATTGCCTTCTTTGACACACAGTATCGCTTCTGGGGCGGATTCTAGTTGTTCTAACAAGCGTCCTTGAGTTTCAAGGAGACTCGCTTCAACCATCGCACGGTGTTTTAACTCTTTTTGAAGCTGCGCATTTTCAACACGGCGCAACTCTGCTTTGCTCGCGGTAAGGTGAGCTACGATACGAGCCGCCAGCTCTTGTTTGTTAAATGGCTTCGATAAGTAGTCATTCGCACCGGCTTCAAAGCCACGCACTCGGTCATCGGACTGATTCAGGGCCGTTAGCATAATGATGGGGAGCTCAGCATGGTCGTAACTTTGTCTCAGTTTTTCACACACTTGATAACCGCTCATGCCTGGCATCATGATGTCGAGTAACAAGAGCTCAGGCTTTTCACGTTTCACGGCTTCAAGCACTTCATGACCATCTTGTACAGTATGCACACGGTAACCTTCAAGACGTAAGAAGCTGTCTAATACTCTGAGATTAACGGGTTCATCATCAGCGACTAAAAGTAATGGACCGTGCTCATTTTCAGGCAGCGTGCTCTGCTCTGGAAGTTCGGCATCCAAAATTTCTGGAGCTTGGAAGTGGGGCAGTTCAGTTAAGCGTGCTTGAGCAATCTCATCTTGAGTCGCTAGCGGTAGAGTAAAGCTAAATGTCGTGCCAACCATCGGCTGGCTGCTGACATAAAGTGTACCATTCATCAGTTCAATAAGCTGACGGCTGATAGACAACCCTAATCCCGCGCCCTGACGGTAGCGGCTCGCATCTCGACCTGCTTGGATCAGAGGTTCGAATATTTGCTCCAGTTGCTCGGCAGGAATACCTTGGCCAGTATCCACCACCTGTACGCGGATTTTATCGTCCATATAGGTTGCGGAGATAACAATCTTGCCTTCCGACGTATATTTAATCGCATTACCAATCAGGTTATACAGCACTTGCTCCAAGCGTTGTGGATCCGCAGAAACCCAGACTGGTAGCTCTGGAACTTGGTTAATAATACGCAGTGTTTTTTTGCCGAGTAAGTGATGCGAGAGCTCCAAAACTAACCGCGTCGCACTGGATAAATCGACGGCGCCTTTTTGAATATCCAACGCGCCATAGCGCATTTTGTGATAATCCAGCAAATCGTCCACCAAGGTGGCTAAGCGCTGACCACTACTAATAATGATATCGAGTTGATATTTATGAGCGGCGGTCAGTGGGCCATTGGCACCTGAAACTAATGCTTCGGCAATTCCAATCATACCGTGTAGTGGAGTACGCAATTCGTGTGATGTGGTGGCGAGGAATTCATCTTTGAGCTTGTTCGCGAGCTGCAATTCATCGTTCTGTTTACGGATGATCAGCAGGTTGCTCTCTAACTCTTTATTTTGTGATTTGATGAGTGAGATTTTTTCACGGATAGAGCGCTGCATTCGCTCGAAACTGACGGCTAAACGACCAATTTCATCTTTCCGCTCGGTATTGATCATTGCCTCATCAAGATCTCCGGCAGAGACACGTTCTGCGGCCCAAGTGAGTTTTAATAGTGGGGCGGTAATAAAGTTCGAGAGATAATGCGAAGCTATCACCACCAATACAATTGCAGTCAACATGGCAAAAACAAAGAGCTTTTCCAATTGACGTACACGGGCAAACGCTTCTTTTTCTGGAAGCTCAACCACTAAGGCCCAATGAATGCTTTTCAGATTGATAGGGGCATAAGCAGCAATGACTTGTTCACCATCGGTATTGGTATAGGTACCTACCGAACGTTTGCCAGACAAGGCGAGCTCGACCACCTGTTTGCTCTTTTCGACGGCGATTTCTGCAGACGTTAACGTTCGTGAACGCAGATCTTGGCCGACGAGTATGGTTTGCATTGATGGATTATTGTTGCCATCGGCGATCAGTTTGGTGATGGCATTACTGGGTAGGCGGAACATGGCATAGCTGTGTAAGTAGCCTTGTTGAATAATTGGTGCGCCGAGCCAAGCGTACTGTTTTCCGTCTTCTTCGACAAAATCTGAGATGACCACTGGGGTGAAGTCTTCATTGGTTTTGCGTTGTTCATTGACCGTTTGTTCTAGACGTTTAAACGTATGCCCTAGGTTGGCATCTTGATATTTGCCCGTTAATAAATTGGTGCCAAAGTTGTCGTATTTATAAATGGAGTAAACGACGTTGCCTTCAATATCAACTAAGAGAATGTCATCGAAATCTGAGCGTTTTAGCAGTTCTAAAAAGGCCCAGTGATAGCGTTTGTGTAGTAACCGGTAACGTTCGCTTCCCACATAACTGCTGGATTGTGGCAGCACTGACGTTTTTATTTGATCGCCAGAACCGGGGATGTAACGCTGCTGGGCATGTTCACGAGCCGCTTCGATACTGACATCCAAGCGTTGGAATGCATTGACTAAACCATAAAAACGTCCGCCACTGGCATAAGCAAGCTCGGAACGGACAAAGCCCATGACTTCTGACTCTTTGGCCATCATGTAATCGATCACTTGCTGCTGCTTGGTATCTCGTACCGAAACGAGGTATGAGGTGCTTTGCTCTTCCAAGTCTTTACTGTGGGAATGGAGGAAAAACAGCGCGGTAATCGTCAATGGAATAATGCTAAGAGCCAAAAAGGCCGCCATCAGGGTATTCTGCAGGCGCTTGAATTTTTGTTTTCGATAGAACCTAAACATAATTAAGGCGTTACTTTTGGTGATACTCGTTGGCGCTCGCGAGCCATGAGCGGGTGAATGACAAGAAAAACCTAAAGTAACGAAATTAACGAGTTTTTTTACTTTGACAAGTAAGTCCAAGCTAAAGCGTGGGCATAGGCGCAAAAAACGTGAGGAAGGTGCCGCATTTTGAGCATATTTACGTCAAAAGCGGCAAAATGTAAGAAGTTATTTTTTAGCGTGATAGATGGCAAACTTAGTCGTTTTCGCTGCAATGTCGCAGTGCCCAAACGCTCGCTCAATGATTGGTGGATATTTTAAAAAGCTGTTGGCCACAACCCAAAGTGAGCCAGTGGCGGCTAAATGGTGGATGGATTCAGCCAAGAGTTGTTCTGTAGGGCTGTAGCGCGTGTCTAAACCTGAATGGAAAGGTGGATTGGTGACGATATAGTGGTATTGGCTTCCTACATTCGAGAGCATATCAGACGGATAAACCCGACCACTTAGTTGATTAGCGATAAGGGTTTCTTGACTAGAACGAATCGCCAGAGCGCTAATATCGGTCATTTCCAGTTCAATTTCAGGGTTGAGTTTTGCCATAACACAGCCCAACACCCCAGCACCACAGCCAATATCGATCACCTTACCACTGAGAGCGGGTAACGTATCCAGTAGCAGTCGGCTACCCAGATCAAATTCGCCATGACTAAACACGCCAGGCAGGCTGCGAATCGTTAATTCATGGCCTTGATAGGTTACAGAGTATGATTTAAACCACTGAGAAATATCAAACTCATCAGGTTTATTTTCACATTGTCCCCAATAGAATGAGCAGCGACGAGCCGAGTCGTATTTGTAGATCGAACCATAAGGCGTAAACATTTTCTCAATGCTCTTCACACCCGAACGGTTTTCCCCGACCACTACAAGTTCCGTGCCTGTGCCGAACTTGGAAAGCAGCATTGCGAGTAAATACTCAGCTTCTTGTTTGGCTTTTGGCCAGTAGAGCAGGATCAAATCAGCGTTGATCTCGTCGGTGAGTTGTTCGCCAAAATAGCAGTTAATTTCAGCAAACGGTTTGAGCTGAGAATAGTAGCCGTAGTGCGTGGTAAACACTGAAACGGAAGCGCAATGCTGACGAAGTTCGATAGGAAAGCGATCTTCGGCCTCTCCCGCCACCAGAACATGTTTACCAGCAAAATAGTCGAGTTGGCGAAGGGCAATTTCAGTCGGGGCGGTATAGTGTTGCATGGCACGTTCTACTCAATAAAAGGGGGCAGATTTTCGCATAATCCGCCCTTTGAATGAAGCCTTTACTCTGGATTAGCTTTGATCTTGCTGATCTAAAAAGCTGCGAAATTCTTCTTCATAGATATTAAACAGTACCATGGTGATGGCAAAAATCAGCGGGCCATAAATTAGGCCGATCAAACCAAATAACTGAATTCCGCCGAGCAGCGAGAAAAAAATCATCAGAGTATTCATACCGGCACTGCCCTGCATCAAGAATGGGCGTAGTAGGTTATCAATCGAGCCCACCACCGCAATACTCCATATTGCGAGGAAGAAAGCCCAAGTGGTTTCGCCAATTAAAAAGAGGTAGAGCGTCGCGGGGATCCAAATTAAAGCGGTACCCACCACGGGGATGAATGAGGCAAATCCCATCATGGTTCCCCAAAACAACCCTGGGAATCCTGCTAACCACATACCAATTCCTCCCGCAAAACCTTGAGCGATCGCGGTTAAAAATGAACCCATCACTGCCGATTTTGAGACGTTCTCAATTTCATTGAGCAAGCGATCTTCTTGGCTACGCGATAGGGGAAGAATATGGCGGATTGCGCTGATAATTTTGTCGTGATCACGCAATAAAAAGAACAATACAAATAACATCAGGAAAAAATTCATCACGAAGCTGGTGGCATCCCCGAGAATTTTGGCGCTTATGCTGACTAAATTACTGCCAAAGGTGGTAGCAAATTGGGCAACACGCTGCGCGATTTGCTGTGGGCTAATTTCTTCAAAAGGAAGATATTGATTGGCGAGGCCAAGCACTTTTACTACCCAAGGATGACTCAATAATTCCTGAATGCCGCCATGAGTCACCCAAGAATAAAGGTTTTGAGAAAATTTAGAGCCTTGTTGCACAATGGCTCCGAAGATAAACAACAACGGAATCACCACGATGACGGTCAGCACCACGCAGGATAAAAAGGCAGAGATGTTATGGTGTGAGGGAAGTTTTCTATCAAGCCAATCATGGATAGGGAACATCAATAACGAGATGATGAACGCCATAACAATCGAGTTGATATAAGGCTCGACTAACCAGTAACAGGCGAGTGCAGAAGCCAACAGAGCCACAACTAATACGCGATGACTGGAGGCTAATTTAATTTTTTCTGACACGAGAGTTATCCACCTTAAGTAAGTTGAAGAGCTATAATGACGCCAATTCAGTTGCTTATCAATCTAGAGGTCAAGATGGGCTGTTGTGATAAAAACGAATGTTGTGACAAAAAAGCGAAACGTAAACCTATCCCGTGGTTTGGCGTAGTGATTTGCGCTCTAGTACTGATGAGTGTTTATTATTGGCAATAGATTGTCGCTCAATGAAAAAGGCAGCCTCGGCTGCCTTTGAAAAGTGAGAGCACACCGTTTGTTAAGCTTTCGCTTCCGCTGCCAAAATGGCAAAGCTGCGATCGGCGGCTTCTAATGTGGCTTCAATCTCTTTTGAACCGTGAGCTAGTGAGGTAAAGCTAGCTTCAAAGGCCGATGGTGCGAGATAAACGCCGTGTTGCAACATCAAGTGGAAGAAACGTTTGAAACGCTCTACATCGCAACGCGCGACATCTTCATAGCAAGTGACTTTCTCTTGTTCGGTGAAGAAGAAGCCAAACATGCCGCCAACTTGGTGTACCAAAAGTGGAATGCCATGTTGATCTGCCAGTGATTTAAAGCCGTCAGCCAGTTGTTTGGTTTTTGCGGCTAAGCGTTTCTCGTTGCCTTCTTCACGAAGTAGATTTAGACAGGCATAGCCTGCTGCCATCGCGATAGGGTTGCCTGAAAGTGTACCCGCTTGGTAAACCGGGCCTGTTGGGGCAATGTATTGCATCACTTCACGACGACCACCGAAAGCGCCGACGGGCATACCACCACCGATCACTTTACCGAGAGTGGTTAAGTCTGGCTTGATGTTGTAGTGGGCTTGAGCGCCACCCAGTGCAACGCGGAAACCGGTCATCACTTCATCAAAAATCAGCAGTGCGCCTTCTTGGTCACAGATTTCACGTAGACCTTCATGGAAGCCTTCAACAGGAGGAATACAGTTCATGTTGCCGGCAACAGGTTCAACAATAATGCACGCAATTTCACCTTTATTGGCGGCAAACAGTTCGCGTACGGAATCTAAATCGTTAAAACGAGCCGTTAAAGTATGTTTGGCGAAATCGGCCGGCACACCAGGTGAGCTTGGTTGACCAAGCGTTAACGCGCCAGACCCTGCTTTAACTAATAAGCTATCGGCATGGCCGTGATAGCAGCCTTCAAACTTGACGATTTTATCGCGACCGGTGTATCCACGAGCAAGGCGGATAGCACTCATCGTGGCTTCAGTACCGGAGTTCACCATGCGCAGTTGCTCCATGGAAGGAACCAGTTCAGACACCAACTCTGCCATGATGATTTCCATTTCGGTGGGGGCACCGAAACTTAAACCACGTTGTGCCGCTTGGATGACCGCTTCACGGATCACCGCATGGTTGTGGCCGAGAATCATTGGTCCCCAAGATCCCACGTAGTCAATGTATGCTTTACCATCGGCATCAAAAATCAGCGCGCCATCGGCACGATCAATGAAAATCGGTGAACCACCTACTCCGTTAAAGGCACGAACTGGAGAGTTAACGCCACCCGGAATAGTGGTTTGCGCCTTTTGATACAACTCGGCTGATTTGGTCATGCTACTTTCCTCTTATGATGAATCGGACCAATTTTGGGGCGCATTGTACGCCGATGCTTTGGGTGGTGAAATGTTTTCGCTACATTTTGATCGATTTTCCCTGTCTGAAACCCCAAAACCGCGAGGAATGAAGCGAATTTATCGGTCAAAATCATTCGGATTAAGGCTAATACTTGAACGGCCAACTCAGGTATTGGATAATCGCTGCCATTATCACTATTAGATGTGCTGCGCATCGAACTCTAGAATGTTGCGGCACTTTCCACGAATGAGAGAGGTCATCGTGAGCGAAGTTAATGTACCATTATCCTTTTCTGATGCGGCGGCAACGCGTGTTAAAGCGTTGATCGCTGAAGAAGAAAATCCATCGTTGATGCTACGTGTTTATATTACCGGTGGTGGTTGTAGCGGTTTTCAATACGGCTTTACTTTTGATGAAACCGTAAATGAAGGTGATACCACGATTGAAAATAGTGGTGTTGTTTTGGTGGTTGACCCGATGAGTTTGCAGTATTTGATCGGTGGCGTGGTTGACTATACGGAAGGTCTTGAAGGCTCAAGATTTTTCGTGAATAACCCAAATGCAACAACAACGTGTGGTTGCGGCGCATCATTTAGCGTCTAATCCTGAGTCACAGAATCAGGAAAAATCAGGCCAATCGAAGAATTCGATTGGCCCAAACTACGTATCAGGATGTAACGTGGTCATAACAATAAGGAATATTTATGTTTCCGGTAAAAACCTCCGTTCGTCAGATTCGCGATTATTTTCTTCATCAACCTTGGTTGATT
Source organism: Vibrio sp. AH4 (assembly GCF_030710545.1). Taxonomy (NCBI): domain Bacteria; kingdom Pseudomonadati; phylum Pseudomonadota; class Gammaproteobacteria; order Vibrionales; family Vibrionaceae; genus Vibrio; species Vibrio sp. AH4. The sequence continues at coordinate 1,520,606 of NZ_JALAIV010000001.1, forward strand.
TCTCTCTTCTTCATTGTGGTGTTGGTGGCATGGCTTGGTTTAGGGCGCCCCAGTGCTCAAGAACCCCAAACCTCGACAGAAATTCAAGTCCCCTTGGCTAAAGTTGGCTATCAAACCTTTACGGCTGAACAAACGGACAAAGTGATTGAGCTTTATGGCCGAACGGCTCCGGATCGACAAGCCAATATTGGTGCTGAGATCGCAGGGCGAATTATCGATATCAAAATTGTTAAAGGCCAAGCGGTAAGCAAGGATCAAGTGATTGCTTTAATTGATCGAGGCGATCTGGATGCTCAGTTAGAACGAGCCAAAGCACAGTTGAAAGTGCGACAACAAGAATTTAATGCGGCAAGTGCTTTGAAAAACAAAGGCTTGCAAGGAGAGGTTGCCTTCACTAATGCCGCAGCGGCATTGACGGACGCTCAATCTTCGTTAAGTACCGTACAGCGCTTATTGGAGAATACTCAAGTTCGAGCCCCCTTTGAGGGCGTTGTCGAAACCTTGCCGATTGAAAAAGGGGATTTTGTGTCGATTGGTGATCCCGTCGCGTCGATCATTGATCTGCATCGACTGGTGATTGAGGCGGATGTGAGTGAGCGACATATACAGCATGTTCAGCTTGGGCAGCCAGCAGTGATTCGCTTTATGGATGGAAGTCAAACTCAAGGTAAAGTTCGTTATATTTCAAGGCTTTCTTCTCCTGCAACCAATACATTTGCCATTGAAGTCGCAATGGATAACCCACAACAAACGATTCCGGCAGGGGTGAGTGCCGAAGTTTCATTGAGTTTGATGACGCAGTCGGCAATCAAAATTACGCCGGCAATGCTTGCCCTAGATGATGTTGGGAATCTAGGCGTAAAAACGCTGCAAGGAGATGTGGTTCACTTTGTGCCGATTCAATTAGTGAAAGCTGAGCAAGATGGTGTTTGGCTGACCGGATTGGGTGAAACGGTGGAAATCATCACTCGTGGTCAAGGCTTTGTGCGTGATGGGGATAAGGTTATCGCCACTCCGCTAGCGACGATTAACTAGGAGCCGCCCCATGTTTACTCTGATTGATGCGGCGTTATCTCGTACACGAACCATGCTGACGTTGTTGGTGTTTATTCTGGTTGCAGGGATTGCGACATATGTGACCATTCCGAAAGAATCAAGCCCTGACGTCACCATCCCGATTATTTATGTTTCCGTTAGTCACCAAGGCATCTCTCCCAGTGATGCGGAACGTTTGATTGTTCGACCTTTAGAGCAAGAACTGCGTTCTATTGAAGGTGTGAAAGAGATGACGGCAACGGCTTCAGAAGGGCATGCTTCTGTTGTGCTGGAGTTTAATGTTGGCGTTGATCTAGCGAAAGCGATGGCGGATGTGCGTGATGCGGTGGATTTGGCAAAACCGAAGCTGCCCGCGGATACCGATGAGCCTACCGTGAATGAAGTCACTCTTGCGGCTGAACAACCGATTCTCTCTGTGGTGCTTTATGGCACGGTTCCAGAACGAACAGCCGTACAGATTGCGCGCCAACTGCGCGATAAACTCGAAAGTTATCGGCAAATACTCTCCGTTGATATAGCCGGTGATCGGGAGGAGATTGTTGAAATCGTTGTGGATCCGCTACTCATGGAGAGTTACGGGCTAGATCAAGGCGATATTTATAATCTGATTGCGCTCAATAACCGTGTGGTTGCGGCTGGATTTGTCGATACCGGATACGGACGTTTTTCAGTCAAAGTGCCTTCAGTTTTTGAATCGTTGAAAGATATGCTTGAACTTCCGATTAAAGTGGATGGCAAACAAGTCATTACCTTTGGTGATGTGGCAACGGTACGACAATCCTTCCGAGACCCAGAAAGCTATGCCAGATTGGATGGTAAACCTGCGATTGTTTTAGATATTAAAAAACGCTCGGGTGAAAACATTATTGAAACGGTTGAGTTGGTGAAAGCCGTATTAACCGAGGCACAAGCTCGTGAAGAATGGCCAAGTAACCTACTGGTTAAAACCATTTGGGATGAGTCTAAAGATGTCAAACTCATGCTCAACGATCTGCAAAACAATATTTTGTCGGCAATCATTCTTGTCGTGATTGTGATTATTGCGATCTTGGGGGTACGTACCTCTTTGTTGGTTGGCGTTTCAATTCCTGGCTCATTCCTGACCGGCTTATTGGTGCTCGCGGTGTTTGGTTTAACGGTGAATATCGTTGTGCTGTTTGCCTTGATTATGGCCGTGGGAATGTTGGTGGATGGTGCCATAGTGGTGACTGAGTTTGCCGATCGGCGTATGCAAGAAGGAATGCATCGTAGCGAAGCCTACCGAGATGCAGCCAAACGCATGGCGTGGCCGATCACCGCATCAACGGCGACGACATTAGCTGCGTTTGCCCCTTTGCTATTTTGGCCGGATGTTACGGGGGAGTTTATGAAATATCTTCCGCTGACATTAATGGCCACGTTAACCGCTTCCTTAGTCATGGCACTACTGTTTGTGCCAGTTCTCGGTGGATTATTTGGGCGGCCACAACAAATTACCCAAGCGAATCAGGCGCGTATGGTTGCGCTGCATAATGGCGATTTTTCACAAGCAACGGGGATTACCAAAGCCTACTACCTGACTTTAGCCATCGCGATCCGTCATCCAATAAAAATATTATGTGCAGCCTTATTGATGTCGGCGGCGATTGCCTTTGCTTACGCTAAAGCTGGTTTAGGTGCTGAGTTTTTCCCTGAGGTAGATCCACCGTTTTTTTCTGTCAAAGTGCGTTCTTATGGCGATCTCTCATTAGATGAAAAAGATCAGATCATGAGTGATGTAGAGCAGGTGATGCTCGGTCACAAAGAGTTTGAAAGTGTTTATACACGCACTGGCGGTGATGATGAAATTGGTGTCGTGCAGATAACACCAGTCGATTGGCAGTATCGACGCAGTGTCAAAACCATCATTGATGAGTTGAAGCAAGTGACGGATGCTTTTCCGGGCGTGGAAATTGAGTACAAGTTTCCGGATGCAGGGCCTCCCGTTGAGCATGATTTGGATATTGAGCTTTCATCGCGTGTTCCGGCAGAACTTGAGAAAGCGACTCAACAAGTCCGGCTATGGGCTGAGGCGAATCCCGCGTTAACAAATTTAAGTGATAACGGCAGCAAACCGGGGATTGATTGGAAAATTGATATCCGGCGTGATGATGCTTCGCGTTTTGCCGCGGATGCCACATTAGTGGGTAATACCGTGCAATTTGTGACGAACGGCCTCAAGATTGGCGACTATCTTCCGGATGATAGTGATGAGGAAGTCGACATTTTAGTGCGTTATCCGAGTGAGTATCGCGATATCGGACGTTTTGACCAGCTGCGAGTGAAAACACTACAAGGTTTGGTTCCGCTGACCAATTTTGCGCAAATAACGCCTGAGCCTAAGCAAGATACGATTCACCGTATCGACGGACGAAGAGTGATCAACGTCATGGCTGACCTTAAGGAAGGCTACAATTTGGCCTTAGAGTTACCCGCAATTGAGCAAGCTCTTAAGGGGCTCAATTTACCAAGTAGTGTCGAATTTCGCATTCGTGGTCAAAATGAAGAGCAAGAGCACTCTGCTGCCTTTTTGGAAAAGGCCTTTTTGGTGGCATTAGCGGCAATGGCGATCATCTTGATTACCCAGTTTAATAGCTTTTATCAAGCATTCTTGATTTTGACCGCAGTGATATTTTCTACTGTTGGGGTGTTTGCTGGTTTGCTCATTTTCCAAAAGCCGTTTGGGATTATCATGTCCGGGATTGGGGTGATTGCATTGGCTGGTATCGTCGTCAATAACAATATCGTATTGATTGATACATACAACCAGTTACTCAAACGCGGATTAAGCCGTGAGGAGGCGATTTTACGCACAGGAGTGCAGCGCTTACGGCCTGTATTACTGACGACCATCACCACCATTCTAGGTTTGATGCCGATGGTCCTTGAGATGAATATTGACATCATCAATCAGAAAATTGAGTTTGGTGCACCGAGCACGCAGTGGTGGTCTCAGCTTGCGACCGCCGTTGCCGGCGGATTAGCCTTTGCGACAGTGCTAACCTTAGTTCTCACTCCTTGTTTACTGATGTTAGGACGTCGTAAAACCGCCATGAATGACGAGCTTGAGGTTTCATAAAGAGGTCTGCGGCTCATCGCTGTCGTTCAGGATCATTAAGGCCAGCAAAATGCTGGCCTTATTTTTAGGGCGTTAGAAAGCCATTATTGTTGGTTAGCGTAAAGCAGCTGACTGTAGCGCTCCAGCTTTGCCATGCGTTGTTTAGCATTAGCAATAAAAGTCTCTTTGGCTTTACCACTGAGTGATTGTGCTTGTGGTAATTCAACCGTACGAGGGTTTTTATGCACGCCATTCACCAAGAATTCGTAGTGTAAATGCGGTCCAGTAACACGCCCAGTACCTCCTAACGTACCTATGCTCTGTCCTTGCTTTACACGTTGCCCTGTTTTTACCAGTCGGCGTTGCAAGTGAAGGTACTTAGTAATGTAAGTATTACTGTGGCGGATATAGACATAGTTACCGTTAAATTGGTTATAGCTTGATTTTTCAACCACACCATCACCCGCCGCCCAGATTGGGGTACCTACAGGCGCTGCGTAGTCAGTACCACGGTGTGCTTTAACTTGACCCGTCACAGGGTGAAGGCGTCGAGGGTTAAAGTTAGAAGAAACTCGTCGGAAATCCAGAGGGGAGCGCAAAAAGGCTTTCTTCATTGCGCGGCCATTCTCATCGTAATAGTTACCGGTATTGTCATCTAGAATGGCAGTAAAAGTAGAGCCTTGGTTGGTAAACGTTGCGGCAATAATATTCCCGCGACCGATCACGGCCCCTTCTACAATGTTTTCTTGGTACAGCAGTTTGAACTGATCACCCTCACGGATATCGAGGGCAAAGTCGATATCCCAACCGAACAATCCTGCGAGTTCCATAATTTGGTTAGCGCTTAAACCGGCTGCCATCCCTGCATTCCAGAAGCTTGAGGTGATTTTTGCTTCTGCATAGTTGTATTGATAGAAGATCTCTTTCTTATCAAACTCTGAGGTAAAGCCTGATTCAGAACGAGTGATGACAAAGGTTTCGTAAGGGCTGATTGTGCGCTTGAGCTTAACTAATTGGTTATTTTCATCAAATCCGAATTTCAATTCATCTTTGGGCATTAACTTGGAGAGTTGACTGTTGATGTCACTGTTACTGGAGGTTAACTCATACAGTACGCGAGAAGAGAGCCCTGCACGCTGAAACAAGACGGCTGCACTTTCACCATTGCGTACTTGATAAACCTCCCAACGCAGTAGAGCACTAGGAGCTTCTGTCTCATTAGTGGTTGAAAGTAGCTGATTATCAAGAGAGAGCGGATAATGACGTCCGACTTCTAATTGAGATTCCGGTTTATGTAAACGTTCAGCATTAGGCAGAAAAAAAACGGCGAAGGCAATGACGGCACTAAAAACGGTGATTAACACACGGTGCAGCCACGGAAGACGAGTGAAAAGTGAAAGCATATTCAGTTCAAATTCATTTAATTATTAACAAAATCGCTGTCGGGTAGTCTAACTGGTTTCAAAATGCATCGCTATTCAAGTAATATGTTCCACTATCAAATTTTTGCCAAATCTGTGGGAGTGAACAAGAATGGCGAGTATTGAAGCCGCTTTAGCTGAGATTAAACGTGGTGTTGAAGAGCTGATCCCTGAAGAAGAGTTGATCGCGAAGCTCAAAGAAAACCGTCCGCTGCGCATTAAATTGGGTGCAGATCCAACGGCTCCGGATATCCATCTAGGCCACACTGTAATCCTCAATAAGCTTCGTACTTTCCAGGATTTGGGTCATGACGTGACATTTTTGATTGGTGACTTTACCGGTATGGTGGGCGATCCAACAGGAAAAAATACCACTCGCCCACCTTTGACTCGCGAAGATGTTCTGCGTAATGCGGAAACCTATAAACAGCAAGTATTTAAGATTCTTGATCCGTCGAAAACCAAGATCCAATTTAACTCAGAATGGTTATCACAACTGGGTGCAGAGGGCATGATCCGCCTCGCTTCAAACCAGACCGTTGCTCGTATGTTAGAACGTGATGACTTTAAAAAGCGTTACAACAATGGTCAGCCGATTGCGATCCATGAGTTTATGTACCCATTACTACAAGGCTACGATTCAGTGGCTATGGAAACGGATGTTGAGCTGGGCGGTACCGATCAGAAGTTCAACTTGCTGATGGGGCGTGAACTACAAAAGTCCAACGGTCAGAAACCACAAGTGGTATTGATGATGCCGCTGCTGGTGGGGCTGGATGGCGAGAAGAAGATGTCCAAATCGGCACACAATTATATCGGTGTGAGCGAAGCGCCAAGCGAAATGTTTGGCAAAATCATGTCGATCTCTGATGACCTGATGTGGAGCTACTACGAACTGCTCTCTTTCCGTCCGTTAGAGGAAATAGCACAGTTCAAAGCTGATGTACAAAATGGTACAAACCCTCGTGACATCAAGATCTTATTAGCAAAAGAGATCATTACTCGCTTCCATACTGCCGCAGATGCAGACGCCGCAGAGCAAGAGTTTATCAACCGTTTCCAAAAAGGCGCTATGCCAGAGGAGATGCCTGAGTTCGAATTTGATGCCGGTATTGCGATCTCGAATCTGCTAAAAGACGCAGGATTGGTGGGATCGACGTCGGATGCTCTGCGCATGATTAAGCAAGGTGCGGTGAAGCTTGATGGCGAGAAGTTAGAGGACGCGAAACTCGTACCTGCTTGTGGCACATCGGTTTATCAAGTGGGTAAGCGTAAGTTTGCGCGAGTTACCATTAAGTAAGCTCACTCATAACAATAAAAAAGCGCCTTCGGCGCTTTTTTATTGTCTCATGATCCGTATTGGCATATTTGTGGCTAGCGCTGAAAAGGGGATAAGCCTCAATGAGGTTTAGATGCTAAACGATTACGTTGGATCAGTTCCTGATAAAGCTGAGTTTCAAATTGAACGATTGCGGGCTCAACCGCAGCTTCAGTGCCGTTTTGGGGCGGGAAATAGTCAGTAACAAATTGTACGAAAAGTGTTGTCGGGCGATGATGTTCATCGACGACGAATCCCACCATATTATACGTGCCATACAACGAACCACTCTTGGCTTTCATTTGCCCACTTATTTGAGGTGCACGCATGCTACGGCGATATTGCAGTGTGCCCGATTCCCCCGCCGAAGGTAGCAGAGCAATCAACCCTAGTTGCTCATCATGCTGATAAAGATAGCGCAATGTCTCGATCATCACGTGTGGGCGCATTCGATTATTCCGAGAGAGGCCAGAGCCATCGGCTAATTGGGTATCTTCTAATGAGATGCCTGTTCTCGAATAAAAAACCTGCTTGATGGCTTGAGTACCATTCGAGAAGCTACCTGGTTGTAGATAAAAACGGTGACCTAAGGTTTTTGTTAATGTGTCTGCAATCAGGTTATCTGAGTCTTGCAGCATCGTTTTTAGCAGTACGGGTAATGGATCAGATTGATGATCAGCGACTTTTTGAGCTTGGTTAAATGCAGAGTTGCCCACCTTCACTTCGCCTTTGAGCTCGATATTGAGTTGTGCCAGCAAGCGATAGACGATGCGCTGGGCGTACAACCCAGTATCTTGCACGGCAAATTTTAGTGGTAATGGTTTATCTCTTTGAGTCAGGCAGCCTGCTAGTTGGTAGTGGTTTTCTGGAGTAGCGGTGAGTTCTAAATCACACAGCAGGCTTTCTTGCTCATTTTTACTGACGCTGATGGCTCGTGTTTGAACATGTACCGGATACTGCTCCGGTACGTAGACGCGAGTACGTCCTTGTGGCTCAGTATAAATAGACGCTTGAATACAATTACTATCTAAATTGATGGCACTGGCAGGAGCGCTATAGCACACACCTAGAATATCCCAAGGCCAACCAACCGCACGTTCGTAACCGCTAAAAATACTGTTATCTAACCATAAGTCGCCTTCAATTTTTCCACCTGTTTGTGACTTAAGTTGTTTAAGTAACGCGGTGAGATCTGCCGTGGTGAAAGTGGGATCTCCTGAAAAATGAATAGCCCAATCGTCACCAGAGCGAAATAATTCTGTGCGAAAGCGAAACTCATCGCCCAATTCGAGTTTGGCAGCGAGGGCGGTTAGAATTTTTTGCGTGCTCGCAGGGGGATAATAAAGATGCGTATTCAGATCGAGAATGGTCTGTTTTGAACCGATATCCTCAATCAGTAATGCATAACGAGCTCCAGCGGGAAGTTTATTCGTGGCTGAACTGAATTGAGTTTCCGCATGGGCGCTTGGCAAAAAGAGAAGAAAACAAAAAATAAGTCGCCAAACTGGCGAGGATGAAAACGGCATAACCAAAAACTTCCAAAGAGGGCAGTTGCGAAAGTATAGCCAGATAGAAAAACGCCTGCTAGTGAGCAGGCGTTTGGCGTGTGACTTTAAGTCAACAAATTAGAAGTCGTAACGCAGACCGATAGCCAGTTCGTCTTCTGCTTTAGTCTTACCAACTTTATCTGCATCTAGCAGGTTAAAGTTATAAGATACATAAGAGCGGAAGTTTGGCTTGAAGTAGTAAGTTGCATCAATTGCGATGAAGTCAGCATTGTCGCTCTTCACACCAGAAGTTTTTTGTTCTTGGTAGTTATAAGTTGTTGTAAATACGGTTTGATCCATTGTGTATTTAGCTGCTAACTCATAACCAGTTTTGTCTGTTTTTGCTGCATTTGCTGGCTTATATTGACCATCAACGAAAGCACCAGCGAAGTAGAAATCAGAGAAAGCGTAAGATGCAGCAAGAATGTATTGATCTGCTGTATCTTGATCTGCGTAACCCGCACCTACATTGAAACCAGTATCACCAAAGGCGTAGATAGCAGATAGAGAATATCCATCATTGTCTTTGTCGATAAATTTATCGTTAGATACACCTTCAACAAATTTGCCATCTTCATCGCGATCTGCAAAATGGTAGCTCGCTTTTACGCCTAGGTCGCCAAATTGGCCTTTATAAGCAAGCATGTTATCAACACGGTCTGCCACTGCCAGTTTGTAAGTACCATTTGCACCATGGTAAGCCATGATATCAGTGAAGTCAGTGATAACACCTAGTGCACCGTCGTTTTTACCGTAAGTCACTTCACCGTAAGTACCGCCGATACCTGCATAAGTGTAACGGTTGTCTAAATCAGAACCGTTGTCTGTTTCTGTCGCTGTAGAATCTGCAGTGGTGAATTCACCTTCGTAGAAACCAACGCCGTACAGGCTGTCGTTGATAGCCACTTTACCTAGGAAGTTTAGACGTACACGAGATTTATCATCTGCTTTACCGTCTTTTAGAGATAGGCGCGCTTCAGCACGGCCACCCATAGTCAGAGAAGCGCCATCTTTATTGTAGATTTCGCCAGCGTTTACACCAGTAGCCACTGCAGCAGCTGAAACAGCAAGAGCAATTAGAGTCTTGTTCATCTTATTAAGTCCTAATTTATTGTCCATAAATTTGATTTTTTGTACGACGTAAGCCACGTCAATCGAAATAGGTGATGCATCAAGCTTCATTGGTCATTGTTGTGTTGAAACCATAAAGCATAAGAAATTTGATGGTTCAGCCATTTTCGTGGCTATTTTTTTACTCCCAAAGTTCCGCTATCAGTTAGTAAAATGATATAAATCAGACTTATGAACACTGTTTTATTGTTGATAAAAAATTATCAAGCTATTGTTTTGTAAAGGTTTAGTGTATCTTTGTTAGTTTTCCTTTTTTATTCAATAAGTTGTATTTTTTATTTTTTTTTATCGATATTGAGCAAAATGCACACGATCTAATTGTGCTAAAGATCACATATAAAATGTGAAAATTGGATTTTGAGTAAATTCGCCTCGCAAATCTTGAATTTGGATGATTTAGCTCTTAACTTTGTTTACACTTTCGATTAATCCAAATGGTTCAACACTGACCCGACCCGATTTAGGATGTTGGGAATCTTTTTATTGTCCAAAGAAAACTTTGGCGCAGAGGTAGACGATGGAAAAAGTTCCAATGACATTACGTGGTGAGAAACTCCTACGTGAAGAACTCGATAGATTATTAAAGCTCAGACCAAAAATTACAGAAGCGATTGCAGAAGCTCGCGAATTGGGTGATCTCAAAGAGAATGCGGAATACCATGCTGCACGTGAAGAGCAAGGGATCTGTGAAGCGCAAATTCGCGATATTGAATACAAGCTGTCTGTGGCTCAAGTGATTGATGTCACTACCATGGAAAACAACGGCAAAGTCATTTTTGGTGCGACAGTGACACTGATCGATGTCAATACGGATGAAGAGAAAACGTATCAAATCGTTGGAGATGATGAAGCGGATATCAAATCTGGTCGTATTTCGGTTAACTCACCGATTGCTCGTGGCTTGATTGGTAAGATGGAAGGTGACGAAGTAGCGATTGTTACCCCTGGTGGCAACAAAGATTTCGAAATCGATCGTGTTGAATACCTATAAGCTCGGTAATTCAAAAAGTAAAAAGGTCGCTAATGCGACCTTTTTTGTTCATCCAATGGCTGATTATTTGCGCGGCAATTCGATCTTGCGTTGCTGAGACTGGCGATAAAGTACTAGAACTTTACCAATTACCTGTACTTTTTCGGCACCAGTTTCACGAACAATTGCGTCAACGATCAATTGCTTAGTCTCACGATCTTCCGAAACGACTTTCACTTTAATCAGTTCGTGGTGATCGAGCGCAATTTCGATTTCCGCCAGCACAGCTTCTGTTAATCCGTTTGCGCCCATTAGCACAACAGGTTTTAAGTTGTGTGCCAAGGCTTTCAGATGCTGCTTTTGTTTGTTGCTTAGGTTCATTACGCGGCCAAATTTATTTAATATTAGGGTTGAAAACCGTCATTTTAACGCCATCTATTCTAGAAGACTATATTTTCTACCAGACTTTCTTGGATAGCGGTGACTGAGTTAGGAACAAAATGAGTAAACAGAAACACTCGGCGAGTTCAACTCGCTGGTTAAAAGAGCATTTTGACGACAAATATGCTAACGAAGCGAGGAAGAAAGGCTTCCGTTCTCGTGCTATCTTCAAAATAGAAGAGATCCAAAATAAAGACAAACTACTAAAAGCAGGTATGACTGTCGTTGATCTTGGTGCTGCACCAGGTGGATGGTCACAGTTTGCTGCGAAAGTCGTGGGTGATAGTGGTCGAGTGATTGCTTGCGACCTTTTACCGATGGAATCCATTGCCGGTGTTTCTTTCTTGCAAGGAGACTTCCGTGAAGAAGCCGTATTGAATGCATTACTGGAACGTATTCAACCAGAGATGGTTGATGTGGTGATGTCTGATATGGCACCGAATATGGCGGGGAACCTATCGGTTGACCAACCGCGGGCTATGTACCTTGTCGAATTGGCACTGGATATGTGTCGACAAGTTCTGGCTCAGAATGGTAGTTTTGTGGTGAAAGTGTTTCAAGGAGAGGGCTTTGATGATTATGTCAAAGCAGTCAGAGACCTGTTTAAAGTGGTTAAAATTCGCAAACCGGACTCATCTCGATCACGTTCACGCGAAGTTTTTATCGTAGCGACTGGTTACAAAGGTTAACTATTTCACCGTTTGGTGCTCAAGTCGAACCTATAGCCGCTAGCTATAAACTGTAGTACCCTACCTTTTAATTACAATTAGTTATCGAGAGGCTTACACCTTGAGTGACATGGCAAAAAATTTAATTCTGTGGCTTGTGATTGCTGTCGTTTTAATGTCTGTATTCCAGAGTTTCGGCCCTGGCGAGAACAACGGTAAAGCAGTCGACTACACCACATTCGTAAAGGAAGTTGGTCAAGGCCAGATTCAGGAAGCCCAATTCAACAACGGTGAAATTACTTTCATGCGTCGTGGCGGGGGCAGCCGTTATGTAACCTACATGCCGGTTTATGATCAAAAGCTCCTCGATGACTTGATTAATCAAGATGTCAAAGTGCAAGGCACGCCTCCAGAAGAGCAGAGCTTGCTAGGTACTATTTTCATCTCTTGGTTCCCAATGATTCTGTTGATTGGGGTTTGGATCTTCTTCATGCGTCAAATGCAAGGTGGCGGTGGCAAAGGTGCCATGTCATTTGGTAAAAGCAAAGCACGCATGATGAGTGAAGACCAGATAAAAACCACCTTCAGTGATGTCGCGGGTTGTGACGAAGCCAAAGAAGATGTGAAAGAACTGGTGGATTACCTGCGCGACCCTAGCCGTTTCCAAAAGTTGGGCGGTAAAATCCCAACGGGTGTATTAATGGTAGGGCCTCCTGGTACGGGTAAAACGCTGCTAGCCAAAGCCATTGCAGGTGAAGCGAAAGTACCTTTCTTTACTATTTCGGGTTCCGATTTCGTAGAGATGTTCGTTGGTGTCGGTGCATCTCGTGTGCGTGACATGTTTGAACAAGCGAAGAAAGCCTCTCCATGCATCATTTTCATTGATGAAATAGATGCTGTGGGTCGTCAACGTGGCGCAGGTGTTGGTGGTGGTCACGATGAACGTGAGCAAACCCTAAACCAAATGCTGGTTGAGATGGATGGTTTTGAAGGTAATGAAGGCATCATTGTAATTGCGGCAACCAACCGTCCTGATGTGCTTGACCCTGCATTGCTACGTCCAGGGCGTTTTGACCGTCAAGTGGTAGTGGGCCTGCCAGATGTGCGTGGTCGTGAGCAAATTCTTAAAGTGCATATGCGCAAAGTGCCTTTGGCAGGCGATGTTGAGCCTTCATTGATTGCTCGCGGTACTCCGGGGTTCTCGGGTGCGGATTTGGCGAACTTAGTCAACGAAGCGGCACTGTTTGCAGCTCGTGGTAACAAGCGCAACGTCTCTATGGTTGAGTTTGAACTGGCAAAAGACAAAATCATGATGGGTGCAGAGCGCCGTTCAATGGTGATGTCAGAAGAGATCAAAGAGTCCACCGCTTACCATGAGGCGGGCCATGCGGTAGTGGGACGTTTAGTGCCTGAGCATGATCCTGTGTATAAGGTTTCGATCATTCCTCGTGGTCGAGCGTTGGGTGTCACAATGTATCTGCCTGAGCAAGATCGCGTGAGTATGTCTAAGCAGCATCTAGAATCTATGATCTCTAGCTTATATGGCGGTCGTCTGGCTGAAGAGTTGATTTACGGCAAAGACAAAGTTTCAACAGGCGCATCAAACGATATCGAGCGTGCCACTGAAATTGCCCGTAAGATGGTTACCCAATGGGGCTTTTCTGAGAAATTGGGTCCTATGCTATATGCAGAAGACGAAGGCGAAGTATTCCTTGGACGCAGTGTGACACAGACGAAGCACATGTCTGATGACACTGCGAAGTTGATTGACGATGAAGTCCGCCAACTTATTGATCGCAACTACGAACGAGCTCGTCAAATCATCATCGATAATATGGATATCATGCATGCGATGAAAGATGCCTTGATGAAATATGAAACGATCGATGCAGGTCAAATTGATGACTTAATGGCGCGTAAGCCTGTGATTCGTGAGCCGGCTGGTTGGGCGGATCAAACCAAAGCACAACCAGAAGCGAAAGCGGTGGAGTCTGAAGTGAAAGCCGAACCTACCTCTGATGTTGTCGCTGATGATGTTGCGCCGTCAAGCGAGAAAAAAGACGCTGAATAACGTCACTTTTAACTCTAAACCCCGACTTGTTCGGGGTTTTGTGTTTGCAAGGGAGCAAATTTTAAAACGATGAAAATCAGTTATGCCAATAAGCAACTCAATTTGAACTCTCCTGTTGTCATGGGGATTTTAAACACCACACCAGATTCTTTCTCAGATGGTGGAAGCTACATTCAGCTCGATAAAGCACTCATGAGAGCACAGCAGATGATCGATGCTGGCGTCGCGATCATTGATATCGGTGGCGAATCAACTCGGCCAGGGGCTCCAGATGTAAGCTTAGAAGAGGAATTACAACGTGTGATTCCATTGATCACCGCGATTCGTCAACAAAATGCTCAGGTATGGATTTCCATTGATACCAGCAAAGCTGAAGTAATGCGTCAAGCGATTGTAGCGGGGGCGGATCTGATTAATGATGTGAGAGCTTTGCAAGAGCCAGGAGCACTAGATGTTGCCGCTCAGGCTCAGGTTCCCGTCTGTATTATGCATATGCAAGGACAACCACGTACCATGCAAATGGCTCCTCAATACGACAATGTGGTCGAAGATGTTTGTGCGTTTTTAGTTGAGCGAATTGCCGCCTGTGAGGCCGCTGGTATTAAGCGTGAGAATATTATCTTGGATCCCGGTTTTGGCTTTGGAAAATCGATTCAACACAATTATCATTTGCTCGCACACTTAGAACAGTTTCATCGTTTTGGATTGCCCGTTTTGGCTGGAATGTCGCGTAAATCAATGATTTTTAAAACACTGAATAAACAACCAGCAGAGTGTGTCGCAGGGAGCGTGGCTTGTGCGACTTTAGCGGCAAGTAAAGGGGCGCAAATCATTCGGGTACATGATGTAGAACAAACGCTAGATGCACTAAAAATAGTGCAACTGACGTACGAAAATTTGTAAAAACAATAATGTAAAGGAAACACAAATGTCTGATAAAAGACGTTACTTTGGTACTGATGGGGTACGAGGCAAAGTTGGTCAATACCCAATTACACCTGATTTTGTACTTAAGCTTGGCTGGGCGGCTGGACGTGTTTTGGCAAAACAAGGCACAAAGAAAGTCATCATTGGTAAAGATACTCGTATTTCGGGCTATATGCTGGAATCCGCTTTGGAAGCCGGCTTGGCTGCTGCGGGTTTGAAAGCGACGTTCACCGGACCCATGCCAACACCGGCTGTCGCCTATCTTACCCAAACTTTTCGTGCGGAAGCCGGGATTGTTATTTCTGCATCGCACAACCCGTACTATGACAACGGCATCAAATTTTTCTCTTATGAGGGAACCAAATTGCCGGATGACATTGAGTTAGCGATTGAAGCAGAGTTGGATAAAGACATCGAATGCGTTGAATCTGCTGAGCTTGGTAAGGCTTCACGTATGGTAGACGCTGCGGGTCGTTACATTGAATTTTGTAAAAGCACTTTCCCTTCAAAACTCAGTTTGTCTGGGGTGAAGTTAGTCGTGGATTGCGCTAATGGTGCCACCTACCATATTGCTCCGAATGTTTTCCGTGAGTTAGGTGCCGATGTGATTGCAATGGGCGTTGAGCCAAATGGCTTGAACATTAATGATCAAGTTGGGGCCACCGATGTCCGTGCTCTGCAAAAACGCGTTGTTGAAGAGCAGGCTCATCTTGGTCTTGCTTTCGATGGTGATGGTGACCGCATCATCATGGTTGACCACCTAGGTAATAAAGTAGACGGTGACCAAATTGCTTACATTATCGCGCGCGATGCATTGCGCCGTGGTGAACTCAAAGGCGGTGTTGTTGGGACACTGATGACCAACCTTGGTATGGAAAATGGCCTGAAACAGCTTGGTATTCCTTTTGCGCGTGCCGCGGTGGGTGATCGCTATGTTATGGAAAAGCTGCAGGAAAAAGGCTGGAAGATTGGAGCCGAAAACTCAGGCCACGTTATTTTACTTGATAAAGTGACTACTGGTGATGCGATTGTCGCTGGTCTACAAGTGCTTGCTTCCGTCGTCGGTAGTGAAATGACGCTGCATGAGTTAGCCAAAGGCATGACCCTTTACCCGCAAGTATTGGAGAATGTCCGTTTTGCGGGAGAGAATAACCCACTGGAAGCTGAGGCGGTGAAAGCCGCGGTCGCAGAGGTAGAAGCCGAGCTAGGCTCGAAAGGCCGAGTATTGCTGCGTAAATCGGGGACAGAACCTCTGATCCGCGTGATGGTGGAAGGCGAGGATGATGCGCTAGTGAAACAGTCTGCGCTGAAAATAGCTCAAGCCGTCAAAGATAACTGCTAATTTGAGTGCTGGTTTCTACAGTTCCTAGTTGATTGATTTCGCGCTAGGAATTGTAGAAATGCTTGAAAAATCGTTGTTGTGCGAGTTTTTTGAGCGATCAAATCGGAAAGTGATTTTTTTTAGAAAATACCTCTTGTCAGCCTTGGAACCATTCGTTAGTATTGCGTCCGCTTTCGGAGAGAAAGGTCGCTGGCCTTGTTCGAGTCTAATGATACGAACGGCGCTAGCTCAACAAATATGAACATAGGTGGAAGTAATGTTTACAGTTCTACTTGTGATTTACCTGTTGGCAGCGGTTGCTATCATTGGCCTAGTGTTGATTCAACAAGGTAAAGGCGCAGACATGGGAGCCTCATTCGGTGCCGGCGCGTCAAACACTGTGTTTGGTGCTGGTGGCTCAGGTAATTTCTTAACCCGAATGACTGCAATTTTTGCAACAGTTTTCTTTGTTATCAGCCTTGTGCTTGGCAATATGTCAACTCACAAAACTGAGTCACAATGGGTTGACCCTTCACAAGGTCAAGTGATTCAGCAAGCTGGTGACACAGTGAGTGAAGCGCCTGCTAAAAGCAGTGACGAGATTCCTCACTAAGCTATCTAGAATTAGATAGAAGAATATATGCCGAGATGGTGAAATTGGTAGACACACTAGCATGAGGTGCTAGCGCCTTAGGTGTGAGGGTTCGAGTCCCTCTCTCGGCACCATATTTACAAACTTGTAAATCACCTTGTTGAGCGTATAATGCTCGCAAGTCGGACGCGGGGTGGAGCAGCTTGGTAGCTCGTCGGGCTCATAACCCGAAGGTCGTCGGTTCAAATCCGGCCCCCGCAACCAATCTCTCCTAACGATTAGAGAGACAAGTTTGGCAGTGTTAACCTCACTGCAGTTGAGAAGCGATTCTCAATTTATCAGGGTCCAGCAATAAAAAACCCCGACTTAATCGGGGTTTTTTATTATCTAAATTTCCTTTTTCGGGAATTTTAGATATTTGCTTGGTATTTAAATTGGGCTCTAAGCCCTTTTTTTGTTTCTGGAGTGGTTTAGATGACTGGTTTAGAAAGACAACTTACTGAAATGCTTGAAGCTCCGGTGGTTGCTGCAGGTTACGAGTTGGTTGGATTAGAGTTCGTCCGTGCAGGGCAACATTCCACACTACGTATCTTTATTGATCACGAAAACGGTATCACAGTGGAAGACTGCGCAGATGTAAGTCGCCAAGTGAGTGCAGTTTTGGATGTTGAAGACCCAATTTCGGTCGTTTATAACCTCGAAGTGTCTTCGCCTGGTCTGGAAAGACCACTCTTTAAAGCAGCACATTACGAGCAGTTTATTGGTCACGAGGTCAGCATCGTTTTGAAAATGGCTGTTGCTAACCGTCGCAAGTGGAAAGGGTTCATCCAAGCAATTGATGGTGAAACCGTGGCTGTGATGGTCGATGGGCAAGAGGAACATTTTGCTCTGAGCAACATTTCAAAAGCTAACCTGATCCCTAAATTTTAAGTCTTTGAGGCTAGAACAATGAGTAAAGAAATTTTAGCGGTAGTTGAGGCGGTTTCTAACGAGAAAGCGGTACCTCGTGAGCGTATTTTTGAAGCGCTGGAAACTGCGTTAGCAACTTCAACTAAAAAGAAGTATGAGATTGAGATCGATGTTCGCGTTGCGATCGATCGTAAAACTGGCGCTTTTGAAACCTTCCGTCGCTGGTTAGTGGTTGAGAATGTTGAACATCCAACCAAAGAGATTTCATTTGAAGCAGCAAACTTTGATGATGAATCTGTGCAGATGGGTGACTACATTGAAGATCAGATCGAATCTGTAACCTTCGACCGTATTACTACCCAAACAGCTAAGCAAGTGATCGTACAAAAAGTACGTGAAGCTGAGCGTGCACAGATCGTTGAACAATTCATCGATAACGAAGGTGAGTTGGTAACGGGTGTGGTGAAGAAAGTAAACCGCGAGACAGTGATTCTGGATCTGGGTAATAACGCCGAAGCGGTTATCCTGCGTGAAGATCAACTGCCACGTGAAAACTTCCGTCCTGGTGATCGCGTGCGTGGCCTGTTGTACAAAGTGGCTCCGGAGGCACGTGGCTTCCAACTGTTCATCACCCGTTCTAAACCAGAAATGCTGACCGAGCTATTCCGTGTGGAAGTTCCTGAAATCGGTGAAGAGCTGATTGAACTGAAAGCGGCCGCTCGTGACCCAGGCTCTCGTGCCAAGATCGCTGTGAAAACCAACGACAAGCGTATTGACCCTGTGGGTGCGTGTGTGGGTATGCGTGGTGCACGCGTACAAGCGGTTTCGGGTGAGCTAGGTGGCGAGCGTATTGATATCGTGCTGTGGGACGATAACCCAGCGCAATTTGTCATTAACGCCATGGCTCCGGCTGATGTTGCTTCAATCATTATGGATGAAGATACACATTCAATGGATATCGCTGTTGAAGCGGATAACCTTGCGCAAGCGATCGGCCGTAACGGCCAGAACGTACGTCTTGCCTCTCAACTGACTGGTTGGGAATTGAACGTAATGACGGTTGCGGATCTGCAGAAGAAGCACCAAGAAGAGTCAATGGCATCTATCGAGAACTTCATGAAGTATCTCGATATCGAGCAAGATTTTGCTGAGCTTCTGGTTGAAGAAGGTTTCTCTACGCTAGAAGAGATCGCTTACGTACCAATGAACGAGCTACTTGATGTTGATGGTATGGATGAAGATCTGGCCGAAGAACTGCGTAGCCGTGCAAAAGAAGCTCTGACGACGATTGCTCTGGCAAAAGAAGAATCGTTCGAAGGTCTTGAGCCTGCAGAAGATCTGCTTGCACTAGCAGGACTGGAACGCGACATGGCATTCAAACTGGCAGCAAAAGGTGTTGCGACACTGGAAGATCTGGCTGACCAAGGTGTGGATGATTTAGAAGGTATTGAAGGTCTGACCGAACAACGTGCGGGTGAGCTTATTATGGCTGCTCGTAACATTTGTTGGTTTGGTGAAGACGCATAATTTTCAGCAAGGGGAGGAAGCGGCATGACACAAACTACCGTTAAAGCACTGAGTGAAGAAATTGGAACACCAGTAGACCGCTTATTAGAGCAACTTGCTGATGCAGGAATGAACAAGGCTGTTGCGGATCATGTATCTGAAGATGAGAAGCAGAAATTGCTTGCTCATTTGCGTAAAGAGCACGGCGATGCGACAGGCTCTGAGCCAACGCGTTTGACACTCCAGCGTAAAACCCGTAGCACACTGAGCGTGAATGCCGGTGGCGGTAAAAGTAAGAATGTTCAGGTTGAAGTGCGCAAAAAACGTACGTATGTTAAGCGCAGTTCTGTTGAAGATGATGCGACTCGTGAAGCGGAAGAAGCCGCAATGCGCGCCGCAGAAGAGCAAGCACAGCGTGAAGCTGAAGAAGCAGCGAAACGTGCGGCTGAAGAAAAAGCCAAACGTGAAGCAGAAGAGTCAGTAAAACGTGAAGCAGAAGCAAAACGTGTGGCGGAAGAGAAGGCGAAGCGCGAAGCGCAAGCTGTCGCTCAACCACGTTCTGACGAAGAAAAATTGAAGCAAGAAGCAGCGCGCAAAGAAGCCGAGGCGCTAAAACGTCGCCAGGAAGAAGAAGCAAGACGTAAGGCCGAAGAGGAAAGTCGCCGTCAACTTGAAAAAGTACGCGAATTGGCTGAAAAAAATGGTGAGCGTTGGTCTGCTGAAAAAGAGACTGTAGGTGATATGCAAGAAAACACTGATTACCATGTAACGACTTCGCAATATGCACGCGAAGCGGAAGATGAGGCAGACCTCCACGAGGAAGGTGCTCGTCGTCGCTCCACAAAAGCGAATAAGAGAAAGATGTCTTCTCGCGATGACAACCAAGAACGTGACGCTCGCCCTCGTGGTGGCAAAGCGGGTCGTAAAGGCCGCATCAACAAGCCAATGTCTATGCAGCACGGTTTTGATAAAACCGCTGTAGTAGCAAAAGCGGATGTTGTGGTTGGTGAAACCATCATCGTTTCTGAACTGGCACAAAAAATGTCAGTGAAAGCGACCGAAGTCATCAAAGTGATGATGAAAATGGGCGCAATGGCGACCATTAACCAAGTGATCGATCAAGAAACTGCTCAATTGGTAGCAGAAGAAATGGGTCACAAAGTGGTACTGCGTAAAGAAAACGAACTGGAAGAAGCGATCCTTTCGGATCGTGATGACAAGTTCGACGAAGTTTCTCGTGCGCCAGTCGTGACCATCATGGGTCACGTTGACCACGGTAAGACTTCTACGCTGGACTACATCCGTCGTACACACGTTGCCTCTGGCGAAGCGGGTGGTATTACTCAGCACATCGGTGCTTACCACGTTGAAACACCAAACGGCATGATCACCTTCCTCGATACTCCTGGACACGCGGCGTTTACCGCAATGCGTGCTCGTGGTGCGCAAGCAACGGATATCGTGGTACTGGTTGTTGCTGCGGACGATGGCGTAATGCCGCAAACCGTGGAAGCTATCCAGCACGCGAAAGCGGCGGGTGTTCCACTGATCGTTGCAGTAAACAAGATCGATAAAGACACGGCTAACCCAGATAACGTGAAAAACGAACTGGCGCAGTACAATGTTATGCCTGAAGAGTGGGGCGGTGAGAACATGTTTGTTCACATCTCTGCAAAACAAGGTACAAACATTGAAGGTCTTCTAGAAGCGATCCTGCTACAAGCTGAAGTTCTTGAACTGAAAGCGGTGAAACAAGGTATGGCATCTGGCGTGGTTATCGAATCTCGCCTAGATAAAGGCCGTGGTCCTGTGGCAACCGTTCTGGTTCAATCAGGCACTCTGCGTAAGGGTGACATTGTTCTGTGTGGTCAAGAATATGGCCGCGTTCGTGCAATGCGTGATGAAGTGGGTAACGAAGTTGAAGAAGCTGGCCCATCGATCCCTGTGGAAATCCTCGGTCTGTCTGGTGTTCCAGCAGCCGGTGATGAAGCAACCGTAGTACGTGATGAACGTAAAGCGCGTGAAGTGGCTAACTACCGAGCTGGTAAGTTCCGCGAAGTCAAACTGGCGCGTCAACAGAAGTCTAAACTGGAGAACATGTTCTCTAATATGACAGCGGGCGATGTGGCTGAGCTGAACATTGTACTGAAAGCTGACGTACAAGGTTCTGTAGAAGCGATTGCGGATTCTCTGCGTAAACTTTCTACCGAAGAAGTGAAAGTGAACATCGTAGGTTCTGGCGTAGGTGGTATCACTGAAACTGATGTGGTGTTGGCTGCTGCTTCTAACGCTATCGTGGTAGGCTTTAACGTACGTGCTGATGCATCTGCTCGCCGTACCATTGAAGCTGAAAACATCGATCTACGTTACTACTCAATCATTTACCAATTGATCGACGAAGTGAAACAGGCGATGAGCGGCATGCTTTCTCCTGAGTTCAAACAAGAGATCATCGGTCTGGCAGAAGTTCGTGACGTATTTAAGTCACCAAAACTGGGCGCGATTGCAGGCTGTATGGTTACTGAAGGCGTTATCAAGCGTAATGCTCCGATCCGCGTTCTGCGTGATAACGTAGTTATCTACGAAGGTGAACTGGAATCTCTGCGTCGCTTTAAAGATGACGTTGCAGAAGTTAAGAATGGTTACGAGTGTGGTATCGGCGTTAAGAACTACAACGACGTTCGCGTCGGTGACCAGATCGAAGTGTTCGAAACGATTGAAATCCAACGTACTATCGACTAATCAACTACTGTTGCATTAATCAAGGCAATGTAGGCTGTTGAATACACCATGGGGGGCTGGTCGAAACCATCCCCCCATTCTTTCTATCAGTGAGAAAAGATATGCCGAAAGAATTTAGCCGCACACAGCGTGTGGCACAGCAATTACAAAAAGAACTGGCGATGATCCTGCAACGTGAAGTGCGCGATTCTCGTCTAGGTATGGTGACCATTTCTGATGTAGAAGTGTCGCGCGATCTGGCTTACGCCAAAGTGTTCGTGACATTCCTGTGCATCGGTGAGCAAACACCAGAATCTTGCTTGGCTGCTTTACGTGAGCACGAAGTGCAAATCCGTATGATGTTAGGTAAGCAAATCCGCTTACGTTTGACACCAGAAATTCGCTTCTACTACGACAACACTTTGGTTGAAGGTATGCGCATGTCAAACCTAGTAACGGAAGTGATCAACAGTGATAAGCGTCGTATGCATGAAGCTGGTCGTGATGAGGACGAAGCGTAATGGCTCGTCGACGTAAAGGTCGGGTTATCCACGGTGTGATTCTGTTGGATAAGCCGACAGGAATTTCCTCCAACGACGCTTTGCAAAAAGTTAAACGTCTCTATGGTGCTGAAAAAGCTGGCCATACCGGCGCACTTGACCCTCTGGCGACCGGCATGCTGCCGATCTGTCTCGGTGAAGCCACTAAGTTTTCCCAATTTCTGCTTGATTCCGATAAACGTTATCGTGTGATCGCAAAATTGGGCGAACGTACCGATACGTCAGACTCTGACGGTCAAGTGGTGCAAACGCGCCCTGTCAACGTGGAGCGCGATACACTTCTTGCGTGTATTGAAAAGTTTCGTGGTGAGACCGATCAAGTCCCATCCATGTTCTCCGCGTTGAAATATCAAGGTCGTCCACTCTACGAATACGCTCGTCAGGGTATTGAAGTGCCGCGTGAAGCACGCAAGATCACCGTGTATGAGATTGAGCTGCATCGCTTTGAAAGTGATGAAGTGGAGATGGAAGTGCACTGCTCAAAAGGCACTTACATCCGTACCATCGTCGATGATCTGGGTGAAATGCTGGGTTGTGGTGCTCATGTCACGGTGCTGCGTCGTGTTGGTGTTGCTAACTATCCGTATGAACGGATGGTGACACTAGAGCAGCTCAATGCATTAGTTGAACAAGCCCATCGTGATGAAAAGACGGTTTCTGAAGTTCTCGATCCGCTATTACTGCCGATGGATACCGCTGTGGAAGCCTTACCTGAAGTTAACGTGATCCCAGAGCTGATGCAGCTTGTGCAGCATGGACAAGCGGTGCAGGTTTTTGGTGCGCCAACTGATGGTATGGTGCGCATTACTGGCGGTGAGCAGAAGTTGTTCCTTGGCGTTGGTGAGATTGACGATAACGGTAAGGTAGCGCCGAAACGCTTAGTCGTTTACGGCGAATAAACCCGCAGGATGGCTCGTTTGATGGCGAGACATTCCGCTTGTGCGAGTCAGGATTATTCCCTATAATTCGCGCTTCTCGTGTCGGCTGAATCAGAGATTGGCTGACACAAACTTAAACCTCAAACTCTTTAGGAGAGAATTATGTCTCTGAATGCAGAAACTAAAGCAGCAATCGTTGCTGAATACGCACGTTGTGAAAATGACACTGGTTCACCAGAAGTACAAGTAGCTCTGCTGACTGCTTCTATCAACCACCTGCAAGGTCACTTCCAAGCACACAAAGGCGATCACCACAGCCGTCGTGGTCTGCTGCGCATGGTTTCAAGCCGTCGTAAGCTGCTGGACTACCTGAAAGGCAAAGATCTGTCTCGTTACCAAGATCTGATCAAACGTCTAGGCCTGCGTCGTTAATTCGTCGCTGCAAAGCACAGTTTGTACAGAAAAGGGGCGAAAGCCCCTTTTTTGCACTCTAAATTAGCTATCCTTCCGTTAAGTAGTTTATACTACCCGCCGTTCAGTTCGCGTGACTGAGCAAGTTTGTACTCATGGCATTACCGTCACCGCAGTCGACCAAAAGGTCGCGGCTATTAAAAACAGATTGTTCTCTCGACTATTTCCCCAAGTTTCAGTCTTTTTTTACTAGTCGCGATTCGTAGTGCTTTGAGTATTGATGATTTGATTTCAGGCTTGTCCTGAGAATAAGGAATACTCATGTTCGAAAAACCAGTAGTAAAAACGTTTCAGTACGGTAACCACACTGTTACTCTAGAAACCGGTGTTATGGCTCGCCAAGCAACGGCAGCAGTTATGGCAACCATGGACGACACCGCAGTGTTCGTCAGCGTCGTTGGTAAGAAAGAAGCCGTTGTGGGTCAAGATTTCTTCCCTCTGACTGTAAACTACCAAGAGCGTACTTACGCTGCAGGTAAAATCCCTGGTGGTTTCTTTAAGCGCGAAGGTCGTCCTTCTGAAGGCGAAACGTTGACAGCACGTCTGATCGACCGCCCAATTCGTCCACTGTTCCCAGATGGTTTTACCAATGAAGTGCAAGTGATTGTTACTGTTGTTTCTGTTAACCCAGATGTACAACCTGACATCATTTCTATGATCGGTACTTCTGCAGCGCTGGCGATTTCTGGCCTTCCATTCAATGGCCCAATCGGTGCCGCTCGTGTAGGCCACATTGATGGTCAACTGGTTCTAAACCCAAGCGAAAAAGAGCTGAAACAGTCTCGTTTGGATCTGGTTGTTGCGGGTACTGACAACGCTGTGCTGATGGTTGAATCAGAAGCGCAAATTCTGACTGAAGAAGAGATGCTGGCTGCGGTTGTGTTTGGTCACGATCAACAACAAGCCGTTATCAATGCCATCAACGAATTCGCAGCTGAAGTGGCAACTCCAGCATGGGAATGGGTTGCTCCAGCTGAAAACACTGAGCTGAAAGCGAAAGTGGCTGCTCTAGCAGAAACACGTCTGGTTGAAGCGTACCAAATCACTGAGAAGATGGCGCGTTATGCTCGCATCCATGAAATCAGTGCTGAAGTGAGCGCTGCTCTGCTGGCTGAAAACGAAGCGTTGGATGCAAAAGAAATCCACACGATTTTCCACGATTTGGAAAAAACCGTTGTACGTCGCAGCATCATCGCGGGTAACCCACGTATTGATGGCCGTGAAAAAGACATGGTTCGTGCTCTGGACGTACGTACTGACGTTCTGCCACGTACTCACGGTTCTGCACTATTCACTCGTGGTGAAACTCAGGCTCTAGTAACAGCAACGCTGGGTACTCAACGTGACGCACAGATCATCGATGAGCTGACTGGCGAGAAGAAAGACCACTTCCTACTGCACTATAACTTCCCTCCATACTGTGTAGGCGAAACTGGCTTTGTTGGTTCACCTAAGCGCCGCGAAATCGGTCACGGCCGTTTGGCGAAGCGTGGTATTGCAGCGGTTATGCCTTCAGTAGACGAATTCCCGTACACAGTACGTGTGGTTTCTGAGATTACTGAATCGAACGGCTCATCTTCAATGGCTTCTGTGTGTGGTTCATCTCTTGCTCTAATGGATGCAGGTGTTCCAATCAAGGCTTCTGTTGCGGGTATCGCAATGGGTCTGGTGAAAGAAGAAAATGATTTCGTCGTTCTGTCTGACATTCTGGGTGATGAAGACCACCTAGGCGACATGGACTTTAAAGTAGCGGGTACCGCAACAGGTGTGACTGCACTGCAGATGGACATCAAGATCGAAGGTATCACTAAAGAGATCATGCAAATTGCACTGAACCAAGCAAAAGGTGCTCGTCTGCACATTCTGTCTGTGATGGATCAAGCGATCTCTGCTGCACGTAGTGATATCTCTGAATTTGCTCCACGTATCCACACCATGAAAATCAGTGTAGATAAGATCAAAGACGTGATCGGTAAAGGCGGTGCGGTAATTCGTCAGCTGACTGAAGAAACGGGTACTACGATCGAGATCGAAGATGACGGTACTATCAAGATCGCAGCAACTGACGGTGATCAAGCGAAAGAAGCGATTCGTCGTATTCAAGAAATCACTGCAGAAGTTGAAGTGGGCGTTATCTACACCGGTAAAGTGGCTCGCTTGGCAGACTTCGGTGCGTTTGTAACGATTCTTCCAGGTAAAGATGGTCTAGTACACATCTCTCAAATCGCTGACAAGCGTGTAGAGAAAGTGTCTGATTACCTGACAGAAGGTCAAGAAGTTCAAGTTAAAGTGCTTGAAATTGACCGCCAAGGCCGTGTTCGTCTAAGTATGAAAGAAGCGGTTGAAACGTCAGCAGAAGCTGCAGCTGACGTTGCACCACAAGCGGAATAATTTTCCGTTTACGGCAAAATCAACATGGCTTTTCCTTTTCTGAGGAAAAGCATGTTATAAAGGGGAGCGTTATTCGCTCCCTTTTTTATGCGAAATCCCACAGGAGTACGATGAGTGAAATGGTTTCGATTCCCTGCCGCAGTGATTGGATTGGCTTTGTTGTCTGGCTGTGCCTCACAACCTGAATCTACAACGCAGTGGATTTACCCCCCAATGGCGGTGCCATTACAAGCCTCTGTTCAGCAAGAAGTTCAAATCGCTCGCTTAACTCAATTGTTGCAGCGTTCGGATCTTGAGCCAGAATTGCGCGCCAAAATGCTTTTTGAGCGTGGTAACTATTACGACAGTGTCGGGTTACGTGATTTGGCTCGGCTCGATTTTACTCAATCACTGTCGATTAATCCGGTGCAACCTGATGTGTTTAACTTGCTTGGTGTGTATTACACCGAGGTGGGTGAGTTTGATGCGGCTTATGAATCCTTTGATTCTACTGTAGAGCTAGACCCAGGTAACGAATACGCAGTACGTAACCGTGCTATTGCATTGTATTACGGCGAGCGCCCACGATTGGCTCTGGAAGAGATCCAACAGCACTATCAACAAGACCCTGAAGATCCTTTCCGTGCTCTGTGGTTATACATCATTGAAAGTGATGTGGATGCAGTGAAAGCGCGGTCCGATCTGCTCGCGCGTTATCAACAGCATGATGAGCAGTGGGGGTGGGTGTTGGTCGGTTTGATGCTCGATCAGCTTTCAGAAGAAGTGGCCTTTAAAGCCATTATTGCAGGCTCGCGGGAAAATGATCTATTGGCCCAACGCCTGACCGAAGCATATTTTTATCTAGGTAAGCGTTATCAGATGCAAGGAGAGTTAGCGCACGCGCTGTCTCTTTATAAATTGGCGATCTCATTCAATGTCTATGAATACGTTGAACATCGCTACGCATTTATTGAACTCGGACGTATTTTCGAGCAGGCTCGTGAAGAGCGTTTAGCAAGAGCTAAAGCTGAATCGCTGACACAATAATGTCATCCATCAATGATAAAAAGCCGCTGATTGCGGCTTTTTTTATGCTTATTTTTTTGGCAGAATGGTTAGCCTTGCTAACTATATGTTGTGAATTATGCTAGAAAAAAATTTAGAGAAGATGGAGCGTTTTGCCGCCAAGGTTTGGCGTAAATACGGCAAAGAAGATCCGCTTGCCCAGCTTAGTTTCAACGAATATGACTATCTGAAAGTGATCCAAAATTCACCGCAAGCGATTCGTTTGACCGATCTGGCTATTGCTCTGGAGGTGACCAAACCTTCCGCATCGAACATGATCAAAAAGCTAGAAAGACGTGGTTTGGTTAAACGAGTTCAGTGCGAAGAGGATGCTCGTTCACAGCTTTTTGAACTCACAGAACAAGCGGGGTTGCATTTAGCTAGCGAGGCGCGAGTTTACCAAGTTTTAGCGCAGCAAGTCGCACAACATTTGTCTCCAGAAGAGGCCATTATGCTGGATTTATTGCTAGGTAAAGCGCTACGTCAGTGAGTTTTATTAGATAGGCTAACTAAATAGATATGTGTTTATGATGAATCGATCGATTTACCGACAGTTTGTTCGCTACACCATTCCGACGGTGGCTGCGATGCTGGTTAATGGTCTGTATCAAGTAGTGGATGGGATTTTCATCGGCCACTATGTTGGAGCGGAAGGGTTAGCGGGAATTAATGTGGCTTGGCCGGTGATCGGCACCATTCTCGGTATTGGGATGCTGGTTGGCGTGGGAACAGGAGCACTTTCTTCAATTAAGCAAGGTGAAGGACACCCTGATAGCGCTAAGCGTATTCTGGCCACTGGGTTGATGAGCTTATTGCTACTCGCCCCTATCGTGGCTGTGATCTTATGGTTTATGGCGGATGATTTTCTGCATTGGCAAGGAGCACAAGGTCGAGTGTTTGAGTTGGGCTTGCAGTATCTGCAAGTATTAATTGTTGGCTGTGTATTTACTTTAGGTTCCATCGCCATGCCATTTCTGCTGCGCAATGATCACAGCCCCAATTTGGCTACCTTGTTGATGGTGATTGGCGCTCTAACCAATATTGCCCTCGACTATATTTTCATTGCATGGCTTGGTTGGGAGCTGACGGGAGCGGCGATCGCAACGACGATCGCTCAACTTGTGGTGACGTCATTGGGTTTGGCGTATTTCTTTTCCAAGCGAGCCAAAATGCGCTTAACACGCCGTTGCCTAAAGTTGGAATGGCATTCGTTACCTAAGATTTTCGCGATTGGTGTTTCAAGCTTTTTCATGTACGCCTATGGTTCCACCATGGTGGCGTTACATAACACTTTGATGATTGAGTATGGCAACGCGGTGATGGTTGGTGCTTATGCGGTGATGGGCTATATCGTAACGATTTACTATTTGACGGTAGAAGGCATTGCCAACGGCATGCAACCGTTGGCCAGTTACCATTTTGGTGCACGCAATTATGACCATATTCGTAAACTGCTGCGCTTAGCAATGGGGATAGCGGTATTGGGGGGCATGGTGTTTGTGGTGCTGCTCAATGTCTTTCCCATGCAGGCGATCGCGATTTTTAACTCGACGGACAGTGAGTTGATGGCGGGGGCGCAGATGGGCATCAAGCTGCATCTGTTTGCTATGTATCTCGATGGTTTCTTGGTGGTGAGTGCGGCGTATTATCAGTCGACGAATCGGGGTGGCAAAGCCATGTTTATCACCGTGGGTAATATGTCGATTATGCTGCCATTCCTGTTTATTTTGCCGAAGTTTTTTGGTTTAAGCGGTGTGTGGATTGCGCTGCCCATCTCCAATATTGTGCTGAGTACAGGGGTGGCGATCATGCTATGGCGTGATGTGAGGAAAATGGGTCATACCGCGCAAGCTTCCTACGCATAGCGGTTGTGAAAAAGCCAAAAGGGTTGCCATGAGCAACCCTTTTTAGTGAACGTCAACTTAGTTATTTTTTACGGCTAACCCTGCCAGTTGATGCCAGTAACCGTTGCATTGGTGATTCTCAATGAGCTGCGGCTTTTGGCCTTGTTCGTTGGCTTTGAATTGCTGAAGATGTTGGAACGTCTCAACACCTAATGGGCTTAAACGTACCACATCCACCAACCCTGCCATACTTGGCAAATCATTAACCAAGTTGTAGCAATAGCCCGATTGAGTTTGAATGCCGTTGAGGTTAAATACCGATTGCCCCTCTTGGCTTGCGACTTGAATTCCGGTTGGGTAGCGAATACAGCAGGTTTCGCATTCATCTTTCGCACGGTTTTCTGCTCGTGCGGTGAAACAACGTGCCGAATACGCCAGTGGCAGATAGCCATGACTAAAGACTTCCACTTCAAACTGGTGACGAATGCCCAAATCATCACACTGCTGTAACGTGTTAATTAACCAATCACGCGAGAGCTCTACCGGCATACACCAACGGATCATGCCTTGCTTTAAAAACAGCTTCAGAGTGTGCGCGTTGTAGGTATTGACGGCAGGCCCCACGATAAAAGGAATGCCTTTTTCATGAGCCATTTGAATGGCCGAAACATCGTTGGCCTCAATCGCAAAGTCACCGTTATCAATGTATTTTTTCATCACATTGATTTCACTTGGCGCTTCGAGCAGAGCCATCGTGGAAAGCACTACCTGCTTGCCTGCATCCGAGAGGGATTTGGCAATGTCAAACCAATGCTGAGGTTTCATCTCACGACGTTTCGAGCAAACGGTTTCACCGAGATAAATGACATCCGCGACACTAGCGGCGGCTTGAGCATAGAAACTATCGACGTCTTGTTTTGGCCAGAAATAAAGTAGGGGACCTAAAGCATATTTCATAATCGCTTGACCTTATTGCCATTGACGGTGATAAGCACCGAGCGTGGTTTGTGTACCTTCTGACACATTGGCCAGTGCAGCATCCCATTTGGGTTCTACATGATACTGTGTCGGATTGGCCAGATAGCGGTCGATCGCGGCACGCCACGTACGAGTCACTTGTTCTACATACGCAGGGCTACGTTGCCGACCTTCAATCTTTACTGAGGCTACATTTGCGGCAAAGAGTTCTGGTAGCAGTGACAAGGTGTTTAAGCTGGTGGGTTCTTCGAGTGCGTGGTAGCACTTACTTTCACCCTCAAGCTCAGTAATGAAGCGACCCTTACACAAAGTCGGGTAGCCTGCATTTTCTCCTGCTGCGTACTTATCAATCAAAATCTCGTTCAAACGTGATTCGAGCCCAGATTCCGTTTCTTGCCAACGAACGTACTTGGCTGGAGAACAAGCACCGACCGTGTTGGGAGATTCCCCCGTCATGTAGGACGAGAGATAGCAACGCCCTTCCGACATGATGCACAAGCTGCCAAAGGCGAACACTTCCAACTCAACACCTTGTGGGATGTTGCGTGAAAGCTGTTTGACTTGATGAATGGAAAGTACGCGCGGCAGTACGACACGTTTCACATTAAAATTCTGATGGTAAAACTCAACCGCTTTCACGTTGGTAGCAGAAGCTTGTACGGAAAGATGCAGTTCAAGGTACGGGTATTTACGCGCCGCATATTCAAGCACCGCAATATCGGCAATGATCAAAGCATCCACACCCAGATCCGCGGCCTGATCAACCGCGTTAGTCCAACGCTCAAAGCCATTCGGATGGGCAAAAGTGTTGAGTGCTATATGAATTTTTTTACGGTGGTCATGAACATACTGAACGGCTTTTTCCAGTTTTTTGCCGCTAAAATTAAGGCCAGCAAAATGGCGAGCATTCGTATCATCTTTGAAACCGATGTAAACCGCATCGGCGCCACAATCAATCGCTGTTTTCAGGGCCGGCAAATTTCCGGCCGGACAGAGAAGTTCCATAGCGTAAGGCTCTGAATTCAGGGAATAGTGGATGCATTTTAGAAAGGATTGAATCAGGCAGATTTGATGTAAGGCAGGTTTCAGACAATCAGAACAAAATTAACCCCTTAGAGGGATTTTCGATGACGGCGATTTTGCGCAAATAACTCTTCAACTTCATGCTTGGGTTGAGGGCGATAGAAATGGAAGCCTTGAATGGAATGACAATTGAGATTGGAAAGCAAAGTGGCTTGCTGTTGGGTTTCGACCCCCTCTGCCACGACCGTTAAGTTCAATGAGCGGCCTAAGTTGATGATGTTTTCAATAACAGTGAGCTGCTTCGGTAGCGTATCGATATTACTGATGAACGCGCGGTCAATTTTCAGTTCGTCAATCGGGAAGCGGGCTAAATAAGCTAATGAAGAGTAACCGGTACCGAAATCGTCAATCGATAAAGTAAAGCCGAGCTTTTTAATCGCATTGAGCATTTGTTGGGTGTGCTCACTGTCACTCATCACGGCACTTTCGGTCAGCTCAAAGGTGATGCTGTTTGGGTCTAGCCCGGTTGTCCTTAGCAGTTTTTCCAGATAATCGATCAGTTGTGGGTTGCCAAATTGTTCTGGAGAAATGTTGATCGCTACGCGTCCGGGCAGAATCCCTTGCAGTTTCCAGCGTTTGACGGTGGCAAACACTTCGCGCATCACGACTCGTCCTAAATGTTCAATCAAGCCTGCTTTTTCTGCCACCGGAATGAACGCTCCTGGGCTGATATAGCCTTCGACGGGATGTTTCCAACGTACCAGAGCCTCTGCGCCATTGATGCTAAAATCACGCGCGTTGACTTTCGGTTGGTACCACACTTCCAATCCATTTTGTTGTAGTGCTTTTTGCAGCTCAATTTCCAACCAAAGCCGCATGCGCGCTTCTTTATTCATCTGATCGTTAAATTTGATCAGTCGGTTGCGGCCACGTTCTTTGGCTTCATACATGGCGGTATCGGCATTTTGCAGCAGCACGCGGGCATCGTTGCCATCGCCTGGGTAGCGTACGCTACCGATAGAACAGGCTAAACGCTTGCTGAAGTGATGAAGATCAAAGGGCTGATTAATCAAGGAGATGATGCGATCGGCCAGCATTTCCGCCGAACGGTTGTGTTCTGGTTCAGGTAAAATTAAACCAAACTCATCGCCGCCTAAATGGCCAAGTACCGCTTGTTGCGGCAGAAGGCGTTTAAGACGAGCCGCCACTTCTTTGATCACCTTGTCACCGATGTGATGACCAAGGGAGTCATTAATATTTTTAAAGTTGTCGATATCCAGATAGAGCATCACCAACGGTGTTTCATTGTGAATTAATTGCTCTAAACGTTTGGTGAAACCGTGTCGGTTGTACAGTCCGGTTAAACTATCCATATGAGCATCGACTTGAGTCGTTGCTGAAAGCTGTTTTGGTGCTTCGTCCGCATCTTGCAATAAGATCAGCTGCGAGTGGCTGCCGAGCAGGGAAGTGCTGCCTGCATGCAACTGGATTTTACGTTCAAATCCACATCGAGGACCGGTGAGGCACACCAAGGGTTTTTCAGTAAGCAGAGTCGCCAATTGTGTGGAAAACACCGTTTTGGTTTTCTCATCAATAAACAGGCGCGATAAATTCTCACCCAAGAGTTTTTGCGCATCGTCAAAACCGAGCAGACGTGCGGCTGAAGGGTTGGCTGAGATAATGCAGTCGTTTTCGACCATCATCAAACCATCGGGCAGTAACGTTGTCAGAAGCGCATATTTGCTTTCTGACTCTTCTAACGAACGCACCAAAATTTGCTTTTCTGAGGTATCTATCGCATGAAATACGATGTATTGCACTTGGTCGTGCATCACGATAGGCGATAAGGAAAAGTGCAAACTGGTTTCGAGATCGATTTCGCTGAGCGTCAGTTCGGATTCGATATGTTCGTTTTTAAAGGCGCGTTCGTAGAACGGTTTGAGGTGTTGGTAAAAATGTTCACCCAAAACTTGGCTGTCACTCATCCCGGCCATCTCTTCGCTTGAGAGACCCGCGATATCGCAATAGCGCTCGTTGACCATCACATACTTGTGTTGATCATTGAGGATTGCAAAAAAGAACGGACTGTGTGCCGTAATTTTAGCAAACCAATGCTTGAGCTGAGATGAGGTTTGAGCAGGCATTTAAAATACTACCAACTGTCCGTGCGCGATGACATTTATAATATCCCCTCTAACAACGACTAACAGTTTGCATCGTGGTATTTGAGATTGATGAGCGCATCGAACGCCGTTCATCTAACTTTACAACCTAGCAATATCGGCAGTGGTATGTTGTTGGGGGTATAGCGTTACCAATTCGGTAACTCATTCACTATAACTGTGATTTTCACAGTAGAAAAGGTTCTCGGCCTGAAGTTATTTTTTGATACATAACAGGAATCCGTCTTTTGACATCCAGTATGATGATCGCAGAATGACTAACAAGGTAACGGATAACGCTCGTGTTAAACAAGATTCGCACTCAACTGGTTCAGAACGCTGCTTCAATTTTGCGATCTCCAATCCACTTATTGCCTCAAAACGTTCAAAAAAAAGCCTTGCTTGATGCAATGGGTTTAGTATTCCGCGAGGCCTTGCAAGACGGGGACTTTGAGTTTCTCGAAGAGAAATGGCTGAAGGTCGAAGTGAAGGACATGGATTTACGTTGGTTTATTAGCTACCAAAACGAACAGTTGGTGGTGGCAGATGCTCCGGTTCAGGAAGATGTCAGCTTTAGCGGCAGTCTGAATGATTTGGTGCTGATCGCGGGACGTAAAGAAGACCCTGATACGTTATTTTTCCAACGCCGCCTTTCGATTGAAGGGGATACTGAACTCGGGTTGGAAGTAAAAAACCTGATGGACAGCGTGGATCTGCAACAATTGCCCAAGCCGCTGCAAATTTTGCTTCAACAGTTGGCGGATTTTGTGCATAAAGGGATGCAAAAGCCGAATTCATCCCAAGAGGTTATTAATGCTTATTCGAACTGAAGCACCTGCCGATATTCTGGCTGTCGATGAACTGTTGAAAAATGTCTTTGCCACTGAAGCCGAGGCTAACTTAGTGATGGCATTACGTGAAAATGGGAAGCGAACGTTGTCATTGGTTGCCTGTGATGATGAAGGGGCAATCCTTGGACATGTGATGTTTAGCCCTGTGACGGTTGCTGGGGAAGATCTGAATTGGCAAGGTTTAGCACCGTTGGCGGTGAAAGAAGAGTATCGTCGCCAAGGTATTGGTGCGGATTTGGTTAAAGAAGGACTCAGTTCTCTGGGAGAGCTAGGGTATCCAGCCTGTGTGGTTCTGGGCGATCCTGATTATTACGCACGGTTTGGCTTTGAAGATGCGGCATCCTATCAGTTGCACTGTGCTTGGGATGCGCCGCAAGGGGCTTTTCGTGTGGTTGCACTCTGGGAAAGAGAGTTGGATGGCCGATCTGGGCTTATCGAATACAGCCCTGAGTTTGCCGCTGTCTAAATCGCCTTTCAAAAAGGAGCATTTATGCTCCTTTTTCTCTCTAGCGCTTGAGTCGCTAATCCTCTGTTTGTTAGCATTGCCGCTCAGATAGGCTGCGAGTAATACCATGCGTTCTTCTTCACACTATTTGTCCGCGATGGGCATTCAACAATGGGAATTGATCCATCCCGAACGTTTGGCGGGGTTTCAACCACCGACTCAAGCGTTGGATCAAGGCTGCCGGCTCTTGCTGGTGGCCAATGAGCCACCGCAAGGGGCTGAAATCCTATTGCTGGAGAGGATCCTCAAAAGCGTTCAGCTTGAACTGTCAATGGTTCGCCATATCGCTCCAATGCAGCTTAGTCACCTTGCTTATGAGGGTTTAGAGTGGATCTGGTTTGCTGGTTGTGAGCCGTTGCCTCATCACGCTCAAAAGCAGCTGCATTCACCGCGGTTAAGTGAGATTGATGGTCATACCCAATATCGCCGCGCACTGTGGCAACAAATTTGTGCTTACCAAGGAACCACATCATGAGTTTAGTTTTTACGGCTATGCAATCTGAGCATTTGGATGCGGTTTGGCGCATTGAGCGCGTAGCCCACTCTCACCCTTGGAAGGAATCTATGGTGCGAGATCTCAATAGTCGTGGTGCGCGTCATCAGGTGATGTTGGTGGATGAGCAGGTGGTCGGATATTTCTATGCGCAGAATATTGTTGGCGAAGTGACCTTGCTGAATATTGCGATTGATCCTGCCATGCAGGGTAAAGGCTATGGCAAGCAACTGCTTGATCATTTTATTGCTCAGTGCGAGCAACAAAATGCAGAAAGCGCTTGGTTAGAAGTGCGCGAAAGCAATCAGCGTGCGTTTCATCTTTATCAGCAAGCGGGCTTTAATGAAATTGATCGGCGTATCAATTACTACCCTGCGGCAAATGGTAAAAGTGAAGATGCGATCATCATGAGTTACCTATTTTTGTAAGCTATTTGTGGCGATCGGTAAGGTTTGAATTTTCCGATAACTGTTGCTCACAAACCGTTGTGCAATTTCTTCTGCGCGCAGCGGTTTATCAAACAGGTAGCCTTGGAATTGGTTACAACCAAGCTGTTTGAGTGCTGCCAGCTCAGAGGTGTCTTCAACCCCCTCGGCAATGACTTCCAAGTTTAACTTTCTGGCAATCGCCAAAATAGTATCGACGATGGCTTGGTCGTTATCATCCAGATGCAGTTGATTGACAAACGAGCGATCAATTTTCAACACATCCACCGCGAGATGTTTTAGATAACGCAATGAAGAGTAACCCGTACCAAAATCATCGATCGAAATACTGATCTGACTCTCTTTGAGCTTAGCCATTTTCTGAATTGCACTTTCTACATTCTCAAGCAGTAAACTTTCAGTAATTTCCAGCTCAATCGGTTCTCCGGTGATCCCAGCTTGGCGCAACGCATGGTTAACCTGTTCGATAAACGAGTCTTGAGCAAATTGTAGTGGGCTAATATTGATCGCCAAGCGGCGAAAATGCGGCGGTAAAATGCCTTGTTTTTTCCACTGAGCGTATTGATAACAGGCTTGCTCAATTATCCAAGTACCGATGGGCAAAATTTGCCCAGTCTCTTCGGCAATCGGCATAAACACACCGGGAGGCAGTAATCCGCGTTTCGGATGATTCCAACGAATCAGTGCTTCTACCCCAATGATATGATGTTGCTCATCGACTTGAGGTTGATAATACAGCTCTAGCTGATGTTGATTGAGGGCTTCGTGAAGTCCTTTTTCAATCTCCAAAAACGATTCGACCTGCGCCTGCATTTCTGGCTCATAGAACATGAATTTATTACGTCCACTGGCTTTAGCTCGATAAAGCGCAGTATCGGCTTGGCGTAACACATCAATATTACTGATCCCAACCGAAGGAAAAATCGAGATACCGATACTCACCGTACAGTAAAGTTGGTGATCGTCTACGGTATAAGGGTTAGAAATCAGGGTAAGCAACTGTTTGGCCACCTCTTCCGCTTTGTTGGGGGATAAATAGGGGATGAGCACCACAAATTCATCACCACCAATCCGCGCTGAGAGATAGTCATTCTTTGTCCATGCATCCATGCGCAGTGCGACGGCTTTAATCAACTGATCGCCAATGGTGTGACCGAGTGAGTCATTAATGGTTTTGAAGCGATCGAGATCGAGATAGAACAGTGCTCCAGTCGTGTGTGCATTTTGCGCTGTCGTAATGGCATCACTGAGTTTTTGTAGCAATAAACTGCGATTAGCTAGCCCTGTTAAGCTGTCGTAATAGGCGAGCTGATTGAGTTTAGATTCGGCTAGCTCTTTGCCTTTCCACATTGATTGAAAGGTAGAAGCTAGCTCGCTGAGTTCATCATCATGGGTTAGGCGAGGTGGCAGCGGCGAGCGCTGAGTATCATTGAGTGAGTTTACCCAGCTAATCAACATGGTGATTGGGCGCGATAGTTTTTGGTAGAAAAAGATCAGTAAAATCGTTGTGAGCAAGGTATTGCGCAAAAGGTCGAACAAAAGCACCCGTGTGGTTTTGGCAATGAATTCTTTGGCGATCGAAGTTCCATCGATATAGAAACTCAATTTACCGACCACCACATTTGAGTTGGGTTGATGCAGTTCGGCACTGAATACGGAGACCGAAGGCGTCAGGTAACTTGCTAATGCATTGACCCATTCACTCTGCTTACCAATCTCCCGCTCTTTGCGGGTCATGACATCCCCAAAATCATCGACAATTTCAACTTTAAAAATCCCAGGGTCGAGCATTAAGGTTGTGGCGACCTGCTCCGCCAGCAAATTATTCAGATGATAAGCAGCTTGGCTAGCGTTCTCATAACTCTGCACCAGTTTAAAGTTGTAGTGTTCCTGAACCTTGCTCTGTTCTTGATGTAAATCAGACAGTGTATGGTATAGGCTAAAACAGAGCCCCAATAGCACGGAGACTAAAAAAACACTTTTGGCTTGCTTAAAGGCCAACGAATGAATCTTACGAAATTTGGTCATAGGCCGACTTCATTTTTATCTACTCTCTAAAGTTATAGTTCATGTTTATTGATAAATTAATTAAAACGGTGATGAGAAAATATGAAATCACTCATTAATTGCAGTGAAGTTGCTCCCAGAGCCAAGATAAGGGAGAATACCGCGCAAATTTGAACCGAAACGCTAGTCAGCTCACGTAAGCTGACCCAAGCACAAAGAGAATCTGTTGATGTCAACTACACCCTATTTCGGCGAAGTGTCAAAACGCCGCACATTTGCGATCATTTCGCACCCTGACGCGGGTAAAACCACGATCACTGAAAAAGTTCTGCTCTTCGGACGTGCGATTCAAGTCGCAGGTACGGTAAAAGGCCGTGGCTCAAACCAGCACGCGAAATCGGACTGGATGGAAATGGAAAAAGAGCGTGGTATTTCGGTGACCACCTCGGTGATGCAGTTCCCGTACGGCGATAGTCTGGTTAACCTTTTAGATACCCCAGGACACGAAGACTTCTCGGAAGATACTTATCGTACCCTAACCGCGGTGGATTCTTGCTTGATGGTGATTGATGCCGCGAAAGGGGTTGAGGATCGTACGCGTAAATTGATGGAAGTTACCCGTCTGCGTGATACGCCGATCGTCACGTTCATGAACAAGCTGGATCGTGAAATCCGTGACCCGATGGAATTGCTGGATGAAGTGGAAAATGAGCTGAAAATTGCTTGTTCGCCGATCACATGGCCTATCGGCTGTGGTAAAGAGTTTAAAGGCGTGTACCACATCCATCGTGATGAAACGATTTTGTACTCAACGGGTCAGGGCCACACCATTCAAGACGAGCGCATTATTAAAGGCCTCGACAACCCAGAGCTAGATAAAGCCGTGGGTGAAGACTTAGCGGCGCAGCTGCGTGAAGAACTGGAATTAGTACTGGGGGCTTCCCATGAGTTTGATCGTGAGCTATTCCTAAGCGGTGAACTTACTCCGGTTTTCTTTGGTACGGCATTGGGTAACTTTGGTGTTGACCATATGCTTGATGGCCTGACGCAGTGGGCTCCATCACCAATGCCTCGCCAAGCGGCAGAGCGGGTCGTGGACGCGAGCGAAGAGAAGTTCAGTGGCTTCGTGTTTAAAATTCAAGCCAACATGGATCCAAAACACCGTGACCGAATTGCTTTCGTACGTATTGTTTCTGGTACTTACAAGCAAGGCATGAAGATGAATCACGTGCGCCTTGGCAAGCAGATCAACATTTCGGATGCGGTGACTTTCATGGCCGGTGACCGTGCGCGTGCAGAAGAAGCCTTTGCGGGTGACATTATTGGTCTGCATAACCACGGTACGATCCAGATTGGCGATACCTTTACCCAAGGCGAAACTCTGAAATTTACTGGTATTCCGAACTTTGCCCCTGAACTGTTCCGTCGTATCCGTCTGCGTGATCCACTTAAACAAAAGCAGCTGCTCAAAGGCTTAGTGCAACTTTCTGAAGAGGGTGCAGTACAGGTTTTCCGTCCACTGCAAAACAATGATCTCATCGTTGGCGCGGTGGGTGTGCTGCAGTTTGATGTGGTGGTATCGCGTCTGAAATCAGAATACAACGTTGAAGCTATTTATGAAGGCGTTAACGTTGCGACCGCTCGTTGGGTTGAGTGTGACGATGTGAAGAAGTTTGAAGAATTCAAACGTAAGAACCAGAGCAACCTGGCGCTAGATGGTGGCGATAACCTCGCGTACATTGCACCAACCATGGTGAATTTGAACTTGGCGCAGGAGCGTTCACCAGAGGTGACATTCCGTGCGACTCGTGAGCACTAAGGGTTAAGATAAGTGCGCGTCTGTGTTGGTGCGCATTGTTATCAAAAACAATAAAAAAGCCGATGAGCAATCATCGGCTTTTTCATAACAGGTTTAGCTATTTTAGGCTTTCTTCGCGGTTTTTTTCTTGGCCGCTTTTGGCTTGCTGGTGGCTTTATTCTTCACCGCGCCTTTATCTGCCGGTTTCTTGCTGTCTTTTTTCTTTTTCTTAAACACAGGTTTTTTGTGTTTAGGGCGTAGGCCATCAATAAAACGCTCTTTGACTTCTTCTTTGATGTAACGCTCAACACGCGCCATCATCGGTTGGTCGTGCGCTTCAACCAGTGAAATGGCGATGCCTTTTTTTCCTGCTCGTCCAGTACGGCCGATACGGTGTAGGTAAACGTCAGCACTGCGTGGCAAGTCAAAGTTGATCACATGGCTGATGTCTGGCACGTCGATACCACGAGCCGCGACGTCAGTGGCGAGTAGGATATTCACATCGCCTTCACGGAAACGTGTGATCGCATTGTTACGACGATCTTGTGGCATTTCCCCTTGGATCCATGCACACGGGATCTGGGCTTTTTCCAGTTCAGCACGCAGGTCTGCGAGACGCTCACGAGTTTTTAAGAATACGATTGAACGTTCGGCTTGCTCGGTCAGGATCTTTTTCAGCAGTTCCACTTTATGTGGCATGTCATCGGCGCGGTGGTACCACTGCGAAATTTTCTTACGCTCACGACGTGGTGGTTCGGCATCGACATGTGCGGGATCTTTTAAGAGATCGGCAGTAAACCCTTCCACACCACGGCCTTCTAACGTTGCCGAGAACAGTAGGGTTTGTTTACGCCAGCGGCACTCGGTCGAGAGGCGATCAACCGTTGGGCCAAAACCCATATCCAGCATGCGGTCCGCTTCATCGAGGATCAGCCATTCAATCGCACGACAGTCAAAACGCTCTGCATCAATGTATTCCAGCAAACGGCCAGGTGTGGCGACCACGATATCTTGGGTGGTGGCTAGAATATCGGCGTGCTCTTGGTACTGCACACCGCCTGTAATGGTGAAAATGTTCAGACGCGTGTTTTTGGCGAGCGCTTGCGCTTGTTCGGCCACTTGCATCGCCAGTTCACGGGTTGGCGTTAAAATCAGAATTCGCGCAGGGCCTGCTTTACGGCGTGGGAAATCAAGCAAGTATTGCAGCGCTGGAATGGCAAACGCGGCTGTTTTACCTGTACCTGTAGGGGCAGAGGCTAAGACATCACGACCATCCAGAGCTTGCGGAATTGCTTCAGCCTGAACTTGGGTTGGGCGGCTAAAGCCCATTTCTTCGATCGCTTCAAGCAATATTGGATCGAGTTCGAGGTCGGCAAAGGTTTTAATCACAAATAATTACTCCACAAGCGTTGAAAGGCTCTGTCTTAAAACAGGGCGCACATTATAGATGGATCACGCTTTAGATCACATCTTTAATTGCTACATCTTCAGATAAAAATCACGGGTTAGGTGCTGGAACTCTTCACTGTAGTCATCCTTTTCGCGGATCACCAGTACGGAATCCTCCGCTGTACAAGGGGAGAGATGTAGCTCAAACAATAATCGATGGACAGGTTTGCTTGAGGTCGGCTGTACTTGACAATAACGCCCCAAGTGAAGCCCTGCTTGTTTGGCGAGGATAATGAAATCTTCACCTTCCGTCTTGGGGAGGATAAAGCTCGCTACGCCATCGGATTCGAGAAGCTTAGGTAAGCGCTCAATCAAGGCTTGATGCTGCAAGCTGATGGTGTGGCGTGCAGTCGCTCTAACCTGCTGTTGAGCGGTTTCACCACTGTTGAAATAAGGTGGATTACAAATAATTGCTGCAAAACGTCGGTCTGGTTGCCAGTGCAAAATATCGTGATGGTGACAGGTTATCCGGTCTGCCCAAGGGCTATTCTTCCGATTGTGCTCTGTGGCCTGAAAAGCGCTGAGTTCAATATCCAGTGCGGTAATCTCTGCCTCAGGGAAGCGTTGCGCGCACATTATACTGAGTAGGCCGGTTCCGCAGCCTATATCCAAAATCGAGCGTGGTGGCGTGGTAAATGCCCAACCGCCTAATAGCACACCATCGGTGCTGATCGGCATGCCGCATTCCCCTTCTTCTATACAGAATTGTTTAAATCGAAAGTGTTTATTCATTAATTTATTGGTTTTCATCGTAATTCTGTGCCAAATGAGAGTTAAGCGAAAAGCTCTAGTCTGCAGATGATTGCTAATATTTTATTCTGTTAATTGGTGAAAAAATGCACTGATTATGCAGTCTGTAATTCTGGTTTTTTGCATACATCTAGCATATGACACTGCATTATTGTTGTGAATATAAATTATTGTGGCGTTTTTTGCTTTGCGGTTGCGAAATACAAGCGCATTCGTCATTATTCGGCTTCACACCGCTTAGCGTGATATCGATTTAAGCAGTGAGATGCATACACAACATTCATTACATTTATAAATAAGGGTTATCTGTGAAGCAGACGTTAAAACTAGCAGATATTTTAGCTTTGGGCTTTATGCTGTTCGCGTTCTTTTTGGGCGCCGGTAATATCATTTTTCCACCACTCGCTGGTCAATTAGCGGGTGAGAACATTACACCTGCCATGTTCGGCTTCTTGCTGACAGCGGTTGGTTTACCACTGATCACTATCATTGCGATTGCGGTAGCGGGTGGCAGTTGGGAGCACCTAACCAAAGATTTGCCTGCGAAGGCATCTGTACTGATGGCTGCGTTGATCCTGATCGTGATTGGTCCTGCGTTTGCGGCACCACGCACAGGTCTTGTTGCATTTGAAATGGCGGTAAAACCGTTTTTCACAGAGAGCACTCAATTTGACTTAGCCGTTTTCTCTGTGTTGTTTTTTAGCGTTGCGATGTTTTTCTCATGGTCACAAGGCAAGTTGGTCGATTTAATCGGTAAATTACTGACTCCAGCTCTGTTTATTGGTTTGATCATTCTTGCGCTTGGGGTGTTTATGAACCCACAAGGTGAGATGATTGCGGCGCAAGGTGATTACCTGACTCAACCGCTAACCAAAGGTTTCTTGGAAGGCTACAACACGATGGATACGTTTGCATCGCTGATGTTTGGTATCTTGATTGTGGATGCACTGCGTAGCAAAGGGATTACTGATCGTGCCGCGACTACACGTTACTTGATTACTTCTGCTGTGATTGCGGCAGTGGGGTTGGCTCTGGTTTACGGTTCACTATTCTACCTTGGTGCGACAAGCTCAAGTGTGGCAGCCGGTGCAAATAACGGCGGCGCGATTCTAAGCCAATACGTGAAAGCGCTGTTTGGTCACAATGGTCAATTTGTTCTGTCTGTGATCGTTATGCTGGCTTGTTTAACCACGGCCGTTGGTTTGATTTCAGCGTGTTCCGATTTTTTCAGCAAACATACCTCATTGTCATACAAAAAATGGGTCGTGATTAATGGTGTGGCTTGTGGCGTAGTGGCGAATGTTGGCCTAGCACAGCTCATCACTTTGTCTATCCCTGTGTTGTTTGCTCTGTACCCGGTCGCGATCGCATTGGTAGCGTTAACGTTTGTTCGTCAAAAACTACCAAACCCTCGCATTGCTTACCGCGTTGTATTGGCGGTGTCTTTGTTGGTTGCGTTGTTGGATGCTGCCAAAGTGGCAGGTGTTGATGTTTCAGCCTTTGATTTCTTGCCTTTCTTTGAATACGGTATGGGTTGGTTACTGCCAACAAGTGCAACGTTGATCTGTATGTTCTTTATCTCAGGATCATCATCACCAGCATTAGAAGAAGAGCTTGCATAAGTCTCTTGAATCATCGAAAAGCGGAAGCCAAAGCTTCCGCTTTTTTATGCCTGTCTTTCGAGGTTTATCCTGACTTACCCGCCAGAATAGAGTATTTTTTCCTGTATCTTCATCACATTTTTCAGTAGAATTCCGCGGTTAATTTCTATTCATAAACCGTAAGCCAACATGTTTGAAATCAATCCTATTAAAAACCGCCTGCAGGATGTGTCTGAACGCACAAATATCCTGAGGGGGTATCTTTGACTATGATGCCAAGAAAGAGCGTCTTGAAGAAGTCAATGCCGAATTAGAACAACCCGATGTCTGGACCCAACCTGAGCGTGCGCAAGCCTTAGGTAAAGAACGTTCTGCACTAGAAGCGGTGGTTGATACTATCGATCAACTGGATCGTGGTGTCGACGATGTTGAAGGTTTGCTTGAACTGGCCATCGAAGCGGAAGATCAAGAAACGTTTGACGAAATTGGTCCTGAGCTGGACGAGTTAGAAGTGAAACTCGAACAGTTGGAGTTCCGCCGTATGTTCTCAGGCGATCATGACTCATCCGATTGCTACTTAGATCTACAAGCGGGCTCTGGTGGTACAGAAGCACAAGACTGGACTTCTATGCTACTGCGCATGTACTTGCGTTGGGCGGATGCTAAAGGCTTTAAAACTGAAGTGATTGAAGTTTCAGAGGGCGACGTAGCAGGGTTGAAATCTGCGACGGTTCGTATCATTGGTGATTACGCTTATGGTTGGCTGCGTACAGAAACGGGTGTACACCGTTTAGTGCGTAAATCACCGTTCGATTCAGGTGGTCGTCGTCATACGTCGTTTGCTTCGGCGTTCATCTACCCTGAAGTGGATGAAAACATAGATATCGAAATTAATCCTGCCGATCTGCGTATAGACGTGTATCGTGCTTCTGGTGCGGGTGGTCAGCACGTTAACACCACCGAATCTGCTGTTCGTATTACGCACGTGCCGACCAATACCGTGGTACAGTGCCAAAACGATCGCTCACAGCACAAAAACAAAGACCAAGCGATGAAGCAACTTCGCGCCAAATTGTTTGAACTGGAACTGCAAAAGCAGAACGCCGAAAAACAAGCGAACGAAGATGCCAAATCTGACATTGGCTGGGGTAGCCAAATCCGTTCTTACGTGTTGGATGACTCACGAATTAAGGATTTACGTACAGGTATTGAAAACCGCAACACGCAAGCGGTACTCGATGGTGACTTAGACAAATTTATCGAAGCTAGCCTGAAATCAGGCCTGTAAGCTTTTTACCGACAAACAAGGTACATGCAAATGACTGATGCTGTTCAAAACGAGATTAATCAAGAGCAAATCGCGCAAGAAGAAAACAAACTGATTGCAGAGCGTCGCAGCAAGTTGGATCACATCCGCAAGAACTGTAAAGCAAACGGACACCCAAACTCGTTCCGTCGCGACAGCCTAGCGGGTGATCTGCAGAAGGAGTTCGGTGAAAAGAGTAAGGAAGAGCTAGAAGCACTGAATCATGTTGTGTCTATCGCCGGTCGTGTGATGGCAAAACGTGGTCCATTCTTGGTGATTCAGGAAACCTCTGGTCGTATTCAGGCTTACGCATCGAAAGACGTTCAGCAAGAGCTGAAAGACCAATACCAAGGTTTGGATATCGGTGACATCAT
Source organism: Vibrio sp. AH4 (assembly GCF_030710545.1). NCBI lineage: Bacteria > Pseudomonadati > Pseudomonadota > Gammaproteobacteria > Vibrionales > Vibrionaceae > Vibrio > Vibrio sp. AH4. Next base: position 1,565,212 of record NZ_JALAIV010000001.1, read on the forward strand.
CGGTGTGCAAGGTGCACTGCACAAATCTGGTAAAGGTGACCTGTACGTCAACATGGAGCATTTCCAACTGCTGACTAAAGCTCTGCGTCCACTACCAGAGAAATTCCACGGCCTGACCGATCAAGAAATGCGCTACCGTCAGCGCTACGTTGACCTGATCGTCAATGAAAGTTCACGCAACGCTTTCGTTGTACGTTCTAAAGTGATGTCAGCAATTCGTAACTTCATGATCTCAAAACAGTTCATGGAAGTTGAAACGCCGATGATGCACGTGATCCCTGGCGGTGCGAGTGCGCGTCCGTTCATCACGCATCACAATGCACTCGACATGCCTATGTACCTACGTATCGCCCCTGAGCTGTACCTGAAGCGTCTGGTTGTGGGTGGTTTTGATCGCGTATTCGAAATCAACCGTAACTTCCGTAACGAAGGTCTTTCTCCACGTCACAACCCAGAATTCACCATGATGGAATTCTATATGGCGTACGCAGACTACAAAGATCTGATGGACTTGACGGAAGAACTGCTCAGCTCTGTGGCGTTAGAAGTTCTCGGTTCAACCTCAATGCCTTACGGTGAACATACCGTTGAATTTGGCGGCAAATACGCGCGTATGAGTATGGTTGAGGCGATCAAGCACTACAATCCAAATCACGCGCAGATCCAAGCACTTACCGAAGAAGATATTCAAAACCGTGACCTCATGGTTTCTATCGCGAAATCCGTTCACGTTGAGGTTGAGCCTTTCTGGACATGTGGCCAGCTTCTCGAAGAGATCTTTGGTGAAACGGCTGAACCTAAACTGATGCAGCCAACCTTCATCACTGGCTACCCAGCGGACATCTCTCCACTGGCACGTCGTAGCGATGACAACCCATTCTTCACTGACCGCTTTGAATTCTTCATCGGTGGCCGTGAAGTGGCAAACGGCTTCTCAGAGCTTAACGATGCAGAAGACCAAGACGCACGTTTCAAAGCGCAAGTGGAAGCCAAAGAGTCTGGTGATGATGAAGCGATGTTCTACGACGCTGACTACATTACTGCGTTAGAACACGGCTTACCGCCAACGGCGGGTCAAGGTATTGGTATTGATCGTCTGGTCATGCTACTGACCAACTCACATACCATCCGTGATGTGATCTTGTTCCCTGCGATGCGCCCTCAGCAATAAGTACTGCGCAGATGATAAGATGATAAAAAGCCGCTCTCGTTGAGCGGTTTTTTTATCCCATTTTTATCCCATTTTTATCCCATCCGAAAGAATCATGCCAACTCAACCGAATGTAAGTCGTTCTTTTCTCTGAATTATGATTTTCTCCCACAACTTGATTAGAAAGTTTTGAATTTGTTGTCTAGTCTTATCTATGAGACAGATTATCGTGCAAAGTCTCGTTAATGTAACGTCTGTAACCATGTAGTGGGTGCGAATAGAATAATCCGCATCGTAACAATAACAATAAGGAATATAGGTTCATGAGCACTCAATTCCGTATGGATTCAGTACCTGGCTCTCTCGTTGTGGTGGGAGGTACCTATGAACCCTGGCTGGCTGTGTTGGAAAAAGTAGGTTGGCGTTGTACCCAAGTTGCGGATTTGCGTAAAGCGGATGCGCTGTTTGTAGAAACAGGCCCTTGTATCGGTATTGTGGATTTAAGCCATGATGAGTTTAGCTTAAACGGGATTGCCAATTTGGTGAGTAGCCACAAGCAAGTTCGTTGGTTAGCATTTATTCGTGAAGCACAGTTAAGTTCAGATACCATCTGCCAGTTTATCGTTAACTTTTGTATCGATTTTTTTACCGCGCCAATCCCAGATGCGCAGTTATTGAGCACCATCGGGCATCAGCTAGGCATGCTGAAGCTGGAAAAGAAAGTTTGGCCACATTTTGGTTCGGCCGGCAATATGGGCTTGATTGGTGAATCCATGCCAATGAAGCGCTTGCGCGACCAAATCAAACGAATTGGGCCGACTGACGTCAGTATTTTGATTTATGGTGAAAGCGGAACCGGCAAAGAAACCGTAGCAAAAGCGATTCATAAAACGTCATCGAGAGCGCAAAAGCCGTTTATCTCAGTCAATTGTCGAGCCATGTCGGAGAAGCGGCTGGAAAGTGAATTGTTTGGTATTGGAGAGAGTGATGAGGTTCAGCAACCGCTTTTATTGCAAGCTGACGGTGGAACTTTGCTCCTCAATGACATTTTGACGCTACCCAAAAGTCAGCAGCTCAACCTACTGCGTTTCTTACAAGAAGGCACTGTTGAAACCAAACAAGGTGTCGTAGAGGTCGATGTGCGGATTTTGGCGGCCAACTCCTCTGATATTGAAAAAGCCTTGATTGATGGTGATTTCAATGAAGAACTTTATCACTACATCAATGTGCTACGGATTAATGTACCGAGCCTGAAGGAACGCGCTGCAGATATTGTTCTGCTCGCAAAACATTTTCTACAGGAATATTCCAAAGAATATAACGCCCAAGCGCGTAGTTTCTCTGAAGATGCAGTACGCGGCTTAACTCGCTACCACTGGCCAGGCAATGTGCGCGAGTTGATGAACCAAATTAAACGAGTGGTATTGATGTCCGATACCGTGGTATTGGATGAATCACAGCTTGATTTGCCAAAACGCAGTGATGGTCGTCGTAGCTTGAAAAGTATCCGTGAACGCTCAGAGCGTGATGCGCTGCTACTGGTTCTGGAATCACATTCTGGTCAAGTATCAACGGCAGCGAAAGAGCTAGGAGTGTCACGAGCAACCATGTACCGTTTGCTGAATAAGCATAATTTGATCACAGATGAAAATTTCTAGCCTCGCAGACGTCATGTGACAGACATTCAGCCACTTTTAAGTGGCTGAATTTTTTATGTGGTTATCACTTTGGGCTGCTATCACCATCAACGGTTGTTGTGTACGAGCCGGATTGGATGCATATTCGGTTGCCGATTTATTGCTCAGCTGAATATGTTATTCACATCAGTAATAACGCTGCTGATTAGTAAAAAACGCTGTATTCTCGAACACATGCAATAAAAAGTTGAATTTGATGGGTAGAGTTGTTTAGAATTTAACCGTAAGTTTGACTTACACAACACATTTCTTAGGATTAATTGACTTTGCTTGGAGGCGCATCATGGCACATTTCGTATCTGCAACATTGCTTTGCGCTTCTAATCTTGATTCAACCCATCAAACCGCACACCGAGGCTTTCCGGTGCGCGTAATGGGCAATGATTTGAGCAAAGATAACTGAATTAATCCGTAACCTCTTATTAGGCTGCGGAAAATGGCAGCTGAGTAAGAGTGCTTTCTGACTTTTACCTTCCGATCGTCATTTTCCCCAGCACACAAACTGGAGAAAATAACCATGCGTCAATCTATTTATTTACAACTAGCCGTATTACTGGTTCGTGCTGATCTACGTCGTGAAGAACGAGAGTGGAAACGTAAAGTTCGCAGAAGTAGCTACCATTTACCTTGGCATAATCCACACTTGTTACGTGACATTGGTTTGCAAGAAGACGGTCGTCCTATCGGCTGGAGTCTACCGGATGCTGTTGTCGCTGAACGTCGTGTGAGACATATCCGCCGTGTGTTAAATGCGCGAATACCGACGTAATGCGAAGGATCTGGTGAGTTAACTCACCAGATCCTTACCACTAAGGACAGGGATTGGAATAAGTGGTTCCAATCTCTTGAATTTTCTGCAGTAGTTCTGCACTTAATGAAATCTCTAAACTATCCAAATTTGATTTTAACTGCGTCATGCTCGTGGCTCCAATGATGTTTGACGCGACGAATGGACGCTGATTGACAAATGCCAACGCCATTTGTGCGGGGTCTAAGCCAAACTGCTGTGCCAGTTCCACATAAGCTTGCGTTGCAAGTATCCCTTGAGGTGTGAAGTAGCGAGAGAAGCGCTGATGCAATGTACAGCGTGCCTCAGCAGGACGAGCGCCATTGAGGTATTTTCCGCTTAAGGTACCAAAGGCGAGTGGTGAATAAGCAAGAAGCTTCACTCCTTCGAGATGGCTAATTTCGGCAAGCCCGACTTCAAAGCTGCGGTTGAGTAGATTGTAAGGGTTTTGGATGGAGACGATTCTCGGCAGTTCATGCTTTTTCGCTAAACGCAGATAACTCATGACTCCCCAAGGTGTTTCATTCGAGACCCCGATATAACGAACTTTACCCATGCGCACCAGATCACTCAGCGCTTCGAGTGTTTCAACCAGTGTCACTTCTTCCTGCTTGTCTGGATAGGGGTAATTGAGCTGGCCGAAGGTGTTGGTTTGTCGCTGTGGCCAGTGAATTTGGTAAAGATCGATATAGTCAGTTTGCAAGCGGCGTAAACTATCATCAATGGCTTGATGAATATTGCGATGATCTAACGACATTTTGTCGCGAATATAAGGAACATTGCGTGGACCGGCGACTTTTGTTGCGAGCACCACTTTTTCTCGTTTACCTGATTTAGCAAGCCAATGGCCAATAAACTCTTCGGTTTTACCTTGAGTTTCCGCTGTTGGAGGTACCGGGTACATCTCGGCTGTATCGATAAAGTTAACACCACGTTCTAGAGCATAATCGAGCTGTTGAAAGGCATCAGCTTGTGAATTCTGTTCACCAAAAGTCATGGTACCTAAACAGATCTTACTGATTTCGAGGCTAGAGTGAGGCAGCTTGGTATATTGCATAGTACTTCCTTGTCTGAGAGCCAAAGAACGAATACGAACCCCTTCTGGTTGGCGTTTTGGCTGGGTGTTGAGCACACCACGCCGTAGGGATGAGAAAACACAATGTGTGATTGAACCCTGAATCCCCAACTATCATCAAATCACAACAGGGATACAGGATTTTCACTATAAGCGACTCACGGCAACACGAAAACAAAAATGTCGCCACGCTAAGGGTTAGGCGTAGTAACGTTGCAGAATTTGTGCGGTAAATTGAGTTCGCAGATAAAAACCGCGAGGTAACGTTTTGATAGGGCGGCCATTCGCACCGTATGCTTCGGTTAATGCTCGTCCATTGGCGGCCTTAGGACGAAGTTGCAAAACCTCACCATGTTTGGCGGTGATCTGTGCGACTTTCCCGAGCACGATCAGCTCCATCAATTCTTCCCAATCTGCTTTGAGTTGTGCTTCTTCTTCGGCAGAAGGGCTCCACAGTAGCGGTGAGCCAACACAGCGCTCAGCAAGGGGAATCTCTCGCTCACCTTGTACTGGGATCCAAAGTACCTTTGACAGTTTATTACGCACATGACTTTGCTCCCACGTTAAACCATGCACGCCTGTGAGTGGTGCCACGCAAACAAAGGTCGTTTCTAGTGGTTTTCCAGTGTAACTGACTGGGATGCTTTTCAGTTCAATACCCAAATGCTCAAAATCTTGTTGTGGTTTACTGCCTGCGGTGGCGCCCAAGTGCCATTCCAGTAATTGTCCAACCCAACCTTTGTCTTTGCGCAGATCTGGCGGCACGGTCATTCCGGCTTCATTGGCGAGTTCAGCAAAACTCAGTCCGGCAATTTCTTGAGCACGAATGACTAATTCTTGTTGGGAAGCTGGTGCTGGTTTCATGTTCGTTATCGGCGTTACACATTCCTAACGTGATTGTACCGATTTTGCATTCACTTGCCATTTTTGCCCCTATTTTTTAGTTGCAATATCGATGATTAAACAAAAGTGATAAGTCATAAAAAGCGATAGTTTATCGACATCTTGCGTTTCTCCGTCAGGTTATCCACAGTTTTATTTTCTATTGCTGAAAAGGATTTAACTCATGGATCAATACACAGTAAGTCAAAACGTTTCAAGAGAGTAAGAGGGGCTTGCCATTTGGTAAATATAGGGAGTTAAGGTAAAGGAGTGCATGAATTGATGGATCTTTGACCTGCCAAGTAGGATCTTTTCCCAGTTTGATTTGCAATGTTCGCCATGATAATGAGTTTTTATTTAATTCATTGTTTTTAAAGTGTTTATTATTATTTTTGTCGTAATTTGTTTTCTCGTGATTTGTTGATAAGTAACTTTTTTTGCACAACTTCAAAGTTTCTGCACACGGTTATTCACAGAAAACGTGAATAAATGCGCTGTATGTCTCATAAATTTGTTGATAACTTGGTTCTGAAGCCGAACTTATCCTTTTTTATCCGATTTACTAATAAATATCGGGCGAATCACAATAGTAAGTTTGCTCCGCTTGGGGATATGTGGAAAAATCAACGCAATTAAAGAATTTACTAGAGGTTTGCCAGTGATCGATGGCGATGGTTACCGGCTGAATGTCGGGATTGTGATTTGTAACAACCATGGTCAGGTTTTCTGGGCGAAACGATACGGGCAACACTCATGGCAATTTCCTCAAGGGGGAATTGATGATGGAGAATCTCCTGAACAAGCCATGTACCGTGAATTGTATGAAGAGGTTGGGTTAACCAAGAAAGACGTTAAAGTGATTGCGACCAGTCGTCATTGGCTGCGTTATAAATTACCTAAGCGTTTGGTGCGTTGGGATTCTCAACCTGTCTGTATCGGACAAAAACAGAAATGGTTCTTGCTGCGCTTGGAATGTGATGAATCCAGAATCAATATGCAACGTGGCAGTTCCCCTGAGTTTGATGGTTGGCGCTGGGTAACTTACTGGTATCCAGTGAGGCAAGTGGTGTCGTTTAAACGCGATGTTTATCGCCGAGCAATGAAGGAATTCGCGTCATTGGCGATGCCATTTAAAGAACGGAAAGTGAAGGGTAAACGTAACACTCACAGAGGTTAGGCATGCTTTCTCAGCTAAGGGATATAGTAGAACAGGTTTCAAAGGTAGAAGATGTCTATCAGGCGTTGGATATTTTTGTAAAACAGACGTGCGAAGCGATGAGCACAGAGTGTTGTACGGTCTACTTAGCAAATGAGGAGATGCACCGCCTTGAGTTGATGGCGACTCAAGGCCTCAAATTCAAAGGCGATAAAATCCACATTGATTTTGATGAAGGTTTGGTGGGACTCGTAAAGCGTTCTGCTGAGCCCATCAACCTTGCAGAAGCATCCAAACACCCTAGTTTCAAATATTTCAAACAGCTCGGGGAAGAGGTTTACCACTCTTTCCTCGGCACTCCCATTATCCACCGTAAGCAAGTGCTTGGTGTGCTGGTGGTACAGCAAAAATCCCCTCGCTTATTCAGTGAAATGGAAGTCTCATTTTTGGTGACTTTAGCCGCGCAGCTTGCGGTGTTGGTTGCTCATGCCCAAACCCAAGGGCATTGGCGTTTATCCAAAAAATTGCAGGCAATCACTGGGGTTCCCGCTTCCTCAGGTGTCGCGATTGGCGAATTCTGGTGGGATGATACTCAGCCCGACCTTTCAGAAGTTTTACCGGCTTCAACCTTGGATATCGACATAGAGCAAGAACGAATTGCTTTAGCGGTTGAGAGCGCCTTGGCTGATTTTCGCCGAATGCGTAAAAAACTCGATGGTGATATCAATAAAGAAGCCTTGGCGATTTTTGATCTCTTTACCCACCTTCTCAATGATCCGATGCTGCGTAAAGATCTCAAAGCGCAGATCCAAAAAGGGGATCGTGCGGATTGGGCGCTCAGACAAGTAGTGGAAAGCTACTCGAACCGTTTCGCGCGTATGTCGGATGTCTATTTGCGTGAACGAGCGCAAGATGTACGAGAGTTGGGGCAGCGTTTGCTGTTTTTCTTGCTCAATACGGAATCAAGTCAGCCAAAAATCGACAAACCTGTCATCTTGGTGGTGCGAGAGCTGACCGCGAGTATTTTGGCAGCGCTCCCTAAAGATAAGCTGTTAGCGGTGGTGTCTCTTGAAGGCGCGGCAAATTCACATGCCGCGATTTTGTCGCGCGCTTTAGGGATCCCTGCCGTCATGGGTGTTTCTCTGAATTTACGAGACATCAACGGTAAGAAAGGGATTGTGGATGGCTATAGTGGCAAAGTTTTTATCTCGCCATCCAAAACCATTCTCAATGAATATCGTGCGTTAGCGACAGAAGAGCGTGAGCTGTCACGTATGGTGAACGATGCAATTCGTGAGCCTGCTTTTACGCTTGATGGCGAACGGGTCGAGCTACTATTGAACGCGGGACTGAGTGCTGATACTAGCATTGCGGTCAATCAGGGCGTGGATGGGGTTGGCCTGTATCGCACTGAAATTTCATTCTTGTTACAACATCGTTTTCCTTCCGAAGAAGAACAAACCCAACAATATCGTCATGTGCTGAATATGTATCCACATCAACGTGTTGTGATGCGAACTTTGGATATTGGCGGGGATAAGCCTTTGCCTTATTTACCTATTGAGGAAGATAATCCTTTTCTCGGTTGGCGTGGCATTCGTTTTACCTTAGATCATCCGGATATTTTCATTATTCAGTTGAGGGCGATGATCAAAGCCAGTGCGGAATCTGGCAATCTATCGATTTTGTTGCCGATGATTTCTGGCGCAAAAGAGCTCGATGATGCGTTGAAGTTTATTTATCAAGCCTATCAAGAGGTATCGCAGCTCGATCCGCGAGTGGTTATGCCGCAAATTGGCATTATGCTTGAAGTGCCTTCGATGCTGTATCTGTTACCGTTGATAGCAGATAAAATTGATTTCGTCTCTGTAGGAACCAATGATCTCACTCAATACCTGTTAGCTGTGGATCGTAACAATGCGCGTGTAGCGGATGTCTACGAATCCATGCATCCTGCCGTAGTGATGGCACTCAAACAGATCCAAGTGACTTGTGCTACTCACCAGATCCCTGTCTGTGTCTGTGGCGAATTAGCCGGCGATCCGATTGGCGCTTTGCTGCTGATTGGCTTAGGCTATACCACCTTGAGTATGAACACTTCCAACGTTGCGAAAGTGAAATATCTGGTGCGCCATTCTGAACTGGCTGAACTTAAACAGCTGGCTGACCATGCGTTAACTCAACCGTATGGGCGAGAAATCTATAACATGATGCTCGCTTATATCGAAAAGCATGGCTTTGCGGGTTTTGTACGCGCAGGTAAAAAATAGGAACCAAATGTGAATATTGAACTCTTAGCTTTACTGCTGCTTTTAGGGGCTGTAGTGGGCGTGCTTGCAGGTCTGCTTGGTATTGGCGGTGGCTTAGTGGTTGTTCCTGCTTTGCTGTTTTTATTACCTTATGCGGGGATCTCTTCGGATATTGTTATGCAGCTTGCTTTGGCAACGTCATTGGCAACTATCATTCTCACCTCGGGTTCATCGGCGTTAAACCACCTAAAATTGGGCAATGTTGATCTCTTTGTCGTCAAATGGCTGATGCCTGGTGTGGTGGTTGGAGGCTTTTTCGGCTCAGTGGTTGCTGAGTGGATTCCAAGCCAATATTTACCCAAAGTATTTGGGGTGATTGTCTTTTTCTTGAGTGTGCAGATGTTTCGCTCCATTCGTATGCAACATCATTACCCAATGCCGAATGCGTTGATCACAACCTTGTGTGGCACAGGGATTGGTGTGGTTTCCAGCCTTGCGGGGATTGGAGGCGGTTCACTCTCTGTGCCTTTTTTGAATCGGCATGGCATTGAGATGAAAAAAGCAGTAGGGTCTTCATCGGTGTGCGGTTTCGCGATAGCGATATCGGGCATGATTGGTTTTATCTTACATGGCTATCAGGTAGACAATCTGCCGCAATACAGTATTGGTTACGTTTACATTCCGGCACTGCTTGCGATTGCTAGCACCTCGATACTGACCACGCGTATCGGTGCTAAGCTTGCCACCCAAATGCCTACCGCGAGACTCAAAAGATTTTTTGCGGTGTTTTTGATGTGCGTTGCTGCGACCATGTTGTTTCAGTAATCTCACTAATTTTTTAAGAGAAGGTTTGTTATGTCTCAGGGTTATCTGCAGTTTCCCAATATAGACCCCGTATTGTTTTCTATCGGCCCTCTGTCTGTGCGTTGGTATGGCTTGATGTATCTGGTTGGTTTTCTTTTTGCGATGTGGCTAGCCAATCGACGCGCTGATCGTGCTGACAGTGGCTGGACACGTGAGCAAGTCTCCGATTTGTTGTTCGCAGGCTTCCTCGGTGTGGTGGTGGGAGGCCGTGTCGGCTATGTGATTTTCTATAATTTTGATCTGTTTCTGGCTGACCCTCTTTATCTTTTTAAAGTTTGGACTGGTGGTATGTCTTTCCACGGTGGTTTATTGGGGGTGATTACAGCGATGTTCTGGTATGCCCATAAAAACCAACGAACCTTCTTTGGGGTGGCAGATTTTGTTGCTCCTTTGGTTCCGTTTGGCTTAGGAATGGGGCGTATTGGCAACTTTATGAACAGTGAACTTTGGGGACGAGTGACGGATGTACCTTGGGCTTTTGTATTCCCCAATGGTGGACCATTGCCGCGTCATCCTTCTCAGCTTTATGAATTCGCCTTAGAAGGCGTTGTGCTGTTCTTTATCCTCAACTGGTTTATCCGTAAGCCTCGCCCACTGGGTAGCGTGTCAGGGCTGTTTTTAGCCGGCTATGGCACATTCCGTTTTCTGGTGGAGTATGTTCGTGAGCCAGATGCTCAGCTTGGGTTATTTGGTGGCTTCATCTCGATGGGGCAAATTCTTTCTTTGCCGATGGTGATCATTGGTATTTTGATGATGGTTTGGTCTTATAAGCGCGGTTTGTATCAAGATCGTGTTGCAGCAAAATAGGGTAGTCAGGTGAAACAGTATTTAGAACTTTGTCAGCGCATCGTCGATCAAGGGGTTTGGGTTGAAAATGAACGCACGGCAAAACGTTGTTTGACCGTGATTAATGCCGATTTGACCTACGATGTGGGCAGTAATCAGTTTCCTTTAGTGACCACGCGTAAGAGCTTTTGGAAAGCGGCTGTTGCTGAGCTACTGGGCTACATTCGTGGTTATGATAATGCCGAAGACTTTCGCAAGTTAGGGACCAAAACTTGGGATGCTAATGCCAACTTGAATCAGGCTTGGCTCAGTAACCCTTACCGAAAAGGTGAGGATGATATGGGGCGGGTGTATGGTGTTCAAGGCCGAGCTTGGGCAAAACCGGATGGCGGTCAGATCGACCAACTGAAAAAAATTGTCGATGATTTGACGCGTGGCGTGGATGACCGAGGTGAAATCCTCAACTTTTACAACCCTGGTGAATTCCATATGGGGTGTCTGCGCCCTTGTATGTACAGCCACCACTTCTCGCTGTTGGGTGATACCTTATATCTTAATAGCACCCAACGTTCATGTGATGTGCCGTTAGGGCTCAATTTCAACATGGTTCAAGTTTATGTGTTCCTTGCATTGATGGCGCAGATCACCGGTAAAAAACCGGGCATGGCGTATCACAAAATCGTTAATGCGCATATTTACGAAGATCAGTTGCCATTGATGCGAGATGTGCAGCTCAAACGTGAACCATTTGCAGCGCCCCAGTTTCACATCAATCCAGACATTAAAACTCTGCATGATTTGGAAACGTGGGTGACGTTAGATGACTTTGAAGTGACCGGATATCAGTTCCACGATGCGATTCAGTATCCTTTCTCTGTGTAAGCATCACGGTTAATGTGTGGTGGTTTTCACAAATAAAAAAAGCTCCCGATGGAGCTTTTTTTATTCAGTTACGAAGGGGTGTTACGCCGTGAGGGCTAGGATGCTACCCGGGATCACTACAAACACGCCGAGGAGGTAACCGACAACGACCATCTTGCTTTTACAAGCCCAAGTTGAAATTAACTCTGCTCCTTTCACTGGCAATTCACGTAAGAAAGGAATGCCATAGATGAACACGGTCGCCATGATATTGAAAGTTAAGTGAACCAGCGCGATTTGCAGCGCAAACACGGCAAACTCACCAGAGACTGCGGTTGCTGCCAGTAGCGCGGTAATACAAGTACCAATATTGGCACCAAGCGTGAATGGGTAAATTTCACGAACCTTCAGTACACCTGAACCTACGAGAGGTACCATAAGGCTGGTTGTTGTAGAAGAAGACTGCACAAGAACCGTCACTACGGTACCAGAGGCAATCCCGTGGAGTGGGCCGCGGCCGATCGCGTTTTGCAAAATCTCACGTGCACGACCAACCATTAGGCTTTTCATCAGCTTACCCATTAAGGTAATGGCAACGAAAATGGTCGCAATACCCAATACGATGAGCGCAACACCACCGAACGTATCGCCCAATACAGAAAGTTGTGCTTCAAGGCTACTGATCACTGGCTTTGTGATAGGTTTGATGAAATCAAAGCCTTTCATGCTCATATCGCCAGTCGCAAGCAGAGGAGAAACTAACCAGTGGGAGACTTTCTCTAAAATGCCAAACATCATTTCCAAAGGAAGGAAGATCAGTACCGCGAGCAGATTGAAGAAGTCATGAATCGTGGCACTGGCAAAAGCGCGACGAAACTCTTCTTTACAACGCATGTGGCCAAGGCTGACGAGGGTGTTGGTTACTGTCGTACCAATATTGGCACCCATGACCATCGGGATGGCCGTTTCAACAGGCAAACCACCTGCGACTAAACCTACAATGATCGAAGTAACAGTGCTTGAAGATTGGATCAATGCGGTTGCCACCAAACCAATCATCAGACCGGCAACAGGGTGAGACGCAAATTCAAATAGGACTTTGGCTTGGTCGCCGGTTGCCCATTTAAAACCGCTGCCGACCATCGCGACAGCAAGAAGTAGTAAATACAGCATGAAAGCCAAGTTTGCCCAACGTAGGCCTTTCGTCGTCAGCGAAATCGGCGCTGTTGGGGAAGTTGCTTGGTTTATCATCATTTTCTCCGTGGACCGTTTTTTAAAGGTTCGGTCGGTTGTTGAATTCGAGGCAATCGTAGAGAGGAAATATTTCACTAATATGACATTTAGATGTAACTGGTGAGTTATTGCGCAGTCTTACTGCTAGCGAAAAGATTTAATGATAGAAGTAACTTTATCTCACTGTTTTTAAAGGATTCGCAAGGAGGGTTGGATATGGCACTTGGTTGTAACAAAGTGTAAATAAGAGGGGCGTGTGCGAAATAACGCTCGCCATTTATGACAACTGTTTTGTTTAAACTATGAAAAATTCAACCTAAGATGGCGATTGCTTCGGTTTGAACGAACTTATTGTTGTTAAAGATCGCATCTGCTATAAGAAAGCATCGGTTTTCAGCGCAGAACAATCCATGTCTCATCTTAATTACAACCACCTCTATTACTTTTGGATGGTGTGCAAACAAGGCTCTGTCACTAAAGCGGCCGATGCCCTATTTTTAACGCCACAAACCGTGACAGGTCAGATTAAAGCTTTGGAAGATCGGCTTGATGGCAAGCTCACCAAACGAAATGGCCGTAGCATTGAACCGACCGAGTTAGGTCAGCTGGTCTTTAAGTACGCTGATCGCATGTTTGGTTTGAGTTATGAGATGCTCGATATTGTGAATTACAGCCAGCGCTCAAACCTGCTTTTTGATGTTGGCGTTGCGGATGCTCTTTCTAAAAGGTTAGTCAGTAAAATTCTGCTGACTTCCGTGCCGGGTGATAACCGGATTCATCTGCGCTGTTTTGAATCGACCCATGAAATGTTGCTAGAACAGTTGGCGCAGCACAAATTGGATATGATCTTGTCTGATTGCCCCGTCGATTCTAGCCAAAGTCCTGGCCTCTTTAGTAAAAAGCTGGGGGAGAGCCGAATGAGCTTCTTTAGTTTTGGAGAGGTTGACTTTGCTCCTTTCCCAGCCGTTTTAGAGAGCAAAAAGCTACTCGTGCCAGGCAGTCGGACAGCAATGGGGCGCAAAGTGAGGCAGTGGTTTGATCGCCAAGGTCTACAGCCACACATTCTCGGTGAGTTTGATGACTCAGCCTTAATGAAAGCATTTGCCATTTATCACAGTGATGCCGTGTTCATGGCTCCTTCTTTTTATGTCTCAGAAGTGGATGCTGAATCATCACTGAAACTCATCGGACATGTAGATGAGATTAAAGAAGAGTATTATGTCATCTTCGCTGAACGCATGATTCAGCATCCTGCGGTAAAAAATGTTTGTGATGCAGATTTTACCAACTTGTTTTTATAAATAATTATCACTGTTAAGCCACAGATTACTACCCAATGATAAATGAAAACAATAAACTAGCGTTGTTGATTAGTTTTTTATCATTATCAGCGAGTTTTCTCCGCTTTCACTATTTTGGCACATGACTCTTACTTAACCGATCCTCGTGATCGGTGATTAGAACGACAGAGAAGAGTGAGAGAAGTGCTGAAATATTAATGCCGTATTAGGGGGCACCAATGAATCTCCAAGAGATGGAAAAAAATTCTGCCAAAGCAGTGGTATTGCTCAAAGCCATGGCGAATGAGCGTCGGCTACAGATTTTGTGTATGCTACTGGACAATGAACTGTCGGTAGGGGAGCTCAGTAGCCGCTTGGAACTTAGCCAATCTGCTCTGTCTCAACATTTAGCGTGGCTACGTCGTGATGGTTTAGTTAACACTCGTAAAGAAGCGCAAACCGTTTTTTATACGCTGAGCAGTACAGAAGTAAAAGCCATGATTGAGCTTTTGCATCGTCTTTATTGCCAAAACTCATGAGAGTTGGCGAAAAAAAGAGATAAAAAAACCGGCATAAGCCGGTTTTTTGTTGCTGATGATCTGACTCTATTACAGAGCGTTGATCGCAGCAAAGAAGCGAGACTTGTGACGAGCTGCTTTATTCTTGTGAATAAGGCCTTTAGTCGCCATGCGGTCTAGGATTGGTGTAACTACAGCGAATGCAGCAGTTGCAGCTTCTTTGTCGCCAGCAGCGATTGCAGCAACAGTTTTCTTCATGTAAGTGCGCATCATAGAACGACGGCTAGCGTTGTGCTGGCGACGTTTCTCAGCTTGGATAGCGCGCTTCTTAGCAGATTTGTTATTTGCCAAGGGTCTAACTCCCAAAAACTTAGTTCGGTGACATTTTAAGGGCGGGAAATATCCCCGATTTGCTCTTTAATGTCAAATGATTTGTGCAAAAACCCAACTGAACCAAACAAACTTGGTATCGAAGAGCCTTCGCGGTTAAGATGGCGGGGATTCTATCAGCATTTTTTTACCAATGCTAATACTTATCTGATCTCACTATGACATTCTTATTCTTTCGAATCAGATAATGTGGTTTTGACTCTTTATTCGAGGTTACCGTGAGTAAACGCTTACTCAAGTCTGGCATCATTGTAAGTGCTATGACTTTGATTTCTCGTGTTTTAGGTTTAGTGCGCGATGTGGTTGTGGCCAATTTGATGGGCGCAGGCGCAAGTGCTGACGTATTCTTTTTTGCCAACCGAATTCCCAATTTTTTACGCCGATTATTCGCGGAAGGGGCATTTTCCCAAGCTTTTGTCCCTGTATTAACGGAATATCATGCCTCCGGCGATATCAACAAGACCCGAGAATTGATCGCTAGAGCGTCAGGTACTCTTGGTGTTTTGGTTACTCTCGTCACCTTAGTTGGGGTACTGGGATCTGGCGCTGTGACCGCATTATTTGGCGCGGGTTGGTTTCTCGATTGGCTTAATGGTGGTCCGGGGGCTGAAAAATTCGAGCTAGCCAGTCTGCTGCTGAAAATTACTTTTCCCTATTTGTGGTTTATTACCTTTGTTGCTCTTTCTGGAGCTATTTTAAACACCTTAGGTAAGTTTGCCGTCTCCTCTTTCACGCCTGTTTTCTTGAACGTGATGATGATCCTCTGTGCTTGGTACCTCTCACCAAATCTAGCTCAGCCAGAGGTTGGTCTAGCGATTGGTGTATTTTTAGGTGGTTTAGTTCAGTTTCTATTTCAACTGCCATTTTTGATCAAGGCTGGAGTGCTAGTTAGGCCCAAATGGGGCTGGAAAGATCCTGGTGTGGTGAAAATTCGCACACTGATGATTCCTGCACTGTTTGGAGTATCAGTTAGCCAGATCAACCTGTTGTTTGACTCGTTTGTCGCCAGTTTTCTGCAAACCGGTTCGATCAGTTGGCTCTATTATTCGGATCGTCTGCTAGAGTTTCCCCTCGGCTTATTTGGAATTGCCATCGCGACGGTGATTTTGCCTGCCTTATCGCGTAAACACGTAGATGCGCACAGTGATGGGTTTGCCCACACCATGGACTGGGGGATTCGGATGGTGACGTTTCTCGGTATTCCAGCCATGCTTGGCCTGATGGTACTGGCGAAACCGATGTTGATGGTGCTGTTTATGCGCGGTGAATTTACCCCTAGTGATGTAGAGCAAGCTTCTTACTCGCTATTGGCTTACTCTTCCGGTCTGCTCAGTTTTATGCTGATCAAAGTGTTAGCTCCGGGTTATTACTCTCGTCAAGATACCAAAACCCCAGTGCGTTATGGGATTGTCGCGATGCTCAGTAACATCGTACTCAACGCGATCTTTGCGTGGTTTTATGGTTATGTCGGCTTGGCGGTGGCGACCTCGATGTCCGCTTTCCTGAATATGGCACTGCTTTATCGTGGTTTGCACTTACAAGGCGTCTATCACTTAACTCGCAAAACCGTCTGGTTTGTTGCGCGGCTGATGATTGCTGGCGCTGTAATGACTGGGGCTCTCTTGTGGCAACTAGACAACATGGCGGCATGGTTGAGTTGGGGGATCAGCCAGCGTGCACTTATGCTGACAGCTTTGATTGGTCTTGGTGTCGCATCTTATCTGGCTATTTTGTTGTTATTGGGTGTTCGCCTCAAAGATCTAAAAGCGGCGACAGAGTAGCGAGCTTTAGGTATAATCCGCCAGTTTCGCACTATGAGAATGAAAATATAGGTTTTAAGCATCTCCCGATGGAATTAATACGCGGTATTCATAACATTCAATCTCGCCATCAGGGCTGTGTATTGACGATTGGCAACTTTGATGGTGTTCATCTTGGCCATCAACAAGTGCTCAGTCAGGTGGTGCAGCGTGCCCAGCAGATGGGGTTGCCTTCGGTGGTGATGACGTTTGAACCTCAGCCTTTAGAGCTATTTGCTAAACAACAAGCGCCCGCTCGCTTGACGCGTCTGCGTGATAAGTTTGTCCAACTGAGCAAACTGGGTGTGGATCGATTGCTGTGTGTGAATTTCAATCACCACTTTGCCCAATTGGATCCGCACACGTTTATTCGTGACTTGTTGGTGGCTCGTTTGGGTGTTAAGTTTCTGGTGGTGGGTGACGATTTCTGTTTTGGCAAAGAACGCAAAGGTAACTTTGCTCTATTGCAGCAAGCGGGGCAGGCTCTCGGCTTTGAGGTGGTCAGTACCCAAAGTTTCTGTTTACAGCAGCTAAGAGTGAGTAGCACCGCGATACGTGAAGCGTTAGCGGCTGACCAATTGAGCAGTGCCGCGACGATGTTGGGTCGTCATTACAGCATCAGTGGTCGTGTATCGCATGGCCAAAAACTGGGGCGAACCATAGGTTTTCCTACCGCGAATATTCCACTGAAGCGTTGTGTATCCCCCGTTTCTGGTGTGTATGTCGTTGAAGCGTATGGTTTAGGACAAACACCGTTTGGCGGCGTTGCCAATATCGGTAATCGACCGACGGTCGATGGGGTTCGCCAACAGCTAGAAGTGCACTTTTTTGATTTTCAGGGCAACCTGTACGGTAAACAACTGGAAGTCGCGCTCTTGCACAAACTACGTGATGAGCGCAAATTCGCCTCTTTTGAGGCATTAAAGCAACAAATTGAATTGGATGCTGAAGCAGCAAGGGTGTGGCTGCGTCAGCTTAAGAATTGTTCGGTTGATTCCACCAAACAACAACATGTCTAACTTCGCCCAATATAACGGAATTAAGAATCGATGAGTGAGTATAAAGATACCCTGAACCTTCCTGAAACAGGGTTTCCAATGCGCGGCGATCTGGCCAAACGCGAGCCAGAAATGCTGCAACGTTGGTACAAAGAAGATCTGTACGGTGCAATCCGTCAGGCTAAAAAAGGCAAAAAATCTTTCGTATTGCACGATGGCCCTCCTTACGCCAACGGTGATATTCATATTGGCCACGCTCTGAACAAGATTCTTAAAGACGTCATTATTAAATCGAAAACCCTTTCAGGTTTTGATGCGCCTTATGTACCGGGTTGGGATTGCCACGGTCTGCCGATCGAATTGATGGTAGAGAAAAAAGTGGGTAAGCCAGGGCAAAAAGTGACCGCTGCTGAGTTCCGTGAAAAATGTCGCGAATACGCGGCCGGACAGGTTGAAGGTCAAAAGGAGAGCTTCAAACGTCTTGGCATCATGGGTGAGTGGGATAAGCCTTACCGCACCATGGATTTTGTCACGGAAGCTAACATCATCCGTGCTCTAGGAAAAATTGCTGATAACGGCCACTTGCTGAAAGGCTTTAAACCGGTTCACTGGTGTACTGACTGTGGTTCAGCGTTGGCTGAAGCAGAAGTGGAGTACAAAAACAAAGTTTCTCCTTCAATTGACGTTCGCTTTAAAGCGGCTGATGAAGCCGCCGTGCTGGCTAAGTTTGGTTTGGTTGCTGGCCATGAAGGCAAAGGCGATGTGTCGATTGTGATCTGGACAACCACGCCTTGGACTCTGCCGGCTAACCGCGCGGTATGTCTACGTGAAGATCTAGAATACGTGCTGATCCAAGTAGAAGGTGAGCAACCAGAGCGTATTATCGTGGCTGCTGAACTGGCGAAATCGGTGATGGATCGTGCGGGTATTGAGCATTTCCATAACCTTGGCTTTGCGAAAGGCGAAGACCTTGAACTGGTTCAGTTCCAACATCCATTCTACGCCTTTACCGTGCCAGCTATTTTGGGCGATCACGTGACGACCGATTCAGGTACGGGTGTGGTACATACTGCACCGGGTCACGGTCAAGAAGACTTTGCAGTAGGCCAAAAATACGGTCTAGAAGTCGCAAACCCAGTAGGTTCAAACGGTGTGTATCTCTCTGATACTGAGCTATTTGCGGGTCAACATGTATTTAAAGCCAACGATTCAGTGTTGGAAGTTCTAAAAGAAAAAGGCGCGCTGTTGCATCATCACGCGTATGAGCACAGCTACCCACACTGCTGGCGTCATAAAACGCCGATCATCTTCCGTGCGACACCACAATGGTTCGTCTCTATGGAACAAGCGGGTCTGCGTGAACAAGCTCTGACGGCAATCAAAGGCGTACATTGGATGCCAGATTGGGGTCAAAGCCGTATCGAAGGTATGGTGGCTGGTCGCCCAGAGTGGTGTATCTCTCGTCAACGTACTTGGGGTGTGCCAATTGCGCTGTTCGTGCACAAAGAAACTGCCGAACTGCATCCAAACAGCGCTGAACTGATTGAAAAAGTGGCGCAACTGGTAGAGCAAAAAGGCATTCAAGCATGGTGGGATCTTGATTCTGCTGAGCTGCTTGGCGCAGAAGACGCGGCCAACTATGAGAAAGTTCTGGATACGCTAGATGTATGGTTTGACTCAGGTGTGACTCACTCTGCGGTGGTGGATGCCCGTAGCGAATTCAACGGCGCGGAAGCGGACATGTACCTAGAAGGTTCTGATCAACACCGTGGCTGGTTCCAATCATCCCTGATCTCTTCTGTAGCGATGAAAGGCAAAGCGCCTTACAAAGAAGTATTGACCCACGGTTTCGTGGTTGATGGCCAAGGCCGTAAGATGTCGAAATCGATCGGTAACGTAGTTTCGCCACAAGATGTGACCAACAAGCTGGGTGCTGACATTCTGCGTCTGTGGGTTGCTTCAACCGATTACACTGGCGAAGTGGCGGTTTCAGATGAGATCCTCAAGCGTTCTGCAGATGCGTACCGTCGTATTCGTAACACCGCACGCTTCTTCCTTGCGAACCTGAACGGTTTCAACCCAACCACAGACATCATTCCTGTTGAAGAAATGGTAGCGTTGGATCGTTGGGCAGTCGGTCGCGCACTGGCCGCGCAGCAAGAAATCATCCAAGCGTATCAGGATTACAACCTGCACGCGGTGGTACAACGTTTGATGAACTTCTGTTCAATCGAGATGGGTTCATTCTATCTGGATGTGATCAAAGACCGCCAATACACAGCGAAACGTGGTGGCCATGCACAGCGTAGCTGTCAAACCGCACTGTTCTTCATCGTTGAAGCTTTGGTTCGTTGGATGGCGCCGATCATGTCATTCACCGCTGACGAAATTTGGAACGCAATGCCAGCGCAGAAAGCGGACGGCAGCGCGCGTGATAAATTCGTGTTTACCACCGAATGGTTTGATGGCCTGTTTGGCCTAGCAGAAGGTGAAGAGCTGAACAATGCGTTCTGGAATGATATTCAGAAAGTGCGTGGCTCAGTCAACAAACTGCTAGAAAACGCCCGTAACGAAAAACTGATCGGTGGTTCGTTGCAAGCAGAATTAGTCCTGTTTGCGGATGATGCACTGGCGAGCAAGCTAGCGAAACTGGGCGATGAGCTGCGTTTTGTACTGCTGACTTCAAAAGCTGTGGTGAAACCACTGGCTGAGAAAGGTGAGTCTGCGCACGCCACTGACATTGATGGCTTGTTTGTTCAAGTCAACAAAACCGAAGCTGAGAAGTGCGATCGCTGTTGGCACCACACCCCTGATGTAGGCACGATTGCGGGTCACACCACCATTTGTGGTCGCTGCGTGTCTAACGTTGAGGGTGAAGGCGAAGTACGCAAGTTTGCGTAACTTAGGCTGATATGATGGCAAACTCATCTCTGACTCTCAAACAATCCGGAGTGCGCTGGCTGTGGCTGGCGCTTCTGGTGTTCGTTACCGATATTGCGATTAAGCTAGTGGTGATGAATAACATGGGCTATGGCTGGGCAAACCGTATTGAGGTTCTGCCTTTCTTTAACCTGCTGTATGTGCATAACTACGGTGCTGCGTTTAGCTTTTTGAGTGATCAAGAAGGGTGGCAGCGCTGGTTGTTTACTGGCATTGCCTTCCTCGTGACGGGGATGCTTGCGTATTGGATGCGCCGTCTGCCAGCGAGCGATAAATGGAACAATATTGCTTATGCGCTGATCATCGGCGGTGCTGTAGGCAATGTGTTTGATCGTATCGTGCATGGTTTTGTGGTCGATTATCTCGATTTTTATTGGGGAACCTACCACTGGCCAGCATTCAATTTGGCCGATAGCGCGATCTGTATTGGTGCAGCGATGATTATTCTCGATGGTTTTCGCACCAAGAAAAGCTTGCCAAGCCAGCCTTAAATCTCGGCTTTATAGGTTAAAGCTAAGACTGTGAGGCAAATAACCCTAAGCGCCGTCCGTTGATTCGGAGGGCGCTTTTTACTATAAAGGCTGAACTTTGGAACCGGCCCTTTCCGCTATATTGGTGCGGTGTTGATCAGAGAGTTCGTCAAACGATAACAAGGTAGTGATAACGTGAACCCAATTGCTTCAAATTCAGCAGTCACACTGCATTTTACGATTAAGCTCAAAGATGGCTCGATTGCCGACAGCACATACAATCAGGGAAAGCCAGCTAAGCTGGTGATGGGTGATGGCAGCCTGAGCCCCAATTTTGAGCAATGCTTACTCGGTATGCTGCCGGGTGATAAAAAATCGGTGGAGTTAGCCGCGCAAGATGCGTTTGGTGCGCCAAACCCAGACCATATTCATTATATGGATCGCAGCAAATTTCTCGGCGGTGATCTGGAATTAGAGGTAGGCACCATCATGGCGTTTAGTGGCCCTGAGGGAATGGAAATTCCGGGCATCATTACTGACATTGCCGGCGATTCTGTCACGGTCGACTTTAACCATCCTCTCGCGGGTCAAGACATCACCTTTGATGTTGAGATCTTGTCTGTTGAGTGACTTTCCTTACAATAGCCAACCATAACGACTAGCAATGAGCAAACCAATGAAAATACTGTTAGCTAACCCTCGCGGCTTCTGTGCGGGTGTGGATCGCGCCATCAGCATTGTTGAACGCGCGCTTGAACTTTATCAGCCGCCGATTTATGTCCGTCATGAAGTAGTGCATAACCGCTTTGTGGTTGAGGGGTTAAAGCAACGCGGTGCACGTTTTGTTGAGGAACTGAATGAAGTTCCAGACAATAACATCGTGATTTTCTCGGCTCATGGTGTCTCTCAAGCGGTTCGCCAAGAAGCGAAAGAGCGTTCACTGACGGTATTTGATGCAACTTGTCCACTGGTGACCAAAGTGCATATGGAAGTGGCGCGTGCTAGCCGTAAACATATGGAAGTGGTGTTAATTGGTCATGCGGGTCACCCTGAAGTGGAAGGCACGATGGGGCAATACGCCAGCGACACGGGTGGTATGTATCTGGTCGAAAAACCGGAAGATGTGGTTAAGCTACAAAGCAAAGTGAAGGATCCGAGTCATCTGCACTACGTGAGCCAAACCACGCTGTCGGTGGATGAAACCGCCGATGTGATTGATGAGCTGCGCCGCGTATTTCCGAAGATTCAAGGACCACGCAAAGACGACATTTGTTATGCCACCCAAAACCGCCAAGATGCGGTGCGTATTTTGGCGCAGCAAGTGGATGTGATGGTGGTGGTGGGCTCGAAAAACTCATCGAACTCGACGCGCCTGAAAGAACTGGCTGAAAAACTGGGTACGCCGGGGTATCTGACCGATTGTCCGCAAGATATCCATCCTGAATGGTTCGAGAATGCTCGTTTAGTGGGCGTAACCGCAGGGGCTTCTGCACCGGAAGAGTTGGTGAACCAAATTCTGGATCGCATCAAAGAATTGGGCGCAACCTCGGTAGAAGAGGTGCTTGGCCGTGAAGAGAACATGTTCTTTGAAGTGCCTAAAGAGCTGCAAATTAAGCAAGTCGACTAATCATTTCGCCATCCATCTTGTTAATCCAAGATTGATGTTTTTTTTTCAAATGTTCTCAGAACAAAAAATGGCTCCCAATCTGGGAGCCATTTTCGTTTATCAATCACGTGATTGAAGATTCGATATTAAGCAGTTTTCGTTACGCCTTCCGGTTTTTCTTCATCCGCAAGGTCAGTTTCCCCTTTGCCTTTAGACACTTTAGCCACATAAGCCAGAGCACCTAGTGACGCAAGCACGCCCGCAATGGTTGAAATCTGCATCGGTAAGCCAAAACCTAACGTGCTGCTGTTAAGGATGAAGCTGATACACACGGTAGTCATAAACAGCGCAGGTACCGTACAGATCCAGTGCAGTTTGTTATGGCGCATCAGGTAAGCGGTAGCTGTCCACAGCATCATGACTGCGGTCGCTTGGTTCGCAAAACCGAAGTAGCGCCAGATGATACCGAAATCGACTTGAGTCAGCACTGCACCGATAACGAACAGAGGTACTGCCATCAGTAGGCGGTTACGCAGTGTTTTCTGCTCCATGTTGAAGTATTCAGCCAAGATTAGACGGCTTGAACGGAACGCGGTATCACCCGAAGTGATAGGCAGGATCACCACGCCAAGGAAAGCAATCACACCACCAAACACACCCAGCAGGCCGAAAGAAGCACCGTAAACCACGTTGCCTGGGCCACCGTTTTTCACCGCTTCAGACAGCGCTTCCAGTGAGCCGAAGAAAGACAGAGCAATAGTACACCAGATAAGAGCAATGATACCTTCGCCAATCATCGCGCCGTAAAACACGAAGCGACCGTTCTTCTCATTTTCCATACAACGTGCCATCAGTGGAGACTGAGTGGCGTGGAAGCCAGAGATAGCACCACAAGCGATGGTGATGAACAGCGCTGGCCACAGTGGCATGTCATTCGGGTTGAGGTTTTTCACCATATCGCTGATTTCAAATCCGCCTAGCACTTGGTGCTCAGAAGAGAACGCAATCGCCGTCATCAAACCAACCGACATGAAAATCAGTAGCGCACCAAACAGAGGGTAGAAACGGCCGATGATTTTATCAACAGGAACGATAGTCGCCAGAATATAGTAAGCGAATATGATCACGACCATGGTGGTCATGCTCACTGTAAAATCCGTTTGTTGGTTAATCAGGTTAGTGATCATGCCAGCAGGGGCTGAAACGAACACCACACCAACCAGAAGCAGCAACACAATGGCAAAAATGTTCATAAAGTGTTTTGCGCCATTGCCTAAGTAACGACCCGTGATGGATGGAACCGAAGCACCACCGTTGCGGATAGAAAGCATACCTGAGAAGTAGTCGTGCACTGCACCCGCGAAGATACAGCCCACCACGATCCACAGCATGGCCGCTGGGCCATACAGCGCACCCATGATTGGACCAAAGATAGGGCCAACACCGGCGATGTTCAGCAGTTGTACGAGATACACTTTTGGGGTGGACATCGGTACATAGTCGACGCCGTCAGTTTTTGTATGGGCAGGGGTTTGACGCTTTTCGTTGATGCCAAATACTTTCTCTACGAAAGCTCCGTAAATAAAGTAACCGCCAACGAGGGCTACGACACAGGTAATAAACCACAACATAGCGTTTGTCCTTTTGTTAATGAATTAAGCTCACTGTGGATAGTAATCTATCAATATGCGAGCTTCACTGGCTTTCCGAGTCAGTGGTCGTGTAGGGAATTAAACGGCATTTAGCTCGTTTGAGCGGCGCAAGTGAATCCTCAGCGGCAGCCAATAAATTTAAGTGAC
Source organism: Vibrio sp. AH4 (assembly GCF_030710545.1). Classification (NCBI taxonomy): domain Bacteria; kingdom Pseudomonadati; phylum Pseudomonadota; class Gammaproteobacteria; order Vibrionales; family Vibrionaceae; genus Vibrio; species Vibrio sp. AH4. The sequence continues at coordinate 1,589,752 of NZ_JALAIV010000001.1, forward strand.
AGCCTGTGCTATTCAGTGGCATGCTCATTTCATCGTCAGATTGAGAACTGATTAACTCAAGGTAAAACATGAAAAAATGGATTCTTATTAGCGTTATGTTGCTGCTCTCGGGTTGTGCTGCCAGCGAGTCAACGTGGGAGAAAGAAGGCAATTGGTACCAAGTTGGTTACCACGATGCATTAGCTGGGCATTCTCAGCGCAGTTATAAAAGCTTAGCCACACTAGGTTCGGTAAAGTTGAGCGATTACGAGCAAGGCTATCAGCAAGGGTTGGAGCAATATTGCAATCCGAATGCGGCCTATCAAATCGGTTTAAGTGGTCAATACTATGAAGGGATTTGTGAAGGTACCGAGCAAGCTCTACGTTTTCGTATGGAGTGGAAACGCGGTTGGAATGAGTACAATCAATAGCCGATTAGAGGTGTAATGATGCACGAAGAGTCGATAGCCCTGACGATTGCCGCAGTAGGCGTCGTCGGTTTGGGATGCCAATGGTTAGCGTGGCGGTTGCGTCTGCCCGCCATCTTATTTTTGCTGTTGGCGGGGATTTTGGCCGGTCCTGTGTTTGCGGTGTTAAATCCCGAAGCCTTACTGGGTGATTTATTATTTCCACTCGTCTCACTCGCGGTGGCGGTGATTTTGTTTGAAGGCAGTTTGACCTTAAACTTCAAAGAGATCCGCGGCGTCAGTAATACGGTCTGGAGCATTGTCACTGTTGGCGCACTCGTCTCATGGGGGATCACCAGCACGGCTGCACATTGGTTGCTTGGCTTTGAATGGCCGTTAGCACTGATGTTTGGCAGCTTGACTGTGGTCACCGGCCCAACCGTGATTGTGCCTTTGCTGCGTACTGTGCGCCCAACCGCACGCTTAGCGAATATTCTGCGTTGGGAGGGGATTTTAATCGACCCACTTGGCGCACTGTTTGTGGTGATGGTGTATGAATTCATCGTATCTAGCAGTCATGCCCATAGCTTAGAAGTGTTTAGCCTGATTTTATTGGTCGGTTTTTCCATCGGTATCGCTTCTGGAGCAGCGGTGGCGGCGGTACTGCGCAGAGGCTTGTTGCCGGAGTACTTGCAGCCGTTTGCGGTGCTGAGTGTCGTGCTCGGAGTGTTTGCTGCGTCTAATGCCTTGGAGTCCGAATCTGGCCTACTGACCGTGACAGTCATGGGGATGTGGCTGGCGAATGCCAAAGGGGTCAACATTCAGCACATTTTGCACTTTAAAGAGCACTTGACGATTTTGCTGATCACAGGGCTGTTTATTCTGCTCGCGGCGCGGATTGAAGTGGCGGATTTCCAAGCGTTGGGCTGGAGCGCCTTGGGGCTGTTTGTGGTGATGCAACTGCTGGCTCGCCCTGCGTCTATCTTCATTTCAACGTTGCGCAGCACGCTCAATGTTCGTGAAAAAGCCTTTTTAGCTTGGGTGGCTCCGCGCGGGATTGTGGCCGCTTCGATCTCTTCTCTGTTTGCCATCAAATTGATGGAGTTTGGCATCGCTGATGCCAAGCTATTAGTGCCGCTGACCTTTATGGTGATCATTGGCACTGTCGTGCTGCAAAGTGCGACTGCTCGACCAATGGCGTTGGCATTGAAAGTGTCAGAACCTGCGCCGAAAGGCTTCTTAATCATCGGTGCCAATGATGTGGCGCGTCAGGTCGGTTTAGCGATCGCTAAGTACGATTGTCGAGTTGTGGTGACGGATTCCAACTGGGACTACATTCGCCAAGCACGAATGGCCGGGCTTGAGCACTATTACGGCAACCCGATTTCCAGCCATGCCGAGGACTACCTTAATTTGATTGGGATTGGGCATGTGTTGGCACTGAGCCCTGACAAACACTTCAACATCATGGCCTGTATGCAGTTTTTATCCGACTTTGGCGATAAGCGTGTGTTTTGCCTCAACGATAATTCAACCAATAACGTCAGTGAAAAGCATCTCGTCGCTCAGGAATATCATGGCTTGCCGTTTCTAGGTGGTGAAGTGAGCTACAAAAAACTGGCGAGTTTGGTCGGCCAAGGTGCGGAAGTGAAGCACACCAAATTGAGCGAAAACTTCACCTATCAGGATTATCAGCAAACCCACAAAGAGAGTTTTGTATTGCCGCTATTTTTAGTCGACAGCCGTGGGCGGGTGCAGATGTGTCAGGATGTGGCGAGCTTTGCGCCGAAAGAGGGCGAAATCGTCGTCTCGCTTATCAAAAGTCACGAGAGCCCATAGGGCTCTCGTTTTTCTCTGATTTTCTACTCTTCGTGCTCTTCCATGGCGCGGCGTAAAAAGCCGTCCGATTGCGAGAGTTTCGCGGTCGCTTGCTCATAGTTCATGCCGGTCAGATGCATCAAAATCGCCAGTTTCGCGTTGTTGTGGCTCTCTTTGAGTAGCGCTTCGGCTTCTTCGCGTTGGCAATCGGTCGCTTGCATGACAATTCGCACCGCTCGGGCAATCAGCTTGCGGTTGGTGGCTCGGACATCGACCATCAGATTTTGATAGCTTTTACCAAGACGGATCATGCTGGCCGTGGTGAGCATATTGAGCACCAACTTCTGTGCTGTGCCGGATTTAAGTCGGGTTGAACCGGTTAATGCTTCAGGCCCAACGACGGGAGAAATGGCAATCTGGGCGATTTCGGCAATCGGAGAATCAGGGTTGCACGAGAGTGCGATGGTGGTCGCGCCTAAATCATTGGCGTACTCTAACGCGCCAATCACATAAGGTGTGCGGCCACTCGCCGCAATCCCGACTAGCACATCTTTGCTGCTAAAGTCGATTTGCTGTAAATCATGTGCGCCCAGCGTGGCGTTATCTTCCGCTCCCTCTTGCGCGGTAAACATTGCCTCTTTGCCGCCAGCAATCAGGCCAATCACCATTTGATCGCTCACTCCGAAAGTGGGTGGGCATTCTGAGGCATCCAGCACACCCAGACGACCGCTGGTACCTGCCCCTAAGTAGATCAAGCGGCCACCTTGTTTGAAGGCGGCAGTGATTTTATCAACCGCTTGGGCAATCTGCGGCAATACCGCTTCCACCGCCAGTGGCACTTGTTTGTCTTGTTGATTAAGCCGCTCGACAATTTCTTGCGATGAGAGCAAATCAATATCCATCGTATCGGGGTTACGACCTTCGGAAACCAGATGAGAAAGCGCGGCGATAAGTGCATCGTTGGTCATAAAAATTCCTGTAGCGATTAATCGGGATAGTAAATCACGCCAAGACTCGCAAGACGTGATGCGCCCGTCACGGCGGGCAAATTACTGGGTAAACCGTGTATACGCCGTTGTGCCAGCCAAGCAAAAGCCATGGCTTCCATATTATCGCCATCCACGCCCATTTGGGTGGTTGGGGCAACTTGCCAGCTTGGCAGCAAGGCTTGTAAGCGTTCCATGAGTAAAGGATTTTGCGCACCGCCGCCACACACTAAAAGCTGTGGTTGTGGCCCTTCGGCGAATGGTGTGACTTGCTCAACAATGGTTTGCGCGGTGAATTCACACAAGGTACGTTGCACATCAGTGGCATCAACCGAAAACGTGGCGAGCTGCGTTTCTAACCAAGGCAGATTAAACAGCTCGCGGCCTGTGCTTTTGGGAGCTGGCAGAGCAAAGTAATGGTCTTGTTTTAAATGGCTAAGTAATGCGGCATTCACGCTGCCTTGTTTGGCCCACAGGGCATCTTTATCGTAAGGCTGGTTACGTTCTTTTTGGCACCAGCTATCCATCAGCATATTACCGGGGCCTGTGTCATAGCCCACCACTTCACCATTGGGCTTGAGCACCGAAATATTGGCAATCCCCCCGATATTGAGCACGACTACGGTCGATTGCTCAGCATGAAAAATCGTGCGATGAAACGCGGGAACTAACGGTGCGCCTTGCCCACCGAGCGCAACATCTTTGCGCCGAAAATCGGCGACAGTCGTAATGCCTGTGCGCGCCGCGATAATGTTGGCATCGCCAATTTGCATGGTAAAAGGTTTGGTGCCGGTAGGCTGATGGAACACAGTTTGTCCATGACAGCCGATCGCACGGATGTGCTTGTCGCGATAACCGCTGTGCTGCAAAAGCGCCAGCACAGCATCACTGAACAGATGACCCAGATCGTGCTCCAATTCACCCATCGCAATCAAGGTGGTTGGCTGGCCGATGCAGACATTGAGCAGCCGCTGCTTGAGGTCGGCAGGCATAGGGTAGTCGTGGTGAGCCAGCAGTTCGATGTTATCGTCTTGCAGTGCCACTAAAGCGGTATCCACACCATCCAAACTGGTTCCCGACATCACACCGATATAGAGTTCGCGTTCTGCCATTTGGTTATCCCTCTGTCATATTCAAACAAAGGCATTGTAATTGAAAAATAAACTGAATAACCTCGTGGCTTGTGACAATTTTGCCAATTTTTTCAAGGAGCAAGCATGGGACCGCTTTGGTTGGATGTGGCCGGTTACGAACTGAGTGCCGAAGATCGCGAAATTCTGCAGCACCCTACAGTGGGTGGTGTGATTCTGTTTGGTCGCAACTATCACGATAACCAGCAATTGCTGGCACTCAATAAAGCGATCCGTCAAGCGGCGAAAAGACCGATTTTGATTGGTGTCGATCAAGAAGGTGGCCGCGTGCAGCGTTTCCGTGAAGGCTTTTCTCGCATTCCCCCTGCGCAGTATTACGCGCGTGCTGAGAATGGCGTTGAGCTTGCTGAGCAGGGCGGTTGGTTGATGGCGGCAGAGCTGATTGCACACGATGTCGATTTAAGTTTTGCGCCTGTGCTCGATATGGGCTTTGCGTGTAAAGCGATTGGCAACCGTGCTTTTGGTGAAGATGTTCAAACTGTACTTAAGCACAGCAGTGCTTTTCTGCGCGGCATGAAAGCCGTCGGCATGGCGACCACAGGCAAACATTTCCCCGGCCATGGCGCGGTGATTGCCGATTCGCATTTAGAGACCCCTTACGATGAGCGGGAGACGATTGCGCAAGATATGGCGATTTTCCGTGCGCAAATTGAGGCAGGAGTGTTGGATGCCATGATGCCAGCGCATGTGGTGTATCCGCATTACGATGCTCAACCTGCGAGCGGTTCGAGCTACTGGCTAAAACAAGTGTTACGTGAAGAACTCGGTTTTAAAGGCATCGTATTTTCGGATGATTTGAGCATGGAAGGCGCAGCCGTAATGGGCGGACCAGTTGAGCGCTCCCATCAAGCCTTGGTCGCGGGTTGTGACATGATTTTGATCTGTAACAAGCGTGAAGCGGCAGTCGAAGTGCTGGATCATCTACCGATCATGGAAGTGCCACAAGCTGAAGCACTGCTGAAAAAACAGCAACTTAGCTACAGTGAGCTGAAGCGCTCAGAGCGTTGGCAGCAAGCGTCAGCCAATATGCAGCGCTTAATCGAGCAGTTCTCCGAATAGTTTTCCTCATAGAAGTAGAGCTGGGATCAGTAAAATCCCAGCATCTCTTTCAGCTCTTTAAGATAACGGCGGCTGACCGGAACCTTATGGCCTGCATGAGTGATCATCTCCGCCAGCCCGTTTTCTAACAGTTTAATTTCGCGAATCGCTTTCAAATTCACCAAGTACTGGCGATGGCAGCGCACTAACGCGGTTTTCTCTTCCAACACCTTCAAGGTCAATTGACTGGTCGCTTTTTGCTGCGCAGTCTGCACATTGACGCCACTGATGTCACTGTAGGCAAATTCCACTTCATTAATCGGCAGTAGCACAATTCGGTTTAAACCCGTGCAAGGGATCTGATCTAAGCTGGGTTGCGTCAGTGGTGAGTAGTCACTTTTCTTATGTTGGCGCAGCAAACGCTGCACGGTTTTGGCTAAACGTTCGGTGTCGACCGGCTTGAGCAGATAGTCAAACGCGTTATCTTCAAACGCTTGCAGCGCATATTGATCGTAGGCGGTAACAAACACCACCTCAGGCATGGTCTCTGGGTCAAGCATACTTAGCAGCTCAATGCCCGAAATTTGCGGCATCTGAATATCCAAAAACACCACATCCGGCTTGAGCTGATTGATTTTCTTCAACCCTTCAATTGCATTGCTGGCTTGGCCGATGACCTCAATCTGGCCACTTTCCGCTAAGAGTTCCGCGAGCTCTTCACGGGCAAAGCGTTCATCGTCAATGAGTAGAGCAGATAACATGTTAATCCCTTAGTAAGTGCCTTGCAGTGGAATGACAAAGCTCATTCGCGTGTACTCTTGTGGCGCGACCTCAATCTGTAGCCCTGATTTTGTACCAAATTTGTTGGTGAGGCGCTTTTCAACAATTTGCATCCCTAAACCATCATAATCTTCACTCGGAGGCTGATAGAGCCCGGCGTTGTCTTCCACCACGACGCGCATTCCCCCTTCAACCATTTCACTGTAAATGCGCACTTTGCCAGCTTCGAGTAGGTTAGAGGTGCCGTGTTTGATGGCGTTTTCTACCAGAGGCTGCAAAGTGAAGCTCGGGACATTACGTTCTAGCAGGGCATCATCAATTGCAATTTCCACATCGAGTCTGTCACTAAAACGCGCTTTTTCAATAGTGAGGTAAGCGTTTACGTGGGCAAGCTCTTCACGCAAAGTGACGGTTTCGACGTTCTGTTTGAGGTTGCTGCGGAAAAATTGCGACAAATGCAAAATCAGCTCGCGAGCTTTATCTGGCTCACGGCGGATCACCGCACTGATGGTATTGAGTGCGTTAAACAAAAAATGCGGATTGACCTGCGCTTGCAGCAGTTTGATTTCCGCTCGCGAGAGCAGGATTTGTTTTTGCTGATATTCGCCATACAAAATTTGGCTGGATAGCAGTTGGGCGATGCCCTGTGCCATTGACATATTGATGGTGGAAAACAGCTTACGTTTTGGCTCGTAGAGCTTGATGGTGCCGATCACTCGATCGCCAGCTCGCAACGGAATGATTAACGCAGACCCCAGTTTGCAGGTCGGAGACAAAGAACATTGGTAAGGATGCTCTTTGCCATCGAGATAGATGATGGCGTTGCGATTAATCGCATCGAGCGTGCTTTGCGAGCTGATCGGTGTATTCGGTTTATGGTGATCATCGCCAATCCCAACAAAGGCGAGGATTTTTTCGCGATCGGTGATCGAGACCGCGCCGACATTGGTCTGTTCATACACGATTCGGGCAATTTTGTTGGCGTTTTCTGGGTTAAAACCGGCAGCAAGGATACCAACAGAACGCTCGGCAATATTCAGAGCGCGGCGTGAAAACGTCGCCGAGTACTCTTCAAAAATGGTTTTGCGATCGAGCAGGATGCTCATAAACAGTGCGGCACCGACTGAGTTAGCAATGATCATTGGCGCGGCGATGGTGGAAACCAGCGCATAAGACTGTTCAAACGGTTTAGCCACGACCAAGATGAGTAGCATCTGCACAATTTCGGCAAATAAGGTCACCGCAAAGACAATACTTGGGCTAAATAGTAATTTCCCTTTGCCTTTGCGCAGCAAATAGGTGTGTAGCAAGCCGCCAATTAAACCTTCAGCGGTGGTGGAAATCGCGCAGGCGAGATCGGTAAATCCCCCTAAGGTATAGCGGTGTAAGCCTCCGGTGAGGCCAACCGCAAAACCAATCACAGGTCCACCAAACAGACCTCCCATTACAGCGCCGATGGCACGCGTATTGGCAATCGCATCATTGATCTGCAGGCCAAAGTAGGTGCCCATAATGCAAAACAGCGAAAACAGAACATAGACACTGATTTTGTGGTCAAACCGACCAGAAATGTTAAGTAAAGGAATGAAGATCGGCGTTTTACTCAACATATAGGCGAGAACAAGGTAAACACACATCTGTTGCAGTAATGAGAGGATGAGATCCATAACCTGTCCATCGTCTGAGCGGAAAAACGGCTTATTTTAAGATACTCAAAGCGAACAAAACACGCTTTATTCCCCAGTTTGTGTGCCAAGTGTCATTAAATGAGTGGTGTAATTTTTAATTTACATTAAATGTTGGTTTAAATTTACACTTGCATTGTTTTTAAAGCCTGTTAACGTGTTTTCTGTTTAAGTTTCCAGCTCACCTTGTTGGGTGTGTAAATAATAAATTACAGGTGATGAGATGAAAAAAAGTGAATTGAGTGATGTGAATATCAGTGATGAACAGATATTGATCACCCCCGATGCCTTAAAAGCCAAGATTCCACTCAGTGACAAGGCGCGTAAGTTTATTCGTGAGTCACGTCAGACGGTGGCGGACATTATCCACAAACGCGATCCTCGCTTGCTGATCGTCTGTGGCCCTTGCTCAATTCATGATGTAGATGCGGCGAAAGAGTACGCCAAAAAACTCAAAGCACTCTCGGCGCAGCTGAGCGACCAGCTCTACATAGTGATGCGCGTGTACTTTGAAAAACCGCGTACCACGGTCGGTTGGAAAGGGCTGATTAACGATCCGCATCTTGATGGCAGTTTTGATATCGAACACGGTCTGCATGTCGGGCGTCAACTCTTGGTCGATTTGGCCGAAATGGAAATCCCACTGGCAACCGAAGCGTTGGACCCGATTAGCCCACAATACTTGGCGGATACTTTTAGTTGGGCGGCGATTGGTGCGCGCACCACGGAATCACAAACTCACCGCGAGATGGCAAGTGGCCTTTCCATGCCAATCGGCTTTAAAAATGGCACGGATGGTAACTTGGCAACGGCGATTAATGCCATGCAGGCCGCTTCATCCAGTCACCGCTTTATGGGAATTAACCGCGAAGGGCAAGTGGCACTGCTCACGACACAAGGCAACCCGAATGGACATGTGATTTTACGTGGTGGCAAACAGACCAACTACGATTCGGTTTCTGTCGCGGAATGTGAAGAAGAGATGCAAAAAGCGCGTTTGGAACCCTCTTTGATGGTGGATTGCAGCCATGCGAACTCACGTAAAGACTACCGCCGCCAGCCGTTGGTGGCAGAAGATGTGATTCATCAAATCCGTGAAGGCAATCGCTCGATCATTGGCCTGATGATTGAAAGCCATCTCAATGAAGGAAATCAGTCTTCGGATCTGCCTCGTGAAAAAATGCAATACGGAGTCTCGATCACTGACGGCTGTATAAATTGGTCAACGACTGAGGCATTATTACGTCGTGCGCATCAGGAACTTATTCCCTTTTTGCACAATCGTTTGCAAGGATAACAAGGATAGAACATGGCCGTAGAGTTGAATCAGTTACGCGACCAAATCGATGAAGTCGATAAGCTGATGGTGGAGTTATTGGCTCGCCGTCTGGCATTGGTGGAGCAGGTCGGGCAAGTGAAAAGTCGATATGGGTTACCGATTTATGCCCCCGATCGTGAAGCGGCAATGCTCGCTTCACGTCGAGCGGAAGCGGAAAGCAAAGGTGTTCCGCCACAACTGATTGAAGATATTTTGCGCCGAACCATGCGTGAATCCTACGCCAGTGAAAAGGACTCCGGCTTTAAATGCCTTAATCCTGAGTTACGTTCCGTGGTGATCATTGGTGGTAACGGTCAGCTTGGGCGACTATTTGGCCGTATGTTTAAACTCTCTGGCTATCAAGTCAAAGTGCTGGGCAGCCAAGATTGGGACAAAGCGGATGAACTGCTCAGTGATGCAGGCTTAGTGGTAGTCACGGTACCTATCCATTTGACGCTCGGTGTTATCGAAAAGCTGCGCCAGTTACCGGGCGATTGCATTTTGTGCGATCTCACCTCAATCAAAGCTAAGCCGCTTGCCGCTATGCTACAAGTGCACAAAGGTCCAGTGGTTGGGCTGCACCCTATGTTTGGTCCAGACGTTCCCAGCTTGGCGAAGCAGGTGATTGTTTACTGTGATGGTCGAGGCAATGAACACTACCAATGGCTCTTGCAACAGTTTGCTATTTGGGGCGCAAGTTTATGCCAGATTGATGCGGCCGAACATGATCGTGGTATGACACTGATCCAAGCTCTGCGCCACTTCACTTCCTTTGCGTATGGCTTGCATCTGACCAAAGAGAACCCGAACTTGGCACAACTGCTGAAACTCAGCTCACCGATTTACCGTTTAGAGCTCGCCATGGTCGGACGGCTATTTGGGCAAGATCCCCATTTGTATGGCGATATTATTCTCTCATCACCGGATAATATTGAGATGATTCAGCGTTTTCATCACTGCTTAAGCGAGGCGGTTGAGTTGGTGAGCGCGGGCGATAAGGCGAGTTTTGTAGCTCAGTTTGAACGGGTAAGTCAGTGGTTTGGGGATTATTCTCAACAGTTTATGAATGAAAGCCAAAATTTACTCAAGCAAGCCAATGACGCGATTCATCGCGTCTAAAATGGTTATTTGCATCTGAGCTTTTTAGTGTCGATAGCATCCCAAGCTCAAAGCGAGCTTGGGGTTATTGATGTAACCCCAAATCGGAAAGATGCTCTAGATCGCGGTGTAATAAGCTGTCATCTCCCACATTCAACTCCACTAAGCGACGTAAGTGCGCAATACTTTCAATATCAATATGGCTAATTGCCATTCGAATGATTCGCTCTTGGATGCTGATGATTTTTGCAGTAAGTGATATGGTTACATCGCTTTCTGGTAGGCTAAAAGCCACATCCACTAAAGCGTGGGTATCTAAATCCGGTTCATCTTCTGACCAGAGCAACAACCCGTGCAGCGATAGATCCTGAATGCAAGTAGACAGTTGTTTATCGCCTTGGCTTAGGGTGGCTGGCGCTTGATACAGGATGCGTGAAAAGCGACGTTTTTCGATCATGGCGTTCTCTCTGATAAAGACGACGTATAGATACAGTAAGAATAGCAAAGGGTGCATTAAATCACCGGAGGTATGCTGAAATAAGCTTACTCAATCACAAACTCAGTTTATGTGGAGCAAAAGAAAAGGCCGCATGGCGACCTTTTCTGAGTTTGATACCTAAAGGTATTTTATTTGGTAATGCGCTTGTACTTGATACGGTGAGGCTCTGCCGCTTGTGAGCCTAGCGTTTGTTTCAGCCACTCCATGTACTCAGTGTAGTTACCTTCGTAGAAGTTCACTTTACCTTCATCACGATAATCTAGGATGTGGGTTGCGATACGGTCTAGGAACCAACGGTCATGCGAGATCACCATGGCACAGCCCGGGAATTCTAGCAGCGCTTCTTCCAGAGCACGTAATGTTTCGACGTCCAGATCGTTGGTGGGTTCGTCGAGTAACAGCACGTTGCCGCCCGCTTTAAGCAGTTTCGCCAAGTGGACACGGTTACGCTCACCACCGGACAGCTCGCCAATTACTTTTTGCTGATCGACGCCTTTGAAGTTAAAGCGTGAACAGTAAGCACGAGCTGGGATTTCAAAGTTGTTGATGCGAATGATATCCGCACCTTCAGAAATCTCTTGGAATACGGTGTGCTTGTCGTTCATGCTGTCACGGAACTGATCCACCGATGCCAGTTTCACGGTATCACCGAGTTCGATCGTGCCTGAATCTGGCTGTTCTACACCGCTCAGCATTTTGAATAGGGTTGATTTACCGGCACCGTTCGGGCCGATGATGCCCACAATCGCGCCTTTCGGCATGCTGAAAGAAAGATCATCGATCAGAACACGACCATCGAATGATTTGGTGAGGTTTTTCACTTCAATCACTTTGTCGCCTAGGCGCTCACCAGGCGGAATGAACAGCTCGTTGGTTTCGTTACGTTTTTGGTGCTCAGTATTTTGCAGCTCTTCAAAACGTGCCATACGCGCTTTCGATTTTGCCTGACGGCCTTTTGGATTCTGACGAACCCATTCCAGCTCTTTCTCAATGGTTTTTTGGCGCGCTTTTTCTTGAGAGGCTTCTTGCTTCAGACGAGCATCTTTTTGCTCTAGCCATGAAGTGTAGTTACCTTGCCATGGAATACCTTCACCACGGTCAAGTTCCAGAATCCAGCCAGCGGCGTTATCTAAGAAGTAACGGTCGTGGGTAATCGCGACCACAGTCCCTGCGTAATCGACCAAGAAACGCTCTAGCCAAGCGACTGATTCTGCATCCAAGTGGTTGGTCGGTTCATCGAGCAGCAGCATGTCTGGATTTTCCAGCAGTAGACGACAGATCGCCACACGACGACGCTCACCACCAGAGAGGAATTTCACTTGCGCATCCCATTCCGGTAGACGCAGTGCATCAGCGGCACGCTCTAGAGCGTTATCTAGGTTGTGGCCATTTTTCGCTTGGATCAGTGCTTCCAGTTCACCTTGCTCTTTTGCCAAAGCATCAAAATCGGCATCGGGTTCGGCGTATGCCGCATAAACTTCATCAAGACGTTTTAGGGCATGAGCGACATCAGCAACGGCTTCTTCAACCACTTCACGTACGGTTTTACTCTCATCCAGCTTTGGTTCTTGTGGTAGGTAACCTACTTTCAAGCCAGGTTGTGGACGAGCTTCACCATCGATGTCTTTGTCAATGCCTGCCATGATACGCAGCAGGGTTGATTTACCCGCACCGTTAAGACCCAGAACACCAATTTTGGCACCTGGGAAGAAACTCAAGGAGATATCTTTCAGAATTTGACGCTTAGGTGGCACAATCTTGCTCACCCGAGACATGGTATATACGTATTCAGCCATTGCCGATCGTTCCTAATCTTTCAAACGGAATAAAGTCGTCATTCTATACCAAAGTGGGGCGTTTTGTTACTAGGGCTCTGGGTTTTCGGCTTGTGTAAAATTTTCTTAATGGCTTTCTTATCTAATGAGAGTTGAGCGCGAACTCTTTGCATTCAGTTAATACAATTAAAACCGAATCACCGTAGTCTTAGTGATGAATAAATCCATTAGTATTCAAGGGTTTTATTTCACAGCTCGCGATAGTGGGAAATTCAATAAAATGTTGCATTATTTGCGTTAAGTTTACTTCACTTGCCTTTACATTTATGGCGAGATTACGCGTAATAATTTGTTATCACACTGATTTTAAGGATGAGATCTCATGACGCGCCTGAGGGTATTTAAGCCGCGTAGCCTTGTTTCGATCTTGATGTTCACCACGGTATGTGCAGTGGGCTCAGTGAGCGCCAGTACTTTGGATTTAGAGGCGCAGAGAGCTCAATACGACAAAGCACAGCGTTGGCTGGATGAAAAGAATATTCAACAATATCAACGTATTCGTAAGCAGATCGACAGTTATCCGTTGAGTCCTTATCTCGATTACCGAGCTTTTCTGATCGATCTCGGCAGCAAACCGCCGATCGCGGTACGTAATTTTATTGATAGTCATAAAGAGTACCCTTTTTCCGCTCGGATCGCCGCCCCGTATTTAGATGCGTTAGCGAGCAATAAAAAATGGTCAGCATTGCTGCAATTTCAAACGCAATTGCCCAATGGTGAAACTTACCAATGCCATTACTACAATGCCAAACTGCAAACCGGAAAACGTAATGAAGCGTTTGAAGGGGCGAAAAAGCTGTGGCTCAACGGAGCGAGCATTGCTGATGCCTGTGACCCACTATTTAAAGAGTGGGAGCGAGTGGGGGGCTTGAACGACGACTGGGTCTTGAAACGTGCGTTATTGGCGTTCGAAGGGCGCAACCGTAACCTGATGGTTTACCTACAGAAAAAGCTGGATGGTCAAAAGTCGCAAGCGAAAGCGAAAACCATGTTGGAGTTGTTTGATAACCCTGAGCGAGTGGTTGCCTATGCTCGGAAAGCCTCTCAAGATCCGCTCAATCAAAAGTTAGCAGAATTGGCGCTACAAAAATGGGCAAGAGAAGATCCTCAACAGGCGCAAGCTGCGTTGAATGATGTTGCAAAAGGATTGGGATGGAGCCGAGATCACAAAAGCCGACTGGCGCATTTTATCGCGATCCGTTTGATGGATAGCGATGATCAAGCGGTGACTCAATGGCGTGATAACGTGACTCGCACGAGTCAAGATGTGCGTTTGATTGAAGCGCGTATTCGTCTAGCTCTGCGTGAGAATGATTGGCGTGATTTGAACCAATGGATTGCGGTGTTACCGGAGCAAGAGCGTAAAACGCTGCGCTGGCAATATTGGCAAGGTCGCAGTGAAATCGCGCTGGGTAAGAAAAAAGAAGGAACTGAACGGCTTAAAGGTCTGCTTGGACAACGCAGCTTTTACAGTGTGGCTGCGGCCAAATTTTTGCAGCAATCCGTTAACTATCCAACCAGTACTGTAACGTTAGACATGAAGTTGGTGAAAGCGCATAAGAAAGCGCTAGCGCGGATCGATGAACTGATAGCACTCGATAAAATCACTGCGGCAAAAAGTGAATGGCGCTGGCTGCTTGAGCGCGTTTCTCAGAAAGAAAAAGAAATGTTGGCAGCCTACGCTGCGAATGCTGGATGGTACCAAATGACTATTGCCGCAACGATTTCTGCAAGTCTTTGGGACAATAACCAACTGCGCTTCCCTGTTGTTCATCAAAACCTGTTTACCTTACATGGTAAGAAAAATGGCATAGATCCGATCACATTAATGTCTTTAGCCAGACAAGAAAGTGCGCTTAACCCAGATGCGCAATCTCCGGTTGGCGCGCGAGGCTTAATGCAAATCATGCCGGACACCGCGCGTTACACGGCGAGAAAATATCAGTTGAGTTATTCCAATCCTGATGAGTTGTATCAAGTGGGTAAGAATATTGAAATTGGAAGCCGTTACTTAAGTAGCTTGCTCGAACGTTATGATCAGAATCGGATTTTGGCTTTTGCGGCTTATAACGCGGGGCCGAGCCGAGTAGATAGCTGGTTGAAACGCAGTGAAGGTAAGCTAGATGCGTACGGCTTTATTGAAGCGATCCCCTTTGCTGAAACGCGTGGTTATGTACAGAACATTTTGATGTTTGAAACCTATTACCGCGACTTGATGGGGGTGCAAGGTCGTTTTCTGAATGAGCACGAATTGAATACAAGGTATTGATTCCTCACTTTGCTGCACTACAATAAGCCGGTGTATCACTTAACGAGTACAACCATGGTACAACAACCTTATTACAGTGAGTGGCAGCAAGTGCTCGATCTGGTCAAGCAAGCCGTGCAGCAAGAGCAGCATGAGATGTTGCTGACCATGTTGATGACACCTGATGAGCGTGATGCGCTGATTGCTCGGGTGAATATCGTGCATGAGTTATTGAGTGGTGAGATGTCTCAGCGTCAGATCAGCCAAATGCTCGGGGTGGGGATTGCGACCATCACTCGTGGCTCCAATGAACTGAAGTCACGTTCAGACGAAGAAAAAGCGGCATTAATCGAACTATTAACGCCGCCCAAGTAGTCTTTCGGCGTGATGGGTAGGTGTGACAAAATCGGGCTTGGAGTCGGTCATCGCTTCAAGCCCGATGGATTAGTGCTGAGAATAGTGTTCAGGATTGATAAATGGGATAAGTGCCAGAATCAAGGCTTGATGATAGACGGTGCTTCGAGTCAGATGATGGCGGGTTAATAAACCAATTGCTCCACCTTTTTGTTTTATATTTTCAGTGCCAAACACTTCATCCATCACATCGCCGAGTTCTTTAGCTTGGTGTAAACGCTCTAATACCAATGGTGGTAACATCAAACAGGCGCTGCGAGATTCGCCGCGTTGATGCTCTGATTCAACGATCATCCACGCAAAGGTTTTGTTCTCTTCAATCCCTGCCTCTAGGCCAACATAGTAGTCTGCGTTCGGATATTGCCGTTTGGCATTACGAACTCGGTTTATCGCCCCTTGTTTAGTCTCAGCATCACTCATGGGCTGATCCGCCACCTCGCTGGCGACAGATACGCCAACAAATTCCCACTCTTGATCAGGAAATACGGTTGTAAAAGCACTTCTAACGGCATTCACTTTGGCTGGGTTCTGTGAAGCAATAATGATCTTGCGCATAACTCTTCTTTTTCTGATTTGGGGAATGTAACCACTGATGGATCTCCTCGAGACTCATCGGATGGCCAAAATAAAAGCCTTGCATGTAGTCACACCGATAATCGGCTAACCATTGATGCATGGTTTCACTCTCAATGCCTTCTGCCGTCACTTTCATTGATTGTGAATGGCAAAGATCAATCAAAGGGCGGATAACATTTTGTTTGTTGGTGGCAATCAGTGTATCTAAAAACTGGCGATCAAACTTAATCTTTTGTACTGGGTATTGAACCAATTGAGTAATAGATGTGTATCCGGAGCCAAAATCATCAATGGTTAAACCATAGCCGAGACGAGAGAGTTCATGCAGTAATGGAAAGCTTTGCGAATCTGCGGCAAACGTTTCGGTAATTTCAAAATCAATCCATTGTGGAGGAACTTGGTATGTCCTCGCCTGCTGATGAATAAACTGGGCCAATTTCAGTGAGTTAAGTTCCGCAGAAGAGAGATTGATGGAAACCTGAATTGGTTCATTAAACATGGCTTGCAGGTCGGCAAATTCTCGAAAGGCTTGAGAAACCACCCAGCGATCGATCGTGCCAAATAATCCTGTTTGTTCGGCAATCGGAATGAACTCATCGGGTGAGATATCGCCGAGCAAATCCGATTGCCAACGCAGTAAAACTTCAAACCCCTCTAAGCGTTTTCCTGAGCAGGTAAAGTAGGGTTGATATACCAAATGGAATTCTTGATCGAATAACCCCAAACGTAGCGCTCGTTCAATATTATTCCGTCGCTGCACGATTTGGTCTAACGCTTGCGAGTAGTAGGCAATCTGATTTTTTCCCGCGTTTTTAGCTTGATACATGGCGGTATCGGCATTGAGGAGTAATTTCTCAATGTGATCCCCATCTTTGGGGAACGTGGCAATTCCAATGCTCGCCGTGATCGGAAAGCGGCTTAAAGGAGAGTTGTCTTGGCTTTGAATTGGGTCAAGAACCCGTTGTGCGAAGATATTTGCACAGTCATGGAGCCGTTTGGGCGCGACAAGGAGAATCGCAAACTCATCTCCCGACAAACGAGCGGCGATGCTGTATGCGTTATGACTCGCCTCGAAATTTTTACACAACTGACGAATGTGTGTAGCAAAACTGACGAGAAGTGAGTCGCCGATCTGGTGGCCATATTTGTCATTAACGTATTTGAAGTTATCTAAATCGATATAGAGAACCCAGATATGCTGGGTGTCGTAACAGCGGGAAAGTAAGAGATCCGCCTGAACTTGAAACTGATAGCGATTGGCTAACTTGGTTAAATGATCATTTTCAGCCAGTGCTTTTGTACGTTGATAGGTGGAGTGAAGCTCGGTGTACATCGCGTAGAAACGCGATGAGAGCCGTCCTATCTCATCATCTGTGTGCAGTTTTTCGATGTTCTTTCGTTTATTGCTTTCGACTTCTGCGAGCTGCTTATCCAAATTGAGGATGGGGTTGATGACATGACGATAAAGTAGCAGCAGAAGCAGCAGAACAGTGACCAGTGCCGACACGCCAAAAGAGAGTAACAGTTCACGTTGAATGGAGTGCAGTTTCTCGTTAATTAGCTTGGGGGCTGGATCTAAAATCGCATAAAACCCCGGTTGTAATTCAATCGATTGGGTTAGCCCTGTTTTGTAACGCGGCGGAGAATGGGTAAAAAAAATCGGGCTTTGATTATCAAACTCAATCTTTTTACGCAGTTGATTGAACTGCTCTAAAACTACATACACCACAACAAAAAAGACATCTTGCCGGTTATAACTGAGCGGAGTCGAGAGTGTCTGTCTATCTAACATGTCATAGCGAACCAAGATATCCTCGCCAGCGGAGTTGACGGTATAACTGATGTCTGAAGTGCTTTGCGTTGAGGCAAAGCGCTGTTTGACATACGCCATGACTTTGGGGTCAAGCTCGGCAAATGGATCGGCGCTGTTTTCTGCGTAGTACAGTAGCTCTTCATTACCATTAAGAATCGACAATGATACTAACTGTTTTTCGCTAGGCTGTAAGATATGCAAAGTTTCACGCAGGTTATCCACGAGCTCTAACTCGCGGTAAGGATTTTTTTCCAAAGAGAAGTAGTGGCGGATAATGTCGCTTTTCGCCAGTGTGAATGCATAACTGCTGACCAATGCTTGCGCTTGTCGATAATGGCTGGCTAATTTCTCTATATTGAGCTGCAAATAGCTGTCCGTTCTTTTAAGCAGTGCATTTTTCTGACTGGCGTAAATAATGTAACTTGACGCTGCTGCACTGAGCAGAATCACTGGCGCAATCAGTAACAGGATTCTATGGTTTAGCTTCATATTGGTGAGTCACACTGCTGATGATTTTGGCACGCAGGCTAAGGTTTTTCGCCGAGAGTTCGCTGTCGATTATCCCTTCCGCCAATCGCTGCTCTGGGAGATAAATCGAGAGATCTTCTCGGTGCTCTACAGGGAGCAAAGCGCGTGCTTTGTAGTTTGGGCTTGCAGCTCGAATATACTCAGCATTGAGTGCGGCGATTTCTGGTGTCATCAAGAAGTTGAGGAACGCTTTGGCTTGATCAGGGTTGGGGGATGAAGTATTCACGGCCATGCAATCGACCCATAAATAAGGCCGACCGTCTGGAACCGTAAAATCCCAATCTTGATGATTGAAAAAGCGGTTTAATGAATAGTGGTCACCACTGTAAGCGACCGCCATATGTAGGTTATCCGTCTGCGGATGGCTGCGCACGTAACTCAGCACGTATTCATAAGTCAGAATATTAGGATTGGCAGACTCTAACAGCTGATAGGCGTGTTTTAAGGTATCAATAGACTCGGTGATGGGAGAGGCTTTTAGCATATACAGCGCGGGTAATAGTGTTTCTACACTGTCTTTAAGCATACCGACATGGCCACGATGTTGTGGGGCAATCTCGATCACTTCGCTCCATTGGGTTGGCGGTTTATCAAAGAGGCTTTTACGATAGGCAATGCCGACTGCTCCCCAAAAATAGGGAATGGCGTGAGTACCACAAGCTTGGAGCCACATAGGGTCATTATTGCTGCGATTGCTTAACGCGGTGAGATCTTCAAACGCATTCTGCCTTGAAAAAATAAAGGCGGATACATTGTCTAATACCATAATATCAAACGGTAACTGAACGCTCTTTAACATCAGTAAGCTGCGTTCATCATCGTTGTCAAAATGATAAAGATTGACAGACACACCGGTTTGCTTGTGCCAGGTTTCGAGCACGCTTGGTGCAATCGTATCTTCCCAGAGGTAGACATTCAGTTCCAAAGCGCTGGCTTGATGACAGAGAAAACTCAACATCATCAGCGAAAGAAAGCGTTTGTTCATTTGTGAATACGGTACCCATTCATGACAAAATTTGGTGACGATCCGACAAATAAAAAAACAGCGTAAGAGCCAAAAAATTGGCTACGCCGACAGCCTGGATCACCTAACTATTTGTATAATTTGGTGGCATTATAGTCAGAGCTTATGCGACTGTCAGCTTAATTGGTTCAAATTATTGACGCTATATAAATTTAACCTGTGTGGGTTTGACGTTTTCGCTTGGATAACAACCGAGCACTTTAAGGTGTCGAGTCAACTGGGTTAGCTCAGCTAAAGCTTGCTGCATCTCGTCTGAATCAATGTGTGCTTCTAAATCAACGTAGAACATTTCTTCCCACGGATTACCCATGATCGGCCGTGATTCGAGTTTGGTCATATTGATCCCGTAACGTTGTAAAACCAACAACGTGGAAACGAGCGAACCTGCATCTTGAGCCGTCGACATAATCAACGTGGTTTTCGCCGGGATCTGGGGTGAAACCTCCACTGGTTTACGAGCCACCACAATAAAGCGAGTATGGTTTTCTGTTTGGTTAGCAATATTGCCTTGTATCGGTTGTAAGCCATACAACTTACCGCTGGTCGAATTGCCAATTGCCGCGACATCAGCACGGTTAAGCTCTTTGACTTTCTTCATAGCATCGGCAGTGCTCGCACAGCTTTCAAGCTTCACTCCCTTTAAACGGCTAAGAAATTCACTGCACTGTTGATGAGGCTGTGGATGTGAATAGAGCACTTTGAGATCTTCTAGACGAATCTCTTGCGTTGCGACTAAACAGTGTTCGATAGGTTGGGTTAACTCTCCTACGATGTACAACGTAGTGTGTTGCAGTAGGTCGTACACTTCATTGATGGAGCCTGAACTGGTATTTTCGATTGGTAGAACACCGTAATCGGCATGGCCAGACTCGACAGTTCTTGCGACTTCTTTGAAGTGATCGCAGTTTAGCTCAATCAATTCTGTATTTTTACGGCTGAAATATTCGCGAGTCGCAAGATGGGAGTAGGAACCTTTTGCACCTAAAAAAGCGACTCTCGCTAATGGCTTACGACTTTGTGGATTGGCTAGGTTTTGCAAATAAGCCTGCTGGAGCAAAACTGAGTCTTCAATGATGGTGTGAAATAGCTTAGTGATATATTGGGCATCAAGCTGATATTGCTGTTTCCCAGTGTTGATTAACTTAACCAACAACTGCTGCTCACGAACGGGATCCCGTACCGGTTTTGCGGTTTCGACTTTGCTTTTCGCCACTTCAATACTTAATTGACGCCGCTCAGAAAGAAGTTGCAATAGGCGATTATCGATGTCGTTAAGACGTAGACGAATATCATCGAGAGAAAGAGGTTGGTGGGTCATTAAAATAATCCTTATAAAAAAAGCCTCCTAGTGAGGAGGCTTTCTGTTCGTTTTTGACTTTTCTTTCTTAAACGAGCAAGCCTCCGAGTCTAGCGGAGAAAAAAGAAGTCAAAAAAGGACAGTAGTTTAGACATGTTTGTTGAATATTTATCCATAGGTTTTGCCACACAATAAGCAAGCCAACTAAGAGCGTCAAGCAAAAAAATAGCGCCGTTTCGGCGCTATTTTCATGAGTCTATTGTTCAGTCTCCTCGGTTAGCTCAGGCTTATCTGTCCGACGAGCTTCCGGTTTATGACGTAATTTGTTGAGTTGACGCTCTAGCTTTTGTTCTACCTCGTTGATCGCTGCGTACAAATCTTCATGAATGGCGGAGGCGACTAACTGACCACGTGGAATGCTCACCACCGCTTCAAATTTTTTCTGCTTATTGGGTTCTTCACTAAAGCAGGCTTGGCAACCAATGATATCCACTTGCCATTTTTCTAATTTTTTAAATTTACCCTCAATATGATTGCGGATTGCAGAGGTGATTTCGATATTTTTACCAGTGATGTTCATTTTCATAGTGCTTGTTCCTCTGTGTCATCCCTTATGGGTTGAGTTCAGATTACCTCGCTATAGGCTAAATAATGTGATCTAAATCACTTTTATGTTGCGGTTTTTTAGGAAGTGAAATAAACGTGATCTGTCGCAAATCTTGTGTTGAAGAGGTAAAGAAAAAGCTTGTTATCTGATGCAAAAACGCTAGATTCGAGTAAGTAGAGACTAAAAATTTCCGATTTTTTAGTGCTTTGTTTCGGCTTTAAAACGCCGAATGAATGAAAATCCACCACATTGATTTTGTGATAGTGATCACTTTGTACCGAGCTGTACTGATATGAGTGAAATCGTTTCAAAAAAGAATCATAAAAAAGAGCCACAATGATTGTGGCTCTTTTTGCTTTGATATTTTTCTAATATTTATAACGGGTTAAGCTGCATTAGCTGCTTTGTGCGTTCAACTGCTTCTGTCAAACCTAATTGTTGATAGGCTTCGAGCTGAATTTCTAACGCTTTGCGTGCCGCTTCGGTATCAGGGTAGGTTTTTTGCAATTCTTGAGTTCGGTTAATTGCAGCAATCCATGCTTCTCGGCGAATGTAGAAATCGGCTGTCGCTAAGTCATATTCTGCTAAACGGTTTTTGAGTGCATACATTCGACGTTGAGCATCTTCTGCATATGGGCTATTTGGGTAGCGTTGCAGCAGTTTCTTAAAATCTGCAAAAGCCGCTTTTACTGGCTCAGGATCTCGATCAAAACGGTCCACATTGAACAGGTCGTGCATAAAGTTACGATCCTGCGCCATGTGTGTTAGGCCACGCATGTACAAGACCCAATCCATTTTTTCATGTGTAGGATTAAGACGAGTAAAACGTTCAATCGTGGCGAGGCCAAGCGCAAGATCATCATTTTTGTAATAGGCATAAATCAGATCGAGTTGTACTTGTTCTGAATATGCGCCAAACGGATAGCGTGAATCGAGCGCTTCTAATTTTTCGATGGCGGTTAACCAAGTGCCGCTTTGCAGCGCGGTTTGTGCTTCTGAATACAGTTCGGATGGTGGTACATCTGGAACCACTTCAGGGCTGCTAGAGCAACCAAATAACAGGGATAACGCGAGTAGGCCTGATAAAGTCTGGTATTTCATGTCAGGGTGGAGTTCCTTGCAAATCTTGCTTTTCAATAGGTGCGTAAACCGCGCGCAAATCGTTTCGTTACTTTCTTGGCAGTAACAGATACAATGTCGGCGTATTTTTCCATACTAGTGACTATTAGTCTCACGGTTTTTTAAAAAGTTCGATATGGCTCATCAGATTGAATTAACTCAAACAGTAAAAGAGAGCCAGCTTGGTCAACGTCTTGATCAAGCTGTGGCTGAATTATTTACCGATTTTTCCCGCTCACGTTTAAAAGAGTGGTTGTTGGAAGGCAAGATTGCCGTAAATGGCGAAGTGATCACTAAGCCGCGCATGAAAGTGATGGGTGGCGAGGTGATTGTCGTTCAGGCAGAACTGGAAGACGAACAGCGTTGGGAAGCGCAGGATTTGCCATTGAACATCGTGTATGAAGATGACGACATTATCGTTATTAACAAACCGCGTGACTTTGTGGTGCATCCTGGTGCGGGACAAGCGGATAGTACAGTGCTTAATGCCTTGCTATTCCATTATCCGCCGATCGCTGAAGTACCACGTGCGGGTATCGTCCATCGTCTTGATAAAGACACCACTGGTTTGATGGTGGTTGCGAAAACGGTTCCTGCGCAAACTCACCTTGTACGTGCGCTACAAAAGCGCGATGTGACTCGTGAGTATGAAGCGATTGTGATTGGCACGATGACCGCAGGCGGCATGATTGATAAGCCGATTGGTCGTCATTCGACTAAGCGTACTTTGATGTCGGTTTCACCAATGGGTAAACACGCCGTCACGCATTACCGTGTTGCGGAACATTTCCGTGAACACACGCGTTTGCGTTTGCGTTTAGAAACGGGCCGTACTCACCAAATTCGTGTGCACATGGCTTATTTGCAACATCCTCTATTAGGTGATACTGCCTATGGTGGCCGTGCGCGCATTCCGAAAGGGGCGTCAGAAGAGTTAACGGAGATGATTCGTGGCTTCGATCGTCAAGCGCTGCACGCTGTGATGCTGAAATTTGAGCACCCAATTACGGGTGAAGAGCTCGAATTCCATGCACCGGTACCTGACGACATGGTCGAGATGACGCTCGCATTGCGTGAAGATGCGAAGCAAAATCGTACAGAAGAGTATTAAGCATGATTTTCCCCAACTGGAATGCACCCAAACAAGTCAAAGCGTTTAGTTCGACTCGCCACGGTGGTTTTTCACAAGGTGCTTATCAAGGGCTAAACCTAGGTATGCATGTTGGGGATGATCCTGAACTTGTACTGCGTAATCGGCAATCGTTGGTGGAAGCATCAACGATGCCAAGTTCACCCATTTGGCTCAATCAAACCCATTCCACGGTGGTACTCAATGTTGATGCTCCGACTGAGCAAGTGTTGGATGCCGATGGCCTCATCACTTCAACGCCGAAGATTGTGTGCTCGGCAATGACGGCAGATTGTCTACCAGTATTAATGACCAATCGTACTGGCACCCAAGTTGCTGCGGTTCATGCTGGCTGGCGTGGTTTGCTGAATGGCATTGTTGAACAAACAGCGGCAAGAATGTCCGGTGATGTCATGGTGTGGCTTGGCCCTGCGATTGGTGCGCAGGCGTTTGAAGTGAGCGAAGATGTTTTCGCCGCTTTTGTTGCTCATCATCCTCAAGCTGAGCATGCTTTCACTCCTCGTGCACAACAGGGCAAATGGCTGGCGGATATGAGTCAGTTAGTCAAACTACGTTTGCATGAATTAGGTATTGAGCAAGTCTTTGATAGTGGCTTGTGTACCTATCAGGATGCGGATCGCTTCTATTCCTATCGCCGAGATGGAGTGACGGGGCGGCAAGCGGCCTTTATTTGGCTTGAAGAGTAAGCCTCCATCCATCCCCATATCAAACAACAAGAAAGTTTCCTCAACTTCCCTTGAAAATCTGGTTTGTGATAACCATCTTTCCTACGTATTCAATTTATCTCAGATGAGGTTAGGAAGGTTGGTATGCGTCTTGACAGATTTACGAGCAAATTTCAGATCGCGATTTCCGATGCCCAGTCATTAGCGCTCGGGCGTGATCATCAATATATCGAACCTGTGCACCTGATGGTGGCACTGTTGGATCAAAACGGCAGTCCGATCCGCCCATTACTCACCATGCTAAATGTCGATGTGATGCAACTGCGCTCTAAGCTGAGCGAGATGTTGGATCGACTCCCGAAAGTGAGTGGTATTGGTGGTGATGTGCAGCTCTCTTCGGCGTTAGGTACACTATTTAATCTGTGTGATAAAGTCGCGCAAAAGCGTCAAGATGCCTACATCTCCTCTGAAATCTATCTACTTGCTGCGATTGAGGACAAAGGGCCACTGGGTCACTTACTCAAAGAGTTTGGACTGACCGAGAAAAAAGTCTCTGAAGCAATAGAGAAGATTCGTGGTGGACAAAAGGTTAATGACCCGAATGCGGAAGAACTGCGCCAAGCATTGGAAAAATTCACCATCGATCTGACTGAACGCGCTGAGCAGGGCAAACTCGATCCTGTGATCGGTCGTGATGATGAAATTCGCCGAACTATCCAAGTGCTGCAACGCCGAACCAAGAACAACCCAGTGATCATCGGTGAACCCGGTGTGGGTAAAACTGCGATAGTGGAAGGTTTGGCGCAACGCATCATCAATAATGAAGTGCCAGAAGGCCTGCGTGGACGCCGCGTATTGTCTTTAGATATGGGTGCGCTAGTAGCCGGGGCAAAATACCGCGGTGAATTTGAAGAGCGCTTGAAATCGGTACTCAATGAGTTAGCGAAAGAAGAAGGCAATATCATCCTTTTCATTGATGAGCTGCACACCATGGTTGGTGCGGGGAAAGGTGAAGGTTCGATGGATGCTGGCAACATGCTCAAACCGGCTTTGGCGCGTGGAGAATTGCATTGTGTTGGCGCAACGACCTTAGATGAGTACCGCCAATACATCGAAAAAGATCCAGCGTTAGAGCGTCGTTTCCAAAAAGTGTTGGTGGATGAGCCCACGGTGGAAGATACCATCGCTATCTTGCGTGGGTTGAAAGAGCGTTATGAGCTGCATCACCATGTCGAAATCACTGATCCGGCGATTGTGGCGGCTGCGAGTTTATCGCATCGCTATATTTCCGATCGTCAGTTGCCTGATAAAGCCATCGATTTGATCGATGAAGCAGCTTCAAGCATTCGGATGCAGATTGATTCCAAACCAGAAGCACTGGACAAGCTTGAGCGTAAAATCATCCAATTGAAAATTGAGCAGCAAGCGCTCTCCAATGAGCACGATGAAGCCAGTGAAAAACGCTTGGCGATCTTAAATGAAGAGTTGCAAGAGAAAGAGCGCGATTACGCAGAGTTGGAAGAAGTGTGGAAAGCGGAAAAAGCGGCACTTTCTGGTACACAGCATATTAAAGCAGCATTAGAGCAAGCGCGGATGGATCTGGAAGTGGCTCGCCGTGCGGGGGATTTGAACCGCATGTCAGAGCTGCAATATGGTCGGATTCCAGAGCTAGAAAAGCAGCTCGATCTGGCCGCGCAAGCAGAAATGCAGGAAATGACTCTGCTGCGCAATAAAGTGACGGATGCAGAAATTGCCGAAGTGCTTTCAAAACAGACCGGTATTCCTGTTTCAAAAATGCTCGAAGCCGAGAAAGAAAAGCTACTGCGCATGGAAGAAGTGCTGCATAAACGCGTGATTGGCCAAAAAGAAGCGGTGGAAGTGGTCGCGAATGCGATTCGCCGCAGTCGTGCAGGGCTTTCTGATCCAAATCGTCCGATTGGCTCCTTCTTATTCTTGGGGCCAACAGGGGTCGGTAAAACCGAGCTGTGTAAAACCTTGGCCAACTTCCTGTTTGATAGCGAAGATGCCATGGTACGCGTGGATATGTCGGAATTTATGGAGAAACACTCAGTTGCTCGTTTAGTGGGCGCGCCTCCAGGTTATGTCGGCTATGAAGAAGGTGGCTACTTAACGGAAGCGGTGCGCCGTAAACCTTACTCGGTGATTTTGCTCGACGAAGTAGAAAAGGCGCACCCGGATGTCTTCAATATTCTGTTGCAAGTCTTGGATGATGGTCGCTTGACGGACGGTCAAGGGCGCACGGTCGATTTTCGTAATACCGTGGTGATCATGACCTCGAACTTAGGCTCAAGCCGAATTCAAGAAAACTTTGCAAGGTTGGACTACCAAGGCATTAAAGAGCAAGTGATGGATGTGGTCAGCAAACACTTCCGTCCGGAGTTCTTGAACCGAGTGGATGAAAGTGTGGTATTCCACCCTCTAGGTCAAGAGCATATTAAGTCGATCGCCTCTATTCAGTTGGCTCGCCTACGTCAGCGTTTGGCAGAGCGAGACTACCAACTAGAGGTAGATGATGAGGCGCTGGATCTGATCGCGCATGTTGGTTTCGATCCTGTCTACGGTGCTCGTCCACTGAAACGTGCGATTCAGCAAAATGTGGAAAACCCACTGGCGAAATCGATTCTGGCTGGAAGGTTCCTGCCTGGTTCACCTATTTTACTATCGGTAAAAGAGGGGAATATTTTCGCAAGCCAGTAGCAGACGCCTTATCTAGATAAATAAAAGAGCCACTTCGAGTGGCTCTTTTGCTTGTTAATTGAGCATAAAAGTGCGCTTTTTAGTGGTTTTGTTGTTAATTTGTTCGCTTGGACTGAAAAAGTATAAAAAAAGCATTTTAGAGCTTGCCAGATTTTAAATCCTCCCTATAATGCGCCCTCACTGACACGGCAGACGCCGCAAGGCTTTAGAGTCAGCCAGTAAGGCTAAAACGCTTCGATGAAGAAAGTTGAAAAAAGAGTTTGACTCTGACAATTATCTCGCTAGAATGCACAGCCTCTTCGGTAAGAAAGCCGAAGCAAAACGCTCTTTAACAATATAAACCAATCAATCTGTGTGGGCACTCGTTGATGATAATCAAAAAAGATTTATCAATGAACTGAGTGACCATTTGAATGAGCAATCATTCAGCACAGTCAATTCAACATTACTTCGCTTTTATTAAGCAAAGAATGTAATCAGTATTCATTGAGCCGAAGCGAAAGCTTCAGAAAACTTTTAATTGAAGAGTTTGATCATGGCTCAGATTGAACGCTGGCGGCAGGCCTAACACATGCAAGTCGAGCGGCAGCACAGAGGAACTTGTTCCTTGGGTGGCGAGCGGCGGACGGGTGAGTAATGCCTGGGAAATTGCCCGGTAGAGGGGGATAACCATTGGAAACGATGGCTAATACCGCATAACCTCGTAAGAGCAAAGCAGGGGACCTTCGGGCCTTGCGCTACCGGATATGCCCAGGTGGGATTAGCTAGTTGGTGAGGTAAGGGCTCACCAAGGCGACGATCCCTAGCTGGTCTGAGAGGATGATCAGCCACACTGGAACTGAGACACGGTCCAGACTCCTACGGGAGGCAGCAGTGGGGAATATTGCACAATGGGCGCAAGCCTGATGCAGCCATGCCGCGTGTATGAAGAAGGCCTTCGGGTTGTAAAGTACTTTCAGTAGGGAGGAAGGTGGTTAAGCTAATATCTTAATCATTTGACGTTACCTACAGAAGAAGCACCGGCTAACTCCGTGCCAGCAGCCGCGGTAATACGGAGGGTGCAAGCGTTAATCGGAATTACTGGGCGTAAAGCGCATGCAGGTGGTTTGTTAAGTCAGATGTGAAAGCCCTGGGCTCAACCTAGGAATCGCATTTGAAACTGACAAGCTAGAGTACTGTAGAGGGGGGTAGAATTTCAGGTGTAGCGGTGAAATGCGTAGAGATCTGAAGGAATACCGGTGGCGAAGGCGGCCCCCTGGACAGATACTGACACTCAGATGCGAAAGCGTGGGGAGCAAACAGGATTAGATACCCTGGTAGTCCACGCCGTAAACGATGTCTACTTGGAGGTTGTGACCTAGAGTCGTGGCTTTCGGAGCTAACGCGTTAAGTAGACCGCCTGGGGAGTACGGTCGCAAGATTAAAACTCAAATGAATTGACGGGGGCCCGCACAAGCGGTGGAGCATGTGGTTTAATTCGATGCAACGCGAAGAACCTTACCTACTCTTGACATCCAGAGAATCTAGCGGAGACGCTGGAGTGCCTTCGGGAGCTCTGAGACAGGTGCTGCATGGCTGTCGTCAGCTCGTGTTGTGAAATGTTGGGTTAAGTCCCGCAACGAGCGCAACCCTTATCCTTGTTTGCCAGCACGTAATGGTGGGAACTCCAGGGAGACTGCCGGTGATAAACCGGAGGAAGGTGGGGACGACGTCAAGTCATCATGGCCCTTACGAGTAGGGCTACACACGTGCTACAATGGCGTATACAGAGGGCAGCGATACCGCGAGGTGGAGCGAATCTCACAAAGTACGTCGTAGTCCGGATTGGAGTCTGCAACTCGACTCCATGAAGTCGGAATCGCTAGTAATCGCAAATCAGAATGTTGCGGTGAATACGTTCCCGGGCCTTGTACACACCGCCCGTCACACCATGGGAGTGGGCTGCAAAAGAAGCAGGTAGTTTAACCTTCGGGAGGACGCTTGCCACTTTGTGGTTCATGACTGGGGTGAAGTCGTAACAAGGTAGCGCTAGGGGAACCTGGCGCTGGATCACCTCCTTACACGATGATTGTCGTGATGAGTGTCCACACAGATTGATTCGGTTTAGATTTGAGCATTAAGTGGGTCTGTAGCTCAGGTGGTTAGAGCGTACGCCTGATAAGCGTAAGGTCGGTGGTTCGAGTCCACTCAGACCCACCACTAACGATGGGGTTATAGCTCAGCTGGGAGAGCGCCTGCCTTGCACGCAGGAGGTCTGCGGTTCGATCCCGCATAGCTCCACCATCTTTAAGCGTTTTCGCTGAGAATGTTTAAAAATGGTTTTCATCAGAAAATCTTGCTCTTTAACAATTTGGAAAGCTGACAAAACAACAATGTATTGTTGTTTGTAAAGTTCTCAATGTTTATCGAAAGATAAACACCAACAACACATTCAAGTGTGCTTGGTATCGAATAAGACTTCGGTCTTGTTCAAAATTTGAGTCCGGCAAAATCTGTCTCGCACTCATGTAAATTAAACGCGAGACAACTTAGGTTGTTTAAACAGCAACCCGAAACTCCTTCGGGTTGTATGGTTAAGTGACTAAGCGTACACGGTGGATGCCTGGGCAGTCAGAGGCGATGAAGGACGTACTAACTTGCGATAAGCGCAGATAAGGCAGTAAGAGCCGTTTGAGTCTGCGATTTCCGAATGGGGAAACCCAACTGCATAAGCAGTTACTGTTAACTGAATACATAGGTTAACAGAGCAAACCGGGGGAACTGAAACATCTAAGTACCCCGAGGAGAAGAAATCAACCGAGATTCCGGTAGTAGCGGCGAGCGAACCTGGATTAGCCCTTAAGCACTCGGTGAAGTAGGTGAACAAGCTGGAAAGCTTGGCGATACAGGGTGATAGCCCCGTAACCGACGCTTCATCGAGCGTGAAATCGAGTAGGGCGGGACACGTGATATCCTGTCTGAATATGGGGGGACCATCCTCCAAGGCTAAATACTCCTGACTGACCGATAGTGAACCAGTACCGTGAGGGAAAGGCGAAAAGAACCCCTGTGAGGGGAGTGAAATAGAACCTGAAACCGTGTACGTACAAGCAGTAGGAGCACCTTCGTGGTGTGACTGCGTACCTTTTGTATAATGGGTCAGCGACTTATATTCAGTGGCAAGGTTAACCGTATAGGGGAGCCGTAGCGAAAGCGAGTCTTAACTGGGCGCTCAGTCTCTGGATATAGACCCGAAACCGGGTGATCTAGCCATGGGCAGGTTGAAGGTTGAGTAACATCAACTGGAGGACCGAACCGACTAATGTTGAAAAATTAGCGGATGACTTGTGGCTAGGGGTGAAAGGCCAATCAAACTCGGAGATAGCTGGTTCTCCCCGAAAGCTATTTAGGTAGCGCCTCGGACGAATACTACTGGGGGTAGAGCACTGTTAAGGCTAGGGGGTCATCCCGACTTACCAACCCTTTGCAAACTCCGAATACCAGTAAGTACTATCCGGGAGACACACGGCGGGTGCTAACGTCCGTCGTGGAGAGGGAAACAACCCAGACCGCCAGCTAAGGTCCCAAAGTATTGCTAAGTGGGAAACGATGTGGGAAGGCTCAGACAGCTAGGATGTTGGCTTAGAAGCAGCCATCATTTAAAGAAAGCGTAATAGCTCACTAGTCGAGTCGGCCTGCGCGGAAGATGTAACGGGGCTAAGCAATACACCGAAGCTGCGGCAATGTCTTTTAGACATTGGGTAGGGGAGCGTTCTGTAAGCCGTTGAAGGTGAATCGTAAGGTTTGCTGGAGGTATCAGAAGTGCGAATGCTGACATGAGTAACGACAAAGGGGGTGAAAAACCTCCTCGCCGGAAGACCAAGGGTTCCTGTCCAACGTTAATCGGGGCAGGGTGAGTCGACCCCTAAGGTGAGGCCGAAAGGCGTAATCGATGGGAAACGGGTTAATATTCCCGTACTTCTGACTATTGCGATGGGGGGACGGAGAAGGCTAGGTGGGCCAGGCGACGGTTGTCCTGGTTCAAGTGCGTAGGCTTGAGAGTTAGGTAAATCCGGCTCTTTCTAAGGCTGAGACACGACGTCGAGCTACTACGGTAGTGAAGTCATTGATGCCATGCTTCCAGGAAAAGCCTCTAAGCTTCAGATAGTCAGGAATCGTACCCCAAACCGACACAGGTGGTCGGGTAGAGAATACCAAGGCGCTTGAGAGAACTCGGGTGAAGGAACTAGGCAAAATGGTACCGTAACTTCGGGAGAAGGTACGCTCTTGACGGTGAAGTCCCTCGCGGATGGAGCTGATGAGAGTCGCAGATACCAGGTGGCTGCAACTGTTTATTAAAAACACAGCACTGTGCAAAATCGTAAGATGACGTATACGGTGTGACGCCTGCCCGGTGCCGGAAGGTTAATTGATGGGGTTAGCGTAAGCGAAGCTCTTGATCGAAGCCCCGGTAAACGGCGGCCGTAACTATAACGGTCCTAAGGTAGCGAAATTCCTTGTCGGGTAAGTTCCGACCTGCACGAATGGCGTAATGATGGCCACGCTGTCTCCACCCGAGACTCAGTGAAATTGAAATCGCTGTGAAGATGCAGTGTACCCGCGGCTAGACGGAAAGACCCCGTGAACCTTTACTACAGCTTGGCACTGAACATTGAACCTACATGTGTAGGATAGGTGGGAGGCTTTGAAGACATGACGCTAGTTGTGTTGGAGCCGTCCTTGAAATACCACCCTTGTATGTTTGATGTTCTAACTTAGCCCCGTTATCCGGGGTGAGGACAGTGCCTGGTGGGTAGTTTGACTGGGGCGGTCTCCTCCCAAAGAGTAACGGAGGAGCACGAAGGTGGGCTAATCACGGTTGGACATCGTGAGGTTAGTGCAATGGCATAAGCCCGCTTAACTGCGAGAATGACGGTTCGAGCAGGTGCGAAAGCAGGTCATAGTGATCCGGTGGTTCTGTATGGAAGGGCCATCGCTCAACGGATAAAAGGTACTCCGGGGATAACAGGCTGATACCGCCCAAGAGTTCATATCGACGGCGGTGTTTGGCACCTCGATGTCGGCTCATCACATCCTGGGGCTGAAGTCGGTCCCAAGGGTATGGCTGTTCGCCATTTAAAGTGGTACGCGAGCTGGGTTTAGAACGTCGTGAGACAGTTCGGTCCCTATCTGCCGTGGGCGTTGGAAGATTGAAGGGGGCTGCTCCTAGTACGAGAGGACCGGAGTGGACGAACCTCTGGTGTTCGGGTTGTGTCGCCAGACGCATTGCCCGGTAGCTAAGTTCGGAATCGATAACCGCTGAAAGCATCTAAGCGGGAAGCGAGCCCTGAGATGAGTCTTCCCTGACGGTTTAACCGTCCTAAAGGGTTGTTCGAGACTAGAACGTTGATAGGCAGGGTGTGTAAGCGTTGTGAGGCGTTGAGCTAACCTGTACTAATTGCCCGTGAGGCTTAACCATACAACACCCAAGGGGTTTTGTAGTGGACTCAAAGCTAAGCGCATAAGAATGTGTGTGAGAACGAAAACAGCTTTCCAGATTTTAAAATTTTGCTTGGCGACCATAGCGTTTTGGACCCACCTGACTCCATCCCGAACTCAGAAGTGAAACGAAACAGCGTCGATGGTAGTGTGGGGTCTCCCCATGTGAGAGTAGAACATCGCCAGGCTTTTAATTTAGCACCAAGCGCTAACCAATGCGGAGCGGTAGTTCAGTTGGTTAGAATACCGGCCTGTCACGCCGGGGGTCGCGGGTTCGAGTCCCGTCCGCTCCGCCACTTATTTGAGAAACCCAGTCTTAGGACTGGGTTTTTTGCTTTCTGGATAAAAGTGCCGTTATCTTGGCTATTCAATCCTTCTAACTCTCTCATTCTGCTTCTTGAGCCTTTAGAACAATGGTTTATCCTTTGTTTTTTGTACGACTCGCTCCTCGTCATTCTGGCTGTTATGATGGCGAAAAAGGAGAAAATGAGTCATGCCCCACTTACGTTTTCGTGCTGTAGAAGCACATATCGTTGAAACACTGGTAACTCCGTTGCTCAATGAACTTTCCTCTCTACTCTGTACCTCTCGAAGTGCTTTTACCTTTGAGTTGATTAATACTCAGTATTTCGCCGAAGGAGAGGTTTATCCCATGGTGGAAGTATTGTGGTTTGGAAGGGAACAGCAAACTCAGGATCAGGTTGCACAGGTGATTACTGAGCAGACACGTCAGTTGCTCGGTGCTGATGCTCATGTTGCTGTAGTGTTCATACCTTTGCAACGCACTGCTTATTATCTGGATGGTCAACATTTCTGAGGAGACAACATGAATCCAGTTATCGATACCATGCTCAACCATCGCTCTATCCGTGCTTTTAGTCCAGAGCCTATTTCTGCAACGCAACTTGAGACGATCATTGCTTCAGGTATTGCGGCTTCGTCATCCAGCTTACTGCAAGTGATCTCGGTGATCCGAGTGAGCGATGACAGTATGCGTGAGCAATTAGCAAAGCTGGCAGGTAATCAAGCCTACGTAGCGAGTGCGGCTGAGTTTTTGGTTTTTTGCATTGATTATCAACGACATTATGCGCTGAACCCGAATGTGAAACCTGAATTTATGGAGTTAACCTTAATTGGTGCTGTTGATGCGGGGATTATGGCGCAAAACTGCTTATTAGCAGCCGAGTCGATGGGGTTAGGTGGTGTCTATATTGGTGGTTTACGTAATTCACCGAATGAAGTCGATGCTTTGCTTAACTTGCCGCCTTATACCGCGGTATTGTTTGGTATGTGTTTAGGGTACCCAGCGCAGGATCCAGAGTTAAAACCACGCTTGGCTCCGAAGGTGATCCTGCATGAAAACCACTATCAACCTTTGAATAGAGGCGATGTGGCGGAATATGACCGCACTATGATCGAGTATTACCAAAAACGTTCTGGCAATCCTAAACAGCAGGGTTGGTCAGAGCAAATCACGGCTAAGCTCTCCGAAGAGTCTCGTCCATTTATACTTAGCTATTTGCAGCGTAAAGGATTAGCCCTGAAGTAGTGTAGAAAATCCCAGCACTTGGCTGGGATTTTCGATTTATGCTAAGCCTTGAATTACCACGAACTTCTCTAGCAGTTGCTCTTCGGTTTCGCGATGGGCAGGATCGGTGATGATGCAGTTGCTGATGGGACAAACCGACTGGCACGTCGGTTTGTCATAATGCCCTTTACATTCAGTGCATAAGTCGGGGTTGATCTCATAGATCTTATCGCCCATTGAAATCGCACTGTTTGGGCACTCTGGCTCACACATATCACAGTTGGTGCATTTGGCGGTAATCAGTAGCGCCATAATTACTTGCCTGTTGGGTTACGGGTATCCTGCCCTTGTACTAGGTTACGCATCAGCAGAGCGTAGCGGAGATCCAACTCTTCCGGAACTGGAATGTAAACAAAGTGACCGTTGCCTTTGGCATCATCTGTCGCTTCACCTTTACGATTTTCCATCGCTTCTAAAGTGAAGATAACATTGCCTTTTGGCGTCATCAGTTCAAGGCTATCGCCGAGCACAAATTTGTTCTTCACTTCCACTTCGGCCATTGCGCCGCGGCGTTTACCGGTAAATTCACCCACAAACTGTTGAGTGTCGGAAACCGAGTAGCCGTAATCGTAGTTTTGGTAAGCATCGTGCGTGTGGCGACGTAGGAAACCTTCGGTATAACCACGGTGCGCCAAGCTCTCTAGGGTAGTCATCAGGCTGTCATCGAATGGCTTGCCCGCAACCGCATCATCAATCGCTTTACGGTACACTTGCGCGGTACGTGCGCAGTAGTAGAAAGATTTGGTACGGCCTTCGATTTTCAGTGAGTGCACACCCATTTGAGTTAGACGCTCAACATGCTGTATGGCACGCAGATCTTTCGAGTTCATGATGTAGGTACCGTGCTCATCTTCAAACGCGGCCATTTTCTCATCTGGGCGATGGCTTTCAGAAAGTAGCACTACATCATCAATTGGTTTGCCAGCACCAATGGTGGTGTCTGGACGTTCATTTTGAACTTCGATGGCTTGCGCAGCATTGGGGTCAAACTGTTCAACGATCTGACCTGCTTCATCTTCTTTTGCTGCTTCAACTTTGTATTCCCAACGGCATGCGTTAGTGCAAGTGCCTTGGTTTGGATCGCGCTTGTTGATGTAACCTGACAGCAAGCAACGGCCTGAGTAAGCCATGCACAACGCACCATGTACGAACACTTCAATTTCGGTATTCGGGCATTTTTCACGGATCTCTTCGATCTCTTCTAAAGAGAGTTCACGAGAAACAATCACACGCTCAACGCCTTGCGAAGCCCAGAATTTCACGGTGGCCCAGTTCACTGCATTCGCTTGTACCGAAAGGTGGATCGGCATGTGTGGGAATTCTTCACGAACCATCATGATAAGGCCAGGGTCAGACATGATGAGCGCATCAGGCCCCATATCAATCACTGGCTTAAGGTCGCGGATAAAGGTTTTCAGCTTAGAGTTGTGCGGCTGAATGTTACACACCACATAGAATTTTTTACCCAGTGCGTGGGCTTCATTAATGCCGATTTGTAGGTTTTCGTGATTGAACTCATTGTTACGCACGCGCAGGCTGTAACGAGGTTGGCCAGCGTATACCGCATCTGCCCCGTAGGCAAAAGCGTAGCGCATATTCTTCAGGCTACCCGCAGGTGAAAGGAGTTCTGGAACAAAGGTTTTTGGCGTTGTCATTGCTTGCTTCTCTTACAATCTGATCTCAAGTCAGGCCAATACCACCTGATGGTATTGGAAAGGGCGCAAATTTTACGTCAAAAACCCTACTCTGCATAGTGAAACTCTCACCACCTCATTTACGCAGAGGTGGTGAAATGGAGTCCACGATTAGGCTTCAGGGTGAGGTAGGCCACCTAAGGCATTGAACAGGTCAGGTAGGAAGACCGACATTTCTCCGCACAGCAGGGAGAAATCGGCATCCAGACGTGCTGCGCGATCTTCGCGTAGGATGTCATCATTCTGCTCTTTGAGTTCATCGCTGTATGCTAGGCGCTTGATGCTGCAATCTTCCGCCAATACAAAACGAATTCGATCTTGCCAGTTGATCGCCAGTTTGGTGACCACTTTATTGGCTTGAATGTGGCTGAGAATTTCATCGCTGCTCAACTCCTGCTTTTTACAGCGAATGGTTGCGCCATCATCGAGTAATGATTTGAGCTCCGCTTCTTCCATCAGGCTAAAGCCTTGTGGCAGATTGCCTTCTTCCACCCATTGCGTCAGAGTCGTTTCGACCGCTATTTCAGGAATAGCAGGCACAACAGGCAGGCTGCCCATGGTTTTACGCAGTAGCGCGAGCACATCTTCGGCTTTTTTGTAGCTTCCAGCATCAACTAGAATTAAGCCTTCGGTTGGCATGATTAGCACAAAAGTGAGTTGGCTTTTGCTGAATGCGCGTGGCAGTAAATCGATGACGATGTCTTCTTTCAGCGCTTCTTTTTCTTTTTTCTTCAGTGGGCGGCCTTCTTCGGCTTCCATCGCTTCGACTTTGGCATTGAGCGAATCTTTGATCACCGAAGCGGGGAGCATTTTTTCTTCACGTTTCGCGCAGACTAAAATGCGGTTTTCACTGACGTGGGTCATCATGTCGCCGTGTTTACCCAGTGCGGAAACCCAGCCAAACTTCTGTTTATCTTGACTGCCGCAAGGCGTAAAACGAAATTCGGCCAGCTGTTTTTCCAGCTGATCGGCATTGAAGTTAACCTCGCGATTAACGCGATACACCATACAGTTTTTAAACCACATTGTTGTTTTCCCTTGGTTAGAAAGCCAGACATGATAGGGGAAGATGCTGAGAAAGTCTTAACCCTAATTCAAAAAAATAGGGATAGCTGCCCAGTTGTTGTCTCGCTTTGCTTGTGAGGCTTAGGTATATGAATTTCGCCTGAACCTTATATGAAAATTTGTTTGCAAAGGTCACAAAAGTGTCATAAACATTTTCCATAATGCATGGCGTTGGTGAAAAACAAAGGTTAATCAATTATGTCTAGAAGGATTCTGGTTGTTGAAGACGAAGCACCGATTCGTGAAATGTTGTGTTTCGTGCTTGAACAAAAGGGCTATCAGGCGGTTGAGGCCGAAGATTATGATTCGGCGATGAGTAAACTGGCTGAGCCTTTTCCTGATCTCGTCCTGCTTGACTGGATGTTGCCTGGTGGAAGTGGCATCAACCTCATCAAGCATATGAAACGTGAAGAGGTGACGCGCAACATTCCAGTGGTGATGCTCACCGCGCGTGGGGAAGAAGAAGATAAAGTTCGCGGCCTCGAAGTGGGCGCGGATGATTACATTACCAAACCGTTTTCACCTAAAGAGTTAGTCGCCCGCTTAAAAGCCGTGATCCGCCGAGTTACGCCAACGGCATTAGAAGACGTGATTGATGTTCAAGGTTTGAAGTTAGATCCGGTTTCACACCGTGTGACGGCCAACGATCAGCCGTTGGACATGGGACCAACCGAGTTCAAGATGTTACACTTCTTCATGACGCACCAAGAGCGTGTGTATAGCCGTGAACAACTGCTCAACAACGTTTGGGGTACTAACGTGTATGTGGAAGATCGTACGGTAGATGTTCACATTCGCCGTCTGCGTAAAGCGTTAGAAGACGCCGGACATGATAAGTTGATCCAAACAGTGCGCGGTGCGGG
Source organism: Vibrio sp. AH4 (assembly GCF_030710545.1). Taxonomy (NCBI): domain Bacteria; kingdom Pseudomonadati; phylum Pseudomonadota; class Gammaproteobacteria; order Vibrionales; family Vibrionaceae; genus Vibrio; species Vibrio sp. AH4. Next base: position 1,627,193 of record NZ_JALAIV010000001.1, read on the forward strand.
GTATCGTTTTTCAACCAAGGCCTAAGAGGGTGTAGAACAAATCAGTATGGTTGAACGCTTAACATGGAAAAAGCTGGCTTGGGAGCTGGCTTTTTTTTACTCGCCCTGGATTGTGGTGGGATGGATTTTTGGAAGTATGCCGTGGTTGCTGTTAGCAGCGACGGCTTTGCAGCTTTTCTGGCATTTGAATCATCAAATTCGCCTTTCAGCATGGTTGTGGGATGAAAAACGCCTCACACCACCTTCTGGAACCGGGAATTGGGAATCGCTGTTCAATGGCATTTATCGTCTGCAGCAGCGCCATCGTAAAAAACGCAAAGAGCTGACTAACCTTATCCGCCGCTTCCGTAATGGTGCGGAATCGCTCCCCGATGCGGTAGTGGTGTTTCGCAGCGAAGGCAATATCGTGTGGTGTAACCGCCTTGCGCAGCATTTGCTAGGCTTTCGTTGGCCAGACGATGCCGGGCAGCCGATCTCGAACCTGCTGCGTACGCCGGACTTTATTAAATACCTCAAGAAAGATGATTTTACCGATCCGCTCGAAATGCGTTCACCACTCAATAGCGATCGCATGCTAGAACTACGGATTGTGCCGTACACCGAAGGTGAACACCTGATGGTGGTGCGTGATGTGACTCAGCTTAAACAGCTTGAAGGCATGCGGCGTAATTTCTTTGCCAATGTTTCTCATGAGCTGCGTACGCCGATGACGGTGCTGCAAGGTTATTTAGAAATGACCGAAGATCCGGATGTGCTCGCCGGCCCGATGTGGAGCAAAGCCCATGGCGTGATGACTGAGCAGCTCAATCGGATGAATAGTCTGGTGAACCAACTGCTGACGCTTTCGAAAATTGAAGCATCACCGATGGTCGATCTCGACCAAGTGGTGGATGTGCCTGCCATGTTGGAAGTGCTAGAAAAAGAAGCGCTGAGCTTAAGCGGTGATGCACAACATAAGCTGCATTTTGAGGTAGATAAAAGCCTGAAGGTGCTGGCGGATGACGATCAACTGCGCAGCGCGATTTCTAACTTAGTTTACAACGCAGTTAAATACACCCCGCCGGGCGCGCAAATTGATGTGCGTTGGTATCGATCCAGTAAAGGGGCTTGCCTTGAAGTGGAAGACAAAGGCGAGGGGATTGAACCACAGCATTTGCATCGCTTAACGGAGCGTTTCTACCGTGTCGATAAAGCCCGCTCTCGTGATACCGGCGGTAGTGGTTTGGGGCTGGCGATTGTGAAACACGCGCTTGCGCACCATGACAGTCATTTGGATATCTACAGTAAAGTTGGCGTGGGCAGTAAGTTCTCGTTTGTATTGCCTAAACGGTTAGTGGCAAAAGGATGAACCGCATGCTAAGCCGTGTTGGTTTATTCTGCTCATTGGCTTTGGCTTCATCCGCTGCTTGGGCATTGGATGAAGGTCTACCGACCTATGAAAAAGTCAGTGGCATTTCTGGTAGCCTATTATCTGTTGGTTCGGACACGTTGGCGGGTATGACCACGCTGTGGGTCGAAGAATTTCAAGCCTATTACCCCGCGGTGAATGCACAAGTACAAGCCTCGGGTTCGGCAACTGCGCCGCCCGCGTTATCAGAAAGTACGGCACAGTTTGGTCCAATGAGTCGACCAATGCGCAGCAGTGAAATGGCTGCGTTTGAAGCGATGCATGGCTATAAACCGACGGCATTACGTGTGGCGATTGATGCGGTCGGAATTTTTGTGCATCGCGATAACCCGATCAAAGGGCTGAATTTCCAGCAACTGGATGCGATTTTTTCTGCGACATTACGCTGTGGGTCGACCCAGCCGATAGTCACTTGGTCGCAGCTTGGTCTGCCTTATGACTGGGCGAAACGCAACATTCAACTGTTTGGCCGCAACTCGGTATCGGGTACCTACGGCTACTTTAAGCAAAATGCCCTGTGCCAAGGGGATTTCCAAAACCGAGTCAATGAGCAGCCGGGTTCGGCTTCGGTGGTGCAGTCGGTCGCTTCTTCGATCAATACGCTCGGTTATTCTGGGGTGGGTTATCGGGTTTCAGGAGTGAAGCTGCTGCCGATTGCGCGTGAGGGAAATGACTATGTTGAGCCAACCCAAGCGAATATTCTGTCGGGAGCTTACCCTTTATCGCGCTACTTGTATGTGTATGTGAACAAAAACCCTAACCGAGATTTGTCACCGATTGAGCGTGAATTCATACGTTTTATGTTTTCGGAGCAGGGGCAGGCTTTGGTTGCGAAAGATGGTTATCTACCGATTTCAGCGCAAGTGGCTCAGCAAGAGCTGGCAAAGGTAGGTATTGAGCCTTCAACCGATTGACGCGAGTTTACTCTCATCAGAACAATCAAAAACGCCCACATTGATGTTGGGCGTTTTGGTTCGTGAGCCTAGATTAAAAATGCAAATTCCAACCGACTTCGCGCCAGTATTCTTGCTCGGTCTGTAAATCGGCGTGCAACAATTTATTGTTTTCTAACCAATCTGGTTGTTCACATTCCAATTTCCACTCATCGTCTTTCGCTGACAAGGAGAGAGGCGGTAGCGGGTCATCGTTGCGTTGGCCATTCACCAAGATCGCTAGGCGTAACACGCGGATCAAACCGATAATGTGTTTTTTCTTGAATAGGCTAAAGTCATCTAACTCATTGAGTTTGAGTGATTTACGCTGAAAGCGCGCCAAGTTGGAGAGTACCAATTGCTGCTCGCTGTTGAATCCCGCCATATTGTTGTGGCGCAAAATATAGGCGGAGTGGCGATGGAAGCCTTGCAAATTAATGCTCAGCCCCACTTCGTGCAGTAATGCGCCCCACTCAAGCAAATCACACAACTCACTGCCTTCAGGCAAATTCAGTTCACTGGCGACTTGCGAGAGGAATTCCCGTGCATGACCTTTGACCTTGGCGGCGTGTTCTAAATCGACCAGATGTTTGGCGGCCAGATTTTCAGTAGTGCGTAAACGGATATCGGAATACTTGAAGCGATCTTCCATCTCATACAGCAGCCCTTCACGTAGCGCACCATCCGAAAAATGCATCTCTTTGATTTTTAAACCATGAAAGATCGCGGAAAGAATGGCAACCCCTGCGGCAAACACAGGTTTACGATCATCGGTTAAACCGGGCAGTTGTAAGTCGTCAATGCTGTCCCATTCGCACAGTTTTTCAATCAGCTTGCTGAGCCGTTCAAAGGTGATCAGTCCATCTTCATGCCCTTGCCCGACTAATACTTCATGAATCGCTTTGATGGTACCAGATGAACCAAATGCGACTTGCCAGCCTTTTTTGCGGTACTTAGCGGCGATGGATTCTAACTTCTGCTCACTGGCGACAATGGCTTGAGCAAAGTTTTTACGCGACAGTTTACCGTTGGCGAAATAACGCTCGGTAAAATTCACGCATCCCATCTGCTTACTGTTGACTAGCTCGGCTTCAAACCCTTTACCGATGATCATTTCAGTACTGCCACCTCCAATGTCTACGACCAGCATAGAATCGGCTTGCGGTTGAGTATGGGCAACACCGAGGTAAATCAAACGCGCTTCTTCAGAACCGGGAATGATTTCAATCGGAAACGGTAGTACTTCTAAGGCGCGCTGAATAAACAAGTGTGCGTTGCTGGCTTGGCGTAACGTGTGGGTGGCGGCAATGCGTACATTACGCGGCTCAAAGCCTTGTAAACGCTCTGCGAACATCGCCAAGCACTCTAAGCCACGTTGAATGGACTCTTCATCAAGATTTTTCTGTGCATCAAGCCCTGCCGCCAGACGCACGCGCTGTTTATGTCGGCTAATCAGTTGCAGGTCTTGATCGACCACTTTGGCTACCACCATGTGAAAACTGTTGGATCCCAGATCGATGGCTGCGATTTCTCTGGCGTTACTGACTGCTGTTGTCATTCGTCTCTTGTTGACCTTTTAGTTTACGAGTCTGTTTCTCGACATTTTTAAGATAGTCGTAAATGGCTATTTGAGAACGTACTTTTCTGCGATTGCCGCGTTCTACATACTCATTACTCATCTCTTTGTCGATTCGACGCGCTTTGACCGTATCAATGAACTGAATATTAAGGATATCAATGATGCGCTGTTTGATACGTTCATCACGAATCGGAGCCATGACCTCGATTCGATGATCTATATTCCGCTCCATCCAATCCGCGGAGGAGATGAAAACTTGTGGATTGCCGTCATTATGTACAATCAATACACGAGGGTGTTCAAGGAAGCGGTCAATAATACTGATGATCTCAATATTGTCACTAACGCCTTCTACACCGGGGACGAGTGAACACATACCGCGAATGATCATGCGAATTTTCACTCCTGCCGCACTCGCACCATACAGTTTATTGATTAAGCCTTTATCGACTAAGTTATTAACCTTGAGAGTGATGGCGGCTTTTTTCCCAGCTTTTGCGTTGGCGATTTCACCATCCAACAAGCGATAGATTTGGGTGCGAGAATTGCGCGGTGAAACAATCAAGTGATTGAACTTCACTGGGCGGAAGGGGTTCTCAATGTAGCCAAAGACGGCGCGGACTTCGGCGGCGAGCTCTTGGTTGGCGGTGAGCAGGGCAAAGTCGGTATAAATACGCGCGGTTCGTTCGTGGAAATTACCTGTACCAATGTGCGCATAACGGACGAACTCATCGTCTTCTTTACGAGTGATGAGCAGCAATTTGGCGTGAATTTTCATACCCGGCACACCAAAAATGACATGCACACCAGCATCGGTCAGGATGCGAGACCATTCGATATTGGCTTCTTCATCAAAACGTGCTTGCAGCTCGACCACCACCACCACGCGTTTGCCGTTGTGTACCGCATCGACCAGCGAGTTCATCAAGCGTGAATCTTTCGCAACGCGATAGATGTTGATTTTAATACTGACTACTTTGGGGTCAAAAGAGGCTTGGCGCACCAGTTCCGTCATGTGCTCAAAGCTGTGGTAAGGGTAGTGCAGCAAAATATCTTGCGCGCGAATCGCATCAAAGACGTTGGCATAGCCTTCAAAATCGGCACAAGGCATAGGTGGTAACGGTTTGTTTTCTAAATAATCTCGCCCCACGTTAGGGAAGGAAATGAAATCTTTGAAGTTGTGGTAGCGCCCGCCCGGGATGAGGCTGTCGTAGTGGGAGATTTTCAGTTTGTAGCATAAGAATTTCAGCATCGCTTCCGGCATTTCGCGCTCATATACAAAACGCACTGGAAGGGCGGTTAAACGCTGGCTTAAGCCTTCTGACATTTGTTCGAGCAAGCTGTATTCGACTTCGTGGCGTAAATCGTACTCGGCATCGCGGGTCATCTTCATTGCGTAACCGTTGAGCGTGTCATAATCGTAAAAACCACGGAAAATTTCATCGAGGCAAAGACGAATAATGTTGTCGAGCAGAATGATGGTTTTGCGCCGTTTGCCTTTTTGCTCAGGCAGCATGACAAAGCGGGGAAGTTGGTCTGTCGGGATCTCGATCAGCGCATATTTAAATTCATCGCCGCTGCACATTTCTACCGCAATATAGGCGTATTCATCTTTCAAAAACTGCATCACATCGATGTCATCTCGTAACATAATCGGGGTGACGTGTGGCAGCACTTCTTTCTGGAAGTATTTTTTTACCCACTTAAGTTGAATGTCATCGAGCTGGGTTTCATTGACCAAGAAAATGCGCCGTCTGGCCATTTCTAGAATCAACTCATTGTAAAGGTTATCGAAATCTTGATTGAGTTTAAGGGCTTTATTTTGCATGCGAGAGAGGAGGTGCTTGGAGATGTCGTTACTGCCTCGTTCTCGGTTAATCAGAATCTGCCGTTTTACATCGGCGAATCTCACTTTATAAAATTCATCAAGGTTATTAGAAAATATCCCCAGAAAGCGAATCCGCTCAATCAGCGGCACGGTTTTGTCCGCCGCTTCCTGTAGTACGCGCTCGTTAAACGAGAGCCAACTGAGTTCCTTGTCGATGTACAGCTTATCCGCACTCATATTTTACCTTTGCCGTTTTGAGTTGACGTAACCATCAGTAGAAGTACTGCAAACTAAGTGATTTTTGTGACACTTTTATTGCACTGCTTTCAGTGTCATAGAGTTGTTTTGATTTCAGTAATTTATTGTGAGCTGTAATATAATTGTCACCCAACGGAAATATTATGACACTCCCCCAATCTGTAGGTAATCCCAAGCATGGTCAGACAACCATTTTCATTGAAAGAACGTGATCGCGCACGGTTAGTCAAAGACCGTGTGGTGCGTTTTGCAGTGACCTGTGGTGGCGTGAGTGTGTTAGGGGCGCTGGTACTGATTTTTATCTATTTGGGTATGGTGGTTGTGCCTCTGTTTGGGGATGGCAAGTGGCATGGGGATGTGGCGGTAAAGCCGATTACAACGCCTAATCCTCTGTTTATGACCATTGGTGACTATGGTGAAAATGCTTTTGTTCTCTCAGCCGATGGTGATGGGCAGTTTTGGTCATTAAGAAAAGCGGGTGAACAGCCTATTCGCACTCAATCGATAGGTTTTAAACCCAGACTGTGGGCACAAACCCCTGCTGCCCAAGGTTGGTTTGCGCTGGTAGGAGAAGACAACCAAGTGGCGGTGCTATATCCGCAACTGTCTCACTCGATGACTGCCCAAGGCCGGGAGTTTACTCCGAATTTGGAACGTTTGGCCTTGCCGGATGATTGGCGTTTGAGTGAACTTCCGCTCCAGCAAATCACATTTGCGCTTACTGAGCAGCAAGTGATCTTCGCTACTTATGATCAAGCGCAGCAAGTACAGATTATACGAGTGGATCGCCAAACCGGACGAGAGTTGGCGCGGTTTGCTTTTCATGCCCCCTTTGCTCAGCTGAGTCAGTTGCAGCTGACGCCTGATGGAAAAACGCTTTATCTGCGCACGAACTCTGAGTTAGTCGTTGCATCATTAGATAATCAAGAAGGGCAGATCCGTGAGGTAGTGGATCTCAGTGCCGGAGATAGCCATCACCAAGTCACTCAGCTCTATTTACTGTCAGGAGCATTTTCTTTACTGGCTGTACATAGTGATGGCTTAGTGTCGCAATGGTTTGATGTCTTACGTGATGGTGAACGTCATCTCACGCAGATCCGCAACTTTAAGTTAGCGTCTGAAGTGCAGTATTTATTGCCAGATACCAACAGCAAAGGTTTCTACAGTTTCTATCGTAATGGAACGTTGCAAAGTCACTACACGACCAGTGAAAAATTGGTGTTGTTTGAGCGTGCCTACCAACAGGCGCCACAGATGGTTGCGATGTCGAATAATGAAGCGTTTTTGGCAAGCTACGATCAAGGACGTATTCGCTTGGCGCACATTGAGAATCGTAACCCTGAAGTTTCCTTTTCAGCACTGTGGCAAAAGGTATGGTACGAAAGTTACCCAGAACCGGAGTTTGTTTGGCAATCGACTGCGGCAACCGACGATTTTGAGGCGAAATTTAGCCTAGTGCCGATTGCTTTTGGTACCTTAAAAGCGGCCGCATTTGCCATGCTGTTTGCTGTGCCGATTGCGGTGTTAGGCGCAATTTATACCGCCTATTTTATGACACCATCAATGCGACGAGTGGTTAAGCCCACTATTGAACTGATGGAAGCTTTACCTACCGTGATCATTGGTTTTTTAGCCGGATTATGGTTTGCCCCTTTTGTGGAAAGCCACCTTCCGGCGGTGCTTGCGTTAATGTTGCTGATGCCACTTTCAACAATGTTGGTGGGGTTCATTTGGTCACATTTACCGAAAGTATTGCTCCGTGGTATTCCTAATGGTTGGCATGCACTGATTTTAATTCCGGTGTTGATTGGGATCGCGACTCTGATTTTGGCCTACAGTGGTGAGTTGGAAAATGCCCTGTTTGCTGGTGACTTGCGGGTGTATTTAGCACAGCACGGTATTGGTTATGATCAGCGTAATGCTTTAGTGGTTGGTTTTGCGATGGGGTTTGCGGTGATCCCTACCATTTTTACTATCGCGGAAGATGCTATTTTCTCGGTACCGAAACACCTTTCTGATGGTTCTTTAGCGTTGGGGGCAACCCCTTGGCAAACATTAATGTATGTCGTGTTGCTAACCGCAAGCCCAGGGATATTTTCCGCCATCATGATGGGGCTTGGACGCGCGGTGGGGGAAACGATGATTGTCCTCATGGCTACCGGAAACACTCCGCTACTGGATTGGAACATTTTCGAAGGGATGCGTACCTTATCGGCGACGATTGCGGTTGAATTACCCGAATCTGAAGTGCAAAGCGCCCATTTCCGCATTCTGTTTTTGGCAGCGTTACTGCTGTTAACTTTTACGTTTGCGGTGAACTCGTTAGCGGAGTGGGTTCGCCAACGGCTACGTGAAAAATACCGTTCTTTGTGATGGAGCAAAATAGTGAATTGGTTTAAATCCGGTGCTCCTTGGATTTGGCTAACCGGGGGCGCGGTCAGTGTCAGCTTAATTGCAGTGCTTGGATTATTGTTGGTGATTGGTTGGCGTGGCTTAACCTATTTTTGGCCTGCCCCTTTATTGCAATGGCAAACCCTAGAGGGGAAAACCGTTGTCGGGCAGCTTTATGCTCAGGAAAGTGTGCCTGTGAGCCATTTAAAAGAGATGAATCTGCCATTACCGGCGGAGATTGAAGCGGCCGGATTGGCAACTCGACTCAATATTAAAGTGGCGAATCGCGAGCTGTATGGCTCGGATTTTATTGCTCTGCTTGAGTTTCAAACCGAGTTCAAAGGCGCTCCACAAGGATGGGCGGTGATTGAACGAAGCCGTGGTGGGCAACTGTTTGGTCGGCCAGTCAGCTTTGATTCTTTAACGGGACCTAAAGAACAGCAGCTTAGCGATCATTTACGTCAAGCTCTGCTCGAAGCGGAGGCGATCCGCCAGCAGGCAGATAGAATGGTCGAGCAACAAGTGCGAGTGATCAGCGGCAGTTTAGAAAAACTGCGTCTGGAAAAGCGCCGCAAGCAGTTGAACAACCGGTTGACCGATGAATTTTTGCAAAACTATGTGTTACGTAAAAGTCGTTTAGAAGCTGAACTGACGGAAGTGCAAGTGCAGTTGGATGCACTTCGTGCACCATTAGATCAGCAATTTTTGCATGTAGTGGACATGCGCGGGGAGACCATATCGGTTCCGCTGAGTGAAATCTTAGATTTTTGGTACCCCAATGACATGAATTTTGCTGAAAAACTGGCGGAATGGGGTAAGCAAGCGTGGCGCTTTTTATCTGACTCGCCACGGGAGTCTAACTCGGAAGGAGGCGTGTTTCCTGCCATTTTTGGCACGGTTTTTTTGGTGATCATCATGTCGATCATTGTTATGCCGCTAGGGGTCATCGCCGCAATCTATCTGCATGAATACGCTAAAGAAGGCGCGTTTACTCGTATGATTCGGGTGGCCGTGATCAACTTGGCTGGCGTTCCCTCCATCGTTTATGGGGTGTTTGGCCTTGGCTTTTTTGTTTACACCATAGGCGCTTCAGTTGATAACCTATTTTATGCTGAGCGGTTACCCACGCCGACCTTCGGGACACCTGGGTTGCTGTGGTCTGCTCTGACTTTAGCCGTGTTGACGCTGCCTGTGGTGATTGTGGCGACAGAAGAAGGTCTATCGCGCATCCCGATTTCAGTGCGCCATGGCTCTTTAGCATTAGGGGCCACCCAATTTGAAACCCTTTGGCGCATTGTCTTACCGATGGCAAGCCCAGCGATCATTACCGGATTGATTTTGGCGATTGCACGTGCAGCGGGAGAAGTGGCTCCTCTGATGTTGGTGGGGGCGGTAAAACTCGCCTCTAGCTTGCCTGTGGATGCCGAGTTTCCATTCGTCCACTTAGAGCGTAAGTTTATGCACTTGGGTTTTCATATTTACGATATCGGTTTTCAAACCAATAATATTGAAGCCGCTCGCCCATTGGTGTACGCCACCTCATTTTTGTTGGTAACGGTGATTGTGGCGCTCAACCTAACCGCAATCAGCATTCGTAATAACTTACGGGAAAAATACCGAACTTTGGGGCAAGATTAATTATGTACTCCGCCAACCCTACGTTGGGCTACTACGTACCGCCTTTGGATGTGAACAATCTCACTGAGCAGCAGACGGCGATTTCGATTGAACATTTAAGCCTGTATTATCAACAAAGTCGTGCTTTGAGTGATATTTCCATGCGCATTCCCAAAGGCCAAGTCACGGCGTTTATCGGCCCCTCCGGCTGTGGTAAATCGACGCTTTTGCGCTGCATTAACCGTATGAACGATCTCGTCGAAGGGACGCGAGTGGAAGGGGAAGTAAAGCTGCATGGCAAAAATATCTATCATCCTGATGTCGATGTGCCAACGTTGCGCCGCCGAGTCGGGATGGTGTTTCAGCGCCCCAATCCATTTCCTAAATCGATTTATGAAAATGTGGTGTATGGGCTACGTTTGCAAGGGATTAAAAATAGCCGCACTTTAGATGACGCTGCAGAACGTTCTTTGCGTGCAGCCGCATTGTGGGACGAAGTGAAGCATCGTCTGCACGAAAATGCGTTTGGTTTATCGGGGGGGCAACAGCAGCGTCTGGTGATTGCTCGTGCGATTGCCATTGAGCCAGAAGTGCTTTTACTCGATGAGCCAACATCGGCACTGGATCCTATCTCAACCTTGACCATTGAAGAGCTGATCCACGATCTCAAAACCAAATATACGGTCGTCATCGTTACCCATAACATGCAGCAAGCGGCACGCGTGAGCGATCACACGGCATTTATCCATATGGGAAAGTTGATTGAATACTCAGATACCGACTCTATTTTTACTTCACCATTGAAAAAGCAAACCGAAGACTACATTACAGGGCGATACGGTTAAGCGTTTTCAGCCAGTTTCAATAAGGATATGCCATGCAGTTTGGTCGACATATTTCAGGTCAGTTTAATGTGGAGTTGGAGTCCATTCGTAGCCAAGTTTTGACTATGGGCGGCTTAGTGGAGCAGCAGTTGACCTTAGCCATGCAAGCCTTGCATGAGGACGATGAAAAACTGGCGCGACGTGTGATTGCCGATGATCACAAAGTTAACGCGATGGAAGTCTCGATTGATGAGGCGTGTACGCGAATTATTGCCAAACGTCAGCCGACAGCCAAAGACTTACGTTTGATTATGGCCATCATCAAAACCATTACCGATCTTGAACGCATTGGCGATTCGGCGACGAAAATGGCTTATATTGCGATCGAGCGTCCACCGGCGAAACAACACCAGTTCCAAGTGTCTCTTGAGCCACTTTGCCGCCAAGCGATTGCCATGCTGCATCAAGTGCTCGATGCGTTTGCGCGGATGGATGTGGAAGCCGCAGCCGACATCTATAAGCAAGACGATCGACTGGATAAAGAGTACGAAGCGGTGGTGCGCCAACTGATGACGTATATGATGGAAGATCCGAAAAATATTCCACATATTCTGCAGGTTATCTGGTCGGCGCGTGCCATTGAGCGGGTAGGTGACCGCTGTCAAAACATCTGTGAATACATCATCTATTTCGTCAAAGGTAAAGACGTACGCCATCTGGGCGATCAAGGTATTGATGATGTGCTAAAGAAACCAAGTTTGTAAGCAAGGTGCTATCCTTTCGCACTTGCCGCTTAGCGGCAAGTTTGTTGGGTATCGGTTATTAGTAGCGCTGCGGTACAAAGGTTTGGTCTTCAATCGGTGGTCGAACGTAACCCTGCTTATTGATCTCAGGCAGCTCAATGGGTGGATATTCAATCTCGTGATACTCAATACTGCTTAATAAGTGGCTGATACAGTTGAGGCGAGCCCGTTTTTTATCATCAGAAGGCACTACCCACCACGGGCAATGTTTGGTGTCGGTATACGCAAACATCTCATCTTTGGCGCGGGAATAGGCCGCCCAACGCTTTCGGGATTCAAGATCCATCGGGCTGAATTTCCAGCGTTTGAGTGGGGTTTCGATGCGTTCTATAAAACGTCTTTCTTGTTCTTCGTCGGACACCGAAAACCAGTATTTGAGCAAAATAATTCCTGAGCGTTGTAACATGCGCTCAAATTCAGGGCAGGAGCGTAAAAACTCTTGATGTTCTTCCTCGCTACAAAAGCCCATTACCTTTTCAACCCCTGCACGGTTGTACCAACTGCGGTCAAACAGCACGATTTCGCCACCAGCCGGCAAATGAGCCACATAGCGCTGGAAGTACCATTGGGTTTTCTCTTTTTCGGTTGGCGCGGGTAGGGCGGCGACTCGGCAAACACGGTGATTGAGTTTTTCGGTAATGGTTTTAATCACCCCGCCTTTGCCCGCAGCATCACGACCTTCAAAGATGACGACCACTTTGAGTTTCTCTTGCTTGACCCACTCTTGTAACTTCACCAGTTCAACTTGCAGCTGCTCTAGCTCACGCTCATAGACTTTCTTATCCAATTTTGTCATGTCATCTCTCCTTTGATGAGTTAAGCATAGCAGCGTGCTTTCGTAAGTTCAGTTTGCCTTGATGGAGTTGAGAGCTTGTACGGTTTGTTGTAGGGCTTCCGTGTTCGTTACCGGGATAATAAAATCATCACAGTCGCTAGCGCCCATTTTGCTTTCGGAACGAATAAACTGCATCAGACTTGGGCGAGTCGTTTTTGCAGACAAATGCAGCTCTTTCACTCCGCTTGCCACGGCAATTTCCGCCACATTTTGCGCGTTAACACCTGCGCCCGCCATAATTGAAATGCGCCCCGCACTTTGTTGAACCAACTGAGTTAAGCGATCAATGCCTAAAGAGGCAGTGCGAGCCAAACCAGACGTTAAAATGCGCTCGCAACCTAAAGCAATAATGTCTTCTAACGCTTGCTTTGGATCTGCACAGAGATCAAAAGCGCGGTGGAAAGTAACGCCTAGACCGAGCGAGTGGGCTAAATCCACTAAAGGTTTGCTGCGTTGAACATCAATCGTGCCATTGGCATTGAGTAAACCCAGTACCACTCCCTGTAAATGGGCTTGATGGGCGGTATGAATATCCTGCGCCATGATGATGAGATCGTCATCGTGATAGAAAAAATCCCCTTCTCTTGGGCGGATCATGGCGTAAACCGGAATTGATGACACTCTGCCTGCGCTGTGCATCAACCCTGCACTTGGGGTTAGCCCACCTAGCGCAAGTGCAGAGCAAAGTTCAATGCGGGTCGCGCCTCCCTCGATGGCGTTGTGCAAGGATTCAATATTGTCGATGCAGACTTCAACTTGATAATTCATAGAGTTATCTCCGGCTAGATAAAGCAAATTGGTCTCCATGATAGCAGCAGTCAGAGCGTTGAATGAGTCAGAATAGGGGTAAAGTTTAGCGTATGAATTACCCATTTAATGATGATGAGCCCTTGATCTAAATGGTGCAGTTCAATCAACAGGGGGGAGAGAAAGAGGCGACATTTTAGATAGAAAAAAGCCCAAAGCATTGCTTTGGGCTTTTGATGACTTTACTTCTTAACTGATTGGCGTAGCGTTTTCGCTTTATTTTTTCCAACCACCCGTGTTGAGCGCGGGGTTAAGAGTCTTATTTTAGGTCTGCTGAGTATTGAGACAGGAATGCTGCAACGCCTTTTGGAGATGCTTCCATACCTGCTTTGCCTGCTTCCCATTGTGCTGGGCACACTTCACCGTGAGTTTGGTGGAAGTTCAGTGCGTCAACCATACGTAGCATTTCATCGATGTTACGGCCTAGTGGTAGGTCGTTAACCACTTGGTGACGAACCATGCCTTCTTCGTCGATCAGGAATGAACCACGGAATGCAACGCCTGCTTCTGGGTGCTCTACATCGTAGGCTTTACAGATTTCGTGTTTAACGTCTGCAACCAGTGGGTATTTCACTTGACCGATACCGCCGTTTTCAACAGCAGTGTTACGCCATGCGTTGTGAGAGAACTGAGAGTCGATAGACACGCCGATCACTTCTACGCCTTTCGCGATGAAGTCTTCGTAACGGTTGTCGAATGCAATCAGCTCAGATGGGCAAACGAAAGTGAAGTCTAGTGGGTAGAAGAAAACAACCGCTTTCTTACCTTTTGTAAACTCAGCGAAGTTGAAGTTTTCAACGATTTCACCGTTACCCAGAACAGCTGCAGCAGTAAAATCAGGGGCTTTGCGACCAACTAGTACCATTATTTTGCTCCTAAGAAGTATGGTAATTGCTAAGACGTGACATGGAGCCACGGCTCAGTCCGTATTTGAACGGGACAAACTATAGTACAGATTGTAGGATTGAAAAAAGCGAATTAAATAGATTGAGTTAATCGAAAAAAGCGATAAATATGGAATCCGTTAACTGTGAAGCAAGTTTGACCTAAGGTACTGATAAAATCATGAGTAAATGGCCGAGCCTGAAACAATTGTCCTATTTAGTGACGCTGTATGAAACGCGTCATTTTAGTGAGGCTGCAGAGCGCTGTTTTGTGAGCCAATCAACGTTGAGCAAGGGCGTTCAAAACCTCGAAGAATTGATTGGTTGCCCGTTGTATGAAAAGCAAGATAAGAAAAGTCCATTAGTTTTTACTCGGGCGGGAGAGCTTGTCGTCAAGCATGGACGCGAGCTGTTAGCCAAAGGGCAAGATCTGGTTGAACTGGGCAAACTTTGTCAAGGTGATGGCATGGAAGGGCAACTTCGATTGGGCTGCATTCCCACGATAGCGCCTTTTTTGCTTGGTGATTTAGTGCAAGAAATTAACCAACGCTACCCCAAATTGCATCTATTGCTACGTGAAGATACCACCAGCAATCTGCTTTCAGCACTGCGCAGTGGTGAATTGGATGTATTGATACTGGCGCTGCCGGTTGAGATTGGCAATATGGAAACGCGCATCGTTGGGCATGATCCGTTTCGTATGGTGATCAGCCGTCATCAAGCGGATCGCATCCGTGTTCCGATTAAGTATGATGATTTACCGGATGAGTCCGTATTTTTATTAGAAAATGAACACTGTCTAACAGAGCATGCAGTATCGGCCTGTAAATTGACTGACAAAGAGAAAATCAACCCATTTACCGCTACCAGTTTACACACTTTGGTACAAATGGTGGCTAACGGTTTAGGCACGACTTTTATTCCACAAATGGCAATTGATCATGGCCTGTTGGATAACCAGAATTTAGTCGTTGTCGATCCCCCCGGTCAAAAAGCGTATCGGGAAATTGGTTTGGTTTGGCGACCAAGCTCCTCGCGAACGCACACTTTTGAACAATTATCTCAAGTGGTTTCTGAACTGCTTTAGCGATTGGTCGTACATTCTAAGTTGAAGTTATCTAGTGAAAGCACGCTGTAAAAAGCGTGCTTTTAAGTATTTTATCTGGTTAGTAATTTTTTTATTGTGAAATTTCACAAGTCAAAATTGGTGAGGCTTTCATAAAATTGTAAATATTCACAATGTGAATTTTACACATTCTGATTTAAACGCTGTTTAAATTACGCTCGTTTTGACCTGCCTCAACCCAATAAGAACCGCCTTTTTCGTCATCTCTGAAAATTTAAACACTTGTTTGAGTGTATTTTCTCACTCAATTTTTAATGTAATTAAATTACGTAATGAGTTACGCATTTTGCCTATTCTCTTAGGCTTGATAAGTAACCGGATAAAACTTCAAATTTAACGTTCGGTTAACTTTTACTCTTTCGTGAAAAGGCTTTGTGAGTTAAGGTTTATTGGCGTTGTTAAGACTTATGTCTAGTGTTTTTCATCTTGCAAAGAGAGTCGCTTTAGGTGACTTTAATGCACAGTAAATCAGCAAAGTTAGTGGTTCAAATTTGTAGTTTTAAAGTTACAAATGTTCTTGGTGAGCGATTCAAGGAAGGAATTTATGTCAACCAATACTGCCGAATTAACTCAACAATCAACCGCAGCAAAAACGACCCAAGGCAAGCTTGATGTGGTGGGAGATCTTGCGCCCGAACATCAAGCCATTTTCCCTGTCGAAGCCCAAACTTTTTTACAGCACCTTTGTGAGCGTTTTGCCTCACGAGTTGATGAGTTGCTGGCCTTGCGTGAACAAAAACAAACCCTTATTGACCAAGGTCAGTTGCCTGATTTTCTATCAGAAACCAAAGATATTCGAGAAGGGAGTTGGAAAGTTCTCGGCATTCCTAACGATTTACAAGACCGCCGCGTGGAAATTACAGGCCCGACCGATCGCAAAATGGTGATTAATGCACTCAACGCGAATGTGAAAGTCTTTATGGCTGATTTTGAAGATTCGATGTCGCCCGCGTGGGACAAGGTATTGGATGGTCAGATCAATCTGCGTGATGCGATTCTGGGGAGCATAAGCTATACCAATCCAGACAATGGCAAGCGTTATGAGCTCAATGCCAACCCTGCAGTACTTATCTGCCGCGTGCGCGGTCTGCATCTCAAAGAAAAGCATGTCACTTACAACGGCTTGACGATTCCCGGTTCACTGTTCGATTTTGCGCTCTATTTCTACAACAACCACCGCGCACTATTGAAAAAAGGCAGTGGCCCTTATTTCTATCTACCTAAGCTGCAAGCCTATCAAGAGGCGCAGTGGTGGAGCGAGGTATTCCATTTCACGGAAGATTATTTTGGCTTAGACACTGGCACCATCAAAGCAACGGTGCTGATTGAAACGTTGCCTGCGGTATTTCAGATGGATGAGATTCTGTTCTCACTCAAAGAGCATATTGTCGGTCTGAACTGTGGACGCTGGGATTACATTTTCAGCTACATCAAAACCTTGAAAAAGCACCCAGATCGCGTGTTACCAGATCGCCAAGTGGTGACCATGGATAAGCCTTTCCTCAATGCGTATTCCCGTTTGTTGATTTACACCTGTCATAAACGCGGCGCATTTGCGATGGGCGGGATGGCGGCGTTTATTCCCGCCAAAGATCCTGCGGTGAACGAGCAAGTGCTACAAAAAATTCGCGGCGACAAAATGCTTGAAGCGACCAATGGCCACGATGGCACTTGGGTTGCACACCCCGGTTTGGCTGATACCGCGATGGCCGTGTTTAACGAAGTGCTTGGTGAGCGCAAAAATCAGCTCAATGTGAGCCGGATGGCCGATGCTCCGATAACTGCGGCCGATCTTTTAGCGCCTTGCGATGGGCCACGCACTGAGCATGGCATGCGCCATAACATTCGCGTTGCGTTGCAATACATCGAAGCATGGATTTCAGGCAACGGTTGCGTGCCGATCTACGGTTTGATGGAGGATGCCGCAACAGCAGAAATTTCACGCGCTTCCATCTGGCAATGGATCCAACACGGCAAAACGTTAGATAACGGGCAAGTGGTCACTAACGAACTGTTTCGCGACTACCTCAAACAAGAGATTGAGGTGGTGAAAAGCGAAGTGGGTGAGTCCCGTTTTGCACAAGGACGTTTTACTGAAGCGGCCGAATTGATGGAGCGCTTAACGACCAGCCAAGAGCTACCGAATTTCTTAACCATACCGGGCTACGACTACTTGCCGTAGGCCTCTATAAAACCAGTAACGTGAAACCACTTTACGATCAGCGTGCGCAGTACTGATCGAATAAGGAATCGAGCTGCCAACAGGCAACCAATAAATCAGAGGGATAGATTATGACACTGACTCGTCGCCAACAAATTGAAGCACTAGAAAAAGATTGGGCAACCAACCCACGCTGGAAAAATGTGAAACGCACCTATACCGCTGAAGAAGTGGTGAGTTTGCGCGGCTCGGTTGTGCCTGCCAACACCATCGCCCAACGTGGTGCAGACAAGTTGTGGGAACTGGTGAATGGCTCAGCGAAAAAAGGGTATGTGAACTGTTTGGGCGCACTCACTGGCGGTCAAGCGGTGCAACAAGCCAAAGCGGGTATCGAAGCGATTTATCTTTCCGGCTGGCAAGTTGCGGCGGATAACAACACTGCAGGCACCATGTATCCAGACCAATCTCTCTATCCGGTTGACTCAGTACCGTCAGTGGTACGCCGCATTAACAACGCGTTTCGTCGCGCTGACCAAATCCAGTGGTCAAATGGCAAATCTCCTGAAGATGAAGGTGGCATTGATTACTTCCTACCGATCGTGGCCGATGCGGAAGCGGGTTTTGGCGGCGTACTCAACGCCTATGAGTTGATGAAATCGATGATTGAAGCGGGCGCTGCTGGCGTTCACTTTGAAGATCAACTGGCTTCCGTGAAAAAATGTGGCCACATGGGCGGCAAAGTGTTAGTTCCTACTCAAGAAGCGGTACAAAAACTAATTGCCGCACGCTTGGCTGCTGACGTGTCAGGTACTACCACGTTAGTGATTGCTCGCACCGATGCCAACGCAGCCGATTTGCTCACATCAGACAGTGATCCCTATGATGCGGATTTTGTAACCGGTGAGCGCACTTCTGAAGGCTTTTACCGCGTGCGTGCGGGCATTGACCAAGCGATTTCTCGCGGCTTAGCTTATGCTCCTTACGCAGATTTGGTGTGGTGTGAAACTGCGAAACCGGATCTGGAAGAGGCGCGTAAATTTGCTGAAGCGATTCATGCGCAATACCCAGATCAACTGCTGGCTTACAACTGCTCACCGTCGTTCAACTGGGAGAAGAATTTGGATGCGAAAACCATCGCGCATTTCCAACAAGCCTTGTCGGATATGGGGTACAAGTATCAGTTCATCACGTTAGCGGGCATTCACAACATGTGGTTCAACATGTTTGAGTTAGCACACGCTTACGCGCAAGGTGAAGGTATGCGTCACTATGTTGAGATGGTTCAGCGTCGTGAGTTCGAAGCGGCTGAAAAAGGCTACACCTTCGTGGCGCACCAACAAGAAGTGGGCACGGGTTACTTCGATAAGATGACCAACACCATTCAAGGTGGTAACAGTTCAGTGACGGCATTAACTGGCTCAACCGAAGAAGATCAATTTCACTAATCGATAATCCACCATTCTGTGCGAACCTTTGGCGGCCATCTGGCCGCCTTTTTTATCTGCGCCGAGTACAACTGCGTTGTGTTGAAAAACGCGATGCCGCTGATTTATTGTTCTTCATCCATTTCATCTGGTTCACTTTCTTCTTGCAACTCAAGCAGGTTGATCGCAATAGTCACAAAATCACTGTCAGTAATGATGCCGACTAACTCACTCTTCGCAACGACAGGCAAGCACCCAATTTTGTGTTTTTGCATATACAGCGCGCTTTCTTTCAGCCCTGCTTGGGGAACGACGCTCATCACATCGGTGTGCATGACTTCGTAGAGTGGTGTATCCAGAGTGTAAGAGGGGTCTTGGGCTATCCGTTGCAAGTTTGATTCTTGAGCGGCCAACAAATCTCGCTGGGTAACAATGCCCAATAATTTCTTGTTCGCATCCACCACGGGAATGTGCCGAATATCGAGCGCTTCCATGAGATGCTTTGCGTCATTGAGGGTGTGAGTACGTAACAAAGTGTGCGGGTTACGTGTCATCATGTCTTCAACTTTGATCATCGCCAACTCCTTTGTCAAAAGAGAAACTTGAACGGGGGGGTTCTAACCCTTTCCTATTCACTATAGCTCTACTGACAGGTAACTTCTGCGAACTTGAGCCGAAATATACCTTTCATGTGGATAAGGTGAACGTAATGGATTTGCTCATTGAACTTTGGCCTCAGCGCCATTCGGTCTTTACAAACGGTTACCTTGCGGAGCGT
Organism: Vibrio sp. AH4; assembly: GCF_030710545.1. NCBI lineage: Bacteria > Pseudomonadati > Pseudomonadota > Gammaproteobacteria > Vibrionales > Vibrionaceae > Vibrio > Vibrio sp. AH4. The sequence goes on from NZ_JALAIV010000001.1 coordinate 1,646,848, forward strand.
GCGGCTTTGCAGCATTCCTGTATCTTGAACGCACTTAGGTATATACTGGCGCGCCGCGAAATCGGGCAACACTACTGATCACTTAATCAAGAAAGAGCTATGCAAGTTTCAGATTTTCACTTTGAACTCCCAGACGAGCTGATTGCTCGTTACCCAAAAGCAGAACGTACAGCGAGCCGATTGCTCCAACTTGACGGCAATAGCGGTCAACTGACGGATGGAACCTTTAAAGATGTTCTCGGACTTGTTGAACCGGGTGATCTGCTGGTGTTTAACAACACACGAGTCATTCCTGCACGTATGTTTGGGCGCAAAGCCAGCGGCGGCAAGTTAGAAGTGTTGGTGGAGCGCATGCTTGATGAACACACGATTTTGGCACACGTTCGTTCATCAAAGCCGCCAAAACCGGGTACCGAGTTGTACTTGGGCGAAAATGATGAATTTCATGCGGTGATGCAGGCGCGTCACGATGCGTTGTTTGAAATCCGTTTTACTGCGGAAACCGTGGTATTGGATATTCTCAACCAAATTGGCCATATGCCATTGCCGCCTTACATCGATCGTCCTGATGAAGATGCGGATAAAGAGCGTTACCAAACCGTTTACAACCAAAAACCGGGCGCGGTGGCAGCACCAACGGCCGGTTTGCATTTTGATCAAGCACTGCTGGAGCAGATCCAAGCCAAAGGTGTTGAGTTGGCGTATGTGACCCTGCATGTTGGTGCGGGAACATTCCAACCAGTGCGCGTGGACAATATCCATGATCACCACATGCATGCGGAATACGTAGAAGTGCCGCAAGAAGTGGTGGATGCCGTTGCCGCAACCAAAGCGCGTGGCGGTCGAGTGATTGCGGTGGGTACGACATCGGTTCGCTCGCTAGAAAGTGCCGCGCAAGATGCACTGAAAAAAGGCACAGAATTAAAGCCTTTCTTTGGTGATACCGAAATCTTCATTTTCCCAGGTTATCAATACCAGTTGGTGGATTGCTTGATCACCAATTTCCACTTACCTGAATCGACCTTGATCATGTTGGTGAGTGCGTTTGCTGGTTATGGGCACACCATGGCCGCTTATGAACATGCGGTAAAAGAGCAATATCGCTTCTTTAGTTATGGCGATGCGATGTTTATTCGCAAGCAGACGACTAAAGCGTAATCCATCGCCGATCACTTGGCGCTGTAGCTTTAAGTGATTGGCGATAACGAAAACGAGTGCTGGCAGTAGCCAGAAAAGGTACAGACCTTTTTCGCAGGGAAACGCGACCGCTCCGCAAAGAGCCTTATTGATGGCAATAAGGCTTGAATTATCGACCTGCTGATAGCGTAAGTTTACGCCATTAGGTGGGTAAAAACGGTCAGACTGTTTCTCTGACATTGGAGGCTTCGTGAAATTAACATTTGAATTGAAAAAGAAAAACGGCAATGCCCGTCGTGGTCAATTGACCTTTGAACGCGGCACAGTGCAAACCCCTGCGTTTATGCCAGTGGGTACTTACGGCACCGTAAAAGGGATGACGCCAGAAGAAGTGAAAGAGACCGGTGCGCAAATTCTGCTCGGTAACACTTTCCACCTATGGCTGCGCCCTGGCCAAGAAGTGATGAAAATGCACGGTGACCTGCACGATTTCATGAACTGGCAAGGTCCTATCTTGACTGATTCAGGCGGTTTTCAGGTATTCAGCTTAGGCGATATCCGTAAGATCACAGAAGAAGGCGTGCATTTCCGTAACCCAGTCAACGGCGACAAAATCTTTATGGATGCCGAGAAGTCGATGGAAATCCAAAAAGATTTGGGCTCAGACATCGTGATGATTTTTGATGAGTGTACGCCATACCCTGCGACCCACGATGAAGCGAAAAAATCGATGGAAATGTCGCTGCGTTGGGCAAAACGCTCACGCGACCACTTCGACAAGCTCGAAAACCCGAACAACCTGTTTGGTATCGTGCAAGGTGGTGTGTATGAAGACTTGCGTGATGTCTCCGTAAAAGGTCTGACGGAAATCGGTTTTGATGGTTACGCGGTCGGCGGCCTAGCGGTAGGTGAGCCGAAAGAAGATATGCATCGCGTGCTAGAACATACCTGTCCACAACTGCCGGAAGATAAGCCGCGTTACCTAATGGGCGTGGGTAAACCGGAAGACTTGGTGGAAGGTGTTCGTCGTGGTATCGACATGTTTGACTGCGTAATGCCAACCCGTAACGCACGTAATGGTCACCTGTTTGTGACAGGTGGTGTGATCAAGATCCGTAATGCAGTACATAAAACGGATACAACACCACTGGATCCGCATTGCGACTGTTACACTTGCAAAAATTATTCGAAGTCATACCTGCATCATTTGGATCGTTGTAACGAAATCCTCGGTGCTCGCTTGAATACCATCCATAACTTGCGTTACTACCAACGCCTAATGGAAAGTATTCGTAAAGCAATTGATGAAGACCGTTTTGACCAATTTGTAGCCGAGTTCTACGCGCGTCGTAACCGCGAAGTGCCACCACTACAAAAAGACAAAGCCTGATTTCGTGCACTGGGTTGGATTTATGCGCTAAGCCGCTTGAATTCAACCTTGTGCATCCCAATAGAATCAACATTAAACAACAATAACTTAGAGGACGTTTCTCAATGAGTTTAATTTCTGTAGCACATGCCGCAGGCGAAGGTGCCCCACAAGGTGGCGGTTTTGAAATGATCATCATGCTCGCGATGTTCGCAGTGATCTTCTATTTCATGATCTACCGTCCACAAGCTAAGCGTGTAAAAGAGCACAAAAGCCTGATGTCATCCATGGCAAAAGGCGATGAAGTGCTCACTAGCGGTGGCTTGGTTGGTCGTATCACTAAGATTGCTGAAGACAACGCTTACATCACTATCGAGTTGAACACCAACAACGAAGTTGTGATTAAGAAGGACTTCGTGACTGCAGTGTTGCCAAAAGGTACGCTGAAATCTCTTTAAAACAGCCATAGGATCCTCGCTGTGCTAAACCGTTATCCGTTATGGAAGTATCTGATGGTGGTGTTTACCATCGCCATTGCAGCCTTGTATGCACTTCCAAATATCTACGGTGAAGATCCAGCTATCCAAATTACAGGGGCGCGTGGCGCCTCTGTTGATATGTCAACGCTGGATGCTGTCACCTCTGCGCTCGATAAAGCGCAACTCTCCAAAAAATCCATTGCTCTTGAGAATGGCTCAATCTTAGTTCGTTTCAATGATACGGATACGCAAATCAGCGCCCGAGATATCATCAGTGAAGCACTAGGTAATGACAAAATCGTCGCGCTTAACCTTGCGGCCTCTACACCGGACTGGCTTGAGTCGATTGGTGCTGCACCAATGAAATTGGGTCTTGACCTGCGTGGTGGTGTGCACTTCCTGATGGAAGTGGACATGGATGCGGCGATGGAAAAATTGGTCACTCAACAAGAAGAATCTTTCCGTAGCGATCTGCGTGACGAAAAAATCCGTTACCGTGCTATTCGCCCGCTATCCGATGCAGTTGAAGTGACACTGCGTGATGCAGAACAGCTTGCACAAACCAAACTGCTTCTTGAGTCGAAACATCGTGACATGACTTTTACGACTTCAGAAACCGATGGCCGTTTTGTGCTGCTGGCTAAGTTTACCGAAGCTCGCTTGCAGGAAATTCGTAACTACGCCGTTGAACAGAACATCACCATTCTGCGTAACCGTGTGAACGAATTGGGTGTGGCTGAGCCTCTGGTTCAACGCCAAGGTGCGACACGCATCGTGGTGGAACTACCGGGTGTACAAGATACGGCGCGTGCTAAAGAAATCTTAGGCGCAACCGCAACGCTTGAATTCCGTGAAGTGGACGATAAAGCCGATCTCGCCGCGGCTGCCGCAGGACGTGCGCCAGCAGGCAGTGAAATCAAGTTCGATCGTAATGGTCGTCCTGTGGTTCTGAAAAAGCGTGTGATTCTGGGTGGTTCAAGCATTACCGATGCAAGCTCAAGCGCGGACGAATATGGTCGCCCACAGGTGAACATTTCGCTCGATAGCGAAGGTGGAAATAAGATGTCGGCGTTCTCGAAAAAGAACATCGGCAAGCTGATGGCGACAGTTTTTGCAGAATACAAAGACAGCGGTAAGCGTTCTCCAGAAGGTAAAGTGATCCTGACTAAGCAAGAAGAAGTGATTAACCAAGCGACGATTCAGTCGGCATTGGGACGTAACTTCCGTATTACTGGGATTGATTCACCGGCAGAAGCCCATAACCTTGCTCTGCTCCTTCGTGCTGGTGCTTTGATTGCGCCAATTTCTATCGTAGAAGAGCGCACCATTGGTCCATCAATGGGTCAACAGAATATCGATATGGGTATTCAGGCCTGTGTTTGGGGTATGGTGGCAGTGATGTTGTTTACGCTGTTGTACTACCGCAAATTCGGCATGATCGCTAACGTGGCACTGATGGCAAACCTAGTGTTGATCATTGGTGTGATGTCGATGATTCCGGGTGCGACCATGACCTTGCCGGGTATTGCAGGTATCGTGCTGACAGTGGGTATGGCAGTCGATGCCAACGTGCTGATTTTTGAGCGTATTCGTGAAGAGTTACGTGAAGGTAAAAATCCGCAGCAAGCGATTCACCAAGGTTACGCGAACGCATTCAGTACCATTGCCGATGCCAACATTACCACCTTAATTACGGCGATCATTCTGTTTGCAGTCGGTACCGGTGCGATTAAAGGCTTCGCAGTGACGCTGTCTATCGGTATTTTAACCTCTATGTTTACCGCGATTGTGGGTACACGTTGTATCGTGAACCTGCTGTATGGCGGCAAACGTATCAACAAATTGTCGATCTGAGGCTGGGGTAAGTTATGTTTCAAATCCTAAAAGCAGACAAAATGATCGACTTTATGCGTTGGTCGAAATTCGCCTTTGCGTTATCGCTGGCGATGATCGCTGCGTCGATGTTTACTCTGTCTACCAAATGGCTCAACTGGGGTCTTGATTTCACCGGCGGTACTTTGATTGAGGTTGGCTTTGAACAGCCTGCCAATTTAGATCAAATCCGTACCGCGCTTGAAGCGAAAGGCTTTGGTGATGCCACTGTGCAAAACTTCGGTTCTGCGCGTGATGTGATGGTGCGCTTGCGCCCGCGTGAGGATATGGCTGGCGAAACGCTAGGTAACCAAATTCTTGCTGCGATCAAAGAAGGCACGGGCGGCAATGTTGAAATGCGCCGTATCGAGTTCGTTGGTCCGAACGTGGGTGATGAACTCACTGAAGCAGGTGGCTTGGCGATTTTGGTCTCTTTACTGTGTATCTTGCTCTACGTTTCTGTGCGTTTTGAATGGCGTTTAGCGGCGGGGGCGGTGCTGGCATTGGCGCATGACGTCATCATTACGCTAGGTATCTTCTCTATCTTACAGATCGAGGTTGACCTGACGATTGTTGCCGCATTGCTGACGGTAGTCGGTTACTCACTCAACGATACTATTGTTGTATTTGACCGGATCCGTGAAAACTTCCGCAAAATGCGCAAAGAAGAACCGGCAGAGATCATGAATAGCTCTATTACTCAAACCTTGAGTCGAACCTTGATCACTTCGGGTACGACCTTGTTTGTGGTGATTGCATTGTTTGCAAAAGGCGGTGCGTTGATCCACGGTTTTGCGCTAGCCTTGTTGCTAGGTATCACTGTCGGTACTTATTCTTCTATCTATGTGGCATCAGCACTGGCGCTGAAACTCGGTATCACCCGTGAGCACTTGTTGCCTCCACAAGTAGAGAAAGAGGGTGCTGAATTGGATGAAATGCCTTAATTTCTATTCGATTCCCTGAATGAAAAACCGCTGCACTGGCAGCGGTTTTTTTATCAAGCGTATTCCGCGATGGCCTGATTTATCATCAAGCTGTAGACGATTGGTTAATAGAGATAAAAAAAAGCCCTGCCATAATGGCAGGGCGATATCAGCTGTGACGGAGCAGATATTATTTCAAGATTGCGCTGTTACCGTTTTCACGGATGTGCTGCAGAATGGCTTTCACACCGCGTGGGCTTGATGCCACGATGTTGCCCGATTGCATGTAATCAGTACCGCCAGCAAAGTCAGTTACGATAGCACCCGCTTCACGAGCAATCAGTTCACCCGCAGCCATGTCCCAAGGTTTCAGGCCTAGTTCGAAGTAACCATCAACACGGTTTGCCGCTAGGTAGCACAGATCCAGCGCTGCTGAACCAGTACGACGGAAATCCGCACATTCAACAAACATCGCAGAGAGGATCTTCATGAAAGATTCTGAGTGTTGTTTTTGTTTGAATGGGAAAGCGGTTGCCAAAACTGCGCCTTGCAGATCTTTGATTGGCTGAACGCGAATACGAGCGTTGTTGAGCTGTGCACCAGCGCCACGTTGGGCTGTGAACAGTTCGTTAGTCATTGGGTCGTAAACACAAGCGACTTCAGTTTTGCCTCTAAAGCGTACAGCAATAGAAACAGCGAAGTGAGGTAAACCTTTTACAAAGTTAGTGGTGCCATCCAGTGGGTCGATGATCCATTGCACTTCCTTATCTTTACCTTCGATAAGGCCGCCTTCTTCTGCAATGATGCAGTGCTCAGGGTAAGAGCTTTTGATGGTTGAAACGATAATCGCTTCTGCTTCTTTGTCGACGTTAGTGACAAAGTCGTTGGTGCCTTTCTGAGTAGTTTGAATTTTCTCTGCGTTTTCCAGAGATTTGGCAATATGGTTACCTGCTTTTCGCGCGGCGCGAATAGCGATATTTAGCATTGGATGCATACAAGTTTCCCAACGGATGTTAAAGAACGAAAAAGCGGGCGGCAGTATACCAAAACAAATCAAAAAGGGAAGTGGTTATTTTTTGTGCGCTTGGTTGTCTGAGGAAGCAAAGGGTCTGACCATTTTAGTCAGGTTTGTGTTACTATCGCGCGGCTTTGTTTGGAGTACTGTGAGCAGATAATGTTAGATCGCGTGAAAGTCGTATTAGTCGGCACTTCTCACTCTGGAAATATTGGTTCGGCCGCTCGGGCGATGAAAGTCATGGGACTGAGCCAAATGGTGTTGGTGGATCCCCAGTGTCAGGTTGATGCTCAAGCGATCGCACTGGCGGCTGGAGCGAGCGAAATAGCACTCAATGCACAGATCTTTCCAACGCTTGAAGCGGCCGTTGCTGACTGTGGGTTAGTCGTCGGTACCAGTGCGCGTTCTCGAACTTTAGATTGGCCAATGTTGGAACCGCGTCAATGTGGTGAAAAGCTGATCGCAGAAGCTGAGCAGCATCATGTTGCGATGGTTTTTGGCCGCGAACGTACCGGATTGACCAATGATGAGCTGCAATTGTGCCACTACCATGTGTGTGTGCCTGCGAATCCAGAATACAGCTCACTCAATTTAGCAATGGCAGTGCAATTGCTGAGTTATGAAGTGCGCATGGCATTTCTGGCGATGGATCAGAATCAGAGCCAAGAGCAGCGAGGTCAGGAATACCCGCGTCATCAAGAGCTGGAGCTATTCTACGAGCATCTTGAAAAAGTGATTACTCAAACCGAGTTTATTTCTGCGCAGCAGCCGGGACAGGTGATGAATAAACTGCGCCGAATGTTTACGCGTGCTCGACCTGAAGCTCAGGAAATCAATATTTTGCGTGGGATTCTAACCTCTGTGCAAAAGTCGATTGTGCATAAAAAATGAGCTTATAAGTCTCAGGGTTAAATACCTGACTAAATTAGTCAAATAAATACTTGACCAAAAAACTCAAGTATGAAAAACTTCCAGCCACATAAACAGTGTGGATACGGTGTGATTATGAGACTGACATCTAAAGGAAGATATGCGGTAACAGCCATGTTAGATGTGGCTCTGCATTCGCAACAAAACCCAGTACCATTGGCGGATATTTCTGAGCGCCAAGGCATTTCTCTTTCGTACTTAGAACAACTGTTTTCTAAGTTGCGTAAAGCGGGCTTAGTCGCCAGTGTGCGCGGCCCCGGCGGTGGTTATCGCCTAGGAATGGACTCGTATGCCATTTCTATCGGTACCGTGATCGCAGCCGTTGACGAGTCGGTTGATGCGACCAAGTGTAACGGGAAAGGCGATTGTCAGGGTGGAACTCGCTGTCTGACTCACACACTGTGGCGTGATCTCAGTTCACGTATTACCGACTTTTTAAATAACATCACGCTCGGTGAGCTGATGGTGGATAACGAAGTTATCGAAGTTTCGGATCGACAAGATCATCATCTTTCGGTCAACCAAAGGGTTTCGCAAAATAACACAAAAACAGTCACCATTGGTGCTGCGCCTTTTGGTATTAATGTTCGCTCATAGCGGCAAGGTTTACACTGGAGTAGAAAATGAAACTGCCTATTTATCTAGATTATTCAGCAACATGCCCAGTTGATCCGCGTGTGGCTGAAAAAATGGTTCAGTGCATGACGATGGACGGTATCTTCGGTAACCCAGCGTCACGTTCACACCGTTATGGCTGGCAGGCAGAAGAAGCCGTAGACACTGCGCGTGAGCAAATCGCAGAGCTACTGAATGCAGACCCACGTGAAATTGTTTTCACCTCGGGTGCAACAGAATCTGACAACCTTGCGATTAAAGGGGTTGCCCACTTTTATAACAAGCAAGGTAAACACCTTATCACCAGCAAAACTGAGCATAAAGCCGTGCTCGATACCATGCGCCAATTGGAGCGTGAAGGTTTTGAGGTGACTTATCTTGATCCAGAATCAAATGGTTTGATCGATCTGGCTAAACTTGAAGCCGCGATGCGTGATGACACCATTTTGGTTTCTATAATGCATGTGAATAACGAAATCGGCGTGATCCAAGATATCGCAGCGATCGGCGAACTGTGCCGTTCACGTAAAGTGGTATTCCATGTTGATGCAGCGCAATCGGCGGGCAAAGTCGCGATTGATGTTCAAGAGCTGAAAGTAGATCTGATTTCACTGTCTGCCCATAAAATTTACGGCCCCAAAGGCATCGGTGCCCTGTATGTACGCCGTAAGCCACGTATCCGTCTAGAAGCACAAATGCACGGTGGTGGTCATGAGCGTGGTTTCCGTTCTGGTACCTTAGCGACCCATCAAATTGTTGGTATGGGTGAAGCGTTCCGTATCGCCAAAGAAGAGATGCAGAAAGATTATGACCACGCACTCGCGTTGCGTGAGCGTTTGCTGGCTGGCATCAAAGATATGGAAGCTGTGACAATCAACGGTGATCTAGAGCAACGTGTACCCCACAACCTTAACGTGAGCTTTGCCTTTGTTGAAGGCGAATCTCTGCTGATGGCACTGAAAGATTTAGCGGTATCGTCAGGCAGTGCATGTACTTCAGCTAGCCTTGAGCCTTCTTACGTATTGCGTGCTCTGGGTCTGAACGATGAATTAGCGCACAGCTCAATTCGCTTCTCTTTCGGTCGATTTACGACAGAAGCAGAGATTGATTATGCGATTGAACTGATCCGTGTAGCAGTGGATAAGCTGCGTGATATGTCTCCACTGTGGGATATGTACAAAGACGGCGTAGATTTGAATACGGTTGAGTGGGCACACCACTAATCACACCAAGGTTATAAAGGATTCGAGGTAACGAACATGGCATACAGCGAAAAGGTCATTGACCATTACGAGAACCCACGTAACGTTGGTTCATTTGATAAAGAAGATCCTTCTGTAGGCAGCGGCATGGTTGGTGCACCGGCATGTGGCGACGTAATGCGTCTGCAGATCAAAGTATCACCAGAAGGCATCATCGAAGATGCAAAATTCAAAACTTACGGCTGTGGTAGCGCAATCGCTTCTAGCTCGCTAGTGACTGAGTGGGTGAAAGGCAAGAGCATTGATGAAGCGGCAGCCATCAAGAACAGCGAAATCGCAGAAGAGCTCGAATTGCCGCCGGTGAAAATTCACTGCTCAATCCTAGCCGAAGATGCCATCAAAGCCGCCGTTGCGGATTACAAGAAAAAGCATCAACACTAATTCGTTTGGGAGCTGTCGCAGCTCCCACCCTTTAATTTATTGAAATCATAAGGTTGAAGTATGGCCGTCACTCTTAGCGAAACCGCAGCAAGCCGAGTTAAAACTTTTCTGGATAATCGTGGAAAAGGCCTTGGTTTACGTCTTGGCGTCAAGACGACTGGGTGTTCCGGAATGGCGTATGTGCTCGAATTTGTTGATGATCTCAACGAAGAAGACCACGTATTTGAAAGCCATGGTGTGAAAGTGATCATTGACACCAAAAGCATGGTCTATTTAGATGGCACTCAACTCGATTACAAAAAAGAAGGGTTAAACGAAGGCTTTGAATTCAACAACCCAAATGTCAAAAGCGAATGTGGTTGTGGTGAAAGCTTCAACGTTTAACGGTAACTGACCATCGAGACACTTCTCGATTACAGGACCGCTATCAAGATGAATTATTTTGAATTATTTGGGCTGCCGATTCAGTTTGAACTGGATGGTAGCCTTCTTTCTTCTCAGTTCAGAACGTTGCAAAAACGATTCCATCCGGATAATTTTGCTACCGCTTCTGAGCGTGATCGCCTACTGGCGGTGCAGCAAGCAGCGCAAATTAATGACGCTTACCAAACGCTGAAAGAACCTCTGCGCCGTGCAGAATATCTCTTGTCTTTACAAGGTATTGAGATGAATTCCGAGCAGCAAACGCTGCAAGATCCGATGTTCCTAATGGAACAGATGGAGCTGCGTGAAGAGTTGGAATCCGTCACATCGCATGCAGAGCCAGAAACGGCATTGATGGATTTCGACAACAAAGTGACCAAAATGCAGCGCGCTTATCTGACTCAGTTGCAACAACTCTTAGCACAGAGTGAGTGGCTAGCGGCGGCCGACCAAGTCAGAAAGCTTAAATTTATTGCCAAACTCAAAAATGAAGTAGAACGAGTCGAAGACCAACTGCTTGGCTAATTCAAGATTCAAAGGAACAACTGATGGCATTACTTCAGATTGCAGAGCCGGGTCAAAGTTCGGCACCACACCAGCATAAATTGGCTGCGGGTATTGATTTAGGTACCACGAATTCTTTGGTGGCCTCTGTGCGCAGTGGTACCGCGAGTACACTAGTGGATAACCAAGGGCGCAGTATTCTTCCGTCCGTGGTGAATTATGGCGCCGATGAAACTCTAGTGGGTTATCCGGCTCGTGAACAAGCTGAAACCGATCCGCACAACACCGTGATCTCGGTAAAACGTCTGCTTGGACGTTCACTGCAAGACATTAATCAGCGTTATCCTCACCTGCCTTACCGCTTTAAAGCAAGCGAAAAAGGTTTGCCAATTGTGCAAACCGCGCAAGGTGACAAAAACCCCATTCAGATTTCTGCGGATATTTTGAAAGCCTTAGCAGAACGCGCGACGGCCACTTTGGGCGGCGATTTAGCGGGTGTGGTCATTACTGTTCCTGCGTATTTCGATGATGCGCAGCGCGTTGCCACCAAAGATGCCGCGGCGTTAGCGGGTTTGCATGTGCTGCGTTTACTCAACGAACCTACCGCAGCGGCGATTGCTTATGGCTTGGACTCAGGCCAAGAAGGGGTGATTGCGGTTTACGATTTGGGCGGCGGTACGTTTGATATTTCGATTTTACGTCTCTCTCGCGGCGTATTTGAAGTGCTCGCGACTGGTGGTGATTCTGCATTGGGCGGTGATGACTTTGACCACCTGATCGCCGATCACCTGCAAGCACAAATCGGACTTACGAGCTTAACGGCGGAGCAACATCGCACGCTGATTAATGCTTCGACCCAAGCCAAAATTGATCTGACTGAACATATGACAGCTGAGCTTGATGTGCTTGGCTGGCAAGGTACTCTCACTCGTGAAGAGTTGGAAAACCTGATTGCTCCATTGGTGAAAAAGACGCTGCTTGCTTGTCGTCGTGCGTTGAAAGATGCCGATGTGGAAGCGGATGAAGTGCTCGAAGTGGTGATGGTAGGTGGTTCAACCCGCACGCCGTTTGTGCGCGAGCAAGTGGGTGAGTTTTTTGGCCGCACGCCACTGACTAGCATTAACCCTGATGAAGTGGTCGCGATTGGTGCGGCGATTCAGGCGGACATTCTTGCAGGCAATAAGCCGGATGCAGAAATGTTGCTGTTGGATGTGATCCCACTGTCTTTGGGCATTGAAACCATGGGCGGTTTGGTGGAAAAAATCATTCCACGCAATACCACGATTCCTGTAGCGCGTGCGCAAGAGTTTACCACCTTCAAAGATGGGCAAACGGCAATGAGCGTGCATGTGGTGCAAGGTGAGCGTGAAATGGTCGATGACTGCCGTTCGCTGGCTCGTTTTTCACTAAAAGGCATTCCGCCGATGGCGGCGGGCGCAGCGCATATTCGCGTGACTTACCAAGTGGATGCAGATGGTCTGCTTTCCGTGACCGCACTGGAAAAAAGTACCGGTGTGCAGGCGGAAATTCAGGTGAAGCCTTCCTACGGTTTGAGTGATGATGAAGTTGCTCAGATGCTGAAAGACTCAATGGCTTATGCTAAAGAGGACATGCTGGCGCGTGCGTTGGCTGAGCAGCGTGTGGAAGCCGATCGCGTGATTGAAGGTTTGATCTCTGCACTGCAAGCGGATGGTGACGAGCTGCTCACAGAGCAAGAGCGCCACATTTTACTACAAGCGATCGAGCGATTGATTGAACTGCGCAATGGCGATAATGCGGATGCCATTGAGCAAGGAATAAAAGACACAGATAAAGCAAGCCAAGATTTTGCGTCAAAACGAATGGATAAATCGATTCGTAGCGCACTGGCTGGCCACTCCGTTGACGAGATTTGAAGAGACTACCAACATGCCTAAGATTATTGTTTTGCCTCATGAAACCCTTTGCCCGGAAGGCGCAGTGTTAGAAGCGCAAACCGGGGAAACGATTTTGGATGTGGCACTCAAAAATGGTATCGCCATTGAGCATGCGTGTGAGAAATCGTGCGCTTGCACCACTTGCCACTGTATCGTTCGTGAAGGGTTTGATTCACTGGAAGAGAGTGATGAGCTGGAAGACGATATGCTGGATAAAGCGTGGGGTCTTGAGCCAGAATCTCGTCTCAGCTGTCAGGCTCGCGTGGCGGATGAAGATCTCGTGGTCGAGATCCCGAAATACACCCTGAACCACGCGTCAGAAGATCATTAATTCTCAGCCTCGGTGAAGGCCGAGGCATAACCAATCGGAAGGTCAATCATGAAATGGACAGATTCGCGCGATATCGCGATTGAGTTGTGTGATAAGTTTCCCGATGTCGATCCCAAAACCGTACGTTTTACCGATCTGCATCGTTGGATTATGGAGTTGGAAGATTTTGCAGATGATCCGAATCATTCCAACGAAAAAATCCTCGAAGCGGTGATTCTGTGCTGGATGGACGAGTTTGAATAACCAGAAACCTCACAGAGTTAACAATTCTTATCAAAAAATGCGGACCACTTGGTCCGTTTTTTTATTCGTTTGACATTTTGTCACGACATAATGCTAACATCGTGGCGATTTAATGAGATGGCACAGGCAAAGCCAATATTTAAGACAAGGAGAAACCATGTCTACACAGATGTCTGTATTTTTGAGCACTCAAGCTGCCCAGCCTCAGTGGGGAGAGAAAGCGCTCATTTCCTTTGCAGAGCAAGGTGCAACCATTCACTTGGCTCAAGCACAAGATTTCAGCGCGATCCAACGCGCAGCTCGTAAGTTAGATAATCAAGGTATCCGCACGGTATTCCTGGCTGGAGAAGGTTGGGATTTGGAGAGCATTTGGGCTTTCTATCAAGGTTACCGCGATGCGAAAAAACGCAATACGGTTGAGTGGAAAGCGTTAGCTTCTGCTGAACAAGCTGAGCTGGAAGCTCGCATTAAAGCGACCGACTGGACGCGCGATATTATCAACAAAAGCGCAGAAGAAGTGGCGCCACGCCAACTGGCGACGATGGCTGCAGAATTCATCAAGTCTCTCGCGCCGGAACATGTTTCTTACCGTATCGTGAAAGACAAAGATCTGCTCACCGAAGGTTGGGAAGGCATTTACGCTGTCGGTCGTGGCTCTGAACGCACTTCTGCCATGCTGCAACTGGATTACAACCCAACGGGCGATGAAAACGCACCGGTGTTCGCGTGTTTAGTGGGTAAAGGCATTACTTTCGACTCAGGTGGTTACAGCTTGAAGCCTTCCAATATGATGTCAGCCATGAAATCAGACATGGGCGGCTCAGGTATGATCACGGGCGCTTTGGGCTTAGCGATCATGCGCGGTTTCAATAAGCGTGTGAAACTGATCCTTTGCTGTGCGGAAAACATGGTCTCAGGTCGTGCGTTGAAGCTTGGTGACATCATCACCTACAAAAATGGCAAAACCGTTGAAATCATGAACACCGATGCGGAAGGGCGTTTGGTGCTAGCGGATGGCCTTATCTACGCTAGCGAGCAAAACCCACAACTGATCATCGATTGTGCAACTTTAACCGGTGCGGCGAAAAACGCGTTGGGTAATGATTACCACGCACTGCTTTCTTATGATGAGTCACTGAGCCAACAAGCATTGGTTGCGGCAAAAGAAGAGAATGAAGCGCTGTGGGCTCTGCCTCTGGCTGAATTCCACCGTGAAATGCTGCCTTCTAACTTTGCGGATCTGTCGAACATCAGTAATGGCGATTATACGCCAGGAGCCAGTACCGCAGCGGCGTTCCTCTCTTACTTTGTCGAAGGCTACCAAAAAGGTTGGTTGCACTTTGACTGTTCAGCCACGTATCGCAAGTCAGCCAGCGATAAATGGGCTGCCGGAGCGACGGGCATGGGCGTGAAAATGCTCGCACGAATTATGATGCAGCAAGCATAAATTCAAAGGCAGCTTGTAAAGCTGCCTTGTTTTTATTAAGAGAATTAAAACAAGCACAATAAACAAAAGGAAATTTTATGGCTCTAGAAAGAACATTTTCGATCATTAAACCGGATGCGGTGAAGCGTAACTTGATTGGTGAGATTTACCATCGTATCGAAAAAGCCGGTTTACAGATCATTGCAGCGAAAATGGTTCACTTGTCTGAAGAGCAAGCAAGCGGCTTTTACGCTGAGCACGAAGGCAAACCCTTTTTCGAACCCCTGAAAGAATTTATGACTTCAGGTCCGATCATGGTGCAAGTGTTGGAAGGTGAAAACGCCATTGCACGCTACCGTGAATTGATGGGAAAAACCAACCCGGAAGAAGCGGCTTGCGGTACGCTGCGTGCCGATTATGCACTGAGCATGCGCTATAACTCAGTACACGGCAGTGATAGCCCAGCATCGGCCGCTCGTGAAATTGAATTCTTCTTTCCAGAGTCAGAAATCTGCCCTCGTCCATAGCCTTTGAATAGATCTATTTAGGCTCCCGATGTGGAGCCTAAATTTTGCATAAAAAACAACCGAACAAGAATTAATGCCTTAGAAAAGACACGGTTTTGCAGCCCTTGTTGTTGCTGCATAAAGGCTGTACAATTCGCGCCCTTAATTACTGTTCCGTCTTCTTGAGAGGCACCATGACCACAGAAAAAATCAATCTACTCGATTTTGACCGCAAGGGTTTACGTACGTTTTTTGCCGAAGAGCTGGGTGAGAAAGCGTTTCGTGCCGAACAGGTCATGAAGTGGATTTATCACTTTGGTTGTGATGACTTCGATCAAATGAACAACATCAACAAACAACTCCGCGAAAAGCTCAAAGCGAAGTGTGAGATCCGTGCACCCTACGTATCGGCAGCGCAACACTCAGCCGATGGCACCATCAAATGGGCAATGCGTGTGGGGGATCAGGATGTTGAAACGGTGTATATCCCAGAAGAAGACCGCGCGACCTTGTGTGTTTCTTCCCAAGTGGGTTGTGCGTTGGAATGTAAATTCTGCTCAACGGCTCAGCAAGGCTTTAACCGTAACCTACGCGTTTCAGAAATCATTGGTCAGGTTTGGCGTGCAGCACGTGAAATCGGCCTAGAGAAAGAAACTGGACGTCGCCCCATCACTAACGTGGTCATGATGGGTATGGGTGAGCCTCTGCTCAACATGAAAAACCTCATCCCTGCGTTAGAGATTATGCTTGATGATCTCGGCTTTGGTCTGTCTAAGCGCCGCGTAACGGTTTCCACCTCCGGTGTGGTTTCTGGTTTAGAGCAGATGATCGGCCAAATTGATGTGGCACTCGCCATCTCATTGCATGCGCCAAATGATGAGCTGCGCAGCCAAATTATGCCGATCAATGATCGCTGGAATATCCAAGAATTTTTAGCCACAGTACGTCGCTATATCGCATCATCGAATGCCAACCGTGGCAAGGTGACCGTGGAGTATGTGCTGCTGGATCATGTAAACGACGGAACTGAGCATGCCCATGAACTCGCTGAGCTCATGAAAGGTACGCCTTGTAAAATTAACTTGATCCCGTTTAACCCGTATCCGGGCTCACCCTACAAGAAGCCAAGTAATTCACGCATCGATCGTTTCCAAAAAACTTTGATGCAGTATGAACATACGGTAACGATCCGTAAGACACGTGGTGATGATATTGACGCCGCTTGTGGCCAGTTGGTGGGGGATGTCATTGACCGCACCAAACGGACTAAGAGCAAGCAATTTGATGCGCAAGCCATCCCTGTGAAAACGCTGTAACTTACCTACGAGATAAGCCAGAGACATTTCTCTAATGCCGTTCACTTAAGGTGAGCGGCATTGTATTTTCTAGGGTATCGGCTTGGCTTCTTCTTCACGACTCTAGGGAAGGCTCTTTCTCGCCTTGGCTCAAGTATTAAGCTTCCACTCATTGCGTAGAAGTTTTGCAGTTGCCTTGGTATTGCTCCTGGTGACGAGTAGGGAAGTCCCACTATTAGGCGCATGATGTGGGCTAAGGCTCCATTGAAGCTCAGTTGGTATGGCAAGTAGTCTCCATTCAACGTATTACACATCTGCACCATTTGATATCTGACTAAGTTGTATGTCAGGAGTATTCCCCAGAGCTCTTGTCTCACCAGCTCTGGGAGTCGGCTTCGCAGTGTAAGACGGTTACCAAGCATGTATTGCTTTTGCTCTCGGTACCCCTGTTCAATTTCCCAACGGTATTCATATAAACCGACTATATCTGATTTCGGATAACGCATCGGGTCAACCATTGAGGTGAGAACATCGTATTGTTTCCCCTCTTTAGCTCTCGTGATTAAACGTACCACTACCTCTTCTTCTAGCTCTGGCCATTTCTTACGCGCTTGCGGGTTACTCTTCAGTTTTATCAGTTTATCTTGTCGGCCAAAAGACTGAACAACTTCATAAATCAGCCCTTTTTTCATGGGGATAAGCCAATGTCGATTGATGCCTTGCGAACACCATGCTTGAAGTAAACCTAGGGAGTAAAAGCCTTTGTCGAAGAGCGTTAAGCTGTTATCGGGGGTTGTGTCGATAAGCTGCTCTGCCAGCTTCATTTCATTAACGGTATAACAGCCAAAAGCGCTGCCTGTGATTAAGTGACTGCTCAGCTCCATCTGACAGACCATACGTACCTGTGGGTACTGTGTTTCTTTACCATCCCGATTAGTGGGCTTAGCAAACGCTTCAGCGTTATCTTTTGAGTCTTCTGTTCGCCATAAAACCCCATCAACACCCAGTAACGTAAGTCCGTTCCAGTTTGGTAAGTTAGCCTGTTTGAACCAATGACGTTGCGTACACTCAAAGAGCGCTTTAGCCGCTGACTCACCAAGGTTTTTTCTTCGCTGTGTTAATGCACTTGGAGCAACGAATGGCTTGCCTGTGCGGTCAACAATATCGAGCATATTTACAATGTCAGCCATGGATTTATCGTTATAGATAGCCATGCCAACCAGTAACCATGCCATCGACTCTAAAGTGAGCTTTCGTTTTCTTAGAGTCACGGTATCCGTAAGCTGATAAGCACTATTGATGAGTTCAATGGGCAGGAGGTCTGCGAGTGTTTCAACGTGATTGGGTTTATAACTGTTGATGATGTCGAGGGCTTGAGAAACGTGCATAAAAAAATCCGATAAACAGGGTCTACCGGATTTTTACATACAGGCAGGATCGTTCAACTGATCTGCCGATTAAAGTCTTAACTGATCGGCATTAGAGACATTTCTCTGGCTTTATTTTTGCTTAACATAGCAACAAATTGCCGCCTCTAAATGTCAAATCGAAGAAAAACCTTGAACTAACTGTGATTTATTGGCCATTTCTTTATTGTTTAGTCAACAATATCTATTAGAATGGGGCAAATTTCTCAAACTTGATTTGAGCTATACCGAAGCGAAGCGCTAACTGATTGCACCGATTAAGCTAAGCTGTCATCTCACTACCTATAATGAAAAATAAAAGTGAGCGACTTAAGCCGCTTAGTCCTGACTAAGAGATTGAAATTACGGATGACTACTGAACAACAAGACCACAACCAAACCGACATCAACGAACAAGTGATTGAAAAAGTAGCGCCAGGTACGTTGCTGAAACAAAAGCGCGAAGATCTGGGGCTGACTCAGCGCCAAGTTGCCGATCGCCTTCGATTACGTCTGTCGATTATCCAAAGCATTGAAGAAAACCGTTTTGAAGATGGTCAAGTCGCAACATTCACGCGTGGTTACTTACGCTCTTATGCAAAGGCGGTGGGGATTCGTGAGTCTGATATCTTGTGCGCTTTTGATGATAGTTACTGTCAGCAGCCACCTACACAACCTGACATGAAAAGTTTTTCTAAGAAAACCAAACGTCAGCTGCATGATACACGCATTATGATCATTACTTGGGTCGTCTTTGCCGTGATTGTCGGAATGTCCACCTTATGGTGGTGGCAGAACAGCCAAAAAAACAGCTTAATTCCCCCGCAGATGGTGATTGAACCGACTACTACGCCGGATGCTCAGCCCGTGGAAGAGGAGAATATCGCTAATGAAGAATTTGCGACGGTTCCACCACTGAATGATTTACAAAATAGTGCGCCGCCGAGTGAAGAAACGCCACTGATGGAAGAACCACAACCAACAGAGGGTAATGAACAGGCGCCTTCAACCTCAAATGAAGCTGAAGTGACCACTGAAGCTCCTGTTGTCGTAGAAACAACAGCGGTCGCTCCTCCTGTGGTACAACCTGAAGTCGTATCAACAACTCCAGCAGCCCCTGCCGCTCAAGCTGAACCAGAGGTTAGTTCTAGTGAAAATGTTTCAGCACCGCTAGTGCTGAATTTTTCTGCCGACTGCTGGATCCAAGTGAAAGATGCCACCGGTAAAACCTTATCAACAGGGGTGAAAACGGCAGGGCAGAGTATTAGTTTGAATGGTTTACGTCCTTATAAAGTGGTGCTTGGTGCGCCAGAGGGCGTATCAATCACATTAGCGAGTGAACCCGTCGACCTTTCTGGGTATACTTCCGGCAAAGTAGCAAGATTGACCCTACCTTAGAAAAATGTCTATGCAACATGAGTCTCCTATCAAGCGTCGCCCTTCGAAACGTATCTATGTGGGCAACGTTCCTATTGGTGATGGTGCACCCATCGCCGTACAGTCCATGACCAATACTCGAACCACAGACGTGGCTGCCACGGTTGCGCAGATCAAGTCTTTGGAAAAAGTGGGTGCGGATATTGTGCGTGTTTCTATCCCAACGATGGAAGCCGCTGAAGCCTTCAAGCTTATCAAACAACAAGTTTCTGTCCCTTTGGTGGCTGATATTCATTTTGATTATCGTATTGCTCTGAAAGTAGCGGAATACGGTGTGGATTGTTTGCGCATCAACCCCGGCAATATCGGTAATGAAGAGCGGATCCGCTCAGTTGTCGATTGCGCACGTGATAAAGGCATACCAATTCGTATTGGGGTCAACGGTGGTTCGCTGGAAAAAGATCTCCAGCTTAAGTACGGAGAACCCACGCCTGAAGCTCTGGTTGAGTCGGCGATGCGTCATGTTGATATCCTCGATCGTCTCAACTTTGATCAGTTCAAAGTTAGCGTAAAAGCTTCGGATGTGTTCCTCGCGGTGGAATCTTATCGCCTATTGGCGAAAAAGATCGATCAACCTCTGCATTTAGGGATCACTGAAGCCGGTGGCGCGCGTGCTGGTTCTGTTAAATCGGCAGTTGGCCTTGGTATGCTGCTTGCCGAAGGTATCGGCGATACGCTGCGTATTTCGCTAGCGGCTGATCCGGTTGAAGAAATCAAAGTCGGCTTCGATATTTTAAAATCGCTGCGCATTCGTTCGCGTGGCATCAACTTTATTGCTTGTCCAAGTTGTTCACGTCAGGAATTCGATGTGATTGGCACGGTCAACGCACTGGAGCAACGTCTCGAAGATGTGCTGACACCGATGGATGTGTCGATCATTGGTTGCGTGGTGAATGGCCCAGGTGAGGCGGAAGTTTCTCACTTAGGTTTAGCGGGCAGCAATAAGAAAAGCGCGTTCTATGAAGATGGCGTACGCCAGAAAGAGCGATTTGATAACGATGATCTGGTTGCTCAATTGGAAGCAAAAATTCGCGCGAAAGCGGCGCAACTGGACGAAAAAAATCGCATCAATATCCAGCAAATAGAACAAGATTAATCTCAACGATATTACGGTAAGAATTGTGGCAAAAACTATTCAAGCAATCCGAGGCATGAACGATTGCCTCCCAACCCAGTCTCCACTTTGGCAAAAAGTGGAAGGCGTGGTGAAAAATGTAATCAGCGCTTACGGTTACAGCGAAGTTCGTATGCCTATCGTTGAGATGACCCATCTGTTTAGCCGCGCGATTGGTGAAGTCACCGATGTTGTGGAAAAAGAGATGTACACCTTTGAAGATCGCAACGGTGACAGCTTAACACTGCGTCCTGAAGGCACGGCAGGCTGTGTGCGTTCCGGTATCGAAAATGGCTTGCTGTATAACCAAGAACAGCGCCTGTGGTACATGGGACCGATGTTCCGCCATGAGCGCCCACAGAAAGGCCGTTACCGCCAATTCCATCAGTGTGGTGTGGAAGTGTTTGGTTTAGATGGTCCAGATGTGGATGCAGAACTGATCATGATGACCGCACGCCTGTGGCGTGAACTGGGTATCGCTGAACATGTTCGTTTGGAGCTGAACTCAATTGGTTCACTAGAAGCGCGTGCCAATTACCGTAGCGCTTTAATTGAATATCTAGAACAGTACCAAAATGTGCTGGATGAAGATTGCAAACGCCGTATGTACACCAACCCGCTGCGTGTATTGGATTCAAAAAATCCCGATGTGCAGGCGATTCTGGGTGATGCACCACAGTTGTCTGATTATTTGGATGCTGAATCAAAACAACATTTTGCAGGTTTGTGTGAACTTCTGGATGCCGCAGGCATCGAATACACGGTTAATCAGCGTTTGGTACGCGGCCTTGATTACTACAACCGCACGGTTTTTGAGTGGATCACCGAAAGTCTGGGTTCACAAGGTACCGTTTGTGGCGGTGGTCGCTATGATGGCCTGGTTGAGCAACTCGGCGGTAAACCAACTCCTGCGGTAGGTTTCGCTATGGGCCTAGAGCGTTTAGTGCTGATGATGGAAACCTTGGGTAATACCGAAGTTCGTCGTAGCGTGGATGTGTACATGGTGACCGCGGGTGAAGGCACTATGATGGCGGGAATGAAACTCGCTGAACAACTGCGTGAACAAGTGCCGGGTCTGCGCGTGATGACTCACTTTGGTGGGGGCAATTTTAAAAAGCAATTTAAACGCGCGGATAAAGTGGGCGCAGCCATTGCATTGGTATTGGGTGAAGATGAAGTCGCCGCTCAAACCGTAGTAGTTAAAGATTTAGCGGGTGGCGAACAGAGCACTGTTGCTCAAGCTGAAGTAGCTCAATTATTGGCTCATTTAGCGTAATTCTCCCGCAGCACGTTTTAAATAAGAGGACAGGAAGTGGAACTCTACGATACTGAAGAACAACAAGTTGAAGCGATCAAAGATTGGTGGAAAGAGAATGGCAAAGCCGTGATCTTTGGTGCTGTGATTGGTCTTGGTGGCCTATTTGGTTGGCGTTATTACCAAGATACGGTGGTCGCCGCTCAAGAAGCCGCTTCACACAATTACAGTCAAGCGATGGATGCACTGGTTGCCAAAGGTGCTGACGCGGAAAGTTCTATCCAAACCTTTATTGACGCGAATAAAGAAACAGAATACGCGGTGCTCGCTGCGATGCAGTTAGCCAAAGCACAGGTCGATGCGGGTCAGTTGGACGAAGCTCTGGCTCAGTTGGAATGGGCAAAAGGGGCAACGCAAGATCCAGCCTTGAAACCATTGCTGACATTCCGCGTTGCTCGTCTACAAGCCGAGCAAAGCCAATTTGACGATGCGCTCACTCAACTAAGCAATATCCAAGAAAAATCTTGGGCTGGTCGAGTGGCAGAGTTGCGTGGCGACATTCTGATGCGTAAAGGTGATAGCGCGGGTGCTTATGCGGCTTATACCGAAGCACAGCAAGCCGATGATGCAAGCCAAACTTTGCAAATGAAACTGGACGATCTGGCCAAGTAAGGGCACTCCCTGATGAAGAAGCTGTTCAATCAAGTGTTGGTTGCTGCGGGGGTCTTAGCACTGCTCGCAGGTTGTGCCAGTGAAGAAGAAAACGTCATTATGGCGCCGCTCCCTATTGTGAAAAGCGAGTTTACGCCTAAAACGTTATGGAGTACTTCGGTCGGCAACGGTGTTGGTCATTACTTTTCAAAACTCGCTCCTGATTACGCTTATGACAAAGTGTATGTGGCGAGCCGTGACGGTGTTGTGAAAGCGCTTGATCCGCAAAACGGTAAAGTGATTTGGACTACCGATCTGGAAGTCAATGGATCCGCTCGCTTATCCGGTGGTATCACTGCCGCTTTTGGTAAATTGTTTATTGGTAGCGAAAATGGTGTCGTCAATGCATTGGACGCCGAAACGGGGGAACCTTTGTGGGCCTCTGTGGTAGAAGGTGAAATTCTTGCCGCTCCCGCTGCTGACAACAATATCGTGATCGTGAATACCAGCCGTGGTGCTTTGATTGCGCTCAATCAAGAAGATGGCGCGCAAAAATGGACGATAAGCACTGAAGTTCCTAACTTAACATTGCGTGGTGATAGCCGTCCGACCGCGGTTTCGGGTGGCGTGTTCTGGGGAACCCCTAGTGGTCGTCTGGCTGCTGCGATTGCCGAACGTGGCCAATTGATTTGGCAACAGCCAGTAGGGCAGCCAAAAGGGGCGACAGAAATCGATCGCTTGGTGGATGTAGATGCTTCTCCCTTGGTCATCGGTGGTACGCTGTTTACGGTTGGGTTTAATGGCCAACTGATCGCTATTGACTTACGTTCTGGTCAGCCAGTTTGGAAGCGTAATTATTCTTCTGCCACCGATCTTGCAACGGATGGAAGCCGTCTCTACTTGGTGACCGATAAAGACCATTTGGTGGCGGTAGATACACGCAGCGGAACCGAAATTTGGAACAATACCCAGTTGGAACACCGCTTGCTTACTGCACCGAAAATGGTTGGTGACTATGTGGTGGTAGGGGATGCTGAAGGCTACTTGCATTGGATTGACCGTAATAGCGGTGAGTTTGTTGCTCAGCAACTGGTTAACGACAGCGGCTTTGCGGTCGGCCCGCTGGTTTTGAATGACGGTTACGTGATTGTTACTCGTGATGGTCAAATAAAGAAGCTGACGATTCAACAATAAACTGTGATATGATTCACACGCGGCTCCTGGCTGGAAACAGTTAGGAGCCGTTTTATTGCTAGCGGCTCCCAATTATGGGGAGCGGTCTGCACTCCACCATCATGGTGATACATAAAGTGGTTATAGGTAAAAATTTAGCGCTTGTGACAGAGTGTTTACCTATAACTACATAAGATGACATTTTGTAGAGGTTGTTATGGTACCTGTTGTTGCTCTTGTTGGGCGTCCAAACGTCGGTAAATCGACGCTGTTTAATCGACTCACTCGCACGCGGGACGCATTAGTTGCGGATTTTCCTGGTTTAACTCGTGATCGTAAATACGGTCAAGCTAAGTTGGGTGAGCACGAATTTATCGTGATCGATACCGGCGGTATCGATGGCTCTGAAGAAGGCGTTGAGACCAAAATGGCACAGCAATCGCTCGCTGCGATTGATGAAGCTGATGTGGTGCTGTTTATGGTAGATGGCCGCGCGGGTCTGACGGTCGCAGATGAAGCGATTGCTCAGCATCTGCGCCGTATTGAAAAGCCAGCAATTTTGGTTGTGAACAAAGTTGACGGAATCGATGCGGATGCCGCTTCGGCGGAGTTCTGGCAACTCGGTATGGATCAGATGTACCAGATCGCCGCCGCGCATGGCCGTGGTGTGGGCGCATTGATTGACCGTGCGCTGAATCCGTTTGCTGAGCAAATGGAATCTGAGCAAGCTCAACTTGAAGATCTGACCAACGAAGAAGATCCAGAAGAAGAGCAGCTAGAGTATAGCGAAGAAGAAGCAGAAGCCGAATACAAGCGCCTGCAAGACTTGCCGATTAAACTGGCGATCATCGGTCGTCCAAACGTGGGTAAATCAACACTGACTAACCGCATTCTGGGTGAAGAGCGAGTGGTGGTTTACGATATGCCGGGAACCACGCGTGACTCTATCTACATCCCAATGAAACGTGATGAGCGTGAATATGTGTTGATTGATACTGCGGGCGTGCGTCGCCGTAAGCGTATCAATGAAACCGTTGAGAAGTTCTCGGTAGTCAAAACCTTACAAGCGATTGAAGATGCTAACGTGGTATTGTTGGTGGTCGATGCGCGTGAGAACATCTCCGATCAAGATCTTAGCCTGCTTGGTTTTGCTCTAAATTCTGGCCGCTCCATCGTGATTGCGGTGAATAAATGGGATGGTTTGAGTCTTGATGTCAAAGAACACGTGAAGAAAGAGCTCGATCGTCGACTGGGTTTCGTTGATTTTGCACGCATCCACTTTATTTCTGCACTGCATGGCACAGGTGTCGGTCACTTGTTTGAATCGGTGCAAGAAGCGTATCGCTCTGCAACCACGCGTGTGGGAACGTCTGTACTGACTCGTATTATGAAAATGGCCACCGATGATCATCAGCCGCCTATGGTGCGCGGCCGTCGTGTGAAATTGAAATATGCACACGCGGGTGGTTACAACCCACCGATCATCGTTATCCACGGTAACCAAGTGAACGAGCTGCCAGATTCATACAAGCGTTATTTGATGAACTATTACCGTAAATCGCTAGAAATCATGGGTACCCCGATTCGTATCCAGTTCCAAAATAGCGAAAACCCATTTGAAGGTAAGACGAATAAAATGACCCTCTCACAAGAGCGACAACGTAAGCGCTTGATGAGCATGGTGAAAAACCGCAGAAAATAATTTATAAAGCCCAAGTTTACTTGGGCTTTTTTGTTTTTAAAGGATTGTTATTGCATGAGCTATTGCGCAACAGAAGTCACTTTTCCACAAGGGATTACCGCCCTTGATACTCAAATTATGCTGTGCCAACCCCATTCTGCTGGGGTTGATGTGGTGACAGATAAAACCCCATTTCACCCAGTCAGTCATATCTGGCCAGATCACCCGGCAGATCGCGGTGTACTTATCTGGCAAGGTAACGAATACCCCGTTACTGCTTGTTTAGTGGGCGTGATTGAACAAGCATCCGGCCATTTATACGTAGGAAATGACATTCCCGTAAAACGTGACGAGAGTGGTTGGTTATTTGTGGTTGTACACCGCCTAAACTCAATGCCACCTGCACTTAAAGTGGGTGAGAGCGTTAAATTGGTGGTGGATGCTCAATATCAGGCAAGTTTAAGCCGAGGGCATAGTGCCGGCCATCTTGCTTACTTAGCGCTGAATAAGGTATTGGCTCAGAACTACTGGCGTAAAGATGCAGACCGTAAAGATCCACATGGGTATTTTGATTTCAACAGCTATGCTCAAATCTCCAGTTTTGTAACCCCAGATTGTTCAACGGATTTGTATCGATTAGGAAAAACACTGCGTAAGCGCGGATTAAATAGTGATGACGTGCTAAAAGATCTAGATTTGATAGAGGAAAACACTAACCAGCAGCTTATGCAGTGGTTAGCGTTATCGAGTTCAATTCATATTGAGTGTGAAGGTACGACGCTAACCGATTCTCGCTACTGGGTGTGTGACTTACATGAAGGTGCTCCGGCACGTATTCCTTGTGGAGGCACGCATGTCAACGGTTTGGAAGCATTTCGTTTGATCAAAGTGGTGCTGAAACAAGTCGATGAACAGCACATTGAAGCGATAACTTACATAGAACCGGCAAGATTAGAGGGATCTTTTTAGTATATTCTAAACAATCTGCATTGTGATTACTTGTTTGGTTTATAATCCTGTTTAAAATCGAAATGCAGGATATGTAACTTATGCTTTCGGTGGGTGGTTATATAAAAGTTCTTTTGAGGGCAGATCGCTGATCAATGCCTTCTGAGCGTATGATCAAGCGAGGATCTTGTTTAAAAGAGTATCAGGTATTGATTAAATGCTGCGCATTAAACCCATTAGGCGTGATAAGGATCATGGCATATGATCTCTTTGCACTAGATTATGTGACGCAATGCAAAACGATAAGGAGAGAGTCATGGACAATCCATGCCCGAAATGTGGTCAAGAGCTAGAGTGGACGGGTCAGTATCACTGTGCTGCTTGTGATGAGGATTATCGTAAAGTGGGGATGTGCCCCGAGTGTGACAGTGAATTAGAAAAACTGCAGGCTTGTGGTGCTGCCAACTATTTTTGCAATCAGTGTAATGAGCTGAAATCGAAATCAAAAATCCGTTTTGTCTTTCAGCCGGCTAACGAGGATTTACAGTAGAGACAATCTCTCCGTCAATTAATTGGGTGACCAAAGTGTCGCCCGCTTTCACTTGATTACCGTAACGCACTAGCTCGCCTTGAGCCGTGCGTGTCACCGAATAGCCACGTGCTAATGTTGCAAGAGGGCTGACCGCATCCAACTTTTCACTGAGTAAAGCAAGGCGATGACGAGCATGGATCAAATGATGCTGGATCGACTGATTCATGTGCTGTTCTTGTCGGATCAAGTTGAAACGCTGCTGACGGATCTGGTGGATAGGAGAGTTGAGCTGGATCTTATGACTCAAGCGATCCGAACGTTGCTGTTGAGTTGCCAGACGTTGCTGCATCTTTTGCTCAAGACGCAAGCTGAGTTCATCAAGTTGCTGCTGCTGGCGCTCTAAACGAGCTTGAGGGTGCTGTTTATCGAGCTTGTGCTGTAAACGGGCAAATTGCGTATGCTGCTGCGCCAAATAGTGGCGCACGGCACTGGCCAGTTTGGCTTGCCATTGATGGAGTGCTTGCTGTTTATGGCGATGATCACGGCTAACGAGTTCTGCTGCCGCTGAAGGGGTTGGGGCGCGCACATCGGCGACAAAGTCAGCGATCGTCACATCAATTTCATGACCAACAGCACTGATAATTGGGATTTCACTCGCGGCGATGGTACGCGCCACGATTTCATGGTTAAAACACCATAAGTCTTCTAAAGAACCCCCTCCACGACCCACGATCAACACATCACACTCCGCGCGTGAATTGGCACGGCCAATCGCTTGGGCAATTTGAATCGCGGCATCTTCGCCTTGTACTAGGGTGGGGTAAATCACTACGGGCAAATTCGGGTCACGGCGCTTGAGCACGTGTAAAATATCGTGCAGTGCGGCACCGGTACGTGAGGTGATAATCCCCACACAGCGAGGGTTTTCTGGAAGTGCTTTCTTGCGCGTCTGAGCAAACAAGCCTTCGGCGGCGAGCTGCATCTTCAGTTGTTCAAACTGTTGTTGCAGGCGGCCATCCCCTTCAGGTTGCATGCTTTCTAGGATGATTTGGTAGTCACCACGCGGTTCATACAGTGAGAGTCGAGCTTTAACCAACACTTGCTGACCATTTTGCGGTTTGAAGTTAACCAGACGGTTATTACCCTTGAACATCGCGCATTTTACCTGCGCTTGGCTGTCTTTTAGGGTGAGGTACCAGTGACCAGAAACGGGGGCGGAGAAGTTTGAAATTTCACCCACCAACCAGACGATCCCCATTTCATTTTCCAGTAATAAACGAACTTCAGAATTTAAACGGGAAACTGTGTAGATATTTCGATTGGCGAGAGAAGAAGACAACGCTGATTCCTCAGACGTGGGTATGGAAATTAGCCGCAATATAATACATATCAAGGGGTGAAATGCAAATAAAAAATGAAAAAATGTGTAGTCAACCGATTGCCTCGGGCGTATAATCCGTCCGCAATATCAAATATAAATCCATTTTATTAGGCGAAACGATGAAGTGGATTTCCGTTGTTAACACTCCTGTTGTGAGATATTGCACATGCTACGAATCGCAAAAGAAGCTCTAACCTTTGACGATGTTCTACTCGTCCCTGCTCATTCCACCGTTCTTCCAAACACTGCCGATCTTCGCACTCGGTTGACCAAAAATATTGCGCTGAACATTCCTATGGTTTCAGCGTCTATGGACACTGTCACGGAAGCACGTCTTGCGATCGCTCTGGCTCAAGAAGGCGGCATTGGCTTTATTCACAAGAATATGTCGATTGAACAGCAAGCAGCTCAAGTTCACCAAGTGAAAATCTTTGAAGCCGGTGTGGTTACTCACCCTGTGACGGTTCGCCCTGAACAAACCATCGCTGATGTAATGGAATTGACTTACCACCACGGTTTTGCGGGTTTCCCTGTTGTAACAGAAAACAATGAACTGGTTGGTATCATCACTGGCCGTGACGTTCGTTTCGTTACTGACCTCACCAAATCGGTTGCCGCAGTCATGACGCCAAAAGAGCGCCTAGCGACGGTAAAAGAAGGCGCAAGCCGTGCTGAAGTGCAAGAAGAGATGCACAAAGCGCGTGTTGAGAAAATTCTAGTGGTGAATGATGAGTTCCAACTTAAAGGCATGATCACCGCGAAAGACTTCCACAAAGCCGAAAGCAAACCCAATGCATGTAAAGATGACCAAGGTCGTCTGCGTGTTGGTGCTGCTGTTGGCGCTGCTCCAGGCAACGAAGAGCGTGTTAAAGCCTTGGTTGAAGCGGGCGTTGACGTACTGCTGATCGACTCTTCTCACGGCCACTCAGAAGGTGTTCTGCAACGTATCCGTGAAACTCGCGCGGCTTACCCACACCTTGAAATCATCGGTGGTAACGTGGCGACCGCTGAAGGTGCGCGCGCTCTTATTGAAGCGGGCGTGAGTGCTGTGAAAGTCGGTATTGGCCCAGGTTCTATCTGTACGACTCGTATCGTAACGGGTGTGGGTGTTCCTCAAGTTACTGCGATTGCGGATGCGGCTGGCGTGGCTGAAGAGTTCGGTATTCCTGTTATCGCAGACGGTGGTATCCGTTTCTCTGGCGATATTTCTAAAGCGATTGCTGCTGGTGCATCTTGTGTGATGGTTGGCTCTATGTTCGCTGGTACCGAAGAAGCACCGGGCGAAGTCATTCTGTTCCAAGGCCGTTCTTACAAAGCCTATCGCGGTATGGGTTCACTGGGTGCGATGTCAAAAGGTTCATCAGATCGTTACTTCCAAACCGATAACGCTGCGGACAAGCTGGTTCCAGAGGGCATCGAAGGCCGCATCGCTTACAAAGGTCATCTGAAAGAGATCATCCACCAACAAATGGGCGGCCTACGCTCTTGTATGGGTCTGACTGGCTCTGCCTCAGTAGAAGATTTGCGTACTAAAGCTCAATTTGTACGCATCTCTGGTGCGGGTATGAAAGAGTCTCACGTACATGACGTGCAGATCACGAAAGAAGCTCCAAACTACCGTCTGGGTTAAGCGTAAACGTTTGCTTTAATGCTTGATGACTGAATGTGAGGCGAGTAGACTCGCCTCCGTTTTAAGACTTCCTGTTTTTAATACTTGGCTGATAAGACTGCTAAACAATGACTAAGAATATTCATGACCAACGAATTCTGATCCTCGATTTCGGATCTCAATATACCCAGCTGGTTGCCCGTCGCGTGCGCGAAATCGGTGTGTACTGTGAGCTGTGGAGCTGGGATGTAGAAGAGGCGGACATTCGCGAATTCAATCCAGACGGCATTATTCTTTCTGGTGGCCCTGAAAGCGTGACAGAAGCGAATTCACCACGTGCCCCACAATATGTGTTTGACAGTGGCGTGCCAGTATTTGGTGTTTGCTACGGCATGCAGACCATGGCTGAGCAGTTAGGTGGCCGTGTAGCGACCTCTGATGAGCGTGAGTTTGGTTATGCTCAGGTGAAAGTCTCTGGCGAATCAGCGCTGTTTAAAGATCTTGAATTGACTCAAGACGTTTGGATGAGCCACGGTGACAAAGTGGTCGAAATTCCAGCTGATTTCGTAAAAATCGGTGAAACCGACACTTGCCCATACGCCGCGATGGCCAATGAAGAGAAGAAATACTACGGTGTGCAGTTCCACCCAGAAGTAACCCACACTCAAAACGGTTTGCAGATGCTAGAGAACTTTGTTCTTGGCGTGTGTGGCTGTGAACGTCTGTGGACGTCAGAATCTATCATTGAAGATGCCGTTGCACGTATTAAAGAGCAAGTGGGTAACGATGAAGTGATCCTTGGTCTTTCTGGCGGCGTGGATTCTTCTGTGGTTGCCATGCTGGTTCACCGTGCGATTGGTGATCGCCTGACTTGTGTGTTCGTGGATAACGGTTTACTGCGTTTGAACGAAGGTCAACAAGTGATGGATATGTTTGGGGACAAATTTGGCCTCAATATCATCAAAGTCGATGCAGAAGAGCGTTTCTTGAAAGCACTGGAAGGCATTGATGAGCCAGAAGCGAAACGCAAAACCATCGGTCGTGTGTTTGTTGAAGTGTTTGATGAAGAATCGAAAAAACTGAAAAACGCTAAATGGTTGGCACAAGGCACTATCTATCCAGATGTGATTGAATCTGCGGCTTCAAAAACCGGTAAAGCGCATGTGATCAAATCTCACCACAACGTGGGCGGTTTGCCAGATGACATGAAAATGGGCTTGGTTGAGCCACTGCGTGAGCTGTTTAAAGACGAAGTGCGCAAGATCGGTCTTGAGCTTGGCTTACCTTACAACATGCTTTACCGCCACCCATTCCCAGGGCCTGGCCTTGGTGTGCGTGTACTGGGCGAGATCAAGAAAGAGTACTGTGATTTGCTGCGTCGTGCGGATGCGATCTTCATTGAAGAGCTGCATGCAGCGGATCTGTACAACAAGGTTTCTCAAGCCTTTACTGTGTTCTTGCCAGTTCGTTCTGTTGGTGTGATGGGCGATGGCCGTAAGTACGATTGGGTTGTGTCATTGCGTGCAGTCGAAACCATCGACTTTATGACCGCACATTGGGCGCACCTGCCTTATGAGTTCTTGGGTAAGGTTTCCAACCGCATTATCAACGAAGTGAATGGCATCTCTCGCGTGGTGTATGACATCTCCGGTAAGCCGCCAGCAACGATTGAGTGGGAATAATATTCCGCAAAGTGTATATAAAACCTCAGGCATAGCCTGAGGTTTTTCTTTTCTCCACAGATTCTGTTGATTTTGTATTTCTGTTCAAAAACTTAGTGTAGAGCGCAGACGTACGATTTACATCGTCCTGAAATGGCTCGCAATTCTGGCTTTTTTCTTATTTTTCCCTATTAAATTAGTTATCAATAAGCCTACTCTCAAATGGATTATCAAGTTGAGAGAAGGACTTTCATCCATGTTTAAACTCAAACATACCGCGTGGTGGGTAGCCGTGGCATGCGCTTTGCCTGTGCAAGCCGCCATGAATATTCAACCAGATCCACAAAACCCGGGTGGGTATGTGGTGGCTAAAGCCGATATTGCCGCGGCAGAGCAAGCCAAAACCGCCAATCCTATGTACGGTATTTGGTCAAATGCTTTAGCTACACGCTCCAACGCGATTGTCGATGCGATTGAACCGGGACTGGCGACAAACCCTGATAACGTGAAACGGGTTGAGCGCGTATTTCCTGAGTCTGAGTGGGATTTCCTCACTCATATGGCGGCGCCAGAATACACCTATACCCGTTTCTTGCGTGCGATTGGTAAATTCCCAGCATTTTGTGCTGAATATACCGATGGCCGTAACTCAGACGCAATTTGTAAAAAATCGATCGTGACAGCGTTTGCTCACTTTGCTCAAGAAACCGGTGGGCATATTGCAAAAGACAACATTTCTGATAACCCATTAGCTTTGGAAGAGTGGCAGCAGGCTTTGGTGCATGTGCGGGAGATGGGCTGGTCTGAAGGACAAACGGGCTATACCACAGGGTGTGGCCAGAATGATTGGCAGAATAAGAAGTGGCCTTGTGCAACGGGTCAGGGATACTTTGGCCGTGGTGCAAAACAGCTTTCTTACCACTTTAACTATGGTGCTTTCTCTGAAGCCATGTTTGATGGTGATGCGACCGTATTACTTAATAACCCAGGTTTAGTGGCGGATTCATGGTTGAACCTTGCCTCTGCAATCTGGTTTTTCCTGACTCCGCAAGCACCGAAACCGGCGATGTTACACGTGATCGATCGTACTTGGGTTCCTTCACAACGTGAAATTGATGCAGGGATTGGCTACGGTTTCGGTACCACAATCAATATTATTAACGGTGGTATTGAGTGCGGCGAGCAGAACAAAGACAAAGGACAGCCAGTTAACCGTATTCGTTACTGGGAAGGCTTAGCGGCTCATTATCAAATTCCGATCGAAGCGGATGAGAAGAACACTTGCTGGCAGCAATTGCCCTACGGCAGTTTAAACCTTAATGGTGCGACCGATGTGCTTTACACCAACTGGGATGGTAACTGGAAATATTACCCAGATCGTCCGGGTGGTTACTCGTTTGAGTGTGAGTTGGTCGGTTTCCAAACCGCTTATTCCGCTTTAGTGAAAGGGGATTACGAGAAATGTGTGACAAACTTGTATGGTTCTCACGCGAGTTGGCCGAAAGTCCGCGTAGTAGAAAAACTCGATCCATTACCTACCGATCCGACAGATCCTCCCGCGGGTGGCGTATCCGCTTGGGATGCCGGAAAGGTATACAACAATGGTGATAAGGTCAGTTACAAAGGCGCAA
Organism: Vibrio sp. AH4; assembly: GCF_030710545.1. NCBI lineage: Bacteria > Pseudomonadati > Pseudomonadota > Gammaproteobacteria > Vibrionales > Vibrionaceae > Vibrio > Vibrio sp. AH4. Next base: position 1,679,954 of record NZ_JALAIV010000001.1, read on the forward strand.
TCTACCAAGCTAAATGGTGGACGCAAGGTAATGATCCTACTTTAGGTGGCCCTTGGGCATTGGTTTCCGGTGAAGCAACCCCTCCAACCAATCCTGTTCCGCCAACGGAGCCTGTACCACCGACCAATCCAGTGCCACCAACGGAGCCGACAACACCGACTCCGGTTCCACCGACAGAGCCCGCACCTACAGATGCCATTGTGTGGCAACCAGGGGTAACTAAGGTGGCAAATGGTGACAAAGTCACCTTCAACGGCCAGTGTTTTATTGCAAAGAATAGTCCTGGAGTTTGGGAGTCACCAACCCAACCAAATTGGTTTTGGGATAAAGTTTCTTGCTAAATAATTGTATTTAAATGATTTATTTTATCGCTCAACTTCGGTTGGGCGATTTTTTATTCGCACCTGTAACCAACTATTTCAACAATCTAAGTTTCCAATAAGATCTTTTTTCTTTTGTCTGTCGGTTAATTAAAATCCGCGCGTAATTTTTACAAACATTTTTGAATTCACACTCTGAAGGTAAGTTCACATGTCAACTAAGCTAGCCAACCCAGCACCACTCGGTCTGATGGGTTTCGGTATGACCACCATTCTGCTTAATATCCATAACGCAGGTTTTTTCCCAATCGACTCGATGATTCTGGCGATGGGTATTTTTTACGGCGGTCTGAGTCAAGTTATCGTCGGCATCATGTGCTTTAAGCGTGGTGACACCTTCGGTACAACGGCATTTACTTCTTACGGTCTGTTCTGGTTGACGCTGGTTGGCTTGATCGTAATGCCACACATGGGTCTGCCTGCAAGCCCAGCGCCTTTCATGGGTTGGTACTTAGCTCTGTGGGGTATCTTCACTGGTTTTATGTTCATTGGTTCTCTGTGCTACCCAACTGCCAAGCAAGTGGTATTCGGTTCACTGACGATTCTGTTTGCTCTGTTGGCTGCTCGTGATTTCACTGGTAGCGAGCTGATTGGCACAATTGCTGGTTTTGAAGGCATTTTCTGTGGTGCAAGCGCAATCTACTTTGCGATGGCACAAGTGCTGAACAATGAATACGGTCGCGTTGTTCTGCCTATCGGCGAAAAGCGCGTACAGCCTGTTAAAGCGCAAGAGCTTGCAGCATAAGTTGATATTCTGGGAACGTATAAAGGGTTAGCCATCGGCTAGCCCTTTTTTTTTGCTTTGTTACCCGTGAGTCGATGCTACGTTGCTACGTGTTGGGTGAGTGAACAAAGCCGGTTAAAAAGTTAACTCAGTAGCAAGACGTCACAAAGTTGCGGGGCAGGGGGAGGTGAGATCGAGTAAGATCGCTCAAGTGTGATCAGGATAAAAACGGATGAGATAATGCTGCGAGATTATGACCTAAACCTACTGACAGTGTTTGATGCTGTGATGACGCTAGGCTCGGTGAACAGATCGGCAGAAAAGTTGAACATGACTTCCGCTGCGGTTAGCCAAAATTTGGCTCGTTTACGTGAACAAGTGGGGGAGCCTCTGTTTGTCCGGCAAGGGCGTGGATTACAGCCGACTCAGCACGCACTCAATATGCACAAACACATTTCCGAAGGTTTAAGTGCGATTCGTTTTGGACTTGAAGCGGATGCGAGTTTTGACCCTACAACCAGCACTCGCGAATTTATCATCGGTGGACAGGCGTATTTTGATTTGGTCGTGTTGCCGCAACTGCTGCAAAAAATCAGCGACATCGCTCCGCATATCACGGTCAATTTAAAATCCTATGAAGATGACCATTTCACCCCCAGTCAGGTGCTGAGTGAGCGAGAAGCCGATCTATTTTTAGCCTTACTTCCCATCAGCCATCCTTCGATTATCACCACTCAGATCACCGAAGAAGCTTTAGTAGTGGTGTACTCCAAAAATCATCCTCGGCTAGGGAATTCCTTGAGCTTTGAGCAGTTTTTTGCTGAAAAACACACGGCATTAACCAGTCGCCGTTTTGGGAACTATTTGTTTTCCAGCTTGGTGGAACAAGCATTGCCTGCACGTAGAGTCCATTATCAAAGTGATTCGATGTTGAACCTTATGGCGACCGCATCGGTGACGGATCTGCTGTGTTTTACGCCTAAGCGTTTGGCCGATATGTGGGCAGAAAAACTGGGGTTATCTATTCAGCCGTTACCGTTTGACATTCGTGCTGTTCCAACGTTTATCTGTTGGCACAAAGCCAAACAACAAGACAAAGGCTTGATCTGGTTGCGTGAGCAAATTGAGGCTGTGCTCTGTTGATAGTTAAGCAATGCTTAACTATTGATTATCGTTTGGCGAATCGTTCTGCAGCAATTTCTCTCATATTCTTGTCCTTGTTCCCTAATGACTCAGAAAGAGAGATATCCAATGAAAACAGTCTGTAAACCTACCTTGTTGGCTGTATTGGTTGCCACCTCAGCACCAGTTTTGGCCCATTCTTTTACTGCAGAAACCAAAGCGCCGAGTGCAACCACACAGGCTTTTGCTGCAGAGCAACGCAGCACGTTGCCATTTGCTGATCAAGAAGATTTCAAACTGGTCGAGAAAGGTTTGATCGCACAGCAAAAAGATCTCCAAATCAAAGATGCCAACGGCAAGGTGGTTTGGGAACTCGGTAATTACAGCTTCCTATTGGATGGGCGTGACTACGACAGTATTCATCCAAGTTTACAACGCCAAGCTCAACTCAATATGCACCACGGTCTGTATAAAGTAACTGATCGCATTTATCAGGTTCGTGGTTACGATTTGGCGAACATCACCTTTGTGAAAGGGGATACCGGTTGGATTGTGTTTGATCCTCTGACGGTTCCTGCGACATCAAAAGCCGCTCTGGATTTTGTGAATCAAGAGTTGGGTGAGCGTCCGGTGAAAGCCGTAGTTTACAGCCATGCGCATGCTGACCATTTTGGTGGCGTAAAAGGGATTGTGAGCCAAGAGCAAGTGGATCGTGGTGAAGTGCCGATCATCGCGCCAAAAGGTTTCTTAGATCATGCAGTTGCAGAGAACGTATTGGCGGGGAACGCCATGTCGCGCCGTACCACGTACCAATATGGTAACGTGTTGCCGAAAGGTGCCACGGGGCAAGTCGATGCTGCGATTGGTAAAAACGTAGCACAAGGTGAAGTTAGCCTGATTGCACCAACGAAAGTGATCACTGAACAAACGGAAACAGTGGTGATCGATGGTGTGACCATGGAGTTCCAGAACACGCCGGGAACCGAATCGCCAGCGGAAATGAACACCTACTTCCCACAGTTTAAAGCCTTGTGGATGGCAGAAAACACCGTTGGTGGTTTACACAACGTCTACACTCTGCGTGGTGCGGAAGTGCGTGATGCGCAAGCATGGAGTAAATACATCAATCAATCGATTCATAGGTACGCGAAAAAGGCGGATGTGATGTTCGCTTCACATTCTTGGCCACGTTGGGGCAATGACAACATCAACTATTTCCTACGTAAACAGCGTGATATGTACGGTTACATTAACGATCAGGCGCTGCGTTTGGCTAACCATGGTGTCACCATCAATGAGATTCAGGATGAATTCCATGTTCCTGATGTGCTAGCGAAAGAATGGTATAACCGCGGTTATCACGGTAGCTACCATCGCAATGCCAAAGCGGTGATCAACAAATATCTGGGTTACTTTGATATGAACCCTGCGACCTTGCGCCCGCTATCACCTACCGATGCGGCACCGAAATACGTGGCGGCAATGGGCGGCATGGCCAATGTTCTCAAGCAAGGACAGGCTGCGTTTGATCAAGGTGAGTACCGTTGGTGTGCAGAGATTGTCGATAAAGCCGTGTTTGCAGAGCCGAGCAATAAGCAGGCGCGTTACTTGCAAGCCGACTGCTTAGAGCAATTGGGTTACCAGAGTGAATCTGCTGGTGAGCGTAACACCTATTTGATGGGGGCTTATGAACTGCGCAATGGTTTACCAACCGTCTCAGCGACGAAAACGGCCAGTGCGGATATGGTGGTGGCGATGGATACCGAACTGTTCCTTGATTACCTCGGCGTACGTCTCAATGGCGATAAAGCTGCGGGAGTGGATTACACCATTAACTTCGTTCTGCCGGACGTGAACGAGAAATTCTTGGTTGAACTGGAAAACGCCCATTTGAATAACTTAAAAGGTATTCAATCGGATAAGCCAGATATGACATTGACGCTGAATCGTTCTGAATTGAATCAGGTGTTGATGGGCAAAACGACCATTCAACAGTTAGCTAAAGAAGGCAAGGCGACGATAGAAGGCAACGCCAAAGCGCTGACCGATATTGCAGGAATGCTAGATAACTTCGAGTTCTGGTTCAATATTATCGAACCGAAAACGAAGTAACCTTCACCTTGAGTTGAAAAATAAAGGGTTAGCGAATGCTAACCCTTTGACTTATTTATGTTGTGTTCACTGCTTTTTCTTATAGTGAGCTAGTTTGCTCTACCCTTTGGGTCTCTTTCACTTCCGCGGTTGGGGCTTTGCCCGTTTTGCGAAGATATTTTCCTTCCCAGTACGTCGCACCTTTGATGCCAAGTTTCACTGGGTTGAAAGTAAATTCGGTCACGCCTTGTCTTTGTTGGTCTTCATAATCCTTTAGTGCTGCCATGGTTGGCTTAGACATAAAGAAGATAATGATGATGCCGACGATGTTGAGCCAGGCCATCAAGCCGACGCCCACATCACCTAAAGCCCACGCCAAGTTGGCGGTTTTGACCGTACCGTAGAACACGGCAGCCATGAGCACGATTTTGAGCACAAACATCAAACCATCGACTTTGAAGGTACGGCGGATATAGGCCACATTCGTCTCGGCGATGTAGTAGTAAGCCAAAATCGTAGTGAAAGCGAAGAAGAACAGCGCAAACGCCACGAACGGTTTACCAATGCCGGGTAATGCACTATCTACGGCAATTTGGGTAAAGGCTGGGCTACTTGCGATGATATCCGCTGGCAAATTCTGTACAAGGAAGATGCCTTCACCCGCGCCGTGTACGTTGTAGGCTCCCGTGATCAAAATCATGAACGCGGTGGCTGAACAGACCATCAAGGTATCAATGTAGATAGAGAAAGATTGTACTAAGCCTTGCTGTGCTGGGTGTTCTACACTGGCTGCCGCTGCAGCGTGTGGGCCAGTACCTTGACCAGCTTCGTTAGAGTAAACCCCACGTTTTACCCCCCAACCAATCGCTGCACCTACACCGGCCATCGGCGAGAATGCATCACCTACAATCATCGCGATGATGCGTGGTACTTCACCGATGTTGAGCAGAATGATCACGAAAGCGGTGATGATGTACGCTAGCGCCATAAACGGTACGACGATCTGAGTGAAGCTTGCGATACGTTTTACACCACCAAAGATAATGAAGCCGAGTAGGATAGAAACCACTGTACCGGTGAAAATTTTGGCGAAACTAAAGGTACCGATAGCGGTTTCAATCATAGGGCCAGAACCAAACGCAGATTCAACCGCATTACCAATACTGTTGGATTGCACGCCCGGTAACAGCACACCACAAGCAAAGATCGTGGCAATTGCGAAGATCCAGGCATACCATTTTTGCCCCATGGCTTTTTCGATGTAATACGCTGGACCACCACGGAATTCACCGTTGTCTTCTTCCTTATAAATTTGCGCCAGAGTCGATTCTGCGTATGCGGTAGCGGCGCCAAAAAAGGCAACGGTCCACATCCAGAATACCGCACCTGGGCCACCAAAACCGATTGCTGCTGCAACGCCGGCAATGTTACCCGTACCCACGCGACCAGAGAGTGAGACTGCCAGTGCTTGGAAAGAGGAGATCCCTTTTGAGGATTCTTTATTATTTAGAAGTAGACGCCACATTTCGAAGAAGTGACGAACCTGTACAAAACGAGTCAGAATGGAATAAAACAAACCAGCGCCAAGGCAGAGATAAATCAGCGCCGGACTCCAGATGATTCCATTCAGAAAATCAACAAATGACTGCATAAGTAGTTTCCCTGTAAATGAGTTGTTGTGTTTATTGTGTCTGTTGTGTGTTCGGTATATTAATCTTTTTGTAACTCAAATGTTAATTCTTTTATCTGGCAAACAATGGATGCGTGACGCTGAACACAAAAACTGTTTATTTGCTGTACTACGGGCTGAGTATTGGATGATGTGGTGAATTTTTGGTCAATCTGGTGGGCGATGTGTGCTAGATAAAAATTTTATGCTTTGGTTGAGTCAGTTGAGATTCAATAAGAAATGACCAACATTTATTCGGTTTATTGAAGTTTTACACTGTGGGTTGGTGGCATGCGAATTGTGAGAGATGACTCTGCCATGCTCCTGCAGGCAGAGTCAAAAGGCCGCGCATTTAGGATGCTTTCGGATAACGGAACAGATCTAGCCCTAATCGGCTCAGTGTGCTTTCGCCCTGAGTGATCACGTCCGCTAAAATGCTGGCGGAGCCGCAGGCCATGGTCCACCCCAGTGTGCCATGCCCCGTATTGGTGTAGAGGTTGGTATAGGGAGTGGCACCGATGATTGGTGTACCGTCAGGTGTCATCGGGCGAAATCCCGTCCAGAATTGCCCTTGCGCAAAGTCACCGCCGCGTGGAAACAGATCGCGTACCACCATTTCAATCGTCGCTTTGCGTGCTTCTGGAATCGCGGGATCAAAACCGGCTAACTCTGCCGTTCCTGCTACGCGGATTCGATCGGCAAAACGGGTGAGTGCCACTTTGTAGGTTTCATCCATCACCGTGGATTGCGGCGCAAATTCCTCATCAATAATCGGCAAGGTTAGCGAGTATCCTTTTACTGGATAGACAGGAATATCAATGCTGAGCGGTTTGAGCAACGAGGTTGAATAACTGCCCAGTGCCACCACATACGCATCTGCTTTGAGCAAGCCTAAATCGGTTTGGACACCGATGATCTTTTTGCTTTCATTAACCAATTGTTGGATGTGGCAATCAAAGTGAAAGCGCACACCTTGTTGCTTGGCAAGTTCGGTTAACTGTTGGCAGAACAGGTAACAATCGCCCGTTTCGTCATCCGGTAACCATAGACCACCCACTAGCTTTTCCTGCACTGGGGCGAGCCCCGGTTCATGAATCAGACATTGCGCGACATTCAGCAACTCAAAACGTACGCCACTTTGCGCCAGAAGCTGCATGTCTTTTTCAATCGCGGCTAACTGCTTTTCATCACGAAATACTTGTAAAGTACCGCGTTGTCGGCCTTGGTAATCGAGTTGGTAGGTTTGATTGAGCGCTTTTAAACACTCACGGCTATGGTTGGCAATCGCCAACATCCGCGATTTGTTGATTTGGTAGCGCGAAAGTTGGCAGTTGAGCAGCATCTTACCCATCCAACTCAGTAACGCAGGATCGAGCGATGGCTGAATTTTCAGTGGCGCGTGTTCTTCTAGCATCCATTTCAGGGCTTTTTGCGGAATGCCTGGTGCGGCCCAAGGGGAAGAGTAGCCATAGGAAATTTGCCCAGCATTGGCAAAGCTGGTTTCTTCAGCACTACGTGGTTGGCGATCAACGACCGTCACATCGTGGCCAGCTTGCGCGAGATACCAAGCGCTAGTTAGCCCGACCACGCCACTACCTAAGACCAAAATCTCCATCATTGACTCCTTGCTCAATTTTCGGCTTAGTGTCTGAGGTTTACTTTTTGTTAACAATCGATAAAAATTATCACCACCCTTTAGTAAAACTAAAAGCAAGCCTATGTTAAAAAGCCAGCAAGTTGCCAGTTTGCATACTTTTATGCAGGTAGCTCAATACTCCAGTTTTAGCTTAGCTGCAGCGGCGCTTCACCTCACCACGGGGGCGATCAGCCAACAAATGTTGCAGTTGGAAGCGCAGTTGGGTTTTAGCTTGTTTGAACGGCACTCTCGCGGGGTGCGTTTAACTGAGGCGGGGCGAATCCTACTGACGACGGTGCAACGTAGCTATCAAGATATTGAGCAGACCATTCACAGTTTGGTGCCATCAACGGAGCGAAAAGAGATCCGGCTGAAACTGACACCGTCATTTGCGTTTAAATGGTTGGTGCCGCGCTTAGAGGATTTTTATCGCCGCCATCCTGAGATTCAGATTCAAACGTTCGCGGAAGGTGCGTTGGTGGATAGTGATCGGCGTGATTACGATCTGGCGATTGATTATGGCGCGTTCCCTTATCCGCGGCGAGATGCGCAATTATTGATGGAGGAGTGGTTATTACCCGTGATGAGCGCGACCTATCTCGCGGCTCATTCCTGGTTACAGGAGGATTGGGCAAACGCAGAAAATTGGCAGCAGGTCGTGCTACTGCATGATGCGATGCCGTGGGCGAATGCGGCACGCGACCAAGAGTGGCACTACTGGGCTCACCAGATGGGAATTACCTTGCCTGAGCGGCGTGATCACTACTTCAACCGCACGGATATGGCGATGTCAGCTGCAGAGGCCGGAGTGGGGATTGCAATGGCGCGTACTGCCTTACTTTCAAACGAACTCGATACGGGGCGTTTGGTCACCCCGTTTGCTCCCATTCGGGCCAAGGCTGGCTACTTTTTGATTACTCACCAAGCCACTGACGCGACGCAAGTTTTTTGCCAGTGGTTGCAAGCGCAAATTCCGGCGCAGGTTAGCCAAACTGATAGTCATTCTGCGTTATAGGGGCAGCGTGTTTTGCACTCTCGTTCGAAGAAATCGACCTTATTGTGCAAATTCGCCTGCTGATATTGTGCTTAGTGTAGCGCTATGCTGACCTCGTCCTATTGTTATCTCCTAAGGAGTTACTATGTTTCATGCTCATGTTTATTTTGATCCAGACCAAGCGATCGTCGCTGAACGTTTTCGCCAACAAATTGCCCGTGAACGCCGTGATGTGATCGCTTTATTTGGCCTAGTGCCACGCCGTGTTGGCCCGCATGTCAAACCGATGTTTGAACTGCATTTTCGCGATAATCAGTATGGGCTTATCGAGTGGTTAGAGGCGAATCGCGGTGCGTTGAGTGTACTCATTCATCCGGTATCGGGAGATGACGCTTATGACCATCAAGATGACCAGATCCGCTGGTTGGGTGAGGCGCTAGGCATTAATCGCACGATTTTCCGTTACATTCATTAAGCACTCAATCGGCAAGGGTTGCGTGGTGTTAGCAAGATAACGCCATAAAAACCAATAAGATTTTTATCGCTACGGTGAACTTTGAATCGCTTCATGCTTAGGTGAGTCGAAATCCATTGTAATAGGGCGACTCAATAGCCACAGTGGTGATGCGATGTTAGTAAGAAAAGTTTCTAGAGATTTGGCTTCCGCCGAAGCGCGAGAAAATTGGTTGGCCTATTGGCAGCACTTTAGCCGAAATAGCCAAGCGTTTTGTGCTGAAATCAACTGTTTAATCCCTTCGTCGCAGGCGATGTTGGTGAAACGCGATAAAGATGAAGAAGGGGTATTTGTGATCCCACTTTGTCAGTGTCACAGCAACAACTTAGAAGGGATGTTGGAAATAGGGGAGAGCACTGAAGTGATCCCCTTCCATTACACTTTGTAACTCATGCCTGATGCATTCAACATGCTGGGTGGGTTAGCGCTTTTGATAAAGCCGCTCAGGACGGCCCACCCGACCATGCTGAATGCAGGCTTCCAGAAAACCACTGGCCACACAATATTCAAGATAACGTCTGGCCGTGGTTTTGCTGATCCCAATCGCTTGTCCTAACAATTCTGCGGTGTAGGCCGCTTGCGGTTCATGGTGATAAATCTCTTGGATTTTGATTAAGGTCAGCTCATCAATCCCTTTCGGCAACCCATCAAGCTGATCGGTTTTGGCTTGAAAATTAAACAGCTCATCGACGTGTCGTTGATTCACACTGTCATTGGCGCGCAGCGAGCTGATGTATTTCAGATACCGTTCCAGCGAGTTTTGTACTCGATCGTAGGCGATCGGTTTTAACAGGTAATCAAAAACCCCGCAGCGTACCGCTTCGCGCACGGTCTCCATATCCGAAGCGGCGGTGATAAAAATGACATCCGGCGCTTGCGGTTGATGGGTTAGCTCTTTCAAAAACTCAATGCCACGCCCGTCGGGCAGATAGTTATCCAAGAAAATCAGTTTAGGTTTGAGAATGCGCACCATATTGCGCGCTTCGTTGATACTTTGTGCCACGCCGACTGGGCGAAAGCGGGCGGTTTGTTTGAGATAAAAGCTGTGCACGTCAGCAATACTCGTTTCATCCTCTACGATCAATACGTCGATTAATTCCATCATAATCAAACTCTTCTTATGCCCGTTCGGCAAGCGCTGGAAGGTTTTCCGCCGCAAGCGTTTTGGGTCTATTGGGAATAAAAATAGAAAAAATAGTCCCTTGCGGCTCCGCACTGTCGATAAGAATCGATCCATGAGCCTGAGTGACAAATTGATGGACAAGGTAAAGTCCGATACCGTGTCCTTCTTGGTTTTTGCTACTCACTCCCTTGAGAAACAAAGTTTGCGCGATGTCGGCCGAGATCCCGATGCCGTTGTCCGCCACTTCAATCACCAACTCCGCACCGTTATCGGTCAGCAGCAGGGAAATGGTTTTATTGCTGTGTGGATTTTTTAGCGTGGCTTCAAACGCGTTATCCAGCAGATTGCCAAGTACCGCCGCCAGTTCATCTGAGGTCATGCACTGCGGCTCTTGGTGCAGATGCGATAGCGGATCGAACTCTAAACACAGTCCTAACTCTTTGGCGCGGCTGTATTTCCCCAGCAGTAACCCCGCGATCACTTTCGGGTGAAAAGTTTGGGCGATGAAATCGATCAGCTGTTGCTGCTCTGCCGTTTCGCGGCGAATGGTTTTCACTGCTTCGTCATATGCACCGATTTGAATTAGGCCGCCGATGGTCGAGAGGCGGTTGGCAAACTCGTGACTCATCACGCGCAAATTATCGTTATGTTGACGGATCTGGGTGAGCTGCGAGGTGAGCGTGTTGAAATCATTGCGGCGACGAAAACTGACCACCCAGCCGATTTGTTGCTGCCCAGAATTGATTGGCACCCGATTCGCAACCAAGGTTTCACCATTACAGCTGATCAGTTCATCTTGCTGGCTGACACGGTTTTGCTGCGCCAACTTGCCAAACGGGCTTGCGCCCATAAAAAAGCAGGTTGGAGTGATAAACTCTTGAACATTACGCCCAATCAAATGATTCGGCTGGTGGGCAATGCCTAAAATATTCAGTGCCTTAGCATTGACGGACAGGATTTCCCCTTTCAAGCTGATCGCGACGATACCTTCATACACACTTTGTAAAATCGACTGCTGTAGGTTGAGGTTCATGGCGATCTCTTCCGGCTCCATATTGAACATCTGCTGTTTGATATGGCGGGTAAAGAGCCAAGCACCAAGCGCAGAAAGCAGCATTAAAATCAGCACAGTGAAAATCACTGGGTAGGAGTAAACCCGCAGCCAACTGCTGATGTTATCGAGCAGGTAGCCAACAGAAACCACGCCGAGGATCTCTCCCGAAGGGGCGACAATCGCGGCTTTGCCACGAATGGCCCAGCCTAGGCTGCCTTTTTGGGTTGAGGTGTAATATTCGCCCTCTTTTAATGCACGACGGCTGTCACCGCCTTGCATCGGTAAACCGATTTTTTGCTCATCCGGATGCGCGATGCGAATGCCATTGGCATCACCAATCACAATAAAATTGGCATCCGAGATGCGTTGTAAACGATCGATTTTGGCCTGCACTTCAGCAAGCCGATTTTGTTGGATCAGCACGATGAGATTGGGGTCGGTCGCAATTTCGCGCGCTTGGATTAGCGCTTTGGTGCTGATCTGATCTTGTAAGGTTTCACTTAAGGTTTGATGAAAAAAGCCAGCCACCAGCGAAAGCTGGATCACCACCATAGCCACCAAAAGAGCGCCGACCCTCTGTTGAAACGAAAGCGTCTGGCAGACCTTGGTGTGTAAAAATTGCGTGAGGGATATGTTCATGCCGGCGAGTCTATCCTTGCTATAAATGAGGCTTATTGATTGGGGTCTAAGAAACCCCAACCAATTATGTTTAGCCCATCACATATTTGATCATTACCCCAGCGGCGACCGCAGAGCCAATCACCCCCGCGACGTTGGGGCCCATGGCATGCATCAGCAAAAAGTTCTGCGCATTGGCTTCAAGCCCAACCTTGTTGGAGACGCGTGCCGCCATCGGTACAGCCGAAACTCCAGCTGAGCCAATCAGCGGATTGAGTTTGGTGGTGGTGAAACGGTTCATCAGTTTCGCCATCAACACCCCAGCTGCGGTGCCGACACAAAACGCTACAATACCGAGCACCAAAATGCCGATGGTTTGAGGCTGCAGGAACTTATCAGCCATCAGCTTGGAGCCGACGGACAAGCCAAGGAAAATGGTCACTATGTTGATGAGGGCGTTTTGCGCCGTATCGGATAAACGCTCCACCACGCCACATTCGCGCATCAAGTTACCAAAGCAGAACATGCCGAGCAGTGGCGTTGCCGAAGGCAGTAAGAGAGCAATCAAGATCAGCAGTAGGAGCGGAAAGCCGATTTTTTCCAGCTTGTGCACCTGACGCAGCTGCTGCATCTGAATTTTGCGCTCTTCTTGTGTGGTCAACGCCCGCATGATCGGCGGCTGAATCATAGGAACTAACGCCATGTAAGAGTAAGCGGCGACCGCAATCGCTCCCAACAATTCAGGTGCGAGCATACTCGATACATAAATCGCGGTTGGGCCATCAGCCCCGCCTATGATGCCAATCGCCGCCGCTTGCGCCACGCTAAAATCCATCACCCCTAAACTGCTTAATGCCAATGCGCCCAATACGGTGGTGAAAATACCAAACTGAGCCGCCGCGCCGAGCAGCAGAGTTTTGGGGTTGGCGAGCAGAGGACCAAAATCGGTCATCGCGCCTACGCCCATAAAGATGATTAACGGGCCCGCGCCAGAGGCAATCGCAATGCTGTAAAACAGATACAGCATGCCATCACTGTATTGGTACTGCTCAGCGAGCAGGTGCAAGGTGGTCATCTGCAGTGGCGTTGCGCTGCTCAAGGCTTGCTTGATGTCTGCAGGCATGTAGGAGCTGAGTTGCAGCACTTCTGAAAATGCCGTCATCACTTCCGGTTTGGCCGCATACACGGCATTTTCGATGGCTGACATGGCAAGCCCAGCATCGGGCAGATTTGAGAGGATTCCACCAAAACCAATCGGTACCAGCAGCAAAGGCTCGAAGCGTTTGACGATGGCAAGATAGAGCAGCACTAACCCAACAAGGATCATGATGCCCTGTCCCCACTGAAGGTGGAACAGGCCAAAATCACGCACCATGGCTAAAATATTTTCCATACTTTCCGCCTCTGATTACGACAATACCAACAAAGCATCGCCGACTTGTACGGCATCGCCTTCATTGACTTCAATCGCACTGATCACTCCGGCACGTGGCGCGCGGATTTCGGTTTCCATCTTCATGGCTTCTAAAATCAGCAAGACATCGCCTTCAGCCACTTCATCTCCGGCTGAGGCATGAATTTTCCAAATGTTGCCAGAGAGCGGTGCGGCGAGGTTATCACCTTCTGCTGCACTCGGTACTGGTGTGTGATTGGCTGATGGCGCGGGAGCAACATGCGTCAGGTCACCGCCTTCATCCACCTTCACCACATAGCTTTGGTTGTTGACCGTAATGGTGTACACACCGTGACTTTCCACGGGCTGTACTTTGCTTTTTTCTGTTGGCGCTTTCGGAGTGTTGGCTGTACTTGCCAGTTGTGGCACAGGCTCAAAGGCTTCTGGGTTATGGCGGTTAGCTAAAAACTTCCAGCCTACCTGATCAAACAGCGCAATGGTCAGTACATCATCAATCGCATTCTCGGCGAGGGTGATATGCTGCTCTTTGGCTTGCTGCAATACACGGTCTTGCAAGGTTGGCATTTCGGCGGCAATCAAATCCGCAGGGCGACAAGTAATGGCTTCTGCGCCCGCCAATACACGAGCTTGCAGCTCAGTGTTAACCTGTGCTGGCGTTTTGCCGTATTCCCCTTTCAGCACACCGCTGGTTTCCTTGGTGATGGTTTTGTAACGCTCACCCAGCACCACGTTGATCACCGCTTGTGTACCGACAATTTGTGAGGTAGGGGTGACCAGAGGCAAAAAGCCGAGTTCTTCACGTACGCGTGGGATCTCTTCGAGCACTAAATCGAGTTTATCCAGCGCGTTTTGTTGTTTGAGTTGGCTTTCCATGTTGGTCAGCATGCCGCCGGGAACCTGAGCCACCAAAATGCGCGCATCGCTGCCTTTCATCATGCCTTCAAAGGCGTGGTATTTTTTGCGTACATCACGGAAGTAAGCTGCAATCTGTTCGAGTTTGGCGATATCCAATCCGGTGTCGTAGCCCGTGCCTTGCAAGGTTGCGACCAGTGATTCGGTCGCCGGATGACCATAAGTGCCACTCATGCTGGAAATCGCGGTATCCACTCGATCCACGCCTGCTTCAATTGCTTTAAGCAGAGTCATATCGGCAAGGCCAGCGGTGGAGTGGCAGTGCAGATGCAGCTCGACATCCACTTGCTTTTTCAGGGTAGACACCAGCTCTTCAGCGGCATACGGAGTCAAAATGCCGGCCATATCTTTCAGGGCTATTGAGTCGACGCCGAGCTCCGCCAGTTGCTGCGCCACATCGACCCAAGTTTGTAAATTGTGTACTGGGCTGGTGGTGTAGCAGAGCGTGCCTTGCGCATGCGCGCCCATCTTTTTCACCGCTTGCAGCGCCTGTTGCATGTTGCGTACATCGTTCATCGCATCGAACACGCGAAATACATCCATGCCGTTTTTCACCGCACGCTCCACAAAAGTATCCACTACATCATCGGCATAGTGGCGGTAGCCAAGCAGGTTTTGCCCGCGCAGCAGCATTTGCAGTGGCGTATTGGGCATGGCTTGTTTGAGTAAACGTAGACGTTGCCATGGGTCTTCGCCTAAAAAGCGGATGCAGCTGTCAAAGGTCGCGCCTCCCCAACATTCCAAAGACCAATAGCCGATCTGATCTAACTGCTGCGCAATCGGCAGCATGTCGTCAATTCGTAAACGGGTGGCAAAAAGAGATTGGTGAGCATCGCGCAATACGACATCCGTAACACCAACGCGTTTGATCGCCTGAGTCATCTGTGGTTTCTCCTTCACTTAAGATAGTTTTTGTTGTGTTTTATGGTGATGGACAGCGGCCGTGAGCACCGCGAGCAATTCACCTTGGTTTTGATTTGGGTTGGCTTTGGCCTTGTTGGCAGAGGCTTTTTTATTGGTGGTTTTGGCTGGCACTTCCGGCGGGGCAAAACGCACAATCAATTGCGACATCGCACGCGTGGCATACACCAAGAAAATCAGAAAGATGAACACAAAGCCCATCCCCAGCGTCAGCAAATTAATCCCTTCGAGGAACAGTGAGGTTGATTGCATGGTCACTTCCAGTGGTAAAAACAGGGTTGAAAACGGAGAGAAAAAAAGGCGCGCTAAGCGCGCCAAATAATCCCAAGGAGCAAGGGTTAAAGGGTTAAACAAACATTCCGAATACGACGCTGGCGATGACCAGCACAATGCCGCCACCCAGACGTGAAGAGATTTGCGCGTAAGAGAGCAAGCTCATACGGTTAGAGGCAGCAAGCACTTCAAGGTCGCCCGAGCCACCGCGGTTAGCCATACATAGCCCCGCAGTAATGGATGCTTCAACAGGGTAGAAGCCCATTGCCCAGCCACCCAAAGCGGCACCGATAATTGCACCAAGCACAATCACCGTAGCAATGATCACGTTGGCAAAAGTCAGCGCGTTGATGATTTCAGCTAGATCGGTGTACGCAATACCGACGCCGACCATCAGTAACCACAGCATCTGTTTTGAAAAGAAGTTCGACAGGCGTTTCGCGCCTTCTTTGATTTCATCACTGCACAAACCCGCCGCGTTAAGGATGGCGATGATCACCACCATGTAAGCAAAAGTGTGGATTTGAATGGTGCCAAAACCGGGCAAAATCTCTTTCGATAGCGCATAAGAGAAGGTGTACACACAAGCGGCCAGCATTAAACCGATGGCAATTTCACGGTGGGTCACTGTCAGGTTTTTCGCTTCTTCGCTCACATCTAACTGAGTGCGGCGTACCAACTCACCATTACCGGTCAGTGACGGCATTTTTTCGCCGATGATGTTGATCACCGCTGCGGCGACGATGGCCACAATGTTGGCGATAGTCAGAATCGCGATAGCAACCGAGTAGTATTGCTCTTTCGAGCCACCAGTGACCGATTCATAAATTTCGGAAAGCGGGATAGCGCCAGCGCCATTACCACCACCCATAATCGGTAGCACGTACAGCATCATGATGCGATCAGGCGTGATACCAAATACGAGGCCGATAGCGATACCGAACACCGCAGCACCCGCCACCGCAGCGAGAATGGTTGGAATGTAGCCAGCCAAAGAGCGGATCAGCAGTTTACGGTTGACCGCCAGAATTGAGCCGGTGATCAGCACCGCGATGAACAGATCCAAGAATTTGCTCTTATCCATCACTTCGGTCACGGTTTTGATTTCGCGATCACTGAGCCAGCCCATGTGCACGAACCAAGCGGCCACCAAGAAAATCATTACCGGCGCACCGCCGATGTATTTATTAAAAATCGGTAGACGTTTGCCAACTTCGCCAAATATTGCGCCGATAACAAACATAAAAGCAAAACCACCCACCAGACCGCTAGGTAAAGTGTCAGTAAAATGAGCGGCTAATACAGTGATCAGTAAAAATAAAAATAAAGGGAGTGGAGTGCCAAATATTTTCGTTTGGCTTAGATTAAATCCACTTGCAGTTGCGGACTTTTTATCTAAATGTAGGGTTTTCTCGTTCATAATTCCATGTCCAATGAGGTTATTAAGACCTTTACTACATTAAATAAAATAGTCAGTGATAATTGTGAAAATAGTCATCCAAACCAGTGGCTTTAAAAATCTCAATGGTTTTTATGATTTAAATTTAAAATAAAATTAAAAATCAAAGAGATAAGAGTTAAATTCATTAAAACCATAAAGAGCGTTAACCGCGGGAAATAAAGTGATTACCCTCATTAAACCTTTTCGGCTGAATTTAGATAATAAAGCCAGAAAAAATAGGTGAGGAAGCCGACCATGGTGGATATTTATACCTTCTCGCGAGTTTCAACCAAAAATCGAACTAAACTATTACAGATCAAAGAGTTCCTTTGCCAGCATCAGCTGACCGTGGATGAGGATGTCGAGCATTTTGTGGTGGCGTATGGCACAAACCAAATCATCGCTTGCGGCGGAATTGCAGGGCATGTGTTGAAGTCCATCGCGGTTTCGCCTGCGCTGCAAGGCACTGGTTTTGCGCTCAAACTGATGACCGAATTAACCAACTTTGCTTATGAAATGGGGCGTTTTTCACTCTTTTTATTTACTAAGCCAGCCAATGTTGATTTATTCAGACAGTGTGGTTTTTTCTTGGTTGATAAAGTCGAACCGCATATTGCGTTATTAGAAAATAGCCCAAATCGCCTTTCTGTTTATTGCAAGCAGTTGCAGTTATTAAAAATGTCTGGCCGTAAAATTGGCAGTATTGTGATGAATGCCAATCCATTTACCTTAGGTCATCGATATTTAATTGAACAAGCCTGTGAACAATGTGATTGGGTGCATTTATTTGTGGTAAAAGCAGAGAATAAAGATTTCTCTTATGCAGACCGCATGGCCATGATTAAGGCGGGTAGTAAACATTTATTGAATTTAACCATTCATTCTTGTTCAGATTATATTATTTCACGCGCGACCTTCCCCAGTTATTTTATTAAAGATCAGCAAGTGGTCAATCAATCCCATACCGCGCTGGATTTAAGTATTTTTCGCCATTCTATCGCGCCTGCCCTTGGCATTACGCACCGCTTTGTCGGCAGTGAGCCGATTTGTACGGTGACGCGTCACTACAACCAAGCCATGCGCCGCTGGTTAGAAGAAGCGCACGATGTCAGTGCGCCGATCCAAGTCGTTGAAATTGAGCGCAGTCAGCAAGCCTCGCAGCCGATTTCAGCCTCTCGTGTACGTCATTTGCTCAAGCATTTTGGTGTCTCCGCAATTGCCGATTTGGTACCGAGCAGTACTTATTCCTACCTCTGTCAGCACTATGTGGATCATTCGCAACAGGCCGCACCGCAACGGTTAGCGGTATGAACGCGATGCTGATGGTGTTTTTCCAATAACTCATAAACAAGGTTGTACCCATGAAAATTGCCCATCCCGCCTTTGCGGGAACACTGGAATCCAGTGATCTTCAGGTTCGGATTGAACCCAATAACGATGGCGGTATTGAACTGGTGTTAGACAGTACCGTCGAGCAGCAATTTGGTCATGCGATTCGTCAGGTCGTGCTGCACACCCTCGACGCGATGCAAGTGCACGATGCGTTGGTCACCATTGAAGACAAAGGCGCGCTGGATTGCGTGATCCGCGCGCGTGTTCAAGCAGCGGTGATGCGCGCTTGTGATGTTCAGAACATTGAGTGGAGCCAACTATCATGACCAAACTTCGTCGCAGTATGTTATTTGTGCCGGGCGCGAATGCCGCCATGCTCAGCAATACCTTTATCTATCAACCGGATTCGATCATGTTCGATCTGGAAGACTCGGTCGCGCTGCGTGAAAAAGACACCGCGCGGATGTTGGTGTTCCATGCGCTGCAACACCCTATGTATCAAGAGATGGAAACCGTGGTGCGGGTCAATCCGCTCGATTCTGAATTCGGCATCAAAGACCTTAATGCCGTGGTGCGCGGCGGAGCCAAAGTGGTGCGTCTGCCGAAAACCGATAACGCCAACGATGTGATTGAGATGGAAAAAGTCATCGAGCAGATCGAGCGTGAATGCGGACGTGAAGTGGGTAGCACGCGTATGTTGGCCGCGATTGAAAGCGCGCAAGGCATCAACAACGCGGTTGAGATTGCCTTTAGCTCCCGCCGCCTGATTGGGATTGCGCTTGGCGCGGAAGACTATGTGCGCGATCTGCGCACTCAGCGTTCAGCGGAAGGGATTGAGCTGCTGTTTGCACGCTGCTCCATTCTGCAAGCGGCGCGTGCTGCCGGGATCATGGCGTTTGATACCGTCTATTCCGATGCCAATAACGAAGAGGGATTTTTGCGTGAAGCGGAGCACATCAAGCAGCTTGGCTTTGATGGCAAGTCACTGATTAACCCGCGCCAGATTGACCTGCTGCACAACGTGTTTGCTCCAACCCAAAAAGAGGTCGATCACGCCATCGCAGTCATCGAAGCTGCCGAAGAAGCCGCGGCGAAAGGGCTGGGCGTGGTTTCCCTTAACGGCAAAATGGTCGATGGACCCATCATCGAACGCGCACGTTGGACACTGCAACGTGCTGAATCCGGCATCAAACACTAAAGGTCATCTCATGAGTATCAATACATTAAATAACCCTCTGTCTGTGCTGGAAGTGGAACGCTACGCGTTGTCGCCCTACACCCAAGCGCACGCGATCACGCCGCATCTGCTGGATGAGCCTGCCAAGAAAAACCGTAAGGTGAAAAGTTCGATCCGCGAAGCGATTGTCGATCTTGGTTTAAAAGATGGCATGACCCTCTCTTTCCACCATGCGTTTCGCGGCGGCGATAAAACCGTCAATCTGGTGATGGAGGTGATTGCCGAATTGGGGATTAAAAACCTCACGCTGGCCTCAAGCTCGCTCACCTCTTGTCACTCGCCTTTGATTGAACACATCAAAAACGGCGTGGTGAGCAAGATTTACACCTCAGGGATCCGCGGAGCGTTAGCCGACAGCATTTCTAACGGCTTGCTTGATGAGCCAGTGCATATTCACTCGCACGGTGGTCGTGTGCATTTGATCCAAAGCGGTGAGCTGTACATCGACATGGCGTTTATTGGCGTACCTTGTTGTGATGAATTTGGTAATGCCAACGGCTTTAAAGGCAAGTCCAATTGCGGCTCACTCGGCTATGCCAAAGTTGATGCCGAACACGCTGAAAAAGTGGTGATGTTGACCGAAGCCATCGTTGGTTTCCCGAATTTCCCTGCATCGATTACTCAAGATCGTGTTGATGCGGTGGTGCAAGTGGCGGAAGTGGGCGACCCAAGCAAAATCGGTGGGGATGCCACGCGCATGACCACCAACCCTCGCGAGCTGCTCATTGCCAAACGCGCTGCGGAAGTCATTGAGCATTCAGGCTATTTCTATGATGGTTTTTCGATGCAGACCGGCTCGGGCGGTGCATCGCTCGCGGTTGCGCGCTTTTTGAAAGAGAAGATGCTGCGCCAAGACATTCGCGCTTCTTTCGCCCTCGGTGGTATCACCGCAACTATGGTCGATATGCATGAGCAGGGGCTGATTGATTACTTGCTCGATGTGCAGTGTTTTGATTCGGTGGCGGCGGGCTCGTTAGCGCGCAATCCACATCATCTGGAAATTTCTGCTAACGAGTACGCTAACCCTAGCTCGAAAGGGGCGGCGGTGGATAGGCTGGATGTGGTGATCCTCAGCGCTCTGGAAATTGATACCCAGTTTAACGTTAACGTGATCACCGGCTCTGATGGGGTAATTCGCGGCGCATCCGGCGGTCACTGTGACACGGCGGCCGCGGCAAACTTATCGATTATTGTGGCGCCTTTGGTGCGTGGCCGCATTCCGACCGTGGTCGAGAAAGTCACTAACGTCATTACCCCAGGATCCACCATTGATGTGTTGGTGACGGATCAAGGTATCGCGGTAAACCCGAATCGTCCCGAACTGAAAGCACGTTTCATCGAGGCGCAACTGCCCGTTGTCGAGATTGAAGCGTTGCAACAGCGTGCCGAGTTGCTGACGGGCAAACCTCAAGCGCTGGAATTCGAAGACAAGACCGTTGCTTTTGTTCACTACCGTGACGGTTCGATCATTGATGTTATCAAGCAGGTAAAAAGCCTATGAGTCACCATCCGGATCTTTCAGTCAGTCTGGACCAGCTCCTTCTGCGTAAAGAAGTGCGGGTTCGGCAACAAGGTGAGTGGCTAAAACGCCATTCACTGCCTCTGGTTTCTTTCACGGTTAACATGCCGGGCGCGCTTAAGCTCAATGCTGCCAGTCAAACCGTGATGGATGCAGGTATTCGTGCTATTCAAGAGCTGTGTCAGAAAACGGGTTGGCCGCAAGTGGCTTGTCAGTTGTTGGTGGAAAAAACCGGGCCGGAAGCGTTTTTGGTGATTCAGGCTCCGTCGGCCAGCATGCTGAAAAAAGCCATGATGAAGATTGAACGCGAGCACCCGCTGGGACGACTGATGGATCTGGATGTGATTGATGTCGATGGACATATTATTTCGCGCCAAGGTGCGCAGTTGCCAAGACGGCGCTGCCTACTGTGTGAACGCGATGCGGTGATCTGTGCTCGCTCACGGCGGCACAGTGTCGAAGCTTTGTTGGCAAAAATTGAGGAGATGACGCATGACTATTCCTGCTGCGCTTGATCTGCTGCTTGAACTGCCTAGCCAAGCGTCTTCCTCTTCAGGTTCAAAGACCTTCAGCTTGCCCCGCTTAGTGGGGCATCTGGCCTACCATGCCATGATGTTGGAGGTGCATCTCACCCCTAAACCGGGTTTGGTGGATACTGCCAATAATGGCGCGCACCGCGATATGGATCTCAACTCTTTTATCGCCAGCGCCGAGGCGATCGCGCCTTATCTGCACTCTTTTGTCAGTGCTGGTTGGGAGAGTGCGGGAAATCCGGCGGCTCAGCTGCTGAGCGCCTTGCGCCCGATTGGCATTGAAGCTGAGCAAGCCATGTTTGTGGCCACACAAGGGGTGAATACCCACAAAGGGATGATTTTCATCTTGGGGCTTATTTGTGGCTCGGTAGGGTGGCTTAAAGCCAATCAACTCAAAATCGATGCGCAGCATATAGGTGAAACCATTCGCCAAGCGTGCCAGTTTTTGGTTATCGATGAGCTAAAAGCGAAGCGTGAATCGGCGCCCGAAACCGCAGGCGAGCGTATTTATCGCCAGTATGGATTAACCGGCGCACGCGGTGAAGCTGCTTCAGGCCTTGCTATGGTCATGCAACATGCGCTGCCAGCCTACCAAGCCTGTTTAACCAAAGGAGCCAGCACCGAGCAAGCCTTGTGGCATACCTTATTGGTGTTGATGGCCAATAATAACGACAGCAATCTTGTTTCACGGGGTGGATTGGCAGCGCTGCATTTTGTGCAAGAACAAGCGCTGCAACTGCTCGCCAAAGGTGGCTTTTTATATCAAGAAATCGAACAAGCCCTCACCGCGCTCGATAGCGCGCTGATTGAAAAACACTTAAGCCCCGGCGGCAGCGCCGATTTATTGGCCGCCACTTGGCTGATCCATGAATTAGTGCAGCTATTTAAAGTGCGCCACTGATCTCTCGCTCATTTCTGAGCTACGCCCTGTTAAACGTAGGGCGTTTTTTTTTGATGCCCCTAAATACCCCACATGCTTTGTGGTACCAACTGTTGGCTAGAAATGATTAGCCGAACTGATACTAAATTAAGATTATTCCATGTACTTATGGAGAAGCGCTTTTTATTGTATCGGCACGAGATGTATCGATTAAAAAGGAATAAAGCATGTCAGGAATCAAAAACTTAGATCTACTATTGCAATCCATGTCGCCAGAGCTGATGGCGGGAGATTACGTGTTCTGCACAGTCGATGGGGTACTGAGTGACTATTTATCTTTAGAGCCTATCGCCACTTTTCGTGAGCCAGAAGGTCTGACGTTAGTGTTGGAAGCTGAAAAGGCGCAGCAAGCAGGGCTGGAGAGCAGCGCGTTGTTTAGTTTGATCACCTTAACTGTGCATTCCAGTTTGGAAGCCGTCGGGTTAACCGCCGCATTTGCCACTAAGCTTGCTGAGCATGGCATTAGCGCCAATGTGATTGCAGGTTATTACCACGACCATATTTTCGTGCAAAAAGAGAAAGCGCAGCAGGCATTACAAGCATTAGGCGAGTTTGCTCAAGCCTAGCGCGCTTGGCAATCGAAAGCTGCCATTGTGTTGGTTTAATGGCTTCCCCTACGCGCCCCTTTAGCTCGTAGGGGCTTTGCACTATAATTCGCCGGCATTTATCTCGGACAGCACCATGATTTCGAAAACCCAACTCAAATTGATTCGCGCTTTAGGGCAGAAGAAACAGCGCAAAGCGCACGGCTTATTTCTAGTTCAGGGCGAGAAAAACGTCCTAGAACTGACCAACAGCACGCTGAAAGTACAACACATTTTTGCGACCGCCGAGTTTCTCGCCGAGCACGCACAAGCCTTAACCGGTTTCGAGTGTATTGAAGCGACCTTGGATGATTTAACCAAAGTCAGCACCTTGGTGAGCAACAACGCTGCGATTGCGGTGGTGGCGATCCCACACATTGAGGTTCCGAAAGCACAAGGGTTGATGATTGCGTTGGATGGCGTTTCCGACCCAGGTAACTTGGGCACCATTATTCGTGTCGCGGATTGGTATGGCATTTCTCACATCATCGCCAGCCAAGATTGTGCCGACCCGTATAACCCGAAAACCATCAGCGCCACGATGGGCAGCTTTGGCCGCGTACAAGTCAGCCAAGTGGATTTACCCGACTATTTAGCCAAGGCGAATTTGCCGGTGTATGGCGCATTTTTGGAAGGGGTGAGCGTGCACCAAACCGCATTTAAAGCGGAAGGAATCTTATTGATGGGCAGTGAATCACACGGTATCCGTGAGCAAGCGGCGCAGTACGTGACGGATAAGATCACCATTCCGGCCTTTGGCGGTGCAGAATCACTCAATGTCGCGATGGCAACGGGGATCATTCTCGACAATATGCGCCGTCAGCACAGCTAATCATTTATGCCTAAAACAAAAAAAGCGTCGGATTGTCCGACGCTTTTTTCATCTCAAGGCTTCTTATCCCAAGGCTTTTTGTCCTAAGGCACTGCGCGCTCAAGCTCGTGGCTGGGTTTTACTTCTCCAACATATCCAGTTTGTTCGGCACACCATCCCACTTTGCGGCGTCTTCCATCGCCGGCTTCACTTCGGTCAAATTTGGCCAATGCTCCGCCAACTCAGCGTTGAGTTCGATAAAAATCCGTTGGTCATCCACCAATTCATCTTCCTGAAAAATGGCTTGCGCGGTACATTCCGGCACACACAGCCCACAGTCGATGCACTCAATCGGGTTGATCACCATAAAGTTCGGCCCTTCATGGAATGCATCCGCGGGGCACACCGCCACACAGTCGGTGTATTTACATTGGATACAGTTATCGGTGACGACAAAAGCCATGACAATTCGCTCTATCTAGTTAGCCGTTTTGCACACCTACAGTGTACGCAAAAATCAAGAACGGGGATGATACTGCGCCGCCGCTAAAATTCAACCCAAGCCGTTTCGATGGTGGCTATTTCCAGCCTGATCTGAGCTTTTATTATGACAGAGCTTTTAATATGACAGTGGAGGCGAATTCTCGTAAAATGCGCGCCATTGTGAGCCGCCACGCCAGTGGTGAGGCTAAGACACCCATGACCCACGAGACATCCCATGATACGTTTAACTGAACTTAAGCTGCCCCTCAACCATGAGGAAGGCGCGCTGCTTGATGCCATTGCTGCCAAGTTGAAAATTCCTGCTCAGCAAGTCCTCTCTTTCACTCTGTTTAGACGTGGCTACGATGCTCGTAAAAAAAGCGATATCCAACTGATTTACACCGTTGATGTGGAAGTGGCGAACCCAGAAAAACTGCTCGCCAAATTTAGCAAAGATCAGCATGTGCGCCCAACGCCGGATATGTCCTACAAATTTGTCGCAAAAGCACCTGAGAACCTACCTGAGCGTCCACTGGTGATTGGTTTTGGCCCTTGTGGCTTGTTTGCTGGTTTAGTGCTGGCGCAAATGGGTTTTAACCCGATCATTGTTGAGCGCGGCAAAGAGGTGCGTGAGCGTACCAAAGATACCTTCGGCTTTTGGCGTAAGCGTACTCTGAATACCGAATCTAACGTACAGTTTGGTGAAGGCGGTGCAGGTACGTTTTCCGATGGTAAGTTGTACAGCCAAGTCAAAGATCCCAACTTCTACGGCCGCAAAGTGATCACCGAGTTTGTTGAAGCAGGCGCGCCAGAAGAAATTTTATATGTGAGTAAGCCGCACATCGGTACCTTTAAACTGGTGACCATGATTGAAAAAATGCGCGCGAAAATCATCGAACTGGGTGGCGAAATTCGCTTTAGCACCCGCGTTGACGATATCCACATGCAAGATGGTCAAATCACCGGCGTGACGCTATCGAACGGTGAAGAGATCCAATCTCGTCACGTGGTGCTCGCGGTCGGCCACAGTGCGCGTGATACCTTTGAGATGCTGCATGCGCGTGGTGTGTACATGGAAGCCAAGCCTTTCTCAGTCGGTTTCCGCATTGAACACAAGCAATCCATGATTGATGAAGCGCGCTTTGGACCCAGTGCGGGCCACCCGATTCTAGGCGCGGCAGACTACAAACTGGTACACCATTGTAAAAATGGCCGCACCGTGTACAGCTTCTGTATGTGTCCGGGCGGCACAGTGGTGGCAGCAACGTCGGAAGAAGGGCGCGTTGTCACCAACGGCATGAGCCAATATTCGCGTGCCGAACGTAACGCCAACAGCGCAATTGTGGTCGGTATTTCGCCAGAGCAAGATTACCCAGGCGATCCGCTGGCGGGCATTCGTCTGCAACGTGAACTGGAAGCTAACGCTTATAAACTGGGCGGCGAAACTTACGATGCGCCCGCGCAGAAAATCGGTGATTTCCTGAAAGGCCGTAACCCAAGTGAACTGGGCGATGTACAGCCTTCTTTCACTCCGGGCATCAAGCTTACCGACCTTTCCAAAGCGCTGCCTGCCTTTGCGGTAGAAGCGATTCGTGAAGCGATCCCTGAGTTTGATCGCCAAATCAAAGGCTTTGCTTCTGAAGATGGCTTGCTGACTGGTGTGGAAACGCGTACTTCATCTCCTGTGTGCATCAAGCGCGGCAAAGATTTCCAAAGCCTCAACCTGAAAGGCTTCTACCCAGCCGGTGAAGGCGCGGGTTATGCGGGCGGCATTTTGTCAGCAGGGATTGACGGCATCAAAGTCGCAGAAGCAGTCGCACGCGACATGATGGCGAGATTCGCAGGCGAGTAAGACTTACAAATAAAACCAAAGGGCTCAGTTGAGCCCTTTGTTTATCTTGATGGTTCGATGCGAAGTGATTACTTGCTCCGCAGAAAATCTTCCATCTTATGACCTGTGATGCTAGACAGGCTTCTAAACAGATAGAACAGCGCGCCCATCATCAAAATCGTCACCGGCAGTGAAATCACCGGAAAGCTCAGCGCCGTCATTTTACCGATCTCTTCGTTAAACGCTTCCGTACCCGCAGGGCTTTTCACAATCCACTTCGCCAAGCCATAGTTGAGCACGGCTGAAACAAAAAACGAGAACGCAATCAGATAAGAGCTGACATTCACCCGACGCTCAAACTCCGCCTTCTTCTCTGGCGTGCTTAACGCGCTGTGCAGCTTGTCGTGATCGACAATATCTTCATTGAGCAGCATTTTACGCACTAGCGGATACCCAATCAGATTACTGACCACCAGAATCACAAAAATCAGCCCCGGAATCGCCGCTTCTTTAATGGCAATATAAGCAGGGTCGAGTTGCAGCAAGCCAATGCCACCAGTGAGCAACACGCTAATCATGCCGAGCGCCGAGTAAAAATTGACTTTGCGCTCTTGAATAAAGCTGTACACCCCAAACAGCAGGGGAAAGGCTAACGCGGCCACCAATGCCCACGTTGGGCCAAGGTTATCTTCACCGCTCATTTTGCTCAAAATCACCACTGGAATAACAATGTTGATCAGAACGTTACTGAGTAAGCTTTGGTTGGATTTCATACAAACAACTTCCTAGTGATTGAGCGCCCAGTATACGAATGAAGCGGTTTGACTCAAGCCCCTTGATGGCGGCGGATTGGGTTAATTGTAAGCAGGTGTTGGGGGAATGTCGTTAGGATTGGTGTAGAGGGAAAAATCATCTTGCTCCATAATCAGCAGCTGATAAGATATGCACCCTATGTACAGACGTACAGCGGTTTATAAAAGCCAGTCAAGAGAGAAGAATGGACATTGCTAAGCAAAAACGTTGCGTGATTGGTATTCGAGGGCAAATTTCAGACCCAGATTACCCTGTCGATATTTGGTTTGACTCACTGAAATCGGTGGCCAATGTGCTATCGAAAGAAAACCAATATCTGTTAAAAGTGATAGCTGAACAGCAGCCACAATCAGTCACCGAGCTTGCCAATTTGACTGGCAGAGCCGTCAGTAATGTGTCAAGAACATTAAAGACATTAGGTAAATATAATTTGGTAGAGGTGCAGAGTGCAAAAAATATGCTTTGCCCTAAGGCCTTACATCAAGAATTTTTAGTAGTAGTTAACCATGAAGAAAAATAAATACTTAGTTGATTTGTTCTCCGGATGCGGTGGACTTTCATATGGGTTTGAAATGGCTGGTTTTGAAAGCATTGTTGGTGTTGATATAGATGCTCCGGCTCTTCAAACTTTTGCTCATAATCACCCTCATGCTCGAGCATTGCAATTGGATTTGTCTGAGCCTGAAAGTATAGAAAAGATTGTGTCAGAAATTAATGGGAGAAAAGTTGAGATAATTGTAGCAGGTCCGCCATGCCAAGGTTTCTCTTTGACAGGAACGCGGAATGAAAATGACAAAAGGAATAAACTTTTCTATTCAGTTTTCCAATTGGCTGAGCGTATAAAGCCACAATTTATTGTAATTGAAAATGTACCAGGTATTGCAAATCTATATCAAGGACGAGCTCGGCGAGCAATACTCGATGAATTTAAGCGATTAGGCTATTCTTCATCTGAAAAATTAATGTATGCCCCTGATTATGGAATACCTCAAATAAGAAAACGAATGTTCTTTGTTGGTGTATTAGGTGAGGTTGAATTTGAGTTTCCTAAGCCAACTCATAATGAAGAGAATTATGTGACGTGTGAAGAAGCTATTGGAGATCTTCCTTCTTTAGTCTTAGATTTGGGAAATGAACAAGTTGAGTATTCAATTGAAGCACAAAGTCAATATCAGAAAATAATGCGTAAAGATTCTAAGCTACTTTATAACCATGTAGGTACTAAACATTCAGATTTAGTAGTGTCTGTTATTCGACAAGTTCCAGAAGGAGGAAACCATAAGGACTTACCTCCTGGCGTTGGTGATTCTAGAAAATTCAATGAAGCCTGGACCAGGTACCATAGTCAAAAGCCTTCAAAAACAATTGATACAGGTCATAGAAATCACTTTCATTATAAATGGGACAGAGTTCCTACAGCTCGTGAAAATGCTCGTCTACAGTCATTTCCTGATAAATTTCATTTTGTAGGTCCTAAAACACAACAGTATAAGCAAATTGGAAATGCCGTTCCGCCATTATTGGGTTTTGCATTAGGTAAGCAAATAATAAAAATGGGTAAGTATTAATGTTAAGTACAATCGAATTATTTGCCGGCTGTGGTGGGCTTACTGAAGGTTTCAAACAATCGGGAAAATTTGAAATAAAAGCTGCAGTTGAGTGGGATAAGCATGCAGTAAGAACCCTACGAAATCGCCTTGAAAGTAAATGGAATTATCAAGATGCAACGTCCAAAGTTATTCAATTTGATATTCAAAGGACTAATGAGCTAATCAAGGGATACAATAATGATGTCGAATATGGAAGTTCTATAGGACTAGAGCGTTTAGTCGGCGGAAAAAAAATTGATGTTGTTATTGGAGGACCACCTTGTCAAGCTTATTCAATTGCAGGGAGAATTCGTGATGATAAAGGTATGCATGAGGATTATAGAAATTTTTTGTTCGAATCATACATAAAGGTTGTTGAGTATTTTAGGCCTAAAGCTTGTATTTTTGAAAATGTACAAGGAATGTTGAGTGCAGCACCTGGTGGTATTCCGATAGTTGAACGAGTCACAGAAGCTTTTGAGAAAGCTGGTTATCATATCTCAACAAATTTGAGATATGATGCACTTTTTGACACGGCTGACTTCGGTGTTCCTCAAAAAAGGCTAAGAGTTATTATTGTTGCAATTAGTAAAAGTGAATATCCTGATTACAGGGGAAGAGTGATTAAATTTTATGAGAAATTAAACTCTCTAAAAGTCAACTCTGTTAAAACAGTTGAAGATGCCATTTCTGATCTTCCTCGATTATATCCTTTAGATATAGTTAAAAATAAAATTTCACATAGGGCTGTTGAAGGAAAATTAAAAATTAACAATCATGAGCCTCGTTTTCATAATGAAAGGGATATTAATATTTTTAAATTGTTGGCTGATGATATTCTCTCTGGAAAAAATGAATATTCTAATAGTGAAAATCTTAAAATGCTGTATACGGAGAAAACAGGGAAAACGTCATCAGTTCATAAATATCATGTTTTGCGTTTAAATAAGCCAAGTAATACTATTCCTGCTCATTTATATAAAGATGGGTTAAGACATATACATCCAGATCCCACTCAGGCAAGAAGTATTACAGTAAGGGAAGCTGCAAGGTTACAAACATTTCCTGATGATTTTATATTTATTAGTTCTCAGGGGAATAATTATAAGATGATAGGAAATGCTGTACCTCCACTATTTGCAAAGAATATAGCGTTAGCTCTTAGTGAAATATTGTAAAAGGTAGGACTATGCAAGAGTTGGTTTGGATTCATAGATTTAATGGGAATGAATTGGGGCTAAGAGGAGCAGGTGGATTTTGTTTGGTTCCAGTTGAAGCTCGAGTTATATTTTTCCCTGATAGAAATTTTGAAAAAGAATCTAATATTCGTGAAAAAATCAAGCTTAACATTTTGAATGTAAGCGAGAGTGTTGATTTAACATATGGTAAGCCACCATCAAAGTCTGAACATAGGCTTTCATTAACTGGAGATGTTTTAAAGAGATATATCGGCGATGAAAATTCTAATTCTATTATTAAGCCACAGAACATAGGTTGTTTTTTTAGGAAAGGAAATGAGATATTCTTGACGATAGCTGAGCCTGAAAGTGCTTATGGTCGTTTGCTCAATATGTTTAAAGTAAATGGTAATAATTTAGTAACTAAAACTATTATTGATAGAGATAAATTAATAAATCATTCAAGATGCCATTTTGCTTTACCTAAACCCTTCCTTCTACTCGCTGGTATCTCTGGCACTGGCAAGACTCGTTTTGTGCGCAAGCAAGCTGAAGCTCGTGGTCTATTGAGTAGCACTTACTGTTTAACTTCAGTGCGTCCAGACTGGCATGAACCAAGTGATTTACTCGGTTATGTTTCACGCTTAGGTGGGCATGCGGAGTACATCACCACTGATGTACTGACCTTTATGGCGCAGGCGTGGCGTGCGATTGCGGATAATGAAAATTTGAACATTGAGTGTGTGGATTCAGACGGACAAGGCAAGCGCTTGGTCGTCAGTGGTGAAGCTGAAGCACTTGAGGATGTTCCGCCTTACTGGCTGTGTTTAGATGAGATGAACCTCGCGCCAGTTGAACAGTATTTTGCAGATTATTTGTCGGTATTAGAAACCCGAGAGTGGTGTTGGGAGAGTGGCGATTCTTTTCGCTACAGCTGTGATGCACTATTAAAACCCTCATTCCTCCAACTTAATGGTGAGAACGGTGCTGAACAAGCCTATAACACAAAACTGCGTGAAAGCTTAAAACTGGCTGATAGTAAATATGACGATTTATGGCACTGTTTTTGTGAGTATGGTTTGCCAATCCCATTTAATTTAATCGTTGCTGGCACAGTGAATATGGATGAAACGACGCATGGATTTTCACGTAAGGTGATTGACCGTGCGATGAGTTTTGATTTCGGTGAGTTTTTCCCTAACGAGATTGATGAGTTTTTCGAGAGCGATCAAAAGAAAAGTGCGAACACCTTGAGCTATCCCATCTTGAGTCATGTGAGAAAAATTGAAGAGTTCAATGATGTTGATGCGGATAGTGATGCGAGTAAAACCAAAGCGTTCTTCAAAGCGATAAATAACGTGCTTAAAAACACGCCGTTTGAACTGGCTTTCCGTGCGTTTAATGAACTCTGTCTTAGCGTGATTTGCTTTGCGCCAAAAACGGATACAGAGCTAGCCGCAGTGTTCGATGATTACTTAATGTGTAAGGTTCTACCGCGTATTGAAGGCGATGAAGATAAAGTACGCACTTCGCAAGGCCACAATTTACTTGAACAACTGACAGAGGTTTTGCAGGAGCAACTTACGGCTATTTTGCCGAATCATGAGTCGATCTCACGCCCTGATCTACTGCGCCATTTTGAGGGGGATACAGAGGGAAAAGTTGAAGTTGAGTGGCGTAGTGAGAAGAAATTAAAAGCCATGACCGCACAGCTAAACAATGGTTTTTGCTCATTTTGGCCTTAATGGATAGAGAAGTGTGGAAGTAAAGTATGGCCAACACTCAACGTGAAACCATTTGTTATCAGCATGATGATTTCGAGATTTTTATTACTGCTGACAATTTAGCTTCGCCAAGAGCGAAACTTGACCGAACTTATGCGCGGCGAGAGTGGTTAACGCCTCAGAGCAAGGTGCTGTTGGGCGAAAATCCATTAAGTTTAGAAAAGGGTGAACCGCTAGAAAAACCTTTCTTTTTTGAAAACAAACCCTATTGGTTTGAGATTGAGTTTAAAGATGAGGTTGATCGGGGTTCCCCCAAGATGTGTCATAAATACCGGCTTCTTGAAGAGAGCTTTTCGCTTAGCCATAGACGAAATGCCCTACAAGCCATGCTCAATTTTGGTAATGATGTGGGCGATTGCCAACTCGTTATCGAGTACCTTCGTCAGGGAGTACGATGCTGCGTTGAGTTAAAGTTTACGGTCTTTGCTACCAAAATGGTCGTGGACACCGATCTCAGCATGATGAGTCGCCAAGTGGATGCGGTATACCCATTTTGGCGCTATGCGATTGCGGGAAAAACTAGCCAACAGCACGCGAAATCAAACGAGTCTCGCGATCGATTTGAGCTTTTTTGGTTAGCGCAATTTGAGCGTCTGTTTAATGAGTTTAATCTTGGAATTAAGCGAATTCTCAATGCTCCACATAACCGTTTGCAATCTTCGACTCGCGCTCTGAAGTTAGATCGAGTTAATAAGCCACTCTCCGCCAAACAACAAGAACGTGCCCAAGAGCTTATTAAAGCAAAGCGGATAAACAGCCGTTTACCGGTGACCATTAAGCAGTTAAGTGTCAACACGCCAGAAAATAGGTTCATCAAGCACATCCTAGTTCAGTCCAAGCAAGGCTTATCCAAGTTCAAATATCATTTAGATCAAGATGAGCAAAATAGCTTGTCGAGTTCATTTCAAAAGCAAATTTCTGATTGGTATCACTCGGTCAGTCAAGCACTCAAATACCCACTCTGGCGCGAAGTTGGAGAGCTAGCCGGCGGTGTGAGTGAATCGAAAGTGCTCCAGCAAGGTCATGGCTACGCCAAAGTGTATAAGGTGTGGCAGCAGTTGAAACACTATTTGCATCAGGTCGAAGGCGGTGATGCGCAATTGGCGGTGAAATCGGTCGCCGATGTCTATGAAGTGTGGTGTTTCACAGAAGTGATCTCGATTGTTAAATCATTAGGATTTGAAGAAGTACAACGCAATATCGGTGAATTAGGGCGCTGCTGGTCTTCTCGAAAAGCGGCTAACAATGAAATGGCTTCAGCCTTTCTGTTTAAACGCAAAAGTGATGGCATGGAATTAGATATTGCCCATGAGCCTGCTTTCACCCCAAAAGGGGAGGAAAACCGCACTTGGCTTGGTAAACACAAACCCGATATTGTGATCCGAGCTAAGCTTGCCAATGGCGAAGCTTTCTTGCTGCTATTCGATGCGAAATACCGAATTGATACTCAGCTGTTTAAAGGTGGCGATGCTGTACCTGAAGATGCGATTAACCAAATGCACCGCTACAGGGATGCCATTATTCACCTAGAAAACATGGATTATGAAGCACCGCTAAAAAGCCGACCAGTGAAAGGTGCCTTTGCTCTCTACCCAGGTTATTTCCCTGAGCAAAACAGTGCTGAAAACCCTTATGCTGAAGCGATTAAGGAAATCGGTATTGGGGCTTTTGCACTACTGCCTAATGACGAAAAAACGCCACATAATGTCTGGTTGAAACAGTATTTGATTGAGGCGTTGGGATGCGGAGATCTCACTCAGTATTTGGGGAGTTATCCTGCGGATTATTTTTACATTGAAGATTCTGCTCGCATTGCCCCATATGGTGTGAAGACGGTAAGGCATCATGGCTTAACCATGATTACGCCGATCAATGAGTTGGGGCGAGAAACCACTTATTTAGAAAATGCGAGACAAGGTTTACTTAAGGGCTATCACACACAACTATTCGCAACCAATAGGCAAAATATTCACCGTAATATCATTCGTGAAGTTCGCTATGTAGTGGCTCTGGTTCGCGATTCGTTGAGTGATACACAACAAGTGGGGCGCTATTTGTACCGAGTGCGTAGTGTCAAGCTGCTGCCAAGGAGCAGCATAGAAAATGATTTCACTGGCAAAGTCAGTAACGAAACGGCTTACTACTGGTTGTTTGAGTTTTATAGCGATGCCATCAAGCTCCATACCGAAATTCATAAACCTTATGAAGAGCATTTTAACTTCAAGTTGATGAAAGCTGAGGATTTAGAACGGATTCAGGATTGGCAGGATATTTCGGGTGAGTTGCAGGTTTATGCTGAACTCAATAAAACATGGTGATGGAAGAGGAACTGAAATAGTTTCTCTTTCCGCAAAACAAAAAAGACACCCGAGGGTGTCTTTTTTAATGATTTGGTGGAGCTGGGGGGAGTTGAACCCCCGTCCGAAAACCATTCATCTTTGGTACTACATGCTTAGTCGATCTTTAATTTCACCACCGCCTGCGAACCGACACGCTAACGAATGGCTAACCTGAATTGGATCTCGCGCTTCATCCCTCAGGTGGGGGAATCCACGCCAGCTTGATTTGGTTTGACCTTCCTGATTTCCCCGTCTTACAAGCGGAAGCTAGGGAGGAAGGGCTCTGAGCAGGGTATTAAGCTGCTAGTGCGTAGTTTTCGTCGTTTGCGACTATTTTTTTGCGGTTTGTTAACGAGGCCTACCGCACCTCGGCATGCACCTCAGACTGCAAAATTCCCGTCGAATCCTGAATCAGCCCCAGAGGTAACGGGTGCATAGTACCAGAATACGTGCTTCTGTCTAGCTCCCATTTTTCAAGTGGTTACTATTAGCGCAATGCGCTCTTCATCACTCGATCTTTTTGGCGTTGCCACTCTTTTTCTTTCAGATCTTCACGTTTGTCGTGCAGTTTCTTACCTTTCGCAACGCCAATTTTGATTTTGACCCACGAACGAGACCAGTAGAGTGACAATGCGGTTAGTGTCATCCCTTCACGGTTGATGCGGCCAAACAGGTTGTCCAGCTCGCGGCGTGAAAGTAGCAGCTTGCGGATACGAGTAGGGTTGGCTACCACGTGAGTGGAGGCTTGCTGCAACGGAATGATGGTCATACCGGAAATGAAGGCTTCGCCATCTTTGATGTAGACGTAGCTTTCTGCAATGTTGGCTTTACCTTGGCGAAGTGATTTGACTTCCCAGCCTTGTAGCTCCATGCCAGCTTCAAATTCATCTTCGATGAAGTATTCGTGGCGAGCTTTTTTGTTCAGCGCGATAGTGTTGCTACCCGCTTTGGTATTGGTTTTCTTTTTTGTCATAGTGGGCGCATTATACGGATTGGTCAGCGGTTAGGAAACGCTTTTGTTTGCCGTAGCATACGGTTATCTGCGCGATGACTCAAGCGCTGTATTGTGTTGTTCGAGCCTGATGGCTTGAGGTGCTGGGGGGATGAAAGTACAATCCGTTTTCCCAAGCTGTTTGAGTCGTGGTAAGGAGTGAAAATGAAACAAGTGAGTCGTTCTGCCTTGGTCTCGTTTAGTGCAGAGCAGATGTTTCATTTGGTCAATGATGTGGCGCGTTATCCTGAGTTTTTGCCCGGTTGTTCGGGTTCTCGTGTGCTGGAGCAGAGTGAGGCACATATGGTGGCATCGGTGGATGTTTCAAAAGCGGGGATCAGTAAGACGTTTACCACCTCGAATCAATTGACGCCCGGGGTGTCGATTGCCATGAGCTTGGTGGATGGGCCTTTTAAAACGCTGCGCGGTGGATGGTTTTTCACTCCGTTGGATGAAGCTGCGTGTAAAGTTGAGCTGCGTTTGGAGTTTGAGTTTTCCAGCAAAATGATTGAGTTGGCGTTTGGCAAAATTTTTAATGAATTGACCAGCAATATGGTGAATGCGTTTACTCGCCGAGCAAAACAGGTGTATGGAGAGTGATGATGAGCAGTGAAATGATTCATGTTGAAGTGGTGTATGCGTTACCGCATGAGCAACGTGTACTCAAGCTGGTGGTTGAGCAATCGGCAACGGTGGAAGAGATCATCCGTACTTCAGGTATTTTGCAGATGTATCCTGAGATTGATCTGACGGTCAATAAAGTGGGCATTTTCAGCCGGAATGTGAAGTTGGATGCTAAGGTGCGAGATAAAGATCGGATTGAGATTTATCGCCCATTATTGGCGGACCCGAAAGAGATTCGCCGTAAACGTGCGGAGCAAGCCAAAGCTGCCGCTAGTCAAAGTTAATGTGACGGCTGAAGAATCAACACCAAAAAGAAAAGGCTTATGAAAGCCTTTTCTTTTTTACTCAGCAAAGTGCGCTTAGTTGACGCCTTCGAAGAAAGAATCGCCAGCAGGGAAATCTCCCGCGACATTGACTAGCTTGCCACCATCGTTAAATTTCACGATCAGGTTTTTCTGTACTGGATCGTTATGGCCTTGGGTGTGGTGATAAATGTAATACCAAGTATCTGGATAGCCATTTTCAACCAACATAGGTGAGCCGAGAACAAAGCGAACTTGATCTTTACTCATGCCAAACTTGAGCTGATCAACCGATTGTTGATCAACATAGTTACCCTGATTGATATCAATTCGATACACCAAGCGCTCAAGTAAAGAGCAGCCTGATAAGGCGGTGACGGCAAGGGGAAGGGCGATGAACCACTTAGTAAACTGCATTGTTAAAACTCTCTGTCCCTCAGGGCTAAAAACTTGGCTGATAATAAACAAGCTCAGAGCAGATGTAAAAACCTCGATCGTGCTCTGAGCCTATTGAGACTGTGAATTTTGAATTTGGTTGCAAAGCTGAACAAAAAAATCCAGTAATACGGTATGAAACTAGGCTGCGATTAATAGCTCTTTGGCATTTGCGAGTGTAGATTCAGTAATTTGACTGCCTCCAAGCAAACGTGCCAGTTCTGCAATTCTTTGTTCTTGATCCAGTTTGAGCATTTGCGTTTCAGTTTTGCCTGCTTTGGTCTGTTTGGCGACAAACAGTTGATGGTGTCCACAACCTGCGACTTGAGGTAAGTGGGTAACACACAGTACCTGAGTTGATTCACCTAATTTGCGTAATAGTTTGCCGACAACCGCTGCCGTTGGCCCTGAAATACCTACGTCGACTTCATCAAAAATCAGGCTTGGGGTATCGACTTTCTGCGCGGTGATCACTTGAATTGCCAATGACATGCGCGACAGTTCACCACCAGAAGCAACTTTGGCGATCGGTTGCAGTGGCTGTCCGGGGTTAGTCGAAACTAAAAACGTCACCGCATCAAAGCCTAATGGTGAAGAGTGCGCGTTATCTTGTAACACTTCAATTTTGAATTGAGCTTTTTCCATGCTCAGTTCATGCATACTTTGGCTTATCAGCTTATCTAGCTCTTTCGCGTAGCGAGTACGTGATTTATGCAGTTTGTCCGCAGCAGTAACGAAAGTTTGGTAGAGCACTTCCACTTCACTCGCCAGTGCTGACATTTTTTCATCAGAACAATCCAACTGAGCGATCTGCTGTAGCAGCGCTTGATGATGCTGATACAGCTCTTCTGGAAGCACATGGTGTTTACGTGCGAGCGACATCACTTTGGAATAGCGTTCTTCAACATATGACATACGTTCTGGGTCGACATCAATCGAATCGAGATAGTTGCGCAGCTCATGGTAAGTTTCTTCAAGCTGAATCAATGCTTCTGCCACCATTGAAGGGAGCGTTGTCAGTTTGCTATCCATTTCAGCTAAGTCTATTAGCGTATGACTAACATTCTGCAATAGACCCAAGGCGTTAACCTCTTCACCTTCATTGAGTAGTTCAATCGCACGTTGGCAGTTGAGTGCCAGATCGCCGCTATTGGCTAAGCGTTTGTGCTCTTGTTCAAGTTCGACAAATTCTTCTTCACCGAGAGCTAATTCATTGAGTTCTTTAATTTGGTATTCCAAAAGCTGCAACTGAGCTTGGTTCTGTTGGCTATTGTCGCGCAGTTGTTTGAGTTGATTGCTCGCTTGACGCCAATTTTGGTAGGCGTGACGCGTGGCTTTGAGCAAGTCTGCATGACCTGCGTATTGATCAAGCATACTGAGCTGATATTCCGGTTTCATGAGTTGCTGATGTGCGTGTTGGCCATGTACATTGATCAGCAGTTGTCCCAACGTCTTGAGCTGAGAGAGCGGAACAGGGCTGCCATTGATGAAAGCTTTTGAGCGCCCATCTTTGGTGATGATACGGCGCAGAATGCACTCTTTGCCTTCAAGCAGTTCATTATCTTCTAACCAACGGCTAGCAAGTAGATTGTTATCCAGATGAAATGCCGCGCTGACTTCAGTTTTATCTTCACCCTGACGCACCATGCTGGCTTCGGCTCGACCACCAAGGCATAAACCTAAAGCATCAATCGCGATGGATTTACCTGCACCAGTCTCACCTGTGATGGTGGTCATTCCTTTTGACAATTCCAATTGCAGCGATTTTACGATAGCGAAGTTATTGATACTCAAATGAGCCAGCATGTTTGCACCTGTATGATTAACCAATACTGTATAAAGAAACAGTTTATACTGTTTCTTTATACAGTAAAGCTGCACAGGTAAATTTTTTCACAGCCTTTTCTATTCATGAATGAAATCTGTGAGCGGAATCAAAACAGCTTACTTGACCAACCCAGTTTGGTACGCAGGACATGATAGTAGCTGTAATCTTCGGGATGGATCAGTTTCAGTACATTAGGGCTTTGATAAATATGAATTTCATCACCAGGGGAGACTGGGAGTGAGATTTGCCCATCGCAACTGACTTCTTGAGTGCCACGATTATCTGGTGAGACAACAAGCTTGATGCGGCGATTGCCATCGACCACCAGTGGTCGACATGAGAGCGTGTGTGGAAACATCGGCACCAAGGTGATTGCATTGAGGCTTGGCGAAAGGATTGGGCCACCACCGGAAAGTGAGTAAGCGGTAGAACCTGTTGGGGTGGAAACAATTAACCCATCGGAGCGCTGAGAGAAAGCGAAGTTATCATCGATATAGACTTCAAATTCAATCATATGCGCTATTTTACCCGGATGAAGCACGGCTTCGTTCAAGGCTGCATTATGGCTTTTGATTTGCCCGTGACGATGAATTTCCGCTTCAAGCAAAAAACGAGTCTCTTGTAGGTATTTGCCGTTGAGGACTTCTTGTAATCGAAGTTGGAAATCTTCTGGGTTTAAATCGGTCAAAAAGCCTAAATTGCCGCGATTGACCCCGATCACACTGATATCAAAGCGGGACAATACGCGAGCCGCGCCAAGCATATTGCCATCCCCTCCGACCACAATGGCTAAATCCGCTTTTTTGCCGATTTCAATCAAACTTGCAAAGTGTTCGCTTGGTAAATCAGTCAGAATTTCTCGTAAACGATCATCAATAAATACCGAATAACCTAGTGAAATCAGCCAGTGGTAAATCTCTTTATGCGTTTGAATTGCTTGTTGATCTCGCGGTTTGCCGATAATGGCAAGAACGTTGAATGGCTTTTTCATAGGGTTTCCAACCGATTTAGGCTTGAATCAGAATTCATCGTCCCCATAATAAGGGCAAGTTGTGCTTTTATGCGAATTTTTGTGTTGGGAAATCGACAACTAGGCGATTTCTCCTGACCAGTATGAAGTGAATTTTGGAGATATCATGAGCAACGAAGAGATCAAAAACAAAGACGAGCAACTGCAACAAGAAGCGGTTGAAAACGAAGCTGAAGTTGTAGGTACAGATGCCGATATCGATTGGAACCAAGCTGCGGATGAGCTTGATGAGAAAGAAGCAAAAATTGCTCAGCTAGAAGCAGCACTGCTTGTGAGCGAAGAGCGCGTAAAAGAGCAGCAAGACAATGTGCTGCGTGCG
The DNA here is from genome assembly GCF_030710545.1 of Vibrio sp. AH4. Classification (NCBI taxonomy): domain Bacteria; kingdom Pseudomonadati; phylum Pseudomonadota; class Gammaproteobacteria; order Vibrionales; family Vibrionaceae; genus Vibrio; species Vibrio sp. AH4. Next base: position 1,719,342 of record NZ_JALAIV010000001.1, read on the forward strand.
CGTGCTGAAGTCGAAAACATGCGTCGCCGTAGCGAGCAAGAAGTGGATAAAGCGCGTAAATTCGCACTTAGCCGCTTTGCTGAAGAATTGCTGCCAGTGATTGATAACCTTGAGCGTGCGATTCAAGCCGCGGATAGCGAAGTTGAAGCCATCAAACCTCTACTGGAAGGTGTGGAACTGACGCACAAAACTTTCGTAGACACCATTGCGAAGTTCGGCTTGAAAGAGATCAATCCACACGGTGAAACCTTCAATCCTGAATTCCACCAAGCGATGTCGATTCAAGAAAGCGCCGAGCATGAGCCAAACACGGTGATGTTTGTGATGCAAAAAGGCTATGAATTGAATGGTCGAGTGGTGCGCCCTGCGATGGTGATGGTTTCTAAGTAACTCATCATTGAGTCGCCAGCAAATCATGTAAAACGAAGAGCGAAGCTGATTGGCTTCGCTTTTTTATGCCCAAAACGCAATAAATCTGAATTTTTTTCACTTTTACCCTTGAAATGGTTTTTGAAGACCTTATTTAAGGGGCATACGAGAAGCAAACAAGCCCGTTTTGGTTTGTGAGTAGGGGTTGAAACCCGATTCTCCATCCCCACATTAGGGGTATACAAATCGAACATAGAATTTTTTTGGAGATAGCCTGATGGGTAAAATCATTGGTATTGACTTAGGTACTACAAACTCATGTGTTGCTGTATTGGACGGCGACAAGCCTCGCGTAATCGAAAACGCAGAGGGTGAGCGTACTACTCCTTCTGTAATTGCATATACAGACGGTGAAACTCTGGTGGGTCAACCTGCAAAACGTCAAGCAGTCACTAACCCACAAAATACGCTATTTGCAATTAAGCGTCTGATCGGTCGTCGTTTTGAAGACGAAGAAGTTCAGCGCGATATTAAAATCATGCCTTACAAAATTGTTAAGGCTGACAACGGTGATGCTTGGGTTGAAGCGAAAGGCCAAAAAATGGCGGCTCCTCAAGTGTCTGCTGAAGTTCTGAAGAAAATGAAGAAAACCGCGGAAGATTTCCTCGGTGAACCAGTTACTGCAGCGGTTATCACTGTTCCTGCTTACTTTAACGATGCTCAGCGTCAAGCAACCAAAGATGCTGGCCGTATCGCAGGTCTAGAAGTTAAACGTATCATCAACGAACCAACCGCAGCTGCTCTGGCTTATGGCCTAGACAAGCAAGGCGGCGATCGCACCATCGCGGTATACGACCTTGGCGGTGGTACATTCGATATCTCTATCATTGAGATCGATGAAGTTGAAGGCGAGAAAACCTTCGAAGTTCTGTCTACCAACGGTGACACTCACCTAGGTGGTGAAGACTTTGATAACCGTATGATCAACTACCTGGTTGACGAATTCAAAAAAGACCAAGGCATCGACCTGCGTAACGACCCGCTTGCAATGCAACGTCTGAAAGAAGCCGCTGAGAAAGCGAAAATCGAACTTTCTTCTGCGCAGCAAACAGACGTTAACCTGCCATACATCACGGCAGATGCGACCGGTCCTAAGCACATGAACATCAAAGTGACTCGTGCGAAATTGGAAGCGCTGGTTGAAGATTTGGTTCAACGTTCTCTGGAGCCACTGAAAGTTGCTCTGGCTGACGCAGGCCTGTCTGTGAACGAGATTACTGACGTTATCCTAGTCGGTGGTCAAACGCGTATGCCAATGGTTCAGAAGAAAGTAGCTGAATTCTTTGGTAAAGAGCCACGTAAAGACGTGAACCCTGATGAAGCGGTTGCGGTAGGTGCTGCGGTTCAAGGTGGTGTTCTGGCGGGTGAAGTAAAAGACGTTCTGCTGCTAGACGTAACGCCTCTGTCTTTGGGTATCGAAACCATGGGCGGTGTGATGACCAAGCTCATCGAGAAAAACACCACTATCCCAACCAAAGCGAACCAAGTGTTCTCTACGGCGGAAGATAACCAAAGCGCAGTAACTATCCATGTACTGCAAGGTGAGCGTAAGCAAGCGATGTACAACAAGTCTCTGGGTCAATTTAACCTAGAGGGTATCAATGCTGCACCACGTGGTATGCCACAAATCGAAGTAATCTTCGACTTGGATGCGGACGGTATCCTGCACGTTTCAGCGAAAGACAAACAGACTGGTAAAGAGCAGAAGATCACGATCCAAGCTTCTGGCGGTCTGAGCGATGCTGAAATCGAAAAAATGGTTCAAGAAGCTGAAGCGAACAAAGAAGCGGACAAAAAGTTCGAAGAGCTAGCAACTGCACGTAACCAAGCAGACCAGATGATCCACGCGACTCGCAAACAAATCACAGAAGCGGGCGAAGCACTGCCAGCGGATGAGAAAGCGAAGATCGAAACAGCGATCAACGAGCTAGAAACAGCGAAAAAAGGCGAAGACAAAGCGGAAATCGATGCCAAAGTGCAAGCACTGATGGCAGCGGCGCAGAAGCTGATGGAAATCGCACAGCAACAAGCTCAAGCACAAGGTGCAAACGCTGAACAGTCTTCAACAAAAGAAGATGACGTAGTTGACGCTGAGTTTGAAGAAGTTAACGACGATAAGAAGTAATTGAGCGATACCGCACGAAATAATGCGTGCGGTTTGCTGAGTTCTTATTGAACTTTGAAGCAGCGGGCGTTTGAGGTAACTCTTACGCCCGTCTGTTTGAAGCGTGTCGCTAAAGATAAAGGCAACGGGATCCCCCTTATCTATATCGATACCCACCGAGCGGCGTAGCCGTTGGCAGTAACAAATTGGTGACTGAGAACATGTCAAAACGTGATTTTTACGAAGTATTAGGCGTAGGCCGTGACGCCTCCGAGCGTGATATTAAAAAGGCATACAAACGCCTTGCGATGAAATACCACCCGGACCGCAACTCGGGAGATGCTGGTGCGGCGGAAAAGTTTAAAGAAGTCAAAGAAGCGTATGAAATTCTGACCGATGCGCAGAAGAAAGCGGCTTATGACCAATATGGTCATGCGGCGTTTGAACAAGGCGCGGGTGGTTTTGGTGGCGGCGGCTTCGGCGGTGGCGGTGCTGACTTTGGCGATATTTTTGGTGACGTGTTTGGTGACATCTTTGGTGGTGGTCGCCGTGGCGGTGGTCCAAGAGCACAACGTGGTTCCGACCTACGTTACAACATGGAACTGAGCCTTGAAGAAGCGGTTCGTGGCTGCTCGAAAGAGATTGAAGTACCGACATTAGTACACTGTGACGCTTGTGATGGCTCAGGTGCGAAAAAAGGCACCTCAGCACAAACTTGTGGAACCTGTCATGGTCATGGCCAAGTTCAGATGCGTCAGGGCTTCTTTGCTGTGCAGCAAACCTGTCCAACCTGTCATGGTAAAGGCAAGATCATCAAAGATCCTTGTAACGTCTGTCATGGCCAAGGTCGTAAGCAAAAGACCAAAACACTCAATGTGAAAATTCCAGCGGGTGTGGATACGGGCGATCGCATTCGTCTTGCCGGTGAAGGTGAAGCCGGAGAAATGGGCGCGCCAGCAGGGGATTTGTACGTACAAGTACATGTCAAAGAGCACCACATTTTCGAGCGTGATGGCAATAACTTGTATTGTGAAGTGCCAGTGAGCTTCGCGATGGCGGCTCTGGGCGGCGAAGTAGAAGTGCCAACACTCGATGGTCGCGTGAGCTTGAAAGTGCCTGCTGAAACCCAAACTGGCCGCATGTTCCGCATGCGCGGTAAAGGTGTGAAAGGCGTTCGCTCTGCAGCATTAGGCGATCTGATTGTCAAACTTGTGGTCGAAACCCCAGTCAATTTGAGTGCTCGCCAGAAAGAGCTGCTGAAAGAGTTTGAAGAGTCTTGCGGTGGCGAAGCGGCGACGAAACACAAGCCGAAAGCTGAAGGCTTCTTTAATGGTGTGAAGAAGTTTTTTGATGACCTAACCAGTTAATCAAGATTCAATGAGTCACTATCGAAAAGACCAGCTTGCTGGTCTTTTCTTATTTCGGTAAATCATTCAATAATGATTTATTACTTTGATATTCGGATTGGTCATTTCCAACACGCACTTGGTGATGTCACTCCTTTCTCATTCAACGTGAGAGAGGTGTAGGTGCTACCGCCGCATTGATCACTATTTTGTCCTTTACTGGATTGCGGAGTGGCTGTAATCGCATAGCTAGTGGCTGCGGTTTCGACCACAATCTTGTAACGATCACTGTCTACGCTACAAAAAGAATTACATACCTTTTGAGCATCGACGATACCTGTAGCCGTATAGCCGTTGTTGTACTTTTCTTCTAAATAGAGCTGAATTTTGGCCATATCAGCCATCGCCTGTTTACGATGACCTTCTTTGACATAGTTGGTATAGGCTGGGTAAGCGATGCTCGCTAAAATTCCCACGATCACGACCGCGATCATTAATTCGATCAATGTCATACCTTGTTGCTGACTCACACTTGGCTTGCAGAAAATTTTTCGAATCATTTCCATTACTTCTCTTTATAAAACAACGCCATTTTTGATAGCTGTTAGCATCTATGCAAGTTGATTCACCATCCTCTCACAGTTTGCAAAGGATTTTGGGAAATGCATCGCGGCTTTACTTTGCTGGAGCTTTTGATCACCGTTGCGGTATTAACCACAATGTTGCTTTTTGCTGCCCCCAATTTCTCAAAGGTGAGCCAGCAAACGAAGATGACCAATTTAGCCAATGAATTACAGGGATTCCTCATTCAAGCTAAATCTGAAGCTGTTTTTCGAAATCAGGACTTATGGGTGCATATTCAAGGATTGCCTTCTATAACGGGTCAATGGCAACTGGTGCTATCCAGCGTATCGGATGTGGCAGCGATCGATGCAAGTAATACGGTTGCTCTGTTGCAAGGTCAGCGATATCAAAATGTATTTGTATCGAAGACCAATACACTAACAGAGGTCAAATTTGATCATGTAATGGGCAATCCTCAGGAAGCGGGTAGCCTTTTTATTAAACCGTCGGAACCTGCTGCAGATTCAATCAAAGTGACTGTGCACAATCGGGCTGGGCGAATCAAAGTTTGCACCGAAAATGAGGCAAAATATGGCTTTGAAAAGTGCTAACCAGCAAGGTAATACGCTGATTGAATTTATGGTTGCCGCTTTGGTGGGGGCGATGGCTTTAGCTATTGTCGGGACTGTCTTTTTGTCTAACCAAAAAGCGGCAGCGCAACGCAGTAAAGAAATTATGCTGCTTCAGCAAGTCAGCAGCGTTATGCAGCAGATGAAAGAGGATATCCAGCGTGCTGGTTTTGACGATGTGGGTAATCAATCTATGCGGCTATCTGGTGCTGTCGGTGTGATCTATCGAGCATCGAATAAAATTGGTTATGTTTATCGAAAATCATCCACCAAGGTGAGCAATACGGTCTATCAATTAAATAATGACATGTTGGAGTACTGCCAAAAGGATTCCGCCTCACCACTCAGCGTTGTCTCTGCTGCGACAGGATGTTTTGATTTATTTGACCCGAAACAAATCAAAATTGATCAATTTGAAATTTCAGAAACGCCTTTATCTGGTCAATCAGTCAATAGTTCGTTAATGACGATTTCTATTATGGCGAAATTAAAAGATACCCCTAATATCTCTCATGCTATTTCATTACAGATTCAGCAAAGGAATTGGCAATAATGATTCAATATCAAAAAGGTGTCGCGACTTTACTGATTACCGCTATTTTGCTTTCAATCGCATTGGTTGTGACGCTCGGTTCGTATAAAAATCTTTTTTATCAGATTAAACGTGCACAAAATGAAGTAAAAGCTAGGCAAGAGCACTGGCTCGCAGAGGGTGGGCTAGAGTGTGGTTATTCACAGTTTTTATTTTACAATGGGCTCCCAGGTACGATTACTGATTGTGGTAGTGGCTTAGGTGTTATACCTCAATTTAGTTTAATCAGTTCAGGGTATAAAGTGACTTCCCACTATGGTTATTCTTCATTAGTTAAAGATATTCTCATCTCAGGGAATATGGCTCATGGTGCAATTCAATCAGCTTCTGATATTTATGTTCGAGGGAGTGTTAATATTATTCCAGACCCTGGTGTTTTTAATTCAGATGGGTGGGAATGTATTGCGCTACGCTATAAGAATATTTTTGATGCATCTGGTGCTATACAAAATGATGGAGTCTTAATTCCTAACAAACCGCCCTATACTGGATTCTTAAATCCAACGGGGAAGGATTGTCAAACCACACACAAATCCAGTGCGTCAGGAACTCTGCCCATCGGTAGTGATTTTGTTAAGCAACCAGAAATGAGCTTATTTGAAGAGTTCTTTGATGTCAGTGAGGAGCAGCATGAAAAAATAAAGAACAATCCAAAGTTCACGCAAATTCTTGCTCCAGAAAATACGAATGGTCAACCTAATATTGTTCCTGATTGCGGACAGAAAATATTGGAACAAATAGAAAATAAACATTATTACCTATGGATTGAAGGGGGGTGTGAACTTAATGCTGTTTATACGCAAAAGGTTTCTGAAGCTTCTCATAAAACACCTGGTGTATTGATTTTGGTTCATGAAGGGATTTTTTCCGTTATGGGTAATGGAGAGTTAAAAGGAGTGTTGTTTCATTTCAATAAGGACTATGTTCCATCAACACAGCACTGGGCCTCTTTTGAAGCGAATACATATTTAAATCACAATCCAAGTGTCATACCAGACTCATTCAGAACGATTGCCTCTTATTATCAACACGGTTCATTTACTGTGACTGGTGGGCAGTTTCTTGATAGCTCGGGCCAGGCAGCGGCATTTAATAACTCCTTAGTATTTAATTTTAATAAAGATGTGATCGATCATATTGCGAGTAATTTTGTAAAGCCGCGCTGGAAAGAAGGAAGCTGGAATGCGCAATAAGCAACGTGGCTTTAGCTTGATCGAAGTGATGATCTCATTTGTGTTGATTGGTATTGGTGCGCTTGGTTTAGTGAAATTACAAGCTTATATCGAGCAACGCGCTGATTACGCGATGCACAGTATTGAAGCGCTAAATCTTGCTGAGCAAAAATTGGAATGGTTTCGTACGCGTGGAGCCTCTTCTGCGGTACCGTCGACGTCTGTGGCAAATTTTGATAGCAGTATTGTTTCAGGGAATGATGCCTCACATCCCTTGTATGTTTTATCTTGGGCGGTTCCTGCTGCGACAGTTTCTGGTTCGCTCAAAACAGTGACCATCGAAGCGGTATGGCATGATCGTCAGGGGGCCGTGCAATCGGTCACGTTGAAAACGATGATTTCTAAATACAGCGAGTTTGATTAGTCTGCCGTTTTGTTTTCTTTTATAAAATACCCCTCAATTCTCTTTACTCTAGACTCCGTGTGATTTCATGAAGTTCACGACCGTGAAACGTTAGCGTCCATTGGCTAGCCATCTCATCATGTTGGCCTCTTTACAGGTTTTGTGATGATTTAAGTAATCTGAGATTTTGCAAATTGGTTTCAATTTTGTATGTGTTGTCTTTTTGATTGTGTTTCGACTATGTGTCTTTGGTTTGCCATTTTTGCAAAATATGTCTCTAAATATGTAAAAAGAGAACGAACTCTGTGCTTTGGTTAGGCCGTTTCTATACAATGCCTATTGAAAAATTTCCGTTTCATTGTGACCTGTTTCAAAGGGGCACACGGATATCTGAAACGGATACAGAAGGCCAATTTAATAAGGCCTCACGCAGCAACATCACATTATGGAATTTACTATGAGTAACCAAGCTATCAATCAAGCGCCATCCGCGAAGCCAAGTGGGATGGATCGCTTTTTAAACTTCATTGAGCGAGCAGGAAATAAAATCCCCGATCCTGCCATTCTCTTCTTTTGGGCACTGGTCATCGTTTGGGTTTCCTCTGCTCTACTCTCCAATTTAAGTTTTGACTTAATTAACCCGCGTACAGGTCAGGCTTTAGAGATCAAAAACCTACTCACTGGCGAATCACTGGCTCATTTTCTGGCCAATATGGTGACTACATTTACCAGTTTTGCGCCACTGGGTATCGTTCTTGTGGCTATGCTCGGGGTGGGCGTGGCAGATTCTTCAGGCTTTATTACTACAGGCCTGAAAAAAATGCTTAATGTCACGCCTGTGAAATTGTTAACGCCAATGCTTATTTTGGTGGCGATTGTTTCACATACCGCGGCAGATGCGGGTTATGTGCTGGTGATTCCACTAGGCGGTATTATTTTCCATGCTGCAGGTCGTCATCCGTTGGCCGGTATTGCAGCGGCATTTGCTGGTGTATCTGGCGGCTTTTCGGCGAACTTTATTCCGTCTGGTATTGATCCTCTGCTAGCTGGTTTTACTCAAACGGCAGCGCAAGTGTTGGATCAGTCATACCAAGTTAACCCGTTAGCCAATATTTATTTCACCGGTCTTTCCTCAATCATCATTGTGGCGATTGGCTGGTACGTGACGGACAAAGTGATTGAACCACGCTTGGCGGCGACGAAAGTGGATGAAGATGCGGAATCCGCACCTGATCTGGGGTCGTTCACTGCGATTGAATCAACTGCCTTCCGTTATGCCGGCTGGGCAATGGTGGTGGGTATTGCACTATTGGTGGCGGCGGTATGGCCAGAAAACTCAGCTTTGCGCTCTCCTGAAGGTGAGATCACCGCCTTTACTGCGCCGATCATGAAGTCGATTGTGCCACTGATCTTTATCCTGTTTATCATTCCGGGTATCGTCTACGGCCGTGTTGCGGGAACCTTTAAGAACAGCAACGATGTCATCAAGGCTATGTCTGGCACTATGTCGACGATGGGCGCTTATATCGTCATGTCATTCTTCTGTGCTCAGTTCCTTTCGGCATTCGGCCAATCCAACATTGGTACAATGTTGGCACTGTATGGTGCAGAAGGTCTGAAAGCGATGAACTTACCGGGACAAGCCACGATTGTGGGGATGATTCTGCTGACGGCTATGGTTAACCTGCTTGTGGGTTCAGCATCAGCAAAATGGGCGTTGATTGGTCCTATTCTTGTGCCAATGTTGATGGCGGTAGGGATTTCACCTGAGCTTTCTCAAGCGGCGTACCGTGTTGGTGATTCAGTGTCTAACATCATTTCTCCACTGATGGTGTTCTTCCCTCTGGTGGTGGTGTATTGCCAACGCTATGTGAAAGCAACGGGCATCGGTACTTTGGCTTCGATGATGATGCCTTACTCGATTGCGATGTTGATTGGCTGGTCAATCTTCTTGCTAGCGTATTGGGCGGTGGGTATTCCATTGGGGATCCAAGCGCCTTATACCTATAGCATGTAATTTTTACCTAATCATGCGTTGTAAGCCCACTCAAGCGAGTGGGCTTTTTCTTGGGCTGGCTTTCGTTTTTGCTACGATCTCCGTTAGAATCACGTTTTTAATGCTCGTAGGAGTGTGGTTTTGCCCGAATCTCAGTTTTCTCCTCAAGATGAACAATTTATGCGTCGAGCCATCACGCTAGCGGCGCAAGCAGAAGCGCAGGGAGAAGTCCCTGTCGGTGCCGTATTAGTCCGCGATGGTAAAATCATTGCCGAAGGTTGGAATTGCTCTATTACTCATCATGATGCAACAGCACATGCAGAGATTGAAGTGATTCGTAAAGCTGGGAATGTGCTTAACAACTATCGTCTGCTCGATACTACGTTATACGTCACGTTAGAACCTTGCCCTATGTGTGCAGGGGCGTTGCTGCATAGCCGAGTGAAACGAATTGTGTACGGTGCGCCAGATCTGAAAGCGGGAGCCGCAGGAACGGTGATGGATTTGTTTAGTAGTCAGGCGGCTTATCATTATGCCACGGTAGAAAAAGGGCTATTAGAAGAAGAGTGTCGTACTCAGCTCCAAGCATTTTTCCAACGACGTCGGAAAGAGATCAAAGCGAAGCGGGATGCAGAAAGAAAAGAAGAGAAGTGAATCTTTGGCAAACATCTGCAACGATGTTTGCCATTCGAGGTGTAACGAGTTAGTTTATTTGCTGTACGAAAGCGCGATGACGAGCCAACACTTTTTTCTTACTGTTGGCCAACATACGGCGACGACGATTGGCAGATACGGTTTTGTTCAGGAGTTTTGATTGACGTTTACGTCTCAACATAAAACACCCTCCTACGACTGACTGACATAAAACCCCTGCTCGTGAGAGTCAGGGAGCCCTAATATTGACCTATTATTTTGTTGAAATGACCACTCAGCCGTTTCAAGAACTCTAAGTCTATTGAATTTATCGCTTTATTATTGCGTTTGAATGTTACCTGTTTTTGACGACAGGAAAGCGATGTCGTTCACAGATTGATTTACGTGTTTTCTTCTCAAAAATCAAGTGGCTATTTTTTATTCTCATCTAATGGTGTGCTACTCGGGTCAGTATTGTCTGTGGCGTCTGACTCCAGTTGTACATCATCAGATTCAATGTCTTCAGTACCAACCTCATCGGTCAGCGCCTCCTCATCGAGAGCAATTACCGCAAGATCTTCAATGTTGTCATCTCCCGTCATGAGCTGACGTTGCTCAAGATGACCGATAATACTTTGATAATAGCGACGGATGTTTTCAACATAGTTACGTGCTTCATCACCACGCGCGTAGCCATAACGAGTTTGAGTAAAGTATTTCTTCTGTTGTAGCTGGGGAAGGCGGTCTTTTACATCCGCCCAAGAATCGGGGTCTGCGCCTTGATTTTTGGTTAAGCGACGCGCATCCATCATATGCCCATAACCAATATTGTAAGAGGCCAAGGCGAACCAGATCTTTTCATGCTCAGGGATAGAAGCGGGAACGCGTTCCATCATACGGCGTAAATACTCGACGCCCCCGCGGATCGATTGTTCCGGATGCAGACGATCAACCACGCCGACGCTACGGGCAGTCGGAAGGGTCAGCATCATCAAGCCCCGCACCCCGGTGGGTGATTTTGCATAAGGGTTCCAGTGTGATTCTTGGTAAGCCAATGCCGCGACTAAGCGCCAATCAAATTCCGCCGAATACTTCTGGAAAAGGGGCGTCCATTTAGGTAACCGAGTGTCTAAGGCACGAATAAATGCGCGGGTATCGACATAGTCAAAGGCACCAATATGGCCGATGTATTTTTCTTCCAATGAAGCCAAATAGCCCGATTGTTTGAGATTACCAAAGAACTCAATCATTAAAGCGTACAAACTTTCATCGTCGGCACGACGTGTAAACCATGAAATGGGTTGGTCTTCGGTCAGTTCAAAGGCGGCAGTCAGTTCTGGGTAGACACGTTGAGAAAGCGACACTTCAACAGAGTCGGCCATAGTAAACAGTAACTCACCTTGTGAGACCTTTTTCAGTAAGTCATTTACATCGGAATTGCTATCGACATGAAATTGAAAGTCTGGGTATTTTTGCTGTTTAGCCTGCAAGGTATGTTCAAAATGGGAATCATCTACCACGCTGAAAAAGGCCAATTCAGGATTATCTTTTAAAAGTTCTTGCTGCTTTTCGACCAACTGTTTGAAGTTGCGTGGACGCCAGCCTCCTTTCTTGTAGACCACCTGTTGTGAAACATAATAATAAGCTGGACCTGCACGGAAATCTTTGAGTCGATCTTCCGATTGGCTTAAGCCTGCGGCAATGATGTCCACCTCTCCATTTTTTAGGGCTGGGAATAGGCTAGAAAGGCGATATGCCGGCTTCATTTCCAATTTCACGCCAAGCTCTTTAGCAAATTCGCGGGCTAATTCGTAATCTAATCCTGTTGGGCCATCTGGGCCGATGTAGTAGGAGAGGGGATTATTGAGAGTGCCTACACGTAAAACCCCACGTTCACGGATTTTTTCCAACTCGCTTTTGGGCTCAGAGTCGATTTGGCAACCGACTAAGATAAGGCTCAATAGGCCTAGCCAAAGTGCGCGAACGGGGAATTTATATGCAAAAGGAGTCATCAATTTGGGTTTTCTCTCATCAAGACAGATGCCTTTATATCAAAGGCGCTGGTTTTGGCAAAGTCCTCACTGATTAAGCTGTCATTTTGCTCGAAGATTTGTGCAAATGGGTCGTAACTCAAAATTAACGAAAAAAATGACGCAAACGGTTGCTTTTGGTGTTACGTCACAAAAAGAAATCCTCTATAATGCGCAGCCATCAGTAGAGGTGAAATCGGCATACATTCAACAAATAGAGTTTAATGTTCTGTATTTCAAAGAGTTTATGCCAATTACACCTCAATCAATTGGACATAGAGACCTAAGCACATGAGAATTTTGCGTGGCTCCCCAGCTCTTTCAGAGTTTCGTGTTAACAAGCTCCTCACCGCGTGTCGTGAACAACACCTCCCAGTGACAGGCATTTACGCCGAGTTTATGCACTTTGCCGATCTCAAGGCAGAGCTCAATCCGCAAGAGTTGGAAAAGCTCGAAAAACTGCTCACTTACGGTCCAACCATTCAAGAACATGAACCACAAGGTTTACTGTTATTAGTGACCCCGCGTCCCGGAACCATTTCTCCTTGGTCTTCAAAAGCAACGGATATTGCCCATAACTGTGGCCTGCGTGGCATCAAGCGCCTTGAGCGCGGTACGGCTTATTATGTTGAAGCAGAAACGGCGCTGACCGCCGCACAAATCGCAACACTTAAGGCGCTGCTGCACGATCGTATGATGGAAGTGGTGTTCGCAGAACTCACCGATGCACAGCAACTGTTTAGCGTAGCAGAGCCTGCGCCGATGACTCAGGTTGATGTGTTGGCGGGGGGGCGTCGTGCGCTTGAAGAGGCAAACGTTTCCCTAGGTCTGGCATTGGCTGAAGATGAAATTGACTACCTAGTTGAGAGCTTCACCAAACTGGGTCGCAATCCTAACGACATTGAACTCATGATGTTTGCACAAGCCAACTCTGAGCATTGCCGTCACAAAATCTTCAATGCAGATTGGACGATTGATGGGATTAAACAAGACAAATCGCTGTTCAAAATGATCAAAAACACCTTTGAACAGACGCCGGATTATGTGCTTTCCGCTTATAAAGATAATGCCGCGGTAATGACCGGCTCGACGGTTGGCCGTTTTTTCCCAGATCCAGATAGCCGTCAATACACCTATCACCATGAAGATGCGCACATTTTGATGAAGGTGGAAACCCACAACCACCCAACGGCAATTTCTCCTTGGCCGGGCGCATCGACAGGTTCTGGTGGTGAAATCCGTGATGAAGGCGCAACGGGTATTGGCGGTAAGCCAAAAGCGGGTTTGGTGGGCTTTACTACTTCGAACTTGCGTATTCCCGGTTTTGAACAGCCATGGGAAAGTAATTTTGGTAAGCCAAGCCGCATCGTCAATGCGTTGGATATTATGCTAGAAGGCCCACTGGGCGGCGCTGCGTTCAACAACGAATTTGGTCGTCCGAACCTGCTAGGTTATTTCCGCACTTATGAAGAAAAAGTGGCTTCACATGCGGGTGAAGAGGTACGTGGCTACCATAAACCGATCATGATCGCTGGCGGTATGGGTAACATCCGTGCTGAGCATATTCAGAAGAAAGAGATCCCGGTTGGTGCCAAACTGATCGTGCTCGGTGGCCCTGCGATGAACATCGGTCTGGGCGGTGGTGCGGCCTCTTCCATGGCTTCAGGTCAGTCTGCTGAAGATCTGGATTTTGCTTCCGTGCAGCGTGAAAACCCAGAGATGGAGCGCCGCTGTCAGGAAGTGATCGACCGTTGCTGGCAGCTCGGCGACAAAAACCCGATCGCCTTTATCCATGATGTGGGCGCGGGCGGTATCTCTAACGCGCTGCCTGAGCTAGTCAATGACGGTGATCGCGGTGGTAAATTCCAACTGCGCAATGTGCCGAATGATGAACCGGGCATGAGCCCACTGGAAATCTGGTGTAACGAATCGCAAGAGCGTTATGTGCTGGCGGTTGCAGTGGAAGATATGCCGCTGTTTGATGCCATCTGTCAGCGTGAGCGCGCGCCTTATGCTGTAGTGGGTGAAGCGACCGAAGAGCGCCATTTGACGCTGGAAGACAGCCACTTCGCTAACACGCCAATCGATATGCCAATGGATATTCTGCTGGGTAAGCCGCCGAAAATGCATCGTGAAGCGAGCACACTGAAAGTTTCAAGCCCAGCGCTAGAGCGTTCTGGTATTGAGCTTAATGAAGCCGTGGATCGTGTACTGCGTTTACCTGCGGTGGCAGAAAAAACTTTCTTGATCACCATCGGTGACCGTTCAGTCACGGGCTTAGTCGCGCGGGATCAAATGGTCGGTCCATGGCAAGTACCAGTGGCTAACTGCGCGGTAACGGCCGCGAGTTTTGATTCTTACCACGGCGAAGCCATGTCGATGGGTGAGCGTACCCCAGTTGCGCTGCTAGACTTCGGTGCCTCTGCACGTTTAGCGGTCGGTGAAGCTATTACCAACATAGCCGCAACCGATATTGGCGAGCTGAAACGCATCAAACTTTCGGCGAACTGGATGTCTCCAGCGGGCCATCCGGGTGAAGATGCCGGTCTGTATGAAGCGGTGAAAGCGGTCGGTGAAGAGCTTTGTCCAGCACTGGGTATCACTATCCCAGTGGGTAAAGACTCGATGTCGATGAAAACCAAATGGCAGGAAAATGGCGAGCAAAAAGAAGTGATTTCGCCGCTGTCACTCATCATCACTGCTTTCGCACGTGTGGAAGACATTCGCAAGACCGTGACCCCACAATTGCGTACTGACCTTGGCGAGACAAGCTTAATCTTGATTGATTTGGGTAATGGTCAAAATCGTCTTGGCGCAACCGCATTGGCGCAAGTGTACAAACAGTTGGGTGATAAGCCGGCTGACGTGGATAACGCGTTGCAGCTCAAAGGCTTCTTTGCTGCAGTGCAAACTCTTGTGCGTAACGACAAGCTGGTAGCTTATCACGACAAAGGCGACGGCGGTTTATTGGTGACGTTGGCAGAAATGGCTTTCGCAGGTCATTGCGGTATCAAAGCCAATATTGAAACCTTGGGTGATGATGCATTGGCGGGACTGTTCAATGAAGAGCTTGGCGCTGTGGTTCAGGTGAAAAATGATGAGCTGAATGCTGTTCTGGCAACGCTTGCCGCCCATGGCTTAGAAGCGTGTGCTCACGTGATTGGTGAAGTAGAAGCGTCGGATCGCTTGCTGATCACTTGTGGTGAGGAAGTCTTGATTGAGCGCTCTCGTACTGAACTGCGCACCATCTGGGCGGAAATGACCCATAAGATGCAAGCGCTGCGTGATAACTCGGCGTGTGCCGATCAAGAGTTTGCGGCCAAACAAGATAACCGCGACCCGGGCTTGAATGCGAAGTTAACCTACGATGTGCAAGCCGACGTTGCTGCGCCGTACATCGCTAAGGGTGCGCGTCCGAAAATGGCGATTTTGCGTGAGCAAGGCGTCAACTCACACGTTGAGATGGCGGCAGCGTTTGACCGCGCTGGTTTTGATGCGGTTGATGTGCATATGAGCGACATTCTGACTGGGCAAACCGTGCTCGATGCTTACCAAGGTCTGGTGGCTTGTGGTGGCTTCTCTTACGGTGACGTACTGGGTGCGGGTGAAGGTTGGGCGAAATCGATTCTGTTTAACGCCCAAGCGCGTGAGCAGTTTGAGCAGTTCTTCCAACGTAAAGATACCTTCTCACTTGGGGTGTGTAACGGCTGTCAAATGCTGTCTAACCTGCGTGATTTGATCCCGGGCGCAGAGCTTTGGCCACGTTTTGTGCGTAACGAATCGGATCGTTTTGAAGCGCGCTTTAGCTTAGTCGAAGTGCAAAAATCGCCATCGCTGTTCTTTAGCGAGATGGCGGGTTCAAGAATGCCGATTGCGGTTTCTCATGGTGAAGGTCGTGTGGAAGTGCGTGATGCTCAGCATCTGGCGGCAATTGAGCAATCTGGCACCGTAGCGATTCGTTTCGTGGATAACTTTGGTCAGCCAACCCAAGCTTATCCAAGCAACCCGAACGGCTCACCGAATGCGATTACCGGTTTAACCACTCAAGATGGTCGTGTGACGATTATGATGCCGCACCCTGAGCGTGTGTTCCGTACTGTAGCGAACTCGTGGCACCCAGATAACTGGGGTGAGAATGGCGCTTGGATGCGTATGTTCCAAAATGCCCGTAAATACCTTGGTTAAGTAGGTACCTTAAACTTAAGGACAAACAAAAAGCGCTGAGAGAAATCTCGGCGCTTTTTTCGTTTTGTCAGCCCCGATTTGATAAAGGGCGCTTTGCGATAACCGTTGGCTTAGCGGAATTGGCCGACTTGCGGTAAAAATTCAAAACCAGCGCTCGCTAGCTTAGCTTCTAACGCGCTGCGATCCATATCGAAATAGTTAACCAATTTATCCAAATCGCCACCAAAGTCGTCACGCAGTTTCATGTTAATGATGCTCATCAGCATGATCGGATCCATAGTGGCAAAATTCGCGAGATTCATGGTGATTAATCCTCAAAATCGGAAATCAGTAAATTCGCCGCCGCAAACGCCGCTTTTTCTCGTGCTGCCAGTGGTAGGGCGGTATCAGCCGCAATCTCGTTTAATGCACGTACAGCGCAGCTGATGGCTTGCGGAATATAGCCTTGATCACCACTACCAATTTGCGCGTAAAGCTCGCGTACCAATTCACAACAGTCGTAAACTCGCATGGGTTCGTCCTCAAATGATAACTGCTCTCAATATACCCTGAGAGCAGAAAAATACCAAACCTACAGCTTGCGTTGGCTCAAGGAATCCGTATGAATGACTAATTACTGACCAGTAACTTGTAAGTTCAGTTGCGCGACCAATTGATCATCCAAGCCGAGCTGTTTAGCCAGTTCGTTGAGATAGGCTTTTTCCATAAAGTTCTGTTCATCCGCAATCAATAATGAAGCCAAATAAAGCTCAGAGGCTTGAGCCGGATTTTGCGCAAAGCGAGCAATTTCAGCAGGATCCAGCGGCTTACGCAGTTCTTGTTCCACCAATTGTTGTACTTGGTTATCTGCGCCTAGCTCTTCAATCGCTTGTTGGATTCGCGCCATCTCTTGCTCATCCACATGCCCATCGGCTTTCGCGGCGGCAATCATGGCTTTTAAAATGATCAGCTCATGGCGAGGATTGCTTTCATCAAAAGGGGTTGGTGCGGTATTGCCTTTTTGATTGGCATTCCAATCGTTGTAGACCTTGTAGGCGAGCGCACCGAGCGCCGCCGCTCCACCAACTTTTAAAGCGCTTTTGCCCCATTTTTTGCTTTTTTTAGAGCCAAGTAACATACCAAGCAGACCGCCACCTAAAGCTCCAGCTCCTAGCGTGCTGAGTTGGTTTTTATCTTGGCTTAAGGTTTTCAACTGCTCGCTGCCTTTTTTGACAAGGTCTGAGCTCAGTGCTTGGTTGAGTAATGATTTAAGATCCATGGCTTATCTCCTCTGGTTTTGACTCAGTGTAGGGGGAGAAAAATGAATCCAGTATTAATGGCAGGCAATAAAAAGGCTGCCAGAAGGCAGCCTTTGTAAGCGAATGTGACTAACTATTAAGCCAGTTTGGCTTGGATAAAGTCGATGATTGACTCCATTGCCACTGCTTCTTTCTCACCATTACGGCGATTTTTGTATTCGAAGTGGCCTTCATCCATACTGCGATCACCAATGATGACAGTGTGTGGCACGCCGATCAGTTCCATATCAGAGAACATCACGCCCGGACGCTCTTTACGATCATCAAACAGTACTTCGATGCCTGCCGCAGTCAACTCTGCGTACAGCTTCTCTGCTGCTTCCTGAACGCGCTCAGATTTGTGCATGTTCATTGGCACAATCGCCACTTGGAAAGGCGCTAGCGCATCTGGCCAGATGATGCCGTAATCGTCATGGTTTTGTTCGATGGCAGCAGCCACGACACGAGATACACCGATGCCGTAACAACCCATCTCAAGGATGACGTTTTTACCGTTTGAATCGAGCACGCCACAGTTCATTTTTTCAGAGTAGTTGGTGCCCAACTGGAAGATGTGACCGACTTCAATACCGCGTTTAAGCATCAGAGTCCCTTTGCCACATGGGCTTGGATCGCCTTCTACTACGTTACGCAGATCTTCAACTTTGCCAAGTTCAACGTCACGACCCCAGTTGATACCGAAGTAGTGTTTGCCGTCGATGTTCGCGCCAGCGCCGAAATCGCTCATGACTGCAACCGTACGGTCAACGATGAATGGCAGTTTTAGGCCTACAGGACCTAATGAGCCAGGGCCAGCTCCGATCAACGCACGAATCTCTTCTTCGTTGGCCATTTCCAGTGGAGAGGCAACTTCTGGCAGATTTTCTGCTTTGATTTCGTTCAGTTCGTGATCACCACGGATGATCAGTGCAATGATAGATGCATCGATCGCATCAGAGGCTTTTACAAACAGCGTTTTCACGGTTTTTTCGATTGGCAGACCGTGTTGCTCAACCAATTCCGCGATGGTTTTCGCGTTTGGAGTATCCACCAACGTCATTTCCTGAGTTGGCGCAGCCGCTTCAGTCGCTGGTGCCAGTGCTTCTGCTTTTTCGATGTTCGCTGCGTAGTCTGATTCGGTTGAGAATACGATCAGATCTTCGCCGCTTTCTGCCAGAACGTGGAACTCTTGTGAACCGTTACCACCAATTGCACCGCTGTCTGCCAGCACTGGACGGTAATCCAGACCCATGCGATCGAAAGCTTTGCAGTAAGCTGCGTGCATCGCGTCATAAGATTTTTGCAGGCCGTCTTTGTCGATGTCGAAGCTGTAAGCATCCATCATTGAGAATTCACGCGCACGCATCACACCAAAACGTGGACGACGCTCGTCACGGAATTTGGTTTGGATTTGGTACAGGTTCAGTGGCAGTTGCTTATAAGAGTTCACTTCATTACGAACGAGCGCGGTGATCACTTCTTCTGCGGTTGGGCTTAATACAAACGGACGTTCATGGCGATCAGTAAAGCGCAGCAACTCTGGCCCCATTTTTTCAGAGCGACCAGTCTCTTCCCACAATTCAAACGGCTGTACCACCGGCATCAAGGTTTCGATTGCACCAGCATTATCGATCTCTTGGCGAACGATGGTTTCGACTTTACGCAGTACACGCAGACCGGTAGGCAGCCAAGTATAAAGACCTGAAGCCAGCTTACGGATCATACCTGCACGTAGCATGAGCTTATGGCTCACGACTTCTGCGTCGTTTGGAGTCTCCTTCAGAGTGGAAAGAAGATATTTACTGGTACGCATTCTATGGTATCCGTTTCATCAAAGTTTAAGGGATCGCTTTATTTATAGGAGTAACGTTATAAAGCGAATTTGGGCGCTAATAATATCAGCCAAATGGTTTTGTCAAAAGGGTTCAATTGCGTTGACAACGATTGCTTCAGCGTTAACGGTAAATTTCACGTTCCAATCGTACAAATTCACCGCATATAACTTGTCGTCAGCACGATTTTTTTTGTAAGCCGGACGCGGATCTTGTGCCAATACTTCACTGATCACCGCACGACGAATTTCACCTTCTGGATGTGCTTTGAGTATTTGCTGAGCGGCATCGGCAAACGTTACGCGAATGCGTTCGGGTTCTTGCTCCGCATAACCGCCTTGTGCATCCACAATTGAATCGGAGTAGGGGATGTAAGGTTTGATATCAATAATCGGTGTGCCATTAACTAAATCAACGCTGCCGAGCTCAAGATAATACTGGTCGCCTTCTTTGCTGACACCACGTAGTTCAACCGCTGACATACCAATCCCATTGGGGCGGAAAGTCGCTCGTGAGGCGAACACACCGACTCGTTCATTCCCTCCGAGACGAGGAGGACGTACGGTGGGTTTCCAACCTGCGGCGAGGTTTTGGTCGAACAAAAATAGCAGCCACACATGGCTAAATTGCTCAATACCGCGAATGGCCTCTGCACAGTTACATTCCCCCAACAGTTTGATTCGAGCGGTGGCACTCGGCACTAATCGAGGTTGTCTTGGTACCGCAAATTTTTCTTGGTACGGACTTTCAATAATCGCAACAGGTTCAATGGGATACATGTTTTTTATCTGTATTTATAGGTATTGAGAGCGCAAAAATAGCATAGCTCGGCGTAAAAATCGCTTGCAAATCACCTTGAGAATAATTATTAATTAATATGTTATAACATAACAATTTGAGGTGTTGAGTTTAAAATGAAAGCAGGCATTCATCCTGATTATCGTAAAGTGGTGTTCCACGATACGACTGTCGATCACTACTTTGTGGTCGGTTCGACTTTACAAACCGATCGCACTATTGAGTGGGAAGGTAAAACCTATCCCTATATCACTGTTGAAGTTTCTTCAGAGTCTCATCCGTTTTATACCGGTAAACAGCGCGTGGTACAGAAAGAAGGCCGCGTCGCTAACTTTGCTCGTCGTTTTGGTCAGTTTGCTAAGGAATCCAAATGAAAGTGCTCAGCTCGCTAAAAAGCGCTAAAAATCGTCACCCAGATTGTCAAATCGTCAAACGCCGTGGCCGTTTGTATGTGATCTGTAAGTCTAACCCTCGATTTAAAGCCGTTCAGCGTTAATGGATTGCGGGATAACCGATTCATAGCGAGATATTTTTCTAACCAGATGGTTGTTCTTTGTAATGATCATCTGGTTAATTTTTTAAAATTGGATGAATATTGTTATTTCAGATAGATTTTGTAACATCTTTGCTTTTTAATTTACCTTTCTTGTCGAGTACTCTGCCCGCGCTTTTGACATTTTTGTCACAAATGCATAGGAATCAAGACAAGGAGGGAACAGATGAGTTCATCTGCTTCAATAAATCAAAATACACCTAAGAAACCTTTTATTACCCGTTTTCTCGATGGTGTCGAATATTTGGGGAATCTATTACCCCATCCCATCACTTTATTTGCCATTTTCTGTGTTGTACTACTGGTGGCTTCAGGCATCGCGGGATACTTTGAGCTTTCAGTGATTGACCCGCGCCCGGAAGGTGCGAAAGGCCGCGCTGCTGATGGCATGATCCAAGTTGTTAGCTTACTTAATGCGGACGGACTTGAGCTGATCGTGACCAACTTAGTGAAAAACTTTGTTGGCTTTGCACCTTTAGGTACGGTATTGGTGGCGATGCTGGGTGTCGCGATTGCAGAACACTCAGGCTTGCTCTCTGCTGCGATGCGTGGCCTGGTGATGGGGGCTTCGCAACGCATGGTGACTTTCACTGTGGTGTTTGCAGGCATCATCTCTAACACCGCATCTGAATTAGGTTATGTGGTGCTCATTCCACTTGCTGCGATGCTATTCCATTCGTTAGGTCGTCACCCATTAGCGGGCTTGGCTGCGGCGTTTGCGGGGGTTTCCGGTGGTTACTCGGCGAACTTGCTGATTGGTACGGTTGATCCGCTACTATCGGGCATTACTGAAACAGCTGCTCGTATGATTGACCCAACCTATAGTGTTGGCCCTGAAGTTAACTGGTACTTTATGGCCGCATCGACTTTCGTGATCACGATTTTAGGTGCATTGGTGACGGAGAAAGTTGTTGAGCCTAAACTCGGCAAATATCATGTCAGCGAAGCCAGTGATGATCTGAGCCAAGACAAAATGGGTCTGCTAACATCACTTGAGAAAAAAGCGTTAGCGTATGCGGGTGTGGCTGTGCTGGTGGTGAGTGCACTCTTAGCGTGGACGATTGTTCCTGCCGATGGCATTTTACGTGGTGCTGATGGCCAAGTTTCCGGTTCGCCATTCTTAAAGAGCATCGTGGCGTTTATTTTCGTGTTTTTTGCTATCCCTGGCTATGTGTATGGCCGCGTGGTAGGCACCATGAAAACCGATCGCGATGTGATTGATGCGATGTCTAAATCCATGTCTTCAATGGGTGTGTACATTGTGTTGGTGTTTTTTGCATCGCAGTTTGTCGCGTTTTTTAACTGGACTAAGTTTGGTCAAGTGTTGGCAGTATTAGGTGCCGATTTCCTGAAAGACATTGGTCTAACGGGTCCCATGTTGTTCTTCGCTTTCATTTTGATGTGTGGTTACATCAACTTAATGATTGGTTCGGCGTCAGCGCAATGGGCAGTCACCGCGCCGATTTTCGTACCTATGCTGATGCTGGTCGGTTATGCCCCAGAAGTGATTCAAGCCGCCTACCGTATTGGTGATTCGGTGACCAACATCATCACCCCGATGATGAGCTACTTCGGCTTGATTCTGGCGGTGGCGACACGTTATATGAAAAACCTCGGTATCGGTACGCTGATCGCCACCATGTTGCCATATTCAGTGGTGTTTATGGTGGGTTGGAGCTTACTGTTTTACGTATGGGTATTTGTGTTGGGTCTGCCAGTTGGCCCTGGCGCAGCCACTTACTACACGCCATAGTGTTTGCTCTGCACAAGAAAAAGCCTGCGTATATCGCAGGCTTTTTTACATCGAGAGAGTGATGATTACACTGAGCGTTTCGCCAAAATACGATCCAGATGATTGGCAAACTCGCGGCGTTCAGTCTGTGAAAGCGCGGCAGGGCCGCCGGTTTGAATACCGCTGGCGCGCATGGTATCCATAAAATCGCGGATATTCAGGCGCGCTTTGATGGTCTCTTTGGTGTATAGCTCACCACGGGGATTCAGCGCCAAACCGCCTTTGCTGATCACTTCATCGGCGAGAGGGATATCTGCCGTAATCACTAAATCGCCCACTTCAGTACGTCTTACGATTTCATTATCGGCAATATCAAACCCCGAAGAGACTTGTAGCGCGCGAATGTTGTCGCGCTTGGGCAGTGGGATCAAATGGTTTGCCACGAAGGTACACATCACGCCAGTGCGTTCTGCTGCACGGATCAGTGTTTCACGGATCACTTTCGGACACGCATCGGCATCGACCCAAATGTTCATTATTGAGCTCCTGTGTTTGTCGTTTCGAGCGCTTCAATACGTGCCGTGAGCTGCATAATCGTCTGCTCTAACATTTCAATGCGCTGCTCAAGGTTGTTACTGGCATTAGCAGTAGCGATTTCCACCTTGGGGATACGCTGGGTGCTTTTCCAACTTTTGATGGTGGCAATGATCGCAGGCATAGGTACAGGCGTTTTTAAGCGCGCTTTGACCAGCGCGACAGAAGGCTCTTTACCTTGTTGGCTGAGGCTAGTGAGGATCTCTTCCAGCTCTTGTGACACGTCTTTGGTCAGCATAATGGTTCCTTATTCTGGTGTGTTGCCATCTTACTGAGAAAGTCTGATGAGCAAAAGGGGCAATGGTTTGTGAGAGATCGCTTACATCTTGTGTAAGCCAAGGCAGTGAATGGATGCGGGAATAATGATGTAATCGATTTATCACTTTGAAATTTAAAGGTATTTTCTGATTTCGTTCTGTGCTGTTTTATTTGGATTCTCTTAGTGGCTTGTACGAAAAAGCAAAACGGGTAAATTATCTCTTGTCGAAGGAAATGACCTAGGAACTGTAATTCTCAGGATGAGAAGTGGTGAGGATAACCACCGCAGGATGCAGGAAACGCCAAGGATAGCGTTAGCCCACAGAGACGTGAGCTGCAAGGAAGACTAGGACACTCTAAGGATGTGAGAGGGAACACCATCAGGATGATGGCAAGGACACCGCTCAAGGAACAAGTGACGATCGCTGAATAGGATAATTTGGCATCAGGAAGAGTAGGACACCGCTAGGACGGCGATGCTCGGAGTTCGCTGAAAGGATCAGCGAGTTAAGGATGATGCATGGAGCACATTTAAGTAGCCGGATGCTGCGAGTAAGATTAAGCCCCGACATACTGTGTCGGGGCTTTCCTTAATCTTATTATCTCTCGCAACTGAAATAACCATTGCCAGTTTGTCACTGTGCTTTTGAATATTTCAGGCTATAGAACCCGCGCACACTAAGCTTAATAAAATGAGCGCATTACGGGTTCGGTACACCATTAAAATAACAACGTCAGCGGCTTTACCTTCCATCTCTCAATCGTTGGGATGAAAGGTACCTGATCAAGGTCAGGTGAAATAAATAGCGCCTTTCTGTTTCGGGAAGGCGCTTTTTCCGTTTGATTGATCTTCTGTACAAGGAATGTCCGTGACCATCGCGACGCGCAGAACGCTACTTATCCCTTACACCGAGGCGCTAGAGTCTGATTTTTTGGTGCTCAATTATTGTGCGAAAAACCGTTCTCAGATGAATGGGCCAACCACAGTAGCCGCGGCGAAGCAGCTGTTCCAACGAGTATTGCACGATGCTTCTTTGTTCGCCATGGCGGTGCTTGATAATTATAATCGTGAGTACATGGGGCATGTGTTCATCGAATTTGAAAGTGAAGGGCGCGCAGAACTCGGCTTCTTATTTGATAAAGCTTATTGGGGGCAGGGACTGGCTAGTGAAGCATTAAATGCTTTCTTTCCTATTATTTGTCAGCGTTTCAGCTTGCAGATTGTGGTCGCGACCATTAAGGCTCAACATGAGGCCGCGCGTACTCTTTTGCAAAAGTTAGGCTTTGAACACCGCGCGGATTTTGATGGATTCTACGGCCCTTGCAGTCAGTTCGTATGGACAGCAGAGGCAGAACGCGCTACCCCATCCGATGTGGTGGCAGAGCAAAACGTACCGCTCTAAATCCCTGCATTTCTAACTTGCCTTGGTAGCAATCATCACCAAGTGACGAAAACTCAAACAGATAAATCGTATGCCAGCGCCATGCTCCAGAAGGTGTTTTCAGCTTATGCTGGCCAAAGGCTACATTGAGCAATTGTAAATCAAGCTGATCGCAGTGACGTTGAATCGCTTGTTTGGCGATTTCGGCTTGATGGCGCTGCTGCCAAAACAGAAATCCGGCAAAACAGAGTGCCAGTATCAAGAGTAAATCGCCAAGCATGGTTTATCCTCGCGTCATCTGTTGGAGTTGTTGCAGTGCGTGTGCCAATTCTGGTGATGGGCTGGCATGCAGCAAAGGCAGCATCACTCCACGCAGCGCAGGCAGCATGACCACATCGGCAAACAACTGATTAAATAACGCTTGATTTTGCGTTTGCGCTAAACGAACTAAAAAGCGCTGTGCACGCCCTGTATTCTGTAGGCAGTTCCAACTGCGCCCCGCGAGAGCAATCAACACTTCTTGATGGCAAAGTGCAGGTGAGGCGAGAATCGCATCGCAAGTCGCATCCAAGATATTGGTAGGCGCACCGGCTAAGGCTCGCACTAATGCCGAGAGCAAAAACAGATCCGGATCGCTTGCTTTGACTTCTGCATCCGCAAGCTCGCTTAACCGTTCCGCCAGTTTTTTCGGCAAGGTGACATGCTCTAATGCCCCTAACACGGCGTAGAGTGGTTGCGCGGGTAAATGTGTCAGTGCACTGCGGATCAACACTCCATTTTGCTCTTGCTCTAAACGGGCGCAAATATCAGTAATCCCTTGCAAACCGATAGTGTGCCACTTATCCCAACCCAAACCACCTGCGAAATAGTGCTGAGCATGCTCGTAATATTGGCTGCAGGCTAGGCCAAGCTGGGCGCGGATCTGGCTATGCAGCACCGCGAGTTTGTCTTCACTGGGTTTGAAAGTGTAAGGATTGCTCGCGAGCTTTTGTTGCTGCTCTTCGCTCAATGACTGATTAAGGCGGCTGCCCATCGCTTCAAGCAGGTATTGAATAAATTGCCCCACATCGGCTTGTTGCAATAAGCCACGTTCATCCAAAGCAAATTTCAACATCCAGATCCAAGGCTGATGCTGCTCATTCCAATAAGCGATAGCGAATTGTGCATGGCGTTGTACTGGGAACGGGTAGGCTTGCTGACCCAATTCTACTTGAGCAAACTGGCGGCTATCGATCGGTTGCACGCGACGACCGAGATCAAAAATTTGGTACTGGCAGCCACTATTTTGCAGTAGTGCTGTGAGGGTATGAATGGTATCCATGCGGAAATTGATCCTAACTTTCTTTCTCCAATAAATGGTACTCTATGGCACTTTTTCAAGGTCAACGTAGAAATAAACCGGACGAATTATGTTGTTCAACTCCGCATTGGTGAAGTTACTCGATGAATTAGAGTCCACACTGCGTACTGCGCAATTGTGGCAAGCGACACCCCCGACACCACAAGCGCTGGCGAGCCAAGAGCCGTTTGCTGTGGATACCCTTTTACCCCATGAGTGGTTGCAGTGGATTTTTTTGCCCAAGATGAAACAAGCGATCGCTCAAAATGCGGTGCCGCGTGGTTTTGCGCTGGAGCCTTATTTTTCTGAAGTGTGGAAAACACAACCCCATCACCAAGCGGTACTCACGGTGATCCTGCAAATCGACAAGGCGTGCCAATAAATGCTCGACATTGTTTATCAAGATGAATATTTAGTGGCGGTTAATAAACCCGCAGGCATGTTGGTGCATCGCTCATGGCTCGATAAGCATGAAACTCAGTTTGTGATGCAGACCTTGCGCGATCAAATTGGTCAGCACGTTTTCCCATTGCACCGTTTGGATCGCCCGACATCCGGCGTGTTGGTCTTTGCGCTATCGAGCCAAATTGCCTCTGATGTGATGCCGATGTTTGCCAATCATCAAATGGAGAAAACCTATCACGCGATTGTGCGCGGCTGGATTGAAGAGGCGGATGTGCTCGATTATCCGCTCAAAGAAGAGCTCGACAAAATCGCCGATAAGTTTGCCAAGCAAGATAAAGAAGCGCAGTCAGCAGTGACCGCTTATTGCCCGCTAGCGAAAGTGGAGCTGCCTATTTCGACCGGAAAATTTGCCACAACGCGTTACTGTTTGATGGAGATGCAACCGAAGACTGGGCGTAAACATCAGTTACGTCGCCATATGGCGCATCTGCGTCATCCGATTGTGGGTGATACCACCCATGGTGATGGAGTGCATAACCGACTGTTTCGTGAACACTTCTCAGCGCAACGCTTAATGCTCCACGCCAGTGAGTTACGCTTTGTTCACCCTTATACCCAGCAGCCGCTAGTGATTCGCGCGGGTCTGGATGAGGTGTGGCAAGGTTTACTGAGCGAGTTTGGTTGGCAAGAATCTCTGCTCAGCAATCGCTAGCCATTGCTGGTTGGATCAGCCCAATAAAAAAGCCTTCGTCATGAAGGCTTTTTTATTTCTACCTAACAATGTGGTGGTGTTACAAGATCTGCATTATTTGGCCAGATAATCGCGGATAGCGCGTTCGATACCTGCTGCATCTAACCCAAGTTCTGCGTGCATCTCTTCTTGTGAGCCTTGCACAATAAATTCATCAGGCAAGCCTAAATTGAGTACAGGCTTAATGAGCTTCTCTTTCATCATAAACTCAATCACACCTGCACCGGCACCGCCTGCCAGCGCATTTTCTTCCAAGGTCACCAGTACGTCATGAGTCTGCACCAACTGCTTGATGAGGATTTCATCCAGTGGTTTGACAAAACGCATGTCGGCCACGGTCGCATTGAGTTTCTCTGCCGCTGCTAAAGCGTTAGGCAGCAGAGTGCCGAAACTTATAATCGCGACTTTTTCACCCGCACTGGCGGTACTTTCACGCATCAAGCGGCCTTTGCCAATTTCCAAGGCAGTAAAGCCACTTTCTAGAGCGACGCCCATACCGTTGCCGCGAGGGTAACGTACCGCGCTCGGGCCTTGATGTTGGTGGCCGGTGTAAAGCATTTGGCGGCACTCGTTTTCATCCGCCGGAGCCATGATCAGCATGTTGGGAATGCAGCGCATAAAGCTCAAGTCAAACGCACCTTGGTGCGTTTGACCATCAGCGCCGACAATCCCTGCTCGATCGATGGCAAACATGACCGGAAGGTTCATGATGGCCACATCGTGGATCAGTTGATCGTAACCACGTTGCAAGAAGGTTGAGTAAATCGCCACAATCGGGTGATAACCCGCAATCGCCATACCAGTCGCGAGTGTCACTGCATGCTGCTCAGCAATCGCTACATCAAAGTATTGGCTTGGGTACTCTTTTGAGAAGCGAACCATGCCGGAGCCTTCACGCATGGCTGGCGTAATCGCCATTAATTTCGGATCTTGCGCGGCCATATCACACAGGAAATCGCCGAAAATTTTTGAGAAAGTCGGCTGCGTGTTGTTGCTTTTTGGCAAGCTGTGGTGGCTAGGGTCAAATTTGGGTACGCCATGATAACCAATCGGATCTTTTTCCGCTGGCGCATAGCCTTTGCCTTTTTTGGTCATCACGTGGAGGAACTGTGGCCCTTTTAGCTCACGCATATTTTTCAGGGTTTTGATCAGATCCAGAACGTCATGGCCATCCACTGGGCCAATGTAGTTAAAGCCGAGCTCTTCAAACAGCGTGCCGGGTACCACCATGCCTTTTAGGTGTTCTTCGGTGCGACGAACCAGTTCTTTGATCGGCGGAATGCCAGACAGCACTTTCTTGCCGCCTTCGCGGATCGAGGTGTACAGGCTACCAGATAAGACTTGCGCCAAGTGATTATTGAGTGCGCCCACATTCTCAGAGATCGACATTTCATTGTCGTTGAGGATCACCAACATATCAGGGTGAACATCCCCCGCGTGGTTCATGGCTTCAAATGCCATACCAGCGGTAATCGCGCCATCGCCAATCACACTCACCACTTTACGGTCTTTACCTTCTTTGCCCGCACAGATCGCCATACCGAGTGCGGCACTGATCGAGGTCGAGGAATGACCGACAGAGAGCGTGTCGTATTCGCTCTCTTCACGCCAAGGGAAAGGGTGTAACCCATCTTTCTGGCGAATGGTTGGCATTTGATCACGACGACCAGTGAGAATTTTGTGTGGGTAAGCTTGATGGCCTACATCCCAAATCAAATGGTCGAAAGGAGTATGGTAGACGTAATGCAGCGCCACCGTTAGCTCAACGGTGCCTAAGCCTGAAGCGAGATGCCCACTGGATTGACTCACCGAGTTGAGCAAATAGGTTCGTAATTCGTCACACAGTGTTGGCAGCACTTCCTTTGGAAGGCTGCGCAGCTCGTCAGGAGTATTCGCCAGAGCCAATGTTGGGTATTTTGAAATATCAAGAGTCATAAGTATGCGCGCTTATTGTTTAGTTCTTGCGCTCGACGACATATCGGGCGAACTCTTCTAGATGCTCAGTATTGTAGGGAATTGCTTCTAAAGCCAGAAGCGCTTCTTGTAACAGAGTATGTGCTTTTTCCTGTGCTCCTTTTAAGCCTAAAAGAGCAGGGTAGGTACTTTTATTCAATTGCTGGTCAGAACCTTGCGGTTTCCCCAAGGTTTCAGTGTCACTGATGATATCCAGAATGTCATCTTGGACTTGAAATGCGAGGCCTACTGCATCTGCGTAACGATCTAAATGCGGTAGCATCGCGCGGCCTTTTTCGCCGGCAGCCAATGCCCCTAAACGGATCGCGCAGCGCATCAACGCGCCGGTTTTATTGCGATGAATGGTTTCCAATTCTTCCAGTGAAACTAAACGATTTTCGGCTGCCAAATCCAACGCCTGACCTAGGCACATGCCTTGCGCGCCAGAAGCTTCTGCGAGGGCTTGGATCATGGCGACGCGCTGTGTTTCGCCAGCAGCAGAAAGAGCGCCTTCGGCCAAAATGGTAAACGCCAGTGTTTGCAGGGCATCGCCAGTTAAAATGGCGGTGGCTTCATCAAACTGGATATGGCAAGTGGGTTTACCGCGGCGCAGTTCATCATCATCCATCGCTGGTAAATCGTCATGAATCAGCGAGTAAGCATGAATACACTCCACCGCCGAAGCCGGAGTATCTAATTCATTTAGCTCACAGCCGAGCATTTGCCCAGTAATGTAAACTAAGTAAGGCCGAGCACGTTTGCCGCCAAGAAGTAACCCGTAACGCATCGCCTCAATCAAAGGTAAGCTCTGAAAGGGAATTCGGTTCAGCCACAGATCCAGTTGCTGATTATTTCGTTGTTGGTATGAGGATAACGCCTCAATCATAGAGCACTCGTCTTTATAAGTTGTTCAGGCCGTAATACCGAGCATGGCTTACTCGGATAAGTCGTTAAAATCACTGAGTGGCGCTTCGTCACTGTTACTGAGTAAGATGCGTACACGTTGCTCTGCGTCATCCAACTTCAGTTGACCGGCTCTGGCAAGCGTAATACCACGTTCAAATTTTCTCAGTGCTTCATCCAGCGCCAGATCGCCACTTTCCAGTTGTTCAACCAACTGCTCTAGTTCTTCGATGGTTGACTCGAAGGACATGTTTTCCGGTTTCTTACTCGCCATAATCTGTATGCCTTACTTAAGATGCACGAAAGTTACCTCAGGGGGCTGAGCTGGTCAAATTTAACCAAGCGATTTTGTCAGAAATAGAACGCTTTTTTACCGTGTTAGATAACGAAATGGAAAAAAGCCCACAAAGTCACAATCCCAAGGGTAAAAACTCTGTGTGCCACAGGTGCATCTTCGGCCTGTTTGCGTATACACTTGAGTAAGGTTTTTGTTCTCTATTCTGACAATTTCATTAAAGAATTTATTCTGTTGCCGATAATGAGGGTAAGCTTTTCATTATCGCGAATGTGTAGCCTGAGGAGTTCTTCGTGGATTTAGCAACACTGGTTGGCCTTATTGGTGGCATGGCATTCGTTGTCATGGCAATGGTGCTAGGCGGCAGCCTCATGATGTTCGTTGACACTGTATCTGTCCTGATCGTGGTGGGGGGATCGGTGTTTGTTGTCATGATGAAATTCACCATGGGGCAGTTCTTTGGTGCGGGAAAAATCGCCGCTAAAGCCTTTATGTTTAAAGCGGATGAGCCTGAAGATTTGATTGCCAAGATCGTGGAAATGGCGGATGCGGCACGTAAAGGTGGTTTTCTCGCTCTGGAAGAGATGGAAATCCCGAATCCTTTTATGCAAAAGGGGATTGACCTGCTGGTGGATGGACATGATGCCGATGTCGTGCGCGCCACTTTGCAAAAAGATATTGCTTTGACTGACGAGCGCCATAGTAAAGGTACGCAAGTCTTCCGCGCTTTTGGTGACGTGGCACCTGCGATGGGAATGATCGGTACGCTGGTTGGTCTGGTAGCTATGTTGTCCAACATGGATGACCCGAAATCGATCGGGCCTGCGATGGCGGTAGCACTGTTAACCACACTGTACGGTGCGGTACTTTCCAACATGCTCTTTTTCCCGATTGCCGACAAGCTGGCCTTGCGCCGCGATCAGGAAACCCTCAATCGCCGTCTGATCATGGATGGTGTATTGGCGATTCAGGATGGTCAAAACCCAAGGGTTATCGATAGCTATTTGAAGAATTATCTTAACGCTGGTAAGCGTGCTCTTGATGTTGATAAAGAGTAGCGGAGCCTCCTATGGATGACGAACAACAATGTAAATGTCCCCCTCCCGGCTTACCCGCTTGGCTCGGTACATTTGCGGATTTGATGTCACTGCTGATGTGTTTCTTCGTACTCTTACTCTCGTTTTCCGAGATGGATGTACTGAAGTTTAAGCAGATTGCGGGTTCGATGAAGTTTGCATTTGGTGTGCAAAACCGCCTGGAAGTCAAAGACATTCCTAAAGGCACTAGCATTATTGCTCAAGAGTTTCGTCCTGGACGCCCAGAGCCGACGCCGATTGATGTGATCATGCAACAAACCATCGATATCACCCAGCAAACGCTTGAATTCCAAGAAGGTGAATCAGACCGGGCTGGTGGTAACCAACGCGATTCTGGTCAGCTAACCGGTGGTCAGTCGGCAGAAACTTCCGTCCAAGAAAATCAGAATACCCAATCGGAAATGCAACAGCAGCAAGCGCAAGCCATGTCTGAACAGATGGAAACGGTTGCTGAGAGCATAAAAAAAGCCTTATCACGTGAGATTGAACAAGGCGCGATTGAGGTGGAAAACTTGGGGCAACAGATTGATATTCGGATCCGAGAGAAGGGCGCTTTCCCTGAAGGGTCGGCTTTCTTACAACCGAAATTCCGTCCGCTAGTGCGTCAAATTGCGGATTTGGTGAAAGACATTCCCGGCAAAGTACGAGTGACGGGGCATACGGATAACCAAAAACTGGATTCTGAGCTTTATCGTTCAAACTGGGATCTTTCCGCGCAGCGTGCCGTTTCAGTGGCGCAGGAGATGGAGAAAGTGAAAGGCTTTGATCATCAGCGATTACAGGTACGCGGCATGGCCGATACTCAGCCGCTTGGTCCCAACGATACCGAAGCGCAGCGTACAATCAATCGCCGAGTCGAAATCAGCATTTTGCAAGGGGATCCGTTGTACAGCGATGAAGTTCCTTCGCTTGGTGCGCCCGCCAACCAGTAAGGAACTTCTCTGCTGAGAGGTGATTCACAAAGGCAAGTCGAATGACTTGCCTTTTTTACGGGCTTTTCTCTCTTTGATGGAATCGTGTATAATGCCGCCCCTTTAGCGTGAATGCCCCAAACGGCTTGATATTTCAGAGCTGGTTGAAGCCAAACGCCACATTGTTCATCTAGATTGCGAATAAGCTTATGAAATTTATCGTCAAACCCCATCCGGAAATTTTTGTGAAAAGTGAATCGGTACGTAAGCGTTTCACAAAGATCCTTGAAAGCAATATTCGAATTATTGTGAAAGCCCGCACACAAGGGGTGGCGGTATTCAATCGTCGCGATCATATTGAAGTGACGGCTAACTGCGATACGTATTATGCGCAAGTGTTGGAGATTCTGACCACCACTCCGGGTATCCAGCAAATTCTGGAAGTGCAGCAGTCAACGTTCACCGATCTGCATAACATTTATGAGCAAGTGCTGGAGCTGAACCGCCCCAATATCGAAAACAAAACGTTCGTGGTGCGCGCGAAGCGTCGCGGTAAACATGATTTTACCTCGATTGAGCTTGAGCGTTATGTCGGTGGTGGCCTTAATCAAGCCGTAGCAAGTGCTAAAGTGAAACTGACCAATCCTGATGTGACCGTGCAAGTGGAAGTGGTTGATGAACTTCTGAATCAAGTGATTGCACGTCATAAAGGTTTGGGGGGCTTCCCGCTAGGTACTCAAGAAGATGTGTTGAGCCTGATTTCTGGTGGCTTTGACTCAGGCGTGTCGAGCTATCTGCACATCAAACGTGGCTCGAAAGTTCACTACTGCTTCTTCAATCTTGGTGGCCCAGCTCACGAGATTGGAGTGAAGCAAACCGCTTACTACTTGTGGCAAAAATACGGTTCATCCGCCAAAGTACGTTTTATCGCGATCGATTTTGAGCCTGTTGTGGCTGAGATTTTAGAGAAAATCGATGATGGTCAAATGGGCGTTGTGCTGAAACGTATGTTTATGCGCGCAGCCGGTATGGTGGCCGAGAAGTTTGGTATTCAAGCATTAGTGACGGGTGAAGCACTCGGTCAAGTGTCTAGCCAAACGCTGACTAACCTGCGCCATATCGATAATGTAACGGACACTTTGATTCTGCGCCCACTGATTAACTGGGATAAAGAAGACATCATTCGTCTAGCGCGTGAAATCGGCACGGAAGATTTCGCGAAAACCATGCCTGAGTTCTGTGGTGTGATTTCAAAAAGCCCAACCGTGAAAGCGATTAAAGAGAAGTTGGAAGAAGAAGAAGCTAAATTCGATTTTTCTCTGCTTGAACAAGTGGTGTACAACGCACGCCAAATCGACATTCGCGAGATTGGTAAAGAGTCACTGGAAAAAGCGCCTGAAGTGGAGCTGGTGAACAGTGCAGAAGAGAGCAACGCTGTTGTACTGGATATTCGTAGCCCAGACGAAGAGGATGAAAGTCCACTTGAGATCGCAGGCGTTGAAGTGAAGCATCTGCCGTTCTACAAGCTAGCGACCCAGTTTGGTGATTTGGATCAGTCGAAAACTTACTTGCTGTACTGCTCACGTGGTGTGATGAGCCGCTTACAAGCGCTCTACCTGCAAGAGCAAGGGTTTAGCAATGTGAAAGTGTATCGTCCATAACGCGATCGAGAATGGATGAGAACGCAGAGTTTGCTTGGCAGGCTCTGCGTTTTTTTTCGCTTTATCCCCTTCCTACTTGAAGCTGCAGCGGTGTTGGCTACGCTCGTTCACCCCAATCACATAGTTTACCTATGCTCATGGGGATTATGAGAGCCATCCTTGGCTCTCACCAAAGGCCAGCCGATGGCTGTGCAAATTTGTTCCAGACAAATTTGTCACTCTCTTGCCGCCTACCTGCAACTCCAAGTTGTTTGGGTATATAAGCTCAGTATTTACTGGCTGGAGCCAGAAAATGCAGATAAAAAAACACCGCCAAAAGGCGGTGCTAAAAATTTGACAGACAGGTCAAAAATAAATACAGGAAGTATTTGTTTTGTGGCAGGGATAACTGCACAAAACAGATGGTAGAAACTACCTAACTCGAATTTCGAGTTTGCAAACACAACATCGCAACAACTAAGCCTATTGATTTACAAGGAAATCAAGCCGTTCAGGCCGCTGCTGCGCGGTGAAATATAGATTTTCTCTGGTCGGTTAGCAACGGACAAATTATAATGTTTCAGATTAAAAAAACTAATCTTTAACCGA
Organism: Vibrio sp. AH4; assembly: GCF_030710545.1. NCBI lineage: Bacteria > Pseudomonadati > Pseudomonadota > Gammaproteobacteria > Vibrionales > Vibrionaceae > Vibrio > Vibrio sp. AH4. Next base: position 1,753,754 of record NZ_JALAIV010000001.1, read on the forward strand.
GTATCTCTATGTCCAGAAGATTGCCCCCCCTCAATTCGTTAAAAGTGTTTGAAGCGGCTGCTCGCCATTTGAGTTTTACCCGAGCTGCTGAAGAATTATTTGTGACACAGGCCGCAGTTAGCCACCAAATCAAAGCGTTAGAAGAGTTTTTAGGTCTGAAACTCTTTCGCCGCCGAAATCGCTCTTTACTCCTAACGGAAGAGGGGCAAAGTTATTTCCTCGACATAAAAGATATTTTCAGTTCATTAGCTGAAGCGACAGATAAATTACTTGAGCGTAGTGAAAAAGGGGCGCTGACTATCAGTTTGCCGCCGAGTTTTGCGATTCAATGGCTAGTGCCACGTTTAGCGGATTTCAACCAACAAGAACCGGATATCGATGTGCGTATCAAAGCAGTGGATATGGATGAAGGTTCACTGACGGATGATGTCGATGTGGCGATCTACTATGGACGGGGCAATTGGCCGGGTTTACGTGCCGATAAGTTATATCAAGAATTTCTGATCCCTCTCTGTTCGCCAGCTTTGCTACTTGGCAATAAGCCAATGGAGACCTTAAAAGATTTATCGCTTCATACACTGTTGCACGATACGTCGCGTAAGGATTGGAAACAATTTGCCAAAGAGAACGGGCTAGATAATGTCAATGTGAACCACGGCCCCATTTTTAGCCACTCCACTATGGTGTTGCAAGCGGCCGCACACGGGCAAGGGGTAGCATTAGGCAATAACGTATTAGCACAACCCGAAATTGATGCCGGGCGCTTAATTGCTCCGTTTGATGAAGTGCTAATGACCAATAATGCCTTCTATGTGGTTTGCCATGAAAAGCAAGCGGACGTGGGGCGGATTGCCACGTTTCGTGATTGGATGCTGAAAAAAGCGCGCAGTGAGCAAGTGGATATCTTGCAGCATGAACATAGCCATTAAGCTAAAGAAGATGAGGTAGAGGATGAACAGTAAGTATTTACTCACCATTGGGGGTATGTTGTCAGGGATTGCGGTGGGATTGGGCGCATTTGCCGCGCATGGCCTAAAAAAGATCTTAAGCCCTTATCTACTTGGTGTGTTTGAAACGGGTGTGCAGTACCAATTTATTCATGCATTGGCCTTGTTGGTTTGTGGCGTGTTATTGCTGTTACCGATTCAACCTGCTGCACAAAAAGGCTTTCGTCGTGCGGGGCTATTTTTCTTGGTTGGTATCCTTTGTTTTAGTGGTAGTTTGTATGCGTTGGCACTCACGGGTGTGAAGTGGTTTGGCCCGATTACGCCTTTTGGGGGACTGATGTTTATGCTGGGTTGGGGCTGGTTTAGCTATGCCGCGTTAAAGAGCCAGTGAGCGGCTCGTTAACGTTGGATGGGGTGCTGAACTAGTCGGCAGGCGATGGGTTAAAACGGATATCTTGCAAGTTAAAGCCTAGCTCGATATCGGTTTTTAACGTACTGATCTGCTTGCAGATTCGAGCCATCTCTATTTGTGGTTCGAGTTTTTTTCGGTATTTTTCGGCGAGTTCAGGGCTTAGATAGGCTTCTTCGATATTGCTAAATTGGTTCAAAATTTCTTTTGTGGCTTTCGGACCAATACCGGCCACGCCGGGAATTTGGCTTGAGCTTACGCCCGTTAACCCCCAATAGTCGGTTAATTGTGCTGGCGTTACCCCAAACTCTTGAGTAATAAAGGGTTCATCTAACCAGCGCTGTTGAAAGTAGTCGCGAATCTGTAAGGTTGGCGAAAGCAGTTGGCAGTAGCCTTTATCCGTCGAGATGATCGTCACTTTCTCTTGATGTGCGGCCACTTTGCAAGCCAGTGTCGCTACCAAATCATCCGCTTCATCCCCTTCTGACAGCAGAGAATCAATCCCTAATTGCCACCAAGCGTCTTGAATGGTTTCGAGCCCTTGCTGCAATACTTTCGGCATGGGTTTACGATTGGCTTTGTATGTGGGGAGTAATTCGGCGCGCCAACCACGATCAGGCAGATGGTGGTCAAACACTGCAATCATGTGGCTAGGTTGAGCTTCATTAATGATGCGTTGCAGAGTGCGGGTGGTCGTTTCTGCCGTTCTGGCTATGTCATTCGCATCGGGCTGCGCAGAGTGAACGCGACGGATCAAATTAAGAGCATCAATAATGACAAGATGAAGAGACATAACCAAAAATCATCAAAAAATAAGGGCTTGTAAGGCCCTTATTGTAATCAAATTCATCAGGATTACTACCCGTCGCCCCATCCTGTCAGTAACATCGGTCATGAGGGGATGCTTTCTTTAGGTCACGATTCGATAACAGGGTTCGTAAACGCTGCCGCCGGGCAGTTTCATACGATTTTGTGCTACGAAATCATTGAGCAGCTGATCCATTTTCTTCATCAGAATCGGATCTCCATGCATTTCAAAAGGTCCGTGGCGTTCAATCTCTCGAATTCCTTCCGCTTTCACGTTACCCGCTACCACACCGGAGAACGCTCGGCGCAGATTGGCGGCCAACACTTCTGGTCGTTGGTTCAAATGCAAATCTAAGTTCGCCATGCTTTCATGATTCGGTTCGAAAGGCAGTTGAAATTCAGGTTCAATTTTCAGTGACCAGTTAAAGCTGTAAGCATCTTCCTTATCTTTTCGATGTTGGCGAACCAGTGGCATCGCATTATTCATGATGCGAGCCGCCTCAGCCGGATTATCGATCACAATGCTGTAATGCTTACGTGCCGCTTCACCTAAAGTATCAGCGATGAATTTATCCAAAGACCGGAAATACGCTTCACTCTGTTTGGGGCCGGTTAGAACGATTGGCATTGGTTGATCGGCGTTCTCTGGATGCATCATGATGCCCAGAATATACAGCAGCTCTTCTGCCGTGCCTGGGCCTCCTGGGAAAATGATGATGCCATGTGCCATACGCACGAATGCTTCCAAACGTTTTTCAATATCCGGCATAATCACCAGTTCATTCACTATTGGGTTTGGCGGCTCAGCGGCAATAATGGAGGGCTCGGTCAGACCTAAATAGCGGTATTCACTGTAGCGCTGTTTAGCGTGACCTATGGCTGCGCCTTTCATGGGACCTTCCATCGCGCCGGGGCCACAGCCAGTACAGATGTTCAGTTCGCGTAGCCCGAGTTCATGACCGACTTCACGAGTGTATTGGTATTCGACCTCATTGATCGAATGCCCACCCCAACAGACGACCAAATTCGGCGTTGCTCCCGGAATCAGTGCGCCCGCATTACGCAAAATACCAAAGACAAGGTTGGTAATATGAGTGGCATTGGTCAGGTTTAGGCGCTGACTATCGGCCAAATGCATGTTGACGTAAACAATGTCGCGCAATACTGAAAAAAGGTGTTCTTGGATCCCTTTAATGATCTGCCCATCGACAAACGCATGTTCAGGTGGGTTAGCCAGTTCAAGCTTAATCCCCCGTTCGCGGCGCATGACCGTGATATCAAAATTTCTATATTTATCGAGCAGCTCTTTCGAGTTATCGGTATGGCTACCAGAGTTCAAAACTGCAAGGCTGCAGTTGCGGTAAAGCTGGTACAGATCGCTTGAAGCCGTTTTTTTCAGGCGTTCGACTTCCAGCTGTGAAAGCAGATCCATACTGCCTGCGGGGCTGACTTGAATAATCATAGTGTCCTCCTTCAACCTGAGGTTGAGGTCATGCCTGTGCATGATGTTGAGCATTTGTTATAAAACAAGAGTAGCAGAAATACCCAGAGAAGGGAGATAACCTCTTGATATATCTGATTTCAATCTAGAGGTATCACTTAAGGTAAGAAAATAGCACAAAGGGGTAATTGTGAAGTTGAGCACAATTTATTCATCATAATGCTCAAATAGTATGCAAATTACTTCCAGACCAACTGACTAGGGCCGATACTTTTCGCTTCATTTAAGGTGAGATTTAGGCGATCCAGCACCGTTTCTGGGGTATCTGAATCGACAAAACGAATGCTTGCCGCTGAGAGCGTGATGGTCAGATTCTTATCGCGGAATTTAAACGGCAGCTTCGACACATTGAGCTGAATTTGATGAATGATTTGATAAGTTTCATTCTCTGAGCGCTCAGGTAGTAAGAGAATAAACTCCTCTCCAGAAAAACGCGCCACCGTGTCGTTATCACTCAACTCTTTTTTAATTGTGCGGGCAATAATGCTCAGCGCTTTATCTCCAGCGGCATAACCAAAGCTGTCGTTGATCGATTTGAACTTATCAATATCAAACAGCACCACGCGTAGATTGTGCTGAGTGCGGATCCAGCGTCGATACTCGTGTTCAAGTCGCTCAGTAAAGCTACTACGGTTATACACTTTGGTGAGTGGATCGAGTTGCGCTCGTAAAGCTTGGTCTTCAAGTCGACGGTGGTAGTCTTGCGCTAAGTCAGAGAGCGCTTCCATCTGATCTTTGCTGTAGCGGATACGTTCAAGCAGGGCTTGTTCGCGCTGTTCTGCTAAGGTTAACCGTTCAGAAAGCGATGACATCTCACGCAGTAAAGGCGTCATTTTCTGCTTAAGGGCTTCTAACTCTGTTTGCTCTTTTAATGCGGTTTGACTGCGAGCGACTAGGCTGCTCAGTTCGCTGTTCATCTCTTGGCGATGAGCCATATAGCTTTGAGTTTGCTCAAGATTTTGCGCCGAACTCTTTAAGTTATTCCCAATCGAGAGATTGACTTGCTCTAAGAAAGCTTCGGCCGCTTTGCGTTCTGCATGGCTGCCATCAATGACTAGACGAAGCACTTCGAGAGTCAATTCAAGTAGGGTATGCGTGTTCACCCCAAGCAGAAGTTTGGTGCGAATATCACTCAACTGATCGCCTGACTCTCCATTAAAGTCGAGTTCAGTAATCAAATGCAGAAGATCGATAGACAAACGATGGAGTAGCTCACGATCCGCTTGCTGAGTGATTTCATTGAGGGCCAAATTTGGATTGGCGCACTGGATTTTGACAGCACGTTCATAGATTTCCAGCAAACGCAGTGCTTGTTGGGTTTTCTCTAGTGGCTGAGCGGCGGTAAAACTCAGTAGATCACGAAGATCGCGTTTGATTTTGGCTGGTAAGCCTGGCACACGCAGTAACGTTTCACCACTGTGTTGTAACTGGCTATCTAGATGACTGTTTTGTTTGTCCATGGCCAATGACTGTTGTTTCAACATGCGTTCCAGCACAGCCAGTTGAGGGATCAGCGTGCTGATGTCTTTTTGTTGTTCTAATGCAAAACAGAGCTCTTCTAAACTTTGGTTTAGTCGTTGACTACTGCCGTGACAGGTCGTAGCCAATGAAGTGACCATTCGTTTAAGAACTTGCTGCTCTCGGTTAAATTTGAACGAAGTATCCCTTTGTGTCAAACGTACTTGTTCTAACTGAGATTTCAGTTTTTGAAGCTCTGCTTGGATATCTTGTTCTAGAACGCCCATGTACAACAAACTAGATAGTAGAGGATCAATCCAGATCCTATTTATTGATTTGTCGATAATAGCAAATATTTTGCGGACGTCACTCGGTGTTTATGTCGACTGGGCAGCATTTATCCATCTTTTAATAGTTTTTTGATGTTCTCCTCATTCTTATAAGAAGAATGGACTTTGATCAGCCCCTGATTTATCGCTTGTTTGCAAGAGAGGCGAATATTCTCAGAAGCGAAACTGGCGGCAGGCGCATTCTCAATCGCTTTTAAATACACCCAGTGGCTTTGACTTTCACTAAGGCTTAATTCCCGAGCAATATGTGTCGCCATTAACAAAATATCGAGCAGTTCCTTATCATTGATGGCGGTATAAGCTCGGGGTAAAAATGGATAATCGGTGATACCGATACGAACTATCCGATTTATTTTTCGATCTGTCGCAAATTCATTCAGCCAAGATTGAATCTGGTTGAATAATGTTTCTGGGTCGCTACGTTGTTCGCCATTTTTCTCAATATAAAGCAAGCTAGCGTCAGAAAAATGATACAGCCGATTCGGCTCTTTTATTTTTTCTTTGAGAAAATCGCCAAAAGCGCGTTCTAATTCTAAACCGGCGGTGTATCCATTTTGCAGATACATGTTGCGCATGAATGGAATATCAATCAAAGCAAAACGTAAGCGATCGTTTAGAGGTTGTTGAATTAATTCTCCGAGCTGCCATTGCTCGTAGTTTCGGTGGCTGTTCTCTAATGAACTCGGTAGCTTGGCGTTGAGCATTCTCAGGTTGTTGAGGCGTGAACGTGAGTGCGTAAATAAAGTGTCATGCAGTTCAGAAATTTCATCTTGTTGACGCTGCACAATATAACCACGTCGAAAGTTGATCATAAAAAGAACTAAGCTAATCACCAGTAAGAAAAAGGCAATTTTACGTAATTGAGAAAATTGGTTTTCTGTTTCTTGCAGACGTTTTTCTTGTCCAACCAAATGCAAGGTTTGTTCAATAAATTCGCGTTGTTGGCGGAAAGCATCTTCACTGATTTGATTGAGTTTATTTTGCCTTTTTTGGGCAAGTTGTTGACTCTTTTTAAAACTCTCTAACGCTTTTGTTAGTGATCCGGTTTTCTCATATCCCAGAGAGAGTAAGCGATAAGCTTGCTCTTGCAGATAATCATCTTGAATCGACAGTCCTATCTGGAGCGCCATTTCTGCATAACGTACAGTTTCTTGGTTGATATTTTGGTAATACGCTAACCCAGAATGTAGTAGTGCAGCGTGCCCATTTAAGCGTGGAATATCGGTCATAGTGAGTAATTCTTCTGCACTGGTTAAATATTGCTCAGTGATGGGATAGTTGTAGAGCTGTAAATAGGTGGCTGCGAGATTAATTCGAATTTCAATTTCGTCACTGAGCCGCGCATTATTATTTTGATGATCGATGACATTGAAATAATGCACCAAAGCAAGATTGTATTTTCCTTGTTGGTAGTAGATATCACCCATTTGTTTGAGAACGGCAGGCAGAAAGGGGGATTGTTCATAACGGCCGTAAAAGTCAGCCGCTTGTGAAAAGTGATCCAATGCCTTATCCAATACTTGTCGGTTGAAGAAAAGCTTACCTAACAAGGTATTGGCTTTGGCTAACAGCACGCCGGAGTTACTCTCGATCGCACTCCAGTAAGCAATCAGCAATTCTGAAAGTGCAAGGTTATAACGCTCATGGCTGAGATGGTGCTCACCCAAGGCCAAGTGATATTCGATAGCAGGCTTTTCGTCTTGTAATGTCTCCAAATAAGGCTTGGCTTGGTTGAACAAGGTATCGGCTAATTCGAGATCATTGGCTTGCGAGGCAATTTCTGCTCGCAATAAGGTGATTTTGTAATCAATCCCTTTGGCAATTTGATCTGCATTTTCAATGAGTTGATATTGCTTAGTGATCTCATTTAGTGCTTGATTGGCAATGGTGGTATCGCCCCCATTTTGCCAAGTCAGACGAGTGCTCAGGATCTGCACATCCAGCAGCAAGTACGGGAGTTGATATTGTTGGGTGAGCATTTTGGCATCATGCAGCACTAATTGTGCTTGCTCATGTTCACCGAGGTTATCTAGCGCTTGCGCCAAAATCATCATGGCATCAACGGTACTGCCGGGAGTTCGCGTTCGGCTGTCGGCTTCGTCGCGGGCGATGGTTGCGGGATGCTTTTCCAACTTATCGGCTAAATGGCGATCATCGAGGTATTGCTGCGCCATTTTTTTTGCTTGCAACGGGGAGATCTCTACCAAACCATTAGCTTCATTGAGCATGGGGGAAGAATAAATGGTGGCCTGTGCCCAACTTGAAATCAGCAGTAAGCTCGCTATGGTTATCCAGCGTAGAAATCTCATCCTAAGTCGTATCCTTATTGTCGCGCCATGCGCTGGTTATGTTCCGGTGCAGACTGGCAATTCGAGCGGAATGGGTTGATGTCTAAACCTCCGCGACGAGTATAGCGAGCATAGACTGTCAACGTGTGTGGCTGACAGTAGCGCATGAGGTCTGTGAAAATACGCTCAACGCATTGTTCATGAAATTCATTGTGCTCACGGAAAGAAACAATATAACGCAGTAAGGCTTCACGGTTAATCTTGCTGCCGTGGTAAGCAATCTCTACGCTGCCCCAATCGGGTTGATTGGTGATTAGGCAGTTTGATTTGAGCAGATGGCTGTGCAGCACTTCGTGAACCTCATCACCCTGAGCGGCACCTTGCAGTAAGGTGTGATCAAATTCGTAGTCTTTAATTTCAATGTTTTGATCATCAATACACTCACCTTGCATGGTCACAATTGGCTCTGCGGTGTATTCGTGCAGGGATTTCACGTGAACGGTGACGGTTTCTCCTGCGCAAGCAGAAAGATCGTGCACCAAACGTGCTTGTACTTCATTCCAAGACTCAAAACGAGTCTGGTTGTAGCTGTTGAGGTAGAGCTTGAAGGATTTGGATTCAATCAAATTCGCGCTGGTCGCAGGAATTGAGACTTCTCCGATCGCCACTTGCGGTAAACCTTTCTGATTGAGCCAAGACAGCTCATACAGCGTCCAAATATCGCAGCCTTGAAAAGGTAGGGTTGCGCCGAGATGCAGGTCATCGCGGTTCAGACTACGAGGAACCGGTTGCAGCAAGGTAGGATCGTAGTGATTGGCATACTCGGTTTTTTTACCCAGTGTTAGGCCTGCCAGTTCTTTGGCGTCGGAATATTTGCTCATGTTTTTCAGTCGATTCAATTAGAATGTGCAGAATTTTACGCAATCCCAGTGCCAGTGTCATTAACGAGGCGGCGCAAACTCAACATGGAGATGATTATGACGCAAAGCGTAGTGCAAGCCTTGAGTGCATTCAGTCAGCGTTTTCTACAACATTGTGCACAGCAAACCGGTCAATTACCGGAAAATGACGAATTGTTGGGACTGGCTTCGCCTTGTGTAGTCGAAGAGCTAGCCGATGCGGTGCGCTGGCGTCCTGTTCATCGTGAGGTGTGGGCCGATTTCAGTCATGTTGAACGAGCGATTGAGCTGACGCTGCACGAGGATATTAAAGCGTTTTACGCCAGCCACTTTAGTGCAGATATGCCTGCGCAGTGGAGAGGGCGTGAACTGACGTTATTGCAAGTCTGGAGTGAGGACGATTTCACCCGCCTGCAAGAAAATATTTTGGGGCATCTGGTGATGCAGCGTCGCCTTAAGCAAAAACCAACCGTATTTATCGCCACCACCAACGATGAAATGGCCGTGATTGCCATCTGTAACTTGACCGGTAATGTGATCCTCGAAAAGCTTGGGACAGCGCAGCGTGAAGTGCTGACGGCCGGCCTTGCTGAATTTTTAGAGCAACTTGAACCAAAGGTAAATTGAGATGTACGTGGTTGAGTTAGAGTTTGAGTGTTTTGATAACACCACCATTAGCGCGGTGGATAAAGCGATCAATGGCTTGATGGATGCACTACGTTACAACGGACAAGTGCTGGGACGCGAGTTTCCGATAGTGCTGGGTGAGGGGGTGTTTTACGTGCGCGCCGTATGCCCAGAAAAAGAGAGTTTGCACCCGAAATTCCATTCGCAATACGTTGAAGCTTGTGTGAGCCGTTTAAGTGAGGCTTGTTTACTCGCGCCGAAAGTACGTGTGCTCGGGTTAGACATTAATTCAGAACAAGCCGCGGAAGAGGAAACTCCGAGCTGGCAGGTGCTGTACACCACGTATGTGCACACTTGCTCTCCGTTACGCAGTGGTGAAACCTTGCTGCCGATCCCGCTATACCGTAACCCACCGACCTTTAATGGTGATCATAAAGCCGTGATCAAATGGCAAACCGAATGGCAAGCGTGTGATGAGTTGCAAATGGCTGGAGCGTGCAAGGCTGAACATGCAGCACTGCATGAAATTTGCGATGTTGACAGTGATTTGTTTCGCCGAGGTTGGGACTTACGTGGCCGGATTGAATTTCTGACTAAAGTGCCAACCTATTACTATCAGTATCGGGTTGGAGGCAGTAGCCTTGCGCAAGAAAAAGCGCGCCTTTGCCCTAAGTGTGGCGGAGAGTGGTTGCTGGATGAGCCACTGCATGACATCTTCCATTTTTGTTGTGAATCATGCCGGATTGTCTCCAATATTTCTTGGGATCATTTGAAGTAGAGTCGGGAAAGAATCCACATTAACGGTCTTTCTATCTGTATTAAAAGGATCGCGGTAATAAAAAAGGTTGGCTTAAAGCCAACCTTTTTTGATGTTATTTCCAGAGTTCGTTTTCAAAGACGAACGTTTGAAATTAAACGATTACCAGCCTTTTACGGCGCCACCTTGGAAGATTTCAGACGCGGCTTTAGCGACTTCATCGGTTTGGTAGGCTTTCTTGAAGTTTTGTACGTTTTCGGCGTTCACGTTTGCTTCACGGGCAACCAAAATATTGACGTAAGGTGACTCTTTGTTTTCAACGAAGATGCCATCTTTTTCTGGGGTCAGGTTGATTGAGCTCGCGTAAGTGGTATTGATGATAGACAGAGCAACATCATCCAGTGAGCGTGGCAGTTGGGCTGCATCCAATTCTAGAATCTCAAGTTTCTTTGGATTTTCAACGATATCACGTACGGTCGCCAACAGACCTACATCTTCACGCAGTTTGATCAAACCTTGTTGTTGTAGCAGCAGTAGTGAGCGACCAAGGTTCGTTGGATCGTTTGGAACCGCAATGCGTGCACCATCTTGTAGCTCATCAACTGATTTGATCTGTTTTGAGTAACCTGCGATTGGGTAAACAAAGGTGTTGCCAACGATCGCCAGTTTGTAACCACGATCGGCGATTTGCTTATCCAGATATGGTTTATGTTGGAACGCGTTGGCATCGATAGAACCGTCATCCAATGCTGCGTTTGGCGTTACATAGTCAGTAAAAGTGACCAGTTCGACATCCAGATTGTATTTTTCTTTAGCAACTTTGGCTGCTACTTCCGCCACTTGTGCTTCAGCACCCGCCATAACACCAATTTTTACTTTGTTGTTATCCACCGCTTTTTCACCACAGCCTGCCAAAATCAGGGTTGAGGCAGCAGCAGCGATAGTCAGTAAACTTTTCAGGCTAAACTTCATGATGAACTCCTTGTTCAAAAAAGGCTTTTGTTTTGCTTATCGATGATCGACGCGGCGTACCAACGCATCACCGATGGATTGAATAATTTGCACCAGCACAATCAGCATGACCACCGTCACCGCCATGATGGTGATGTCGTAACGGTGGAATCCGTAGCGGATCGCCACATCGCCCAGACCCCCACCGCCAACGGTACCTGCCATGGCTGAGTAGCTGACCAGTGTCACGAGAGTAATTGTGACTGAGTTTAAAATCGTGGGTAGCGCTTCAGGCAGCAGTACCTTACGAATAATTTGCAGTGGCGTCGCCCCCATAGACTGTGCCGCTTCCACCAAGCCGGTTGGTACTTCAAGCAGTGCACTTTCAATGAGTCTCGCTACAAACGGAATTGCTCCAATCGTAAGAGGGACAATCGCCGCCGTGGTACCGATGAAGGTGCCGACAATCAGTTTGGTGACGGGAATGATCGCGACCATCAACACTAAAAAGGGGACGGAGCGACCTACGTTAACAATTGCACCAAGAATGCGATTGAGCGGTAGGTTTTCTAGCAAGCCATCTTTTTTAGTGGTGTGTAGAATCACCCCAAGCGGAATACCCAGTGCAAAACCGACCACGCCCGCAATCGCGACCATGTACAGCGTTTGCCATGTGGCAGTTAGGAGTAGATCGCTGTTCAGCGTAACCCATTGTGCAATCGTATTAAAGGACATAACCCAGCACCTCCACTTTTACATTGTGCTCACGTAGGTAACGAATCGCGGCTTCATCATCGTCGGCATTTCCAAAAATTTCAGCCACCATCATGCCAAACTTCACACCGCCGGCGTAATCGAGATCAGAGCTCAGAATGCTGACATCAATGTTGTACTTACGGGCAATTTGCGTCATCAGCGGGGCGTCAACAGTGGCTCCAGTGAATTCCAAACGCACCAGTGGGTAGCTCCTAGCCACGCGAGTGGGTTGCAGGCGCGCTTGGTAATCTTCTGGAATCGATAAATCCAACGTTGAGCGGATAAATTGATGCGCTAACGCGGTTTTAGGGTGGGCAAAAATATCGCCGACGGTACCATTTTCAACCAGCTCTCCACCACCAATAATCGCCACTTCGTGACAGATGCTTTTCACCACATCCATTTCATGGGTGATCAGCAAAATGGTTAGGTTGAGTTTACGGTTAATCTCTTTGAGCAGTTCTAGAATTGACTGCGTCGTCGCTGGATCGAGCGCGCTGGTCGCTTCATCACACAGCAGCACTTTAGGATCGCTTGCCAAAGCGCGGGCAATCGCCACACGCTGTTTTTGACCACCGGAAAGATTGGCGGGATAACTATCGTGTTTATCATCCAATCCAACCAGCGCCAAAAGTTCGGTGACTTTGGTTTCGATGTGTTGACGTGGCTTATCAGCAAGCTCTAGTGGTAGAGCGACGTTTTCAAATACAGTTCGTGAAGAAAGCAGATTAAAATGCTGAAAAATCATACCGATATTGCGGCGAGCCGCGCAGAGCTGCTGCTGACTTAGTGTGGTTAGGTCAACGCCATCCACAATCACTTGGCCGCTGGTCGGTTTTTCTAGCATGTTGACACAACGGATCAGCGTACTTTTTCCCGCACCGGATGAACCAATCACCCCAAAAATGGTGCCTTGTGGAATCAATAAATTGATGTCTTTCAGGGCATGGATTTCTTTATCCCCCTGATAGAACACTTTATTTACGCTTTTAATCTCAATCATGTGCAACCCTGTACTGCTAAAGGCAGAATAATCTATTAGCCTCTTACTCAATTGGTAGTCGATGCTATGGGCTTGCCGAGTTTAAGTCAATAGATATTTTTACGTCTAGACGTCTAAATGGTTGTGAGTGATTAGACGAGAACGTTATTAGATAGTGACGAAAAAAATATAGATAGTGATGAAAAAAATAAAGCGTGCAATAATTCGCGCAAAGTGACTTGAAAGAGATAGCATTTTGGCAAAACCAGCCGTATTTCTGGACCGTGATGGCGTGATCAACGTTGATCATGGTTACGTGCATGATGAGCACGATTTCCAATTCATTGAAGGTGTGTTTGAAGCGACTGCAGCTTTGCAGCGTATGGGCTATCTATTGGTGTTGGTCACCAACCAGTCCGGAATCGCACGCGGCAAATTTACCGAGGAACGTTTCATCTCTCTCACTCAGTGGATGGACTGGAACTTTGCGGATAATGGCGTTGAGTTTGACGGCATCTATTACTGTCCGCACCATGCTGAACATGGAATTGGGCAATACAAAGAAGAGTGTGATTGCCGTAAACCTAAGCCGGGCATGTTCCTTTCTGCGCGCGATTTTCTGAAAATCGACATGGCCAATTCGGTCATGGTGGGTGATAAAGCGGAAGATATGATGGCAGCCGAAGCGGCCGGCGTGGGTACTAAGATTCTCGTACGCACGGGTAAACCGGTAACTGAACAAGGTGAAGCGTTGGCAACGGTGGTGCTTGATAGTATTCGTGACGTGCCACACTATCTACTGCGAGTGAAAAAATAAGGTCGCGATAGCGGCTTTATTCCTCTCTTTTTAAATGAATATCCCACAGCACATGAATCGAAAACTGACCATTTTAGACATTGCGAGACTTTCTGGTGTCGGTAAATCAACCGTATCCCGAGTGCTGACCAATGATCCCAAAGTGAAGCCTGAAACGCGTGCACGCGTAGAGCAGGTGATCGCAGAATCGGGTTATGTGCCTTCCAAATCGGCACAAACCATGCGTGGTGGCAGCCAAAAAGTCGTGGGCATTATCATCTCACGTCTCGATTCGCCTTCGGAAAACAAAGCGGTCAGCACTATGCTGCAAGCTTTTTATGCTCACGGTTATGATGTGGTGATTATGGAGAGCCAGTTTAGCCACGAAAAAACGAACGCTCACTTAAAAGTGCTCGCCAAACGACAAGTGGATGGCGTGATCGTGTTTGGTTTTACGGATATCGACCATGATGCACTGCTTCACTGGCAACATCGCTGCGTGTTATTGGCGATGCACAGTGAGGATGTTTCCTCCATCAATTATGACAATACTGGCGTGATTGAGCGTGCCTTACAGCATTTAGCGCAAAAACAGTTACGGGATATTGCCTTTATTGGGGTTGATCCGCGTGATAAAACCACGGGTGAGCAACGGCTTAATGCTTACCTTAACTGGTGCACACAGCATAAGATTGTCGCGAATTACCAAACCGGGCAGCTACACCATGAAAGCGCCTATCAGCTAGTGGATAAAGTGCTGACTGAGCAAACTCAAGCGATTGTGTGTGCCAGTGATACTTTGGCACTCGGGGTGATTAAGCGTTTACAAGAGCTGCAACGTGATGATGTGGTGGTGACTGGTGTTGGGGGCAATGAACTGCTCTCTTTTCTATTTCCGAACATTTTTAGTGTTGACCCCGGCTATCGTGAAGCGGGCAAATTAGCTGCCGATTTACTGATCGAGCAACTGTGTGGCCCTGAAAACGGCTGTGTGCATCTAACACAGATGCCAGTATCGCGGTAACGGCCTCCTTCTTTTTTATTTATGCCCTTTGATGATTCGTGAATCGTATTGTTTCGCGAGTTTGACTCTCTTTTTACTACACTAAAATCATGCGCAAATAACGCACAATGTGATCGCATTCAATTAATGGGATTGTTCCCATTTTTATCTGTTATGCATTGTGTCAATATCGCACCAATTGATTTGGGACTGTTCCCAATTGCTACAAACATAACAATTCAATAGGGTGGACGAGGATATGAGTAAGATTGCGAAACAAGACGTTACGCGTCTTATCGAGCTGGTGGGGGGCGAAAGCAATATTGCGAGCGTTACTCACTGTTTGACACGCTTACGCTTTGTGCTGAATCAGCCAGAGCAGGCTGATAAGGCGGGCTTGGAAGCGCTTAGTATGGTAAAGGGCTGCTTTACCAATGCTGGACAATTTCAAGTCGTGATTGGTACCGAAGTCGATCACGTATACAAAATGCTGCTGGAACAAACAGGTAAACAAGCGGTTTCAAAAGACGATGCCAAAGTGGCTGCGCGTCAAAACATGAATGTGCTAGAGCGTGGCATCTCCCATTTAGCTGAAATTTTTGTACCTCTGCTGCCTGCGATCATCACCGGTGGCTTGATCCTCGGTTTTCGTAATGTGATTGGCGACATTCGCATGTTTGATGGCAAAACACTGACCGAAATCAGTCAGTTTTGGGCATCAGTTCATGCGTTTTTGTGGTTGATTGGCGAAGCCATTTTCTTCTTCCTACCTGTTGGTGTGTGTTGGTCAACCGTGAAAAAACTTGGTGGCACGCCAATTCTCGGTATTACCCTTGGGGTAACGCTGGTTTCTCCGCAATTGATGAATGCTTACTTGATTGGTAAGCAAGTGCCGGAAGTGTGGGACTTTGGGCTATTTGCGATTGAAAAAGTCGGTTATCAAGCCCAAGTTATCCCTGCCATTTTAGCTGGTGTAGTGCTGGCCTTTATTGAAAACAACTTAAGACGTATTGTCCCTTCTTACCTGTATTTGGTGGTAGTGCCGTTTGTTTCAATTATTCTCTCTGTGGTGCTTGCCCACGCCTTTATCGGTCCATTTGGTCGCGTGATTGGTGATGGTGTTGCATTTGCGGCGAAAGCGGCGATGACGGGGGATTTTGCGGTAATTGGCTCGACGCTGTTTGGCTTTCTGTATGCGCCTCTCGTGATTACTGGTATTCACCACACCACTAACGCGGTAGATCTGCAGCTGATGCAAGAGCTGGGTGGTACGCCAATTTGGCCTTTGATTGCGCTATCCAACATTGCGCAAGCATCGGCAGTAGTGGGCATCATTATCATCAGTAAAAAGCACGGCGAGCGAGATATCTCAATCCCAGCGGCAATTTCAGCCTACCTTGGGGTGACGGAGCCTGCGATGTACGGTATCAACCTCAAATACAAATTCCCGATGCTCAGTGCCATGATTGGGAGCGCCTTAGCCGCGGCGGTGTGTGGTAGTGCTGGGGTGATGGCTAACGGGATTGGTGTGGGTGGTTTGCCGGGTATTCTCTCCATTCAACCACAGTATTGGAGCATTTATCTGGTCGCGATGCTGATTGCGATTGCGGTACCAGTAACGCTGACATTGTTGATGTACAAGCGTGCCCAGCGTTCTGGCAAGTTGGCTGTATCAGCCGCCTAATTTCTTCCTGAGTGAGGAGTGGCTTTCGCCACTCCTTTTTCTGTTATTGAGTCAGTTTTTGAGTAAGTGAGAGTCGTATGAGTAGCTCAACCCAGTCCATGCCTTGGTGGAAAACCGCTGCAATTTATCAAATTTATCCGAAAAGTTTTTGTGATAGTGGTGCAAAGGGCATGGGGGATCTGCAAGGGATCATCGGCAAGTTGGACTATCTACAAAAGCTTGGGATTGATGCCATTTGGTTGACCCCAGTTTATCAGTCGCCAATGGTGGATAATGGCTATGACATTGCCGATTACTACGCGATCAATCCTGATTTTGGCACGATGCAAGATTTTGAACAGTTGTTGAAAGAAGCGCATCAGCGCGGCATTCGCATCATTATGGATATTGTCGTCAACCACACCTCAACCGAGCACGCTTGGTTCCAATCTGCACTGGGCGATCGCAATAGCCCTTACCGTGATTACTATATTTGGCGTAAGCCAGTTGACGGTGGAGTGCCAAACAACTGGCAATCCAAATTCGGGGGGAGTGCGTGGGCGCTAGATGAAGCGACCGGTGAGTATTATTTGCACCTGTTTGCCAAAGAGCAGGCCGACCTCAATTGGGAAAACCCGCAAGTACGGGAAGAGGTGAAAAAAATTATTGGTTTTTGGGCTGAAAAAGGCGTGGATGGTTTCCGGCTTGATGTGATCAACCTGATTTCCAAACAGCAAGATTTTGCCAATGATGACATCGGTGATGGGCGTCGTTTTTACACCGATGGTCCAAGAGTGCATGAGTATCTGCAAGAAGTCAGTCGCGATGTTTTCCAGCGTTATGGCAGCGTCACCGTTGGCGAAATGTCTTCAACCACCTTAGAACATTGCCAACAATATTCTGCGCTCGATGGGCGAGAACTTTCTATGGTGTTTAATTTCCATCATTTGAAAGTCGATTACCCGAATGGCGAAAAGTGGACGAAAGCGCCGTTTGATTTTCTGCAACTCAAGAAAATTTTTAATCATTGGCAAACGGGACTGAATGGTAAAGGGTGGGGGGCGCTGTTTTGGTGTAACCACGATCAGCCGCGGATTGTCAGCCGTTTAGGTGATGATCAGCAGTACCGAGTAGAATCTGCCAAAATGCTTGCGGCTACCATTCACTTAATGCAAGGCACGCCTTATATCTACCAAGGTGAAGAGTTGGGTATGACCAACCCAGGCTTTACTTCGATCAAGCAGTATCGTGATGTGGAGAGCATTAATATCCATCAGATGATGGTGCAGCAAATGGGACTTCCGGAAAGTGACATGCTGGCGATTTTGGCGCAAAAATCTCGTGATAACTCTCGTACGCCAATGCAATGGGATGCGAGCTTACATGCAGGTTTTACGCAAGGTGAGCCGTGGATTGACGTTGCGAGTAACTACCCTGAGATTAACGCACAAGCTGCGTTGGAAGATCCAAACTCAGTATTCTATTTCTATCGCCGCTTGTTATCTCTGCGGAAAAAGGTGGCCGTGATCACTGATGGTGATTACACCGATTTGCTGCCGGAGCATAAAGAGATTTTTGCTTATCAGCGCCGCAATCAGAAACAAGTATTGATCTGTTTGAACAACTATTACGGTCACGAAACCGAGTGTGTTTTGCCAGAATTACCGCTCGATGATGCGCTCTACTTGCTAGGCAACTATCCCGGGATTGAATTACAGCGCGTATTGGCGCACCAAGTGTTACGTCCATACGAAACACGCATCATCCTGATTGAGTCACCCCTATAGGATTCAATCACTTTTCGCCCCGCGCGTCGGGGCTTTTTTATGGATGCTGAAACGGAGATATTTTATTGCAGCCAACAAAAAAGCCAGCTCAATGAGCTGGCTTTTTTGTATATGGTGGAGGGGGACGGATTCGAACCATCGAAGGCGGAGCCGGCAGATTTACAGTCTGCTCCCTTTGGCCACTCGGGAACCCCTCCAGGGTGTTTTCTTTTCACTTCTGAAAAGACTTAACTGATGTTTTCCCAACGCATCAATCAAGGGTTTCTCTTACGAGAAGAATATGGTGGAGGGGGACGGATTCGAACCATCGAAGGCGGAGCCGGCAGATTTACAGTCTGCTCCCTTTGGCCACTCGGGAACCCCTCCAGGGTGTTTTCTTTTCACTGCTGAAAAGACTTAACTGACGTTTTCCCAACGCATCAATCAAGGGTTTCTCTTACGAGAGAATATGGTGGAGGGGGACGGATTCGAACCATCGAAGGCGGAGCCGGCAGATTTACAGTCTGCTCCCTTTGGCCACTCGGGAACCCCTCCAGGGTGTTTTTCTTTTCATCGCTGAAAAGACTTAACTGACGTTTTCCCAACGCATCAATCAAGAGCTTCTCTTACGAGAAGAATATGGTGGAGGGGGACGGATTCGAACCATCGAAGGCGGAGCCGGCAGATTTACAGTCTGCTCCCTTTGGCCACTCGGGAACCCCTCCAGGGTGTTTTCTTTTCACTAACTGAAAAGCTTAAGTGATGTTTTCCCAACACATCGCTCAAGTGCGGAGCGCATCTTATCAAACTCGCTCCCCCTGTAAACTGTTTTTTTAGCAAATTGAATCGAATGCTGTCTTTTTGGGCAAAGATGCAAGGAATTGAGCATTTTAGCTGCTGAAGTCACAGCGCGCCTTACACTTTTACTGGCAATCTTTACGTTCCTTGACGTTCAAGTTGCGTATAACTCGCTACAATATAAACGCATTTTCTAGACACTAAGCCAAATCATGAACAAAAACACTGTACTTTCATTGACATTATTGACGGTGCTGATGCACAGCGCCGTGTTATCCGCCAAAGAACCTTCTCAATCTCCGGCTATCTCGGTGGTGACCGAACAAGTGCAATCTCAGCAAATTTCTCAGTCGCTTTCTTTGGTCGGCAAAATCAAAGCACAACAATCGGTGGAAATTGCTCCAGAGGTTACCGGCAAGGTAAATGTGATTGCGGTACAAGCTAATCAACAAGTGAAAAAAGGCCAACTGTTGATTCAGTTGGACGATGACAAAGCTCAAGCTGCATTAGTTGAAGCAAAAGCTTATTTACAAGACGAACAACGTAAACTCACCGAATACGAGCGTTTGTTGAAACGCAATGCCATCACTCCAACCGAAATTGATGCGCAGCGTGCGCGCGTGGAAATTGGCCAAGCGAGATTGAATGCCGCACAAGCAAATCTCGCGGATTTGCATATCACCGCGCCATTTGATGGTACGGTTGGCTTTATTGATTTTAGCCGAGGTAAGTGGGTGAGTGCTGGCTCAGAGTTATTGACGCTCGACAACCTCTCCTTGATGCAGCTCGATCTGCAAATTCCAGAACGTTATCTACCACAGCTCAGCAAAGGTATGAAAGTGCTAGGAAGTAGTGAGGCTTGGCCAAATCGCCAATTTGAAGGTTCGGTGGTGGCCGTCGATTCACGCATTAATCAAGAAACGCTGAATCTGCGGGTTCGCGTCCATTTCCCGAATCCGGAACAACACTTAAAACCCGGCATGCTGATGTCAGCACACATCAGCTTCCCGGCGATGAATGCGCCGATTATTCCAGTTCAGGCTTTGGAATATTCTGGCACTAAACGTTTTGTGTACGTGATTGGCGACGATAGTGTGGCTAAACGTCGCGAAGTCAGCCTTGGTGCACGGGTTGAGAATCAAGTCGTGATTGAAAAAGGCTTAGAGATTGGTGAAAAAATTGTCGTGCAAGGCATTGTCAATCTGCGTGATAACGCGCGAGTGAGTGAAGTGACAGTGGAAGGACGTCCGCTGAAAAAGGATGACAAATAATGTGGTTGTCGGATATTTCGGTTAAGCGGCCCGTTGCGGCGCTGGTTCTGAGTATGCTGCTGTGCGTGTTTGGTGTGGTTTCTTTTACCAAGCTTGCCGTACGTGAAATGCCAGATATTGAAAGCCCCGTGGTTTCTGTATCGACGCGCTATCAAGGTGCCTCTGCCACTATCATTGAAAGCCAAATCACCAGCGTGTTGGAGGACCAACTGGCGGGCATTAGTGGCATTGATGAAATCACCTCGATTAGCCGCAATGGTATGTCGCGTATCACGGTAACGTTTGAACTCGGTTATGACTTAAATACCGGTGTGAGTGATATTCGTGACGCAGTCGCACGTGCGCAACGGTCACTGCCTGAAGAGGCGGACGATCCGCAAGTGTTCAAAAATAACGGCTCAGGTCAGGCTTCGGTCTACATCAATCTCAGTTCATCAGAAATGGATCGAACTCAATTGACCGATTACATCGAGCGGGTACTGCTCGATCGTTTTAGCCTTATTTCGGGCGTCAGCTCGGTGGATGTTTCCGGTGGTTTGTACAAAGTGATGTATGTGCGCATCAAGCCAGAATTGATGGCAGGGCGCGGCGTAACCACCAGTGATATCTCTGATGCGTTGAATAAAGAAAACATTGAAAGCCCAGGGGGGCAAGTTCGTAACGACTCAACCGTGATGTCGGTGCGTACGGCGCGCGGATACCAGTCACCGGAGGATTTTGAATATCTGGTGGTGAAGCGGGCAAGTGATGGTACCCCGATTTATCTTAAAGATGTTTCAGATGTATTTATTGGTGCAGAAAACGAGAATTCGACCTTTAAGAGTGATGGCATCGTCAACGTGAGTATGGGGATTGTGCCGCAATCGGATGCTAATCCGTTAGAAGTAGCGAAGCGTGTACATCAAGAAGTGGATAAGGTTCAGCAGTTTTTGCCGAAAGGGACACGCTTAGCCATCGATTATGACTCAACGGTGTTTATTGAACGGTCGATCAGCGAGGTATACAGCACACTGTTTGTGACCGGTGGGTTAGTGATTTTAGTGCTGTACATCTTTATCGGTCAGCTACGTGCTACGTTAATCCCTGCCGTGACGGTACCCGTTTCGCTTATCTCCGCCTTTATGGCCGCTTATTATTTTGGTTTTTCGATCAACCTGATCACCTTGATGGCATTAATTTTGTCGATTGGTCTGGTGGTGGATGATGCCATTGTGGTGGTGGAGAATATTTTCCATCATATCGAGCGGGGTGAAAAACCACTGCTGGCCGCTTATAAAGGTACCCGTGAAGTAGGTTTTGCGGTTATTGCAACCACCTTGGTGTTGGTAATGGTGTTTCTGCCGATCTCCTTTATGGATGGCATGGTAGGACTGCTGTTTACCGAGTTTTCGGTACTGCTTGCGATGGCGGTGATTTTCTCCTCTCTCATTGCGCTGACTTTGACGCCCGTGCTTGGCAGTAAACTGTTGAAAGCCAATGTGAAACCAGGCCGTTTTAATCTGTTTATCGATCGATTGTTTGCCAAGTTAGAGCGTGGTTATCGCCAAGTCGTGAGTAGGGCTATCCGTTGGCGTTGGACTGCACCATTGGTGATTATGGCCTGTATTGGCGGCAGCTATGGCTTGATGCAGTTAGTACCTGCGCAGTTAACGCCGTCAGAAGACCGCGGGGTGATTTTTGCCTTTGTTCGCGGCGCGGATGCGACCAGTTATAACCGCATGGCGGCCAATATGGACTTGGTCGAACAACGCCTGATGCCAATGTTAGGGCAAGGTTTCTTGAAATCATTCAGCATCCAATCTCCCGCATTTGGGGGGAACGCAGGTGACCAAACCGGCTTTGTGATCATGATTTTGGATGACTGGAATGAACGTAGCGTGACCGCCCAAGAAGCCTTAGGCCAAGTGCGTAAAGCGTTAGCGGGTATTCCCGATGTTCGTGTGTTTCCATTCATGCCCGGATTTAGAGGGGGATCGAATGAGCCTGTGCAGTTTGTTCTCGGAGGGTCGGACTATTCTGAACTGAAGAATTGGGCTGAAAAGCTCGAAGCGGAAGCGGAAAAATCGCCGTTTATGACAGGGGCCGACATCGATTACTCAGAAAAAACACCAGAACTGGTCGTGACGATTGATAAGCAGCGTGCTGCTGAGTTAGGGATCAGCGTAAAATCGATCTCCGATACTTTAGAAGTGATGCTCGGCGGTAAAAAAGTCACCACCTTTGTGGAACGTGGTGAAGAGTATGATGTGTATCTGCGTGGTGATGAAAACAGCTTTAACAATGCGGCGGATCTCAGCCAAATCTATATGCGTACCTCGACCGGCGATTTAGTGACTCTGGATACCGTAACGCGGATTGATGAGGTTGCCTCAGCCATTCGTCTGGCGCACTACAACAAACAGAAATCCATTACCGTTACGGCAAACTTAGAAGCGGGATATACCCTAGGTCAAGCGCTGAACTTTCTTGATCAAAAAGCTCAAGAGATGTTGCCAAGTGATATCTCGGTGAGTTACTCGGGAGAGTCAAAGGATTTCAAAGAGAACCAATCGAGTGTCGCGATCGTGTTTGCTTTGGCTCTGCTGGTTGCGTACTTGGTGCTGGCTGCGCAGTTTGAAAGCTTTATCAACCCATTAGTGGTGATGCTGACGGTGCCGATGGGGGTGTTTGGAGGCTTCCTTGGCCTCTTCGTCATGGGGCAAGGGATGAACATCTACAGCCAGATTGGCATGATCATGTTGATCGGTATGGTGACCAAAAACGGTATTTTGATTGTTGAATTTGCTAACCAGTTACGTGATCGTGGTGTCGAGTTTGAAAAAGCGATCATTGATGCGTCTGCTCGCCGTTTACGCCCAATTCTGATGACGGCATTTACGACGCTTGCGGGTTCTATTCCTTTGATTATCTCGACAGGTGCAGGCTATGAAAGCCGCATTGCTGTCGGTACGGTGATTTTCTTTGGGATGGGCTTTGCAACCTTGGTTACCTTATTAGTCATACCGGCAATGTATCGATTAATTTCGGGTTCAACCCAAGCGCCTGGTCACGTTGAAGCGGAGCTCAATCATGAGCTGCAGCAAGATGTAAAAGGCCGTGCTCAGCACTAATTTTAGTTATATCCACACCATCGCTTTGTGCGGTGGTGTGTTTTATCCCTTCCCAATCACGTTGTGAAACAATCGTATTCATTTCCAATTCCCGCAGCGCTTTTAGGCTCCCGATCATCATTACGTTTAATTAAGTTATTTTATTTATGTCAATAACCATCACTAAGTAAATTTAGCTTGTCGTATTTTTGATTCAAATTGCCAAGTTTTTATATAAGCTCGGGAAGCAAAACTACTTTTATTTTACTGCTTTAGTTCTAATTAATTCTTGGCTCAATTATGAGACACGCATTGTCGGTCGGCTTAGGATAACCTTATAGCCAGTTTAGTGTGTATTGTTTGAACCATTGCCCTCTGATGCCTAATTTATTGGATACGAAAAATAAGCCTTTATCGATACTGGTAGTGTGTACCGGTAACTTATGTCGATCTCCGATGGCTGAGATTATTCTGCGAGAAAAAATTCGACAGCAGAAATTAAATATCTCTGTGAGCAGTGCTGGCACAATAAAAATGAAGGGTAAAACCACTCCGGATGAAAAGGCTCTGCAAGCATTACAGAGTCAAGGATATTGTTTGGCGGTGAGCCAGGTTAGACAAATCACGCAACAAGACTTCCTCGATTACGATCTTATCTATGCGATGGATAAAACCAACCTCGCCGACTTAATTGATCTATGTCCTCTATCTTGTCGGAGTAAGCTTGGGTTGTTTCTCTCATATGCAGCAACCACAGAAAAAGAAGTACCAGACCCTTACCAACGCAATATGACGGTATTTCATCAAACCGCGGCATTGATAGAAGCGGGAGCACAAGCTTTGATTGAATACTGGGGAAAAAATGGTATGGCGACCTCGAAGAATGCCATCACCAACCAAGAGAGTATGGCTTGATGGGGAGAAAGGACGTGAATAACACTTAGTGTCATCGGCCTTATTTTACGTAAGTCTTGGTTTTATTGGCGATAACCTCAAGAACATATGGCTTACTTTCTATCTTAGGTATTTTTTGCGTTGTTACCGTCTGTGTAAAAGGCAAATGAAAAATAATCAAAAATGCCGTTTGCAATACATTTGAAATCTAAATAGTCGAAATTAAATAAACGAGTTAACCCTTAAATAAATTAATTGAGACTTTGCTTATATAGCACTCCTTATTAGGAGTGTCAGGTTTGTTTTTCTTACGTTTGATGTGAAGAGTGTTGAGAGGAAGTAGGGAAGTGAAAAAGGTTCTTATCGTATTTGGTACGCGCCCAGAGGCGATCAAAATGGCACCGTTAGTACAACAACTATGCCAAGATAGCCGCTTTTCGGCCAAAGTCTGTGTGACCGGACAGCATCGAGAAATGTTGGATCAAGTGCTAGAGCTTTTTGCTATCACCCCAGATTTTGATCTCAACATTATGGAGCCAGGACAAACTCTCAGTGGCGTAACCAGTAAAATCCTACTGGGTATGCAGCAAGTGTTGAGTAGTGAAAAGCCAGATGTCGTTTTAGTGCATGGTGATACCGCAACCACTTTTGCCGCGTCTTTAGCTGCGTACTACCAACAAATTCCGGTAGGGCATGTCGAAGCGGGACTTCGAACGGGCAATATCTACTCCCCTTGGCCAGAAGAGGGTAACCGCAAGCTTACTGCCGCGCTTACGCAGTACCATTTTGCACCCACAGAAACTTCTCAAGCCAATCTGCTGCAAGAAAACTACAACGCAGACAATATTTTCGTTACAGGAAATACGGTGATTGATGCCTTGCTGGCGGTTCGCGAGAAGATCCATACCGATAGTGATCTACAGGCGACATTAGCTAGCCAATTCCCAATGCTCGATGCGAGTAAAAAACTGATTCTAGTGACAGGGCACCGTCGTGAAAGTTTTGGGGGTGGTTTTGAGCGTATCTGCCAAGCGCTGATCAATACCGCAGAACAGCATCCAGAATGCCAAATTCTCTATCCCGTACACCTTAATCCGAATGTGCGTGAACCCGTAAATAAACTCCTCAAAGGGGTTAGCAATATTGTGCTGATTGAACCACAGCAGTATTTGCCTTTTGTTTACTTAATGGATCGCGCACACATTATTTTAACCGACTCGGGTGGCATTCAAGAAGAAGCCCCTTCACTCGGTAAACCAGTTTTAGTCATGCGTGAAACCACAGAACGACCAGAAGCTGTGGCGGCAGGGACGGTAAAACTCGTTGGTACAGACGAACAACAAATTTGTGATGCGTTGAGCTTACTTTTGACTGATCCGCAGGCTTATCAAACGATGAGTCAGGCGCACAACCCTTATGGGGATGGTCAGGCTTGCCAACGTATTGCGGACATTTTAGCGAAATAGCTCATCAGGGGATGAAAGATGTTTAGTAAAGTTTCAGTGATTGGCCTTGGTTACATTGGCTTACCAACCGCAGCTGTGTTGGCTTCACGTGGATTAGATGTGGTTGGTGTTGATGTTAACGCGCACGCGGTTGATACCATCAATAAAGGCGAAATTCATATTGTTGAACCCGATCTTGATATCGTGGTGCGCAGTGCAGTTATGACTGGCAAATTAAAAGCCACATTAACCGCTGAGCCAGCTGACGCATTTTTGGTTGCGGTACCCACCCCATTTAAAGGTGAAAACCACGAACCAGACCTGAGCTATATTGAAGCCGCAGCAAAAACGATTGCTCCAGTTTTAGCCAAAGGTAACTTGGTGGTACTAGAAAGTACTTCTCCAGTAGGTACAACTGAAAAGTTGGCACAGTGGCTAGCAGAAGCTCGTCCTGATCTCACTTTCCCACAGCAAAAAGGCATCGCTGCAGATGTGAAGATTGCTTATTGCCCTGAACGCGTATTACCCGGCTACGTTTTACAAGAACTGGTGAGTAATGACCGCGTCATTGGTGGTGTCAGTAAAGCTTGTAGTGAAAAGGCGGTCGCGTTGTACAAAACCTTTGTAAAAGGTGAGTGCATCGTCACCAATGCTCGTACAGCCGAAATGGCAAAGTTAACCGAAAACTCATTCCGTGACGTCAACATTGCGTTTGCCAATGAACTGTCGTTGGTGTGCGACAAACTTAAAATCAATGTGTGGGAATTGATCCGCTTAGCTAACCGCCATCCTCGCGTGAGCATTCTTAACCCTGGCCCTGGTGTCGGTGGGCACTGTATTGCAGTAGATCCATGGTTTATCGTCAACAGCTGCCCGGATGAGGCTCAATTAATCCGTACTGCACGTGAAGTCAACGATGGTAAACCTCATTGGGTTGTCGATCAGGTTAAGCAGGCTGCAGATCAGTTTAAAAAACCGATTATTGCTTGCCTAGGTTTAGCATTTAAAGCCGATATTGATGATTTGCGTGAAAGTCCAGCGTTGGATATCACTAAACATCTGGCTGAGAGCAAAGTGGGTCAACTGTTGGCAGTTGAACCTAATATTACTGAGTTACCAAGCAAACTTGCGAAGCAAGGTATCGAGTTGGTTTCTCTGGAGCGTGCGCTTGAGCTCGCCAATATTGTGGTTGTGTTGGTAGACCACAAAGAGTTTAAAGCGGCGGATAAAACCGAGTTTGCTAAGAAAGTGGTGATTGATACTCGCGGTATAGCAGTCTAAATAAGCAAAGAACGTCCCATACTAAGCTGATGATTGTTTATAAAGCTTAGTTTGGGATAAGTTAAACATAAAATTAACACATTTAATGAGTATTGAGTTAGTGTATAATGTACAATATTTTTAACAGAGATAGAATTCTTTCAAATGTCTTATTGCTAGCATGCACTTTGATGTTACTAGGGCATAATTTATTTGATAGGAAAGTTCTTTTTATTGTTTTTTGTACATTTCTTATTGCTAGTATTAAAGATCATCAAATCATAGTTAATGGGATTAAATCAAACATTCCATTGATTTCTGTTCTACTATGGTGTGGATTAAGTGCAACTTGGTCGAGATGGTCTCTAGACACAGTAGAAGAAACATTAATTCAAACTATGATGTTCTTAACCTGTTTATTAATATCAACAAAACTCTCTTCAGATAAAATATACCAAGTGCTATTTCATTCGGCGATAATAGTAATATCAATAAATTTATTATATATGGTAATCTTTTTTAACGCCTCTATAAGCTCAGATGGCATGAATAGTCTTTATAACCACAAAAATAATTTTGGACTAATTATGGCGCTGTGTTCAATTTTTATATTAAACAGCGGGCGTTGCAATAGAAGTAAACTTGTTTTGGTTTTCTTTATTATTTCTATTGTTTTACTTTTTGCTTCATTGTCAAAAACATCTATATCTTTGTTTTTTATTTCTATTATTTTGGGCTATTGCTTTTCATCTTCATTTTTTAAAATAAACTTTAATGCATATGTACCATTGTTAATGTTTTTGTTAACTCTTACAATATTTTTCTCTTTAGTTGTTGTTTATTATCGATTTGATATTCTAGACTATTTTTATTATAACATTAATGAGGATTTTCTAACGGGAAGGGGGCGGCTATGGATAACAATGATCTTACATGCAGAGAATTACTTAATTACTGGTTTTGGATTTAATTCTGTTTGGGGAAAAGGTGAGTGGTCAGAGGTTTATGACACAGAATTATACCTACATAGTCCTCTTTGGGTCGAAGTTTTAGCAGCTTCAGATGGTGGTTATATTGATATCATAATATCTCTGGGTATTATTGGCTTTTTCCTATTTTTATTATATATAGCTGATACCTTAGTAAAGGTTTTAATGCTAAATGATACTAAGTCAAAATTTTTCATGTTAAGTATTCTAATTTTTGCTGTATTACACAATATTACGGAGACTACATTTCTCTTGTCAACAAATGTTTTATGGTTTTTATTTTTGCTGATCACAAATCTAACGATAACAAAGAATTCACGGTGATTAAATGTCTAAATTATACAACCTTAAAAAAGCAGCTTGGTACTCTGTAGAAAATATAACAACTATCGCGTTTGGTTTGGTTAGTGTCGTCATGGTAGCTAGGTTTTTCGGGCCAGAAAATCTAGGTAAGTTGAGCATGGTTCAAACAATATCGGCTATTACGCTATTTCTAGTTGTTTTAGGATTAGATCAATTAATTATTCGTGATTTGAGTAATAAAAAAAGGGATCTTGAATATATATCAACGGTATTAATCATGCAATTCGCTGGCTTTATATTGCATATTATTTCGGTGTTTTTAGTTCTATATTATGTTTACGATGGGATGATTGAACATGATCTAATGGTAATTGCATTTTCAGTATTATTAACAGTGTATTTTTCTAGAGCAACAGTTATTAAATTGTACTTTCAATCTATCAATCGGCCAGAAGTTATTGCGCTATCTGCAATAACATCAAGAGTAATAGCAATTATATATATGTTTTATGCATTAATAAATGGGTATACCTATCCATTAGTTATAATGTTTATTCCACTACAAGCTTTCGTTCAGATAATAATATTATTGGTTATATTTTTAAGAATGGAAGATAATAATAACTTTAATATATTTAAGTTTAATCCATGTATTGCTAAAAACCTATTTAAAGAAGCTATGCCATTAATGGCGTCATCAATATTATTCCCCTTGTTTATGCAGGCAGATATATTGCTAATATCTTTCATTATGTCCGAAAATGAAGTGGGAATTTATAGTGCTGCATCAAGATTAATTACACAGTTTTTATTTGTTGGTAGTATTGTAACAATGACATTTTATCTCGGTATATCATCAAGAATTAATGAGAAGTCATTGGATGAGGAAAAATATATCCAAGGGGTTCTTGCAATGATTCTTGTTATTGCAATAATAATGTCAAGCTCCGTATTTATATTTTCCGACTATATTATAAACACATTGTACGGGGATAAGTTTAATGGTTCTGAAAAAATATTAGAAGTGTTATCTTGGGAGTGGTTATTAATATTGCCAGCGGCATTGTACTCTAGATTGTTGATATTGTATGGATTGATAAAATATGAGTTTATAAAATCACTTATTGTTGCTGTGTTTAGTTTATCACTTAATTACTTATTGATACCTAAATTTGGAATTATTGCGGCGGCATATGTGTCATTATTTTCATATTTTATTGCTGATTTAATGGTATATTTTGTTTTTAGGAGAACACGATTTTTGTTTTATATTGGCGTGAAAACTATTGTGCTGTTTTTTACTAATCCAAGAGAAGTATTTTCTCGAATTATTTATACATTAAGTTATCGGTGAGTTATGAAGCTGTCAATTATTGTTCCAATGTACAATTCTGAAGATTATATCGTGAGCTGTATTATGTCTTACATTAGACAAAGTTCCACTGATGTGGAATTAATAATTATTGATGATGGTTCTACTGATGAAGGATACTCGTTAGTATTAAGTGTCTTTGAAAAAGAGATAAACTCAGGATTAATTATTATACAGAAACAAGAAAATCTTGGAGTAAGCATTGCAAGAAATAATGGAATCAATATTAGCCGTGGGAAATTTATTACATTTCTTGATTCTGATGATATTCTACTAGATGGTTACATAAACAATATAATAAATGCAATTGATAAATACGAACCAGATATTATAGAGTTTGGATTTAAGCAATTTGAAGACGAAAATTTCCTGTTTGGTTTGGATAGTGTATTTGTGCATGGAAATTTTGGAGTTAATTCATTGAGAAGCATACAGAATGATATATATTGCCGCTCAATGTGGTATCCATGGTGTCGTGTTTTTAAATCTGAATTACTCAAGGAAACTAATGAGTTCTTTCCACCAGGAGTTAAGTTTTGTGAAGATATGATGGCAATTTCACGATTATACATGAATGACAAAATTATATATTCAATCAATAAAGCTTTATACGGATACAGAATTAATCAACAAGGAGCAACTATAAATATTAAGGAGTCTTACTATTGTGATCTTTTAAAATACTATTATGAAATAAATAAAATAGATGGAAAAGTAAAGGACTATATTCTTATTAATTTATCGTATCTCCTTTATCGCTGTTCGCTTGGGAGAAGCTTACCAATAGATGTGAATTTAAATTTTAAATTTTTATTTATCAAATATCTTTTTGTGGGAAATATAACATACAGAAAAAAAATAATATTACTATCACCAGTGTTGTATGATTTTTTGAGAGCTATTAAAGGGGTTAATAAATGAAAATTATATTTAGAATTTCGAGGCTTGGATTCGGTGGAGCTGAACAAGTCTTTATTTCTCTAGCTAAAGAATTAGCTTTGAAATATTCATTTGATATTCATTTTATAGTTGACTCTATTATTGGTGAAAACTCACAAAAAGTTCAAGAACTGGGTTTTAAATTATATTCTTTAGAAGTGAAAAGAAATCTATATTCTATCTTTAAATTGGCGAAGTTAATTGATGAAATTCAACCTGATATTATTATTTCAGCTTATACGGATACAAATGCAGCTTGTTTAATCTCTGGGCGTTTAGCACAGCATAAAGCGAAAATAATTGTAACTGAGCATGCCTCTCTGCATGAGCATTGGAGAAGTAAAAGCGTTTTTAAAATTTTTATTTTAAAATTCTATGTAAAAAAAATATATAGACTAGCATCGAAAGTGGTATGTGTGTCAAATGGTCTCGCCAATCAAGTTAAAGAATTAATGGGTAGGGATAGTAGCATAAAAACAATATACAACCCTGTAAGAAAGATTGATTGCATTGAAAGTGTTGAGAAAGATAAAAATTTTATTAACCTATTGGCTGTCGGCCGAATATCAAAGCCTAAAGATTATCTAACAGTGATTAAAGCTGTTTTAAAGATTAAAGAAAAGTATAGAGTTAGATTGAATATTGTTGGTGGTGTATTTGATCGTATTGAATTCGATAATATTGCTTTGTTTATTAAAGAAAATGATTTGCAAAGTGAAATTAACTTTATTGGATATACTGATTACCTAGGTAAGTACTACAAATCGGCAGATGTTTTTGTCATGTGTTCTGCATGGGAAGGTTTTGGAAATGTCCTTGTGGAAGCGTTGTCTTTTGGATTGCCGATAGTTTCTACGGACTGTAATTTTGGACCACGTGAGATTTTAGAAGATGGAATTCATGGAGTTCTAGTTCCTGTCGGAGATTTTAACATGTTAGCTGAAGCTATTATAAAACAATATATCAAGCCAGCACACAATCGAATTGAACTGATCAAGCGCTCTGAATTTTTCTCTGAAAGTGAAATTGCCAAAAAATATTATAGTTTAATAAATGAGGTAATTTATGAAAAATAATGGATTGTTTGTCATAATAAAATCTGATTTGTACAGATATGGAAATGGCGTATCACTTTTATCCTTTGTTAAAGCATTAATGTTTAATAAAGGTTTTAAGTTTACTTTTTGGATGAGGCTGTCAAAAAAATTTGAACGAACTCTTATTTTAAGTGTTTTTTTTAGGTTGTTTCATTATTACTATAAACGAGTTTATACAAGTGATATTGGGTTTAGACATGAGATTGGCTATGGATTTTGTATGTACCATGTATTTGGTACTGCCTTTTCTAAAGGGGTAATAATTGGAAATAATGTTACAATAGCTCACAACGTTACTATAGGTCATGTTTCTGGATTATCTCCTCGATTAGGCAATAATATATATGTGGGGCCTGGTGCCTGTATTATAGGAGATATTTATGTTGGGAATAATGTTGTGATAGGTGCTAATTGCGTGGTATCTAAGACAATACCTGATAATGCTGTCGTGGTTGGTAATCCTGCCAGGATAGTTTCATTTAATGGAGCTACTGATACAAATGTAAACTTATGGAGCGCTGAAAAATGAAAATTAAAGTAGTTACAATTGGTACTGGAGCTCCAGGAGGAATAGATTCAGTTATAAGTGGCTATATTAATGATGGTGTCTTTGAAGGAATTGAACACGTTAGATTAATTAGTCATATGGGAAAAAATAAATTTCATGATCTTATTTTATTTTTGTTATCTATTTTTAGATTTACACTCATATGCCTAAAGTACAAAAAAATAATATTGCATTGCCATATGTCTTACAATGGTAGTTTTTTTAGAAAGTTAATGTTTCTTATTGTTTCGATTTTTTTTAATAACAAAACTATAATTCATCTTCATGGTTCGGAATTTAAAGATTACTTTAATATGAAAAGTCGATTAATAAAAAAAATGATTATATGGACGATTAATAAGTGTGACTGTTTTATAGTACTCTCTGAAGGATGGCGTGAATATATTCATTCGATATCTGGTAAAAATCCTGTTGTTATAAATAATTATGTTGATATTAGGCCTGATTTAATTAATAGAAAAAATAGAGATATATTATTTTTAGGTGCTTTTATCAAAAGGAAGGGTATTTACGAATTGCTGTCAGCATGTTCTATGTTGCATGATGATTATCATCTTCACCTTTGTGGTAGTGGTGAGAATAATAAAGTTGAAGAGTTGATCAATGAGCTTAATTTGAAAAGCAAAGTTACTTTACATGGATGGATTGGAAAGGATAAAAAGAAAGAACTACTTAGTTCTTGTGCAGTAATGGTTCTACCTACCTATAATGAAGGGTTACCAATGACTATTATCGAGTCTATGGCTTGTGAAATACCAGTACTTACAACACCTGTTGGTGCTATACCAGAAATAATTATTGATGGTGTTTCTGGTTACTTAGTACAACCTGGTGATATATTAAGTTTGGCGGAAAAGTTAGATTTTATACTATCCTCCCCTAATGAGTTAAAAGGTATCACTACCATGGCAAAAGATATTTATGTAAATAATTTCACTTCATTACAAGTTATTCCTAAATTAAAAGGTATTTATGAGAGTCTTAACAATAGTTAGAATTTTCTATTTTTTTATTTTTTTTACGTCATCTGCATTTGCTGATAAAGGGGATTATTACCTCGGTGAGGTGGCAAAAGCTATAAACTCAGAAGAGTTGCGTGAATACATGTTTTTAGAAGCTATACCTGAAGAAACAGTATTTGTTAAAAGTGGTTACATTCAGTTTAATATAAAGGAAGAGCAAAAGAAAATTTTCTCAGGTGTTAGGAGTGAATTATCAATTAACTATCCGTTTAATATTGGTGATAGAGTGGTATATAACTTTGATATTATGATTCCTGATGATTTTATTAGTGATAATTATAATCGTTGGTATATATTAGCCCAATGGCATGATCAGCCCAATCCTAGTCTAGGTGAAAATTGGAGTAACTTTCCAGCAAGAAGTCCAATTGTGTATCTATATACTGAAAAATTAAATGGAACATTTGGCATTGGAGTTGCGTATGGGAAAAAAAGATTTTGGTTTCCTATTGATTATAACGAGTGGTATACTCTAAGTTTTGATTTTTTATGGTCTGATGCTGAGGTTGGAGTTTTAAAATTTACACTAAATAACACAACTCAAACTACTTTTCACGGTATAAACATGCATAATGGTTACCAGCATTATCTTAAAATTGGTATGTATAGGCATCCTGATATCAAGGTAAATAATAATGTTTATTTCAAAGAGCTATCAATAAAGCATTTTAACTAATAAGGTTGAAAGGGGGGAATTATGCGAAGAATTAAATTTTTGAATGTGCCTATGGATGTGGCAAGTATGACTGAAACGGTGTCTTATATAAAAGAGCGAGTTGAAAAAAAAGAATTTTTACAACATGTTGTGGTTAATGTGGCTAAAATTGTAAAAATGCAAAAAGATAGGGAGCTATTTAAGTCTGTAGAGGAATGCGACTTAATTAATATTGATGGAATGGGAGTTGTATTTGGTGCTAGATTTTTAGGGTATGATATAAATGAAAGAGTAGCTGGTGTTGATTTGTTTTTTGAATTAATGAATATGAGTGCAACCAATGGTTTTCCTATTTTTTTACTTGGTGCAGAAGAGCATGTTGTTAGACAAGTTGTTTGCAATGTTACAGAAATGTACCCTCACATAAAAATTGCTGGGTACCATCATGGTTACTTTTGGGGGGAAGAAGAGGAAATAGTTGATAAAATAAGAACTTCTGGAGCTCGATTATTATTTGTAGCTATCACATCACCAAAAAAGGAGAACTTCATTAATAAGTGGAGTAGTACGTTGGGTGTTGATTTTGTCATGGGCGTTGGTGGAACTTTTGATGTTGTTGCTGGTAAAGTAAAGCGGGCACCACTTTGGATGCAACAGTCTGGATTTGAGTGGTTGTTTAGAGTTATGCAAGAGCCTAGAAGAATGTGGAAACGTTATTTGGTTACAAATATTCAATTTATGCTCCTTGTTTTAAAGGCTAAATGGATAAATAGATAGGTTAAATTTTCGGACACTATAAAATTATTGTTACTTTTCGTGTTTATTGCATTTGTTCACTGTGAGTAAATGGTTGAATCATTCTTGCTGTGAACATTGCATGTATTGTTAGTCTATCTTTCTGTTCCTTTTCTTTTGATTCCTTTCTATTTTTATTTTTTCTGATAATATCCGCAGTCTATTAGTCTAATTAATTGTTAGTTATTAATTTTATCAAATAAATCAATTATTTTTTATATTTCGGAATGCCTGCTAATATCAATTGGATTTTATTAAATGTATGAATCTTGGTTTGGACACTCTCAACTTTGAGATGTCTCATTAGTGAGGCATGAAAATAGTGGTGTTGTGTTGAAATAGTTCTTTCAGGTATTGATAATTCCATTTGGTTGTTATTAGCAATCCGAGATATCACGATATCAGTTTCTAGGTTATTAAAATAATAATTACAAAAACGTCTCAACCGGATGCATATTGTTTCTGGCTTTGAAAATTAACACAAGGTAAAGGGAGTCTTACAAATGACGTCTCACTATATTGTACTTGCTGTAGGTCTTTTGTCGTTAAGTAGTACTGTGGCTCAAGCCACAACGAATGAAGCAGAAGGGTGTATTATCAGCCGCCTCAATGGCGAAAAATACTGCTTAAAAGTAGGAGAGCGTTCGGGCTACTCCCTCCCTAGTTGGATTTATGCTCATCCAATCGATGTACAAGCACCTAGCGGAGTTTCCGTAATGCTCAGCGATTGGGATAATCTTTCTTATAACCGTCTGGCGGTATTCAGTGGTTACACTGGTAACGAAGAGCTAAAGAACGTCAAAGCGTATAATGGCGCGTATCTTGACTTCTCTAAACCTCGTTCTATGCGCGTTTTAGCTTCTGAAACATATCCTGAAGCTTGTATTGTGAGTCGTCAAACCGGTGAACGTTTTTGCTTGAAAGAAGGTGAGCGCTCTGGTTATTCACTACCAGCGTACATTTATGGCCATGAAGTTGATGTTGAAGCTCCTCAAGGGTTAGGGGTAATGCTGAGTGACTGGGATAACCTTTCATACAACCGTCTTGCGGTGTTTGGTGGTAACACACAGAACGAGCAAATGCGCGCAGTCAAAGCCTACAATGGCGAGACGTTGGATTTTTCAAAACCACGTTCAATGAGAGTTGTACCTTATGAAGGAGACAGTTCAGCTCTAAGTATGAAGCTGAAGTGGTCATGGCAAGGAAGCATTTTCCAACCTAACTCTAACCAAGTGATGGTGACGCCTGTTGTCGCGCAACTGAATGATGACAATAGTGATGGCAAGATTGATGAAAAAGATGTCGCAGATTTGATTGTAGTGACGTTTGAAGGAAACAAATACGCTAACGGCGGCTTAGTACGTGCTTTAAGTGGCGTGGATGGTTCTGAGTTGTGGAGCTATGCGAATGGTGGTGTGATCGCGGATGCGCGTTATTCACCAGCAGTTGCTGATTTAGATGGTGATGGACTTGTAGAGATAGTGACTACCAGCCTTACTAGTCCTTATATCAACATAATTGATATTTACGGAAATATTAAAAAGCAAATTGCTAAAACAAAAATTGGTGGTGGTGCATCAGGCAACATTACATTGACAGATCTTGATGGTGACTCCTCGATTGAAATCCTTTCTGCTGATGGTGTCTATAGTTATGAAACAGGATTGTTATTTGCTCATTCTTGGTCACCTTCGATCATTAGCGGAGACTTTGATGGTGATCAGGTTCAAGAAATCTTTATGAATGGTTCTTTGTACAATGCTGACGGCTCCTTACTCTGGGAATACCCGATTAGCGATTTTGCTTGGTTCTCATCCTTGGTTAATCTTGATGATGATGCTTTCCCTGAAGTTGTTCTTTCTGTTCCTGCGACTGAGTCAAGTCCTGAAAATAGTCGTTTCGTTGTGCTCGAACACGATGGCACCATTAAATGGGAAATTAATAATGCAGCTAACCCTGGCGGTGGTGTACAAGCGGTGTCTAACTTCTTAGGCAAAGCTCAAGCTGTTGAAACAAGCGAATTATCAAAGACTTATGGTTATCAACCTAATAACAATCCATCGTCAATCGCTTTAGCTATTGATGGTAAGATTTCAGTGCGTTCTGGTTTTGCGATTGACGCGATTGGTGCATCAGCTTCAACACTGGTGGGTGGCACAGGCGGAAATCTGAATTCTCCAGTTAATGTAAAAGATATCAAAGCGATAGATCTCACTTGGGGCAAATATTACTGGGGTGGTTATCACTTGTTGGCGCTTGATTTTAGAATGAGCAATGGCAATGTGATTTCTATGGGCTCGAAAAACTATGCCTACTCTAAGCAAACCGAACGCTTTACCGTTCCTGCAGGTAGCCGTATTAAAGGTATCAAAGCTTGGTCTGCCGGTTGGTTGCTTGATGGTGTGCAATTTGAGTTAGCCACACAAAATGGTACCAATGATCTCGACGTAAAAGGCATTGTTTACGCCGGTTATGCTGCGGTTGACATGTACAACAGCAAAGGCGAACGTGTTTGGTCTGTGGCCAACGACGATACAGGCAGCGGCAAAATTGGTGTATCTGCGTATGACTTTGATAACGATGGCATCGATGAAGTGCTCGTGCAAGATCATGCACGTGTGCGTGTATTAGATGGCAAAACGGGCAAAGAACGTGTATCGCTAGCGCACTCCACGGCAACACTTTGGGAATACCCAATCGTTGTGGACTTGGAAGGGGATAACAATGCTGAGCTGATCGTTGCCGCGAATGACTTTGATCGTCAATATTCAATTAATCACGGGGTATATGTATACCAATCAGCGGATAGTGCGAAACCTTGGAAAAATGCAACTCGAATTTGGAACCAACATGCATTCCATTTAACCAACGTTAATCAAGATGGCACAATCCCAACATTCGTTGAACCAAGTTGGTTAAGCCATAATACATATCGTTCAAGCACCATGCGTGTGGCTGTCGGTGGTGAGTCACCAATCTTTGGTTACTCAAATACCCAGCAGTATCAACGTGTAGTGACGGCTGATAACCAACTGTTTTTACGTTCTGGTTTCGCTATCGATGCGATTGGGACTACAACCATTAATTTGGTTGGTGGCCCCGTGCAAGGTACCAATGGTGGTGTATTACAAGCTCCGGTTGCTCTTGATCAACTTCAGTCAGT
Source organism: Vibrio sp. AH4 (assembly GCF_030710545.1). Classification (NCBI taxonomy): domain Bacteria; kingdom Pseudomonadati; phylum Pseudomonadota; class Gammaproteobacteria; order Vibrionales; family Vibrionaceae; genus Vibrio; species Vibrio sp. AH4. The sequence goes on from NZ_JALAIV010000001.1 coordinate 1,791,374, forward strand.
AGAAGTGACATCTGGCCTATACAACTGGGGCGGGTACCATATCGTCGCGATCAAGTTCACGATGAAAAATGGTTCGAGCGTTTTACTCGGTTCAAAGAACTACGCTAGTAACAAAAAAGTGGAAACTTATACCGTACCTCAAGGCAAACGTATCAAACAGATTAATGTTTGGACTGGAGGTTGGTTAATTGAAGGATTGCAGTTTGTTTACTAAGTTTCCGAACTGACTCCATCTCTAACCCAATACCCCGCTTTTGCGGGGTATTTTTTTGTATAGAGCCCCTTAGCTAGATACTGCCAATTGACGGTAGCTAAATCATGCCTAGTAGATGGTTCCTCTGCTATTTATTCTTGGTGAAACTAAGCTGTTCGTTAATGAAGTATTTATTTCGAGGTAAGTTGTTAGCTCTAGCTCGAAGGCTAACGCTTCATTGGTAAAAACGTTATCAGACACTACTTCGCGGGCTCAGTTGAATGCAACAATATGAATTACGTGCAGCACAGAGAAGAATGGACCTCTTTCCTAGGCAAGGCTATTACGCATGAATCATGCGTGATGGAATCGGGGGAATATGTTGCCAGAACTCTATTCTGCTTGGTTTATCTATCTTGGGTTGGGTTAACAGAACCAATACATAAAAGCGAAGGGAGCGATGCAGCTCCCTTCGCTTTTATGTTATGCAGAGTGTCGTTTTAAACGGTATTTCGGTGTAGGGATGGTCATACTCCAGTTAGCCATGAATAAACAGAGCATAAAATAAAGTGTTGTAGCAGGCGCTTGTAAGGGAAAGTCAACGCTCATGTGCATTAACATTCCAATAATCGCCATTAGACTACCCAAACCAATTCCACGCATTGTTGGATTATTGCGTTTACGAAAAGCAGCGAGACCTTGCCAAGCTGAAAATAGAACCATAATCCCTAGTAAGCCTGTGGCAATAAGGCCAGATTCAAGAGCAAATTGAACATAGTCATTGTGCGCATGGTCATAAAAAAGAGCGACATTGCCTTGGTTATAAGCCGGGAAAGTGGAGTAAAAAGTGCCATTACCAAATCCCGTCAATGGTCGCTCTTGGATAGCCTGGAGTGCATAGCGAACCACATCATCACGCGATTCATTTTGTAAGCTGGTTTCCGCTAAGCGCTGACGAACTTTATCAAGTCCAAACCAATTACTGACCACAAAGGTATCGATCACAAAGAGGCTAATGATCAAGATGTAAATGCTTTTAGGCTTGTTTTTATAAAACATCAGTAGTAGCAAGCTGCCGAGACTTAGAGCGGTAAAGAATGCGATGTTCCCCATTCTGGAACGAGTCAAAACCAGGGCGATCACCATGATCACTAACCCTAAACGGATAAATGCCTTATCTGAAATCATGATCGTGAGAAATGTTTTAAGGGTATTTTTCCAGCCTTGGGTTGTCTGGTGGCTAAGTTGAGCAATCAAAAGGCCAAATCCCAAGCAGAGGTTCAGCATTAGAAAATTAGCTAAGTGATTATGATAAACAAAGCTACCAGAGGCTCTTTCGCTTAATGGAAGTGAAAAAATAGGAGAGGTGTGTAGCTCTAGCAATAAAACCACCCCGGCATAAAAAGCTTGGCAAGTGCCACTGGCAACCATGGTGGTCGCTAGCACCTTTAGTTTTTGCGGTGTGTCGATCAATAAGGTGGCAATTAAGCACACCTGAAAATAATGCAGTGACTTGATGGCTGAAATAAAGACCAATCCTTTATCGGAGGAGAGATCTAGACTTTGCCAGCTTTGTATCCATGACCACAACGTAAACGCTGCGACAGACAGAAGGATTAATTTGGCGCGCGTTACGGCTTGCCACCATTGTGAGGTAGGGATCCTCAGTAGGCAGATGAGGAGCAGAATTGCGGTGTAAACTTCATTCAATGACCATGCCCAAGGGCGATTACCACCTAATGGAATGGGTAACCAGAAGATCAATAATAAAAAAGCGATGAACAGGGGTTGTCGCAGTAAAGCCATAAAATATCTGATCAGAGTTAGCTAGCATCTAGCGAAAATGAAATTGAAAACTCACACACGATCATTTGAACTCATCCGTTGTTTGAGCTCTCAATGTGCAATGGTGTGATAGAAAAGATGATACGCAAAAGAGATGTTGTAATGAAAGATCTGGCTAAAGTAAGACGCGAGCAACATTCAGCTTTTGTATTATCGGTAGCTTAAGGTCGATGAAAGAGAAGCGTATGAATGAAGACACTAGCTCGAAATAGCTTGAGTTTCCGATCAACATATTTCTTATCAACGACAATGAAGCTACCGTAAAAGCCAACTCTCTAGTTTGGAGAGGCTGTACCACCACCATTACCATTACCCGTGCCAAAAGTATTCGTTGTACCTGGCGTGAGTGCAATGGGGGGCGGAGTTGCAATACCCGCTGCGGTAGGTTCGGTAATCGAACCAGGATCTGCCCCTCCCGCAATTGCGGCGATGATAATATCCGTTGGATCCATTAAGCCTGCTTCTGCTACTGCATCAACAATTGCTTGAGCCAGTTCTTGAGGCGCATTTTCAATGGCAGCTTGTACTACATCAGCTCTTTGCTCCAGAGCGACACTTTTCACTGCTTCAACAGTTTGTTGTACTAACTGTTCATTGGGCGTTTGTTGAAATAACGCAGTGTAAATTTCCCGAGTGAGTTGCGGATTAATGCTTGTTGCCAATGAGGCGATCTGCAAGGCATTGTCTGGGCATGAGGTGAGGAGCGCTGTGACAGTTGACACAAAATCCGTTGCTTGCTGCAAACGTTCAAGTATCTGAGTGTTATCTGAGCAGATTGCTGGATTGAGTGTTTTTGTCGAATCTATTGCGGTTTCTGCCAACACGGTTTGGCTGGTGATTAAACCTGTCAATAGCAGGAATGGAATAGGTCTCATGTCGAATAATCCATCTTTCATTAAATTGAATAGATTCTAATCGAAGCATGAAAAGGATAGTTTTATTCTCAATGAAGTTTTTTTAAATTCTCACTTCTGGTAATTGGTTAATCTCAATTTTGATATTTATTTCTTAAATATTGGACGTAATCATCAGTTCATGAAATTGCCACGTAGTAGTCATGTGTGATTGGATTGAGTATAAACTTAAGTTTAGTGCGGGTTCTTATTGTTTTCTCTTGGTTTTATTTTGATTAATTTGTTGTTTTTTTAAAGATAAAGGATCGTTTCTTACAAGGTGTTTAATATCGATTAATGCTTTTTAATTGTTTAACGAATGCTTATTTAGTGCCAGTCTTATAATTGACGCACCTATTTCTGTTGATAAAGATGTAGTCTTTAAAAAATAATTCATACATTCAAATTATTCTTCGTGAAAAGCTTACGTGAGTTCAGGAGCCTTTAGTGATGAAGGAAAAAAGCAGAATACGTATTACTAATTATCAGGGGAAGTTTTTTTATCGTCTGATCGATAGCTTCTTTATATTAGCAATTATGTATATAGCGATTAAGTTAAACCAGCACGTCGTAACAATGTCTTATGTTTCGGTGGCATTGCTAGGAGTGCTTTTTTACTCCTATATCGCTGAAAGCTTAGATATATATAGTGGTTGGCGTACTGCAAAGCTACGTTCGCTTTCACTGCACACCGCTTTTTGTTGGGCTGCCAGCATTGCGAGCCTTACGTTGTTAGGCTATTTCTCAAAAACGGGGATTGAGTTTTCGCGTCTTGTCATGGGTAACTGGTTTGTGGGCTCGTTCATTGCCCTAATCGGATGGCGTATTTTAGCGTTTGCCACCATCCACTACATGCACAAACAAGGCTTCCATACACGCAAAGCCGTTATTATTGGGATGACCACCCAAGGACAAGAGCTGTCAGCGAATTTGCTTAAAAACCCAGAGTTAGGGATTGTTATGCAAGGTTTCTACGATGATCGTGCTCCGTCACGCTTAGAGGGAAATGCACCTGTTCTGGGTAATATTAACGATGCACTGAGTCTGGCGAAAACAGGTCAAGTGCAAAACGTGTACATCGCCTTACCTATGCAAGCTCAACGTCGAATTAACCAGATTTTGGATGCGTTTTCAGACAGTACCGTGAATACCTACATAGTGCCTGACTTTTTTACGTTTAACTTATTGCACTCACGTTGGTACACCATCGGTGATGTTAACGCTTTTAGTATTTTTGATACGCCATTTAATGGCTTACTTAACTGGGTAAAACGATTTGAAGATTTGGTGCTTAGCAGCATTATTTTGCTACTGATCAGCCCTTTATTATTGGCTATTGCGATCGGGGTTAAACTCAGCTCACCAGGACCTGTCATTTTTAAACAAAACCGCTATGGACTTGATGGGAAACCGATCCAAGTCTGGAAGTTTCGAAGTATGCGAGTGATGGATAATGGCAGTAAAGTGCAACAGGCTACCAAAGGTGATCCTCGAGTGACACCATTCGGGGCTTTTATTCGTCGCACATCACTGGATGAATTACCGCAATTTTTTAATGTTTTGCAAGGTACAATGTCGATTGTTGGGCCTCGGCCACATGCGGTCGCGCACAACGAGCAGTACCGTACAATCGTCAATCGTTACATGCTACGCCACAAAGTGAAACCGGGTATTACCGGTTGGGCACAAATTAACGGCTGGCGTGGTGAAACAGACACCGTAGATAAAATGGAAAAACGAGTACAGTTTGACCTTGATTACATCCATCGATGGTCTCTATGGCTTGATATCAAAATTGTATTTCTGACCATTTTCAAAGGTTTTGTTGGAAAAAACGTTTATTAAGTTGGAGGGACTCTTTTTATTGAGAGTCGTACTCTTGAATGAATATAGATTTGAATGAGTGCAGGCAAATGGAACCGATTAAACATATTTCTCTTCTTTCAGCCAGCTTGATTACTTTGGCTGTCTCTTATATACCTTTTGGCATCGCGAAACCTACCCCGAATCCGATTACCACTGAATCTGGTATGGCGATTGCGCCATTTTTAAATCTTTCCACAGGTTACAATGATAACTTGGCTAAATCTAACCAACAGCAAGTTAAATCAGCTTTTTCAATCATTGAATCAGGCGTTGGCTTTATGGTGGAACCTGAAGTCAATAAAACACTACTTGGTTACCGTTTTCGTAATGGAACCTATTTTAGTTCTCAACAAGATAACTTTACGGATCACTATCTTGATCTCTCAAGTGATTGGGAGCTGAACTCTCGCCATCGTATTGCTTTACAATATAACTTAGCGCTAGCTCACGAAGGGCGTGGCGAGAATGAGACGACACTCGGACTCGACTACAACCAATATGAAAGCCACACCGCTAATATCGGTTATGGCTTTGGTTCAACAGAGGCGATTGGTCGTATTGAGACTAATTTAGGCTGGCAAGATTTTACGTACCAAAATAACCGGACGATTACTCAGTATCAGGACTGGGATGAGCTGCGTTTTAACTCGACCTTTTATTACCAAGCCCTCCCTCGAACTTCGTTTATCGCACAAGTGATTGCTAACTCTCGTGGATATGACGTTATTGCGCCGGGTGCAAGCAGCAAAGATAATAATCATTACTTTGGCTACATCGGTGCATCTTGGGATGCGACTGGTAAGTTGCAAGGGAATGCTAAATTGGGTTATCAACAAAAAGATTTTGATGCGGCCAGCCGTAAGGATTTTGATTCATTTTCATGGGACGTTGATGTTACTTACTTAATCCGTACCTATTCAGCATTACAGTTAGTGACTAACCGACGCTCGACGGATTCTGATGGTGATGGGGATGCGATTGATGCGGCAACCTACCAAGCCAATTGGACACACAACTGGGATACCAAATGGATGACAGAAGCGGCGCTAACTCGTTTGAGTGAAGATTATACTGCATCAAATCGTAAAGATGACACCACGAATGCCACTTTACGTGCTAGTTATGATTTTCGTCGTTGGTTAGCGTTGGAAGTCGGATTTGGCCGAGAAAAGAAAGACTCGAATATAGACTCACTCAGCTATAGTCAAAATGTGTATTACCTCACCGTTCAGGGTGTAATGTAACCAGTTATGAAGTACTTGTTCTCTTTTTTATTGAGCCTTTTGCTCCTACCGTCATTCGCGATGGCAAATGATGATTTCTATCGATTGGGTGTTGGTGACCAGATTCGCATCCAAGTTTATGACGAGCCAGAGCTTTCTTTTGAAACTCGCGTCAGTGATAACGGTAATATTGATTATCCATTTTTAGGTAAGATCCGTCTAAAAGGCAAAACCTTGGAAGAGGTAAAAATTGCTATCCATGATGGTTTACAAGATGGTTATTTGATTAATCCCAACGTATCCGTTTCTATTCTTGAATATCGACCTTTCTTTGTGAATGGACAAGTCATGAAGCCTGGAAGCTATCCTTTCCATCCTGGCTTGAGTGTGAACCAAGCAATTACTATTGCGGGTGGATTCACTGAGCGTGCATCTAAAACCAATCTGTTTATCTCTAGTAGTGATGATCCGGAAGCAAAACCGATCAAAGTGACTTTACTCAGTAAACTTCAACCCGGTGACATACTGACTGTCGCCGAAAGCTTCTTTTAATTTTAGGGTGTAATGGTACACGAGATGACAGGTAAACAATTCACTCAAGAAGAAGTGATCGATTTTCGTCAGTATTTTAATGTACTGCTTAATTACAAATGGCGTATTTTGCTGTTTTCAATCATGGTCACAGCAATCACGCTGCTTTTTGTCCTTTCCATGCGATCCGAGTACACAGCTCGAGCGACAATTCTGATTGAATCGACACAAGCGAAAGCGGTATCAATTGAAGAAGTGTATGGGCTCGATACCAAAAGTCAGGAGTATTACCTGACCCAAATTGAAATCCTAAAATCTGACACGATTGCTCAAGAAGTGATTGATAGGCTTGATTTGGCCTCCGATCCTGAATTTGATCTTAACCCTGAGAGCGAACAATCACCGAGCATAAAAGAACACTTATTAGAGTGGATGCCATTTCTTCAAGGATTTAAGCAACAAGAAGTAGTGATCGATCCAGAGTTAGAAGTGTATCGTGAAAGCCAAATAATTTTGGAGAAATTCAAACGTGGGATGGAGATTAGCCCGATCCGCAAGACCCAGTTGGTCAATATCTATTACACTGCAGGCGATCCTAAACTGGCGGCGAAAATTGCCAACGAGATTGCACGGGTGTACATGGACAGCCACTTGGAAGCGAAGTTAGAGGTAGAGCTAAAAGCGAATACTTGGCTTAATACCCGGATGGAAGAACTGCGTACTCAATTACGAGAATCCGAAGCTAAGTTACAAGCGTTTTTGCAGTCAGAAGGCTTGGTTGATGTACAAGGCGTGGAAGGACTCGCAAGTCAAGAGTTGGAAGAACTGACCTCTCAGATGAATAAAGCACGCGATCGCCGAGTTGCCGCAGAAACGCTCTATCAGGTGGCGAACAGCTACAGTAAGAATGATAGTGACTTGACGGCTTTGTCGTCGATCCCTGAAATTTCTAACCACCCAACCATTCGTGATTTGAAAGTGGCTGAAGTGGATGCTGAGCGTAAAGTTTCAGAGTTTTCCAAGCGCTATGGCCCGAAGCACCCTAAATTAAAGTCAGCGACTGCTCAGTTAGACGCTGTTCGTAAGAATTTACGCTCGGAGTTGAAACAGTTATTGAATGGTATCAATAACGAGCTGCAAGCGGCTAAGCAATCCGAGCGTTCGCTACAAACGGAATTTAATCAGCGTAAATCGGAGTTCCAGACGCTGACTGTGAAAAACGCCAAGTATTCTGAGCTTAAGCGTGAAGTACAAACCAACCGTGAGTTGTTTGATTTATTTTTGGCTCGTCAAAAAGAAACTAGCGCTTCAGGGGATTTTAATACCACGATTGCCCGTTTCACCGACCAAGCTAGCGCACCTTTAGTTCCGAGTAAGCCCAACAAGAAATTAATTGTCATGTTGGCGTTTGTGGTTTCGTTTGGTTTTGCTTGTGTGGTTGCGTTTATCGCGGATGCGATGTCAGATACCTTTGCTGACATTAAGCAGGTTGAAAAGCAATTGGCACTAAGTTTACTGGGTGTGGTACCGGCTGTTCGCAAACGTAATGGTAAGTTGGATGCGAAAGCTTACTTTGATGCCGAATTGCGTGAATTAACGGAAGCGGTACGCACCATACGTACTAGCTACTTACTTGCTCATGTTAACCAAGAACAGCATGTGGTGATGTTGACATCATGCTTACCGGGAGAAGGGAAAACGACGTCGAGTATTAATCTAGCACTATCGTTAGCCCAAATGGAAAAGACGCTTCTGATTGATTGTGATCTGCGTAAACCGGCAATTGCGCATCGCTTTGCGATTTCAGGGTCACAACCGGGTGTGACGAATTTGTTGACAGGTACACAGAGTTTTGAAGATTGTGTATATCATGATGAGCAATCAGGGCTTGATGTACTTACCGCGGGTGTGTATTCCTCTAATCCGTTAGAGCTGTTGTCATCCACGAAATTTAGTGAGCTTCTTGCGGATTTACGTGGCCAATACCAAAGAATCGTGATTGATACCCCGCCATGCCTAGCAGTTAGTGACAGCTTTATGTTGGCACAACATGTTGATTCTGTGATTTTAGTGATTGATGCTAACCACACTCGTACCCAAGTTGTACGTGAAGTTGTGGGTAAGTTAACTCAACAAGGTAGCCGAATTGATGGTGTTGTTCTTAACCGTTTGAATGCTAAAAAAGCATCACGCTATAGCGGTTATTATCACTACCAAGCTTATTATGGCGAAGATCATAAATCGAGCGCTACTCAGTGAATCGGCTAGGGCATTTTGGATGGCGTGCAGGGATTGCGATATCTACGCTGTGGGTAATTTACTTTGCCTTTCAACAAGGGATTGCATCACTGTACGCTCTTACTGCAGAAAAAGAGTTGCTGGCTTGGGATCATCGCTCTCCGGCAACGCTTATCTCTGTTGATGACGCGCACAAGGCCATCCAACGCGCAATCGAACATAATCCGAGTCATCCTCAATACTATTTTTTACAAGGCCGAATTTGGCAGTGGCAAGCTTATCTTTCCAGTGATAATGAAGTGGGTGAGGCGCTTGATAGGGCAAAGAGGGCGTATCTTACCAGTGTTGAGTTACGTCCCACATGGCCAGATAGCTGGGCGGCGCTACTGAAAATTGAGGCACAGTTGCATGACGAGGAAGCGCAAGAGCAAGTGCCGAATGAGGCGTTGAGTGAATATCTTGCTAAGGCAGCGCTATATGGCCCCTATACACCAGCAGTCAATATTGCGATATCACAAGTGGGATTAGCTAAATGGAAGTTCTGGAGTCGTGAACAAAAATGGCTGGTGATTGAACATCTCGCTCGGGGTTTGAATGGGAAAAACAGTCGACACCTTTTGGCTGATTACCTAAAATCAACACATCAGTTTAAGTTGGCTTGTACTTTAGCCTCACGTCGTGAACCGAAATTAGAGATCTCCATTTGTACATCCGTTTTAAAATAGGCCGACAAATTTACCAGCAGCGCCTTGCATCTGCGATATTGTTTGGATTGCTCGCGTTATCTACGGTTTTAGCTTCGTGGCTTAAATCTTCCGGATTCCACGCCGATTACGTTTATCAATTAGAGCTAGCCGTTGGTGGTGACACTCATTTGCACAGTTTGTTAGCATTTTTGCTCACTTTAGCGTTATACCGAGTATTGTCTGTTACGGAGAGTGGCTACAACATGGTGTTAGTGGCAGGTGGACTCGTGACATTGTGCTGCCTAGTTGATGAAGGGTTACAAGCATTTTCACCATTACGCACCTTTTCCGTACAAGATATTTTAGCAAGCTTGATTGGTGTTGCTGTGGCTTGTGCTGTAAATACCTTATTGGCAGGGTGGCGGCAGAGAAAGCGAAGAAATACCTAAACGGTATTTCTTCATTGTGTTCGAGGGTTAGTAAATCACGCGGTAACGGCTTGGCTTATGATTCATGGCAAGCACGATATTGAGTAAGAAGGCTCCGAGAATTGACAAACCAATCGTTAACGGCGATACGAAGAAAAATGACGTGAGCAAGATTAGACCATCTATCGCCATCTGACTTTTGCCTACAGAAATGCCAAATCGATCTTGGATAAATAGGCATAACACGTTAAAGCCCCCAAGACTTGAACGGTGGCGGAACAGAATTAGCATTCCCAATCCCATCAACAGTCCACCGGCTATCGCACAATACACAACGTTAATTTTTTCAAGCGTAATAAACATCGCGAGATGATCTGCAAACAAGGAGACTAAAGCTCCTGAGATCGCACTGTTGAAGGCAAAGCGGACACCAAAGCGTTTCCATGCCAATAGATAAAAAGGGCAATTGGAAAGGAAATAGAGTACGCCAAAAGTGAGTGGTACAAATTGGCTCATCAATAACGCGAGCCCCGTAGTGCCACCAGTGAGTAAATTACCCGCTTGCAAAAAATAGACGCCTTGAGCGACCAAAAATGTCCCTGTTAGTATCGCGATCCAATCTTCTTTGTGTGAATGTTTTTCCATAAATTTAGTTATCAAGGGAGAGAATTGCGCGGATGTTAATGAAAATAAGTGATTTCCGGTAGCTAGGGATGAAAAATTGAGGTAAACCTATGTCACATCCGCTTTACAGGGTGTAAAGCAAAAAATTGACAGTGTTATCGTTTAGGCATCTTTTACCGAACCTCATGAGGGCATTTGCGCCTTATTGTGCAGGAAGATGTCAGTAATGATGAATACTGCGTGAGTGTTTATGAAAAAACTGCATGATAAATTCATGAATTTGGGCTTTATGATAAAGATCAAATTATGTAGAATGCGCGCCATAAAGTGATGACGAAAACGTTTGCGTTGAGTCGTTGTGTGGTTTTTTTGCAATTTCAGTCAATCTGAGTCAGGAGATACAGATGCTTAAGCGTGATATGAACATCGCTGATTATGATCCGGAGCTATACGCTGCCATTCAGGAAGAGACGCTTCGTCAAGAAGAACATATTGAACTTATTGCTTCAGAAAACTACACCAGCCCGCGTGTAATGCAAGCACAAGGTTCTCAACTGACCAACAAGTACGCCGAAGGTTATCCAGGTAAGCGTTACTATGGTGGTTGTGAGTATGTTGATAAAGCCGAAGCCTTGGCTATTGATCGTGCTTGCCAACTGTTTGGCTGTGAATACGCGAACGTTCAGCCTCACTCAGGTTCCCAAGCGAACAGTGCTGTGTACATGGCGCTGCTTAACCCAGGTGATACCGTATTGGGCATGAGCCTAGCTCACGGCGGTCACTTGACTCACGGTTCACCAGTGAACTTTTCGGGTAAACACTATAATGTCATCCCTTATGGTATCGATGAAGCGGGTCAAATCAATTACGATGAGATGGAAGCGCTAGCCTTTGAGCATAAGCCAAAAATGATCATCGGTGGTTTCTCTGCCTATTCACAAATCGTGGATTGGAAACGTATGCGTGATATCGCCGACAAAGTGGGTGCTTACCTATTTGTCGATATGGCACACGTTGCGGGGCTGATCGCGGCGGGTGTTTACCCAAGCCCTGTACCTTTTGCACACGTTGTGACGACGACAACGCACAAAACTCTGGCGGGTCCACGTGGCGGTTTGATTTTGTCAAACGCTGGCGAAGAGATGTACAAAAAACTGAACTCAGCGGTGTTCCCTGGCGGCCAAGGCGGCCCTTTGATGCATGTGATTGCGGCTAAAGCAGTTGCTTTTAAAGAAGCAATGGAACCTGAGTTCAAAGCATACCAAGCTCGTGTAGTGAAAAATGCTAAAGCGATGGTCGCGCAGTTCCAAGAGCGTGGTTACAAGATCGTATCTAACAGCACTGAAAACCACCTTTTCCTCGTAGATCTGATTGATAAAGACCTCACAGGTAAAGATGCGGATGCGGCGCTTGGTGCAGCAAACATCACCGTGAATAAAAACTCAGTGCCTAACGATCCTCGTAGCCCATTTGTTACTTCGGGTATTCGTGTGGGTACGCCGGCGATCACTCGCCGTGGTTTCACTGAGCAAGATGCCAAAGATCTGGCTAACTGGATGTGTGATGTTTTAGACAACATCAACGACCAAGACGTGATCGAAGCAACGAAGCAAAAAGTATTGGCAATCTGTAAACGTCTGCCGGTTTATGCTTAATCCGCGAGCGCTGAATGACTTCGAAGAACAATGATATGAGTCGCTTCAAGTCATCACGAGAATAAAAAAGCCTGCAGTATGCAGGCTTTTTTTTATTCGCTCATCGTGGTGAGTGTTTACTTACTCACGCTGATCATAGTGCCGGATTTACACTTGAACATGTAGTATTTGTTGCTTTCAGTAAATTTACCAAGACCTTCTCCATCACAATAGTCGACGTTGATATCGCGCATGATATCGAGGGTTTTCTCGGTTTTTAGCGCAAACTTCGCACCATCGGCACACACAATACGCACTTGGCCATCATCACTGACCGAGTAAATATTTACTTCGGTATTACAGAGCTCAAAAGAGGCTTCGCGGTAGTTATCTTGCTGGGTGTTGGATGAACAACCAGCCAGTAGTGCTGCTGCAGTCAGAGCGAATAAGCCGATACGATTCATTATTGTTTTCCTTATGGTCTGTCTTCACTCAAAAGCACATGCCAATGTATGAGCGAAAATTCATCAAAACGTAACCTAAGCCTATAGAACCCCTGCGTAGGATTCAAGGCTAAACCGTTTGGTGTATACAGATTATGGTGTAGGATCTCATCCGAGATAATGCATCAAGCCAGCATTGAGGCTGGCTTGATGTGGTTCGGTTATTTCACTTCTAACCCTTTGGCTTGCAAGTCCGCATGATAAGAAGAACGAACAAATGGACCACAGGCTGCGTGAGTAAAACCAAGTTCAAGGGCTATTTCTTTGAGCTCATCAAACTCGGCTGGTGGCACGTAACGTTCAACGGGTAGGTGGTGACGGCTTGGTGCTAAATATTGCCCAAGAGTCAGCATACTAACCCCGTGTGCGCGCAGATCTTTCAGTACTTCAATGATCTCTTCTTTGGTTTCGCCTAAACCCATCATCAAGCCTGATTTAGTCGGTACATCTGGATGCTGTTCTTTGAATTGACGCAGCAGTTCTAAAGACCACTTGTAGTTAGCTCCAGGACGTACTTTTCGGTATAGGCGCGGCGCAGTTTCCAAGTTGTGGTTGAAAACATCCGGTGGATTGTCTTTCAAAGCTTCCAGTGCCACTTCCATGCGACCGCGGAAATCAGGTACCAGAGTTTCGATTTTTATGCTCGGGTTTAAAGCGCGGATTTCACGGTTACAATCGGCAAAATGTTGTGCACCACCATCCCGCAAGTCATCACGGTCGACCGAGGTAATAACCACGTATTTTAGCTTCATATCATGAATGGTTTGTGCGAGTTTCTTTGGCTCTTCAGCTTCTGGAGCATTAGGGCGTCCATGGGCAACATCGCAGAATGGGCAACGTCGAGTGCAGATGGCACCTAAGATCATGAACGTTGCGGTACCATGGTTGAAGCATTCTGCTAAGTTAGGGCAGGAGGCTTCTTCACAAACAGAGTGGAGCTTATTCTTACGCATCGCAGCCTTGATATCTTGGATGCGTTGGCTATCGGCGGGGAGTTTGATTTTCATCCATTCCGGTTTGCGCAGAATTTCTTTTTGTTCGGCCGGCATATTTTTTACCGGAATCAAAGCCATTTTATCGGCATCACGGTACTTTACACCGCGTTCCATCTGAATTGGTTTACTCATGATTGTATGCTTCTGTGCTGAATTCGACGTGCTCGTACTCCAGTAGGGTAACGAGTTTTTGGATTAATATTTTTTCAACCTGCTCTTTTTCAATTGGGCCAGAGAAGTCGCTCACTTGCACCATCTCCATTCCTGCATAACCACAAGGATTGATGCGTAAGAACGGGCTGAGATCCATCTGGATATTGAGTGCGAGTCCGTGAAAAGAGCACCCTTTACGGATGCGTAAGCCCAAAGAACAAATCTTTTTATTTTGTACGTAAACTCCAGGCGCGTCAGGACGTGCCGCTGAGTCAATGTGATAGTGTTGTAGGGTGTGAATGACCAAGTTTTCAATATGAGTGACAAGTTCTCTCACGCCGAGTCGCTTACGGCGAAGATCAATGAGAAAGTAAGCGACTAATTGGCCAGGTCCATGGTAAGTCACTTGCCCACCACGGTCACTTTGCACAACAGGAATATCGCCGGTGTTGATCAGGTGCTCAGCCTTGCCGGCTTGTCCTTGAGTAAACACGGGGTTGTGTTCGACAAGCCACACTTCATCACGTGTTGTTGAGTCACGTTGATCCGTGAATTGATGCATAGCCTGCCAAACCGGAGTGTAATCCTGTCTGCCGAGGCATCTCACCAACAGCTGGTTTTCCATTATTGTCATCCACCAGAGATATATAAAGTTTTTGGATTATAAACTGCTTACCACCAATGAACTACACATCAAGGGGAACTTTTTGACCCTGCTAACAAGATGGGTTTATTAATTTTTTGAAAAATAAAGAAAAAGCAGCCAAAGCTGCTTTTCAAAAATATTTGAATAAATAAAATAATAACGAGGTTTATAGCACCATACGCACAATGTCGATGTCGCCCAGCTCTTTATAGAGAATTTCAACCTGTTCGATTGAGGTGGCGTGAATGGTGACTGAAACCGCGTGATAGTTACCTTTTGCGCTTGGCTTAACGCGCGGGCTGTAATCGCCAGGAGCGTGACGTTGAATAACTTCCAGCACCCGTTCTGGCAGCTCTGGCTTAGCATATCCCATTACTTTGTAAGTAAAGGAACATGGGAATTCGAGCAAATCTTTTAATTTCGCATCAGAGTTGATGGTCAGCATAGTGAAACTCCAGTTTGAGCATTGGAAAAACGGGACGAAATACTACAGCCATTCGAATGGAATCTCAAGCGAACAAAAAAGCCGCATAGAGCGGCTTTGTTTTTCTGGTGACTCCCTCCACATCAATGGAGAGGAATTGGTAGGCTTATTAGAACCAACCTTTAAATAGGAGTACGAGATAATCCCAAAGACGGCTAAATAGGCTGCCTTCTTCGACATCTTCTAGCGCCATCAGAGGGTATTGCGCAATATCGTTACCCGCTAACTGGTAGTAGAGTGTACCGACTACATCGCCTTTTTTCAGTGGCGCTTTCAGTTCTTTCTCAAGTACAAAACTTGCGGTGAGATCTTTCGCTTGGCCACGAGGCAGAGTAACGTAAGTATCTTTATCTACCCCTAGGGCTACCGTATTCTTATCGCCCATCCAAATCGCTTCATTGACGAATGTTTCACCTGCTTTGTGCGGTGCAACGGTTTCAAAGAAGCGGAAGCCATAGCCTAGCAGTTTTTTACTTTCTGCTTTACGAGCATTCTCACTGTCGGTTCCCATGACTACCGCCACTAAACGCATGTTACCTTCAGTCGCAGAGCTCACGAGGTTGTAACCCGCACCACTGGTGTGTCCGGTTTTGATCCCGTCGACGTTCATGCTTTTATCCCACAGTAAACCGTTACGGTTGTACTGGGTGATGCCGTTATAAGTGAATTTCTGCTCGGAATAGATCGCGTATTCATCCGGTACATCACGGATCAAAGCTTGACCTAGCAATGCGAGATCGTAAGGCGTCGAGTAAAGGTTTGGATTATCCAAGCCATGGGCATTGGTAAAGTGAGAGTTTTTCATACCCAATGAGCTTGCCCAAGCATTCATTAAGTCGACAAAGGCATCTTCTGAACCGGCAACGTGTTCGGCCATCGCGACACAGGCATCGTTACCAGATTGGATGATGATGCCACGGTTGAGGTCGCTAACCTTAACGGTGGTACCAACTTCCACAAACATCTTTGATGAATCTGGGAAGTTTTTCGCCCAAGCATTTTTACTGATCACCACATCATCATTGAGAGAGATGTTGCCACGTTTAATCTCTTGCCCAATCACGTAGCTCGTCATCATTTTGGTTAGGCTTGCGGGAGAGAGCTTGGTATTCATCTCTTTTTCGGCAAGTACTTTCCCTGAATGATAATCCATCAGGACATAGCCCTTGGCGGCGATTTGTGGAGCATCTGGTGTCACGATAGGTGAGGCAAAAGCAGTGCTGCTTAACGTGATGGAAAGCGTAATAGAAGACGCTAACACGGATTTTAGGATTGATTTTTTCATGGTGAATGCTTAGTTCTAATTAAGTGTCCGTAATCTTAACAAAAATAACGTCTCAAACCAGACCGGATCTCCTCAGGTCAGGTTTGAGTGGTCATTGTGCGCGCTTATTAATGGTTTTAACAAAGGCACTGTCGTAACCTGCGGATTTTACTTGTTCAAGTAAGGTTTGCGTCAGGTCATCGTCAGTAAATGGGCCGAGAAACAGGCGATGAGTACTCTCTGTACTTTCCACGAAGCTAGGCGCCGATAAACTCTGACCTAAGTTTTGCGCTAAAGTTCGCACGCGCTCAATATGTTGTGATGAAACCACTTGAATCACATATTCAAGTGCATTGTTTTTCCCTTTCGGACGTGGTTTTGATGGTTTATCCACCGTGATCACGTCCACTCGTACATTGGCGGTGCCAGCTTGTACCACCCCAATCTTATATGCGGCGGCATAGCTTAGGTCAATCACTCGTCCGTCGTGAAAAGGACCACGATCGTTGACGCGTACGATGGTTGATTTACCGTTATCGGTATTGGTCACTTTCACATAACTTGGCAATGGTAGGGTTTTATGTGCCGCTGTCATTGAGTACATGTCATAAATCTCACCGTTTGAGGTGAGATGACCGTGGAATTTTTTGCCATACCATGAGGCTTTACCATTTTCAGAGAATCCTTGAGGATTCTTGATGATGCGGTAACTTTGACCACGTAGGTTGTAGTCCTTATTTCCCCCAAAGCTGTAGGGTTCATATTGGGGAACGGCATCCTCAATATGCTCGACAGACAGCGGTGTGTCTGGCGCTTGATCGTCGGGCATATCATAGCGGCCGCCCGAAGAACTACACCCAGCGAGAATTAACGTAATCAATATGTATAAATAAATTCGGTTCATTAAATTGTCTTCGAAAATGCTTTGCGATGGGTATGGATGGACATCAAAATACCGAAACCGGCCATCAGTGTCACCATTGAGGTACCGCCATAGCTAATCAAAGGTAGTGGTACACCCACTACCGGCAAAATGCCGCTGACCATGCCGATGTTTACAAAGACATAAACAAAGAAGCTCAACACAATGCTGCCTGCCATCATACGGCCAAAGGAAGTTTGTGCATGGCTGGCGAGGTAAAGTCCGCGACCAATAATAAATAAATACAGGCTCAAAAGAACCAAAAAGCCGATCATACCCCATTCTTCAGCAATCACTGCAAAGATAAAGTCAGTATGTCGTTCAGGAAGAAACTCTAATTGAGATTGAGTGCCATGTAGCCAACCTTTACCGGATAAACCACCGGAACCAATCGCAATTTTACTTTGGATAATGTGGTAACCCGCACCGAGTGGATCGGACTCTGGGTCAAACAGAGTACGTACCCGAGTTTTTTGGTATTCGTGCATTAGGAAGAACCACAATACGGGTACAAATGCTCCCACCGCCATCGCCGCTGCGATAATCAGTTTCCAACTGATACCGGCTAAGAAAATCACAAAAATACCAGAGGCCGCAATCAGTATCGAGGTGCCTAGGTCAGGTTGTTTTGCGATCAAAATCGTAGGAACAAACACCATCATCAGTGAAGCAGTAAGGGTTTTAAATGATGGTGGAAGAGCATGTTTTCCAATATAGCGTGCCACCATCAAGGGAACGGCCAGCTTGAGTAATTCAGATGGTTGAAAACGGACAAAGCCAAGATCTAACCAGCGCTGCGCCCCTTTGGAGATTTCGCCAAAAAGTAGAACACAGAGCAACAAGATGACGCCACAGAAAAATAATATTGGAGCAGCACTTTCGTAAGTTCGTGGTGGAATTTGAGCTAGCAATACCATAATTGCTAAAGCCATCGCCATACGCATGGCTTGGCGATCCATCATCGCGAGACTCTGACCGCTGGCACTGTACATAACGACAAGACCAAATCCCATCAGCGCAAGTACACCAAGCAAGAGGGGTAAATCGATATGGAAACGCTCAAACAGCGCCCGGTTTTGTCCGGTTGCAGGATCCATCTTCATGGTTGCACCACCTCTTCTTTTTTCTCTTCTTCTTTTTTACCGAGCACTACGTGATCAAATATTTGCCGCACAACAGGCGCACCATTACTGGAACCGCCGCCACCGTTTTCCAGTACGAACGTGACGATGACTTTGGGATCTTTAACCGGGGCAAAACCGGTAAACAAAGCATGGTCGTGTAAGTGCTCCGCTAACTCGCTTGCGTTGTATTTCTGACCTTCTGCAAGACCAAATACTTGCGCTGTACCGGACTTGCCTGCGGTTTCGTAAGACATATTTTGGAAAGCACGTCGTGCGGTTCCTTTGGCGCCATGGTTAACGAGGTACATGCCGCGAATCGCCATATCCCAGTATTTTTGTGGGACTCCTTCGATTGGCGGATAGGTTGTGTATTCCGCTTCTTTTTGAGTTGAGAATTGCTCTCCGTTATCAATCGTGGCACGCAGTAGGTGAGGGGCAATTACTTTCCCGTGGTTGACAAGCACAGAAGTCGCTTTAGCGATCTGCAGTGGAGTTGCTGTCCAGTAGCCTTGACCAATTCCAACTGGAATCGTATCACCTTGATACCATGGCACCTTATGGCGAGCCATTTTCCATTCCCGCGTCGGCATATTGGCCTTGCTTTCTTCGTAAATATCGATGCCCGTTAGATCGCCAAAGCCAAAACGCATCATCCAGCTTGAGAGCTTATCAATCCCCATGTCATAGGCAATTTGGTAGAAGAATGTATCGACTGACTCTTCAAGAGACTTAATCACGTCGACGCGGCCATGTCCCCAGCGGAGCCAGTCACGGAAAGGGCGTGTATCGGTATTGGGAATACGCCAGTAACCAGGATCACTTCGAGTGGTATTCGGAGTGATAATGCCATCTTGCAGCGCAGAAACTGCAATAAAGGGCTTCACTGTGGATCCTGGCGGATAGATGCCGAGTGTCGTTCGGTTTACCAGTGGTCGGCTCTTATCATTCAATAAATCGCTGTAAGCTTTGCCTGAAATGCCGTGAACAAAAGCATTGGGGTCATAGCTTGGGCTTGAAACCATTGCGAGGACACCATTGTCTTTGGGATCAAGTGCAACCATTGAGCCACGGCGTCCCTCTAGCAATTTATAGGCGTAGAGTTGTAGATCAATGTCTAAATTGAGGACAATATCTTTACCTGGAATAGGCGGTACATATTTAAGGGTGCGGATCACGCGCCCACGGCTATTCACCTCAACTTCTTGATAGCCAGCAATACCATGTAAAATGTCTTCGTAATAACGCTCGATGCCGAGTTTGCCGATATCTCGAGTTGCTTGATAGTTGGGCTTTTTCCCTTCTCGATCCAAACGTTCTAGATCTTTATCATTGATGCGAGAAACGTAACCAATCACGTGCGTTAGAACATCGCCGTATGGATAGTAACGCTTTAGGTTGGCAGCAACGGAGACTCCCGGGAATTTATGTTGGTTCACCGAAAACTTTGCTACTTCCTCATCCGTGAGCTGAGTGAGGAGGGGAACTGAATTAAAACGGCGCGTTTGGCTGCGCTCTTTTTCAAATGCGGCAATTTTCTCGGGGCTGATCTCCAGTATTTGCTGTAACCGCGTAATGGTGTCATCCATATTGGCGACTTTTTCTGGGATCACTTCTAAGTTGAACACGGGGCGGTTTTCGGCCAACAGTACGCCATTACGATCAAAAATTAGACCGCGGTTCGGTGCAATCGGTACCACTTTGATGCGGTTATCATTGGAGCGAGTTTTGTAGTCCTGATACTGGTTTATCTGGATATTGTATAAGTTGGTGACCAGCAGCCCCATGCAGATCAAAATCGCTAAAAAGGAGAAAATAGCGCGATTACGAAACAGGTGTGTTTCGGCTTGATGGTCACGTATGGGGGTGTGCTGGCGTAACATGGCACTCTATTCTCGATGATAGGGGTGGTTAGTGGTAATACTCCACGCTCGGTATAAGCTTTCAGCCATAACCACTCTCACCAAAGGATGAGGCAAGGTCAGTGGTGAAAGAGACCAGCTTTGATCGGCGGCGGCTTTACAAGCGGGAGCCAAGCCTTCTGGCCCGCCAATCAGAATGGAGACATCTCGGCCGTCGTGCTTCCAACTTTCTAGCTGTACGGCAAGTTCGTCCGTATCCCAGCGTTTACCGGGAATATCGAGAGTAATGATTCGGTTACCTTTTGGTACCGCAGCCAACATGGCTTCTCCCTCTTTTTGCAAAATGCGCGCAATATCGGCATTTTTACCGCGTTTACCCGCAGTAATTTCTACCAATTCTAACGGCATATCGTGAGGGAAGCGGCGACGGTACTCTTGAAAACCCTCTTCAACCCATTTGGGCATTTTGGTACCGACAGCGATCAGTTGAATCTTCACATCTAACCCCAGAGTTTTTCCAGTTGGTACAGCTCGCGCGGTGCTTCTTGCATCACGTGCAACATCACTGAACCCATATCCAGAACTACCCACTCACCTTCATTTTCTCCATTCATGCCAAGCGGCTTCAGGCCTGATAGCTTGGCTTCACTAGCCACATGATCGGCGATAGAGGCAACATGTCTTTTTGATGTGCCGGTGCAGACAATCATATAATCAGTGACACTGGATTTACCTTGCACATCAAGTGTAACGATATCGACTGCCTTCATGTCGTCGGCTTTGTCGGAAAGAAAGTCTTTAAGTGCTTCACCTTGCAAGAGAATGTCCTCTGAATATCTTCAATAAAAAACAGCTTTCGCTTAAAACGGCGCAGTATACCACGCTTTTACTGTGGCAAAGGTAGGTTTGCCTGAGGATTGCAGCATTCTAAGCTGAGTTGCTGCAAGATTGGCCAAACGGGCTGTTCATACTGGGTTTTAGCCAATAATTCTGCTTGAGTTAACAGCCCAATTAGCCGAGATAACATCACCATAGGTAAACGCTGTAAGGCGGCAGAGTAGAGTGGTCTGCGGTTTTGCCAGACGCGATAGCGATCAAACAGATGACCAAGGGTTGCGGTATGTTGGCGTTCTTGTTGCCATTTAAGCAGTTGAGTTAGCTCTTTTTGCGCGGTGCGGATCAGAATAATCGGCTCACTCTCTTCGAGCATGAGTTGGCGCAAAATACGCTGAGCACGGTTGGCTTTACCTTCTAATAAGGCATCCATCCAGTGATAAGGTGTGAAATGGTTGTGGCGGCTCAGCGACTCTTCCAAGCGAACCAATGTGAGTTGACCATCTGGGTAGAGGAGTGCCAGCTTCTCTAGGCTTTGCGCAAGAGCAAACAAGTTACCTTCATGCCACTGTGCTAACATCTGTACGGCTTCGGCATCCGGCTTGAGGCCGAGCGAAAAACAGCGTTGTTGAACAAATTGCGGTAAACGGCTTAATTCGGGCGTTAAGCAATTCACCCAACAGGCTTGTTGTGCAAGTGTTTTTAGCCAAGCCGCATTCTCTTGTGCCTTGGTCAGCTTAGGACCAATGACGAGCAAGATAATATCTTGGTGAAGTTGACCTGAGAGTGAGCTTAGCTCTTTCGCCGTTTGTGTATTGATCCCAGATTCAGGGATTTCAATCTCGATAAGTTGGCGAGATGAAAACAGACTCAGTGCCTGATAACAGTCATACACTGAACTCCAATCGAGTCCTGCATCCGCACTAAATCGGTGTTTCTCTAAAAAACCTTGCGTTTGTGCCGCTTTCTCAATGGCGGTTTTGGCTTCTTGGATCAACAGTGGCTCATTACCGAATACGAGGTAAATCGGATAGAGAGTTTTGTGCAGTGACTCGGCGAGTTTTTCAGCGTAAATGCGCATCGAAACTACTCGCTACGGCCTTCTGTTGATGAGGGATTGAGCACTTCTTGAGTATCAACGCTATAGTCCGTCACACCTTCGCTTTCAATACTTTCGTCATCCAAAGTCTTACGTGCAAAGTCCGCTTTCAGACGAGCCATTTGGCGTACGATTTGGCTCGCGGCTAGTTTACGCATTTCATCTTCAATCATGTCGCGTTCGACAGATTTGGCTAATGCAGTCAGTGGGTTATCTAAGTAACTGCGGGTAACGCTAGTGGTGAATGTTCGGCTACCTAGCTCTGGTACGGTGACGCGATAAGATGCTCGGAAAGTGAGTTCTTTTTCCGCTGCACGTGTATTTTGATACAGCGATAAAGTACGTTCGCCAGTGCTTTCACTGAGTAGATGTAGATTAGGTAGATCTTCTGCTGGAGCTTGAAGGTTGATTTTATTTAAGCGTAACTGACGATGCACCATACGAGTAAAGGTGCTGTATTGGTCATAACTGGTCAGTGACATGTTAGAAAGTTCTTGTGGGATATCGTAATCACCGCGTAAGTGGAAGCCACAAGCCGTCAGCAAGCTTGTCATTAGAACCAACAGTGACCATTTCAAAGTAGGGAAAAGAGTGTTACGCATGGATGCTTCAATCTCATTATTAGGCAGAATACTTATCTCAGCTCACTCACCGTAAGATAAGCTGAGATAAGTAAACAGGGCGAGCCCTGTTTACTGACATTAAAGTAAGCCATTAGTTCATTAGGTGCACTAATGGCTTAGTGACTCATCAATAAAGAGGAGTTAGTTGGCTACGATATTCAGCAGCTTACCTGGTACGTAAATCACTTTACGTACTGTCAGGCCATCGATGAACTTCAGCACGTTTTCGTCTTGCATGCCTAGAGCTTCAACCTGCTGTTGAGTCGCATCGGCCGCGACAGTGAGTTTACCGCGCAGTTTGCCGTTGACTTGCAGCACGATCAGCTTTTCATCTTCGACCAGTGCTGCTTCATCGTAAGTTGGCCAGTTAGCCGTATCGATGTTGCTTTGACCCAGAGCTACCCACATTTCAAAACAGATGTGCGGTGTGATTGGGTAAAGCATTAGAGTGATGGCTTTCAGTGCTTCATCGAGAATCGCGCGATCTTGCGCTTCCGTCATTGGCGCTTTCGTCAGCTTGTTCATCAGCTCCATGATCGCCGCAATCGCCGTGTTGAAAGTTTGGCGACGTGCTACGTCATCGGTCACTTTAGCGATGGTTTTGTGCACATCACGACGCAGTGCTTTTTGGTCTGCATTCAGTGCAGATGCCTCCAGTGCGGGTGCTTGGCCAAGCTGAGTGTGCTCACGGACCAGTTTCCATACACGACGTAGGAAGCGGTTTGCACCTTCAACGCCGGATTCTTGCCATTCCAGTGTCATGTCTGCTGGTGAAGCAAACATCATGAACAGGCGTACAGTGTCAGCGCCGTACTTATCGACCATCTCTTGTGGGTCGATGCCGTTGTTTTTTGACTTAGACATTTTGATCATGCCTGAGTGCTCAACTTGACGACCAGTGGTATCCACTGCAGAAACGATGCGACCTTTGCCATCACGTTCTACTTTCACTTCGGTTGGCGCTACCCACTCTTTACCACCTTTCTCATTGGTATAGTAGAAGGCATCAGCCAGTACCATGCCTTGACACAGTAGCTTTTTGAACGGCTCATCGCTCTTTACATAACCAGCATCACGCAGCAGTTTGTGGAAGAAACGTGAATAGAGGAGGTGCATACACGCATGCTCAATACCACCGATGTACTGATCAACCGGCAGCCAGTAGTTGGCTTTTTCCGGATCTAAGATGTCATCCGCTTGTGGTGAGCAGTAACGCGCGTAGTACCATGAAGACTCCATAAAGGTGTCGAAGGTATCGGTTTCACGCAGTGCTGGCTCACCGTTAAAGGTGGTTTTTGCCCACTCTTTATCGGCTTTGATTGGGCTAGTCACGCCATCCATCACCACATCTTCTGGCAGGATGACTGGCAGTTGGTCTGCTGGTACTGGATGTACTTGGCCATCTTCAGTGGTCACCATAGGGATTGGAGCACCCCAGTAACGTTGACGAGACACACCCCAGTCACGCAGACGGAAGTTAACGGTTTTCTTACCTTTGCCTTCTGCTTCCAATTTGGCAGCAATCGCATTAAAGGCAGCTTGGAAATCCAAACCATCAAATTCGCCAGAAGCGAATAGAATGCCTTTTTCGGTGTAAGCCGCTTCAGACACATCCAACTCGCTACCATCGGCAGGCTTAATCACTGGGATGATGTCGAGGCTATATTTGGTCGCGAATTCAAAGTCACGTTGGTCGTGCGCAGGCACGGCCATTACCGCACCAGTACCGTAATCCATCAACACGAAGTTGGCGATGTAGATAGGCACTTCACGACCGTTCAAAGGATGGATAGCCGTTAGGCCAGTCGCCATGCCTTTCTTTTCCATGGTCGCGATTTCAGCTTCTGCAACCTTGGTGTTTTTACATTCATCGATGAACGCGGCGAGTGCGGGGTTATTCGCTGCCGCTTTTGTCGCCAGAGGGTGACCAGCGGCGATGCCCACATAAGTCACACCCATCAAAGTGTCCGGACGTGTGGTGTACACTTCAAGATCGGTGTTTTCACCTTTTACGGCAAATTTCAGTTCCACACCTTCAGAGCGACCAATCCAGTTGCGTTGCATGGTCTTGACCATTTCAGGCCAACCATCGAGGTTATCCAGATCATCAAGTAGCTCTTGTGCGTAGGCGGTGATCTTAATAAACCACTGTGGGATCTCTTTTTGCTCAACCGGAGTGTCACAACGCCAGCAGCAGCCATCTTCCACTTGCTCGTTCGCCAGAACCGTTTGGTCGTTTGGACACCAGTTGACTGATGAGGTTTTTTTGTACACTAAGCCTTTTTCAAACAGCTTAGTGAAAAATTCTTGTTCCCAGCGGTAGTACTCAGGGCGACAAGTGGCAAATTCACGATTCCAGTCATAACCAAAGCCCAGTAGCTTGAGCTGGTTTTTCATGTATTCGATGTTTTCGTAAGTCCAAGGTGCAGGCGCAGTATTGTTTTTTACCGCGGCGTTTTCTGCAGGCAGACCAAACGCATCCCAACCGATAGGTTGCATAACGTTTTTGCCTTGCAGACGTTGGAAACGAGAGACTACATCACCGATGGTGTAGTTACGCACGTGGCCCATATGCAGTCGGCCACTTGGGTATGGGAACATAGAAAGACAGTAGAATTTTTCTTTGTTTGGGTCTTCACTAACAACGAAGGTTTTGTTGTTGTCCCAGTGCTGTTGAACTTTGTGTTCAATATCTTGCGGGTTGTATTGATCTTGCATCGATGACATCCATCTTGGAATTTGTGAGTTCAGTAGGAACGAAGTCTTTCGGTTCGGCATAGAATACAGAAAGCAGGGGTTTACAACAATAGCTATACCCTTCCTACTTGAAGCTGCAGCGGTGTTGGCTGCGTTTACTCACCCCAATCACATAGTTGATCTATGCTCATGGGGATGAACGCACTTGCCGCCTACCTGCAACTTCAAGTCGTTTGGGTATTATCCGGCAGCCATCAGGCTTGAGAGAGGTGAGAGATGCCAAAACAGAAAGCAAGTTATGAAGCCTTACTGGAAGAGGTAGTAGAAACACTCAAACACAGCTCGAATGGGGTCAATGAGATCGTTGAATCCTCTGCGAAATACGTGGATGCCGCGAATAATTTGACCAAGGATGAGCTTGCGCTGATCTCCGCTTATGTAAAAGCTGATCTTAAAGAGTTCTCACAAAGCTTCGAGCAGAGCAAAAGCGGCCCGTTTTATCTGATGATCGCCAATTCAATCTGGCAGGGGTTACTGGACATTACCGATCGTACTAAGGTGGAGTGGGTAGAGCTGTTTGCCGATTTAGAACACCAAGGGTTATATCAAGCTGGTGAAATGATTGGTCTGGGCGTTTTGGTGTGTGATCAATGTGGCAATAAAACAGAGTTTAGCCACCCAACGGAAATTGCTCCTTGTCTGCAATGTGGTGGTACTGCGTTTAGTCGCCAACCACTGAAACCCTAGTCGGAATAAAAACGTTGCAATAAAAAACGGGAAGATGAACTTCCCGTTTTGCTTATTTTGCTCGGCGTTGGCGCCAGAAAGCGAACCCAACGGCTAAACTTACCCCAAGGTAAAGTGGCGTCGTGCCCCATAGGAAGTAAGGTGTGCTACCACGAGTCGGTGTGACCGTGGCTTTTAGCACGCCAGTTTCGAATTGTGGCAGCTGAGCCATAATACGTCCTCGCTCGTTGGTGACGGCCGTCACTCCATTGTTGGTGGCGCGGATCAGCGGCTTACCCAATTCTAATGCCCTCATGCGAGCGATTTCCATGTGTTGCAATGGGCCTATTGAACGGCCAAACCAAGCATCATTCGAAAGCGTCAGTAGGAAATCGGTTTCCGGTGTCACATTATCGCGTACTTGCTCATTGAAGATGATTTCGTAGCAGAGTGCGGTGACAAACGCGAAACCTTTCGCAATCAAATTCGGTTGCACGTAAGCCCCCTGACTAAAGGAGGACATCGGCAAATTAAAGAATGGTGCTAATGGGCGCAAGATATCTTCAAACGGCACGAACTCACCAAAAGGCAACAAGTGGTACTTGTGATAGCGCAGGGAGAGGTCGTACCGATATTCACCATGAGGGGTGTCACCGAGGGTCAGCACGCTATTGAAGTACCGCTTATCTTCACTTTGATTAATGATGCCAGTAATCACCGCGCTTTGGTTCATACGAGCCGCAGCATCAAGATTATGCAGAAATGACGAAATCTCATATTCAAAAGCGGGGATGGCTGCCTCTGGCCAAATGATCACATCGACGTCCCAGTTTTCGCGAGTAAGATCGGTATATTTCATGATGGTTGGCCAGCGTTGGCTAGGCTGCCACTTCAATCCCTGTTCGATATTGCCTTGAATCAAGGCAAGTGAGGCTGTGCGCTCAGTTTGCGGTGTTACCCACTGCATCGCTTGGAGGCCATAGCCGGTTGCGTAAACCACAAGAGGGACCAAAGCCATCAACCAACGGCGATTAAGCACGGCATAAGCTAAGCTACCAGCACAAAACAGCAGTAACAGAGTAATGAGCTCAACCCCTCCGATAGGGGCAAAGTTGGCGAGAGGGCTATCAATTTGGCTGTAACCGAGCCATAACCAAGGAAAACCTGTCATCACCCAACCGCGTAGCCAATCGGTAATCAGCCACAAAGCAGGAGCGGCGCACAGCCATTTGCTGCGCGAGTTGTTCGGAATAAAGCGATTGAGTAGCCAGCCGAAAAGGCTTGGATAAAGTGCCAGATAGCCGACCAATAGAGTCATTAAAAACAGGCTGGCGATTTTTGGCATGCCACCAAAAGTATCAATGCTGACGTGTACCCAGCTGATACCCACTGCAAATTGACCTATGCCCCATGCGTAAGCAATCAAAGCGGATCGTTTCGCGCTTTGTTGGTTTAAAAGAAGCAATAAAAGAAATGGACTGAGTAAGGCTAAAGGCCAAAATTGATAAGGGGCGAAAGCCAGAGGTGTTAAAACGCCAACAAAAGCGGCCGCAAGCGGCCGCATTAGGCGATGAGATAGTAGAGTTTTCATCGTCTCTTTTCTTTTTCTCTTACTCGGTAAGAGGATGAGGACTACTCTTCCGCGACTTGCGAAAGCGCTTCCAGATCGGGAACGGTTACTTGAAGAGCCACCACTCGGCGATTATCTGCTGCCGTGACTTTGAAGTTGTAGCCGGCAATGTCTACCACTTCTCCACGAGCAGGTAAGTGCCCGAATGCTGTCATCACCAAACCACCGACCGTATCCACTTCTTCGTCACTGAATTTGGTGCCAAAAGTGTGGTTAAAGTCTTCAATCGTGGTGAGCGCTTTCACCGAGAAGGTGTGTTTGCTCAGTTGGCGAATGTCTTTTTGCTCTTCGTCGTCGAATTCATCTTCGATGTCGCCGACGATCTCTTCCAGAATATCTTCAATGGTGACTAGGCCAGAAACGCCGCCAAACTCATCCACCACAATTGCCATGTGGTAACGCTCTTCACGGAATTCTTTGAGCAGACGGTCAACCCGTTTGCTTTCCGGAACCACGACCGCAGGGCGGATCACTTCTTGGATGTTGAATGGGGCACAGTTGGAGCCTAGATATTTGAGTAAGTCCTTCGCAAGTAGAATGCCTTCCACATGGTCTTTATCTTCGCTGATCACCGGATAACGCGAGTGTTGCGCATCCGTCATGATGGCAACCAAAGCATCTAGGTTGTGAGTGCGGTCGATAGTGACCATTTGTGAGCGTGGGATCATGATATCGCGCACGCGCATTTCGGCGATTTCCATTACGCCCTCAAGCATGTCTCGGGTGTCATGGTCAATCAAGTCATTCACTTCAGAGTCACGGATGACATCGACCAACTCTTGGCGATCTTTCGGCTCTCCCTGAAAAAGTTGACTTAGGCGTTCAAAGAAGGACTTTCTACTCGGACCTTCCGAATTCTGAGAATTGTCTTCGTTCATTATGTCTCAATTCACTAACGCTATCAGAAGTGTGATAGCTCACTTAGACCTTATCCTAACGGACAAGGTTACTCTTTTTCTGCCAGATACGGGTCAGTAAAGCCCATTTCTTGCATAATTTCCGTTTCTAGAGACTCCATCTCTTCGGCTTCATCATCCTCGATATGGTCATAACCTAGCAGATGCAAGCTGCCATGTACAACCATATGAGCCCAATGTGCTTGCAAAGGCTTATTTTGCTCAATGGCTTCATGTTCAACGACTTGGCGGCAAATCACCAGATCACCGAGCAGATCCATTTCCATCCCCGGAGGAGCTTCAAATGGAAAAGAAAGCACGTTAGTGGGTTTATCTTTACCGCGGTAGTTCAAATTGAGCGCATGGCTTTCTGCTTCATCGACAATCCGAACCGTTACCTCAGCTTGTGGCTGAAACGGCGTGATGGTTCGAGTGAGCCACAAAGCAAACTCCGCTTCGCTTGGTAGTCCATTTTGATTTTCGACTGCCAATTGCAAATCCAGTTCAATACTCATGATGGGTTGGACTCATTGTTGTGGCTGAGTGTCATTTCTGCGCGCTGCATTTCAAGCAATTTGTTTTCACGCTCTTCACGGCGGCGCTGTTCATACTCTTTGCGCTCTTTTTGATCTTGCGCTTCCCACTTTTCATAGGCATTCACGATTCGGGCAACCACTGGGTGGCGAACTACGTCGTCAGCTTGGAAGAAGTTAAAGCTGATCTCATCGACTTCATTAAGTACTTCAATCGCATGGCGCAGACCGGATTTCGCACCACGTGGTAAATCGATTTGTGTCACGTCACCCGTTATCACGGCGCGAGAGTTAAAGCCAATCCGCGTCAGGAACATTTTCATCTGCTCGACAGTGGTGTTTTGACTTTCATCGAGAATAATAAACGCGTCGTTCAGTGTGCGACCTCGCATATACGCAAGCGGAGCGACCTCAATCACATTGCGCTCAATCAGTTTTTCTACGCGCTCAAATCCGAGCATTTCGAACAGCGCATCGTACAGTGGGCGCAAATAAGGGTCGACTTTTTGGCTCAAGTCACCCGGTAGAAAACCGAGCTTTTCGCCCGCTTCAACCGCAGGACGAGTCAGCAGAATACGGCGAATTTCTTGGCGCTCAAGCGCATCCACCGCGGCTGCAACCGCAAGGTAAGTTTTACCAGTACCCGCAGGGCCAACACCAAAGGTGATGTCATGCGTCACCATATTCATCAAGTATTGAGCTTGGTTTGGAGTTCGCGGTTTGATCACGCCTTTTTTGGTTTTGACAAACACTTCTTTGCCGTGAGCAAGGCTAGACTCATTGTGTTGCTCAAGCACGCCGGATTCTTTTATGGCAAGATGAATTTGCTCGGGTTCAATATCGGCAATTTGACCACGCAGTGGAGCCGTTTCAACGTAAAGTGTTTTGATGATGTCGAGTGCCGCGGCGGCAGTATGAGGTTGACCCACGATGGTGAAGAAGTTGCCGCGGTAGTTGATTTCGACTCCCAAGCGACGTTCAAGATGCTTGATGTTGTCATCAAAAGGACCGCACAGGCTGGCGAGTCGGTGGTTATCGGAAGGTTCCAGATTGATTTCTAAGGTTATGATTTTATTGCTCAAATTTGCCTCTCAGTATGTCAATAAATGTCCGATTGTGACCGGACACTTATTGACAGTGTATACGAGATTAAGGAGTAAATGTAGCAACCCCAAGCTCATCCTCGCGGCGAGTCTTCGCTTTCATTTCTGATGGTGAGGTCGCAATGCGCAGGTTCATCTCTTGTTCGGTGCGTACCAGTTCACCACGCAGTGAGTTGGCGAACACATCGACAATCTTCACATCAACGAACTGACCGATCAGCTCTGGTGAGCCTTCGAAGTTCACTACACGGTTATTTTCGGTACGGCCACGTAGCTCCATCAAATCTTTCTTCGATGGGCCTTCAACCAAAATACGTTGTTCAGTACCCAGCATCAGGCGTGAGTAACGCATGGCTTGACTGTTGATTTGCTGTTGCAGTTCGTACAGACGCTCTTTCTTCACCTCTTCCGACAGATCACATGGATAATCGGCGGCTGGCGTGCCTGGGCGAGGAGAGAAGATAAAGCTAAAGCTCATGTCGAAATCGACATCACGGATCAGCTTCATGGTGTCTTGGAAATCTTTGTCGGTTTCACCCGGGAAAGCAACGATAAAATCAGAGCTGATTTGAATGTCAGGACGAGCCTTACGCAATTTACGGATGATCGACTTGTACTCAATGGCGGTGTGCGGGCGTTTCATCATGGTCAGAATGCGATCGCTCCCACTTTGTACTGGTAAATGTAGGAAGCTCACGAGCTCTGGAGTGTCTTCGTACACCGCAATAATGTCATCCGTAAATTCGAGTGGATGGCTAGTGGTAAAGCGAATGCGGTCGATACCGTCGATCGTTGCGACTAAGCGCAGTAACTCAGCAAAAGAGCAAATTTCACCATCGTGAGTGGCACCGCGGTAAGCGTTGACGTTTTGACCCAGCAGGTTAACTTCACGTACACCTTGTTCGGCAAGCTGAGCGATCTCGAACAACACATCGTCCATTGGACGGCTAACTTCTTCACCACGAGTGTAAGGTACGACACAGTAAGTACAGTATTTTGAGCAGCCTTCCATGATGGAAACGAATGCAGTTGGGCCTTCTGCACGTGGCTCTGGCAAACGGTCGAACTTCTCAATTTCAGGGAAAGAGATGTCCATTACAGGTGCGTCAGTGGTTTGCGACTGTTTAATCATTTCTGGCAGACGATGCAGCGTCTGTGGGCCAAAGATGACATCCACATAAGGCGCACGATCGCGAATCGAATCACCTTCTTGAGTCGCGACACAGCCACCGACACCGATCACTACGCCGGGTTTTTTATCTTTGAGGGTTTTCCAACGACCAAGTTGGTGGAACACTTTTTCCTGTGCTTTTTCACGAATCGAACAGGTGTTTAAGAGTAAAACGTCAGCTTCCTCGGGTATCTCTGTCAGCTCATAGCCGTTTGCAGCGTTAAGCAGGTCAGCCATTTTTGATGAATCGTACTCGTTCATCTGGCAGCCCCAAGTTTTAATTAGCAGTTTCTTACTCATCACACTTTCGCTCGTTCAATAGTTCTTCAATCATTTGAGCTTTAGCTCACATTCTAGCCGCCCTCTCGGCGGTAAGCGGCGTATTGTACTGCTTTAAAAACCGACTGACTAGTAATTGGCGGAATTCTCTTGTAACCCTTGTTGTGATTGGTTTTTTACCTTATTCCGCGCAAGGTTTTAACGTAAAAAATGTCGCAATATTTCCCTTACTCCGTACAATGCCGTTTAGATAATATACGTGGTGGAAAAGGGTATGAGCAGCAACAAATTTGACATCCTCGTGATTGGTGGCGGCATGGTAGGCGCTGCAGCAGCACTCGGCTTTGCGCGCCAAGGTCGTAAGGTTGCAGTGATTGATTCTGATGTACCGCCAGCGTTTGAGCCTAAGCAACCTATGGACTTACGTGTGTCGGCGATTTCGCAAACCTCAGTAGAACTTCTAGAGGAGCTTGGTGCTTGGTCAAGTATTGTTGAGATGCGTGCTTGTCCATACCTCCACTTAGAAACGTGGGAACACCCAGAATGCCGTACACGTTTTTCCTGTGAGTCCTTGGATTTGCCACAATTAGGCTACATGGTGGAAAACCGAGTGATTCAATTGGCATTGTGGCAGCAATTTTCACATTACCCACAACTTACCTTGATGTGCCCAGAGCAATTGGCGCAATTGGATGTGACTGAAAAGGGATGCAATGTCACCCTGCAGTCGGGCACTGTGCTTGAGTGTGATTGGGTGATTGGTGCTGATGGGGCGAATTCACAAGTTCGCCAATTAGCGCATATTGGGATCACGGCTTGGGATTATCGGCAGCATTGCATGTTGATTAATGTGCAGACGGAACAGATCCAACAAGAAACCACTTGGCAGCAGTTTTTCCCAACAGGCCCGCGCTCCTACTTGCCTTTGGGGGGGAATCAGGCGTCTTTGGTGTGGTATGACACACCCCAGCGTATTCGAAAACTGGTAGGTTTGAGCCATGAGCAATTGCGTGGTGAGATTCTTCAGCATTTTCCGGCTGAGCTGGGGGATGTCAAAGTGCTGCAGCACGGCTCTTTCCCGTTGACTCGTCGCCATGCTCAGCAATATGTAAAAAAACGCTGTGTGCTGGTTGGTGATGCAGCACATACGATTAACCCGTTAGCAGGGCAGGGCGTGAATCTAGGTTTTAAAGATGTGGCCGTGTTGTTGGCGGAAACACAGGATCATGCGGTATTAAGTCAGACACGGTTTGAACGCTATGAGCGTCGTCGTCGTCCCGATAATTTACTGATGCAAACGGGAATGGACTTGTTCTACAAAACCTTCAGTAACTCAATGACACCAGTGAAGTTTCTGCGTAATGCTGCGTTGGCATTGGCTGAGCGTTCTGGCCCACTGAAAACGCAAGTGTTGCGTTATGCACTGGGTTTTTCAAATGGATCTGTATCTTCGTTAAACAGTACGAACCAGTCTAATCAGTAAGCTCTAAAAAACAAAAAAACGCTGCACTAGGCAGCGTTTTTAACATCACACAAGTGAATTACTTGGTCACGCGTAGAACTGGAGTTTCACCCACAGTTACAGAACCAGAAAGTTTGTTCAGCTCTTTGATTTCATCCATGTTAGAGATAACAACTGGAGTCAGAGTTGATTTTGCTTTCTCTTCGAGCAGTGCCAAATCGAATTCGATAATGGTATCGCCGATTTTCACTGATTGACCTTCTTCTGCGATACGCTTGAAGCCTTCGCCTTTCAGTTCAACAGTATCGATACCGAAGTGAACAAACAGCTCAACGCCGTCATCCGATTCGATAGAGAATGCGTGGTTAGTTTCGAAGATTTTACCGATAGTACCGTTTACAGGAGCTACCATCTTGTTACCAGCAGGCTTGATCGCGATACCGTCACCAACGATTTTCTCAGCGAAAACAACATCTGGCACATCTTCGATGTTTACAATTTCACCAGAAAGAGGTGCGATGATGTCGATTGCACCTGCGTTAGCGCTGTCGTCAGAGACTAGCTTCTTAAGTTTGTCAAACAGACCCATTGTGTCATGCTCCTAACGTTTTAAATTTGTTCTGTCGAAGTATAGTATACCAATCGCTAGAGATAGACGACTATTTTCATCGCCTATCTCTTTGGTATCAACCAATAATTATGCTTTTGCTGCGATGAATTTTTCAACGCAAGCTTCGATTTCTGCAGCAGTTGGTAGAGAGAGAGCCTCTTCTGCCATCGCTTTGATTTCCGCATAATTGGTATTACGGATCACTTTCTTCACTTTTGGAATCGAGATGCCGCTCATTGAGAACTCATCCAGACCCATACCGAGTAGGAGCAGAGTTGCACGCTCGTCACCCGCTAATTCACCACACATACCGGTCCATTTGCCTTCTGCGTGAGAAGCATCAATCACTTGCTTGATCACGGTCAGAACTGCTGGAGAAAGTGGGTTGTAGAGGTGAGAGATCATCTCGTTACCACGGTCTACCGCTAGGGTGTACTGGGTTAAATCGTTAGTACCGATTGAGAAGAAAGACACTTCTTTCGCTAAGTGGTGCGCAATGGCTGCCGCTGCTGGAGTTTCTACCATCACACCGATTTCGATATTTTCATCGAAAGCATGGCCTTCAGCACGCAGTTCTGCTTTGTACTCTTCAATCGCTTTTTTCAGTTCACGAATTTCTTCTACTGAAATGATCATAGGGAACATTACGCGAAGTTTGCCGTGGGCAGAAGCACGCAGAATGCCACGTAGTTGATCACGCAGAATTTCACGGCGATCTAAGCTGATACGTACTGCACGCCAACCCAAGAATGGGTTCATCTCTTTTGGCAGATCCATATAAGGCAGATCTTTGTCGCCACCGATATCCATAGTACGGATAATCACGGCATGACCGCTCATCGCTTCGGCAACTTCTTTATAGGCCTGGTATTGCTCTTCTTCAGTTGGAAGAGCATCACGATCCATAAACAGGAATTCAGTACGGTACAGACCGACACCTTCCCCACCGTTACGGATGATACCGTCACAATCTTTTACTGTGCCGATGTTGCCACATACTTCAACGCGGTGACCGTCTAGCGTTTCTGCTGGAAGATCTTTTAGCTTGGCTAGTTCTTCTTTTTCAGCAAGGAAAGCTGTTTTAACCGCTTTGGCTTCTTCGATTTGAGCTTCAGTTGGATTGACAATGATTTTGTTGTTCATTGCATCCAGAATCAGCATGTCGCCATTCTTAACCTGCTTGGTGATGTCGTTGGTGCCGACGATCGCAGGCAATTCTAGAGAACGCGCCATGATGGAAGTGTGAGAAGTACGGCCGCCAATATCACAAGCAAAACCAAGAACATAGTTCAGGTTAATTTGCGCTGTTTCAGAAGGCGTTAAGTCGTACGCTACTAGGACTACTTCTTGATCGATTTCGCTGAGCGAAACGATGTGCATGCCTAGAGCATTTTTTACAAAACGTGTGCCAATATCACGGATGTCGGTCGCACGTTCTTTAAGATATTCATCATCTAATGATTCAAGCGCTGTGGCTTGCTCTTCGATAACGGTATGGATCGCGTTATCGGCAGACATTTTGTCTTTCTTGATGAGGGCTAAAATCTCTTCTTCTAGCTCTTCATCTTCAAGCAACATGATATGGCCTTCAAAGATGGCTTCTTTTTCTTCACCAAAAGTTTCAAGTGCTTTTTGTTTGATCACTTCCAACTGCGCAGACGATTTATTGCGCGCAGTGTAAAAGCGCTCAACTTCGGCTTCTACTTGATCGTCAGAAATGGTGTTTGTGTTTAGGACAATTTCATCTTCTTGAAGAAGTAATGCTTTACCAATCGCAATACCTGGAGATGCTAGAATGCCTGAAATCATAGCCTTACCTTAAACTGGTCAACTGTAAACGGGAGAGTGGACAATGCGCTAACGATAATGTGTAGCGTATTTCTCGGGTTATTTCCAACAAAGCCATTTTGCGTGAACAAAATGGCTTTGAAAGGAAGACCGGATTAGTGAAGTTGGTCCATCAGAGCAACTAGATGCTCAACAGCTTCTTTCGCTTGAGGGCCTTCGGCAGAAATGGTAACTACAGTACCTTTTACCAGACCTAGCGTTTGCAGCTTGAATAGACTTTTCGCGCTTGCACTTTTACCGTTAGAAGTCACAGTGATGTCTGCATCGAAAGCTTTCGCTTCTTTAACAAACTGTGCAGCTGGACGAGTGTGAAGGCCGTTTTCTGCTGTGATTTCTACTTGCTTCTCGTACATGTTTTATACCCCAATGAGTTTATTTTTTGTAAGTTTGTTAACCAGATTTAGCTTAACCGCATAACCCGCTTTGTGCTAGCACTGTCACAGGCTTTTCGTGTCAGAACTAAGACTGGTCAAAATTTATCAATTGCCTTTGCTATTTTTTGCAATTTGAGCAATTGAGTGTAAACCGTCGGCTTCTTTATTTTGAAGCTAAAAATAAAACATGCCGATATTACCAAAGGTGAGGCAGGGATCAACAAAAAAGCCCCTGACTGGGGCTTTTTTAAACGAAAAATTGATTTAACCACGTATTACTGTTGGTTTTCTTTTTCGGTAAAAATGCCAGCGAAAAGGGCGGTGCTTAAATAACGCTCACCTGAGCTTGGCAGAATGGTTACAATTGTTTTGTCTTTAAATTCAGGTAGTTGAGCTATTCGGTTTGCGGCTACAACGGCGGCGCCTGAAGAAATTCCCGCCAATATTCCTTCTTCTTCCATCAGGCGGCGAGCCATTTCGATCGCCTCTTCTGAGGTGACGCGCTCAACGCGGTCAATTAGACTTAAATCCAAGTTGCCAGGGATAAATCCAGCACCAATACCTTGGATTTTATGTGGTGCTGGTTTTATTTCTTCTCCCGCCAGTGCTTGTGTAATGACCGGTGATTCCGCTGGTTCAACCGCAACAGAGAGAATGGCCTTGCCTTGAGTGCCTTTAATATAGCGGCTGGTTCCGGTTAATGTGCCACCAGTGCCCACGCCTGCAACAAATACATCGACTTGACCATCGGTGGCTTCCCAAATTTCAGGGCCAGTGGTCTTTTCATGGATTTGTGGGTTAGCTGGGTTGTTGAATTGCTGCAATAGCAGATATTTCTCTGGGTTGCTGGCGACAATTTCTTCCGCCTTAGCAATGGCTCCTTTCATGCCCTTTGCAGCTTCGGTGAGTTCTAAAGTCGCCCCGAGTGCTTTCAGCAGTTTACGACGCTCTAAACTCATCGATTCAGGCATTGTCAACGTTAACTTGTAACCACGAGCTGCCGCAACAAACGCTAAGGCGATCCCTGTATTACCACTGGTTGGTTCTACTAATTCAACGCCTGGTTTGAGTTTTCCTTGTTTTTCGGCTTCCCAAATCATATTGGCACCGATACGGCATTTAACGCTGAAGCTTGGGTTACGTGATTCGACTTTAGCGAGCACTTTTCCTTGTGACACTTTGTTTAAGCGTACTAGGGGAGTGTTACCAATAGTAAGAGAGTTGTCTTCGTAGATTTTGCTCATGGTGATGTTCCTTCATTCGTTACGCAGTCAGCGCGTGCGTGAATACTTAGTGAATATGAGCAGAGAATAAGTTCATATTCACTAAGGGAAAAGGATTAAAAAGTTATAACTTATGTGGAGCTTATTCGTTGCGATTGGAAGGGTGTTGCACCTTGAATACCTCAACCCACATAGCGGTTGCGCCGCAGACGGCGACTGGCACGATAAATAAGTTCACAATGGGAATACTGGTAAAAAAAGCTACTAAGGCCCCAAACCCGTAGGCTTTGCTTTGATTTTGTTTCAAGGTATTACGCATATCATGGAATGCAACTTTGTGGTTATCAAAGGGATAATCGCAATACTGTACAGCGAGCATCCAAGCAGTAAAAATAAACCAAGCAAGAGGACCGAGTGTTTGACCCAGTGCGGGGATCAGTAACAAAAGAAAAAGTCCTAGCGCTTTAGGGAGCACATAAAGCAGTTTTCGCCACTCACGGCTCAATATCCGAGGTACATCTTTGATCAGAGCGACAATCCCCTCTTCACCGACAGATTCGCCAGAGAGATGCATTTCCACTTTTTCGGCTAATAGTCCGTTGAATGGTGAGGCGATAAAATTAGCTAAGGTACTAAAGAAGTAAGAGAAGGTGGCTAAGATGGTTAGGATAAGCAATGGCCAAAGGACATAACTTAACCAAGCAAGAAAACTAGGCAGTTGTCCCATCCATTGTGTGATCCAAGAATCTAAGTGGCTAAATAGGTAGTACATAGCTCCGCCCACTAAGATGACGTTTGCCAGTAGTGGGAGAATAACGAAACGGCGTATACCCGGAGTAAGGGCTAAACGTACGCCATAAAAGAAGTAGCTGAATCCGGAACGTGAGCTGATCTGCATAAAAACGGTATTCTCCTTGATTAACCGAACGAAGATTGTACTTGATTGATACTGAAGTGAAATGACGAAACTGCAAAAAACGCGTCATCTTTTCAACTTCTCACATTAAGTTGTTCTAAATTCGACGAGAGTTTTGGTAAAGTACCCCGACAAGTCAAAAACACACCCTGATAAACGTCCTGTCGGGCGCTACAGCTCAGAACATCAAACGGGATACTGAGAGTTTAAGATGCAGGAACTGCGATTCGTATTGATAATTGTTGGCGCGTTGGCGATAGCGGCGTTGCTGTTTCATGGTCTATGGACCAGCAAAAAAGAAGGGAAATCTAAGTTCGGAGATAAGCCCTTACGCAAGATTGCGGTTGAAAATGATGAGCCGCCCTCACGAGATTTTGTGGCTGAGGATGATTTTGAAATCATTCGCAAGGAGCGTAAAGAACCCGATTTCGGGCTTCCCAATCAGCAACATGATCCTTTGATCTCTGATTTTGCCGCTCATGATGAGCCAGAAGAAGATGATGAAGAGGTGGAACCGTTACCGACATATCATCCACCGAAACAGGTTAAGCCTGTTGCAGAGGTTTCACGTGTTATGCCTACAACGCAAACAAATGTGACTCAGCCTGTCTCTGAAGCGACTCCCGTTATTGAAGAGCAAGAGCCTCAAGAAGAGCAGTTGGATGTGATTGTGCTCAATGTACATTGTTCTGGTAGTCAACCGTTTATTGGAACTAAGCTGTTTGACAGTATGCAACAAAATGGTTTGCTGTTTGGCGAAATGGATATTTTCCATCGTCATGCCGATCTTTCTGGAACAGGAAAGGTGTTGTTCAGTGTTGCCAACATGATGCAGCCAGGCACTCTGATGCATGATGACCCTGCGGACTTTTCGACCAAAGGCATCTCATTTTTCATGACGCTGCCTTGTTTTGGTGATCCGGAGCAGAACTTTAAGTTGATGCTTAAAACCGCACAACAAATCGCCGATGATCTTGGTGGGCATGTTTTAGATGATGCTCGCAACTTGATGACTCCAAACCGCCTTGATGCTTACCGTAAGCAAATTCAAGGGTTTAAAGCTCGCTCTGCCAGAGTGTAAGTGAGTTTGCCAGACCACTACTTACTGCTTCAGGTTTTCCCTAGATTGAGGCGAGTTAGACGAAGCAAAGATTTCTATAGTTATAATAAAAGGCTCCATAGCGGAGCCTTTTTTCATCATCCGAGAGAATTACGATGTCAAATGTAGAGCAACGATTAACCGAGCTAAGACAAACCCTGCATGAGCATGGTATCCGTTATTACGTCGAAGACGCACCGACCATTCCGGATGCAGAATATGACCGCTTAATGCGTGAACTGCTGGATATAGAAGCGCAACACCCTGAGTGGATTACTCCTGACTCACCCAGTTTGCGTGTGGGTGGGCGTCCACTTGATGGGTTTGACTCTGTCATACATGAGATTCCGATGCTCTCTCTTGATAACGCGTTTGATGATGCTGAGTTAGAGAGTTTTTATCGTCGCATGACAGACCGTATTCCTGCTGTGCAACAAAGCCATTTCTGTTGTGAACCTAAATTAGATGGTTTAGCGGTAAGTTTACTGTATGAAAATGGTGTGCTGACTCGTGCGGCAACCCGAGGCGATGGCGCTACTGGGGAAAATATCACCGAAAACGTGCGTACGATTAAGTCTATTCCGCTGCGCTTACAAGGTTCGGATTTTCCTCGCCGCTTAGAGGTGCGTGGTGAAGTTTTTATGCCCAAAGCAGGGTTTGATGCCCTTAATGCCCGAGCGCTTAAAAAAGGTGAAAAACAGTTTGTTAACCCGCGTAATGCCGCCGCAGGAAGTTTGCGTCAGCTAGATTCTCGAATTACGGCTCAACGTCCATTAGCATTTTACGCTTACAGTGTCGGTATTATCGAAGGTGGAATGTTGGCATCAAGCCATTATCAACGTTTTCTACAGCTAAAAAGTTGGGGCTTACCGATTTGCCCTGAAACCAAGCTTGTAGCCTCGTTATCGGAAGTAAAAGATTTTTACCAAGATATATTGCAGCGTCGAGGAGCTCTTGCTTACGAAATAGATGGTGTCGTCATCAAAGTGGATGACATTACATTGCAAGAGCGTCTAGGTTTTGTGGCTCGTGCACCTCGTTGGGCGATTGCTTATAAATTTCCTGCGCAAGAAGAGTTAACCTTGCTTAACGATGTTGAGTTTCAAGTCGGCCGTACGGGAGCGATCACCCCTGTGGCGAAGTTGGAACCTGTCTTTGTGGGTGGTGTCACGGTGAGTAATGCCACATTACATAATGCCGATGAGATTGAGCGTTTGGGGGTGATGGTCGGTGATACGGTAGTGATCCGTCGTGCTGGGGATGTTATCCCACAGATTGTTTCCGTTGTTTTAGAACGCCGTCCAGTTGACGCTAAAACAATTTTGTTCCCGACGCATTGCCCTGTATGTCAGTCTGATATTGAACGTATAGAAGGTGAGGCGGTTGCTCGATGTACAGGTGGATTAGTTTGTCAGGCACAACGTAAAGAAGCGTTGAAGCATTTTGTCTCGCGTAAAGCACTTGATGTTGAAGGTTTAGGCGACAAAGTGATTGAACAACTGGTCGATCGCGAAATGGTGGCTACACCTGCCGATTTATTCCGTTTAAGAGCTGGCGAACTGACGATTCTAGAACGTATGGGCCCTAAATCAGCACAAAATGTGATTGATGCTTTGCATAAAGCCAAACAAACAACCTTACCTAAGTTCTTATATGCACTGGGTATTCGTGAAGTTGGAGAAGCAACCGCACTTAATTTGGCTCAGCACTTTTTGACTCTTGAAGCGATTGCACAGGCAAGCATGGAGCAACTGATTGAAGTTTCAGATGTTGGTAACGTTGTCGCAGGTCACTTACATGCTTTCTTTGCACAATCACGTAATCAAAAAGTGATTGCTGAACTGATTGAACTCGGCGTTACATGGCCAGCAATGGCAGCCATTTCATCAACTGAGGCAGATTCTGTATTGGCTGGGAAAGTTGTGGTATTGACGGGCAGCTTCAATCAACTATCTCGTAACGATGCTAAAGCAGCACTACAAGCTCTTGGGGCGAAAGTGACAGGGAGTGTTTCAAAAAATACGGATATTGTGTTTGCTGGTGAAGCCGCTGGCTCTAAGCTAGCGAAAGCAACGGAGTTGGGTGTTGCAGTGATGGATGAACAAGCACTGATTGAACTCTTAAAATAGCGAGTTTATTGGGTGGTACTTAGCATCCCTGATAAATAAATGGAACTTTTTAGCTCCGAACAATCTAAACCTCAGTCTCTACTGGGGTTTATTTTTGCTCAAAAACAACCTCGCATTTTTCGTCCATAAATGAGTTTTTATTGTTTTATAAAAGTCATCAATCACTCCTTTATTATTCGACGCATTTCAAATAAATACAAATCAACAAATTTAAATTCATTTTAAATCAACAAGTTAAGTTTGTTTTATTTTGGTTTTGATAATAATTCGATCTCGATCACTTACTCCCCAGAAGTTTGCCGTGGCTCATATTTTTTTAGATAAAAATTAAGTTCTGATTGATGTTTTCTAACCGAGAGTTAGTCTACAGACATGGATACACGGTGAGTGTGCCAACAACTAAGAGAATCGGTTTCGATACTCGAAAAGGAAATGACTTCTCCCTTCGGCGGCCAACTTAAGGGAGAAAATCAAAAACAGCTATATCCATTTTTAGGAGTTATCCATGGACAAAATGTTTAAACGTACTCTTCTGGGTGCAGCAGTAGCGATGGCAGCAGTAGGTGTTCAAGCTGCTCAACTTACTGATAACGTACAACTTTACGGCCAAGCTGCTGGTAACCTTTACTTTGAAAGCAAAGGTGACAGTGCAAAAGATGATACTGTAGGCGTTGAAATCGAATCTCGTATCGGTCTACGTGGTACACAATCTTTTAATAATTTCGGACCTGATTTTGTATGGCAAATCGAAACATCAAATGCTTACAATGGTGACACAGGCGGTCAATTTGGTGGTCGTGATACTTATTTGGGTCTAGCTTTTGATGGCGTAGGTACAGTGAAAGTGGGTCGTCAACTTGTTTCTATCTATGACTACGTTGACTGGCCACACTCAAACCCAGGTCTAGGTAACGTGTTTGACTGGCACAACGCTATTGGTGCTGGTTACCAAGACCGTGCTGACCACGTGATCCGTTTCGACTCTTCTGACTATAGCGGTTTCAAATACTCACTGTCTGCAAGTAAGATGAATTCATCTACTGATAATGCAGTTGTCAGTTTCGCATTAGCCTACAACGCAGAGCGTTTTGGTATCCACGGTGGCGCTTATCTAGGTTCAAAAGAAGAAACTAAAACTGCTGCTAAAGCCGGATATTGGGAGTTGAATATCAAAGATGATGGCACTTACGGTAGTAAATGGGTTAAACCAACAGCGGCCTCTACTAGTGAAGCTCAAGCAGCGTATTACTTAGTTGGTGGTAATGTTTCTATTACTGATAAGTTAAGTCTGACAGCTGCTTGGAAACATATGACTAACGAAGTTGATAATGTTGAGAAAAAGCAAGATGCTTATTCTGCAACATTGGCTTACTGGGCAACATCTGAGTGGCTATTTAAAGCAGGTTACTCTGCGACAACTAAAGCTAAGTTTGGTGGCGAAACTCAAGCTGATAGCGATAGCCGTGCAATCACTGCCCGTGCACTATATGTACTAGACCCATCAGCAGTGTTGTATTTCGACGTTCGTAACTACGATATGATGACACCGACTGACGGCGACGACAAAGGCAATGCTGATGCAAATGACCAAACTCGTTTCTTGATGGGTGTTGAATACTACTTCTAATCATATTGATTAAAAGTTCATACCAAGGCGAGCGACAGCTCGCCTTTTATTTGGAGGTAATAATGAATAAACTTTTGATTAGCGCGCTATTAGGAATGGTTGTTTCTTCTAACACCTACGCTGATGTGACGGTGAATATAGACCGAAACCTCCAGATTTTAGCTGTTAATGGCGTTGAGCCTGAAATTTCATTTGGTCACACCGATGAAATGACTTTACCTAATGGTTTAAACCAACTTTTGGTTCGTCTTGAAAAAGTCATTCATTTCGGGGGGACTCAAAATAAATATAAGTCACCTGCTATGGTTGTCAGTTTTAATGCGGACAATGAGAGTCTTTTTCTGAAGCCAGGATCTGTAGTTAGGGATGAAGCTACAGCCAAAACTTTTGATAAAAAGCCAGCAGTTCTTTTGACGAATTCATCTATGCAGCCTATTGAATTCCAACAAGACGTTTTAGTTGCCAAAGGCTTTTCAGTATTTCGAGATTATGAAAATGAACTCTATAACTATAATGCTCAAGATAAGATTGCCTCGATTAGTGCTCTGAATAATGTAGGGATTAATCGAAAACGTAGTGAGAGCATATCAGAACCAGCAAAAACTGCTCAGGCAGCCCAAGATTCCATAGTTAATAGTCAAGCTACGACTCAATCCGTTTCAAAATCTTATGACATGATCCAGTACTTATTTGGTGAAGCCAATGCAGCCGAGCGCCAAGAATTTGCTAACTGGGCCTTTGCTAACCGTGCAGAGGTAACTCAGCCTATGGTCACTCAAAGTAAGCTGGTAGACATGATGGCAGATTGGTACAAAAAAGCCGATAAAGCCGAAAAAGCATCGATTCTCTCTTGGTTAATCAGCCAAGAATAATTGCATTTCTCGCTGGATAGAGGCATGGTCTTTCCATGCCTTTTCTTTTATTGCTAAAGCTTGTTATGAATATTAGCCAGATTGCCAAACTCACCTCGCTGACGGCCAAGTCTATTCGTTTATACGAAGAGAAAGGTCTTATCAATCCGCCATTACGCTCGGAAAGTGGCTATCGTACCTACACTGAGCAGCATGTGAATGATTTACTGCTCATTGCTCGCTGTCGGCGGGTGGGGTTTAGTTTGGATGAGTGTAAGGCCATGCTCACTCTTGCCAATGACCCTTATCGTACAAGCGCAGCCGTTCGTGCTCATGCACAAGAGAAATTACAAGAAGTCTCGAGTAAGCTTGCTGAGTTGACCATTATTAAGCAACAGTTGGAACAGTGGGTTGCGTCTTGCCCTGGAGATGAAGGCTACGAGTGCCCGATTATCGAACAGTTGAAGGGGCATTGCTGTTCAAGCTCCCCACAATAAGACTCCGAAGAGTCTTATTGTTTATATGCAATTAATTTGGCTTTGCTCTCTGGATGATGTTGGGACAGATGGTTCTTAGATTGGTTTGACGACTAAGATAATCCCATCCACAGCAATGACAGAAACACGGCTCCCTGCAGAAAGTTCCTGATCGCAGCGAGCGGTCCAAGCCGTATCACCCAGCGATACTTGAAACTCTCCTGCAGGGGTATCTTCGGTTATCGGAATAATACGTCCGAGTAACTGTTTTTCCTTTTGATTAAGATCGCGCTCTGTATCTTGCTTCTTATCTCGGCTAAATTGACGTCGCCACCAAAGCCAAGTAGTCACT
Organism: Vibrio sp. AH4; assembly: GCF_030710545.1. Classification (NCBI taxonomy): domain Bacteria; kingdom Pseudomonadati; phylum Pseudomonadota; class Gammaproteobacteria; order Vibrionales; family Vibrionaceae; genus Vibrio; species Vibrio sp. AH4. The sequence goes on from NZ_JALAIV010000001.1 coordinate 1,836,043, forward strand.
AGAGAAAAACTCGCAAAAGCCAGCCACTGCAGTTGCCAGCCGAGAGGCATTATGGCGAGCAGTACTCCGACTAACAGTGCAGATAGGCCAAGCCACAAGAAATAACCTGCAGTACCGAGTAGCTCTGCGGCTAATAGAAGTAAGCCCAAGGCCAACCAATGCCAGAAATTCAATTGTGAGAGTAGCTCTACCACGGGGCACCTACTTAGTGGTTTGTGATGATTTAAACATTTCTGCAATTCCCGCTACGGATCCCATTAGGCCGGTTGCTTCAAGTGGCAGCATGATGATCTTACCATTCTCGGCCTGACCAATGGCTTTAAGGGCTTCGGTATAGCCTTGAGCAATAAAGTAATTTACCGCTTGCATATCACCTTTAGCGATAGCTTCGGAAACCATAGTGGTTGCCTTGGCTTCTGCTTCGGCTGCACGTTCGCGCGCTTCAGCTTGCAAAATAGCGGCTTGCTTTTCCCCTTCGGCTTTCAAAATTTCGGATTGTTTTTGACCTTCTGCACGTAATATTTGCGCTTGGCGTACTCCTTCAGCTTCAAGGACTTCAGCACGTTTGTTACGTTCAGCTTTCATCTGAGCATTCATTGCGGCGGTCAAATCAGCAGGTGGTTGCACATCTTTGATTTCAATACGCGTTACTTTTACACCCCATGGGCTGGTGGCATGGTCAACAATCGACAGCAGTTTGGTGTTAATCATGTCGCGTTGGCTGAGCATCTCATCCAGCTCCATTGAACCTAATACAGTACGCATGTTGGTGAGGGTGAGGTTACGAATCGCATGTTGCAGTTGGCTAACCTCATAAGCGGCTTTGGCTGCATCAATGACTTGTACAAAACAGACCGCGTCAATCACTACATTTGCGTTGTCTTTGGAAATGACTTCTTGAGCCGGGATATCTAAAACCTGTTCCATCATATTAATTTTATGACCAACACGGTCAATAAAAGGGATGATTAGGTTGAGGCCGGGCTTGAGTGTTTGTGTGTAGCGCCCAAATCTTTCGACCGTCCAGTTATTACCTTGAGGCACGGTTTTTACTGCAGATGAGATGAAAATAACCACCGCCAGTACAAGAACTGCGATAGTGATCAATGAATCAATAGCCATGACGTATCCTTTTTATTATTGAGAAATAAAGCCACTTTATGCTTAACAAGCAAGTGGGTATTTAGCCAAACAGTAGAAGAGCATTATCCATGCACAGAAATTCTCTCTCAAAGACAGGGGATGACCAAATTAAGATCAGAAAATTACAGCTTCGCTCTAAAAAATGGTCAATTTTTATTTATTGACAATCAAACTGATAAAAATGGCATTCAATAAGAATGCCACTGTATGCTTGGTGGTTAAGGTATTAATACCTTGAATTGCTGACGGGCCGTCATTTCGCTTAATACAGAAGTGAGTAGAGTTTCTTACGGTATTGATTGGCTAATGGATGGCCTTGTCCTAGCGCCGTTAAAATATCCATAAACGTTTTTTTCATATCTCCATCTAGGGCATTGAGGTTTTTGCTTAACCATGACCAAAGTAAGCTCAGTGCTTCTTCATCTCTTTTCACTTGATGGTATTGTCGAGCCAGTTCGATCGCTAAGTTTGGATTGTCTAAATCACTACGCCATTGTTGCTCTAATGCAATGATCTCTGGACTATTCGCGGTTTGTTGATGCAGTTCGAGTTTAGCAAGTAAGGTTTTATACTCACCTTGCTGGTATTCAAGAGGTATGTCACTGAGAATGGCTTGCGCAGCGTCGATATCACCGGTTTCTAAATAACAACGAGCTAGCGCAAGTTTTACCTCACCTTTGTTGCGCCACTCATCACTCAACGTGGTCAGTATTGAGCGCGCTTCAGTGAATTGCTCTTGAGCCACTAGGTCTATCCCTTGTTGCATTAATTGCTCTTCATCACTTGGCAGGTGGCGTTTGAGCATCTCCTCGATAGCTTCAATGGGCTGCGGTCCGCCGAGACCATCCACTGGTTGGCCTTCAATAAAAAGTGCAATCGTTGGAATGGCTTGAATGCCAAATTGTGCGGCAATAGCTTGTTCTTCTTGACAATTCAGACGAGCAAGAACAAACGCACCTTGATATTGTTCAGTGAGCAGCTCAAGGTGTGGTAGAAGTTGGGTACTTTCATTGCTGATGGGAGCCCAAAAATAGAAAAGCACAGGAGAAAGAGTGGAGTGCTGTAATACTTGGTGAAAATTATGCTGAGAAACATCAATCATATTCGCTGCTGGCATAGCAAATCCTTGGTTTGGATGGTACATCGCTTCGATAAACTATGGGGATGCAGCAGAGAAAACTCAAGCTTTATATGGTGTTAAAAGCAAGTGCTTATTGGTGAGCACAAAACGAAATCACCACCTTGAGGTAGTGATTTCGTTGCTCTTACGAGCTTGCAAGCAAAGGTGTTTAAAGCAATATAAATAAGGTCAGCGCAACACCGACACTTATCCAATTCAATTGGTTTAATGTCATTTTTGTCGTACCACATGCAACGCTTGGAAATCAGGGGTCTGCGTGCATAAGCGAAAACTGCCTTATGCACGCTGTGAATTTTGCCGAGTGATTGTTACTAAATAATGACAATTAGATAATTTATGCTGCTTTAAATAACAGTTTGTCTAGCCAGCGCGTTGGTAAACATCGTTTTAGTAGTGCAAATACTTTAGTGGGAGTGGTAATGCGGTAGCGGATTTTAGGGTTTGCAGATTCAAGGGCGTGGCACAGAGGTGCTAAACAAGCTTCTGGTGGTAACACAAAGCGGTTGTTGGAATGAGGTTTCCCTAAACGTTCAACTTGCTGTTGATAGGCTAAGTGATGAGTACTTTGTTCTACCGTTATCCAGCGTTGGAAGGCTTGTAGTGCATTGGATCTAAATTGTGTTTCAATGGGACCCGGTTCGAGCAAGCTGATATGAATTCCAGAACCTTGTAGCTCTAGCCTTAAAGTATCTGTCCAACCTTCTAGGGCAAATTTAGACGCGTTATATGCACCACGGTATTTCATAGCAGCAAAGCCTAATACGGAGCTATTTTGGACGATGCGCCCGTAGCCTTGGCTTCGGAAGTGGGGGAGCAAGCGTGTGGTCAGATGATGCCAACCAAAAAAGTTTGTTTCAAACTGTTCTCGCATGGCTTGAACGGGTAAATCCTCCAAAGCACCTGGTTGACCGAAAGCGCCATTATTGAAGATGGCGTAAAGTTGGTGGTTTGAGATCTCAAGAGCTTGTTCTACGGCAAGATTAATACTCTGTTCACAGCTCAAGTCTAAATGAAGACAAGTGAAGCCCTCTTGCCTTAGTCGCGCGACATCTTGTTCATCTCGGCAAGAAGCAATCACGTGATAACCCCGCAGCTGCAGTTGCTTGGCCGCCATGTAACCAATACCTGTTGAGCAACCTGTGATCAAAATGGATTTTTTCATCTCTATCCTTTATTGAGTTAAGCCATATCATTGAAGATGAAGTGAGCACTTACTGGGCTTGGCTCAGCAAATGGCTAAATGCCCGATCAATTCGAGAATAGTGGAATTGAAAACCCAGATCAGTCAGTTTTTTGGGCTTCGCGCGAATGCTATCGAGTAGAAGCTCAGCGGCTTCCCCCATCAGCAGTTTTATCAGCCATTGCGGAGTTTTTAACACATGTGGTCGATTCAATGCATTGGCGAGAGTGAGACTAAACTCAGCATTAGTGGCAGGATGAGGAGCACAAAGATTATAAGCCCCTTGAGCATGTTCTGTTTCTAGTAAAAAAACGATGGCTCGTACCATATCTTGCATATGAATCCATGGCATGTATTGCTGCCCATCACCAATTGGACCGCCTAAGCCGAGGCGATACGGGGGAAGCATCTTTTTCAACGCACCCCCATCAGGTGCTAATACAATCCCTGTCCGCAATAAACAGACGCGAGTTTGCTCTGATTGTGCTTTCAGTGCTCGTTGTTCCCATTGCTGGCAAACCTGATGAGGGAAGTGCTCACTTTTTACATGAAGATTCTCGTCAAAAGCATGTTCCTGTTGATCGCCGTAAAAACCAACGGCTGAACCGCTAAGGAAAACGCGAGGTGGCTGAGCACTGGCGTGAATTTTTTCGACGAGCTGTTCGGTAATCTCTAATCGACTACGTATGATCTGCTGCTTTTGCTTCGAGCTCCAACGTTTATCAGCGATCGGTTCTCCCGCAAGATTAATGATGGCATCAATCTCATTGAGATCAGATAGCTCATCTAAAAAACCAATATAGTGTATGTTTTGGCTGGGGATATGAGCGAAACGCAAAGCCGCTTTAGCCATGTCGCGAGTTAACACAACCAGCTCATGGGTACTGAGTAACTTTATCAACTCAAAGCCGATAAACCCGGTTCCTCCGGTTATCAAAATTCTCATAGTGACTCCTTGTTTTGAGTGGTGGCGTTATCTCACGACCTCTCTTGATAACGATATGAAGAGTTTAACCGTAATCGACCATCTTTTCTCTAGCTCTAGTGACAGGCTGCAAAGCCGCTTCACGCTTCTGTGGCACGTAAGGCTATCTTGCCGCTGTGTGATCGAAAAATCAGAAAATCTTATGACGAGATATGGTACAGGTCAGAGATGACAAATCAGCAGTGCATCTCAGTGATGAACACCTTACAATCACTGAGTATTTAACATGAGGCCTGTCATGAAACTTTTTTTTATCTCCGATCTGCACGGTTCTTTGCCTGCGACAGAGCAAGCTCTTGCTCTCTATAAAGCTTCTGGAGCTCAATCGCTCGTTTTATTGGGTGACCTTCTCAACCATGGTCCGCGTAATCCGATTCCTGAGGGGTACAACCCTCCTGCGGTCGCTGAACGCTTAAATGAATTTGCTGAGCAAATTATTGCGGTACGTGGGAACTGCGACAGTGAAGTGGATCAGATGTTACTGAACTTTCCGATGATGGGGGACTATGCGTGGGTGCTATTAGATTCAGGGCAACGTTTATTTTTAACCCATGGTCATCTGTATCACGGGGAAAAACTTCCACCGTTAAAAAAAGGTGATGTATTAGTGCATGGTCATACACATGTCCCCGTGGTGGATTGGGCTGGGCATGTATGGATTGTTAATCCGGGCTCAATGACTTTTCCCCGTGGAAATCATCAGCCGAGTTACGGGGTGTTGGATGGTAACCAAATGCAAGTCATATCGAGCATGGGGGAGATTCTGCTCAGCCATGATATCGGCTCCAAACTATAGCGCTGTTATTGGTTGCTAGGCGATTCGTTTTTAGCCGGAGAGAGACGGTCGGCATGACCGAGATCTCTTTCCGGATCAATTAAGTCACGAACTCGCTGTTTAAGCACTTTCGCTTCTGGAAATCCACCCTCTTGTTTACGTTCCCAGATTTGTACACCATTACAAATAATCTCAAATCGCCCCCCTGTGTCGGGGTGAAGTGCGACATAAGCAATTTCTTCGCTAAAGGTCTGGAGTAGCTCTTGGCTTAACCACGCTGCACGCAACATCCAATTGCATTGTCGGCAGTAATATATCGCTATCTGTGCTTTATTCATTGTACTTTCCTTGTGTTGCACGTTACGCATACAAAGTGAGTGGACGTCATGCGTCATAAAGTCCACTCACTTTTATTTATGAATTACTGAATAACACGGTAGAACCATGATTTAGACTGGTAAATAGAATGGTTCTTTCATTAACAATATCAACTCGACGGCTTTGTTGGGCATCCATTTTGAATAATTGAGTGATAAGTTTAAGTTGTTCATCCGTGAAGTCTTTGCTCTGATTGGATGAAATATCTTTAAATTCTACCGGAGTGACGAGTAGATAGTTATCACTCACGTCCCACTCGCCAAATTCGGAAATATTAATAATGCTTTCAGCACTGTTATCATCAGAAAAAAGTTTGACGATAGACACACGTAAATAAGTACCATTGGGCAGATATTTTACATTTGAGGTGACATCAACTCGGCTGAGTGGCCCCATGGCCGGACTATTACTATTCGTTTTGATGAGTGAAACCATTTTTGATTGCCACTCACGAGACGTTAATACTTGCTCTAGCTTGAAATCACTTCCCCAATAGAGCCAGCCACTAAATAGTAGGGACAGCAGCAAAACGCCAATAGCTATATATCTGGTTTTCATAAAAATCCTACTCACACACTTTGATGGCATCTTTAGGATTAGCGACGATGCGTAAGGTTATATTTTCGCCCGAGACTTCAGGGCTATGGATGTAATTGAGCGTCAATTGGTTATTTTGGCCACCGGTTGCGATAACTTCCTTAGGCTTTCGTCCCCCAATATGCTTTTCATTGTATTTTTTAACGCAAAGTTCGATAGACGGTAGCCATTTTGATAGGTCGGGGTGGTTGATTGGCATATTGACGGCAACATCATCCACGACAATCAAAGGTTTAAATTTTGATTGGCTTGGGTTCGTCAGTAATAACACGGCTAACGGGATGATCATCGCAACCAGAAAAATCAGTCGAGCTCCCCAATCGTGAGTCGGTTTATTTATGGCTGTTTGTGTCGCAGATTGGGCGTGTGGGCTGCTGATTGCTGGCATCAAATTGAGCGTTTCAGCTACGTCAATATTGGCATTTTGCTGAGCTGACTCGTCCACTTCTATAGATCGCTGAATCTCTTCTTCTACCGTGTCGACACGAGTGATCAGCTGATAACCACGTTTAGGCACGGTTTTGACGTACTGTGGTGATTTTGTGGAATCTTTGAGCAGTTTTCGTAGTGTAGAGATAGCTTGAGTTAGGCTAGAGTCATCAACTTCAAAGCCCTGTTCTCGCCACACAAAGTCATGCAAATCGTTACGAGAAACGACTTCATTGGGATGCTGGGCAAGTAACCACAAAATCCGGCTTTCGTTACTGCCTAGGCGAATGATCTCTTCACTATTTTCTTTATCAATTAAAGAATTGCTTAAGGGATCAAAGGTAAATCTTTCAGCAAGAATGAATTTAGTACCAATATTACTCATCGATATCTTCTTTTGAGTTATGTCCTTGTATGAACATTTGATATCCCAGTTTCTCCCTGTCACAACACTCAGACTTTACTGGTTTTTTTTATCTTCTTTGATAAAAATGCCGGGTTAGGATAATCCAATCTCAATCAAAAAACAGTGTTTTTATGAGTTTTGACCTTGAATTTACATTTTTTGTCCATATCTCACTTGCACATCCAGGTAATTCCATTGAATCTCGATGGATCAATAGTTTGAAACAGAAGTAAACGGAGCGATTATGAGCGAAACATCCACCACTAATAAAGAAACGCGTGGTTTTCAATCTGAAGTTAAACAACTGCTGCACCTGATGATTCACTCTTTGTATTCCAACAAAGAAATTTTCCTGCGTGAGTTAATTTCGAATGCATCCGATGCTGCCGACAAATTGCGTTTTCAAGCACTTTCTCAGCCTGATCTCTATCAGGGCGATGCGGAGCTCGGGGTCAAGCTCTCATTTGATCAAGAAAACAATACGCTGACGATTTCGGATAACGGCATTGGTATGAGCCGTGACGAAGTGATCGAAAACCTCGGTACTATTGCTAAATCGGGTACGGCAGAGTTCTTTTCAAAGCTTTCTCAAGAACAGTCAAAAAGCTCACAATTGATTGGCCAATTTGGTGTGGGTTTCTATTCGGCATTTATCGTGGCGGATGCGGTGACGGTTCGCACTCGTGCGGCGGGTTCTGCGCCGGCGGAAGCGGTGCAGTGGTATTCGAAAGGTGAGGGTGAGTACACCATTGAAACCACCAATAAAGAGGCTCGGGGTACTGACATTATTTTACACCTTCGCGAAGAGGGTAAAGAGTTCCTTTCAGAATGGCGTTTGCGTGATGTGATCTCTAAATACTCGGATCACATTGGTATTCCCGTTTATATCCAAACGGCAGAGTTGGACGAGGAAGGCAAAGCCACTGAAGACATGAAGTGGGAACAAATCAATAAAGCTCAAGCATTATGGACGCGTTCTAAATCTGACGTGACGGATGAAGAATACAAAGAGTTTTATAAGCATGTGTCCCATGATTTTTCTGATCCTTTGGTGTGGAGTCACAACAAAGTCGAAGGTAAGAATGATTATACAAGCTTGCTGTATATCCCAGCTAAAGCACCTTGGGACTTGTTTAACCGTGATCATAAACATGGTTTAAAATTGTATGTGCAACGCGTGTTCATTATGGATGATGCAGCACAGTTCATGCCGTCCTACCTGCGTTTTGTGCGTGGTTTGATTGATTCTAACGATTTGCCTCTCAACGTATCGCGTGAAATTCTGCAAGATAACAAGATCACTCAGTCACTGCGTCAAGCATGTACTAAGCGTGTACTGACGATGCTTGAACGTATGGCAAGCAATGATGCTGAAAACTACCAGAAATTCTGGAAAGAGTTTGGCTTGGTGATGAAAGAAGGTCCGGCGGAAGATTTCGCTAACCGTGAAAAAATTGCCGGCTTGCTGCGTTTTGCTTCAACTCATGTTGATTCGGAAGAGCAAACTATCAGCCTTGCTTCTTATGTCGAGCGCATGAAAGAAGGTCAAGACAAGATCTACTATCTGACTGCAGACAGCTATACCGCTGCGAAAAACAGCCCTCACTTAGAGCAGTTTAAGTCAAAAGGGATTGAAGTGATTTTGATGTTTGATCGCATCGATGAATGGTTAATGAATTATCTGCCGGAGTTTGATGGCAAAGCGTTCCAATCCATCACCAAAGCGGGGCTTGACCTTAGCCAATTCGAAGATGAGGCGGAAAAAGAGAAGCATAAAGAAGCTGAGGCACAATTCAAATCAGTGGTTGAACGAGTGCAAGGTTACCTTGGTGACCGAGTGAAAGAGGTGCGTACTACGTTTAAACTGGCCAACACTCCTGCAGTTGTCGTTACTGATGATGATGAAATGGGGACTCAAATGGCCAAGCTACTGGCGGCGGCAGGGCAACCTGTACCAGAAGTAAAATACATCCTCGAAATTAACCCAGAACATGCTTTGGTCAAGCGCATGGCCGATGAAGCGGATGAGCAGATTTTTGGCCGCTGGGTCGAAGTGTTGCTTGGTCAAGCCATGCTCGCAGAACGAGGCTCAATGGAAGATCCATCACAATTCTTGAATGCGATGAATCTGTTGTTAGGCCCTGTACATTAATGATGCCGTGTCCCCATGGTCATTAAGCCCGCTTCGGCGGGCTTTTTCTTTGGCTGATTACGTGAGTGTGATTGATGAGAGTAAGTTTGGTACAGACTGTCCTTTCAAACACATTCTTTAGTCTTAGAACGGTATGCCAAACGATTTCTGTGATAGAATGCGGCACTTGAATGTGGTCATTAACGCGTGTATTTTTGCACGCCAGCTCGTTTCGCGGGCTGTTCTGTCTGTTATACCGAAACTTACCGTGAGTTTTTGCAAGCGCTGTGAGCTTCGGTATAAAAATCAATTAGTATGAGGATAAAACATGCGCATCATTCTTCTCGGTGCTCCGGGTGCAGGTAAAGGCACACAAGCTCAATTCATCATGGACAAATTTGGTATTCCACAGATTTCAACGGGTGACATGCTGCGTGCAGCCATCAAGGCGGGTACTGAACTCGGTAAGCAAGCGAAAGCAGTAATCGATGCAGGACAATTGGTATCGGATGACATTATTTTAGGTCTTATCAAAGAGCGTATTGCTCAGGCTGACTGTGAGAAAGGTTTCCTACTCGATGGTTTCCCTCGCACTATCCCGCAAGCGGATGGCTTGAAAGGTATGGGCATCAATGTTGATTATGTGATTGAATTTGATGTTGCCGATGATGTAATTGTTGAGCGTATGGCAGGTCGTCGTGCTCATCTACCATCTGGTCGTACTTACCACGTGGTTTACAATCCGCCTAAAGTCGAAGGTAAAGACGATGTAACGGGTGAAGAGCTGGTTATCCGTGAAGATGATAAAGAAGAGACCGTTCGTGCTCGTCTGAATGTTTATCACACTCAAACTGCTCCGCTTATCGAGTACTACGGTAAAGAAGCGGCTGCAGGCAAAACTCAATATCTGAAGTTTGATGGCACTAAGCAAGTCAGCGAAGTGAGCGCAGATATCGCAAAAGCGTTAGCGTAATCATCAACCTGATGTGTTGATTGAATTGATAGGTGAAATAAAGCGGCATTAAAGCCGCTTTTTTTATAAACTTTTTGGCAGAAATCGACGTAATACGCTTTGTAGAATGCATTTTAAGGGAAGCCATGAATAATCATAAAAAACTTGGCGTTTTGCTGGCCAATTTAGGTACGCCTCAAGCGCCCACCCCCGAAGCCGTAAAAGCCTTTTTGAGCCAGTTTCTTCACGATCCACGTGTGGTTGATATGAGTCGTTGGCTTTGGTGTCCTCTATTGCATGGCATCATTTTACCGACTCGTTCACCAAAAGTAGCCAAATTGTATCAATCGATCTGGATGGAAGAAGGTTCACCACTTATGGTGTATTCCGAGCGTCAACGTCAGAAATTATCCGAAATCACACAGTTACCAGTGGAGCTAGGAATGACTTATGGCAAGCCTAGCCTGTTTGATGGTGTACAGAAACTGCAACAACAAGGCGTGGAGTCTATTGTTGTTCTGCCTCTTTATCCGCAGTATTCGGCAACGACTACGGCTGCAGTATTTGACGGATTAGCAAAAGCACTACGTCATCTTCCGATCGTGCCTGAATTGCAGTTTATTCGTGATTATCATAACCATCCACTCTACATCGAAGCGCTTGCTGACAGTGTAAGAGCTTCATGGCAGCAGAATGGACAAGGTGAGATGTTGCTTTGTTCCTATCATGGAATACCTAAGCGTTATGCAGAAAATGGTGATATCTATCCCGAGCACTGCCAAACCACCACTCGTCTGCTTGCTGAGGCTTTAGGATTACCAGAAAGTAAAGTGATGATGACTTATCAATCCCAGTTTGGTAAAGAAGAATGGCTGCAGCCTTACACGGATAAGACGATGGAAGCGCTACCCAATAAAGGGGTGAAAAAGCTCGATGTGATTTGCCCTGCGTTTTCAGTGGATTGTTTAGAAACGCTAGAAGAAATCGCAGAGCAGAACCAAGAGATTTTTCTACACAATGGGGGAGAGGTTTTCCATTACATCCCTTGTTTGAATGATCGTTCGAGTCATATTGCATTAATGGCAGCACTGATCAAGCCGTATTCTTGAGTGATAGGCTAGAGGCTTTGTTGCTTGCTAAAACAAACAGCGCCCATTGGGCGCTGTTTTCAACTTTAAAACACTCAATTCAAAGATTATTGAGTTGCTAGCTCTAACTGCTCTGATTCACCACGACAGATTCGAGTTAGCTTAGGGGCAATCATGAAAGTAACTAAGGCAATCGCTGCAGTGACATAGCCGATTTGGGCAAATACATCGCCATAAACCAATAACGACTCGGTGGCGCCAGCCACATTAGCCGGTGTTGACGTTAGGCTTGCAACCCAACCTGCGATAACCGCGGCTGATGCTGAGGTCAGGAACCACATACCCATCGCAAAGCCCATCATACGCTGTGGTACAAGTTGTGCGACCATGGCTAAACCAAGGCCAGAAACGAGAAGTTCACCAATCGATTGGAAAGCATAACTTGCGATCAACCAGTTTGAGCTGATGATGCCTTGCTCGTTGGCAAATAGTGTTCCCCAGCTTAAAACTAAGAAGGAGAGGGCACATAACGCCATGCCAATCGCGAATTTAAAGGGCATCGCTAATTTATCGCCCAGTTTTCCATAGGCCGCTGCCAGAATTGGGCTCGCGATCATGATCCAAAATGGGTTGAGAGCTTGGAATTGCTCAGGGGCAACTTCAAAACCCAAGATATGATGTTCAACATTATTGATAGCGAAGAAATTAAGTGAAGTTGGCATCTGGAAATAGAGTACGAAAAACACCACACCTTGCAGCATAAGAATGAATGCCACTAACATTTTTGCACGTTCAATACCAGAAATGGAGAAGGCTTCTTTAAAATAGCAACCCAAAATAAACAGGCCGGCGAGCACTAAAATACCGTGTGCAAGACTCAAGTTCTGCAATAAATAGCTGCATACCAAGCTGGCAATAACCGATCCTACCGCGACCAAAACCAAGTGCAGTTTATTGACGGGTGCAAGGTCGGCAGGTGAGCCAGTGCCCTTTAGCATGCGTTGGCAGAATAGGAAGTTGACGACAGTAATGGCGAGCCCCACGGCACTGACCCCAAAAGCCATGCCGTAGCCCATTTTTACTGCGACGATCGGTGTAATGATCATCGAGAAAAATGAACCTAAGTTAATGGCCATGTAGTACATGGTAAAGGCACCATCTAAGCGTGGATCATTCTCAGGGTAGATTTTTGCAAGCAAGCTTGATGGGTTGGCTTTAAATAAGCCATTGCCGACAGTAATGAAACCCATCGCGACGTAAATTAAAGTTGGCCCTACTAATGGGTGTTTGGCTGTGGAAAGCCCAAGTAAAATATACCCTACCATCATGACGATTGCGCCAAGGGTAATGGCCCGCTTGGTGCCAATCACCTTATCGCCAATCCAACCACCGATCGCAACAAATCCGTAAACTAAGGCGGAAAATGCGCCGAAAAGAACGAAAGAGGCGGACTCATCCATCCCCATAATTTTGACCATATATACGGTCAGGATGGCTTGCATACCGTAGAAACCAAAGCGTTCCCAGAATTCAATCGAAAAGATCAAATAGAACGCATTGGGTTGTTTGAAGATATTAAGGTTGGACATAAGCATTCCTGTATCATTGTGTAGTGCAATTGGTGAAATCTGTTGTTCAGAAAACAACCATCAAACATTATTTTTATTTAACTCATCCATGAGAGTTTTTTATTCGGCTGATACCTATACAGTCAAAATAAATGCATAGCAATAATTTGTTTCACGCTATCTAGGTGTAAGTAAATGTAAATCGATGAAAATTAATGAAACTTTGCTTGGTTTGAATGTGATTTTTATTGCGAAAACTAATTTCCCATAAAAAGGTATTGCAGCAAAGAATTGAGCTTTGTGATTTATTGATTCTTGTCGAGAATATAACTGCTTGAATTATTTGGTTTGTGTTATTGATTTTGGGTGGTTGTGACTTAACCATAGGGTATAGATGCAGTGCAAAGTAAGCCTAAAAATGTACTCATATTTAGGTTTGGCTTCTATGGACGAGGGGAGGGCGAGATTTTCTCTTTGCTCATAGGGTGTGGTAGCATGCCTGAAAAGTTTGGCTAGCAGCAAAGATAATAAATGAAACGTTGGTATTTACTCTATTGTAAGCGTGGAGAGCAGCAGCGCGCGAAGATTCACTTAGAGAATCAGAATGTTGAATGCTTCTATCCTGACGTCTGTGTTGAAAAAATTCTACGCGGAAAGCGACAAATGGTTCAAGAACCGCTTTTCCCTTCTTATATGTTTGTGCGTTTTGATTTTGAACACGGTCCATCTTTCACAACCGTGCGTTCAACACGAGGTGTTGTTGATTTTGTTCGTTTAGGACCACACCCAAGAGAGCTGCAAGGTGATCTCATTTATCAGCTTAAACAGCTCGATTGTGAGCAAATGAAGAATCTGGCGAAGCAATTACCAGAGAAAGGGCAAACTATTCGAGTGGCCAGAGGGCCATTTGCGGGTATTGAAGCCATTTATCAAGAACCTGACGGTGATACACGTTCAATCATGCTGGTGAAAATGATCAGTCAGCAAGTGCCGATGAGTATTGAAAATACCGATTGGGAAATGAGCTAAGAAGCATTGTCGAATAGTGAAATATTCATAGAAAAGCCAGAGTCATCATGACTCTGGCTTTTTTGTTTTTGTAGGCAATAAAATGGGCAATGGCTAGTAGGCTTGTTTGTGTACCGCTTTGACTGCGCGACCAGATGGGTCGATGCAGTTTTTAAACGACTCGTCCCATTCAATGGCTTTAGCGGAAGAGCAAGCCACCGACGGTCCTCCTGGTACACAGCGTGCTGCTGATTCTAGAGGGAAGAGTTCTTCAAATATCTCACGATATACATAACCTTCTTTGGTAGTCGGTGTATTGTAAGGGAAACGGAATTTGGCCGTTTCCATTTGTTGATCGCTGATTTTTGCTTCTGCAGTGGCTTTGAGAGTATCAATCCAACCGTATCCTACACCGTCGGAGAACTGCTCTTTCTGACGCCATGCAATCGATGCTGGTAGATAGTCCTCAAAACATTCGCGCAGGATGTGTTTTTCCATCTTGCCGTTGCCACACATTTTATCGGCAGGGTTGAGGCGCATTGCAACATCGATAAACTCTTTATCTAGGAAAGGTACTCGACCTTCAACGCCCCATGCTGCGAGTGATTTGTTGGCTCTAGCACAGTCAAATAAATTTAAAGCCAGCAGTTTACGTACTGTTTCTTCGTGAAATTCTTTTGCGTTTGGCGCTTTATGGAAGTAGAGATAGCCACCAAAAATCTCGTCAGCCCCCTCACCAGAAAGAACCATTTTTATGCCCATGGCTTTAATTTTACGACCCATCAAAAACATCGGTGTTGAAGCACGAATCGTAGTGACGTCATATGTTTCGATGTGGTAAATCACGTCACGAATCGCGTCTAACCCTTCTTGAATGGTGTAAGTCATTTCATGGTGCACAGTACCGATTTTTTCTGCTACTTCACGAGCTGCTTTTAAATCAGGAGCGCCTTCTAAACCGATCGCGAATGAGTGTAACTGTGGCCACCAAGCCGCAGTTTTTTCATCATCTTCAATACGCATTGCTGCAAAACGTTTGGCAATCGCAGAAGTAATGGAGGAATCCAACCCACCTGATAGCAATACACCATAAGGTACATCGGTCATCAATTGGCGTTTTACCGCGGCTTCCAGAGCTTGAGTTAGCTCTTCTTTGCTACTGACGTTATCTTTTACTTCATCAAAACTATTCCAATCACGCACATAGTAGCGTGTTGCCGCTTGTTCTTTCGAGCTGAAGTAGCTGCCAGGAGGAAACTCGCTCAAGGTTTTGCATACTGGAACCAGAGCTTTCATTTCGGAAGCGACATAGAAGTTACCGTGTTCATCATGTCCCTGATAAAGAGGGATAATACCAATATGATCGCGTCCGATGAGATATTCATCCTTTTCTTCATCGTAGAGGACGAAAGCAAAAATACCATTAAGCTCTTCAAGAAGCTCGGCACCTTTATCTTGGTACAGCGCTAGGATCACTTCACAGTCAGAATCGGTTTGGAATTCATATTGATCTTTATAACGCTCACGAATTTCTTTGTGGTTGTAGATTTCACCATTCACCGCAAGAATGAGTTTGCGATCTGGGCTATAAAGGGGTTGAGCACCACTGTTGAGGCCAACAATAGCCAGACGTTCATGAGCCAAAATAGCTTTGTCGGAGGCGTAAATACCTGACCAGTCTGGGCCGCGATGACGCAGTTTTTTCGACATTTCAAGAGCAACGGGTCTTAGCGTTGCTGCATCGGTTTTAATGTCCAAGATGCCAAAGATAGAACACATATGAAATCCTTTTAAATGTTTTTTAATCTGTTGAACTTAATTTGCCATTCTGATTAAAAACTTCAACCCTTTGTTATGTTTTATTTTGAATAAAAAGATTTTGATTAAATTTTTTCCATTTTAAGTTTGTTTTTGGTGGATGTTTTTTAAAAAGTGGTGAGAAAAGAAGCAATAGGGCGAGGTTCGCCCTATTTATTAACGTCTTGTAAAGTTCGGTTTTAGTTGTTCACACACGTGGCGGGCAAAACCTGTACCTGCTTCACTATAAATGTTGAATGCGGCATGGGCACCATGCTCAAGTAAACTGTCTATCTGATCGGGATATTCTGCAATGGCTGCAATCTGTCCTTGATACTGACGTTTTTGTAATTGTTCAAGAGCCACTTGGTTTGCCTGGTGATGAGGCATGGCCAAAAGAACGAGCTTTACTTTACCTGTATCAAAAATACGCTCCCAAAAGTCAGGGTCAGTCGCATCGCCAGAAATCACATTGCGCCCCTCTTCACGGTGACTTAGCGCGGCGTCTTCACGGATTTCAACACCAAGGCAGATATCACCATGTCGTGCTCTTAACTCTTCGTAAGCCCCGCGCCCAATTCTCCCCATCCCTAAAATCAATACTTGAGCCTCTCCGGGGTCAATCAAACGATCTCGAGTGTGAAGTGACTCCGCAGCTTGCTCTTTTAACCATTTCGCCGAACGTTGGTAGATCGCATGGCCTTTACGCTCAATGGGAGCCGCTAGAATAAATGAGAGCGGTACTGAAACTGCCAGAGCGACTAAAATGTCACCGTTTATCCAGCCCATTTTGAATGCAAGCCCCCCGACAATCAGGCCAAACTCACTGAAGTTAAATAGTGACAGTGAGGCGAGCAAAGACGTACGAACACGAAAATGGAACTGATGGATCACCCAGAAATAGAGTGCGCCTTTGATCGGCAACAATAGCAGTAACAATAGAGCCAACATGATCCCTGTCGTCGTTGGTTGTGCCGAGAGCCCGATGTTAAGAAAGAAGCAAACCAAGAACAGCTCTTTTAGATTAAACAATGCCTTGGAAAGCTCGGAGGCTTTTTTGTGGCTAGCGAGCATCATACCTAAGATCAGGGCTCCTAAATCAGGTTTCATGCCGACTAATTGAAATGAACCCGCACCCACGACAAGAGCGAAGAAGATACCAAATAGAACGAGCATTTCGCCATGGCCTACCCAGTCTAGTAATTCATAAAACAGCGGACGTAGTAGGGGTAATAAAAATAGGCTGATGGCATACCATTCAGGCAGTTTCCCAGTCGAGGCAGTCAGAAATACAACGGCAAAAATATCTTGCATGACCAGAATGCCGATGGCCAATGTGCCATAGGTGGCATTCATTTCACCCTTTTCTTGGAGCGATTTCACGGCAAAGACAGTGCTAGAGAAAGAAAGAGCAAAGCTGATCAAAATGAGTTTATCAAAAGTAAGTTCAGCTAAGCTATCAAGGCCTAATTGCTTGAAAATAAGAAGTAAAATAGTAAAGAGTGCCGTAGACAGTACATTATGTATTGTCGAACCTGCCCAGATTTCTTTTGCGAGTAATGTTTTGACTTCGAGCTTTAGACCGATAGTAAACAGAAGAAGTGTAACCCCAAGATCTGCGAGCAGAGAAATGGTGTCATTACTGCTAAATCCATAAGCATTTAGTGCAAAACCAGCAATCAAAAAACCAACTAGTGGCGGTAAATGGCATTTTAACGCGATAAAACCCGCGATAAATGCGGCTGAGAGAAGTATCAAATCCATGAGCTATGTTCTTAATTTAATAATAAAAAACGGTGGCATAAAAATGCCACCGTCATTATAGGTCAATCAGTTGCTTAAGCTTAGCTAAAATGTTTAGTCTTCAAGCAATTTTTGTAACAGAACCCCATTTAGCATCGCGCGCTTAATCATCGCAAATGCCCCCATGGTAGGTTGTTTGTAAACTTGCGAAGAGACAATGGGTAAATGTTGGTGGAAAGTTTTTAACGACTGATTTTCTACATTGCGCTGGATGGCAGGAAAAACAATCTCTTTCGCAGCAGTAATTTGTCCGGCAATCACAATTTTTTGTGGGTTAAACAGGTTAACCGTGATAGCGATAGCCTTACCCAACTGATTACCCACTCGCACTAAGGCTTGTTTGGCAAGCTCATCACCAGCATTAGCATGTTCACAAACGTCATCAATGGTGATGGTGTCTAAGTTTGAGAGTGATGATTCATATCCTTGAGCAATGAGCTTTTTGACACGCGAAATAATGGCGGGGTTTGTCGCTACCGTTTCCAAACAGCCAAAGTTTCCACATTGACACTGTTCGCCCAATGGATCGATTTGGATGTGGCCAATTTCACCGACGTTACGGTTATAGCCTAAGAATACTTGTCCGTTAACAATGATGCCTGCCCCCGTGCCTCGATGCACACTGACAAGAATAGAATCTTGGCAATCTTGGCTTGCACCAAAGTAGTGTTCAGCAAGAGCAATACCACGCACATCGTTACCGACAAAGCATTCAACGTGGAACTCTTCACGAATGGTTGCTCCGAGCGGCAATTCATTGATTGCCACATTAGGCATGTATTCAACCACACCTGTTTCAGGATTGACTAAACCTGGAAGGGCAACACCAATGGCAATTAATTGATCAATGATTGGAGTGTGTTGCTGAATAAACTGTTTGATTTGCTTTATGAGGCTCGACATCAACACATCTTGAGTGTTGTAGTGAAACTCATGATGTTCATCGACCAAGGAGTTGCCGCCTAAATCATAAAGGCTAAGTTGGATGTAATCACGCCCAATTCGAACAGCAATAGAATGGAATGGTTTGACTTCGGTGGTCAGTGAAATCGCTCTCCGGCCACCGGTAGATGCTTGTTGAGCGACCTCTTTGATGAGGCCGCGTTCAAGGAGTTGGCGGGTAATTTTGGTAACACTGGCTGGGGCCAGCTGACTAACATCGGCAACTTGTATCCGACTGATTGGTCCTTGCTGGTCAATCAAGCGGTAAACCGCCGCACTGTTTAGCTGTTTAACTAAATCTACGTTACCAATTTGTCCGCCATTCATTATTCATTCTGCTCGTATTGTCCGTTAACTACCGTCGCCTTAACTTTGAAATCTCGATCAAAAACAGTTAGGTTGGCAATCATACCTTTTTTGATACGACCTAATTTATCATCAACACCAATTGCTTTGGCTGGGTACAGAGTAGCCATTCTAAGAGTTTCGTCTAAAGCGATACCGACATGTTCAACCGTATTCTGAACTGCTTCAATCATCGTTAGGGCTGAACCGCCAAGCGTGCCATTTTCATCAACACATTTGCCATCTCGGTAATATACTTTCTTGCCGACAAAAATAAAGTAATCCATATCAGCGCCTGCAGGAGCTGTGGCATCGGTCACTAATACGAGCTTTTCGCCTTTAATTTTATGTGCAATCCGAATGTTAGCGTAATCCACATGGAAGCCATCAGCAATGATGCCAGCATAGACATCCGGAGTATCATAAATTGCACCCACTACACCTGGTTCACGTCCAACCATTGGTGTCATCGCATTAAACAAATGCGTAGCGAAAGTGATACCGGATTCAAAGCTTTGGCGCGCTTCAGCATAAGTTGCATTGGTATGGCCAATTGAAACGACAATCCCTGCTTTAACCAATTTTTCAATATGCTCAGGTTTGTTGTTTTCTGGAGCGAGAGTCACTTTTGCAATTACGTCACGATTTGCGCACATAGTTTCAATCATCTCGTCATCGGAAGGACGGATAAAATCAACGCTGTGGATGCCTTTTTTCATTACATTGAGATAAGGACCTTCGAGATGCAAACCGAGCGACTGATTTGGGTATTGGCTTTGGTATTCACGCGCAGCAGCGATGGCTTGACGCATATTTTCATCTGACGATGTGATGAGAGTTGGCAGGAAGCTAGTACAGCCAGATTTTAAGTTAGCTTTGTGCATGATATCGATGGTTTCTGCAGTAATTTCATCGTTAAACATGACACCGCCACAACCATTCAGTTGTAAATCGATAAAGCCAGGGCTGAGATTAGCGCCATTGAGGTCGACCATCTTAATACCCGATGGCAACATCTCCTCTGGGCAAACCGCGTCAATTGTTTCACCATTGATGATGACCGCGTGTTTTACTAGCACATCATTGCCAGTAAAGATTTTGCAGTTAGTTAGCGCATACATAATCAGCTAATCCTCTTGTCGATATTTTTTGATTCATTTTAGCGACTCAAACAAGGTTACAACCCAAGCGTAGGGTAGCTTCACTTAGCGGCTTAACTTCAATCAGGTCGCGAATTATCTTTTGTGCAAAAGACCACAGGAACTGCGGCTAAAAATAAGTTTTGGTCAATCCACATTGTGTGGTGCTCAAACCAATGCTTTAAGCTTAAAATACTCTGCTTAACAGTGTAACACGGCGACTGTCTGACCAACAAACGCTGTGATATTAGCGCTTAAATAATGTTTTTTTACATCATAAAATAAGTTTTATGATCTGGCTAGCAAAATCCTTTCGTTCTTGATAGCTCTGGTGATTAGGATCACAAATGATGAGGTTTTAATTTGCGGAGCAAAATTAATATCATAAACTGACCAGGACTAAATTGGGCGACTAAAAAAAGTCTCCCAATATTATACAAAAATCCTATAGGGGGAACTTAAGGTGAATATTCTTGGATATGCGCAAAAGTTAGGTAAAGCATTGATGCTGCCTATCGCGACGCTACCCGTTGCGGCGCTCTTACTTCGTTTGGGTCAACCTGACCTGTTAGGCATTCCATTCATGGCAGCAGCGGGCGATGCAATCTTTAGCCAACTGCCACTATTGTTTGGTCTTGGTATTGCTATCGGTCTATCTAAAGATGGATCGGGCGCTGCTGGCCTTGCGGGCGCAGTGGCTTACTTTGTTCTGACTGCAACAGCAAAAACGATTGATGCTTCAATCAACATGTCATTCTTCGGTGGTATCTTCGCGGGTATCATTGCAGGTCACGCATACAATGCATTCCACACTACTCGTCTGCCAGAATGGCTAGCGTTCTTTGCTGGTAAGCGTTTAGTGCCAATCATGGCTGGCTTGTTTGCTCTGGTTGCTGGTGCTATTTCTGGTGTGGTTTGGCCTTCAATTCAAGGCGGTCTAGACGCTCTGGCTCATGCAGTATCAACTTCTGGCGCTCTTGGTCAATTTGTTTACGGTACTCTTAACCGCGCGCTGATCCCTGTTGGTCTGCACCATGTTCTGAACTCTTACTTCTGGTTCGGTATGGGTACTTGTCAAGAGATCCTAGTTTCTGGTGCTCAAGCGGTTGGTCAAGCTCTGCCTGCACTCGAAAAACTGTGTGTGGATCCTGCTCTAGCGAAAACTCTAGTGGTTGGTCAAGAACATACTTTTGCGTTCAAAAATGCCGTAACACCTGAAATCACAGCTGTGATTAAAGAAGTGACTGAAGTGGTTAAATCTGGCGACCTACACCGTTTCTTCGGTGGCGATAAGAGCGCTGGGGTATTCATGAACGGCTTCTTCCCAGTAATGATGTTTGGTCTACCAGGTGCTGCACTTGCTATGTACCTAGCTGCTCCAGTTGAGCGTCGTAGCCAAGTGGGTGGTGCACTGTTCTCTGTAGCATTCTGTTCATTCCTAACGGGTATTACAGAACCTCTAGAGTTCATGTTCGTATTCCTAGCTCCAGCTCTGTATGCAATGCACGCTGTGTTCACGGGTCTGTCACTGGTTGTTGCTAACATGTTTGGCACATTGCATGGTTTCGGTTTCTCTGCAGGTCTGATCGACTTCCTGCTGAACTGGGGTCTAGCAACAAAACCAGTCACACTGTTCATCATCGGTCTGGCATTCTTTGCTCTGTACTTCTTCACTTTCTCTTTCGCGATTCGTGCATTCAACCTGAAATCACCAGGTCGTGAAGATGAAGAAGTGGCGACTGAAACCGGTTCTAACGATGCAGTAAAAGGTGACCTAGCTCGTCAATACTTGAAAGCACTGGGTGGTCATGAAAACCTGACTTCTATCGATGCTTGTATCACTCGTCTACGTCTGACTCTGAAAGATCGTTCAGTTGCTGACGAAGTGGTTCTGAAGAAACTTGGCGCGAAAGGCGTAGTGAAATTGGGTGAGAATAACTTGCAAGTTATCCTTGGCCCTCTAGCTGAAATCGTTGCGGGTGAGATGAAAGCCATCAGCCCAAGCGAAGATTTGTCAGCTGTAAAACTGCCATAATCGCAATAATACTCTAGCCATAATCAAAGCCTTCGCGAAAGCGGAGGCTTTTTACTTATTTAGAACTGGCGATATAACCACCGAACCATAGAAATAATCGCAAGAAATCCATACTTTTTATTGTGCCAAACGCAAGAATTGTGGATGATTAGCGGCAATATTTTCTGTTTTCTAGCCTTTACTGCGTGAAAACAAGAAACGCTTTCTGACAATACTAAATGAATTTTGAGGTGCTATAGATGAGTGAAGCTGAGGCTCGTCCATCGAACTTCATCCGCCAAATTATCGATAAAGATCTTGCGGATGGTAAACACACGACCGTGCATACTCGTTTCCCTCCGGAGCCGAATGGTTATCTGCACATCGGTCACGCCAAGTCAATCTGTCTGAATTTTGGTATTGCTCAGGATTATCAGGGGCAGTGTAACCTGCGTTTTGATGATACAAACCCAGAAAAAGAAAACCTTGAATATGTTGAGTCGATCAAAAAAGATGTGACTTGGCTTGGTTTTGAATGGTCTGGTGATGTGTGTTACTCATCTGACTATTTTGACAAGCTGTACGAATACGCTGTTGAACTGATTCAAAAAGGCTTAGCGTATGTTGATGAGCTTACACCAGAACAAATTCGTGAATATCGTGGCACATTAACTGAGCCCGGTAAGCACAGCCCATACCGCGATCGCAGCGTAGAAGAGAACTTAGTGCTGTTTGAAAAAATGCGCGCGGGTGAATTTGAAGAAGGGAAAGCCTGCTTACGTGCGAAGATCGATATGGCATCGTCTTTCATCGTGATGCGTGATCCTGTGCTTTATCGTGTGCGTTTTGCCGAGCATCACCAAACCGGAGACAAATGGTGCATTTATCCAATGTACGATTTCACTCACTGTATTTCGGACGCACTAGAGGGCATTACGCACTCGATCTGTACTTTGGAGTTCCAAGATAACCGTCGTCTGTACGATTGGGTTTTGGATAACATTACTATTCCGTGCCATCCACGTCAGTATGAATTTAGCCGTTTGAACCTCGAATATACGGTGATGTCAAAACGTAAGCTGAACCAGCTAGTGACTGAAAAACTGGTCAACGGTTGGGATGACCCACGTATGCCAACCATTTCTGGTCTACGTCGTCGTGGTTTCACACCAAGCGCAATCCGCGAGTTTTGTAAGCGCATTGGTGTAACCAAACAAGAAAACATGATTGAGTACAGTGCGCTTGAATCGTGCATTCGTGATGATCTCAACGAAAATGCACCTCGTGCTATGGCAGTGCTGGAGCCGGTTAAAGTAGTGCTTGAAAACTTTGCAACCGATACGGTAGAAACACTCACCATTGCTAACCATCCAAATAAACCTGAGATGGGCGAGCGTGAAGTGCCATTCACCCGTGAATTGTGGATTGAGCGTGAAGACTTCCGCGAAGAAGCGAACAAGAAATACAAACGTCTTGTGCTTGGCAAAGAAGTCCGCCTGCGTGGTGCTTATGTAGTGAAAGCAGAGCGCATTGAGAAAGATGAGCAAGGCAATATTACAACGATCTTCTGCTCATACGATCCGGAAACATTGGGCAAAAACCCAACGGATGGTCGTAAAGTGAAAGGTGTGATTCACTGGGTATCTGCTGAAAAAGGTGTTCCAGCAGAATTCCGTCTCTATGAACGCTTATTCACTGTACCTAATCCTGGTGCGGCAGATAACTTTGCAGAAACGATTAACCCTGAATCTTTGGTGAAAGTTCAAGGTTACGTAGAACCAAGCCTTGTTGCGGCTCAAGCTGAGTTCGGTTACCAATTTGAGCGTATGGGTTATTTCTGTGCAGACAGCAAAGACTCTACTGCACAAGCACTGGTGTTTAACCGTACTGTTGGCCTGCGTGACAGTTGGGCAAAAATCGACGAAGAATAAGTCGAAAAGGATCACTATTGATAAAGCCAGCCAGAGTGCTGGCTTTATTTTTAGTCGCGTGAAAATGGGTTTGCTTCACGCTAGGGCTGAAATTTGTGTGAGATTCCTGCGATTATTCCGGTCGTGACACATTTTTTGCCAGCCAGTCTATAGTTTTGCTGGAAGGATCCGATATATTTAACCAATCTCCGTACTTCAAAATTCAAAGCACATACTGAGCCTTTTATGCGTCGATTTTTCCAACGACTACTACTGCCTGCCGCAGTGATGGTCGTGACTCAGATTTCTTTCGTCAGTGCAGAAAGCATTCGTCTTGTTGGTCCTAATGGCCAAGTTCAACCTACGCCTCAATACAGTGACAATATTGTTCGTAATTCGGCCAATAACGAACCCGGTAAATTTTTCGGCCCGACAACGGGCAATCAGACCTTGTGGTCAATCGCGACTCAATTAAGACCGTCTCCCAGTGTGACGGTACAACAGACGTTACTGGCGATTTATCAGCTCAATCCACAAGCGTTTGAGAACCAAAATATCCATACTCTGATCCCTGGTAGCACATTGCGCGTGCCGTCATTAGCGCAAATTAGCCGTAATAGTAACCAAGAAGCAGTCAATATCATGGCTGCTCATCAAGTGAAATTAAACCAAGCTCCAGTGGCACCGGCTGTACCTGCTCGTCCTGTAGCGCCACCTAAAGTACAGGAAGTTGCTCAAACACAACCTGAGGTTGTTCCTCAACCCAAAGTCGAAGAAAAACCAGCCCCTGAGATTAAGAACGCGGTTAAGCCGGTGAGCTCAGAGACTGAAGTAATGGCGTTGGAAGAGAAAAACCATACGCTGCGAGTCATGTTATCTGAAGTCCAGACTGAAGTGAGTTCGTTAAAACAAGAGCTGGGTGATGAAAATAGGATCCGCAGTGAAGTTGAAAAACTGCTCGAAGAAGAACGACGCAAAGCCGAAGAAGCACAGCGTCTCGCTCCCTCATCGTTGGATAACCTACTCTCAAACGGTTGGTTAGTGGCTCTGCTGGCTCTTATTCCTGGGCTTCTAATTGCGATTGTAGTGCTACTGCTGCTCAATCGTCGTTCGGCCGCACAGCAAGATAATAATTCATCCAACCTAGTTTCTGAAACGCCTACCGCAGCGCCAGTAACCTTGGGTCCGGAACAAACGGATGATATCGGCGATGATCTGTTATTGGATGATGATTTATTCAGCACCACTGATGAGAAGGAAGAAAGCGCTTCAGAAGATAAAGCTTTCTCTGATGATGATGTTTTCGCTGATTTGAATGAAACCGATCTGGATTTCAATCTTGATGGTCAGGATAGTGAGGATCTGTTTGTTGGCATTGACGATGACGGAGATCTAGACACTGAATTTGATGCGTTGAATGAAAGTGCCAACGGTATTTCAGTGAATGGTGATGATAAAGCGCTCGGACTTGAAGAGATGGAGCGGGCGCTCAATGATGTGACAACAGAAACCGAGGACGACGATCTTAATTCTTTTGACTTGGCTGATGAGCATCAGATGTCAGAGGATGATATTGAAGCTCTGTTGTCTGGCGATGCAGGACACGATGAACCTCTTGAGGATGGGAATATCGATCAGTCATTGCTGGATGATTTGTTGGCCAGTGAGCTGGACGCTCTTGATGAAGAACCTGAACTTCAAGATACCGAAACGCTCGATACTTTATTGAACGATGAATTAGACCTGCTCAATACAGAAGGCGATGATGAGTTTGATTTAAGTGGTGCAGGTGTTGTCGATGAGCAAGAACTCGATGACTTGTTTGCTTCTATTGAAGAGCAAGCCGATCTTGAACATCTGGAAGCCAACGCGGTAGATGAAACCGCATTACTCGATGAAATATTGGCTGAGCATGAAACCCCAGTTGCTGAAAATAGTACCGAGCTTCTTGAAGAGCTGCTTGATGAATTTGATACACCTGAAACCGATGAGCTTGGGCTGCGAGCGACTCATCTCGCACAAGCGGATGAACCATTAGCAGAATTAGAGCAAGACAGTACGCAATTACTGGATGAAGTGTTGGGTGAACCGATATCGAATGAAGAGCTATCTGAACTCGATATTGATCAAAATAGCACGGAACTGTTGGATGAGTTGCTTGATGACTTGGATTTAGATGATGAGTCGATTGAAACCAGTGAATTCTCAGTAGCTCCGGAAAAACTCAGTGTTGAAGACGGCACGGAACTGTTTGATGAATTACTTGAAATAGAGCAACAAGCAGAACAAGTTGATCCCGCAATTGATGATGAATTTAACAGCGATACTTTCATTGATGATTTGCTCAATTCTGCGCCCGCCACCGATCCTTTACTTGAGCCTCAACGTGATGAATTAGAGTCGATTGCGCAAGCCGATGATTTTGATTTCAACCCGGAAATTGAAGGTAGTACCGAAGAGGAGTCGGCGCCTTTACCTCAAAGCACACTTCCAGCGAATGAGTTTGGTATTCCGCAAGACGATGATTGGGTCTTTGAAGAGGAAATCTCTTCGCATGAGTCTGATAACCTAGATACGCCGTCACTAAGCACTATCAATGACTTGTCCGACACTACGGATGGCCATGAGACAAAAGAAGATCAACAAGATGAGTTACTGACCCTCAATGATTTGGTGTTGCCTGAGGAAACGGAAGAGCAGGCTTTCAGTACATTAGCTCAACAGGATATGACTGATGTCTCTGAACTTGACATGGCTCCTCAACCAGAGCCACTTGCTGCTGATGCGAGTGATACAGAACAAGGCATAGCGACTAGTATCATCGATGATGATTTATTGGATGATTTCGCACCTGAATTGAGTAGCGAACAAGCTGCTGTTGAACCGGCGCCTGAACTTAGCCTTGAACCAGAAGTAGAGCAAGAGTTTGTAGCACTGGATGAGCTGGAGCTGCCAGAGTTTACCGAAGAAGAGGCACTCGCCGAAGCGTTGCAAGCATCTGCCGAGGAGCCAGAGCTTGAAGTAAGCCTTGAGCCAGAAGCAGAGGACGAGTTCATTGCACTGGATGAACTGGAGCTACCAGAGTTCACTGAAGAAGAGGCACTCGCCGAAGCGTTGCAAGCATCTGCCGAGGAGCCTGAGCTTGAAGTAAGCCTTGAGCCAGAAGCAGAGGACGAGTTCATTGCACTGGATGAGCTGGAGCTGCCAGAGTTTTCCGAAGAAGAGGCACTCGCCGAAGCGTTGAAAACTCCTGCAGAGCCGGAACTTGAAGCCAGTCTTGATCCAGAAGTAGAGCAAGAGTTTGTAGCACTGGATGAGCTAGATCTGCCAGAGTTCACTGAAGAAGAGGCACTCGCCGAAGCGTTGAAAACTCCTGCAGAGCCGGAACTTGAAGCCACCCTTGAGCGAGAAGCAGAGGACGAGTTCATTGCACTGGATGAACTGGAGCTACCAGAGTTCACTGAAGAAGAGGCACTCGCCGAAACGTTGCAAGCATCTGCCGAGGAGCCTGAGCTTGAAGTAAGCCTTGAGCCAGAAGCAGAGGACGAGTTCACTGTACTGGATGAGCTAGAGCTGCCAGAGTTTACTGAAGAAGATGCACTCGCCGAAACGTTGCAAGCATCTGCCGAGGAGCCTGAGCTTGAAGTAAGCCTTGAGCCAGAAGCAGAGGACGAGTTCACTGCACTGGATGAGCTAGAGCTGCCAGAGTTTACCGAAGAAGAGGCACTCGCCGAAGCGTTGCAAGCATCTGCCGAGGAGCCTGAGCTTGAAGTAAGCCTTGAGCCAGAAGCAGAGGAGGAGTTCACTGTACTGGATGAGCTAGAGCTGCCGGAGTTCACTGAAGAAGATGCACTTGCCGAAGCGTTGCAAACTCCCGTAGAGCCGGAACTTGAAGCCAGTCTTGATCCAGAAGTAGAGCAAGAGTTTGTAGCACTGGATGAACTGGATCTGCCAGAGTTTACTGAAGAAGAGGCACTCGCCGAAGCGTTGCAAACTCCTGCAGAGCCGGAACTTGAAGCTGCCCTTGAGCCAGATGCCGAGGAGGAATTCGTAGCACTGGATGAGCTGGATCTGCCAGAGTTTACCGAAGAAGAGGCACTCGCCGAAACGTTGCAAACTCCCGCAGAGCCGGAACTCGAAGCTAGCCTTGAGCCAGAATTAGAACAAGCTCCCGCAGCAGCGCTTGAGATGGCGTCTGAAACACCAACCGAGACCTTGAGCCCAGCTTCTCAACAAGGCTACGATGAAGATGCATTACATGATTGGTTGAGCGAAAGACCGGAAAACGAAAAACCATTCAGTTTTGATCGTCCGCTCGATGCGAAAACGATCGACAGTGCAGGCATGGACATTGATGCCATGTTGCAGATGGGAGGGGAAGATTGGAACGGTTTCCACTTAACGCCAGATCAGCAAGCACTGTTACCAGATGACGTGCCGGAAGACGAGCAAGCAATTTGGGCAAGTGAAACGCCAGAGCCACAAGCAAAACCTGAGAATTGGGGTTCGCAAGAGGATCTGCTGGATTTCGATCCGCAGCGTGATGGTTACATGACGATTGATGAATTAATGGCACAAGTTGAATCGGAAGAACAAAACCTAAACCCAGATGAAGAAGAGTTGAAGCTTGATGTGGGTCTGGACGAGTTCCCCGACGTGATCGGGGACATTCGAGATATCGATGTGGATAGCGGCGCAGAAGCTGCGGGTAAGTTGGACCTTGCGAAAATTTACATCGAAATGAACGATGAGAAAGGTGCTATCAAATTACTCGAAGAGGCGATTGTTGACGGTGATGATGAAATTCGTCAGCAAGCTAAACGGCTAATTGATGTTCTGAATGGGCGAGTATAACCACTCTTTAAAAGGCAGCTTAGCTGCCTTTTACTTTTCTGGTGATTAGAAATTTATGAGCAAACTGTTTATACTTCCCGCCCCATTTTTATTGAGACAAGTAGCATGAGAATTGCGTTAGGTATTGAGTATGACGGGACTCACTACTATGGTTGGCAGCGACAAAGAGAAGTCAAAAGTGTTCAAGAAGCGCTAGAAAAAGCGCTGAGCAAAATTGCCAATCATCCGGTTGAAGTACAATGTGCGGGTCGAACGGATGCCGGCGTGCATGGCACTGGGCAAGTGGTACATTTTGATACCACTGCCGAGCGGCAGATGGTGGCATGGACGATGGGAGCCAATGCTAATTTGCCCAAAGATATTGCAGTGCGTTGGGCCAGCTCAGTACCAGACGACTTTCATGCACGATTCAGTGCTACAGCAAGACGTTATCGCTATGTCATCTACAACCATGTCTACCGCCCCGGCATTTTGAATTCTGGTGTCAGCCATTATCACGGTGAACTGGATGTCGAAAAAATGCAGCAAGCTGGGCAATATTTGCTCGGCGAAAACGACTTCACCTCATTCCGCGCGGTACATTGTCAATCACGTAGCCCTTGGCGCAATCTGATGCATTTAAATGTCACTCGTCACGGCCGCTATGTGGTGATTGACATCAAAGCCAATGCGTTCGTGCATCATATGGTGCGCAATATCACCGGTAGTTTGATTGCGGTGGGGCGTGGTGAGCAGAAGCCAGAATGGATTCAATGGTTACTTGAGCAAAAAAATCGGACTTTGGCTGCTGCGACGGCAAAAGCGGAAGGGCTTTATTTAGTGGAAGTGGATTATCCGGCGCATTTTGGATTACCAGAAATGCCAATTGGGCCACTTTTCTTACCGGATAATTTGAACTAACGGCTAGTAATTGACTCAAAAATAAACAATATTGTGCTGTGGCCGAAGGGCAGAAATAGGTACAACCAGTTTTTTGTCTACAGTTGGCATTTTCTGTGCTTTAATCCACACGCGTTTTTGTCGAATTTATCTCTCCTGCTAATGGCGGGAGATTGAGAGTAAAAGGTCTTCCATGAGTTGGCTCGAAAAAATTTTAGAGAAAAGCAACATTGGTAGTTCACGCAAAGCCTCTATCCCAGAAGGTGTTTGGACTAAATGTACGTCGTGTGAACAGGTGCTTTATTACGCCGAATTAGAGCGTAACCTAGAAGTTTGTCCTAAGTGTAATCACCATATGCGCATGAAAGCGCGCCGCCGCTTGGAAACGTTCCTCGATCAAGGTGAACGTTTTGAGTTGGGTGAAGAGCTAGAGCCACAAGACAAACTGAAGTTTAAAGATTCTAAACGCTACAAAGAGCGTATCGTTGCTGCGCAGAAAGCCAGTGGCGAAAAAGATGCACTGGTTGTCATGAAAGGGGCGGTACTTGGCGTTCCTGTGGTGGCTTGTGCGTTTGAATTCTCCTTCATGGGAGGATCAATGGGCTCCGTAGTTGGCGCTCGCTTTGTGCGTGCAGTTGAAGCCGCGATGGAACACAATTGTGGTTTGATCTGTTTCTCCGCCAGCGGTGGTGCACGTATGCAAGAGGCGTTGATGTCTCTGATGCAGATGGCAAAAACCAGTGCGGCGTTAGAACGCTTGTCTGATAAAGGCCTGCCGTTTATTTCCGTGATGACCGATCCGACCATGGGTGGTGTTTCAGCTAGCTTGGCGATGCTTGGGGATATCAATATTGGTGAACCTAAGGCGCTGATCGGTTTTGCTGGTCGTCGTGTTATTGAACAAACGGTACGTGAAGATCTGCCAGAAGGTTTCCAACGCAGCGAGTTTCTGCTTGAGCATGGCGCGATCGATATGATTGTTGATCGCCGTGATATGCGCCAACGCGTTTCTAGCCTACTGGCTAAAATGACCGGCCAAGCCTCTCCGCTAGTGGTTTCTGTGAACGACGCGCCAAATGAAGCGCCTTATGCGGTACCAGAAGCCAACAAAAAAGGGTAAAGTAAGCGCTAACTAAACCAACGGATTCTATGGTTGTACGTTAGATGACTCAAAAGCCTGTTCCTCAAGCCACATCTCCACTCGCGGTGTGGCTTGATTATTTAGCCCACATACACACCTCAGCAATTGATCTCGGCTTAGAGCGCGTTCAAGCCGTTGCCCAAAAAGCCAAACTCACCAAGCCAGCCCCCACCGTCATCACAGTGGCGGGTACCAATGGTAAAGGTTCCACCTGTGCATTAATGGAAGCCATTCTGCTGCAAGCTGGCTATTCCGTTGGCGTTTACAGCTCGCCTCATCTGATTCGTTATAACGAGCGGGTACGCATCAACGGGCAAGATCTGCCTGATGAGATGCACACCCAAGCGTTTGCGCATATTGAGCAACAGCGTGGAGAGGTGAGTCTAAGTCTGTTTGAATTTGGCACACTGGCCGCGCTTTACCTTTTTGAGCAGCGGAAAGTCGATGTATTGCTGCTCGAAGTGGGGCTTGGTGGGCGCCTCGATGCCACCAATGTTGTCGATCATGATGTCAGTGTGATCACCAGCTTAGCGTTGGACCATACCGATTGGCTTGGTAATGATATTGCTGTCATTGGTTATGAAAAAGCTGGGATCTTCCGCTCAGGTAAACCTGCGATTTGCGGGCAACCTAAACCGCCTGCGACGGTTGCGGCGCATGCTGATGATATTGGCGCCAAGCTGCACCAAGTTGAAATCCAATTCAGTTATGAAAAAACCTCAGAAACGACTTGGCATTGGCGCAGTGGGCGCTTTGAGTTAACGGACTTGCCCATCCCGTCACTGCCTTTACCTAATGCCGCGACGGCACTGATGGCGCTTGGCTGTTCAGGGCTAGAAATCAGTGATCTTGATATTGTTGAGGGGTTACGTAATGCCCAATTAGCCGGACGTATGCAGTTGATTGGCCGTGAGCCGACGATCGTGCTAGATGTGGCGCATAACCCACATTCTGCACACTATTTAGTGGAGCAGCTCAAGCAGCGTTATCCGCAACAAACGATTCATTTGGTGCTGGGTATGTTGCACGATAAAGACATCGCTTCGACAGTGATGGAACTGAATCCAGTGGTAACACATTGGTATCCTGCTTCTCTGTCTGGTCCCCGCGCTGCAACGGCGGAGCAGCTTTGCCAGTATTTACCCGTAGGCAATATTCAATATGCTAATCCGGTAGCGGCATTTGAAGCCGCGTTGACACAAGCTTCAGCGCAAGATGTCATTGTGGTAGCAGGCTCTTTCCATACCGTGGGTGAAGTGCTTGAGCATTGGCAGAAGAGAGGAGAGTAAATGGCCAGTAAATTTCAAAGCCGTTTAGTTGGCACCATCGTGTTGGTGGCGATCGGCGTCATCGTGTTACCCGATGTGCTTGATGGTAAGAAAACGCACTTTAAAGAAGAGATTGCCAGCATCCCAATTAAACCGCAGTTAGAGGGTGAAGTAGAAAAATTTGAGGTACAGGATCCAGTGCAAGATACCATTGCACTACCCGAAGCGCCGGTGTCCGTTACTCAAACAGGTACTGAAAATCCGCCTGTAGTGGTAAACACGGCTTCTGTACCCAAAAATCCACCACCTGCAAAAGTGGTGGAGCAGGTGCCAGTTACGGTGACGGAAGTGCCAGAAACCAATGATTATCAAGATTCAGCTTGGATCATTCAGCTCATGGCATTAAAGAACGCAGACAATGCACGCAGTGTGGTCGCGGATCTGCAAAAGCGTGGCTATCAAGCGCATGTCAAACAAGAGAATGATTTTACCCGAGTGATTATTGGTCCGGATGTTTCGAAATCTAAGCTAGAAACTCAGTTGCTGGAATTAGAAAAAATTACCGGTGCAAAAGGTCAATTGCTCAAATTTAAACCGTTAAACCCATAAGAAAACGTTTGCGTCGCGTTTTTTTCTGTTAAAATGCGCGCCAACTTAAGATGTAAGAACTCATGAACTGGTTAGATATTGTCATTTTAAGTGTGATCGGCCTGTCTGCGCTGATCAGTCTTGTTCGCGGCTTTGCTAAAGAAGCCTTGTCTTTAGTGATTTGGTTTGGAGCGTTTTACATCGCTTCTGAGTACTACGCCAAACTGGCGGTGTACTTCACCAACATTAAAGACGATATGTTTCGCAACGGAGCAGCCATCGCGGCTCTGTTTGTGGCGACTTTAGTGGTGGGTGCTATCGTTAACTACGTGATTGCCCAATTGGTCGAAAAAACAGGACTATCAGGAACCGACAGAATTCTCGGCGTGGTGTTTGGTGCATTACGTGGTGTATTGATTGTCGCAGCAGGTCTGTTCTTCATGGATGCGTTTACCGCATTTCCAAACACAGAGTGGTGGAAGAGTTCGCAGTTAGTGCCTGAATTCAGTCGCGTTATTGCTCCGTTCTTTGAACACCTAAAAGCAACATCAAGTTTTCTCTCTGGCGCGATTTAGCGCCGGAGACGGTTGAAATCGAGGATTAGGACATGTGTGGTATTGTTGGAATCGTGGGAACAACGCCTGTAAACCAGTCAATTTATGACGCTTTGACTGTGTTGCAGCATCGTGGCCAAGATGCCGCGGGTATTTGTACCATAGAAAGCAATCGTTTTCGTCTGCGTAAGGCAAACGGATTAGTCAGGGATGTCTTTGAAGCGAAACACATGCAACGCCTGCAAGGCAATGTCGGGATCGGCCATGTGCGTTACCCTACTGCAGGTAGTTCTAGCGCCTCAGAAGCTCAACCTTTTTATGTTAACTCTCCCTTCGGTATCACCCTTGCTCACAATGGTAACTTGACTAATGCTAACCAAGTGCGCCAGAAATTATTCGAAAAAGATCGCCGTCATGTGAATACCACCTCGGATTCAGAAGTGCTGCTCAATGTACTGGCGCATGAAATCGATACGGTAAAAGGCAACGTGACCGCAGAGGATGTGTTCCGCGCGATCAGCAATGTTCACCGTACCATTCGTGGTGCTTACGCGGTGGCGGCGATGATCATTGGTCACGGTATGATTGCGTTCCGTGACCCACACGGTATTCGCCCTTTGTGTTTAGGTAAGCGTGAAACCAATGGTCAGCACGAATACATGGTAGCTTCAGAATCGGTGGCTCTGGATGCCGTGGGTTTTGATTTTGTGCGTGATGTGGCACCGGGTGAGGCGATTTATGTCACTTTTGATGGTGAGCTTTACACCAAGCAGTGTGCGGATAACCCAGCCCTGAACCCATGTATCTTTGAATTTGTTTACTTTGCGCGTCCAGATTCCTTCATCGACAAAATTTCGGTCTACAGCGCGCGGGTAGAAATGGGTAACCGTTTGGGGGATCGCATTAAAAATGAGTACAACGACCTCGACATTGATGTAGTGATTCCAATCCCGGAAACGTCGTGCGATATCGCTCTGCAAATCGCTCAGGCAATTGATAAACCATACCGTCAAGGCTTTGTGAAAAACCGTTATGTCGGCCGTACCTTTATCATGCCGGGTCAGCAACAACGTAAGAAATCCGTACGTCGTAAACTCAACGCGATTCGCTCAGAGTTTAAAGATAAGAATGTACTGTTGGTGGATGACTCAATCGTGCGTGGCACGACATCGGAGCAGATCATCGAAATGGCTCGCGATTCCGGTGCGAAGAAGGTGTACATCGTTTCTGCTGCGCCTGAGATCCGTTTCCCGAATGTGTATGGCATCGATATGCCAAGTGCCAATGAACTGATTGCGCACGGCCGTGACAATGACGCGATCTGTAAGCAAATCGGTGCGGATGCACTGATTTTCCAAACCATTGATGATTTGGTGGCCGCGGTACGCTGTGGTAACCCAGATATCGTGAAGTTTGAAGCCTCGGTTTTCAACGGTGAATACGTGACGGGTGATATTGACCAGCAGTACTTGGATTTCCTCGAATCCATGCGTTGTGATGATGCAAAATATCAACGTGAAATTCAGCAAGATCTGGCGAACCTTGAGCTACACAACGAAGGCGCATAAGCGCTATCAGAGTGTCATGATTGAGTAACAAAAAGGCTTCCCTCGGGAAGCCTTTTTCGTTGCTGTTATTATTCACTAAACCGTCGTTACAGAAACGGCCGTTACAGCACCATAGCCGCAATCCAACCAAAGATAATGAGCGGCAGATTGTAGTGGATAAAGGTTGGTACCACGGTTTCCCAAATATGCTCGTGCTGACCATCGGCATTCAGGCCAGAGGTTGGGCCTAGCGTTGAGTCTGAAGCTGGAGAACCTGCATCACCTAACGCAGCAGCGGTACCCACGAGAGCCACGGTTGCCATAGGTGAGAAACCAAATGAGAGGCAGAGCGGTACATAAATAGTGGCAATGATTGGAATGGTTGAGAAAGAAGAACCAATTCCCATGGTCACTAACAGACCTACCACTAACATCAGTAGGGCAGCCAAAGCTTTGTTGTCGCCAATGCTGGTGGAGAGTGAAGCGACTAACGTCTCAACGCCGCCAGTGGCTTTCATTACCGCGGCAAAACCGGCGGCAGAAATCATGATAAAACCAATCATCGCCATCATGTGTACGCCTTTGGTGAACACGTCATGTGTCTCTTTCCACGCAATCACGCCACCAAAAGTGAACACCATGAAGCCGGCCAGTGCACCAATAATCATTGAGCCCGTAAACAACTGTACGGCCAATGCGGCAGCAATTCCCATACCTGCGATAGCGATGTGCTTGCTATTGATCGCAAAATTGTCTTGCTGAACCACTGTCAACTCAGTCTCTTGGTATTGACGAGGTTTGCGATAGCTGAAGAATACCGCTATCAGTAGACCAAAGATCATGCCGATTGCAGGCAGAATCATCGCGGTTGGCACTTGGCTGGCGGTGATGGCTTCCAATCCATTGTCATGCAGATTTTTCAGCAGAATGTTGTTGAGGAAAATGCCACCAAAGCCAACCGGTAATACCATGTAAGGTGTGATTAAACCAAAAGTGAGCACACAGGCGACCAAACGACGATCGAGCTTAAGCTTGGCAAACACGGCCAATAGAGGTGGGATCAAAATCGGGATGAACGCGATGTGCACGGGAATGACGTTTTGTGACGCCATGGCCATCAGCAGTAAAGAGATCAGCACAACGTATTTTAGACCGGTAGACGCTACATGGTTTTCTTGGCCATGAATGCGACGAATTACACTTTGCGCAAGTAAATCGGTAATACCCGATCTAGAAATTGCGACGGCAAAAGT
Organism: Vibrio sp. AH4; assembly: GCF_030710545.1. NCBI lineage: Bacteria > Pseudomonadati > Pseudomonadota > Gammaproteobacteria > Vibrionales > Vibrionaceae > Vibrio > Vibrio sp. AH4. The sequence goes on from NZ_JALAIV010000001.1 coordinate 1,871,858, forward strand.
GCCAAGCATAGCGTAACTTAAGGCGATAGTGGCTCCGCCACCCAAACCGCTTTCAAAAGCGGCGACGGTATCATTTAAACTCATACCTGCAACTAGACCACCAACGATGGCACTGAACGTCAAAGCAACCACGACGTTCACCCGCATTAGGGCTAGCAGCAGCATGACACAAACGGAAATGACTACTGGATTCATATTTTTTCTCGGGATGTTGTGTGTTTCCCCTGGCTACCTGAAAAAACAAGTAGTTTGGGGATTTGCCTTACCTGCTGAACTTGCCAATACACAGCTGCGAGTTTCAGTCTAAGTCGGCATCATTGTTATTGTCCTCATCATCATTGACCAATGGCCAGCCACCTAAAGCTTTCCATCGGTTGACAATGGTGCAGAACAGCTCTGCAGTTTTTTGGGTATCGTACAAGGCAGAATGCGCCTCGCGATTGTCGAATTCCATCCCTGCGGTTTTACACGCTTTGGCAAGTACGGTCTGCCCGAAAGCAAGACCACTCAGAGCCGCAGTGTCAAAGGTGGCAAAAGGATGGAATGGAACACGTTTTAATTTACAACGTTCGCTTGCCGCCATCACAAAACTATGATCAAAATGCGCGTTATGCGCCACAATGATGGCGCGGCTGCAGTCTGCGGCTTTTTGTTCTTTGCGAACCAGTTTGTAAATTTCTTTTAAAGCATGATCTTCTGTGACGGCGCCACGCAGTGGACTGAATGGGTCATAAATCCCAGTAAATTCCAATGCGGCTTTTTCAAGGTTAGCGCCTTCAAAAGGCTCGACATGAAAATGAATCGTGCTCGCTGGGTGCAAATCTCCATTCTCATCCATACTCAAAGTAACGGCACAAATTTCAAGAAGGGCATCCGTCTGGGCATTGAATCCTGCGGTTTCTACATCGATAACCACAGGAAAATAGCCGCGAAAGCGTTTTCTCAGGGTCTGCGCGTCATTTTTATCAGTCATGCGGGTTCTAAATTGTGTGATAAGGCTGGCATTATTGCAGATTCTGCGCGGGAGAAAAACCTAGCCTACTTAAATCAAGGCAATTAATTGTTCAATAACGGGAAGCGATAATGTTTGAAGGGTGTGATGCCAGATTCGCAGGAGTATGTTCACCTTGTGGACGGTTATCCATGTTATTATCGCGCTGGCTAGATTTTTGCATCTAATCCATCAAGTCTCGCAGGCGGCAAACCTCCGTCTGAGCATGCAGTACCAGTAGTGAGAAAAAGTATTTATGAATAAATGGGTTATCACAAGTTTGTTTGCCTTGAGCTCGTTGTCAGCGCCAGCTGCTTTGGCGTTGGAGGTGCGTTATGTGGCAACGCCACAGCAATCTACGTGGCAAATGCAAACCAACACGCCGTTGGAATGCCGCCTTGTGCACCCGATCCCGAACTATGGGGATGCCGAGTTTTCTTCTCGTGCTGGTAAAAAAATCAACCTCGATTTTGAACTGAAAATGCGCCGTCCGATGGGCGATACTCGTAACGTTAGCTTAGTGTCTATGCCACCCATTTGGCGACCGGGTGAGGCGGCAGATCGCATTACCAATCTACAATTCTTCAAACAATTTGATGGTTATATTGGCGGGCAAACGGCTTGGTCACTGTTGAGTGAGCTTGAAAAAGGCCGCTACCCAACCTTCAGCTATCAAGATTGGCAAAGTCGCGATCAACGCATCGAAGTAGCGCTGTCTGCGGTGCTCTTCCAGCAACCTTACAACGAATTTAGTGACTGCATTTCCAAGCTGCTGCCTTACAGTTTTGAAGATATTTCATTCACGATTTTGCATTATGATCAAGGTGATAGCGTTGAGCTGAATAAAGCGTCACAAAAGCGTTTGGCACAGATCGCTGAATATGTACGCTATAACCAAGATATTGATTTAGTGCTGGTTTCCACCTATACCGATTCAACAGACACCAATAACAATAGCCAAAATCTATCGGAACAACGGGCTGAGGTGCTGCGCGAATACTTTAAATCGATCGGGTTGCCGGAAGATCGCATTCAAGTGCAGGGCTATGGCAAACGTCGGCCGATTGCCGATAACGCTTCGCCGATTGGTAAAGACAAAAACCGCCGCGTGGTGATTTCACTAGGCCGCACTCAGGTGTGATAGCGAATCACACCTGAATTGGGAGAGCGCATTGGTTGGGTGATACCGTTAATTGAGGCGAAACTGAGCAATAATCTCGCATTTTGAGGCGGTATCTATATGTTGCACCATGCGTGCGATCTCTGGATTAGGGTGGCGCTTCATAAAATCGAGCAGCGCTTTACGGCAGCAGCCTAAAGAGTCAACAAAAGCTTCACAACCCGGTTTATGGCACTGAGGGATCAGCGTGAGGACGCGCTCTGAGGCCAGTTGTAGGTATTTAAGCTCGTATTGGTTATCGCCCATGGTGCGCCAAAACTTGGCCATGTTGTGGCAAGAGATAACCGAGATCATCATGCGATCTTCCATGTCAATCTCTTCACTTTCATCCAACTGTTGGCTGACGGTGAGCGCTTGTTGATAGTGAAGAATGCTGCGCAGGTGGTCTGACTCCTGCATAGCGATATCGGCTAATAGGGTATGCCTTTCCCACTCTTTTATATTCATCACACCTTCTCCTTGATTATCTGTTGCTTCAGATTAATTGATAATTATTATCATGTAAATGACAGGAATTGTGTGGGAATTACGCATTGCAGAGAAAGGGTGAAAGAACAGCGTGCAAAAAAATGCCGTCCATAAGACGGCATCATGCATCAGAATCGGCGATTAGCCTTCAAGACCAGCATGGGCTTGCTTGTTTTGGATAAGCTCAATCATGTAACCATCAGGGTCTTTCACGAAAGCGATGTGAGTTGTCCCGCCTTTCACTGGGCCTGGTTCACGGGTTACAATGCCTCCCACCGCTTTGATGGTATCGCAAGTCGCATAAATATCATCAACCCCAATCGCGATATGGCCGTATGCGTTGCCTTTCTCATAGTCCGCCACGCCCCAGTTGTAGGTCAGCTCAATGACCGCACCTTGGGATTCATCACCATAACCTAAGAAGGCGAGGGTGTATTTGTACTCAGTATTCTCATTTTTGCGCAGCAGGCTCATACCCATTACTTGAGTATAGAATTCGATCGATTTATCCAAATCGCCGACGCGTAGCATGGTGTGCAAAATACGATGGTTGGACATTAAGAGCTCCTTACTTTCCGGATAACGGTTTTTTGGGAAATTAGCTTTCTGGGTACACTTTATCTTTGAATTCACAAAGATCTTCGATAATGCAACTGCCACAACGTGGTTTGCGCGCGACACAGGTGTAACGGCCATGCAGAATCAACCAGTGGTGCACATCGAGTTTAAACTCATTAGGTACGACTTTGAGTAGCTTGTGCTCTACTTCGTCGACGTTTTTGCCGACCGCAAATTTGGTGCGATTGGAGACGCGAAAGATGTGCGTATCGACCGCAATAGTCGGCCAGCCAAAGGCTGTATTCAACACCACATTGGCGGTTTTACGCCCAACGCCAGGCAGCGCTTCTAATGCTTCACGATCTTCCGGCACTTCACCTTGATGCTTTTCAAGCAAAATACGGCAAGTTTTGATGACGTTTTCGGCTTTAGAGTTAAATAAACCAATGGTTTTTATGTACTCTTTGACGCCATCAACACCCAGATCAAGCATGGCTTGTGGCGTATTAGCCACTGCATACAGTTTATCGGTGGCTTTGTTGACGCTGACATCGGTCGCTTGCGCGGAGAGCAGCACCGCAATCAGCAACTCAAAGGGGGAGTTCCAGTTTAATTCGGTTTCAGGTTTTGGGTTGTTAGCCCTCAGCCGTTCTAAAATTTCAATCCGTTTCGCGTTATTCATTAGACGGGTTGGTTTCCTTGATCAGGTTAGACATTGGTCACGCGTGCACGCTCTATGGCTTGCTTTTGTTGTTTTGGTTGGCGAGCGGCAATCTGTTTATCAATCACGCTTTTGGCGGCGATCAAAAAGCCAACGCCGATGAAGGCACCGGGGGGCAGCAGTGCCAGCAAAAAGGCGCTGTCAAAGTGAAACACTTCGATGCGTAGAACTTTAGCCCATTCTCCGAGTAGCAGGTCCGCGCCATCGAACAGCGTGCCATTGCCGATGATTTCGCGCAGTGATCCGAGCACAACCAGTACTGAGGTCATCCCCAATCCCATCCAAAATCCGTCTAACGCGGCTGGGAGCACATCATTTTTTGAAGCAAACGCTTCGGCACGACCTATGATGATGCAGTTGGTCACAATCAGCGGAATAAAAATGCCGAGCGAGAGATAAAGCCCGTAAGCGTAGGCGTTCATCAGTAACTGTACGCAAGTCACCAGCGAAGCGATGATCATCACGAACACCGGAATTCGGACTTCTTTCGGCACATAATCACGCACGAGAGAGACGGTGACATTCGAGCCGACGAGAACAAGAAGCGTAGCGATGCCTAATCCGAGGGCATTGGTCACGGTGGAGGAAACGGCGAGCAGCGGACACAATCCCAGTAATTGCACTAAGGCTGGGTTGTTGTTCCACATGCCATTTAACATCAGAGTTCGGTTTTCACTCATGTTATTGACCCTCACACGGATTCGGCTGATTGTGCAGCTGTTGTTGATGTTGGTTGACATACTCCACGGCTTTTTTGACCGCCAGTACGACAGCGCGAGGAGTAATGGTTGCACCCGTAAATTGGTCAAACTGACCGCCATCTTTACGTACTTTCCAGTCATCCTGATTATCGGCGGTGACTTGTTGGCCGTTAAAGCCTAATACCCAATTACTGATGCGTAAATCAATCTTATCACCTAGCCCCGGTGTTTCTTGGTGGGCAAGTACACGCACACCAAGCACGGTGCCGTTATTAGCGATCCCGACGATCAATTTTATTTCACCGTTATAACCATCGGGGGCAATGGTCTCAATCGCAATGGCTGTGGGCTGGCCGTCACGTTGCGCCAGATAAGCATGCATGGTTTTGGCTGTGCCGAGTTTGTCATCATTGACTAAAGTACAGGCTTGCGCCAGAGGGTTATCGTGATACTTATGTGGGATCACTTGGTTGAGAACCTGCAGTAGCTGCTTTTGCTCTTGTTGTTGAATTTGCTCTGCGGTGAGGGCGTAAGTCAGCGCCACCAAACCCGTTGAAACACAGGCAAAGATGGCGAGAATCAGGCCATTTTTTCGAATTGCTGTCAGCATAAGTCGCGCTCTTAGTGTCCGTAAGTTCTGGGTTTGGTGTAGTAATCAATCAGTGGTACGCAGAGATTGGCGAGTAATACCGCAAACGCAACACCATCAGGGTAGCCACCCCAGCTACGAATGATAAACACCATAGCACCGATGAAGAAACCGTAAATCAGGCGTCCCTTGTCGGTGGTGCTGGCACTGACTGGATCGGTTGCGATAAAAAATGCGCCGAGCATGGTCGCGCCTGATAAAAGATGGATAACTGGCGAAGCCGTGGTTCCCGGAGCAAAGAGCTGAGCGAGTAGCGATGTGATGATTAAACCTACCAACATTGCCACCGGAATATGCCAACGTATGATACGCAGTTTCAGCAGCATCAGGCCGCCGAGCAGATAGGCAATATTGACCCATTCCCAACCGATGCCCGCAAAACCGCTAAACTGAGGCTGAGTTAAGGTTTCACTCATGGTATGGCCCGCTTTGAGCGAGGTTTTGATGGCATCCAGTGGGGTTGCCATGGTTACGCCATCAATACCGGTGCGGATTTGCTGTAACGACAGCCCGTCACTGTTAAAGCCACCGAAAATCAGTGATACCGAATCGACCAGCGAACTGGGTTCGGCATTCAACTCGGTTGGCGCAATCCAGCTGGTCATCTGTACCGGGAAGGAGATGAGCAGTACCACGTAAGCAATCATGGCGGGGTTAAAGGGGTTTTGCCCAAGCCCACCGTAAAGATGTTTGGCTATCACGATCGCAAAGATCAAACCAATCACCACAATCCACCACGGTGAAAGCGGCGGAATGGCAACGGCCAATAACAGTGCCGTCACCACTGCGCTGTAGTCGCGTAGTGCGGAAATGGGCGAGCGTTTACGCAGTAGCATGATACCCGCTTCCAATGCCACCGCAACGGAGATGGCTAATAGGAGTTGAACCAGTGTGCCATAGCCAAAAAAGTAGGTTTGGGCTATCAGGCCGGGCAGTGCGCAGGCTAATACCCAACGCATAACGTCAGCCGTGCTGCGCTTACTGCGTAAATGTGGGGAGCTAGCAATAAAGAAGGCCACTAGTCTTTCTCCTCAGCGTTTAAATTAGATGATGATTGTTGGGCGGCTTTCCGTGCTTTGGCGCGAGCAATCGCGGCGGCCACCGCAGCTTTTTTCGGGTCTGCATCGTCACTGCTTGGCGTAGCTTGAGTTGGCTGAGCTGCGCTTTCGGTTTCCTGCTGCTCTGCTTTACGCGCTTTAGCGCGAGCAATGGCCGCAGCGACCGCAGCTTTTTTCGGGTCAGCGTCGTCACTGCTTGGCGTGGCTTGTTCTGGCTGAGCTGTGCTTTCTGTTTCCTGCTGCTCTGCTTTACGTGCTTTAGCGCGAGCAATGGCGGCAGCGACCGCAGCTTTTTTCGGGTCAGCGTCGTCACTGCTTGGCGTGGCTTGTTCTGGCTGAGCTGTACTTTCGGTTTCCTGCTGCTCTGCTTTGAGAGCTTTAGCACGAGCAATGGCGGCGGCGACCGCAGCTTTTTTCGGGTCAGCGTCGTCACTGCTTGGCGTGGCTTGTTCTGGCTGAGCTGTGCTTTCGGTTTCCTGCTGCTCTGCTTTGCGCGCTTTAGCACGAGCAATGGCGGCGGCGACCGCAGCTTTTTTCGGGTCAGCATCGTCACTGCTTGGCGTGGCTTGTTCTGGCTGAGCTGTGCTTTCTGTTTCCAACTGCTCCGCTTTACGTGCTTTAGCGCGAGCAATGGCGGCAGCGACCGCAGCTTTTTTCGGGTCAGTGTCGTCACTGCTTGGCGTGGCTTGTGCTGGCTGAGCTGCGCTTTCGGTTTCCTGCTGCTCTGCTTTACGCGCTTTAGCGCGAGCAATGGCCGCAGCGACAGCCGATTTCTTATCGTCCGCATCATCACTGGTTGATGCTTCAGTCACTTCACCTTTTTGTGCCTTGCGTTCCCGAGCTTGGCGTTTGCGTTCTTCACGCAGTTTCGCCATTTCACTATTATCTGGCTCACTTGCGCCACTTTGTGCCGCTTCTGCCTGTTTGGCTTTGGCGCGTGCAATCGCCGCCGCAATCGCAGGTTTTACGCTGTTATCGGCTGGCTCAAGCTGCGCTTTTTGCGCTTTAACGCGTTCAATCGCAGCGGCAATGGCATCGGAGCCACCTTGCTGCTGCATCTCTTTACGGCGATCTTCCGCCGCTTGCTTGAAGCGATTTTCGCGCTCGGCCTTATCGCGATCCATCCGCGCTTTTTTCTCTTCAAAGCGTGCTTTAGCACGTTCAGCGGCTTCCGCTTCTAAGCTGCGGGTACGAATTTCTGCTTTGGCTTGGCGATAGTACTGCACCAACGGAATTTCACTCGGGCAGACATAAGCACAAGCGCCGCATTCAATACAGTCTTTTAGATTGAGCTCTTCGCACTTATCAAATTCTTCGGCTTTCGCGTGCCACTGTAACTGCTGTGGTAATAGCGATACCGGACAGGCTTCGGCGCATTGACCGCAGCGGATACACGCCATCTCATTATCACTACTGGTTAACTCATTGCGTGTAGGCGCAAGAATACAGTTAGCGGTTTTAGTGATCGGCACTTGCGCATGGGGCAGAGTGAAGCCCATCATCGGGCCGCCCATGATGAGACGCGGCAGCTTTTTATCGGCTTTGTAGCCAAACTCATTGAGCAGCGCTTGGACAGGCGTGCCGAGCAATGCCCAAACGTTACGTGGTTTACGGAAACAATCACCGGTGAGTGTCACTACACGGCGGATCAGCGGTTCACCATGCACAATCGCGCGCGCAATCGCCTGCAATGAGCCGACATTTTGCACCATCAAACTGATATCGGCAGGAATACCACCTTTCGGAACTTCCAAGTTAGTCAGGATTTTGATGAGTTGTTTCTCACCACCAGACGGGTATTTGGTTGGGATAACGCGGATCACCATCGGTTTGTCTTGCGCGGCTTGTTGCAGCGCTGCAACGGCTTCCGGTTTGTTATCTTCAATCCCGATGATGGTAAGTTTTGGCTTTAGAATGTGTTCAACAATCTCGATCCCCTGAATAATTTCATGGGCATATTGACGCATTAACACATCATCTGCGGTGATATAAGGCTCACACTCGGCGGCGTTAATGATCAAGATTTCGGTGCGCGAAAGCCCAGATTGCAGTTTCTTCGCAGTTGGGAAACCTGCGCCACCCATACCTGAAATACCTGCCTGACGGATCAGCTCCAAGAGTGTTTCAGGGGACAACTGTTGATAATCGGGCTGCGGCTGTAAATCAAACCACTCTTCTTGTTGGTCTGGTGTCAGAACAATACACAGCTCGCTCAAACCGGAAGGGTGAGCGACAGTGCGCGGCTCAATAGCGCTAATGACGCCAGAAGTCGGCGCATGAATCGGCAACATGAAGGTCGACGTATATTGCGTCAGCGGCTGGCCTTTTAAAACGCGATCGCCCACTTTCACCAGTAGATCGCCTGCCTTACCAATGTGCTGCTTGAGCGGTAGTACCAGCTCATTCGGAATGCTCGCATTGATAATCGGCTGACGGTTGGATTGGTGTTTATTTTCAAACGGATGAATGCCGCCGGGGAAGTCCCAAAGCTTACCTGATTTGATTTGTTCGATTAATGACAACATACCCATCCTTAATTCGCACTTTTCTGCGCAGCAGGCGCAGAATCGGTCACATTGACCACAGGGATGGCATTGAGTTGCCACTTCCAGCTCTCTGGGGTGGTTTGTACCGGGATCATTTCAATACAGTCTGTCGGGCAGGGCGCAACGCACAGGTCACAACCCGTACACTCATTTTTGATCACCGTGTGCAGCGCTTTGTTACCGCCCACAATCGCATCGACCGGGCAAGCCTGAATACACTTGGTACAACCGATACACATGTCTTCATGGATAAAGGCGACCATTTTGACTTTGTTGTCCAGATCATGAGCGGAGTCTTGTACTTCGACACCCATTAGGTCAGCGAGTTTTTCAATGGTCGCTTGACCACCAGGAGGGCACTTGTTAATCGCATCGCCATTGGCAATGGCTTCGGCGTAAGGGCGACATCCGGGGTAGCCGCATTGGCCACATTGGGTTTGCGGCAAGATGGAGTCAATTTGATCAACGATGGGGTCTGCCTCAACCTTAAAGCGGATCGAAGCAAAACCCAGTATGGCTCCAAACACGGCGGCCAATGCCGCCAGAGCAAGAATAGCGATGACTATGGTACTCATTACAGTTTCACCAACCCGGTAAAGCCCATAAAGGCCAAAGACATGAGACCTGCGGTGATCATCGCAATGGACGCGCCTTTGAAGGGAGCGGGGACATCGGCGACATGGATCCGTTCACGCATTGAAGCGAACAGGATCAACACCAGAGAGAAGCCTACCGCAGCGCCAAAGCCATAAATAATCGATTGAATGAAGTTGTGATTTTCGTTGATGTTGAGCAGCGCAACACCTAACACCGCACAGTTGGTGGTGATCAGCGGCAGGAAAATCCCTAGCAAGCGATAGAGTGTCGGGCTGGTTTTGTGCACGACCATTTCGGTGAACTGTACCACGACAGCGATCACCAAAATAAAGCTCATGGTGCGCAGATACTCAATGCCTAGTGGGCGTAACACGTAGCTTTCTACCAGATAGGCGCAAACGGAGGCCAATGTCAGGACGAAGGTGGTTGCCAACCCCATGCCAATTGCGGTCTCTAGTTTTTTCGATACGCCCATGAAAGGACATAAGCCTAAGAACTTCACCAGTACAAAATTGTTCACCAGCACAGTGCCAATTAACAACAAAATATATTCGGTCATAGTTATATAAATGTTTGCTTCCGATCCCAGTATTATCCTGCTTTGCCAAAGCAATAACAACCAAGGAAAGCTAAGGTTTTAGATACATGAACATAAATTATACGCAATAAGTGGCAAATAAGAGGCGAACGGTAGAGAAACATAAGAGATCGTGTGGGGAATTTTGTTCGGGAAATCGGCAATAAAAAAGCCCAGTCGCTAGCGACTGGGCTTTAAATTTGGCTCCTCCTGCGGGACTCGAACCTGCGACATACGGATTAACAGTCCGCCGTTCTACCGACTGAACTAAGGAGGAATAGTTTCGGAGCGGATGTTAGCGATCTGGTTTTTTCGTGTCAATGTTTTTCGCTGAAAAAATGTCGCTTTTTTATGTGGTTAAGGGTTTACTTTCTCGTATCCCTTACGGCTATTGAGCTGCATTCACTTATCCACTAAATTTGTGGATAAGTGTGTTGATGAATCTTGAGTTAGTTTGGCTAGGGGCGTTTTTTGAGTAAAAGCTCAGTTTCGCATAAAGATAATTTTTGATTTTAATTATTGTTTTGTAAGGATTATTTTTTCTTTTCCACAAGTTTCTTAGTGTGATGTGAATTGATGAATTTTAGGCACTAAAACAGGTTCAGAGGAAAATCTGGGGAAAACAGGTGGATTATTTTTGTGAAGAGAGTGGGCGGTAAGCCTGAGTAGGGCTGAGGATGTTAGCAAACCTCATATCGTGAAGCTAGGATTATTTTCAGTAAAATGAAGATCCTTCGCACATGGATGCGGAAATTCATTTACACCACAGCGTACGTGATAAAAGGTGGTGGAATTAAGTGCTTGATCATCCGCTACGCATACAGCAACAATAGCGTTCGAAAAAGTGTACAACGAGGATGCAATGAGTAAAGCATTTGAATTGGTTTCGGATTATCAACCTGCCGGTGACCAACCTACCGCGATTAAGCAATTACTAGAGGGGTTGGATTCAGGATTAGCTCACCAAACTCTGCTTGGGGTTACGGGGTCGGGTAAAACGTTTACCTTAGCCAACGTGATTGCTATCGCTCAGCGTCCTACAATTTTACTTGCGCCAAATAAAACCCTTGCAGCGCAGCTGTACGGTGAAATGAAAGCCTTTTTCCCCAACAATGCGGTGGAGTATTTCGTTTCTTACTATGACTACTACCAGCCTGAAGCTTACGTTCCAAGCACCGATACTTTTATTGAGAAAGACTCTTCGGTTAATGCGCATATTGAGCAGATGCGTTTATCTGCGACCAAAGCATTATTAGAGCGCAAAGATGCGGTGATTGTCGCTTCGGTTTCTGCGATCTACGGTTTGGGCGACCCCGATTCTTATTTGAAAATGATGCTGCATTTACGCCGAGGGGACGTTATCAACCAACGCGATATGCTGCGTCGGTTAGCTGAGTTGCAATATTCGCGTAATGACATGGCGTTTGAACGAGGTCAATTCCGCGTTCGAGGCGAAGTGATTGACATTTTTCCTGCGGAATCGGATCAAGAAGCCGTTCGGGTAGAGATGTTTGATGATGAAGTGGAATGCATCAGTCTTTTTGACCCATTAACAGGGGTTGTGACGTCACGTGATTTAGCGCGTTTCACGGTTTACCCTAAAACGCACTATGTAACGCCGCGTGAACGGATCCTTGAGGCGATAGAGCAGATCAAGTATGAGTTGCAAATCCGTCGGCAATATCTCTTGGATAACAATAAATTGCTCGAAGAACAGAGGATTTCTCAACGAACTCAGTTTGATATTGAGATGATGAACGAACTGGGATTTTGCTCTGGGATAGAAAACTACTCGCGGTACCTCAGTGGGCGCTCCGAGGGGGAGCCACCTCCAACCTTATTTGACTACTTACCTCACGATGGTCTGCTGATCATCGATGAATCGCACGTCACCGTGCCACAAATTGGCGCCATGTTTAAAGGTGACCGTTCACGTAAAGAAACCTTGGTGGAGTTTGGATTCCGCTTACCTTCTGCTCTGGATAACCGCCCGCTTAAATTTGATGAATTTGAAGCACTGGCTCCGCAAACCATTTTTGTGTCTGCAACACCAGGTGAGTATGAGTTAACCAAATCCGGTGGTGAAGTGGCGGATCAAGTGGTTCGTCCAACGGGTTTGCTGGATCCGATCATCGAAGTGCGCCCAGTAGCCACTCAGGTGGATGATTTGCTTTCAGAAGCGCGTGTGCGTGCTGCCAATGATGAGCGGATCTTGGTGACTACCCTAACCAAACGCATGGCCGAAGACTTAACCGAATATCTGCATGAGCATGGGGTGAAAGTACGTTATCTGCATTCGGATATTGATACCGTTGAACGAGTGGAGATTATTCGAGACTTGCGGCTAGGTGTTTTCGATGTTTTGGTCGGGATTAACTTACTGCGTGAAGGTTTGGATATGCCGGAAGTGGCTTTGGTGGCTATCCTTGATGCAGATAAAGAAGGCTTTTTGCGTTCTGAACGTTCACTAATTCAGACCATCGGCCGTGCTGCTCGTAACATCAATGGTAAAGCGATTTTGTACGCCGACTCGATCACTAAATCGATGCGTAAAGCGATGGATGAAACCGAGCGCCGCCGTGAGAAGCAGCATGCTTACAACGAGCAGCTTGGTATTACTCCGCAGCCATTAAAACGCAGCGTGAAGGACATTATGGAGCTGGGTGATATTGCGAAATCCCGTAAGCCAAAGAACAGCAAAGTAGTGCCTTTGGCCAAAGTGGCGGAAGAATCGGCTGTATATCAAGCTCTTACACCACAACAATTGGAAAAAGAGATCAGCAAACTAGAAGCGGCGATGTACCAACATGCGCAGAACTTAGAGTTTGAGTTAGCGGCGCAAAAACGTGATGAGATTCATCAGTTGCGTCAGCAGTTTATCGCCAACAGCTAATCGGTGAATGCGTATTTCAAACACGCAGATAAAAAAATAGCCAATAGAATGAGTCTATTGGCTGTTATTTGTGAACATTTTTATTCACTAACAACGTCAGTTGGCTAGGTGACCCTTGCGGGTCAATAGTAGTGAAGCACATATCGTGCCAACGAAAAGCGGTCAATATTTGTGAGCATTGGCGCTATCGAGGATAAATTTTCGATTCCAATTTGCAAAATGCAATTCCAAATGCAATTATTACAGCAAAATGCAAAACAATAATGGCTAGGCTATGCAACAACATCAATCTTTGCAGAAAGCGAAATACTTACTCATGGTAGAAGATACAGCGTCGGTGGCGGCGTTGTATCGCTCCTATCTCACCCCGCTGGATATTGATATTAATATCGTCGGTACAGGACGCGATGCAATTGAAAGCATCAGTCGTCGTGAGCCGGATCTGATCCTGCTTGATTTACGTTTACCGGATATGACGGGGATGGATGTCCTGCATGCAGTAAAAGAAAAATCACCAGATGTGCCCATTGTATTCATGACGGCGCACGGTTCAATTGATACCGCGGTTGAAGCGATGCGCCATGGTGCTCAAGACTTTTTGATTAAGCCTTGTGAGGCGGATCGCTTGCGGGTCACGGTGAATAACGCGATCCGTAAAGCATCGAAACTCAAAAATGATGTCGATAATAAAAATCAGAACTATCAAGGCTTTATCGGTAGTAGCCAAACCATGCAAGCGGTCTATCGCACAATAGACTCAGCGGCGAGCAGTAAAGCGAGTATTTTCATTACCGGTGAAAGTGGTACAGGTAAAGAGGTGTGTGCCGAAGCGATTCACGCTGCGAGTAAACGTGGCGATAAACCGTTTATTGCCATTAACTGTGCTGCTATCCCGAAAGATCTGATTGAAAGTGAGTTGTTCGGCCACGTAAAAGGGGCTTTTACCGGTGCGGCGACTGAACGCCAAGGTGCTGCGGAAGCCGCTGATGGTGGCACGCTATTTTTGGATGAGTTGTGCGAAATGGATTTGGATTTACAAACCAAACTGCTGCGCTTTATCCAAACCGGAACATTCCAAAAAGTTGGCTCATCGAAAATGAAAAGCGTGGATGTGCGCTTTGTGTGTGCGACCAACCGTGACCCCTGGAAAGAAGTGCAAGAAGGGCGTTTTCGTGAAGACTTGTACTACCGCTTGTATGTGATCCCACTGCACTTACCACCATTGCGCGAGCGTGGTGATGATGTGATAGAGATTGCCTACTCGCTGCTTGGCTTTATGTCCAAGGAAGAAGGGAAAGATTTTGTACGCTTGTCGGCCGAAGTGGTCGAGCGCTTCCGTCACTACGAGTGGCCGGGTAACGTGCGTCAATTACAAAACGTTTTACGTAATGTCGTGGTACTGAATGAAGGCCGTGAAATCACGTTAGATATGCTCCCGCCACCACTAAACCAAATGCCAACTCCGATCAATCGAGCTTTACCGCTCGCCCATGAAAACAAAGTGTCAGTGCATGAAATTTTCCCATTGTGGATGACGGAAAAACAGGCCATCGAGCAAGCTATTGAAGCGTGTGATGGTAACATTCCCCGTGCCGCAACCTATCTGGATGTCAGTCCTTCAACCATCTATCGCAAGCTGCAAACTTGGAATGAAAAAGTGAAAGAAAAAGAGAAGGAGCGGTAAGCGATGAGAGAATGGATCAATCAAAGTAAAATTGATTTGCTTGCCAAAGAGATAGGCGAAGAAAATGTGCCGATTTTGGTCAACATCTTTCTCGGTGAACTTGGTGACTACCAATCTAAGCTCGTCAGTGAACAGGTGGTGGATAAATTGGGCTATCTCAAAGAGATCAGCCACGCACTAAAAAGTAGCGCGGCCAGTTTTGGCGCAGACCGCTTGTGTGCCAAAGCGATTGAATTGGATAGCCGAGCCAAATCTGGCGAGATGCTAGACATCTCGCTAGAAGTCACACAGATGCTCGATTTGCTGAAACAGACGCATCAGTGTTACTCAAATCTTGTTGCATAACTGCTCTTCAATCGCTTGTCTCAGCTTCTGCCGGTCATGACGCCAGTCACGGTTGGCAGAGGCCAAATCTCGGGTAACAAAATTCCATTGTCCTTGCAGATCCGGATGAGGGTGATGACCTAGCACCACATCAATTTTGCGTCCCTGACACGCTCTTTCACACCACTCTAGTTTCTGCGCTAAGCTCATTCTTCCCGCCGGCCCATACTCTGGAGAGAGGTTCTCGACAAAAATCACTTTAGCGGTTTGATTGCGCGCAATCGCTTTACCCAATTCTGGTAACAGCAGCGGCGGCATAATGCTAGTTAAGAAACTGCCGGGGCCGAGGATCACGCAGTCCGCTTCTTGAATCGCAGTGATTGCTTCTTTGGTGGCGGGGACTTCAGGAGCAAGATCAAGTCTTCGCAAATCTTGCGTCATCTCGTCAACGCTGGTTTCGCCCGTTACCCATTTACCATCCATTGAAAGAGCAGCAAGATCAGAGGGATGCTCAGACATCGGCAGAATATTCACATCAACCTTAAGCATGTTACGAATAAGATTAATCGCATCCAGCGGACGTACAGAAAGGTTATCCAAAGCGGTGAGCATTAGGTTGCCCAAGTTGTGGCCGTTGAGCTCTCCAGCGCCTTTAAAGCGGTATTCGAACATCATCGAACTGATGGAGGGTTCGGTAATCAGTTGGTTGATGCAGTTACGGGTGTCGCCCCAAGCAATCCCCCCTTGGCAGTGACGAATGCGTCCTGTCGAACCGCCATTATCTGTGGTGGTGACTATGCCTGTTGCATTGGAGCCAAATACTTTGAGCGCCGCCAACATGCGCCCCAAACCATGGCCGCCGCCGATAGCGACGACTTTTTTGTTTTCGTATAGAGACATGAGCATCTTCTTATTTTTTCATAACCCGCAGCAATTTAACGAACTTCATTCACAATGAGTACCTATTTAGGGCTAATTTCCACAAGGCCATCATTTTTTTCTCGTTAAGGCTAGAATCACATACAATTATTAAGTATTTTACCAGCAGCCTGAGCTAAAGAGATGGAAACATCGTACTGCTTGGCCTTAACTCCGAGCTTACCGCGCTAAGTTTAAACCTGTAAATATGCGTTGTAAGCCAGTGGCATAATGTCACAAGGGCAGGATTGGAAATGATTTTGCCTCCCGTATTTGGAAAGGTGTTCTGTGGCGCAACAATTCGAAGACAGATTTCAACGTAAGTTTTATTACTTACGTCTATCCATAACTGACGTTTGTAATTTCAAATGTACCTATTGTTTACCTGATGGCTATAAGCCATTGGTGGATCGTCCTACCTCATTTTTGACTGTGGATGAGATTCGCCGAGTGGTGAATGCATTTGCGCATTGCGGCACCTCAAAAGTGCGGATTACGGGTGGCGAACCCTCGCTGCGTAAAGATTTCAGCGAAATCATTCATACCATCGCGCAAACTCCCGGCATTCAAAAAGTCGCTACCACCACTAATGGCTATCGTTTAGCGAAACATGTTGGTGACTGGCGTGATGCGGGGTTGACTCAATTGAATGTCAGCGTGGATAGCTTAGATCCGCGTATGTTCGCGCAAATCACCGGTGAAAATCGCTTCCAGCAGGTGATGTCAGGCATCGATCGCGCCTTTGATGTCGGTTTTGAGCAAGTCAAAGTCAACGTGGTGTTGATGAAAAATCTTAACCACCTTGAACTCCCTAAATTTATGGCGTGGATAAAAACTCGCCCCATTCAATTGCGTTTTATTGAATTGATGCAGACCGGAGAAATGGACGAGTTATTTACTCGCCATCATGTCTCTGGCGCGTCAATCCGTGACTACCTGCTTGGTAATGGCTGGCTACTTAAAGCCAGAGCGGATAACGATGGCCCTGCACAGGTGTTTATCCACCCTGATTACCAAGGGGAGATCGGTCTTATCATGCCTTATGAGAAGAACTTTTGTAGCAGTTGTAACCGCCTACGTGTGTCGGCTCTCGGTAAACTGCATCTGTGCTTATTTGGCGAACAAGGCATAGATTTGCGCGATCTCCTTCAGGAAGAACAACAAGAAAACGCATTGATTGAACGAATTCAAGCCCAGTTGCAAAACAAGGCGGAAACCCACTTCCTGCATGATGGAAACTCGGGTGTCACGCCTCATTTAGCGTCTATTGGCGGCTGAGTTTCTACCGATAATTTGACCTCGCTATCGAGGTTTAACCATTTTTAAAAGGTGAACAAATGGGTCACGCAGAAAGCAAATTTCAAGCAGCAAACATCGCCGTTTTAACCGTGTCAGATACGCGTACCGAAGAAAATGATACTTCAGGTCGTTACTTGGCTGAGCAGTTGCAAGAAGCGGGTCATAAACTGGCTGATAAGCAGATCGTGATTGACGATATGTACAAAATCCGTGCGGTGGTTTCACAATGGATTGCGGATGAAACCATCCAAGCGATTTTGATCACCGGTGGCACTGGGTTTACCTCACGTGACAGCACACCTGAAGCGCTGAAGCCTTTGTTTGATAAAGAAGTGGAAGGCTTTGGCGAGCTGTTCCGAATGGTCTCTTTTGAAGAGATTGGTACCTCGACCATTCAGTCGCGCGCGGTCGCGGGTTTCGCTAACCACACGGTGATTTTTGCGATGCCAGGCTCAACGGGCGCATGCCGCACCGGTTGGACAAAAATCATTAAACAGCAATTGGATGCTTCTCATCGCCCATGTAACTTTATGCCACACCTGACGGTATAAGGGAGGTTTGATGAGTCAACTCACTCACATTAATGCTTCGGGTGAAGCCAATATGGTGGACGTGTCGAGTAAAGCAGACACAGTTCGTGAAGCGCGTGCCGAGGCCTATGTGCGCATGGCACCCGCAACGCTGCAACTGATTCTCTCTGGTCAGCACCATAAAGGGGATGTGTTTGCCACGGCGCGTATTGCGGGTATTCAAGCCGCGAAACGTACGTGGGAGCTAATACCGCTTTGCCATCCTCTGCTGCTTTCTAAAGTGGAAGTACAGCTAGAAGCGCTGCCGGAGCAAAACAGTGTGCGCATTGAATCGCTGTGTAAACTCAGCGGTAAAACCGGTGTTGAGATGGAAGCATTGACCGCCGCATCGGTTGCGGCTCTGACTATTTACGACATGTGCAAAGCAGTACAGAAAGACATCGTGATTGAGAACGTACGACTGCTAGAAAAGTTAGGCGGTAAATCAGGACACTTTAAGGTGGAAACATGATTAAGGTGCTGTTTTTTGCCCAAACGCGTGAGTTGGTGGAGTGCGATAGTCTGGTAGTCGAACAGGTTTTTCCGACGGTTGAAGCGCTACGCCACCACTTGGCGCAACAAGCCGGTAAGTGGGATTTGGCTCTAGAACCGGGTAAGTTGCTGGCCGCAGTTAATCAATCGATAGTACCGCTGGATACGCCATTGCAAGAGGGGGACGAAGTCGCCTTCTTCCCACCAGTGACGGGAGGTTAATATGGACCATCGCGTTTCTGTACAAACGGAAGATTTTTCGCTTGCGCAAGAATACGAGGCTTTAGCGCAAGGGACTCAAGCGGGCGCTGTGGTGACTTTTGTCGGCAAGGTTCGAGATATGAACTTGGGCGATAATGTCGTGGGGTTACACCTTGAACACTATCCGGGCATGACGGAAAAATCTTTGCTAGAGATTTGTGATATGGCGGAAGAGCGTTGGCCTTTGCAGCGTGTTCGAGTGATCCATCGCGTCGGCGATATGCTCAGCGGCGATCAAATTGTGTTGGTTGGCGTGACCAGTGCACACCGTAATGCGGCTTTTGAAGCGTGCGAATTCATCATGGATTACTTGAAAACTCGCGCGCCATTTTGGAAAAAAGAGCTGACAACGGAAGAGAGCCGCTGGATCGATTCACGTGATAGCGATCATCAAGCCGCACAGCGTTGGGAGAAAGGCGAATAACGGTTACGGTTATTCATGCCAAGTGGTACTACTGAACATATGAATGGTGCCACGTTGCTGATGTTTAGCATGAAAAAGGGCTTTATCTGCAACAGAGACCAGTTTCTCGGCCGTCATCTCTCGTTCTATCAGGTCACAGTGACGAATGCCTATCGTGATCGTCACGTGATCTGAGACTCTTGAACTGTGATGTGGGATGTGCAAATTCGCGATCATCCCCATTAATTCTTCAGCGCGTTGTTGGCATTGTTCGACATTCGCTCCTGTCATAAAAATCAGAAACTCATCTCCTCCGTAACGAAAGCAGAGTTCAAGGTTGGATTTCCATCGGCGCAACGTTTGGCTGATTTTACGCAGAACTTCATCACCTTGAATATGACCATACCCATCGTTGTACTCTTTAAAACAATCGATATCGATCATCAATATGGCAGCGCTCATCTTATCCAGTCTTGCAATATCAAGAGCTTGCGGTAGTAATGAATCCATCGCATAGCGGTTATACACTTGGGTGAGATGGTCCATATGCGTTAGGTGTTCCAACTCCAACTGATGCTGTGCGAGTTTTTCAACTGTGTGCTTGTAATCTGAAATGTTACGTATCGTCCATAGCACCATTTCCGTGCCTGGTAACGGGATCACTAACGCAGAAAAATACTGCTTGTCGGTTGGCCCAGGAACGTGCTGAAAGCAAGGTAACTGGGTTGGGTCGACTTCATATTCCAATTCTTTCGCACAATTTTGTTCGATGGACTCAACAATCACTTGGGTAAACCAAGCGGCTTGTGCAGCGGGGAGTACATCATATTGGCTTAAACCCACCAAGTAAGAGGGATTATGGTGGCGTTCACTGTCAGTACCTCCCCAGGCTTCTAAATAGACACCTTGCTTATTGAGCAGAAAGGTAGGTTCAGGCAGTGATTGGAAAATAAACTGCAGAATTTCAGGGTTAGCAATAATCGTCGAGGAGAAAATAGAAGTCATCGACTCGATCCCTATTGAGTGATTACGTATTACTTTATTTATAGATGATCTTATCGTGAACGAATATGGGCCATGTATGACTTTTATTAATTAAACCTAATGTTCATAAAAAAGGATGAGAACGTTTTGATATTGTGCGCTTGAGTTAAGAAATGAGACAGGATAAATCGTTCATTTTGTACAACACTTAAGATGATTCACAAACGTATGAACATAAGGAGAACAGGATGAACTCACTGAAAGTTAGCGATTATATGACCACACAAGCGATTACTTTTAGCCCGGAAATGTCGTTGACTGCCGCGTTAGAGAAAGTGGTGCGGTCAGACAATATGGGGGGCCCTGTGATTGATGCACAGCGCCATGTGGTTGGATTTTTATCCGAACAGGATTTGTTGGATAAATTGGTACACGCCAGTTATCACTGCCAAGATACTCATATCGTTAGCGACTGCATGCATAATGAAGTGCTGTCGGTGTCACCGGACACTTCGATTATCGAAATGGCGGCGATGATGAAAGTGGGAAAACCTAAAATGTACCCCGTGATAGAAGATGGCAAGCTAGTCGGGGTGATCACACGGCGTGATGTTCTTCGTGCTTTGAGTAAAACATTAAATAGCTGTTTCCAACATCCTGTTTAAGTCTTGTTATGGTGACTGAACGATAAACTTTTTGCCACTTGTTGCTCAATAAGCTTGACCTTGAAGTTAACTCCAAGGTGTAAGCTGACGGCAGACCACAAAAAGGAGATAAAACTATGTGTACTAAACACCATGCTTGTCGTTCAAAATCATTAACGAAACCTATGTCTGGCCACCAAACAAGTTGCGCTGGAAGCCCTAAAATTGCGTCAATTCGTGCTGCCGACGTTGTGGCTTCATGTGGCGGTGATAGCTGCTGCAGTAGCGCTGAGGGCGGCGGAAGTTCCGATGAGGAGCCCGAGCGACGTCGAAACGCAGAGCTCTCATCACGTTTCCAACAAAGCTGGTTCATTGCGGGAATGGATTGTCCTTCCTGCGCGCAAAAAATTGAAAAAGCAGTCAAACAACTGAGTGATGTCACTCAGGTACACGTCACTTTTGCTACCCAGAAACTGGTCGTGGGTTTTAACCAAGAATCAACGGCACAACACATTGAAAAAGCCGTGGTGAATGGTGGTTTCACCTTAAGTTCAACGGGGGCGGCAGCTTCGGACGTAGAGTCCACGAAACCTTCGTTTTGGCACAATGAAAACGCACGAATTATTGGCATTGCAGCCTTGATGACGGTGGGGGTGATCGTCAACTCCGCTGAAATTAGCCGTTGGATTTTCACCATTACCTGTCTGTTAGGTTTATTACCGATCATTCAGCAAGCTTGGCGTCTGGCCAAATCGGGTTCTCCTTTCTCGATTGAAACCTTGATGTCGGTTGCGGCGATTGGCGCATTGTATTTAGGGGAAACCATAGAAGCAGCAATGGTTCTTCTCCTGTTTTTGATTGGTGAGCGCTTGGAAGCGTACGCCGCTTCACGCGCACGAAGCGGAGTGCAAGCCTTAATGGCTTTGGTGCCTGAAAATGCACTACGGATTGAAAATGGTCAGCGTATTACGGTGCCAGTCGCACAGTTACAACCGGGCGATGTTATCGAAGTGGCACCCGGTGGACGTTTGCCTGCAGATGGTCGCTTACTCGGCGCGGCAAGTCTTGATAACAGCGCACTGACTGGGGAATCTCTGCCCGTAGAACTTGGGTTAGGAGAGCGAGTTTCTGCTGGTTGTGTGGTGGTGGATAAAATCGTGCAGGTCGAAATTACCTCTAAACAAGGTGAAAACGCGATCGACCGTATTTTGCACATGATTGAAGAAGCGGAGTCACGTAAAGCACCGTTGGAGCGGTTCTTAGATAAATTCAGCCGTTGGTACACACCACTCATGATGGTGGTGGCTGTTGCGGTCATTACGATTCCGCCGCTGGCGTTTGGTGCCGATTGGCAAACGTGGATCTACCGAGGCTTGGCTTTGTTGTTGATTGCTTGTCCTTGTGCTCTGGTGATTTCAACGCCTGCGGCTATTACTTCAGGCTTAGCCTCTGCGGCACGTCGTGGCGCTTTGATTAAGGGCGGAGCCGCGTTAGAGCAGCTAGGTAAAATCGAAACCATAGCCTTTGATAAAACCGGTACGTTGACTGAAGGTAAGCCACAAGTGACGGATCTTATTGCCTATCAAGGGTGGAGCGAGAACCGCTTATTGGCTCAAGCGGCCGCGATAGAGATGGGTTCACATCATCCATTGGCTACATCACTGGTCGCGAAAGCACAAGCAACAGGTTGTGAGATCCCGAATGCGGAAGATAAAACCGCGCTTGTAGGGAGAGGTATTAGCGGAAGTATCGATGGTGTCACTTACCAAATTTTAGCGCCCAATCGGGTTGAAATCGCCTTACCTGAAACTGTGCGCCAACAGGTAGAACAGCTCGAAGCAGAAAGTAAAACGGTGGTGGTGATGCTAGAAGGGGAGAGCGCCGTAGGCGTGATCGCTTGGCAAGATACCTTGCGACAAGACGCTTGCCAAGCTGTTGAAGCACTGCAGAGAATTGGTGTGAAGGCGTTAATGCTAACGGGTGATAACGAACGCAGTGCTGCCGCCATGGGGCGCCAATTGAATATGGATTTTCGTGCGGGGTTACTACCGCAAGATAAAGTTAAATATATCCAGCAGTTAGCGCAGAATCAGCGTGTTGCTATGGTTGGCGATGGTATTAACGATGCACCGGCGATGAAAGAAGCCAGTATTGGTATTGCCATGGGCGGCGGTACGGATGTGGCGTTAGAAACAGCCGATGCGGCGCTAACCCACAACCGGTTGGTTGAGCTTGCCAGCATGATTGAACTGTCGCGAGCGACGTTGGCGATTATTCGCCAAAACGTTACTTTAGCATTAGGCCTAAAAGCCGTCTTTTTGGTTACGAGCTTACTTGGCATTACCGGGCTGTGGGTCGCTGTACTTGCGGACAGTGGTGCGACAGCATTGGTCACACTGAATGCGCTACGTTTGCTCCGATTTGGCTCTCGATCGTCGTCATGATCTCTCTTCCTATAGGGGACTGCTTTCGCTAGAGGCAATCGCTGCCTCTAGCAGGGGTAGGCAGTGACTAACTCGCTTGAGGATGACGGATTCTGCACTATGCTTTGCTGAGGCTGACGAAAGAGAGCAATGATCTGTATGTATTTGCAGCACAGATACAGGTTATTTGTGATGCAAATCGATTAATTGTGAAAGATTGATGCTTATTGCTTTGTTTGGTGTGATTGCTATCACTTAATCGGTTTGCCCTATCAGGTACATTAGTTTGGTACCCCAAATGATTAATGCGCTGAATAGACGCAATTGAAGGAGCCCCCTTATGACTAAAACTGTATTCCACCTTGGTGTGACTGAAGCAGATTTAAACGGTGCAACATTAGCGATTATCCCGGGCGATCCTGCTCGTGTACAAAAAATTGCTGAGCTGATGGATAACCCAGTTTTCCTCGCTAGCCATCGTGAATATACCGTGTACCGCGCAGAGCTGGATGGCCAGTCTGTTGTCGTTTGCTCAACGGGTATTGGTGGTCCTTCAACGTCGATTGCAGTAGAAGAGCTGGCACAATTGGGCGTACGTAGCTTCCTACGTGTTGGAACTACGGGCGCAATTCAACCTCATGTTAATGTGGGCGATATGATTGTCACTACGGGCTCTGTGCGTTTGGATGGTGCAAGTCTGCACTTCGCACCGATGGAATTCCCAGCGGTACCGGATTTTGATGTGGCGACAGCGATGAAAGCGGCTGCACAAGAAAGTGGTGCAACGGTGCACATGGGTATTACCGCTTCTTCTGATACCTTCTATCCAGGACAAGAGCGTTACGATACTTTCACTGGTCGTGTCGTGCGCCGTTTCCAAGGCTCGATGAAAGAGTGGCAAGAAATGGGTGTTCTGAACTTTGAAATGGAATCGGCAACGCTGCTGACCATGTGTGCTAGCTCAGGCTTGAAAGCGGGCTGTGTAGCGGGTGTAATTATTAACCGTACTCAGAAAGAGATTCCTGACCACGCCACGTTGAAAGAAACCGAAGCACGTTCTATCAAAGTTGTGGTAGAAGCTGCGCGTAAGATGCTGAAATAACGTACAGTCATTTCCCTCGATTAATGAAAAGCGCCACTTGATGTGGCGCTTTCTGTTTTTAGCTTTCTTTAAGCAATAACGAGTTGCGGTAAAGGCTGATAAAGGCTCTCTACTAAATCATTCAGCATATGGTCATACACCTGTGCGATCGTTGAAGAAAGTTCACTGCTTAATTGATAAAGCTCGTTGCTCTCCAAATTGAATTGGTTGTTATCGGTGATTTCGTTAAGTTGGCGCATTGCGGATGAACAGACGGGGGAGCCGAGTGTCAAAGGGCTAATCAGCGCTAGCTGATTGAGCTTACGTTGCATCAGTTCACAATAGTGTCTCAAGCGTAACGCATTGGTTTCATTGCGAGTATCTTCAATGCACAGACGCAGTTGAGTCAGTGTTTCCATCGCATCGAAAATTTGTTGCCAGTTCATATGGTACTCATCACTTAATTCTTCGCGTCCAGATTCTGCCAACCATGCCAACACCACATCATCCATCAAGTACATGCAGTGGCGGATCAACTTGCCATGCAGACGTTGATTTTTGCCTACACTGGCTTGCTGCCACTCGTTAAAGACTGTTTTTAATGAGTTTTGCAAAATACGGTATGAGGGCTTGTTATCAAAATGGGCAATTTGGATCAGTTGCTCAGATTTTTCCAGCAGCTGCCTTTCTAGCGCAGCCAGTGTACTAGGCTCACAAGAATTGACCTCGGTGTGATTGAGCGTTTGATGAGTCAGGCTGCGGTGTTGGCGGCACAGGGCTAGCACCTCGCGCAGGCAGATCAGCAACTCAAATTTACGTTGCTGCGTTGAATGCTTTTGTTGAGAAAGAGAATAAATGAAGCCAAGAATCGCCAATGATATCAGCATTGAAATCGTCACAAACATAGCCACCTCCGTGTTGGTATTAAATCGCCCCTTCGTGTTGCACTGAGCTTATGAAAAGGGATGTGTGGAGTATTGCAGTTTGAATGCCAGAAATTTAATGATTAAAAATCAACACCTTAAGAAAATAAGCTTCGATTTAATGCACATTTATGGGGCATGATGCGCGAAAAGTGTGAGCGACTTTAAATTTTTAAGCGCTTGTATCGTACATCGCGGCACTGTTATTTCAGGGAAAGGAGGCTACGAGTGGGTTGTTATGACAGGATTGGAATAAGAAAAAGCCTTTGCAATAGCAAAGGCTTCTAATACTCTCAAACTCGATGGCAATCGAAGAGAGATGAGAATTACATCACGCGCATACCGGCTTGAGCACCTTGATGTGGTTCAAGCAACCACAGGTCGCTACCACCAGGGCCTGCGGCGAGGATCATGCCTTCAGACATACCAAACTTCATCTTACGCGGTTTGAGGTTTGCTACGACGACAGTGTATTTACCAATCAAATCTTCTGGCTTGTAGGCTGATTTGATGCCAGAGAAGACTTGACGGGTTTCACCACCGATGTCGAGTTCAAACTTAAGTAACTTGTCTGATTTCTCGACCGCTTCACAAGAAAGAATCTTGGCAATACGCAGATCCACTTTCGCGAAATCATCGAACTCAATTTCAGCCGCTAGGGGATCTTTGCTCAGTTCAGTTTCTTCGATCTTTGGTTTTGCTGCATCTGCCGCGGCTTTTTCGGCTGCCGCTTCTGCTTTAGAGGCTTCAATCATGGCTTCAACGTGTTTCGGATCGATACGGTTGAACAGCGCTTTGAATGGCGTAACCGCATGATCCGTTAGCGGAGTTGCCACGCCTTCCCAAGTCAATTCTTGGTTAAGGAAAGCTTCAGTACGCTCTGCCAACGCAGGCATCACTGGCTTGAGGTAAGTCATCAGTACGCGGAATAGGTTAATGCCTACCGTACAGATGTCTTGCAGTGCTTGGTCTTGGCCTTCTTGTTTCGCGACAACCCAAGGGGCTTTTTCATCCACATACTGGTTGGCTTTATCTGCCAATGCAGTAATTTCACGGATGGCACGACCAAACTCACGCGCTTCAAACAGCTCAGCAATACGATCGGCTGCGCCAGCAAATTCAGCGTACAGCTCAGGCTCCGCAAAGTGTGCAGACAGCTTGCCATCAAAACGTTTAGTGATGAAACCTGCATTACGTGACGCAAGGTTAACGATCTTGTTCACCACGTCAGCATTCACCCGTTGGGTGAAGTCTTCGAGGTTCAAATCGAGATCATCAATGCGGTTATTCAGTTTTGCCGCGTAGTAGTAACGCAGACACTCTGGATCCAAGTGATTCAGGTAAGTGCTGGCTTTCACAAACGTACCTTTCGACTTAGACATTTTCGCGCCATTGACGGTCACATAACCATGCACAAACACGTTGGTCGGTTTACGGAAACCAGAGCCATCGAGCATGGCAGGCCAGAACAAGCTGTGGAAATAAACGATGTCTTTACCGATGAAATGGTAAAGCTCGGTTTTGCTGTCTTTATTCCAATATTCGTTAAAGTCCAAATCGCCACGCTTGTCGCACAGGTTTTTGAATGAACCCATGTAACCAATCGGGGCATCAAGCCATACGTAGAAGAATTTGTCTTTCTCGCCCGGGATTTCAAAACCAAAGTACGGTGCATCGCGGGAAATATCCCACTGCTGCAAGCCGCCTTCAAACCACTCTTGCATTTTGTTGGCGGTTTCTGATTGCAAAGAACCTGAACGTGTCCACTCTTTGAGCATGCTCTCAAACTGAGGCAGGTCGAAGAAGAAGTGCTCAGAATCTTTCATCACTGGCGTCGCACCAGAGACGGCGGATTTTGGATTGATCAGCTCAGTCGGGCTGTAAGTCTCACCACACGCGTCACAGTTGTCACCGTACTGGTCTTCTGATTTACATTTCGGGCAAGTGCCTTTTACGAAACGATCCGGCAGGAACAACTCTTTTTCAGGATCGAACAGCTGAGAAATGGTGCGGCTTGAAATAAAGCCGTTCTTTTTCAGTTGCAGATAGATGTGCGAAGCCAGCTCGCGGTTTTCATCGCTGTGCGTGCTGTGGTAGTTATCAAAGCTAATATCGAAGCCAGCAAAGTCGCGTTGGTGCTCTTCGCTCACCATCTCGATCATCGCTTCTGGTGACATACCCATTTGCTGTGCTTTCAGCATGATAGGTGTGCCGTGCGCGTCATCCGCACAGATAAAGTTGACTGTATTGCCACGCAGACGCTGATAACGAACCCAAATGTCAGCTTGGATATGCTCAAGCATATGACCAAGGTGGATTGAACCGTTCGCGTAAGGCAGGGCACAAGTTACCAGAAGTTTTCTTGGATCGTTTGCCATACTTAATATTCGCTTTTCTAGATAGGGACCAAATTGAAGCGATAATACTACCCTAAGCACGCAGTCACGCCAAGGCGCGCAACAGTTGATTCCCCTATCTTTTTCGGGGTTCAGTTGCTCTTTGAGCGGTGGTAGCATGGGCAAAAAAGGGGAAGTTATGCAATCTATTCAATCCAAACAGGATCTCTGCCGCTGGCTGAGCCAATTTTCGCATCCCGATTTAATTGCAGATTGGGCAATGTCACCGTCTGTCGTGACGATAACGGCAAATCAGCAAGTCACGATTCAACTGCCGTTTGCTGCGAACACTCTTATTAATGAATTGAGTGACTGGATCGCCAAACAGCAAGCCAGTGGAGCCGTTGCGCCTGTCACTTTTGACATTCAAGTTAAACCTCAAGCGCTGGAAACTCGCGTAAGTGCGGCAGTCAAAGGGGTGAAAAATATTATTGCGGTAACTTCAGGTAAAGGTGGCGTGGGTAAATCCACGACGGCGGTGAATCTTGCACTCGCAATTGCGAAATCAGGTGCCAAAGTCGGTCTATTAGACGCCGATATTTATGGCCCCTCAGTCCCGCTGATGCTCGGTAAAACCAAAGCTAAACCAGTAGTGCGTGACAATAAATGGATGCAGCCAATTGAGGCGCACGGCATTGCCACGCATTCGATTGGTTATTTGGTTGATGAGGCGGATGCTGCGATTTGGCGTGGGCCAATGGCATCCAAAGCGCTGGCGCAGTTACTCAATGAAACCGAGTGGCCGGATCTGGATTATCTGGTGATCGACATGCCTCCGGGCACGGGAGATATTCAGCTCACTCTCGCACAACAAATTCCAGTAACGGGCGCAGTGATTGTGACCACACCGCAGGACTTAGCACTGGCTGATGCCCGTAAAGGCGCGGCGATGTTTGCTAAAGTGGAGGTACCTGTGATTGGGCTGGTGGAGAACATGAGCTATCACATCTGTAGTCACTGCGGCGAAAAAGAACACATTTTTGGCGTGGGCGGAGCACAAACTCTTGCCGCGGAATTTGGTTTATCACTCTTGGCACAAATTCCTCTGCATATCGAAATGCGTGAGGATACGGATGCTGGCATTCCGACAGTTGTTGCACGCCCGAAGAGTGAACATACCCAACGTTATTTAGAACTTGCGCAGCGCGTGTGTGCTTCGCTGTTTTGGCAAGGAAAACCCAAACCGGAGAGCATTCAAATTCAGTGGGTTAATTAAAGCAGCATCCTGCTCTAACAGCCAGAGTGAATGTAATCGTTTGCTCTGGTTTAAACTTATCCATCCGACATTTCTTCGGCTGTTTTTGCACAATGCAAACTGGTATCGCGGTCACATTCTCCCTATAATCAGGCGGTTTACCTTAATTCCTCACAACCATGTTTCGGGTGCATAACCATGTCTGAGAATAATCAATGTGTCATCGTCGGTATTGCTGGCGCTTCTGCTTCTGGTAAAAGCCTTATTGCGAGCACGATTTATAACGAGCTACGCGCCAAAGTGGGTGACCATCAAATCGGTGTGATTACGGAAGATTGCTACTACAAAGATCAGAGTCATCTGAGCATGGAAGAACGTGTTAAAACCAACTACGACCACCCAAGTGCGCTAGACCACGATTTACTGTGCCAACATTTGCAAATGCTGGCGCGTGGTGAAGCGGTTGAAGTGCCAGAGTACAGCTATACTGAGCATACTCGTACGGACAAAACCACCACCATGACCCCGAAAAAAGTGATCATTCTGGAAGGTATTTTGCTCCTGACTGACCCACGTTTACGTGATTTGATGCACGCAACGGTATTTATGGATACACCGCTGGATATCTGTTTGTTACGCCGTGTGAAGCGTGATGTACAAGAGCGTGGTCGTACCATGGAATCTGTACTGAAGCAGTACCAAGAGACGGTGCGCCCTATGTTTATGCAATTTATTGAGCCGTCAAAACAGTACGCAGACATTATCGTGCCACGCGGTGGGAAAAACCGTATCGCGATTGATGTACTCAAAGCGCATATCGCAAAATTGCTCAAATCGTAATTTTGACCAGAGCTTTGCATCGGTTAGCTTTATTTTTACCAGTAGAAGTGGCACTTTAGGTGCCACTTTCTTTTTCTCGTCAAGCAAGGAAAAGCAGATGAAAAAACTGTTTATTTCTCTCCTCGGTCTGGTAGTGCTCTTTGTGGGTGCACTGCTTGCCTTAGTCTTGTTAGTTAACCCCAACCAATTTAAATCGCTGATCGTTGAACAAGCTAAAAAGCAAACCGGTTTGGATTTGGTGATAGAAGGGGATATCGGTTGGCAATTTTTCCCTTCTATTGGGTTTGAGTTAGGTAAAACCGAGCTGAAAAACCCGCAAGGTTTTGCTAGCCCAAACCTGTTTAAAGTTGAGAGTGTGGGTATTGATGTCTCAGTGATGCCACTGCTCGATAAACAGCTCAAAATCGGCAACATCCGTTTGGATGGTGCAGAATTCCATCTGGAAACGCTTAAAGATGGTCGCTCCAATTTGGATGCCTTGACACAAGCGCAACCCAAGCCGGCGTCCACACCAGCCACAACAGAACCTGTCCCCGCTTCTCAACCAAGTTCAAGCGAGCCT
This sequence comes from Vibrio sp. AH4, assembly GCF_030710545.1. Taxonomy (NCBI): domain Bacteria; kingdom Pseudomonadati; phylum Pseudomonadota; class Gammaproteobacteria; order Vibrionales; family Vibrionaceae; genus Vibrio; species Vibrio sp. AH4. The sequence goes on from NZ_JALAIV010000001.1 coordinate 1,901,795, forward strand.
GCGGCGGCGTGGAGTATTGAATTAGGTGGTGTTTCTGTCTCTAATGCCGTTTTGGAAATCACGGATAAAAAAGTGGGTTCGCATACTAAGCTGTATGACGTTCAACTGAGCGTTGCTGAGTTTGTGCCATACAGCTGGACGAAAGCGACCTTTGCCGCGAAAGGCGATAAAGATCAGCAGAAGTTTGCCGCGCAAGGTGAAGCTGAAGTGCGCCTATCAGCAGACTTTAAGCAGTATGCGCTGCGTAACATTAATCTCGATGCGAGCTTTAGTGATCCAAGTAACCAAATTGATTCTGCGAAGTTGCAACTCGATACTTTTGAGTTTGATAAAGCCAATGCCTTGACCTTCTCTGTGGCGGGTAAAGCGGCAGAGATGAAGCTTAACGCGCAAGGTTCAGCCTCATTGATGGTCAATCAAGCGATCAGCAAAGTCGGCTTGGATGCACTGAAGCTACAAGCCGAACTGGAAGGGGCTGCGTTACCGCAATCACCGATGAAGTTAAGTTTAGACTCACAAATAGCTTTCGATTTGACACAAAACCATCTCAGTGTGCTGCTCAACAAATTGACGGCCAATGCGCTGAGTTTTGATGGCAAAGCGGATGTCACCCTCGCAGATATTCCGAAAGTGCGTTTCAACTTGCACAGCCCTGAGATTGACTTGGATGCCTTCTTAGGCACGAAAGCTCAAGAGTCACAAGCTACGCCTGCCAAGGACGCGGCTGCAACTTCCGCTTCTGCATCTGCGGTAAATGCACCAACAGAAGTGGAACCTGATCTGTCGGCTTTGAAAACCTTGGATGTTGTAGGCGAGATCAGCATCGACAAATTCAAAGCTAACAATGCGCATCTGCAAAACGTCAAAACCAGCTTTGTGGTTAATCGTGGTGTGGTGGATTTGAAATCTTTTACGGCGAATCTGTATCAAGGCTCTGTGCAAGCTAGCGCGCAAGTGGATGCACGTAAAACGCCCGCGACTTACAGTGTGAAAAAGCAGATTAAAGGAGTACAGGTTAAGCCTTTACTGAAAGATGTGCTGAACAACGAAATGCTAGAAGGCACAGGCAATATTGATGTGAATGTGCAAGGCCAGAGCTTAACACCAAGCGGCATCCAGAAAAATCTGGTTGGTACTGTGGCGATTAACTTTGCCGATGGTGCGGTAAGAGGGATTAACGTGGCGCACCTGATTCGTACCAACTACGCCAAAATCAAAGGCCAAAATGTCGAAGAAGCGGATGCGGTAAAGAAAACCGACTTTAGTGCGATGACGACGACGCTGAAACTCAATAAAGGTGAAGTAACGACCAACGATCTTAATATGCAATCGCCATTGCTGCGCATTCATGGTGAAGGTAAAGCCAATTACCTACAGCAAAATGTTGATTTTCTGGTGCGTACTTCGATTGTTGGAACCTTGGAAGGTCAGGGCGGTAAGAGTTTAGATGAGCTGCGCGATGTGACTATCCCAATCAATATTTCAGGTGCGTGGAGCGATCCGAAGTTCCGTTTGGTATTTGATGATGTACTCAAACAAAAAGCCAAGAAAGAAGTGGATCGCGGCGTGGAAAAACTGACCGATAAAATCAAAGATGAAGACACCAAAAAAGCAGTGGATGGGTTGCTAAAAGGTCTATTTAACTGATGGTTATGCATCGCTAATGAAACTAAAAAGGGCTGAATATCAGCCCTTTCTTATTGTATAGAGAAAACCCCCAGCTAGGCTGGGGTTCCGTAAAGCTTTCAGCTATAAGTCAGTTATAAAGCCCCTTTCAATTTGTTAAAACACTCTTGCGGTCTGGCAACTGCGAGAGTTAAACAGAAATTGAAAGGGGGTCCCAATGGGGGACGAAAAGAGCTTAGCGCACACGCGCTGGAACTGTAAATACCACATAGTCTTTGCACCGAAATATCGACGTCAGGTGTTCTACGGAGAAAAACGTAGAGCAGTGGGAGAAATATTGAGGAAACTATGTGAATGGAAAAATGTGAACATTCTTGAAGCAGAGTGCTGTTCGGATCATATCCACATGCTTTTAGAAATTCCGCCGAAAATGAGCGTTTCAGCTTTTATGGGGTACTTGAAAGGTAAAAGTAGCCTAATGCTTTATGAACGATTCGGAGATTTGAAATTTAAATATCGGAATCGGGAATTTTGGTGCCGAGGGTATTATGTAGATACGGTTGGTAAAAATACGACCAAGATACAGAACTACATAAAGCATCAGTTGGAGCAGGATAAAATGGGAGAGCAATTGTCGATCCCATATGCAGGAAGCCCGTTTACGGGCCGTAATTAATCGTCATATGCAAATGTCAGATCGTAATGCGCCTGTTAGGGTGCTGCTTGTAAGAAAGCCTTATAGGCGCATATGAAAAACCTCCGGCTATGCCGGAGGATATTTTTTTGATTTTTTTGAGTGTTTTACCAATCGACCCCTTTAAGGGCTTTCACGCCGGCTTCGAAAGCGTGCTTGATGTTTTTCACTTCAGAAACCGTATCGGCCATCTCAATCAAAGTGCGATGTGCACCACGCCCAGTGATGATCACCGATTGCATTTTCGGACGCTGATTGAGTGCTTCGACCACTTCCTCCAGTTCGATATAACCGTAGCTCACCATATAAGTGAGTTCATCAAACAGCACCACATCCAGCGATTCATCTTTTAACATGCGTTTGCAGTGTTGCCATACTTCTTGTGCCGCTGCGGTATCGCTGTCGCGGTTTTGAGTTTCCCAAGTAAAGCCAGTCGACATGACTTGAAATTCAACGCCGAGCTTTTCTAAAAGATTACGCTCGCCATTCTCCCAAGTGCCTTTGATAAACTGAGCCACCGCACACTGTTTACCGTGACCTACCGCGCGCGCAATGGTGCCAAAACCTGAGGTCGATTTTCCTTTACCATTGCCAGTAATAATCAGCAGTAACCCTTTTTCTTCTTGAGCGGCGGCAATTTTGGCATCCACTTGCTCTTTGACTTTTTGTTGACGAGCTTTGTGACGCTCTTGTTTGATTTCATCGCCGGACATGGCAAATCCTTTTTCAATCTGAAACTTGTCGCTATGATAGCCCAACTCGTCAGTAGCAAACACCAAACAAAAATAGGGATATAAGATGCAGAAGGTACTCGTGGTGTGCATGGGCAATATTTGCCGTTCTCCGACTGCGGAAGCGGTATTGCGTGCTAAAGCTGCACAACTCAAGGTTGATGTGGAAATCGATTCCGCAGGCACGATTGGATATCACCAAGGGAATCCACCGGATGCACGCTCAAAAGCGGCAGGAGAGAAGCGGGGATACTCATTTTCTGGCATCAAAGCGCGAAAGATCCGCGATGAAGATTTTGTGAAATTTGATTGGATTTTAGCCGCAGACCAAGAAAATTTAGCTGAGCTGAAAGCTCTTTGTCCCAAATCTTACCAACACAAGTTGTCACTGATGCTTAGCCACTGTGATTGCGGATATGACGAGATCCCCGACCCCTATTATGGTGGAGAGCAGGGGTTTGAGCGGGTGTTAGACTTAGTGGAAGCCGCGGCAGAGCAATTTTTACTGAAACTAAAACAACAAGGCCAGCATTAAGCTGGCCTTGAAATGCATCCATCGTTGCGCTATGCGAAATGAGTATGCGATTAGAAGCGGTAGTTCGCTTGTACACCGATGAGCCATACATTACCGGTCACATCGGCATTAAATGCCCCACCAACTTGCGCTGCTGCTTGATCTGAGGCATCGCGTGGTTCGTTAACCGTTGCGTCTTTGGCAAAGATGTAAGTAAAACCTGCATCCAGAGTCAATTGTGGTGTTGCGACATAGCTGCCACCGATGCTTACCCAAGTACGGTCCGTTTCTGGGATAGTTGCTGTGCGGTTTTTATCGTCTACCGCTGATGTGTCGTATGCGACGCCTGCACGCAGAGCGAGTTTTGCGTCGTATTGATACGTTGTGCCGATTGCAAAGCGGTAGTTGTCTTCCCAGTTTTCTGATTTGATGAGGTCAGATTTTTCTGGGAACACAGCCGTCAACTCTTTGAATGAACTCCAATCTGTCCAGTTAATGCTAGCGTGAATCGCCCATTGGTCATTGAGTTGGTGGAAGCTTGCCAGTTCAGCCGTCGCCGGTAGAGTCACAGACATCATGCCGGGTTTATAACTACCGTAACTGACTCCTTCTGCATGGCCTTCAAAACCCATCACCACTTCCGATTTATAGGCGAAACCTACGCGGTGATCTTGATTGATTTGCCATGCACTGCCTACTTGCCAACCCCAAGAGTTATCTTCACCTTCCATATATTTCAAGGTTGTACCTTGAGGCACTGAAATCGGCTGATGAGTGACAGGATGAATCCCAACGATATTTTTCGCAGGAGCGGTAGCACCAAAATGACCTTCACCCATTACGTAGCGAATACCGCCGCCAATGCTCAGCTGAGGCAGAATTTGGTACGCAATATTTAGGTTTGCTTCTTTACTGATCACGCTGGCTTGGTTACCAAAGTGAGAGCCAGCAAAGTCAGTACCCAGATCGGTTTCCATACCGTAGTTAGTGCCAAGGGCAAAGCCTAATACGATTTGTTCGCTCAATGGGTGAGTGAGGTAAAGATTAGGAACGACCGCATCGTGAGCAAAATCTTTTGCAGATGCTTGGCTTTGCCCTAGATAGGTGTGCTGAACAGTACCATTCACATCGACATTAGGGTTGACATAAATGGCGCCGATGGAGACTTGAGTTCCCTCTAAATAAGTCAGCATTGCAGGGTTGCGCCATTGTGCGCTGGCATTGTCTGCGATAGCCGCTTCACCTGCGTAAGCACGGCCAAGGCCCGTTGCTGAATATTCAGCAAGCTGAAAACCTGCTGCTTGAGTAAAAGTAGAAACACTGGCTAAACCGAAAGCCACTGCACAGGAGAGGAGAGTCTTATTAGTTTTCATTGGGATTGTTCGCTGAAATTTGCTGGTTTTTGTTGCGGCAAGTCTACGGCTAGAGCAATTGCTTTAAAACTTCAAATCATTCAGTGCGGTCTATTTGAAGTTTTATACTGCTTATTGTTATTTTTTTGATATTTACGACTAACTTTAACTTTGCTGTTACTTAAAATTCAGCGTACAAATGTAGGTTTACTTGGTGATTTGAACGCACGTGTGTACGCTGTTATCGGCGATTTTTGGTTGGTATAAAAAGAAAGGGGCTGAATTATCAGCCCCTTAATGATGCAATATGACCTATGTTTTAATTAAAACGTACGGCTGTATTGTAAGCCAAGCAGGATTGCGTCTGCGTGGGTTGTGCCTGTCAAAGATGATAGGTACTTAGGAGTAGTGCCTGTTGGGTTTGGAGTTGCTTCTGTTACTGAAACGTCATCACCCATCAGATAGGTAAAACCAAAGTCGATATTTGATTTTTGGTCAATGTGGTAAGTGAAACCAGCTGATACCCACTGGCGATCTGAATCCGGTACAGAGATTGACGTTAGCGAATCTTGTGCGCTAGTGTCATACATGTAGCCAGCACGTAGTGTCCAATCATTGTTTAGGAAGTAAGTACCACCGATTGCGTAATGCCAACCATCTTGCCATTTATAGGGTTTGTCGTAGCTTGAGCCCAGTGGTGAGCCTTGCAGATTACGGAATTCGATTTGGTCGAACGAATTCCAACCGATCCACTGTACGCTATAGTGAACCGCAAATTTTGAATCTTCTATTTTATGGTAGCCAGAGAATTCAAAAATATCAGGCAGTGGTAGTGTGATCTCTTGGCCTTTATCATCTTTTGCTTTGAATTCAGGGCTGTAATGGTATGCCGCGCCAAAACGGTTGTTTTCATCCATCTCGTAGACAGCCCCTAGGTTAAAGCCTAACGCCCAACCATCTGCACCATCAACGTTTACAAGGTCTTTTCCACCAACTCCGAGAACGCTTGTACTCGCAGTGCGCTTCATGGTTCCTTGTCCATAGATAAGATCAAGGCCGGCACCGACACTGACTTGGCTATTAATGCGGTATGAACCCGCAACACCAAAGTTGGCACTTTTAACATCTGTTAAACCACCAAACTCGCTAGCCACATAACTATCTTCAAATTCAGTCTTAGTGCCAAAGTTAGTATAGGCGTTGAAACCAACCGCAAACTTTTCATCAATTGGTACGATTAGGTGAATATTTGGTGCGATAGAAGTGCTCCCTGCATCGTCAAAGTTGGCGTCTTTTTCAGGTTGCAGTTTAAGCTGACAATATGTACCGCAGTATTTCGCATCTTTAACATCGATCATCGTAGTAATGGTTTCAAAACCTAGCGATAAAGCTGTTTCATCAAACAGTGCCATCGCTGCAGGGTTACGAGCCATTACCGATGCGTTATCAGCGATAACGGCATCACCCGCAAATGCGCGACCAAGACCAGTCGCAGATTGTGCGTTAAGCTGGAAACCCGCTGCAAACGCTTGTTGTGTGGCTAGCGTTACCGTTGCGGCAAGCAGAGATTTTTTAAACAGACGCATGTTGTTCATTAGACTTTTTCCTTTTTGGTTTCGCCTCTGATGGGCGTTGTATGAGCCGTTGCTTTTTTTGAGCAATTGCTCAGTGGTGGCTGATCCTAGTCGCTAGTATAGGAGATAGAAATCCGACCATTGTCTAATTTAACGATAAAATTGCTGAAATGATGGCTATTTGGCAGGAATTTAGGCGAAAACTCCAAAAGTTAGAGTTTTCGCTCTATTTTAGGCATTTGTCATACTTGGTGTATGGTTGGCCTAGTATGTAAAATTTAGATAGATGACTGAATCATTGGCATTAATTTTTGTGCAATAGCAGAGACATTTTCACCTTGTTCACCAACAAGAATCAAACTGGCTTCTCCTATTGGTTCGACAATGCCAGACATACCGTCTTGCTTAAATGCCAATGCCTGTTTGCTAACGATAGGGGTAAAGAACAGAGTAACTTTGCCTTTTTCGCCTTGAAACACCATATGCACCGCATTTTCTTTACCAAAACCACAATGGTTCAGATAGTAGACGTGATAGGGAAAACTCCCATCCATTTTATAAGCAAAAGGTTGCATTTTGGCGTTGATTTGGCTCATGTCTGCCTGTTCATCCAGTCGATTGACAAAGCCCTCTTCATGAATCACATGCTGTACGGCCATTTCTGACAAACTGGCTTGTGCGGGAGAAACTAAAATATTTCCCCACTGGACCTGGCCAACTAATAATCCCGCGGTAAAGGCAATGGATGCTGCAATCGCCATCGCTTTACGTACAAATTGCGGACGGATCACCTTCTCATCTTCAAGCAAAGTACTTTGCTGGAATAAAATTTTATCAGCCAAATCATCGGGAACATCGATTTTGAAGGCCTGTGCTATTTGTTTATCGAGTTGCAGTACATCATCGACATATTTAGCACTCGATTCGTTGGTGGCGATCATCTCAAGCAGCTCTTTGTCCCGTTGTTTAGGGTCAGACATGACTTTGCGGCGAAATTCTAATTCATCCATTTTGCTGCTCCGGGTAGTGTTCTGAACCATCCATCATCTCTTTTAGTTGGTTGCGTGCTCTAAACAAACGGGTCATTACGGTATTTTTATTCAATGAGAGAATATCGGCGATCTCTTCCCCGCTGAATCCCCCGACGACTTGTAAAAAGAGGGGTTCTCGATATTCCACATCCAGTTTTAAAATTTGATTCTGTAGCCACTCATTTTGGTGGTATTCATCATCGGTGTATTTCGCGTCATAGTCGTGTTCATCAATATCCACTAAGTCAAACTGTTTACGCTCAAAACGACGAGCATTTTCTCTGCGTAAAATAGTGATGAGCCACGCTTTGGCTGCTTTTTCATCTAGCAAACTATCGAGCGATTTCCACGCTCTTAAGCAGGTTTCTTGCACCAAGTCTTCGGCAATCGAGCGATCTTTACATAACCAATAGGCGTATCGGTAAAGATCGCGATGATAAGCTCGCACTAGAGCTTCGTATTTTCTTTGTCTGTCCATGTCACTATTGACCGGACGTTGGGAAACTTTCTTTCCAAACAGATTCAATATCGACACCAAGGACTCCCTGTATGCGTCGTGCAAGTTAAATAGATTTTAGTGATGTACTTGGCCATCATAAAGGTAAATAGGTCTCTACGAGTAGTGTTGAACAGATGTTCAATGAGTTGAGTTCAATAAATCACATTAAACTTGATCTAATTCAAAATCTCTTACTCTGAAGCCGTTATAGTAACTCCTGTCATCTCGTTAGTCATTTTGACTGACATTGTTGAGCAAAGATGACACTTCCTTTTGAAGGCTGACTTTACTTTCTCCTAATCAGGAAACTGATTTTTCAATTGGCGTAAGTTAATTGCTTTACCCATTCCGACCACACAGTTCTGTGTGGTTTTTTTTTGCAAAAAATCCCGAATCCTGCGTTTCTCCTGTATTTTTCTTTAGAAAGGATTGTTTAAATCACGATTATTTAAACGCTCGTTTGATTTGTTTAACATTCTCGTTACAATGCTTCAGGTCAGACCTCTTATTCGAAGGAGAAATCATGGGCAAGCAGGAAGTCAGGACTCGTTCTGGAGAACGAGTGGCGATTGTGGCGGGGCTACGTACGCCTTTCGCCCGTCAAAGTACCGAGTTTGGTCAAGTGCCGGCGGTTGACCTCGGCAAAATGGTGGTACAGGAAATGATGGCACGCACGGCCATTGATCCAAAATTGATTGAACAAGTGGTATTTGGTCAAGTGGTTCAAATGCCGGAAGCGCCTAATATTGCTCGGGAAATTGTGTTGGGTACCGGTATGTCGATTCACACGGACGCCTACAGCGTAACTCGTGCCTGTGCAACCAGTTTTCAAGCAGCGGTCAATGTTGCAGAAAGCATCATGGCGGGAACGATTGATATTGGTATTGCGGGCGGGGCTGACTCTTCTTCTGTTTTACCGATCGGTGTTTCCAAAAAGCTCGCTTCCTCACTCTTAGCCTTGAGCAAAGCCAAAACGATGGGGCAGAAGCTCAAGTTGCTGAGTCACCTCTCTTTCAAAGATTTGATGCCCGTTCCTCCCGCGGTGGCTGAATATTCTACTGGGCTTTCCATGGGGCAAACGGCTGAGCAGATGGCCAAAAGCTATGCCATTTCTCGCGCCGAGCAAGATGCGTTAGCGCATCGTTCACATACTTTAGCTGCTCAGGCATGGGCAGAAGGGAAAATTCGCGATGAAGTGATGACCGCTTTCCCTGAGCCTTATAAAAAGTGGATTGATACCGACAATAACATTCGTCTTGATTCCAAATTGGAGAGCTATGCCAAGTTGCGTCCGGCGTTTGATCGTCAATACGGCTCCGTGACCGCAGCAAACTCAACCCCACTGACGGATGGCGCTGCAGCGATCATGTTGATGCGTGAAGGTAAAGCGAAGGAACTTGGCCTAGAAATCATGGGTTACATTCGTTCTTATGCGTTTGCGGCGATTGGCGTAGAAAAAGATATGTTGATGGGGCCATCGTATGCCACTCCGATTGCTCTGGATCGTGCAGGGATAACGCTCAACGATTTAACCTTGATTGATATGCACGAAGCGTTTGCGGCGCAAACCTTGGCGAACTTGAAGATGTTCGCGAGCGATAAATTTGCTCAAGAACAACTTGGTCGTGCGCAAGCCATTGGCGAAGTGGATATGAGCAAATTTAATGTTCTTGGCGGATCGTTAGCGTATGGGCATCCATTTGCAGCAACGGGCGCGCGGATGATCACTCAAACGTTACGTGAATTGAAACGCCGTGGCGGGGGTTTAGGCTTAAACACTGCTTGTGCAGCAGGTGGTTTGGGCGCTGCAATGATTCTGGAGGTGGAATAATGGACAACAAAAAAGCGTTTCAACTCTCGTTTGATGAGCAGCACTACGCATGGCTAGCGATTGATGTCCCCGGCGAGAAAATGAACACTTTGCAAGCGGCGTTTGCGGAAGAGATGCAAGCGGTGTTTACCGCACTCAATGAAAAGAAAGGGCAAGTAAAAGGCCTGATTATCCACTCTCTTAAGCCGGATAACTTCATAGCGGGCGCGGATGTGCGTATGTTGGAAGCTTGTCAATCTGTCCACGAAGCACAAGCGTTGGCTTCGCAAGGTCAGCAGATGTTCCAACAGCTTGCGGATCTACCTTTCCCCGTGGTTGCTGCGATTCACGGACCCTGTCTTGGTGGTGGTTTAGAATTGGCGCTGGCGTGTGATTATCGAGTCTGTACGGAAGATGACGCCACTCGTCTTGGTTTACCGGAAGTGATGCTGGGTTTGCTGCCGGGTTCAGGTGGTACGCAGCGCTTGCCACGCTTGATTGGTCTGCTTCCTGCGCTTGATTTGATCCTGACGGGTAAACAACTGCGTGCGAAAAAAGCCAAAAAACTTGGCATTGTGGATGCGTGTGTTCCGCATTCTGTGTTGCTTGATGTCGCAAAACGTGTGTTGGAAGAAAAAGGGCACAAAAAGCGGGTACAAGCCGCGCTACCGATCAAAGAAAAACTGCTTGCCAATACAGGCTTTGGGCGTAAGTTGATTTTTGCTCAGGCCGCCAAGAAAACGCAGCAGAAAACACGCGGTAACTACCCAGCAGCACAAGCCATTTTAGAGGTGATTCAATACGGCCTTGAAAAAGGGATGCACGCGGGCTTGGAGTATGAAGCGAAGCGGTTTGCTGAACTGGTGATGACGCGAGAATCGAAAGCGCTTCGTTCGATTTTCTTTGCCACGACAGAGATGAAAAAAGATCTCGGTGCGGACGCGAAACCTGCAGCGATTAAAGCGGTAGGTGTTTTGGGTGGTGGCTTGATGGGAGCGGGCATTAGCCATGTCTCTGTGGCAAAAGCCAAAGTGCCAGTACGAATCAAAGATGTGGCCAACGATGGAGTGCTGAATGCGCTCAATTACAACTACAAGCTGTTTGATAAACAAAGACAACGTAAAATTTTGAGCAAGGCACAGTTGCAAGCTCAGATGTCGCAACTTTCTGGTGGTACCGGTTTTGTTGGATTTGATCGCTGTGATGTGGTGATCGAAGCAGTGTTTGAGGATCTCAAGCTTAAGCAACAAATGGTGGCGGATATTGAAGCGAATGCCAAGTCGACAACGATTTTTGCGACCAATACGTCCTCGCTGCCGATCCATCAGATCGCTAGCCAAGCGCAGCGCCCAGAAAATATTGTGGGTTTACATTACTTCAGCCCAGTAGAAAAAATGCCGCTGGTGGAAGTGATCCCGCATGCTAAAACGTCAGATGAAACTATTGCAACCGTGGTTGCTCTTGCCCGTAAGCAGGGCAAAACACCGATCGTGGTGAAAGATTGTGCCGGTTTTTACGTGAACAGAATCCTTGCTCCCTATATGAATGAAGCTGCGCAAGTGTTGATGACCGGTGAACCGATTGAGAATCTCGATACCGCTTTGCTCGATTTTGGCTTCCCTGTCGGCCCCATCACTTTACTCGATGAAGTTGGGGTCGATATTGGCGCGAAGATTATGCCGATTCTGGTTAATGAACTTGGACCTCGATTCCAAGGCCCGGATGTGTTTGATGTCTTGCTCAAAGACAACCGTAAAGGGCGTAAAAGCGGTAAAGGTTTTTATATCTACAAAGGCAGCAAGAAAAAAGACGTTGATAAATCGGTTTATAAGCTACTCAAGTTAACGCCTGAATCAAAGCTCAATGACAAAGCGATTGCGATGCGTTGCCTGCTACCAATGCTCAACGAAGCGGTACGTTGTCTTGATGAAGGCATTATCCGTAGTGCACGAGATGGGGACATGGGCGCGATTTTCGGTATTGGCTTCCCTCCATTCTTAGGTGGGCCTTTCCGTTATATGGACACGCTTGGTTTGACCAAAGTGGTGGAATTGATGAATCAGCATACCGAGAAATACGGTGAACGGTTTGCTCCGTGCGATGGTTTGTTAACCAGAGCGGGCTTAGGCGAAAAGTTTTACCCCTAAGTTCGAGATATCATCATGATTGAGAAAGAGGCCAAGTGCCTCTTTCTTATTGCGAGTTATTCTCAAAAATGTGTGCTAGGATGAAACATAAAATCAAGAACTAACAAGGAATTCAAAATGGAAGCGCTCGATTTATTGCTCAACCGTCGTTCAATCGCGAAACTGGATGCGCCAGCTCCACAAGGTGAAGCGTTAGAGAATATCTTACGTGCTGGTTTGCGTGCCCCCGATCACGGTGCACTCACTCCGTGGCGTTTTGTGGTGGCTCACGGTGATGGACTTGCGAAACTGGCGGCTGTTTTAGAGCAAGCCGAAATCGCTAATGGCAGTGATGACGCGGTGATTAATAAAGCCAAGAATGCTCCATTTCGAGCGCCTATGGTGATCACGGTGATTGCCAAGGTGACGCATAGTGAAAAAATCCCAGCTTTTGAACAGCATTTATCGGCAGGTTGTGCAGTGCAAGCGATGCAAATGGCCGCGGTAGCACAGGGTTTTCAGGGTATTTGGCGTTCTGGGAGTTGGATGTTCCATCCGGTAGTCCGTAGTGCATTCAATGTGCAAGGTGAAGACCAGATTGTTGGTTTTCTTTACCTTGGCACTCCAGGAATCTCGGCAACAAAAGTCCCTGAGCGTGAACTCAGCAAGTACGTTGAGTATCTCTAAAGATGAGATTCTGATAGTAAGAAAAAGGGCGCGAAGCCCTTTTTCTATTGAAATGCTTTATAAAAAGACGAGTGTTTATTGCAGGTGGTAGCCAATCACAAAATCAATAAACAGGCGTACTTTTTCTGGTTGATGATCTTTGTGGTTATACAACATGTAGATGTCGCGCGGGTTAGAGCTCCAGTCTGAAAGTACTTGGACTAAGCTTCCGTCACTCAAGAATTCACGCAACATCACATCCGGCATCAGGGTGATGCCTAATCCCTCTGAACATGCACTGCGCACCACATTCAACGCACTGGCTTGAAAACGGCCCCGATCCGTGTTGACGATGGTTTCCCCTTGGCTGTTAGTCAGTTGCCATTTAAGTAGCGGATACCCCTTGAGCAGTTGATGTTGGTGCAACTCTTCTGCGTGAGTGGGTTGCGGGTGATTGGCCAAGTAGTTTGGGCTTGCCACCAAAATATCTTTCACTTCTCCAATCTTACGTGCAATCAGGCTTGAATCGCGTTGTGGCCCAACGCGGAAAATCACATCCCATTCGGTGGGGTCGAGATCATCAGCTTGATTGCTCATCATCAGTTCGATATGGATGTCGGGGTATTTCTCCATAAACGCGTTGAACATCGGCATCATCATACGTTTGGTGAGGTTTGATGGCGCTGAGATCCGAATTCGACCTGAAGCTCCGCGGCATTCATCGGTGATCTCTTCCGTCATTGAAGCGAGGCGCTCCAGGAGAGGAGAGCAGTCTTTATAAAAGCGTTCACCCGCCTCGGTTAGCGTCAGTTTACGTGCGTGACGATTGAGTAACCTAAGATTCAGCGAGTCCTCTAAAGCTTGGATACGCCGAGTGATGGTGGCCACCGGAATCATGGTTTTTTTTGAAGTTGAGGTATAGCTTCCATTTTCGACAACCAGTCGAAAGAGGTTTAGGTCATCTAGTTTCATCGTTTCTGACACATTATGTTGCAACTATGGCTAATTTATACATATATAAGCTGTTAAATTTTGAGTGATGTCAACTTGTATGATGATTTGCTGAAAACCATACATCTAGTGACAGAACGATTTTTGGGCACCATGGTTTGTGTAAAGTCTATTTCAGAGCTATTTTTTAACGAGTCAATAATCCATTTTTCCGTGGCAAGTTAGCGATAACTTGTACGCTGATGTTTATCAGTGAGGTCGACGTTTATGTATAAATCTCACATCCCGGATACCAGTGAAGTAGAAGATCAGCGAGTAGCAGAAAAACTGATTTTGCTCGTCGATGATGACCCTGTTTTCCGACGTATGACGAAAGGTTATCTTCAGCAAGACGGCTACCAAGTCTTAGAGGCTGAAAATGGCCTTGATGGTTTGCGCAAGTTACGTGAAAGCAAGCCAGATTTGATTCTGTGTGACTTATCAATGCCGGTACTGAATGGCATTGAGTTTGTGGAAGAAGTGAGCTTAGCTTATCCCTCCCTACCTTTGATTGTGGTTTCTGCAACCGAAGAAATGGCGGATGTTGCTAAGGCATTACGCTTTGGGATTAAAGACTTTCTGCCCAAGCCGATCACTAACCATGACCATTTAACCAGTTCTATTGAGAATATATTGGCTAATGATGAGCATCAGCGTGATTTTGTCAGCTGTTGGTATGGTGCCGATAGTCAGGGAGGCATTCCCGAAGAACAAGAGTTGCATTGGCACTTACAATATTTAAAAGACAACCCTAATGCAGCAAGAGAATTACTCAATGCACTCTTACCTGAAAAGGATTCACAATTAGGGGGGTGGAAGTGCAGCTATCGGTTGTTACAGTCTGCTGAACTGATGCCACTGGTGTTTGATTATGCTTGGCTGATGAATGGGCAGTTTGTGTTCTATTTAGTGGATGCGGCAAGCCATGAAGATTGTGGGGCCGCATCGACATTGTTAGTCCGAGCCTTATTCCATGATTATGTGCGTAATTTGCGTAATTTTAGTGTTGAATTGAAAGACTTGGCTGAGATTATTGAGCGGGGGATTTGTTGCTCTGACTGTATTGGTAAAGTCTCCGCATTGTTTGGGGTTGCCGACGTTGCGGGTGGAACATTATCTCTCTTGCCCGCAGGGCTAAACTGCCAATGGTCAAATGGGTATGTGCAACATCGTGTCACTTCTGGCGTTCAGCTTGGTGACAATAGTCTACGCAATTTTATTACCAAAGATTTGCCGATTCGTTCAGCTTGCCAAATCACGTTGAGCCAGCCGAGCGCTTATAGTTTTACTTTAGATCTCTATCAGGGTTGTGAGGTGTGATTTTACTGTCTAAATTGTGAGTGTGGTTGGAACTTTAGATCGAGTTGCTAATAACCTTATATATTGTCAGTGTTTGTGGCAGCGAGGTTTCGTTATAGTTCTGAGCGCATAAAACAAACGAGGCTGCCGTAGAGCGGCCCAATGTAAAGTCACCCAAAAGAGAAGATTACAATGGCAAATCATGAGTTTAAAGAACCTTTTAATATCTATTATTTCCTAGGCGTGGTCGCGGTTTTACTGATCCCTACACTGCCAGCAACATTAACTTGGATCCGCGTGCTTAACGGTTACGCCACCTTTTAATGCGTTCATCCCTACAACGTTTCTTATTCAGTTTCATTGGAATGACGAGTCTATGCCTAGGGATACTGGGCATATTTCTCCCCCTCTTACCGACAACGCCTTTTATCCTACTCGCTAGTGCCTGCTTTTTACGCGGTAGCCCACGTTTCCACCATTGGTTGAATCAGCATGAAACGTTTGGGCCGATTATCCAAAATTGGCAACAACACCGTGCGGTCAGTAAAGCGGTGAAAAAACGCGCCACCGTTTTTATCTTACTGAGCTTTACCTTTTCGATTTGGATGGTGCCTCTCTTGTGGTTGAAAGTTGGGTTGTTTATCTGGCTTGTGCTTCTGATCACTTGGTTTGTCCATCTGCCAACCCATGAGTTGGTTGCTAAGCAACAAGAAAATCACTAGCATTAGCGGGAAGTGTGCCCACTCTTCGAGTGGGCTTTGTTTTTTCAGTGCAGGTTATACCGCGCTATCGCCTGCGCCGGAATTGTTCTGTAATCACCTTAGGTGATTAAGCAACTGAAGCTAAAGTAACTATGACAACTGAAACTCTTTATCTGATCAAATCCAGCATCAAAAGCATTCCAGACTATCCCAAAAAAGGCATTCTGTTTCGTGATGTCACCAGCTTGCTAGAAGATGCCAAAGCGTATCAAGCGACGATTCAACTTCTGGTGGATAAGTACAAAGACATGGGTTTTACCAAGGTCGTTGGTACAGAAGCGCGTGGCTTCCTGTTTGGTGCGCCGCTGGCATTAGAACTGGGCGTAGGTTTTGTGCCTGTGCGTAAGCCGGGTAAGCTGCCACGTCAAACTGTTGCTCAATCTTACGAGTTGGAATACGGCACTGATACGCTGGAAATTCATGTGGATGCGATCAAAACCGGTGACAAAGTGTTGGTGGTTGACGACTTACTCGCAACAGGCGGTACGATTGAAGCGACTACTAAACTCATCCGTCAACTAGGTGGTGAGGTAGAGCACGCTGCCTTCGTCATCAATCTGCCAGAAATTGGTGGTGATAAGCGCCTTGAAGGGTTAGGCTTGCAGGTTTACAGCATCTGTGAATTTGAAGGTCACTAACCGACAACGGATATTGGAATGAGTTATCTTGCTTTAGCACGCAAATGGCGTCCGACACGGTTTAGCGAAGTGGTTGGACAAACCCATGTTTTAACCGCTTTAGAGAACGCATTGGCGCAAAATCGTTTGCACCATGCGTATCTGTTTAGTGGAACCCGAGGTGTGGGGAAGACCACTATAGGTCGTCTGTTTGCGAAAGGGCTCAACTGCGAAACGGGGATTACCGCCACTCCTTGTGGTGAGTGCGCAACCTGTAAAGAAATCGACCAAGGACGCTTTGTTGATCTGCTTGAGATCGATGCGGCATCGCGCACCAAAGTGGAAGACACGCGTGAACTGCTCGATAACGTGCAGTACAAACCTGCGCGTGGACGCTTCAAAGTTTACCTGATCGACGAAGTGCACATGCTCTCGCGCCACAGCTTCAATGCGCTGCTCAAAACGCTTGAAGAGCCGCCTGAGTATGTGAAGTTTCTGCTGGCGACGACTGATCCGCAAAAACTGCCCGTCACCATTTTGTCGCGCTGTTTGCAGTTCCATCTCAAACCGATCAATGTGGAAAACATTCAGCAGCAACTGGATAAAGTGCTGCACGCCGAGCAGATCACCAGCGACAGCAAAGCGCTGAATCTGTTAGCGCACGCGGCTGACGGCAGTATGCGTGATGCACTGAGTTTGACAGATCAAGCGATTGCGTTGGGCAATGGTGTAGTAAAAAGTGACATCGTCGCGCACATGCTGGGTACGCTAGATACTGACCATGCGCTGCATCTGCTGCAAGCCATCAGCCAACAAACTCCGCAAGCGGTGATGGAGTGTATTGATACTCTGGCGCAAAATGGCGTGGAGTGGGATGGCCTCTTGCAACAGCTTTCTACCCAATTGCATCGTATTGCCATGTATCAGGCATTACCTGCTACTTTGGATAAATCAGTGCCAGAGGCAGCAAGAATTGAGTCGTTGGCTAAACTATTAGCCCCGCAAGATGTACAGCTTTATTACCAAATTGCGTTGAAAGGTCGGCAAGATTTGCCGCTGTCACCCACCGCGCGAATTGGCATTGAAATGCTGATGCTGCGTATGATGGCGTTTCGTCCATCAAGTGTATCTCTGGTTAATGCGATCACGCTGCCGAATACACAAGTTGAGATGCCATCGACGATGGCGCATTCGGCACCTCAAGTAGCTCCTGCCACACAGGAGCAACCGATGTCGCCCGCTGGGTCGCAACCGGCTCAAAGACAGCCATCGATGATGCCAAATGTCATGGCACAATCGCAGGCAATACCTGAGCCTGTGATGGAAAGAGCCACTTCGACTCTTGCGCGAGACGATACCAGAGTGGTGAATTCATCTATCGATACAGCGGCGCCTAATACAGATGCTCAAAGCCAAACCACTATGCCTGCGTTGGCGGGGTTGCGTCATCAGTTGCGCTCTAAGCGTCAAGAAGTACAAAACAAAGGTGCGGACGGAAAAAAGTCTGACGCGACATCTGCTACTCCTGCATCCGCGCTAGAGCGTATTGCGCAGCGAGCACAGCAAGTGCAGGTGTCGCCAGATCAAAATGATGAAGATGAGTCGGAGCCAGAAGATGAAATCTATCAGTGGCGTCCAATGCAACCCATCGAAGTCGCGGTGAAAAGTGAAGTCACACCGACGCAACTGAAGAAAGCGTTAGAGCATGAAAAAACGCCAGAAATGGTGGTGAAATTGATTGAAGAAGCCATCGCGCAAGACGCGTGGTCGGCATTCGTTCAACGGTTAGATACCGCCAAAATGGTCGAGCAATTAGCGTTGAATTCATCCTTTGTTCGTCAAGGTGATCAGATTTCTTTGACGTTGCGTCCAAGTCATGCGCATCTGCACAATGAGAAAGCGCAGCAAGAGCTAGAACAAGCGTTGAATCAAGTGCTTGGTGAGTCTTGCACTCTAAGTATTACCGTAGGGCAAGGGGGCGAAACACCGCTTGAACTGCGTGAGCGCCTCTATCAGCAGAAGCTGACGTCAGCATTACACAGTTTACAAGCCGATCCCCACGTGCAATATATTGAGCGCCGGTTTAATGCGCAGTTGGATAGCGACAGCGTACGACCAATTTAACTGGGGTTGAAACCGAAGTGTCTCACCCCCACACTATGTGAAACATTCAACGATAACCAGAGAGATAAAGATGTTTGGTAAAGGCGGAATGGGCAACTTGATGAAGCAAGCCCAACAAATGCAAGAGCGTATGCAAAAGCTGCAAGAAGAGATCGCGAACATGGAAGTGACCGGTGAATCCGGTGCTGGCCTTGTGAAAGTGACCGTAACAGGTAGCCACAGCGTACGCCGTGTCAACATCGATGAAAGTCTGATGGAAGACGACAAAGAGATGCTGGAAGATCTGATTGCTGCCGCATTCAATGATGCCGCTCGTCGTATCGAAGAGACGCAAAAAGAGAAAATGGCTTCAGTCACCGGTGGAATGCAACTGCCACCGGGCATGAAGATGCCATTCTAATCTGAGCTGAATTTATGCGTACCAGTCACATGCTGGAACATTTGATGGAAGCATTACGCTGCTTGCCGGGCGTTGGCCCAAAATCAGCGCAGCGTATGGCATTCCATCTGTTACAGCGCGATCGTAAAGGCGGTATACAACTGGCTGAGGCACTGAGTCAAGCGATGATCGAAATCGGTCATTGTCAGGAGTGTCGAACCTTTACCGAGCAGGATGTTTGCCACATCTGTAGCAACCCTAAGCGTAAAGAAAATGGTCAGTTGTGTGTAGTCGAAAGTCCGGCAGATATTGCTGCGTTGGAAGCTACCGGTCAGTTTTCTGGTCGCTATTTTGTGCTGATGGGTCACCTGTCACCACTCGATGGTATTGGTCCGAGCGATATTGGTTTGGATACTCTGGATTATCGCCTACAGCGTAAAGACATCAGTGAAGTGATCCTCGCTACGAATCCGACGGTGGAAGGTGAAGCCACTGCGCAATACATTGCGGAGCTGTGTCGTGAACATGAAGTGACGGCGAGCCGAATTGCCCACGGGGTACCTGTGGGGGGCGAACTTGAGTTGGTGGATGGCACGACGTTGTCGCACTCGCTGCTAGGCCGGCATAAGCTGTTTTAACTCAGCCTCTACATTCACAATGCCGCTCATCGAGCGGCATTGTTTTATCTTGGTTTAGGATGCTCATGAGCATGGCTCAATCAGCATCACGCTCAAGTTAACCGTTCAAGTTCAGTCAAGTTATCGAATGCTTGTTGGTTGGTTTTTCCACAAACGATAGGGCAGGCTTTGAAATCATGGCACACCTTTGGGCGCTCAGGGCGACCAAATAGCTTGCACAGATTATCGTCATTGAGCTGAACACAGCGCACTCCAGCAGGTTTGCCGTGCGGCATACCGGGAATGGGTGAAGAAATACTTGGTGCGATACAACAAGCACCGCAGCCTAGTCGACAATCCATCATGAACTCTTTGCGCTGGAAAAATGGGCGGCCATCCTAACAGAAAGCACAATAGGATGCACTGACTTGCTCTCTCCTTGCACTTTGGCAGCGCAAAGAGTATAAATCGTCCCCCCGATTGATTAACCGTAAGACAATGCAATGAGTACACCCTTCTGGCAAAGCAAAACCTTAGATCAAATGACCGAAGCCGAATGGGAATCGCTGTGCGATGGCTGTGGTAAATGTTGCCTGCACAAACTCATGGATGAAGATACGGATGAAATCTACTACACCAATGTGGCGTGTAGCTGGCTCAATAGCGAAACCTGCTCTTGTAAAGATTACCCCAATCGCTTTAGTTCGGGTGAAGAGTGCTTAAAACTCACCCGTGACAAGATTGATGAATTTAACTGGTTGCCCGATACCTGTGCCTACCGTTTGCTTGGCAGTGGTCAAACACTTCCGGAGTGGCACCCTTTGCTGACGGGGTCTAAAGACGCCATGCATGCCGCCGATGAAAGTGTGCGCGGTAAAATCGTCTATGAAGTGGATGTGATCGATTGGGAAGATCACATTGTGCTGATGAGCCGAGATTAAGCTTTTTCCTCGTCGATGGTGATGTTAGATAACAAAAACGCCTTGCTATTTACAAGGCGTTTGTCTTTGAACGAAAGCCAAAACTAAACCGCGTTATTTCTTCGGTTGAGCATCAATACATTGCCCATGAACCTCTCGGCCTTCTGGTGCCATCAGGTACAAATAGAGAGGCATGATGTCGAGCGGCGTTTTTAACTTGTCTGCATCTTCCGCTGGGTAAGCTTTCGCGCGCATTCCGGTACGAGTACCCCCTGGGTTAATCGCATTGACACGAATTGTACTATCACTCAGTTCATCGGCCAGAATTTGCATCATGCCTTCGGTGGCGAATTTAGATATCGCGTAAGTCGCCCAGAAAGCGCGGCCAATGTGACCTACGGTTGAGCTGGTAAACACAATACGAGCATCGGCCGATTTGTGCAGCAAAGGCAGTAGTGCTTGAGTCATTAAAAACTGCGCTTTCACGTTCACTTGCATCACGTCATCAAAGCTGTCTTCGCCAATTTGATCAAAAGGGCTGAGCACGCCAAGCAGGCTGGCGTTGTGTAATACGCCATCCAAACGACCAAACTGCTCTTCAATGGTGTCCACCATATCCAGATAGTTTTGTTTGGTCGCCCCTTTCATATCTAGAGGTACGATGGCGGGGGTTGGGTAACCTGCAGCTTCAATCGCATCATAAGTGTGTTCGAGCTTTTTCACGGTGCGACCGAGTAGGATCACGGTAGCGCCATGTGCCGCGAAGCTGATCGCCGCTTGTTTACCGATGCCGTCACCGGCACCTGTTACTAAAATCACTTTCTCTTTCAGGGCATCTGCTGAGACTGAATAATTCACGTCTTACATTCCTTATTATTCTTGGTTCTTCCTATTGATACACCGCGGTTTTTTCTTGTTAACCTCGCGGAGAATGTAACAGGGAAGAGGATTTGCTTTAAGTCTTCGTGACAAGGTGGTTACAATACACCAATTCGCATTGAAGAAGGATGAGTCACTTGGAGTTTTTGTTAGATTACGGCCTGTTTTTGGCCAAGATTGTGACTGTGGTAGTCGCGTTAGTGGCAGTGCTGGTGGTGGTTAAATCGCTGGGTGGACGCAGTGGAGCGGCCAAAGGTGAACTGGAAATCACCGATCTGACCGAGCAGCACAAAGAGACCGTTGAGCGTTTAGAATCTTATCTGCATGACGACGCCTTTTTAAAAACGCGTGATAAGGCAGAAAAGAAGAAAGAAAAAGCAGAACAGAAAAGTCGTGAAAAGTCGCTTAAACAAGCGGCAAAAGAAGGCGAATTGGAAAGCAAACGCGAACCGCATCTGTTTGTGCTCGATTTTCATGGCAGCATCGATGCCAAAGAAGTCGCTTCACTGCGTGAAGAAGTCAGTGCGATTTTGGCGGTGGCACAAGCCGGTGATGAAGTATTACTGCGCTTGGAAACCGGTGGTGGCATGGTGCATGGTTACGGCTTGGCTTCCTCACAGCTTGATCGTATCAAAGCTGCAGGGTTACCTCTGACCATCTCAGTCGATAAAGTCGCGGCCAGCGGCGGTTATATGATGGCGTGTATCGCCGATAAAATCGTCAGTGCGCCATTTGCGATTGTCGGGTCTATCGGTGTGGTGGCTCAGTTACCAAACTTCCATAAACTGCTGAAAAAGAACGATATCGAGTTTGAACAACTTACTGCGGGTGAATACAAACGTACGCTAACTATGTTTGGTGAAAACACCGATAAAGCGCGTGACAAGTTCAAATTAGAGCTCGAAGAAACGCATCAACTGTTTAAAGACTTTATTCGTGATCATCGTCCTGCGTTGGATCTTGATAAAGTCGCAACCGGCGAACACTGGTTTGGTACACAAGCTAAAGCTCTGGGTTTGGTGGATGAGATTCAGACTTCCGATGATTTGATTGTTGAAGCGTGCAAAAACAAAACCGTGCTTCTGCTGCGTTACACGCAGAAGAAAAAGCTGGCCGATAAATTGGCTGGGGTGGCCGGTGATGCCGCCGACAATGTGTTGCTGAAATTGATCAGCCGAGGCCAACGTCCATTAGTGTAATGTTGGTTTCCACAACGGAGTTCTAATGAATAAAAACGCGCTTAGTGACCCTAAGCGCGTTTTTTATTGGATGGCGTGAGAAGGTTTAATCCAAGCAGCCTGTCGCGGAGAATGTCTCCAATTTGTGCAGGTATTCGCTCAAATCGCCAATATTGTTTTTGACCCATTCAGGGTTGTAGTAAGTGTCAAGGTAACGTTCACCACTGTCGCACAGTAGAGTGACAATCGAACCTTGCTCGCCGCGGCGCTTCATTTCACACGCCAGTTGCAGTGCGCCATACAGGTTAGTACCGGTGGAAGCCCCTGCTTTACGGCCAAGAATTTTCTCCAACCAGTAAATGGTGGCCACACTGGCAGCATCGGGAATGGCGCGCATTTCATCCACCACATCAGGAATAAAACTTGGCTCGACTCTTGGGCGGCCAATGCCTTCAATTTTGCTTCCACAATTGCGGGTTAATGCCGCATCGCGAGTACGGTAGTAGTCGTAGAAAACCGAGTTTTCAGGGTCAACTACACACAGTTTGGTATTGTGTTGCTGATAGCGAATGAAGCGGCCGATAGTGGCAGAAGTGCCGCCGGTTCCTGGGCTCATCACAATCCAGCTCGGAACGGGGTGTTGTTCCATCTGCATTTGGCTAAAAATACTATCAGCGATGTTGCTGTTGCCTCGCCAGTCGGTGGCGCGTTCCGCGTAAGTGAACTGATCCATATAATGGCCTTTCAACTCTTTCGCGAGACGGTGAGATTCTGCATAAATCTGATCGGAGCGATCCACAAGGTGTGCCTTTCCACCATAGAACTGAATCTGTTCGATTTTTTTCCGCGCCGTGCATTTGGGCATCACCGCAATAAACGGTAGGCCAAGTAGGCGGGCAAAGTAAGCCTCAGAAACCGCTGTGCTGCCAGATGAGGATTCAATAATGGTAGTTTCTGGCCCAATCCAGCCATTACACAGTCCATATAAAAACAGTGAACGGGCGAGGCGGTGCTTGAGAGAACCGGTGGGGTGGGTACTTTCATCTTTCAGATAGATATCGACGCCAGAGACGCAAGGTAAATCGAGTTTAATCAGATGGGTATCGGCAGAGCGTTGGTAGTCTGCTTCAATTTTACGAATTGCGCTGTTAATCCACTGATGGTCGGTACACATAATTCAGTTTCTCCCTTAGGTTATGAAATAAGTTTAGCTAGGGTAGGAGAGAAAAACTTTGCTATTTTGCCTATGCTTTTGTAGTTTGAGAGAAAATTTTTCTCCCAATAAGGTGGTTTGTATGTTGCTCGACAAAATTGATCGGCAAATCTTGGCAATTTTGCAACAAGACTGCACCGTCTCGCTCAATGAATTAGCCGAAGCGGTGAACTTAACCACTACACCTTGCTGGAAGCGCTTAAAAAAAATGGAAGAGGGCGGAGTGATTCGCGAGCGGGTAGCTCTGCTGGATGCCCAAGCCCTCGAACTCTCTTTCACGGCGTTTGTGATGGTGACCACCAATAACCACTCCCATGAATGGTATTGCCGCTTTGTGACGGCGGTGGAAGAGTTTCCTGAAGTGATGGAGTTTTATCGCATGGCCGGGGAATACGACTACATGATGAAGGTGCAGGTCAAAGATATGCAGTGTTTTGATCAGTTTTACAAAAAATTGGTCAACAGCATCGAGGGATTGAATAAAGTGACTTCCACCTTTGCGATGGAGTCACTGAAATACACCACTCAATTGCCTCTGTAAGCGTGACTATTTAGTCAAGAAAACGCATTACGCCTTCTTGCACCGCAGTGGCCACAAGGTTGCCTTGACGATCGTAAATCTCACCACGCACTAAACCACGAGTATTGCTTGCCGTCGGGCTTTCAATCGCAAACAGCAACCAGTCATCCATCTTAAATGGGCGGTGGAACCAGATGGAGTGGTCAATCGTTGCGACTTGGAATTTCGGCGTCATTAACGAAACGCCATGGGGATGCAAGGCGGTGACCAAAAATCCCCAGTCAGAAGCATAAGCGAGCAGGTATTGATGGATAAGCTGATCTGCCGGCATGTTGCCATTGGATCGGATCCACAAATACTGTTTCGGCTCGGCTTTTTGCGGTTTCAATGGATTGATGACTGTGACTGGTCGCATCTCAATTGGCTTTTCACCACAGAACGCTTTCTGCAATTTTTCTGGTAGGAAATGAGCAATTTGCGCCGCCAATTCGGATTCTGAAGCAAAATTTTCTGGCCCCGGAACCTCTGGCATGGTTTTTTGGTGTTCAAAGCCGGGCGCATCGCCATGATAAGAGGCGGTCAGATAGAAAATAGGGCGGCCGTTTTGAATGGCTTTGACACGACGAGTGCTGAAACTTCTCCCATCTCGCAAGTTTTCTACATCGTAAATGATCGGTTTCTCTGGATCTCCGGGATAGAGAAAATAGCTGTGGAAAGAGTGAACAGTGCGGTCAGATTCTACCGTGTAACGTGCCGCAGACAGTGCTTGACCGATCACCTGTCCACCATACACTTGAGGAAGACCCAAGTTTTCGCTGGCTCCCCGATAAAGTCCCTCTTCCAGTTTCTCCAATTGCAGCAGGCTTAATAGTTCGTCTAACGGTTTACTCATTTACCTAGGATCCTTTTTCAGTGTTTTGATAATTTTGTGATGTTAGTCAGATATTTGTCAATAATCTCGCTGTCCAATGACACAGATATCCGTGCAGCATATAATCCACGTGTTTCTTAATTTGCTATTTCCATTAGGTAATGAGGCCCTATGAAAAAGGTTCTACTTGTTGTTATCTCTGTTCTGTTTGGTTCTTTACTCGTAGGTTGCCAAATGAATGAATCTGCCCCTAAAGAACAAGACAAAATTCAATCTATTACTGGGAGCGTGGCGTACCGCGAACGTATTGCTCTGCCTGATAATGCGGTAGTGGCGGTTTATCTACAAGATGTCTCGTTAGCGGATGCGCCTGCAACCGTTATCGCAAAACAGAACTTTATCACTAATGGTATGCAAGTACCGCTAGAGTTCAACTTAGCGTATGACAGCAGCAAAATTAAAGCGAGCCACAGCTACAGTGTAAGTGCTCGCATTGAGGTGGATGGTAAATTGCGCTTTATCACCGATACCCATTACGGCGTGATCACCGATACGGATGCCACCAAACAAGTACAGATGATGCTCGTCGGCGTACAGAGCGAATAGCTGCATTTGTAAAACCAATGCATTCAACCAATGGCAGCGTTAGGGCTGCCATTGGTATTTTCGTAGCGATATTTTCCCTGCCTCGCTCACCTCAATACCCTCTGCCAACAAACGTTGTTGCTGGCGAATAAAATCGTTTCCCTGCAATGAAATCTTCCCTTGGCTGTTGATGACTCGATACCAAGGTAGTTGGCTGCCATCTGGCAGATTGGCAAGTGCCTTACCAACATGCCGAGCGTAGCCCGGATAACCGGCCATTTTGGCAACCGCACCATAGGTGGATACCTTACCAACTGGAATTTGGTGAATCACGACAAAGATCTGTTGTAAAAACTGGTCCATAATACAAAAGCCCGCAACAAATTTACCAAGGATAGGTATAGGGAGTTGGCATGATACTGTCTGCCTTACAATTTTTGACTGCAACACTCTTCGCTATTGCTGCTGCACATGTGGCAGGACTAAGCGAAGGCGATATTCCGATCATCGCATTTTTGATCCCCGCGCTCTGGTTACTGCCCAAATCTGGATTTTCCAGCATTGCCATGCTGATTGCGATCGGTATTTTTGGTTTTACCTTGCCGATGCAACCTGTCGCGCTTTCGGTTGGTCAATGGGTATTGATCCCGCTACTAATGGTTGCATTTTCTACACGTAGTCATTGGGGCGTCATCTTGGTGAGTGGATTGATCGTTCTCACCTTGCAAGTGGGGATTATGGTAACCCAATCTGCCGGCAAACTGGAAGGTTCACCGATGGTAACGGTGGTACAGATTGTCATGGTGATGCTAATTTGGTGGGCCGCACGGGGCTGGAAGCCTAACCACTCACATAGCTGGTGGGCGTTAGTTTTGGTTATTCCGCTTTGGGTGGCAGAGCAATTTTATGCAGTAGAATTAGCGTTATTGATCACAGGGGTGATTGCGTCGTGTGAGTCTTTGGTACGCAAAACCACGGCCGAGTTGAACTGGGGAACATTGCTTGGCTGGAGCCTACCTTGCGTCAGTTTTGCCGCTTTAGTGGTCTCACCAGAAACTGACGTACCTAATCCGGTATTTGTGGTGTGGATTTGCATTTTAGCCACCGCATGGACAACGGATTATGTGTTAAAAAGTACCGAAGAAGCGCATGAACAGTGACCTGATTTGCCTTGTTCAGGATTGTTGTGAACCTTATACGGGGTGATGTTGCATTGTTCTTTAGCATGACTTTGTGAAAATAAATTAACCAGTTTTATGAAGTTTATTACCTAAAGTTGATAGTGAGGTAGGGGTATTTACGGTAAAATGCGCGGTAAAAAATAACATCTAATATTCAACGTCTATGCTGTGTAATGTATTTTGTCGCTTTGTCTTGCTCCTCCTCGGATGGCTCGTAATTTCAGCGAACGTTTTGGCTGCACCCCAATCTTATGTTGTTGCCACAGAAGCGGATGATGTGGTGACGCGAGTCTTGTTTGACTCGATCGCGTACCATTTTAACCTTGAGATTGAGTACGTTAACTATCCCAGTTTTAACCATATCTTGATGGCAATAGAATCCGGTCAGGCCGATTTTGCCGCCAACGTAACCTACACGGAGCCGCGTGCTCAACGGTTTGATTTTTCAAGTCCCACCAATATTGAGTATACCTATCTCTACAGCTATGGCGGGCTACGCCTCAACGAAACTCGCATGCTTGGCATTCCCAAAGGGACGATTTATGGTGATTTAGTTCGTCAACACTATCCCTATATCCAGCAAATTGAATACCAGGGCCATCAAGAAGCGGTTGCTCTGTTAGAAAGTCGTCGTGTGGATGGTGTCATTGATGCGATCAATCAACTAAAACCCATGTTATTGAAGGGGGTGGATGCTCAACTGCTGAATGATCAAGTTCCGA
Source organism: Vibrio sp. AH4 (assembly GCF_030710545.1). NCBI lineage: Bacteria > Pseudomonadati > Pseudomonadota > Gammaproteobacteria > Vibrionales > Vibrionaceae > Vibrio > Vibrio sp. AH4. The sequence goes on from NZ_JALAIV010000001.1 coordinate 1,929,274, forward strand.
TTCAGCCTGTATCGATCATTGCCCCCAAAGGTAAACACCTTCAACTATTGAACGATATTCAGCAATACGCGCACTCCGCTTATGTGCAACGTTTGTTGCGTGAATCGATTCAAAGATATCAATTTGATATCCGCAAACAAGCATTACGCCAAGCGGTTGTCGATAGTGGGCTCAACGTGCAGCGTGTATTGCGCGTTAAACTTGAAAACAACCCTCAATATGCACTTTATCAACCAGATGGTTCTGTACGCGGGATCAGTGCTGATGTTGTATTTCAAGCCTGTGAAATGTTGCTGCTCAAATGTGAATTGGTGAGCCATGGGCAAGAAACATGGGAGAGCATGTTTGCTGATTTACAAGAGAAAAAAATTGATATTCTTGCTCCTGTGACTATTTCACCACAGCGCAAAAACTTCGCCTATTTTAGTGAAAGCTACTACCACCCTGAGGCGATTTTGGTCAAGCGAGAGCATTATAAAGATGATGTTTATAGCAATGTTTCTGAACTTGTTACCGAGCGAATTGGCGTAATCAACGACGACTTCTTCGAAGAATTACTGCAGCAAATGTTGCCTAACAAAAAGCTGTTTACTTACTCGAATCAGCAAGAAAAGTTGCAAGCCTTATTAAACAAAGAAGTCGATTATATCGTGCTCAACCGGGCGAATTTTAATCTGCTGCTTCGTGAGTCTAAAGAGATGCTCCCGATTGTTGAAGACACCATGATTGGCGCATTCTATCAATATGATATTGCGATTGGATTTTCTAAAAATCCATTAGGCGCAACGCTTGCCCCTCTTTTCTCGCGTGCGATCAAAATGCTTAATACCGAACAAATTATTCATACGTATGACTACCAACCGAACTGGCGAGCTACATTGCTTGCTGAAAAAAAATATCAGCGTAGTACCCAGTGGTTGTTTGCCTTGGCATTATTAGCCTTATTCATGGTGGCTTTTTACCTACATGGCATTTCGCATACTGACAATTTAACGAAACTACGTAACCGACGCGCTTTATATAATCGCTATCGACGTGGTTTATCGCCTCGATTGACCTTAGTGTATCTTGACGTCAATAAATTCAAATCGATCAATGATCAATACGGACATGAAGTGGGTGACAAGGTCTTAAAACAACTATCACAACGGATTGAGAATGTTTGGCGAGGCCGCAGTTATCGTATCGGTGGTGATGAATTTATCTTGATTGGTGAATGTTCTGTTGCACGCCTTGAGTATGTACAAGCCCAATGTGAGCGGTTTATGTTTGTTGATGCAGAACGTGACGTTAGCTTTGAAGTCTCGGTTGCCATTGGTGTTGCCAAAAACCGTGAACGAACACAGTCTCTCAATGAGGTAATGCATCAAGCCGATATTGAGATGTATCGCGCGAAAGCCGAATCGACACACCAACCATTGCAATCAGACCCGAAGGTAAAAAGATTACACATCATTTAGTCAAAATGGTGAAATGATGGTCGGTCAGTCGGGGATGCAAGTTTAAATGAGGATTATCGCTTGCATTGCCCATGTCGATGTTTAATAATCGCTCCCGCTTTGGAGACAATCCAAACTCAAATCGATGGAGGCCCTGGTCCTCCCGCAACACTAGTTCGTGAACCTGGTCAGATCCGGAAGGAAGCAGCCACAGCGGATGATGTGTGTGCCGGGATGTGGCTGGGGCCTCCGCCCATCTGACGTTCTAAAAAATCCAATTCTTCCCCAATAATTCTGTGAGCTTCCTTGTTCAAGGGATAAGTTGACCTAGTCTAAGCTATTGCTACTTCCTACCCTCGGTTCTACTCATTTTTCTAGCCTGAATGATTTTTTATCCAATACATCAAACACTGATTGACATCGATTTTTTCTCCAATAAGATATCTGCATATCCATATGTATTGGAGTTTGATTATGTTACCCCACCAGTTTTTCAAATTACTCGCCGATGAAACGCGGGTGCGCTGCTTACTGATGATTGCTCGGGAAGAGAAGGTTTGTGTGGCTGAACTCACCGAAGCCTTGAATGAGAGTCAGCCGAAAATTTCTCGCCATTTGGCGTTGCTGCGTGCCAGCGGCGTGGTGGTCGATATCCGTCAGGGGCAGTGGGTGTTTTATCGTATTTCCGATCAACTGCCTGGATGGATGCGCAAGCAGATCCAAGGGTTGGTGGAATCCAACTGTCTTAAACAAGAATACCAGCAAGATATTCAGCGCCTCGCCGAGATGACCTCTCGTCCTCAGTGCTGTGTGTAAAGAACCAAGTTGAGTTATCCCCAATGGCTTGGCGTTGTAGCCAAGATGGCTGCTTAGTTGGGAAGGGATAAAAACAAGTTTAAAGGAAAAGGAAGATGGCAATTAAAGTCGGAATTAATGGATTTGGTCGTATTGGGCGCTTGGCTTTAAGAGCTTCGTTTGATTGGCCTGAGATTGAATTTGTACAGATCAACGATGTGGCGGGCGATGCTGCAACATTGGCACACCTTTTGGAGTTCGATTCGATACAAGGTCGTTGGCACCATGCCGTGAGCAGTGAAGCGGATGCGATCCTGATCAACGGCAAACGCATTCGCGCAACACAAGAAAAAGCGATTGATGCGGTGGATTGGTCGGGCTGTGATGTGGTGATTGAGGCCACGGGTAAGCATCGTAAAGGCGAGTTCTTGAACCAGTATTTGGCACAAGGAGTAAAACGCGTCGTCGTTTCAGCGCCTGTCAAAGAAGAGGGGATTGCCAATATCGTGGTCGGGGTGAACGATCACATCTTCAATCCTGAGCAACATCGCATTGTCACTGCCGCTTCTTGTACCACTAACTGTATTGCTCCAGTGGTGAAAGTGATCCACGAAAAATTGGGTATCGCGCAAGCCTCTTTTACTACCATCCATAACCTAACCAATACGCAAACCATTTTGGATGCACCGCATAAAGATTTACGCCGTGCACGTGCTTGCGGTATGAGCCTCATTCCCACAACCACCGGTTCTGCCAAAGCGATTATCGAAATTTTCCCGGATCTGAAAGGCAAAATTGATGGGCACGCCGTACGTGTACCGTTGGCGAATGCCTCGTTAACCGACATCATTTTTGATGTGCAGCGTGATACGACGGTGGAAGAGATCAATCAGCTGTTAAAACAAGCCTCAGAAAACGAGCTTAAAGGCATTCTGGGTTTTGAAGAGCGTCCACTGGTGTCGATTGATTACCAAGGCGATCAACGTTCAACGATTGTGGATGCGCTCTCCACCATGGTGGTTGGTAAGCGAATGGTGAAAATCTACGCTTGGTATGACAACGAAATGGGTTACGCCACGCGTACCGCGGAATTGGTTCGTAAAGTCGGTTTGGCATAAGGAGTAGTAAAAATGACGCATCCAACTTGGGAATTACCAATAGCAGAAAATCAGGCGAGCTTAGTGCTCACGCCTTGTCCGGGAACCAAAGGCACACCACTGTCGGAAAGCATTGCCCAACTGAAAGCGCAAGGGGTTTCGGCAGTTGTTACGGCGCTGAGCCATGAAGAAATGGAGCTGCATGGCGTGGGTGAGCTACCAGCGGAAGTCGAAAAAGCCGGATTACAGTGGTTTCACGCGCCGATTGAAGATGATTGCGCGCCGGATGCCGCCTTTGCGCAAGATTGGCAACAGTGCTCACCCGCTTTGCATCAGGCCCTCAGCCGCGGTGAAAAAGTCGCTTTGCATTGCATGGGCGGTTCTGGTCGTACTGGCTTACTGGCCGCACATCTGCTGCTGGAAAAAGGCTGGCCGCTGGAAAGCATCATTACTCAGGTGCAAGCATTAAGGCCGGGAGCATTTACCAAAGAAGTGCAAGTGCAGTACGTGCACCAAATCGTCAAACCATAACCAGATCAAGGGCCGCATAAGCGGCTCTTTTTAAGAGAGTGTTTATGTTGTCCCAACTGAATGCCCATGTTCGTCAGTACATGCTTGTGACGTTCAACTACTGGAACTTTACCCTGACTGATGGGGCGCTGCGTATGTTGGTAGTGCTCTATTTCTATGATTTAGGCTATTCCAGCTTAGCGATTGCCTCGCTGTTTCTGTTCTATGAATTTTTTGGTGTGGTGACCAACTTAATTGGCGGGTGGCTTGGGGCTCGGCTTGGGCTGAATCGCACCATGAACATCGGGCTTGGTTTGCAAATCATCGCACTTTTGATGCTGGCAGTGCCGGCAAGCTGGTTGACCATTCCTTGGGTAATGGCCGCGCAAGCCATGTCGGGCATCGCGAAAGATCTCAATAAGATGAGTGCCAAAAGCGCCATCAAAACCTTAGTGCCAGAAAATGCACAAGGCGCGTTGTTTAAGTGGATTGCGATTTTGACGGGGTCAAAGAATGCCTTAAAAGGCGCTGGATTCTTCTTGGGCGGCGCGTTGTTATCTTTGATCGGTTTCCAGTATGCGGTGGCTGCTATGGCGGCTTTGTTGGTATTGGTTTTCATTGGCAGCCTGATGAGCTTGAAATCCGATCTCGGCAAGGCCAAGAACAAGCCGAAGTTTTCCGATATTTTCTCTAAATCGGCGAGTGTGAACATCCTGTCGGCGGCACGGCTATTTCTGTTTGGCGCGCGCGATGTGTGGTTTGTCATCGCACTGCCTATCTATTTAGGCAGCGTGTTTGGTTGGGATCACAGTGCTGTGGGCGGTTTTCTGGCGCTTTGGGTGATTGGCTACGGCGTTATTCAAGGATTCGCGCCCAAAATCACGGGCAGTAAATCGGAGCATCCACCAGCAGGGCGAGCCGCTATTGGCTGGGCATTGGCACTGTCGTCGGTAACGGGGCTGATTGCTTACGGTGTGCAGCTACAGTGGCATCCAGAAGTGGTGATCATCGGAGGACTCATGCTGTTTGGCGCGGTATTTGCGGTGAACTCTTCACTGCATTCATACCTGATTGTCAGCTACGCCAAAGACGATGGCGTGTCGCTTGATGTCGGCTTCTACTACATGGCGAATGCGATGGGGCGCTTAATCGGCACGATATTATCCGGCTGGGTCTTCCAGCTTTGGGGGCTGGCAGCTTGTTTGTGGGTCTCTTTCGGATTTTTAGTGCTGACGACGCTGATCTCATTTTGGCTGCCTAATCGCACTCAGGAATAACGTTGGGAAAGTGTGGCACAACCTCGCTGAATGAGGCGCAGAGCGTAGTGCCACTCTTATTCAACTGGTAAACTTATTGCACCTCAATCTTATCTAAAATCAATACTATGACCTCGACCCAGCGTAGAGATGCGATTCTGAAATACATTCAGCACCACCAAAGTGGTTCGGTGAATTATTTTGCTGAGCAGTTTCAGGTGTCGGAAGTTACGATTCGCCATGATTTGAATATTCTTGAGAAAAAAGGCTGTGTCACCCGCTGCTACGGTGGTGCGCTGATCAATGCACAATTTGCGTTTGACCAACCGCTGCAAGATAAAAAGCAGCTCAATCAGGATATCAAAAGCCAGTTGGGGGCGTATGCGGCTTCTTTGGTTGAAGATGGTGACACGCTGATCCTTGATTCTGGCTCAACTACCGAGCAAATCGCTTTTCATCTCACCGATAAAAAACAGCTCAAAGTCATGACCAACGCCATCAACATTGCCTATCACTTGGCCAATCACGACAACATTGAGGTGATTGTGACTGGAGGGCTCATGCGCAAAAACTCGTATTCGTTACACGGTGAATCAGGTGAGGCGCTGCTCGGGCAGTTTCGTTTTAATAAACTGTTTCTGGGTGTTGATGGTTTCGATAAGCTGGCGGGCGTGACGACACCCCATGCGGGTGAGGCGAGTATTAACCGTAGAATGGTTGAAGCGGCACAGATGGTGATTGCGGTGACCGACTCTTCAAAATTTAATCGGCAAAGTTTCTGTTTGATTGCACGCCCAGAGCAGCTCGACATGTTGATCACCGATAGTGGGATGCCTGAAGATTATCGACGTGAATTGACCGCGATGGGAGTGGATGTTCGCATTGTTGATGCATGTTAAAGACGTTCTGATGACGACATCATCTCTGCATTTTGCCTCGGTTAGCGAGGATGTTTTTTAGCCCTCTTTCCTAAAGTGTGATCTCGCGCAGGTCACAATCTGAAATTTCGCTGCTTTTTTGATCAGTGCTTTGCCTTTCACTTTCGTTTCCCTGCTTTCCTTTAATTTCCATCGATTAAGCCGTTTTTCTCATTCAATTATTGAAAGTTACTGCTTTCACTTTCTGCAAAGTGAAAGGGTTTTCACACCCAAATCGAAAGGTTTTTGGCTGTGATCTGGCTTTCATTTTTCTCAATCTGCCCCTGATTAAATAAAAACACAAGGAAGCGAAAGCTTTAGCAGGCTAACCGAAAGGTAGCGAAAGGGGAGAGAAATGATGACCAGCGCAGAACGTCGACAACGAATCATGTCCCATATCGTGCAACACGGTACGGGGAAAGTGGATGAATTCGCTCTGACCTTCAATGTTTCTGCGGTCACCATCCGTCATGACCTTAATCTTTTGGAAAAAGAAGGCTGCGTTTTTCGTTGTTACGGAGGCGCGAACCTGAACCCTAATTTCGCGTTTGACCAGCCGCTATACCGAAAAGATCAGTTAAACCGCGATATCAAACAGATGATTGCTTTCGCGGCAGCGCAACTGATTGGTGATGGTGAAGCGATTATTCTCGACTCGGGTTCCACCATTGCTTTGATGCCGCAGCATCTGACCCAGAAAAAATTGGTGGTGATGACTAACGCGCTCAACACCGCATACCAACTTAGCCACAACGACAATGTGGAACTGCATGTGATTGGCGGCAGTTTACGCCGCGCTTCTTGCTCGTTAACGGGGCATCACGGTGAGCAGCAAATTCGCTCTTACCTGTTTGATAAGTTGTTTTTAGGCGTGGATGGGTTTGACCTGCAAGCGGGCATCACCACACCAGATAACCATGAAGCCCAAGTAAATCGAGCGATGTGCGATGTGGCGCGACAGGTAATTGCCGTGACCGATTCCAGCAAGTTTGGTCGCAAAAGCTTTTGCATGATCCGTGCGGCAAGCCAGATCGATGTGCTGGTGACCGACAGCCATATTCCGCCAGCGACTCATCAGGCACTGCTTGAGATGGGGGTGCACGTCATCCTCGCTGACCAAATTTCCTCACACCGTAAGTTGAACTAGGACCGCTCATGAAAACGCTACTCTCTTTAATTCAGCAACATAAACAAGGCCAAGCTAAGGGCATCTACTCGGTATGTTCGGCGCATCCGTTGGTGTTGGAAGCGGCGATCAAACAAGCGGCTCGCGATGGTCAGTTGGTGTTGATTGAAGCAACCTCCAACCAAGTGAATCAGTTTGGCGGTTACACAGGGATGACGCCCCAAGCGTTTGCGGATTATGTCTTCACCTTAGCAGCGCGTTTGGATTTTCCGCGAGAACGGATGATTTTGGGCGGTGACCATCTTGGCCCCAACTGCTGGCAGCATCTGCCAGCGAGACAGGCAATGGAATATTCTGCACAACTGATTCATGACTACGTGAGTGCAGGGTTTAGCAAAATTCATCTCGACTGTTCTATGGCTTGTGAAGGCGATGAGCTGCCGTTGAGCGAAGCGATGATGGCCGAGCGTGCCGCGCAGCTGTGCATGGTGGCTGAACAAGCATGGAAAAACCGTGGCGGTGAAGCACCTGTGTATGTGATTGGTACTGAAGTGCCGACGCCGGGTGGGGCTTTGGAATCTTTGCAAGACCATGAGCTGCAAGTCACTCAGCCAGAGCAAGCGCTCGCAACCTTAGGTGCGCATCACCAAGCCTTTAGTGATTTGGGGTTAGGTTATGTGTGGCCTCGGGTGATTGGTTTAGTGGTACAGCCGGGCGTGGAGTTTGATCATCACCAAGTGCATCACTACCAAAGTACTCAAGCCCAAGCGCTGAGCAAGATGATTGAAAGCCAACCGCATTTGGTGTTCGAAGCGCACTCGACCGATTATCAAAACCCGCAGGCATACCATGAGCTTATTCGCGATCACTTCGCGATTTTGAAAGTCGGTCCCGCGCTGACTTTCGCGGTACGTGAAGCGCTGTTTGCCTTAGATGCCGCTGAAAAAGAGTGGATAGGTGTACATCAAGCCTCCCACCTGCGTGACACCATTGAGCAAGTGATGCATGAGCAGCCGAATTATTGGCGCTCCCACTATCAAAGCAAAGGGCACCAGCAATTTCTGGATTGTAACTACAGCCTGAGTGACCGCATTCGTTACTACTGGACGCACCCTGAAGTGCAAACGGCGCAGCAAGCACTGTTTGAGCATCTGATTGAAAAACCATTACCGACCACTTTGTTAAGCCAATACCTGCCGAATCAGGCTCGGGCGATTGCGCAGCAGCACATCGCTAATCATCCCGCTGAGATCATCGTTCACAAAATTATGGAAGTCACTCAGCTCTATTCCGAGGCCTGTTACCGCAATGCAGCTGTTTGTAAGGAGACGATTTAATGACAACTTTTTTAGGTTATTCATCCGCTTGGCTTGCCGAGCATAACGCGACCCATACGGCAAAAGAGATTTCTCATCAGCCCGTATTGTGGCGCGCTTTAGCCGAGAATTTGCAGCAACAGGCGGCAAGCATTGAGGCTTTTCTGGCTCCGCTATTAAAGCGTGATGATTTGCGCATTATTTTGACCGGTGCTGGCACTTCAGCCTTTGTTGGCGATGCGGCCGTGCCGTTTTTACAACCTGAATTGAATTTTCAAATGGAATCAATCCCGACGACGGATTTGGTTTCTAACCCTGAGCTGTATCTGGATGCGGATCGTCCGACCTTGCTGATTTCCTACGCACGCTCCGGCAATAGCCCAGAGAGTGTAGCCGCGGTGGCCTTGGCGGATCAACGGGTCAAAGAGTGCTATCACCTGTTTTTAACCTGCAATGGCGAAGGAGCGTTATCGCGTTACGCTCAGCAAGCCAAGCGTGCCTTATGTGTGCTGATGCCAGAAGGATCAAATGACAAAAGTTTTGCCATGACTTCCAGCTTTAGCTGCATGTTGATGGCGACACTGACACTGCTGGGGAAATCTGCTCAAAACGCGATTCAAGCCACGGCGGAATTGTGCGAAAGCAAACTCGTGCAGTGGCCTGAAGCGATTAAACAGTTGGCGGCACTGCCTTATGAACGCCTGATTGTGCTTGGCAGTGGTGGCTTTGCTGGATTGGCACGCGAGGCGTCACTCAAATCGTTAGAACTGAGTGCCGGCAAAGTGATGACGGCTTTTGATTCCTCACTCGGTTTTCGTCACGGGCCTAAATTTGCCATCAATCACAAGGCGCTGGTTATTCAACTGCTGTCGAGTGACGACTACACCCGTCAATACGATCTGGATTTACTGCGCGAAATTCGCCGCGATAACCAAGCGCTGCGCCATATCGCCTTGACCGAAACCCCACTCAACGAAGATGACGTTTTTGAACTCGGACACTTAGGTCGTGGCGATCGTTGGCTCTGTTTCCCTTACATCCTGTTTTGCCAAATGTTGGCGTTTGAAAAATCGCTCCAGCTTGGTTTGGGTCCTGATAACCCATGCCCAACCGGCGAAGTTAACCGTGTCGTGCAAGGTGTCACGATTTATCCCTACCCACAGCAACCTGTTTTGAATCAATAAGGAAATGATCATGCCGAATATTGTACTCAGTCGAATTGATGAACGTTTAGTGCACGGCCAAGTGGGTGTGCAGTGGGTGGGCTTTGCCGATGCCAATATCGTGGTGGTCGCCAATGATGAAGTGGCGGAAGACACGATTCAGCAAAACCTGATGGAAATGGTACTGGCCGATGGGATCGCCATCCGTTTTTGGACGGTGCAAAAGACCATCGACACCATTCACAAAGCCTCGGACCGTCAGCGCATCCTTTTGGTGTGCCGCACTCCGCGCGATTTTCGCCGTCTAGTTGAAGGGGGCGTACCGATTCAAGCCATTAACGTTGGCAACATGCATTACGCCGACGGCAAAAAGCAGATTTCTAAAACGGTTTCGGTTGATGCCGAAGACGTGGCGGATTTTCAACAACTTAAAGCACTCGGGGTTCGCTGCACGATTCAAGGCGTTCCAACAGAAAGTGCAACCGATCTCTTCACTCTACTCTGATAAAAGGACATCTATCATGGAAATAGGACTCTTTCAGGCGTTGATGTTGGGCATACTGGCCTTTCTGGCTGGTCTTGACCTGTTCAATGGCCTTACACACTTCCACCGGCCTGTCGTACTCGGGCCAATCGTGGGTCTAATCTTAGGCGATCTGCAAACCGGTATTTTGGTCGGCGGTACCTTAGAACTGATCTGGATGGGTTTAGCCCCGTTGGCGGGTGCACAGCCACCTAACGTTATCATCGGCACTATCGTCGGCACGACATTCGCGATCACCACGGGGGTTGAGCCCAATGTGGCGGTTGGGGTTGCCGTACCATTTGCGGTTGCGGTTCAAATGGGCATTACCTTGCTGTTCTCTGCCATGTCTGCGGTGATGTCGAAGTGCGATGAGTACGCTCAAAACGCCGATACCGATGGCATTGAACGCGTCAACTATTTTGCGTTGGCGGTGCTCGGCACGTTCTATTTCCTCTGTGCTTTCTTACCAATTTACCTTGGCGCTGAACATGCGGGAACCATGGTTTCCACTTTGCCGAAAGAGCTGATTGATGGCTTAGGCGTTGCGGGCGGCATCATGCCTGCGATTGGTTTCGCGGTACTGATGAAGATCATGATGAAAAACGCTTACATCCCGTATTTCATTTTGGGTTTTGTCGCCGCTGCATGGCTACAACTGCCGATTTTGGCGATTGCCTCTGCTGCGACAGCGATGGCGATTATCGACTTTATGCGCAAATCCGAACCGACGGCAGTGACTGCGAAAACTGAGGATCTTGAAGATGGAATCTAATGCAATCAAATCAATGGATATAGGTAATGTGAATCCAGATGTCAGACCGGCTCCCGGTGTGGCGGCGGATGAGTATGCGAATAAAGCGATTGGTGCGGAGCTAACCAAAGCCGACATCAACACCATGGCGTGGCGCTCACTTTTATTGCAAGCCTCATTCAACTTTGAACGTATGCAGGCTTCTGGCTGGCTCTATGGGTTATTGCCTGCGCTGAAAAAAATCCACACCAACAAAGCGGATCTTTCCAAGGCCATGCAAGGGCATATGGGTTTCTTCAATACCCATCCATTCTTGGTCACCTTCGTGATGGGCATTGTTCTGGCGATGGAGCGTTCCAAGCAGAACATCAACAGTATTCAAAGTACCAAAATTGCGGTGGGTGCACCGATGGGCGGGATTGGTGATGCCATGTTCTGGCTCACGCTGCTGCCGATTTGTGGCGGTATTGGCGCAGACCTTGCGCTGCAAGGCTCCATCATGGGGGCGGTGTTCTTCTTCGTGCTGTTTAACGTGGTGCACTTTGGTCTGCGTTTTGGGTTGGCGCACTACGCCTACCGCATGGGGGTGGCCGCAATTCCAATGATCAAAGCCAACACCAAGAAAGTCGGCCATGCCGCTTCCGTGGTGGGGATGACGGTGATTGGTGCTTTGGTCGCGACGTATGTTCGCCTCTCCACCACGGCAGAAATTACCGCGGGGGATGCGGTAGTGAAACTGCAAGCCGATGTGATTGATAAATTGATGCCTGCTTTCCTACCACTGGTTTACACCCTAGCCATGTATGCCTTGGTGAAACGAGGCTGGAGCCCTCTGAAACTTATCGCGATCACGGTGACATTAGGGGTAGCCGGACGTTTTATGGGCTTCCTCTAACTTAACGAGATATAGCCGTAATCACGGGGTTGGTACGCCAACCCCCATCAAGGAGACCAATATGCTAGCGGTAATTTTATCTGGTCACGGAGCATTTGCTTCCGGATTGGCGCAGGCAGTACATCAGGTGATTGGTGAGCAGCCACAGTTTCGCTTCATCGATTTTCCTGAGCAGATGACCACACCACAACTGGATGTCGCCATGCGTCAAGCCATGGACGAAATCGATACGGGAGATGGCATTGTGTTTCTCACCGATTTACTCGGGGGTACACCGTTTCGCACCGCTTCGCTGCTTAGCCAAGAGCGTGCTGATATTGAAGTGGTAACCGGAACCAACATGCAGATGGCAGCAGAAATGTTGCTTGAGCGAGATGAACTGTCGTTGGTGGAGTTTCGTAATCTCGCGTTGGAGTGCGGGCACCGAGGCATTACCTGTTTAGCGACAGAAATGGCAGAAAAGACACCGAGCAACACAATGGTGGAAGAAGATGGTATCTAACCTGCAACGTTTTCGTGCTCAGCGTGTTCTGCATGGTGATAAGTGGCAACCCGATGCGGTGGTCACGGTCGATGACACAGGAGTGATCACGGCCATCGAAACCTATGATGTGCAGCGCCATGGTGATGCAGTGAATTTAGGCCAAGTCGATCTGCTGCCTGGCCTGCTTGATAGCCATGTGCATGGCAGTAAAGGGTGCGATGTGATGGATGCGACGCACGAAAGCCTCAATACCTTGTCACTTTATTTTGCCAGTTTAGGTGTAACAGCGTTTGTCGCTACTACCGTCACCGCGCCGGTGGCCAAAATTCGCGCCGCCTTAACTCAAGTGGCGAAAAGTAAACAAGATGGCGTGGCAGGTGCGGAAATTCTAGGGGCGTATTTGGAAGGGCCTTATTTCACCGAAAAGAATAAAGGCGCGCACCCAACGCAATGGTTTCGTGAATTGGCTCTCGAAGAGCTGGATGACTGGATCTCGTACAGCGATAACCAACTGCTCAAAGTGGCGTTAGCTCCAGAGAAATCTGGCGCGCTTGAAGCCATTCGTTATCTCGATGCGCACGGCGTTAAAGTCATGCTCGGCCATAGCGATGCCAGTTACGAGCAGGTACAACTCGCCCTAGACGCGGGCGCAAAAGGCATAGTGCATTGCTACAACGGTATGCGTGGGCTGCATCATCGTGATCCCGGCGTGGTTGGGGCAGGGCTGTTACATCCGGAATGTTATGTGGAGATGATTGCTGATGGTCACCATGTACATCCTGCGGCAATTGAGGTAGCGCACCGCTGCTGCGGCTCACGCATGACACTCATTACCGATGCGATGTGCGCGACTGGCATGCCCGATGGGCAATACACCTTAGGCGAATACCAAGTCGAAATGCAACAAGGGGTTGTCACTACTCAGTCCGGTGGACTAGCGGGCAGCACCTTAACCCTGCTTGATGGGGTAAAGAATATTCAACGTTGGCTCAATCTGCCGGTTGAGCAAGCGTGGCTGATGGCGTCACTCACTCCAGCCACATCGTTAGGCATTCAACATCAACTCGGCACCTTAGAAGTGGGCAAATACGCCTCTATGGTCGCCATCAGTTCCGATTTCTCAATTGAAAAAACGTGGGTGAAAGGTCGTCTGGTATTTGACGCCGTGGTTTCCCATCGTCAGGAGGTTTTATGTATCTAATTTCTTCTCGTGAAATGTTAAAACGCGCTCAACTGGGTGGTTATGCGGTTCCCGCATTCAATATTCATAACCTCGAAACCGTACAAGTGGTGGTGGAAACCGCTTCCGAAATGGGCTCCCCCGTCATTTTGGCTGGTACGCCCGGAACCTACGATTACGCGGGTACCGACTATTTGATCAGCATCTGCAAAGAAGCGGCGCACAAACACTCGATTCCGCTCGTGCTGCATCTGGATCACCATGAAGATCTGCAAGATATCCGTAACAAAGTCGAACACGGCATCCGTTCAGTGATGATTGATGGTTCGCATTATGCCTTTGAGCAAAACATCGAGATCGTGCGCTCTGTTGTGCAGCTCTGCCATCGGTTTGATGCCAGTGTTGAAGCGGAATTGGGGCGTTTGGGTGGGCAAGAAGACGATCTGATTGTGGATAGTGCCGATGCCTTGCTGACTGACCCTGCCTCTGCCGCTGAATTTGTACGCCGCACGGGGATTGATTCGTTAGCGGTGGCGATCGGGACGGCGCACGGGCTGTATAAAGCGGAGCCGAGACTCGATTTTGCCCGCTTAGAAAAAATTCGCGCCGTAGTGGATATTCCTTTAGTGCTGCATGGTGCTTCTGGGGTGCCGGATGAGATGGTACGCCGCTGTATTGGGCTCGGTGTGTGCAAAGTCAATGTCGCGACGGAGCTGAAAATCGCTTTTGCGGATGCGGTAAAAGGCCATTTTGCAGAGCACCCCGATGCGAATGATCCACGCAAATACATCACACCCGGCAAAGCGGCGATGAAACGAGTTGTGATGGATAAAATCCGTCTGTGTGGTAGCGAAGGCAAGCTATAAAAATCGGTTAAATTTGCTAATACTTCCCCCTCATTGAGTATTAGTCAGGCACTGGAAACAGTGCCTTTTTTATAGGGTTTATTTTTTCATTTACTACACTCACAACAAGATATTTTCTGGTTCGTTAATTACGTGCGCGGATATTATTTTATGAAGTTTAAAAAATTATTCTCGTGAGAATTTTCTTACATTATTATCTTGCTGTATAAATTATTTCATTGTTATTAATATGCGATGTGTATGAGCATAATGAGCTATTTTTTATTTAAATTTAATTTCTAGGAAATAAAGAGCGCTTTCCTGTGTGCTTTCTGAGCTTAAATGTAATGAAATGTTTCGTTTTATATGGTTTTTCTCTACCTACTATCCTGATTTTAAATGTTATTTATCGCAAGTGGTTATGGTTTTCGGTTGTTTTTATTGGCATTAAGTATGAATTGAGTGGTAATGAAATTATTTTTATTGAACCGTGATCTCAGATGTGTTTTTTAGATTTAATTATTGATTGATTTCAATGTTTTTTAATGGCGTTTAAATTTGTATAAGGATATTTACATTTGCTTACATCCGAAGAAATCAGAATGAAATAGTTTCCTTTCTATAATGAGACATAAAATTTGTTCAATAAAATAAGTCTCGAAATAATGAAAAGATCAGCATTAACCTTAATGCCAACCGTTCTTGCATTAGCAGTGGGAATGGCGATGCCTGCAGCGCAGGCGGCAATCAATAGTGAAGCATCTGTTGTTGGTGCGGAAAGCCAATGGTGGAATACCTACAAAGTAACGTTGACCAACAATGGCAGTCAGCCAGTTGAGTTGCGTGATGCTCGTATTGTGTTCGACACCAACCTTTCCGTTTCAACGCCTTCTTGGTCAGCACAAGGCATCTCTTACCCGAGCATGAGTTTTAGCAGCAATGCGCAAGGTTCTGTGTTTAGCAACCGCTTAACGCTAAGCTTTGATCAAGGTAGCTGGGTAAAAACGCAACTGCTGCCAGGCACAAGCATTGATCTTACCTTGGGCGTAAGTGGTGTGCTTGACCTGAGCCTGCTACAAAGCACGATCGCACTGGAAACGGATGGCGACATCGAACCGGGTCAGCCAGAAATTTCTCTGGAGCTGGCTTCACCCGTTCAAGGTGCAGAGTTCATTGAAGGCCAAACTGTTGCGATTGTGGCTAACGTTACCGCAACCAACACGACCGTAAAAACCGTCACATTCTTGGTGGATGGTGAGCAAATTGCGTTGCTTGAGCAAGCGCCATTCCAAGCGAACTGGATTGCGGCTGGTGAGGGTGCTCACTCAATCAAAGCTATCGTGGAAGATGCTTCTGGTTTGCTAAAAGAGCAAGCCGTACGTATTACCGTCAAAGCCGAAGAAATTGATCCACCCGTTGAGCCAGAAGTACCCGTTGCACCTGTGATTGAGTTGACCAATCCACGTAACGGACAAAGCGTATTCTTAGGCAAAGTCACCACACTGGCTGCGAATGCGACAGACGAAAATAATGATCTCACCGCAGTTGAGTTTTTGGTGAATGGCAACTCGATTGGCCGTGTTACTCAAGCTCCATATCAACTGGCTTGGACTCCGGTAGCTTTGGGTCAATACACCATCGAAGCGATCGCTTACGATGCAGCAGGTCATCAAACGCAAACCCCAATGGTGACCGTGAACGCCAAAGAAATGGGCACGGGCAACCTAAGCTGTGATATTAAACAGATCTATCGTGAAGATGGCACTGAGTGTATGGGTGACGATCACCCACGCCGCATCATCGGTTACTACACCTCATGGCGTACCGGTAAAAACGGTCTGCCAGCGTACCTCGCCGGCGATCTGCCTTGGGAAAAACTGACCCACATTAACTACGCATTTGCCAGCATCAACAAGTCTGATTTCAGCATGCAAGTGGATGATTCTGCGACTAAAATGACGTGGGAAAATGTACCGGGTGCAGAGATGGATCCTTCACTGCCATACCAAGGACACTTCAACCTGCTAAGCAAGTTTAAGAAACAGTACCCCGATGTGAAAACGCTGATTTCTGTTGGTGGTTGGGCGGAAACGGGTGGTTTCTATCCAATGACTACTGATCTGGCTTCTTGTTCAGTGAACATGGAAGGCATTAAAGCGTTCAACAAATCGGCGGTAGATTTCATCCGTAAATACGACTTTGACGGTGTGGATATCGATTACGAATACCCATCTTCAATGAAAGATTCCGGTAACCCGATTGACTTCGAACAATCGAACAAGTGTCGTGGCCAGTTGTGGGATAACTACATGGTGATGATGACCGAACTGCGCAAAGAGCTGGATAAAGCGGGCGAAGAAGATGGCCGTCGTTACATGCTGACTATCGCGTCACCGTCTTCTGGCTACTTGCTGCGTGGCATGCAAGATTTTGCAATGCAAGATGTACTGGATTACGTGAACATCATGTCTTACGACTTGCACGGTACATGGAACGAATTTGTCGGCCCACAAGCGGCACTGTTTGATGACGGCAAAGACGTTGAGCTAGACCGCTGGGGTGTATACAGCACGAAAGAGTACCAAGGCATTGGCTACCTCAACCAAGCGTGGACGCACCACTTCTTCCGAGGCGCATTTAAACCAAGCCAAATCAACATGGGGATTCCTTACTACACCCGTGGCTGGCAAGGTGTCAGCGGCGGCGATAAAGGTCTATGGGGTCGCGCGGTTGAACCAAACCAATCTTCATGCCCAGAAGGCACTACCGTATGTGGTTGGGGTGCAGAAGGTACCGATAATATCTGGCACGATGTGGATGCTAACGGTAAAGAAATCAAAGCGGGTGTAGTGCCAATGTGGCATGCGATGAACCTGATGCACGCTGAAAAGCTGGGCATTGAGGGTATGCCAAGTTACGGCCCTGCTTGGGGTATGGATCCAAACAACCCGAAACACCTGATTGAAGGTAAATATGAGCGTGTGTGGAGCCAAGAGCTGCAAACCGCATGGCTGTGGAACGACACCAAAAAAGTGTTCCTGAGCATTGAAGATAAAGACTCACTGAAGCCAAAACTGGACTACATCGTTGATAACGGTCTGGGCGGCATGATGATCTGGGAAATGGCGGGTGACTACTCGTATGACGCGGTGAAACGTGAATACGTGATCGGTTCTGACATGACCTCTTATGCCCATGAAGTGTTTGCGGCGGCTGAGCCGATGGATATTCATCACAACGATCTGCCACAACCAGACTCGGTGATTGATGTCACGGTATCGACGACGGAATGGCCAGAGGGTGATCAAAACTACCCAATCAACCCGAAATTGGTGTTTACCAACCACTCTGACGTTGCGATCCCAGGTGGTTCTACGATTGAGTTCCTAATGCCAACGTCAACTGGCGACATCGTAAAAGATTGGAGCGGTGCTGGCCTGAACGTGATTGAAAGTGGTCATACTGGCACTAACTTCTCAGTTAACGGTGAGAAAAAGCTGTTCCACAAACTCTCAGTCACTCTGCGCTCAACTGAAACGATCCCTGCGGGCGGTGAGTACAGTGTCGATATGGTGTACTACACCCCAGTCTCTGGCGTGGCTAACGGCGTACGCTTTATCGTGGGTAACGAAACAGTTGGTTTGAAGAAAGACTTCCCAACTCTACCAGCGTTTGAAGGTGCAGCTGAAGGCGGTAATGGTAACGAAGGTGGCGCGGGTCAATCTTGTGCCGATGCGAGCATCAACCCGAATGGATTGAAAGTGTACCCAGAGTTCCCACGTGGTGACCACGCGGCAGGCGGTGACCAACTGATCCACAACGGTTCAGTATGGCAAGCGAACTGGTGGACGAACAGTACACCATCGAGCGCTGATGCATCATGGAAAGCGGTGTGCAAAATCTAAGTTAACTACCGCTCATTAAATATAAGCCCAGCCATTTGGCTGGGCTTTTCTATATTTGGAAAATGGAAAATGGAAAAGGGCGGTTAACGCGCCAGCATGGGATAGGTGAAAAACAACAAGTGGGCAAAATTAAATAAGAAATGCACGCCAACACTGGCCCAAAGACGCCCCGTAAAATGGAACACCAAGCCATAGCCAAGTCCCGCAAGGGCGGCGAAGATCATCAGTAATGGGCCTCCTGCAAAATGAGCCATACCAAACAGTGCACTGGCGATCAAAAGTCCCGCAATGGTGCCGAACTGCTGCTGTGCTTTCTGCTGAATCAAACCACGAAACAGCGCTTCTTCCGCCACACACGTAAACAGCAGGTTATTGATAGCAAAAATCCACCACCATTCTGGTAACGACCATTCATAAGCTAAAGCCCCTAGCCACACCGCAACAGGCAGTAAGGCAAATAAGGGCAGGAGTGTTGCGAGGGTGGCTCCCCACTTTGCGGTTTGCGTCTTACCCAGTAAGCGAGGAAAGGCGAGCAATAGTGCAAAAAAGACCAACGGTTTATCCAGATTGAGATATAGGCTAAATGGTGTACTGTGTGGACCGGCGATGACCTTATCCAGCACTTTGAGGTTAGAAAACCCGGGTAGCCAATGCAGAAATAGGGCTAAACACCAGAGCAGCAAAGCAACCCACGCTGCGGTACGCCAATGCGCCGAACTATTAACCGCAAAATACGCCAACACAAACCCCAAGCCAGCACTTACGCCGCCGAGCCGCGATAAATGCCCTGTTGCAAAAGCACTCAGTAAAGTGAGGCTCAACAGTCCCCATGTGATGTGACGATAAGGGGTAAATCCAGCCATGACAGCAAGCGCCAACGGCAGCCAAACGAAAGCAGAAAGAGACAATAACATTTTGATATCCTTTTATATTCCTCGGAATAGGTAGTAAGAGAGACCGTTCCCGAAGTTTGGTTTCATATACCTTGAGAATAAAAGTGGCGTTGAACCGTTGAACAGGGGAAGAATGGCCGAGTTCGTCACAGAGTGACACGTCAACGAAAACCGTGATGTTCTGATTCGCCACATCAAACCGGCAAGATATAAGGTCGAGATAATGACGTGCTCAGCAAGTAGCGACAAGTTACATCGCTAGGCTTTCGCACTGGTTAAACCTGTTATTCATCCAACCTATGATGGTCATTTTCCTATAGATGAACACAAATGAAATAACCGTAAAACTCAAAAACGGCTATTATTAGGTTAATATTGAGTGTTTTTGTTGCCTATAATGGGGCGGGGAAGCGGTAAATTACTCACGTCAACTTAACGAGGAGAATCTCAATGAAAGCACGTCATCTTTTACCTGTACTCGCCGCTGCAGCGGTCAGCCTGCCCGCTCTCAGCAACCCAATGATGAGCATCACGAGCCAAGACATTCAAGAAGGTTCACGCATGGCGAACCAATTTGCCTTCAATGGTTTTGGTTGTAGCGGTGATAATCTGTCCCCACAACTGAGTTGGAACAATGCACCGAAAGGCACAAAGAGCTTTGCAATTACGACTTATGATCCTGATGCACCGACGGGCAGTGGCTGGTGGCACTGGGTAGCAGTGGATATCGCGGCGGATCAACATAGTGTGGCTCGTGGTGCGGCCAAGCAACTTAAAGGTATTCGTGAGCTGAACAACGATTACGGATTTAGCGGCTTTGGTGGTGCGTGCCCTCCACAAGGCCACGGTATGCACCGTTATCAATTTACGGTATGGGCTCTGCCTTTCGAGAAGATGGAGCTCCCACAAGGAGCGTCTAATGCTCTGGTTGGTTTTATGTTGCGCGCCAATGCATTGGGGCAAGCGACTCTCACCGCGACGTATGTGAGCGAATAATAGGAATTGCAATGAGTAAGGTCATCGTCCAGACGGGGCAGTTTAAAGGTTTACGTAAACAGCCTCTGCATAATGTCTTGATCTATGCCCCCACGATTATTTGGGTAACGCATGGGCATAAACAGCTCTGGTGGCATGACACGACGCTCAATTTCCATGCCTCTGATTGGCTGATGTTACCAGCCAATCAGTACCTCACTTTTGTGAATGTACCACAGCAGGCACAGTTCTATTCACGGACATTAACCTTGCATGAAGCCCCACCTGCAGAGTGGATTGCACAATCAAGCCAGTTGGAGTCGGATCCAGAGCCGAGAATCAAAGTGACTACGGCACTGGCCTATTGCTTCGAGCTGCTTTACGAGATGAGCCAAAAATCACTCAGTGAAGAAACACAGCGACAATTTGTGCTGGGTTTTTATGCCCAATTGCGTGATGCCAAAGCGCTGCACCTGCTCTTTCCTAGCGAAAATGCGTTGATGCGTGAGCGCCTAGCGCGCTACTTAAGTGTCAATCCTGGCGATGAACATAGTATCGAAACGGTAGCCACCCACTTTGCGATGAGCCGCGCGACAATGGCTCGCCATTTGGCTGCGGAAGGTACAGGCTTTCGAGAAGTGCTGAGTGAAGTGCGGATGAACTATGCGCTAGCCTTGTTGCAGGAGTTACGCCCGTTGATGGAAGTTGCCGTCGCGTGCGGCTACCAGTCTTTGACTCGGTTTTCTGCGCGCTTTAAACAGCAGTACCGGATCACGCCATATCAATACTTACAAACGCTAACGGATAAGCCGTAAAAATAAAAAGAGCCACCTTAGGTGGCTCTTGAAGTATGGATTGTCGAGATTAAATGCCCGCACGTTTTAGCAAACCCGCCATCAAAGCAGAGCTGGATTTTACTTGCTTAGATTTGTTGAGCAGATTTTTGGCTAACGC
The DNA here is from genome assembly GCF_030710545.1 of Vibrio sp. AH4. Classification (NCBI taxonomy): domain Bacteria; kingdom Pseudomonadati; phylum Pseudomonadota; class Gammaproteobacteria; order Vibrionales; family Vibrionaceae; genus Vibrio; species Vibrio sp. AH4. Next base: position 1,950,301 of record NZ_JALAIV010000001.1, read on the forward strand.
TTGGTTATCAATGCTTTTCGCGATGTAAGACATCGCATGATAGAAGTCGCTCGCCGTTTTGATTTTGTTGGCATCATTGAGTGGCGCAAGCAATTTCACCATTTCGGTGCCTTTCATTTTTTTCTCAGTGGCGTAAGCTTCAACAGCATCCAGCACGAGGTCGAGATCGCCCATAGCTTCCGCGCTTTCCACGCCGTGCTTTTTCATCTCTTTTTGGTTGCGTTTACGCAGTTGCTTGATCATAAACGCAGGTTTGTTGATTTTTCTAAAACCAAAATAACCTGCAGCAATCACGATGACGATCCCGCCGACGACATAACCCCAAATTGAGCCACTTGACTCAACTACAGGCTGTACGGTTTGGGTGGCAAAATCGACGGTGGTAGAAACATCAGACATCTTACAAATCCTATCGGTGGCGCTTCAAAACTGAAGCTATTAATTAATCTGGCTGCCGAGTTGGCGCATTGCGGTGCATCAATCTTTATTGAAAGGACGACTGAAAAGCACGTTTTTTTCACCAGCTTTGTGAACATCAATGGGGATGCACCTCAACAAAACCAAGCCGATATCTGCTGACATCTCAGTTTGGTTGTCCAGTTTGCTGCGTGAGCTCACAAAAATTGTCACAATTTTTCTCTGTACCCGGCGTTGGCATTGGCTTAGCTGGCCGCGCGACGTAGCCGATCATGCACCGCAAGCCAAGTTTCACCTTGCGGTGGGCGCTCTAACCAAATTTCATCTACGCCCCATTTATCCACTTCGGCCAGAGAACGATATAACGCTTGTCCGTAGGCTTTGGCATCCTGCGGCATCGGTTTAAGTAAACGCTGCTCACTGGCTTGCAATTCAGACAGGTGCAATAGAGCGATTTTGATATTGCCCGCCGTCACCAGTTCATTGTCAATGGCGTCAATCATGCGCAGACGTGTTTTGGGTTGGTAATGGCTGTCGACATTTCCCGGCACCGCAACGTGATGAACTTGCGGTTGCAATACTTCTTGACCTAGCACCGCACTCAATTCACTCGCCGTGATGGGGCCGGCACGAAGCACGCGAAACGGTTTACAGGTTAAATCCACAATCGTGGATTCCAAACCGTGTTGGCATTCACCGCCATCCAAGACTGCGGCGAGTTTACCATTCAAACCATCAAGCACTTGCTGGGCTGACGTCGGGCTGAGTTTTTTATACGGGTTTGCAGAGGGTGCCGCCACGGCGAGCCGATGGGCTTTTAAAATCTCCAATAACACAGGGTGAGCCGGCACTCGAATACCAATGGTGTCTAAGCCCCCAGTAACCACAGGAGAAACATGCTCCGCTTTAGGCAGCAGCATCGTCAATGGACCTGGCCAGAATGCTTGCGCTAATTGATAGGCTTCATCAGCAATATCGGTAGCCCACTCGGAAAGTTGTTCTGCCGAACCTAAATGGACGATTAACGGATGATTGGCTGGGCGACCTTTGGCGCTAAATATTTGCTTCACCGCCTCCGGCTGGGTGGCATCAGCCGCCAGTCCGTAGACGGTTTCGGTCGGTATCGCAACCAGTTGGCCTTGCTTAAGTAACTGCGCTGCGCATTCAATATCAGCAGGTGTCATCGCTGAAAGCTGTTGGGTATTCAACAAAAAATCTCCGTGGTTCGGCATAACTTAATCGCATCAACCATTCACCAAAAATATGGCTTCCGGTGTTTTGAAACGCGGCATTCTAGCAAACCTTGACGCAGATCCCTACTCAAGATTATGCGCAATCCAGCAGACCTTGAGTATGAGGTTTATTGTTAACTTTAAAACTAAAACTGTGCTTCAAGGCCGTTCATGGGGCTAATAATGAACTACACTGTGGTTAAGATATTGGTTTATATCGCAACCCTGACACTGGAATACGAAAATATGGAGCCGAGCGCCGCATTTAACACTGCTACGATCGCCAAAATGGTGGGAAGCGAACTCGTAGAATCTATGCTCATCAGCTATCAAGAAACGATGCATGTACAGTTACCGAAATTGGTGGAAATCAGTGCCACACAATCGGTGAGTGATCTGCATCGTTTGGTACACAGTATGAAATCTTCCGCACGATTTATTGGGTGTGACACCTTATCGGAACTCTGTTTTCAGCTAGAAATGAAAACCGCGGCAGACCCATTATGGCATGCCAGCTATGCCAAAAAGATCGCTGAATTATGCCAATGCAGTCGTGATGTGCTAGGGCAGATTGCGATTTATGTAGAACAGCAAAAAGTGAGCAGTCGATGACAACAGAGATCATGAAAGTCGTCTGTGTCGATGACGATGATTTTATGCTTAAAGCGCTTGGACGGATGATCCGACGCATGCGACCGAGTTGGGAGGTCGTGTTAGTGGAAGATGCCACACAATGGGTGGTGAATACCGACGATCCTCCGAGTGTGGTGATTTCCGATCTACTGATGCCGGGTAAAAATGGTGAAACCTTACTGACCGAAGTGCGTTCGCGTAGCCCGCAAACTTTGCGGGTGTTACTGACGGGGGATACCACTCAAGAATTACCGAAAAAAGCCCATACTTACGCGCAATTTGTCCTACCGAAACCTTTCACCCATGAAGATTTTGAACACCTGTTTCTATGCATGGAACGGCTTTATCAAATGCCGTTCAATAATGAATGCCGGAGGCGCTTAGGCGCATTGGAAGAGATCCCGATTTTGCCCAATTCAGTGCGTAAGCTGCAACAAGTGATCTCTTCGCCCAATTGCAGCATGGATGAGATAGCCGAGACTATCGTGCATGAACCGGTACTGACCGCCAAAATCATCCAAATTGCTAATTCCTCCTATTTTGGTTTTCGTCGTAATACCGATTCTTTGCATGAAGCGGTTGCAAGGTTAGGGGCGGTGTTGGTGGAGTCCATTGCCATATCGCTGCTGGCGATTCACCCGAGTAATCCGAATTGCATGGCAGATCATCAATGGGTGGCAGACTGTGCGTTTAAATCGAGTTCGATTGCCAGAGCATTAGTCAAAATGTTGGGTTATTCGCGCCAAGATCAAGACCGAATTTTTGTGGCAAATCTACTGACATCGATCGGAAAAATCCTTTTATTAGAAGATGGTGCGAGTAAAAAAGAGTTTGTGGATTTCTACCAACTACAACCCGGTTATGCAGATTGCGATGTGATATCGGCATACATACTGATTATGTGGGGCTACGATATTGGTATAGGGGATATCATTCTCAACCAAAGATTGACGACGTTTAGCGGCGAACATTTAGAACAGCTTGGTAGTCTTTCATGTTTGGCTAATCAAATTGAAAATTGTCGGAAAATCAATGATTACCGACAGCTTGTGCAGAAGACACCTGAATCAATACAGGGTGCGCTCAAGGAACTGGAAGAGCAGTTTTTTCCAGATTAGTCAGTGAAATACTGCATTGTTAAGGGAGTGAATGTATGGCGATTCGGCTAACGGTAGCAGATGATTCAAAGATGTCTCGAAAGTCGGTTATTCGGGCGATTCCACCTCACTGGGATGTGGAAATTACCGAAGCTCAAAATGGCAAAGAAGCGGTCGAGCATTATAACAATGGTCTCGCGGATGTGATGTTTCTGGATCTGACTATGCCCGAAATGGATGGGATGCAAGTGCTGGAACATTTTCATCATATTGATGCGAAATGCTTAGTCATTGTGATCAGTGCAGATATTCAACCTTTAGTTCAGCAGCGAGTCCGGGAATTGGGTGCGTTGAATTTTTTGCAAAAACCGCTTGATCCAGCACAACTGGAACAGACACTTCATGAGGCAGGGTTGCTATGAGCATAGTACTTTCCGCAGATCATAAAGATGCATTGCAGGAATTTATGAACATCTCAATGGGTAGAGCCGCCAGTAAGTTGGCTACCTTGCTCAATTTGCATGTCACCATTTCCGTTCCCAATATCCGAGTGGCGACCGAAGAGGATATGCAAGCCCTACAATCCTATGCCACCGATTATTATTACACTAGGCAATCCTTTTATGGCGGGATGGATGGTGAACTGATCACCTTAATGAGCCGTCGTGGTTGCGAGCAAGTGGTCAATAATTTGAACCATTCCAAAGAGATGATGAACGGCTTAGTGAGCATTGAAGAGAGTATTTTGGATATTTCCAACATTCTTTCGGGCGCGAGTTTGAAAGGGCTCTGCCAACAAATTGAGCTGAAAACCAAAATTCAGCCTCCTGTGCTTTTTGACCCGAATCATCAGCCTTTGCCTATTTTGCAATGGCGGTTGTCACTGATTATGGAAATCAACTTTTTGGTTGAGAAAGCCTCTTTTTCGGCGAAAACCATCATCTGTTTTGCAGATAAAGAATTGGATAAGGTATTTGCGCATCTCGATGAACTGTTGATGTAAGGAGACGAGTATGGCAAAGAGTCGTTTGTTGCTCTCTGAACTGCTGGATCAGCTCTCTTTTGCGCTGTGCATTGTGCGTAACGATTATGTGATCGTCAAAGTGAATGAGTATTTTGAATCTCGTGTCATTTTTGATGGGGAAACCATGCAAGGAAAGAACATTCTTGATCTGTTTCCTGAATCTGCGGACTACCTAAAACGCAAAATCGATACCGCCTTGGTGATTGAATCTTCGAGTTTCAGTAGCTGGGAGCAGAAGCCTCATCTTTTGCCATTTAAAAGCTCTCGTCCGGTTTCCGGCGATGAAGAAAAAATGTATCAGGATCTCGAAGTCGTTCCCATCCATAGTGAAGATGGTTCGATAGAGCACGTTTGTCTGTGTGTTTACGATGTGACGATTCAAGCGAGCCAGCAATTGGAATTAAAGCGCGTTTCACAGAAGCTGGAAGAGGAACATCAGTCGCAAAAGGTACTGATCAAAAAACTCGAAGACGCTCAAGGGCAATTGATTCAATCAGAAAAAATGGCGTCGATAGGTCAGCTTTCTGCGGGGATCGCCCATGAAATCAATAACCCCGTTGGTTTCATTACCTCCAACTTGCAGACCTTAAATGACTATTTCAACAGCCTAGAAAAAGTGTTGAAAAATATCATTCAAATCATCGATCAAGGTCAGGATGCAGGATTGATTGAGGCGTGCCAAAACATCCTTAAACAAGGACAAGTTGATTTTATTTTGGAGGACACAGCCGAGTTGATCACCGAGTCTTTAGAAGGCTCCTCCCGAGTGATGTCGATCGTCAAAAACCTCAAAGAATTCTCACACGTTGATCGTTCGGAATGGGGATATGCCAACTTAGAAAACTGTATCGAATCGACACTGAAAATCATCAATAACGAGATTAAATACAACATCACAGTAGAAAAGCATTATGCGCCGAGTGTACCTGATGTGTTTTGTCAGCCAATGCAGATCAATCAGGTATTGTTGAACATTCTGGTCAATGCCAGTCATGCGATTGATGGTGATGGGACGATTTCCATTACTTTACAGGCCGCCAATGCCGAGTTTGTGGAGATTCGCATTCAAGACACCGGGTGCGGCATTCCTGAAGAGATCCGTGAGCGAATTTTTGAACCTTTTTTCACCACGAAACCCGTTGGATCGGGCACAGGGTTAGGCCTGTCGGTTTCCTACGGCATTATCAATAAGCACCATGGCACCATCAGTGTGACCAGTGAAGTGGGTAAAGGGAGTGAGTTTGTGATCCGTCTACCGATTAATCCGACTCCGGAAGCGGTAAACCATACCGATCCTAATGCGGCGTAAATGGGGTGGAGCATGGTCGATAAACAACCAACTTCATGTGTAAACATGGTGGCGCAAGGAAATGATAGCCACATTCCTTTTGCGTTGTTAGCCTTCCTTAAAGTCTTGTTTTCCAATGTAAAACCCAAACGAAAGTTTGATAGTTTAATGACCACTATCCACGATCTTGTACCGGGGTGCCAAATTGCGTTGCTCGAACATCAAGCCGATGAACGTTGGCGTGTTATTCAAACCAGTGGCGGGTCGGATGTAGCGCAAAACCATGGAACATTCTCGGGTTTGTTAGATGAAGAGTGGCGATGCTTGCCGAATGTGCGGGATGATGCCGTATGGTTGGCAGAATACGCCCATTATTTCCCTGAATGCCACAGTGCATTGGCGGTGAAGTTTCATACCGCAGAAAACCGCTATTTCTTATTGATGATGCAGCCTTCAGAAAATGGGTTTAGCCATCAACAGCGTGATGAGTTGTACGCCTTGTTTGATGTGACCAAAAGTGCGCTTTACTCCATGTTGCAGTTTCGAAAATCAGTGATCGACAAGCATCAAGTTCAGCAAGAAGAGAAGCTGGCATCTTTGGGTAAATTAGCGGCTGGTGTCGCCCATGAAATCAACAATCCGCTTGGTTTTGTGATGAGCAATTTCAGTTTTCTCAATGAGTATGTCGCCCAAATCAAGCAACATCCGCAGATTGAACAGATAGACGACCCGCAATTACAAGAAATGATTGCAGACAGTGAAGCGATTTTGATGGAGAGCTTAGAAGGCTTATCACGGATCAAAAATATTGTTTCAAGCCTCAATGTGTATGCGCATACGAGTGAAAATCTGGCTGAGATCGATATGCGTGACGTGGTGAGCTCCGCTTTGGCATTGATCATTGGTGATTTAAAATTCCGCGCCCAGTTTATTTACCCATCACCGGATAAACCTTATTACATTCGGGGGAGTTACAACAAACTCCAACAAGTGTTTATCAATTTAATCATCAATGCGGTGCAGTCGGTCTCTGCCACTCATGAGGGTATTGTTCATATAGAAATCAGTGAGGTACGTTGGCCTGGTGAAGGTATTCCGCGTGTACAGGTGATGATTGAAGACAATGGTAAAGGGATCAGCGCTGAACATCTGGAGAAAGTGTTTGAGCCATTTTTTACCACCAAAAAAGTGGGGGATGGGGCAGGGTTAGGGTTATCGGTCGCACGTGAAATCATCGAAGAACATCACGGTAAAATTAAGCTCTGTTCAACGCAAGGGGTTGGAACCCGAGTCTATGTGATTTTGCCGCAAACGGTGCATGCACAAGGAGGGGCTTGATGCAGGCAAACCGCGAGATTTTACTGGTCGATGATGAACCCGCGGTACTCAATGCGTTGAAGCGAGAGTTGCGCCCTTATTTTTCTCATTTGTATACCGCAACCTGTGCTCAAGAAGCCTTAGAGATCCTGCAGCAGCACCCAATCCAGATGGTGATTTCTGACTATCGAATGCCCGGTATGAACGGTGCGGATTTGGTGATTGAGATTAATCGACGTTATCCGCAGATTATGTCGTTAATTCTCTCCGGTCAGGCGGATATGGATGGATTATCGCGGGCATTAAATGAAGGCGATCTCTACAAATTTTTATTAAAGCCGTGGGATCGAGCCTATTTATTACAAACCATCATGCATTGTTTTAATGAGTTAGATCGTGAGCAAGAATTTAATGCCACCTCGGGGTTGAAAACCCTGCAAGCCCTAAACAAACAAATATCTCTTCTGCATTCTCTGGCCGATCATCCCTACCTGGTGTTGATCATTGACGTTGCGACTTCGATTGATGAGCCGCAACAGGCATTGATTACTCAGCATCTTATTAGCCAATTACCGGATACCGATAACCTTTACCAAGAAGGCCAGCGTTGGTTTTGGGTCGTTCACCAATCAACCTCATGGTATCAAACGTTATTTAAACTCTTGGTAAGCTTTGAGGTAGGATCGGAAAGTGGTTTGAGTCATACGCCACGCTGTGGGATTACCGATATTGAATCTTGGTCAGAGGTGGCAGTGTCGTTCGACAAGGCTTTTGCTCACGCTATCCCTTTATTGGATGAGGCGTCGGTTCATTGGTGTGGAAAGACCAAAGACGGCCTTGAAATCCAACAGTTGCTGAATATTTATCGTGATTTACAGCAAGGCCGTTTTGTTGCGTTTTATCAACCACAAAAACACCTTATTTCTGGTGAGATTATTGCGTTTGAAGCCTTAGCAAGACGATGGATGGAACAAGGCACACATGAGATGCCAGATCGATTTTTTCCGATCTTGGAAAAGTACCATCTGATCCCTGAACTTACCGAAGTGATGGTACGTGATATTTTGACCTTCTTGACGGATGAGCAAGATGGCCTGCAAAACATCACCATCGGGGTCAATATTCCGGGGGCAATGTTGACCGACGGCAGCTTCTACCGCTTGTTACTCAACACTGCAGAGCAGCAACAAGCCGAAGCCGCATTGCCTCGGCTTTCGGTTGAGATTACTGAGCATGATCTGATTGCCGATTTTGATGCCGCTAAACATGAGATTTATAAGCTAAAATTATTAGGAATACGCTGTGCTTTAGATGATTTTGGTACTGGCTACTCGGGTTATGAGTACTTGTGTGAGATCCCGTTTGATGTCGTGAAGATTGATGGTCGTTTTATCCAGAGTTTAGGGAGCTCGGATTCGAGTGGTGTGATAGTGAATGCCATGATTGCCAGCATTAAATCCTTGTCGATGCAAGTGATTGCTGAGTGGGTGGATTCAGAACAACAGTACCAAATTCTAAAAGAGATGGGATGCGATATGGTGCAAGGGTATTTAGTCAGCCCCGCGATTTCGCCACAGAATGTCCTAACATACCTCAAGAAAGAAAGGGGGCGCTATGCAAATGGATAATACGCACGATGATAAGTTAAACGTTCTGCTGCTGGATGATGAAAACGATATCCTCAAAGCGCTTAACCGAGTATTGCGCATGGATTACAACGTAGTCACCTTCGATAACGGAGCAGAAGCGTTGGAGTATCTGCAGGAAAATCCTATTCATATCATTATTTCTGATATGCGAATGCCTGAAATGGACGGCGCGGACTTCTTGGCGAAAGTACGAGAGATGCAGCCACAAACGGTGCGCTTATTGCTCACTGGGTATGCTGACATTCAATCCACGGTTCGAGCGGTCAATGCAGGCGGAATACACACTTACATCAGCAAGCCATGGGATAATGAAAACCTTAAGTTGATTGTGGCAAAGGCGGCTGAGTTTTATCGTTTAACCCGAGATAAAGAGCGCCTGACGATTGAGTTGGAGGAGCGCAATAAAGAGCTTGAAGTCGCTAACCAAGCCCTAGCTGAGAATAACCAGAAGCTGGCGGAGTTTAACCAAGAGCTCGAAGTGAAAGTTCAAGAACGCACCTTAGAACTCCAAGATTCCAATAAACGGCTAGAAGTTTCGCTAGCCTCGCGCAATAAAACATTCAAAGATATTCTTGCTATGGTCACGGCCATTATTCAGCATCGTACCGGATTTCCTGCCGATCATGCCGAGCGAATTGCTAACCAAGCCAAGTCTGTGGCGATCAAGCTCAAATTACCCGAAACCGTGGCCAGTCACGTTTACTTATGTGGCTTGATGCATCAGATTGGGTTGATTGGTGAATCTGGCAATGATTGGAAAGTGGTTAAAGTTCATCAAGATTCTGATATCCCGATCACGCCAAATGTGAACCCGATTTTGGGGGCAGAAATCGTTGGGCGGATAAAACGTTTTGAGCCTTTGATGGAAATTATTCGACACCAGGATGAGCTGTATGACGGCACCGGCAAACCCGATCACTTACAGGGGGAACAGATCCCGATAGGGGCTCGAATCATCAAAGTGGTGAAGGATTACGATTTCTTTGTCTCAGGCTCTAATAACCCAAGACGTATGCATACCAAGAGCGCGCAAGGCTACCTGCGTCAACAAGCTGGGATTTACTACGATACACAAGTGGTTGAAGCCTTCATTTCGATTGTGAGTGCCATAACCCGTATTGAAGAGGGGATGGAGTTGTGCGTGAGCCTCAGTGAAGTGCGGCCGGGCATGATCATCAAGCGCGACATTTATCTGCCTAATGGCAGCTTGATGCTCACCGCAGGAAACAAGATGAATGAATCTTTACTGCGTAAACTCAAAGATCTTGAACAAGAAATGAACATGCCGATTCCGGTTTACATCGGCTAAGCCTAGAGAAGATGACGTATTTAAGGAGGTGTTGGGATCAGAGGTAAGGTGATGAGAACCCGAGTGCCTTGGCCTAGTTCACTGAAAAGTTGGATATCTCCCCCGTATTTTTTGATGCTACTGTAGGCCTCTGTTAATCCAAGACCCACACCTTGGCCTACGTCATGTGTGGTGAAAAAGGGGTCAAAAGCATGTTGTTTTTCTTCTACACTCATGCCGCGTCCGTAATCAGTAATTTCAAGCTCCAGCTGTTGTGCCGTATGGCGCAGCGAAAGTTCAATCCGCCGCTCAAGCGTTTCTTTCGCGTAGGCTTGGTAAGCGTTGTGTAAGATCGCACTGAAGGCGCGGATCACATCATGGCTATGGCAGTAAATCATCGGTGGATAAGGTGCTTTGTCTTTCCAAACAATCCACTGGCTCAGGTCACTGGTTTGGATCGCCTGTTCTAGCAAGTTCAATGGCGAAACCCAATGATTATTGTGAGTATTGGGTTGGGTTTGACAGTGTTGAACTTTATCGACAATCACTTTGATCCGATCAACGCAATGCAGGGCATCTTTCAAGCTTTCTTCAATGCCCGAAAAGCTCTCGTCAAGGTAATGCTCTCGTTGGGTTTGGCAAAACGGGGCGTAATAGGGACTCTCTTTGAGCATAGTGTCAATCGACTCAAACCCGCTTTTTAACTGCTGAAAATCTTGTTGGAGCAGTTGTAAATGGCTTTTTAGAGCGCCATTGGGATTGTTGATTTCGTGGGCAAATCCCGCCGCCAGTGTGCCAATCGAGATCATTTTTTCGGTTTCGACTAACTTATCTTTCATCAGAGTCAGCTTGGTGTTCATTTCTTCAAGTTGCTGATTTTTAGCTAGAAGTGTTTCAGTGCGCTGATTGACTTTATCTTCTAGCTCTAAATTCCACTGCTCAAGTTGATGCTGATAATCACGCATGGTTGATTCAGAGTGGCGCAGTGATTGCACCATTTGCTGAAAAGAGTGTGCCACGCGGCTAATTTCATCATGCCCTTGCAGATCGAGTAGTACATCACGGTTACCAAAAGTGATTTGATCGGTCGCCACTTTCAGCTCAGTTAAACGGCGGGTTAGGGCATGACCAAGCAGATAGGAGAACAAGGCAACAAGGCCCATTTCGCCAAGCACGATCAACAGTGTCCAACGTCTCGCATGGCCGATTTGTTGTTCAAGGTAGGAAAGGTCAAAGCCGATAAAAACCGTTCCAAAGACAGTTCCACTGACTTCAATCTGGTCATTGATACTGTAGATCGGTTGTAGTTGGGAAAAATCTCGGTCATTAATCGTATGATAAGCCTCGAATAATTCACGGTTACCTTGAAAAGCCAGTAGTTGACCATGTGGATTTTCGACGGCCACGTAAACCATGTCTTGATTGGACATCATCAAGGTCGCTGCCGATTCAATGCTAGCAAGATCATAGGCAAGTACAGGGTTCTTCACCATGGTGGCAAACAGAGTAATGGTTGTTTGGGCACGCTTTTGCAATCCACTATAGTTGGTGGATTCGAGATAACTCAGAGTGAACGTGATTAAAATGGTGAGCAAAATCGCTTCAATCAAGGCCACACCGAGCATTGTCTTCAAGCGTATCGACATTGCTTATTCCTTCAGCAGATGAGACAGCGTCTGGATGTTTAAAGCGCGAATATCATCCCAGTCACTGTCTTGTGCAGCTTCAATACCCGTAAATCCAATGGCTTGCAGCTGCAATTTTCCTTGCTCGGTTTGGGAAAGATTCAGTAGCGCGGCTCGTAGCGTAACAACCTGATCATGAGAGAGTTTGGGGTGGTAAGCAAAAGCATGAGGAGTAAAACTGGGGCTCTCCCATAAAATACGCAGTTGATTGGTGACCGCTTTGGGGGCGGTATCAAAGGTGCGTTTTATCCCCCCACCGGCAATAAAAAAACCATTTGCCACATTGAGATACACAGAATCGTGTGATGAGACATATTTAGAGTCAATATTGATGCCTTGTTGAATTAATGAGGCTTGAGGAATAATGGTTGCCGCAAAAGCCGCAGGAGAGGGGAATGCCAAAGTATGGAGATTGAGCTCTTGAATCGAGCGAATCGGGCTTTGTTTCGCTACAACGATAATACCTTGTAATTTCTGATCTTTCTGTTTAGCAAAGGCGACGTATCCTGGGTTTTGGTGGAATAAGGTGTAGTGATAAGGATTCATATACACCACATCGTATTCTCCTTTTAGCACCCGTTGTTCAAATTCAGGAATCGTTGCTGCAGTACGAAATTCCACATCCATGCCCGTGCTTTTTGACAGGCTTTCGAGGATAGGAACCCAACGTTTAGCCAACTCTTCAGGAGATTGTTGTGGCACAACACCAAAGGAAAGGGTTGACGCCAAGGTTAACGATGAGAAAAACCAAACGAAACCAAACCATCCATAGCGCATATTGTTGCCTTTCATTTTCTAATACTAATGAGGTAAGTATAGAAAATGGTTGATCAGCTTGGTGATTATTTTCCAACTCACTATTTTTGTGGATGAATGGCCTCCATTCTGTTCAACAAAATGTACGCTTATGGGACAAATGAGGAAGGTATAGGACGTTGGTACAAAATCCAGTGATTTATACCAAACGATTGCTTAAAACGTAGGTTTGAGTTGGCTCACATTTTTATCGTGTTAGACAGTGCATTGTCATTAAGAGTTGGTGTGTTTGTGTACAAAATGTTAAATAGATCTGAGTTATCTAGCATAATACGCTGTACATTGGGTGCGCACTAGATAATCTGGCACATTGTCTGTTTAGGCCAGCTTCCACGCTCTAATCCACTAGAGATAATGACGAGTGGTGAAGTTTTTTACTGATGTCTGAGAAAACCAAAGAGGATAGTCGGTTTTTAAGACATTTTTATGGCAAATTAATTCAATGATTGCTAATGTGTGCCGCAATCCCTGTCAGGTGTAAGTTGTTTTTGTTTAAAACTTATACGACAAACGACAACAATCAGCCGTTCTGAATACCTGACATGGAAGTCATGGATGCAATACTAAAACTTGGAGTTTATGCATGTATAAGAACAAAATCACCCAAGCACTGCTGTTAAGTGCTGGTCTAGCGGTGGCCGCCACATCTTTTTCCTCTCTTGCAGCGAATGTTCCTGCTGGTACCAAACTTGCTCCTGTTCAAGAGCTGGTTCGTGGTAACGGTACTGAAGTTGCGTCACTAGACCCACACAAAACCGAAGGTGTTCCTGAATCTAACGTGATTCGTGACCTGCTAGAAGGCTTGGTTAACCAAGACGCTAACGGCAACGTGGTACCGGGTGTAGCAGAAAGCTGGGAAACGACAGACAACAAAACCTTTACATTCCATATCCGTAAAGAAGCAAAATGGTCAAATGGTGACCCTGTGACCGCACAGGATTTCGTGTACAGCTTCCAACGCGCTGTCGATCCTGCTACGGCTTCTCCTTACTCTTGGTATATGAAATACACCAAGATGATCAACGCGAAAGAAATCATCGCAGGGGAAAAAGACAAGTCTACTTTGGGCGTGAAAGCGATTGATGACAAAACGCTGATGTTTGAACTGGAAAGCCCAGTGCCTTACTTCGTGATGATGATGGGCCACACTACGGTGAAGCCTGTTCACAAAGCGACAGTAGAAAAGTATGGCGAACAGTGGACTAAGCCTGAACACTTCGTAGGCAACGGTGCTTATGTTCTCGACAAATGGGTCGTGAACGAGCGTTTAGAACTGAAACGTAACCCTCAATACTGGGATGACAAAAATACCGTTCTGAACAAAGTGACTTACCTGCCGATCGAAAACCAAGTGGCAGAGATGAACCGCTTCCTATCGGGTGAAATTCAGATCACCAACGAACTGCCTCTTGAGCACTTCAAACGTCTGAAAAAAGAGCACCCAGAATCAGTACAAGTACAAGGCCAACTTTGTACTTACTACTACGGCTTTAACACTGCCAAAGCCCCATTTGATGATGTTCGTGTACGTCAAGCGCTCTCTTATGCGATTGATCGTGATGTCATCTCTGATGCGATCTTAGGTCAAGGCCAAAAGCCTGCATACTTCCTGACCCCTGAAATCACAGCAGGATTCAGCCCAGAAATGCCGGCTTACGGCAAAATGACGCAGAAAGAGCGTGTGGCTGAAGCGAAAAAACTTCTTGAAGCTGCGGGTTATAGCAAGTCAAATCCTCTGAAATTCACTCTGTTGTACAACACATCAGAAAACCACAAGAAGATTGCAACTGCAGTTCAATCTATGTGGAAAACGACATTGGGTGTTGATATCGCTCTGGAAAACCAAGAGTGGAAAACGTTCCTAGATACGCGTCGTCAAGGCAACTTTGATGCGACTCGTGCGGGATGGTGTGGTGACTACAACGAAGCTTCTTCATTCCTAACTCTATTGATGTCAAGCAACTCATCGAATGACTCTAAGTACCACAGTGCTGAGTATGATGCGACGCTAGAAAAAGCGATGACTTCAACGTCAGAAGAAGAGCGTCAAAAACTCTATGCTGATGCTGAGAAGTTATTGGCTCGTGATATGCCAATCGCGCCTATCTATCAATACGTAAGATCACGTCTTGTTTCTCCAACAGTTGGTGGCTACCCATCGAACAACGCGGAAGACAAGATCTATATGAAAGATCTTTACATCAAAGCTCAATAATCGAGCCATAAAACTATAAATAACACAGACACTGCATGTGAAATTCACATGCAGGGTCTTTTCTTTTCCTTGTCACAGATTGAAAGAGTGAGTTTATGCTTAAATTCATAGCAAAAAGGATATTTGAAGCAATCCCAACCATGTTGGTGTTGATTACTATATCTTTCTTTCTTATGCGCTACGCGCCAGGTAACCCATTTTCTTCAGAGCGTCCTTTGCCGCCAGAAGTCATGGCCAACATCAACGCTAAATACGGTTTAGATAAGCCGGTTTCTGAACAATATCTCACCTATTTAACCAACATCGTTCAGGGTGATTTTGGTCCATCGTTTAAGTACAAAGACTATACGGTGAATGAGCTGATCGCCAGTGCACTGCCAGTGTCGGTGAAAATCGGTTTAGCCGCATTCATCTTCACCGTGATCATGGGGGTAACGGTTGGAACCATTGCCGCCTTGAAGCAGAACACTTGGGTTGACTACACCATTATGTCGACCGCCATGATAGGGGTAGTGATGCCCTCGTTTGTATTGGCACCAGTGCTGATTTATATCTTTGCGATCAATTTTAATCTGTTCCCAGCTGGGGGATGGCAAGACGGCGGCTTCAAATATATGGCTCTGCCAGTTTTGGGGATGTCTCTGCTGTATGTGGCTACTTTTGCCCGTATTACCCGTGGTTCGATGATTGAAACTCTAAACAGTAACTTTATTCGTACTGCTCGTGCTAAAGGCTTGAGTTACGGTTATATCGTGGTGAAGCACGCGCTGAAACCCGCGTTGCTGCCTGTCGTATCTTATATGGGACCTGCTTTCGTCGGTATCATCACGGGTTCAGTTGTTATTGAGACCATTTTTGGTTTGCCGGGGATTGGCAAGCTCTTCGTTAACGCAGCCTTCAACCGAGATTATTCTCTGGTAATGGGGGTAACGATCCTGATCGGTTTCCTATTTATTCTGTTTAACGCGATTGTCGATATTCTTCTCGCTTACATCGATCCGAAGATTCGCTACTAATAGGACTTAGATAATGTTGACGAAAAAAGAAAACTTAGCGGCGATTGAAAGTTTCTCGCAAAACCTTGAAATTCAAGGCCGTAGCCTATGGCAAGACGCGCGCATCCGCTTTATGCGTAACAAAGCAGCGATGGTTAGCCTGTTCGTTCTGATGTTAATTACACTCGCGGTAATTTTCCTACCGATGTTTTCAGCTTACAGCTATGAAGACACCGACTGGTATGCAATGCATGCAGCGCCATCTGCTGAACACTGGTTTGGTACTGACGCATTAGGGCGTGATCTGTTTGTGCGTACGCTAGTTGGGGGCCGAATCTCGCTGATGGTTGGCATCATGGGGGCATTGGTTGCGGTACTGATTGGCACATTGTATGGTGCAGCATCGGGCTTTATTGGTGGTCGTACGGACCGTGTGATGATGCGTGTTCTGGAAATCCTTTACGCGATCCCATTCATGTTTTTGGTGATCGTATTGGTAACGTTTTTTGGCCGTAATATCGTGCTGATCTTCGTTGCGATCGGTGCGATTGCATGGCTGGATATGGCGCGGATCGTGCGTGGTCAAACCCTGAGCTTACGTAGCAAAGAGTTTATCGAAGCGGCGCATGTGTGTGGTGTGAGTAATTGGAACATCATCACTCGCCATATCGTGCCAAACGTATTGGGCATTGTGGCGGTTTACTCAACCCTGCTGATCCCAAGTATGATTTTGACGGAATCTTTCCTTTCCTTCCTTGGCCTTGGGGTACAAGAGCCAATGACGAGCTGGGGCGCTCTGCTACAAGAGGGTGCAAACACAATGGAAGTGGCCATTTGGCAACTGCTATTCCCCGCTGCATTCATGGTATTGACCTTGTTCTGTTTTAACTATGTCGGTGATGGTCTGCGTGACGCGCTCGATCCGAAAGACAGATAAACCAAGAAGAATCAAAAGGAAGCAATGATGAGTTTATTAGATGTCAAAGATCTGCGCGTAGAATTCTCTACCCAAGACGGTATTGTTACCGCAGTGAACGATCTCAATTTCTCTCTGAAACAGGGAGAGACGTTAGGTATTGTTGGCGAATCGGGTTCAGGTAAATCACAAACCGTGTTTGCCATCATGGGGTTGCTCGCCAAAAACGGCAAAATCACCGGTAGCGCGAAATTTGAGGGTAAAGAGATCCTCAATCTGCCAGAGCGTGAACTGAATAAAGTGCGTGCTGAGCAAATCGCCATGATTTTCCAAGACCCAATGACTTCACTTAACCCTTACATGAAAGTGAGCGATCAGCTGATGGAAGTGCTGATGCTGCATAAAGGTATGGGTAAAGCAGAAGCATTTGAAGAGTCAGTACGTATGCTGGAAGCGGTAAAAATTCCAGAAGCGCGCAAGCGTATCACTATGTATCCGCACGAGTTTTCAGGCGGTATGCGTCAACGTGTGATGATCGCGATGGCGCTGTTGTGCCGTCCAAAACTGTTGATTGCCGATGAACCAACTACGGCATTGGACGTGACCGTTCAAGCACAGATCATGGAGCTGCTGAACGATCTGAAACGTGAATTCAATACCGCTATCATTATGATCACTCACGATTTGGGCGTGGTTGCTGGCTCTTGTGACAAAGTGTTAGTGATGTATGCCGGCCGTACCATGGAGTACGGTTCAGTGAATGATATTTTCTATAACCCAAGCCACCCTTACGCAGAAGGTCTGTTGAGCGCGATCCCGCGTTTGGACTCGGAAGGTGAAGTGTTGCCAACCATTCCAGGTAACCCACCTAACTTGCTGCGTTTGCCTGTTGGTTGCCCTTACCAAGAGCGCTGCCACCGTGTGACGGATCGCTGTAAGCGTGAAGCACCGATTCTGCTGCCGTTTGGCAATGACCGTCAACGTGCGTGTTTTTCTGATTGGGAGGCTTGGACAAAATGAACGTAGAAAAAAAATTATTACTGGACGTGAAAGATCTGAAAGTCCACTTCAACATCACGCCAAAATCGGCTTGGCCGTGGACCAAACCGATGACACTGAAAGCGGTAGACGGTGTAAACGTTCGCCTGTATGAAGGCGAAACGCTAGGCGTAGTCGGTGAATCTGGCTGTGGTAAATCAACTTTTGCACGTGCCATCATTGGCTTGGTACAAGCGACTCACGGTGAAGTGGTGTGGTTAGGCCAAGATTTGACCCGCATGCAAGAAGTAAAACGCCGCGCAACGCGTAAGCAAATCCAGATGATTTTCCAAGACCCATTGGCGTCACTCAATCCACGGATGACGGTGGGGGATATCATCGCTGAACCACTGCAAACGTTTTATCCTGAACTTTCAAAGCAAGACGTGAAAGATCGGGTAAAAGAGATGATGATGAAAGTAGGCTTATTGCCTAACGTGATCAACCGTTACCCACATGAATTCTCTGGTGGTCAGTGTCAGCGTATCGGTATTGCCCGAGCATTGATCCTCAAACCTAAGATGATTATCTGTGACGAACCGGTTTCAGCGCTGGATGTTTCGATTCAAGCACAGGTGGTTAACCTTCTGAAAGAGCTACAAAAAGAGCTCGGTTTAAGTCTGGTGTTTATCGCGCACGATCTCTCGGTAGTAAAACACATCTCAGATCGCGTGTTGGTCATGTATTTGGGGAATGCGGTAGAGCTTGGGGTGGCTAAAGAGCTGTTTGCTAACCCTAAACATCCCTATACCAAAGCGTTGATGTCAGCTGTGCCAATCCCAGATCCTGATTTGGAGCGCAATAAAACCATCCAGATGCTGGAAGGGGATTTGCCTTCACCAATGAACCCGCCATCAGGTTGTGTGTTCCGCACCCGTTGCCCACAGGCAACTGCCGAGTGTGCGAAAACCAAACCTGTGATCAAAGGTTCGGATATTCACTCAGTGTCTTGTTTATACGCTGAGGCATAAATTCAGCCTGTGACGGGCCAAGCGCGATTCCTTGTTTGGATCGCGCTTTTTTTGTATTCGAATTTTTTGAACAACACGGCCAATAGCCTTGGGTTAAGTCCTCCGCTCAGTTACTTATAATGCCCAAAAGAAGCAGAAAAGGGGGCAACATGGGCAAACTGATCAAAGGTAAGTGGCATGACGTATGGTACGACACTAAGCAAAGTGACGGTGAGTTTGTCCGCGAAGATGCTGGGTTTCGTCACTGGATCGAACATCGATCGGGTGCGCCGTTTCAGCCTGAGTCCGGCCGCTATCATCTGTATGTTTCATTGGCATGCCCATGGGCACATCGAGCACTGATTTTTCGTGCTCTGAAAGGTTTGACCGAGCATATCGATGTGACGATTGTCTGTCCGGACATGATGTCACACGGATGGCAGTTTGGTATTCCTGAGCCTCTTTATGGTTACACCCAACTTCATCAGCTTTATACCCATGCGAAAGTGGATTATACAGGGCGAGTCACTGTACCTGTGTTGTGGGATAAAAAGCTGAACACCATCGTCAGTAATGAATCTTCCGAAATCATCCGCATGTTTAACAGTGCGTTTAATGAGTTAACTGGCAATCAAACCGATTATTACCCTCAAGCGCTGCGCACAGCGATTGATGAGTGGAATGAGTTTATATACCCAAATATTAATAACGGGGTATATCGCTGCGGGTTCGCGACCACACAAAAAGCCTATGAAGAAGCCTTTGACGCGTTGTTTGCGGCGTTGGATAAAGTTGACCAGCATCTCGCGACACACCGCTATTTAGCCGGAAACCAAATTACCGAAGCCGACTGGCGTTTATTCACAACCTTGATTCGATTTGATGCAGTGTATGTCGGGCATTTCAAATGTAACCGCCAACGTATTGCCGATTATCCTCACCTGAGTGGCTATTTGCGTGAGTTGTACCAAGTCCCCGGTATCCAAGAAACGGTCGATTTTTACCATATCAAGCGGCATTACTATTTTAGTCACACCATGATCAACCCAACTCAAGTTGTGCCAGTTGGTCCGCAGTTAGATCTGCTCAGCCCACATCTGCGGGAGCGGATTAGCTGAAATATGGGCATGAATGAATAAAGCACATAAAAAAGCCCCCGAATTTCGGGGGCTTTGCCTATTTGTCAGCAGAATGGATTTCTGTGACTCGAACTTATTTCTGCTCTTGACCAGCTTGGATAGCAGTCAGTGCGATGGTGTAGACGATATCGTCAACCAATGCGCCACGAGACAGATCGTTAACAGGCTTACGCATACCTTGCAGCATAGGACCGATAGACACCAGATCCGCTGAACGTTGTACCGCTTTGTAAGTGGTGTTACCGGTGTTCAGATCTGGGAATACGAATACGGTTGCTTTACCGGCTACTGGCGAGTTAGGCGCTTTTGAAGCCGCTACGTTTTCCATGATCGCAGCATCGTACTGCAGAGGACCGTCAATGATCAGATCAGGACGTTTCTCTTTGGCAATGCGGGTTGCTTCACGTACTTTATCAACATCAGCACCTTGACCAGAAGTACCGGTCGAGTAAGAGATCATCGCTACGCGAGGATCAATACCGAAGGCCGCGGCAGAATCGGCTGACTGGATAGCAATCTCAGCCAGTTGTTCTGCGTTTGGATCTGGGTTGATCGCACAGTCACCGTATACCAGTACCTGATCAGGCAGCAGCATAAAGAAGATTGACGAAACCAGAGACGCATTTGGCGCAGTCTTGATGATTTGTAGTGGTGGACGAATGGTGTTCGCTGTGGTGTGAACCGCACCCGAAACCAGACCGTCAACTTCGTTACGCTCAAGCATCATAGTGCCTAGAACAACGGTATCTTCCAGTTGTTCACGCGCCACCACTTCAGTCATGCCTTTGCTCTTACGTAGTTCAACCAAACGCGCTACGTATTGCTCTTGAGCTACTTTTGGATCGATGATTTCGATGCCAGAACCCAGCTCAACACCTTGCTGCGCAGCAACACGTTTGATCTCTTCTGGGTTACCCAGTAGCACACATTGTGCAATGCCGCGCTCAGCACAGATAGCTGCTGCTTTCACGGTACGTGGCTCATCACCTTCTGGCAGTACGATACGCTTGTTCGCGCTGCGAGCCAGTTCAGTCAGCTGATAACGGAAGGCTGGTGGGCTCAGACGACGAGATGCTTGTGCACCTTCAGTCAGAGAGTCTACCCATGGGCCGTCAATGTGGCTTGCTACGTGCTCGCTGATGAATTCGATACGCTCTTTGTCGTCAGCAGGTACTTCAAGGCTGAAGCTTTGCAGGTTCAGTGAAGTTTGCCATGTGTTGCCTTGCGCTTTGAAAATTGGCAGGCCAGTATCAAAAGCAGGTTTACATAGGTTAACGATTTCAGTCGGAATGTCGTAACCGCCAGTCAGCAGTACTGCACCGATTTCCACACCGTTCATTGCAGCCAGTGCGGCAGCCACAATCACGTCAGGACGGTCTGCTGAAGTAACCAACAGTGAACCTGGTTTGAAGTGCTCAATCATGTGTGGAATAGAACGTGCACAGAAAGTGATGCTCTTGATACGACGGGTATTGATGTCGCCTTGATTGATCACTTCCGCTTTCAGATGCTTCGCCATATCGATTGCACGAGTGGCAATCAGGTCGATGCTCCATGGCACACAACCCAGCACACGAATTGGGCTGGTGTTGAAGATCTGCATCACTTCAAGGTTAGCTTGCTTCGTCGCGCTATCAGCATCATCAAAGATTTCAGATAAATCAGGGCGAGTACGGCCAGCTTCATCAACCGGTGCATTCAGCTTGTTGATGATAACGCCAGAAATGCTCTTGTTTTTGGTACCACCAAAGTTAGAACATGCGACTTCAATGCGCTCTTTCAGTTGCGTTGGGTTATCAGTACCCGGAGTGGCAACGAAAACAATTTCTGCGCCTAGCGTGTTGGCGATCTCCGCGTTCACTTGGTTAGCAAAAGGGTGTTTACGTGTTGGAACCAAACCTTCGATCAAAGTCACTTCTGCATCTTTGTTGATCTGATTGTAACGCTCAACCACAGTTTCTAGCAGAACGTCCATCTTCTCGCTACCAATCAACGCTTCTGCAGCAGACATACTCATCGGCTCACCGATCTTAATGTCGCTGTTGCGGCTCATGACAGTAGAAGTCAGGTCAGGTTGGTCATCGCCAGTACGTGGCTGTGCGATAGGCTTATAGAAAGAAACGCTAACCCCTTTACGTTCCATAGAACGCAGGAGACCCATGCTCACGCTAGTCAGACCGACGCCAGCGCTGATTGGGATAAGCATAATAGTACGGGACATTGGTAAAGTACCTCAACACTATTGATACCAATCTAAGGTGCTTAGATTGAAAGTGACAAAGCTCAAACGCAGGACAGGCTTACGCTGAGCCCCTAAATGACACTGGCTAACCTGAGTTAGCCAGTGTAAGTCGAATTAGATGTTAGTCAGACGAGCTGTATCTTCTGCAATCACTAACTCTTCGTTAGTCGCGATAACCATCGCTGGGATACGGCTGTCAGCAGTCGTGATCACACCTTCACCGCCGAAACGCGCTTTCAGGTTTGCTGCGCTGTCAACAGTGATACCGAAGATCGCTAGACGGTTCAGAACCATTTCACGGATAGGCGCAGAGTTTTCACCGATACCACCAGTGAAAGTGATCGCATCCAGACGGCCTTCTAGGCTTGCAGTGTAGCCTGCAACGTATTTCGCCAGACGGTGACAGAACACGTCCATTGCGCGAGTTGCTTCTTCTTTTTGACCGTAGTTGTCTTCAACAAAACGGCAGTCAGAAGTCACTTCAGTCAGACCCAGCAGACCTGATTCTTTGGTCATCATTGTGTTGATTTGCTCAACTGAGTAACCCAGTGCATCGTGCAGATGGAAAATGATCGCAGGATCGATATCACCACAACGAGTACCCATCACCAGACCTTCCAGTGGAGTCAGACCCATAGAAGTGTCAACAGATTGGCCGTTTTTGATCGCACAAACAGAAGCACCGTTGCCTAGGTGGCAGTTGATGATGTTCAGTTCGTTAGCTGGTTTGCCCAAACGCTCAGCCGCTTCACGTGCGATGAACAGGTGAGAAGTACCGTGCATACCGTAACGACGGATGCCGTGCTCTTTGTACAGCTTGTATGGCAGAGCGTACAGGTACGCTTCTTCAGGCATAGTTTGGTGGAACGCAGTATCGAACACGGCTACGTTTTGTAGTGCAGGGAACGCTTTTTGCGCTGCTTTGATACCGATGATGTGTGCTGGGTTGTGCAGTGGAGCTAGAGTTGCACAATCTTCGATACCTTTCAGCACAGCGTCGTCGATCAGTGCTGATTGAGTGAACTGCTCACCACCGTGTACTACGCGGTGACCGATAGCTTTCAGTTGAGCTGCCAGTTCTGGCTTAGAAGCAAGAATAGTTTCAACGATGAAAGACAGAGCTTCATCGTGTGCAGCGCCTTCGCCCAGTTGAGCTTCGTGCTTGCCGTCCAATTTCCACTTGATACGAGCTTCAGGAAGGTGTAAACATTCAGCAAGACCTGAAAGATGTTGTTCACCGCTTTGAGCGTCAACAACCGCGAACTTAAGTGAAGAACTACCGCAGTTTAAAACTAAAACCAGCTTAGACATGAGTGACTACCTGTAATAATCGGTTAGGATAAAATCAGTACCAAGAGTAGATGACGCCTCGATGAATGCGCACTAATCTCGGTCAATAAAACGTCAATTTCCGTATCGTGGAGACGTGACAAAGTCAGTATAAATCGTCGATGCAATCCGTGCAGGAATCGTCTCAACGTTGCCTAAATTGTAAATAAGGGCAACAATGAGATTGAGAGTCCGCAAAGCATAGCGATAATGGACAAATATAACAAAAAAAATTTGAATCAATATTAGCTTTTGTCAAATTTTTGCGTCTTTTGTTGAATCATTCAACTAAATTTTAGTGGGTTGAGCAAAGAGCAGCGAGGAAGTGGGTATGAATAATAAAGTCGGCATCGTGCATAGCCTAAAAGATGGCCAAAAGTACATGGATATTTGGCCGATGCGCAAAGAGCTAAATCCGCTGTTTCCTGAACAACGAGTGATTAAGGCCACTCGCTTTGCGATTAAAGTCATGCCTGCGGTTGCGGCGATCAGCGTATTGACGCAAATGGTGTTTACGAATACCCAAGCCATGCCTCAAGCGATTGTGGTTGCTTTGTTTGCCATGAGTCTACCCTTGCAAGGTATTTGGTGGCTGGGCAACCGAGCCAATACCCAATTGCCTCCCGCGCTAGCCAGTTGGTACCGCGAGCTCTATATGAAGGTTGTCGAGACCGGTTTCGCTCTCGAACCGATCAAAAGCAAACCGCGATATAAAGAGCTGGCTCATGTGCTGAATCGCGCGTTTCGTCAGTTGGATGATACTGCACTAGAACGCTGGTTCTAATCCTTCTATCTAAAGGGTTTGTGTGGCCAACGGATATCGGATAGTTGACCACACAAACTTACATTAGGCCAAAGCAACCTAGCCCAGTAGACCAAAGTAACCTAGCGTTGAGAGTGGCGGCTGCGGGACGTTCTTTCTTTATGAGCAGAAGCCGCTTTTGCCTGAGATTTTAAAATAGAGTCTACCGTTAATTGCATCGGTTCTTTCGGCTGTAGGCCATGAGGGAAAGTGCGTGCGCGTGGCGGAAGATTAAACTCTTCACTGGAAGCGCGAGGCATACGTTTAAAGCGATAGAGATAAAAATTTTCTAGTTTTTCTCGTGCCCACTCGGTCTTGTTTAAATATTTGACACTACTAGCGATCGAAGGCTTGGTATGAAAGCAGTTAAAGCGCATTGCGGTATCTAAAATATCCCAGCCATAAAAATCCACCAGCTCTTGTAGCAAGGTTTCTAACTTAAGGCCGTGTAATGGATTGTTTTTTTGTAGTTCGATTCTTTCTTGATCGGTCATCATTATTATCGGCTCCTAAGGGTAAATAGGGTAGGTATACCAAGATTTGGCAGATATGAGTCATGTATTTGTTGATCCCTGCGAGGGGAGCGAATTCTAGCAGAGTAGACCTTACTTCCCTATGATTATCTTTTATTGGTTCACCTCAGTCAGATCGCTTCTCTATACTTATGAGAATTAATTTACCCACCGTCATCTGCAACTGGAAGTCGTTTGGGTATAGTCAACTTCACTTCCATTTTCGACATTGACCAAATTCTGCACTTTTTTCTGTTATCTGACTGTTAAATCCTACTTCCCTTTGCCTAAAGTTACTGGTAATAATGTTGTCAGCGACACCTTGAGTGTCCAATAAAAACTATTAAAGCTACACCCACACACAACATCATAAAAACTATGCTTTATATCAAGGAGTTAAGATGAAAGCAGGCAAAGTCATTGCTACCGCCGTTCTAGCCGGAGCTGCACTACTGTCCTCTCAGAGTATCATGGCCAAAACAGCCAAAGTCGCGGTATCACAAATTGTGGAACACCCCGCTTTGGATGCAACACGTCAAGGACTACTTGATGGATTGAAAGCCAAAGGCTATGAAGAGGGTAAAAACCTAGAATTTGACTATAAAACAGCGCAAGGTAACCCAGCGATTGCTGTACAAATTGCACGTCAATTTGTTGGTGAAAATCCAGATGTATTAGTTGGTATTGCGACACCTACTGCACAAGCACTGGTTTCGGCCACTAAAACCATTCCAATCGTGTTTACCGCCGTCACCGATCCTGTTGGTGCTAAGCTAGTAAAACAACTTGAACAACCGGGTAAAAACGTTACAGGCCTGTCAGATCTGTCTCCGGTTGAGCAGCATGTTGAACTGATTAAAGAAATCCTACCAAATGTCAAGTCGATCGGCGTGGTGTACAACCCTGGTGAAGCCAATGCCGTCAGCCTAATGGAGTTGCTCAAACTCTCGGCAGCAAAGCATGGTATTAAACTGGTGGAAGCCACCGCACTGAAAAGTGCCGATGTACAATCTGCTACTCAGGCGATTGCAGAGAAATCTGATGTGATTTACGCACTGATCGATAACACCGTTGCCAGTGCGATTGAAGGCATGATCGTGGCTGCTAACCAAGCGAAAACGCCAGTATTCGGCGCGGCGACTTCGTATGTAGATCGCGGTGCGATTGCGAGCCTCGGTTTTGATTACTACCAAATCGGGGTACAAACGGCAGATTATGTTGCAGCCATCCTCGAAGGCAAAGAACCTGGCACACTGGATGTTCAAGTGGCAAAAGGTTCTGATCTTGTCATCAACAAAACGGCTGCTGATAAGCTAGGCATCAGCATTCCAGACGCCGTTCTTGCGCGTGCAACCAGTACCAAATAATAAGCTATATCCAAATCACTAGGGTTAAAGCAATGCTGCTGTAACCCTAGTCGGAAGCGTATATTCCAAGGGGTTGGTGTATTCCAACTTCTTTAAGCAGAAAGGAGTATGTATGTCTGCTTTTGCCTTTTTTGGCGCTTTGGAGCTTGGCTTATTGTATGGCTTAGTGGCTTTGGGCGTGTATTTAACTTTTCGAGTGCTCGATTTTCCAGATTTGAGTGTCGATGGTAGTTTTCCTATGGGGGCTGCGGTTGCAGCAACCGCAATTGTGGCGGGGAT
The DNA here is from genome assembly GCF_030710545.1 of Vibrio sp. AH4. Taxonomy (NCBI): domain Bacteria; kingdom Pseudomonadati; phylum Pseudomonadota; class Gammaproteobacteria; order Vibrionales; family Vibrionaceae; genus Vibrio; species Vibrio sp. AH4. The sequence continues at coordinate 1,976,531 of NZ_JALAIV010000001.1, forward strand.
TAACCCTTGGGTGGCAACAGGATTGGCCATTCTCGCTGGCGCTGCGACAGGGTGGGTCACGGCTTTTTTGACGGTTCGCTGTGGTATTTTGCATCTTTTAGCGTCCATATTGACCATGATTGCTGCCTTTTCGATCAATATCCGCATCATGGGGCGCCCTAATCTTGCCTTGTTAGGGGAAGATACTATTTTGACTCCCTTTGAAGCCTTAGGCGATCCCGTATTTATTCGTCCTTTGGTGGTCGCTGTTCTGGTTCTTATCTCTGCTCTATTCGTGATCAGGCTGTTAAACAGTGATTTTGGTTTAGGCCTGCGTGCAACGGGGGTGAATGCTCGAATGGTTGCAGCACAAGGGGCGAGCACCGCGTTTTATACCTATTTCTGTTTAGCGCTTTCTAACGGTTTTGTTGGATTTGCTGGCGCTCTATTTGCTCAAACTAACAGTTTTGCGGATGTCACTTCTGGTGTCGGTACTATTGTGGTTGGTCTTGCGGCGGTCATTCTGGGTCAAACTCTAATTCCGGGGCGTAAAATCTGGGTCGCTGTCGTCGCCGTAATTGTCGGTTCGGTGCTGTATCGCTTAGCGGTAGCTTTTGCACTTAGCTCAGGTATGTTTGGCTTACAAGCTTCGGATCTTAACCTCATCACGGCGGTCTTGGTGGCTTTGGCGCTGATCATGCCGAAGATCAAAAGGAATTTGAAAATAAAAAAGCGTAACGCACCTGCTCAGAAGTCCGAAGTCTCTCAGCAGGGAAGCGCCTCAGGAGAAGCAGTATGATCCGTTTACAAGATATTCAGGTGACGTTTAACCCTGGCACGATTTTGGAGAATCGCGCGTTACGCGGTGTATCGTTAGAGGTGCCTGAGCATCAATTTTTAACCGTGATCGGCTCGAATGGTGCCGGTAAGTCAACCTTGCTCGGCGCAGTAACGGGAGAGACTCCGATCGTCGGTGGCCGAGTATTGATTGATGAAATTGATGTAACTAAACAGAGTGTCGATCAACGCGCTAACCTTTGTGCGCGAGTGTTTCAAGATCCGTTAGCTGGGACCTGTGGCGCCCTGACGATTGAAGAGAACATGGCTTTGGCTTATATGCGTGGCAAAAACCGCGGTTGGAGTTTGGCGCTCTCAAGCCAACGTCGCAAATTGTTTCAAGAGCGTATTAGCATTCTTGGCTTGGGGCTAGAAAATCGCCTCGGTGACAATATTGGTTTGCTTTCTGGTGGCCAGCGTCAAGCGGTAAGTCTGGTGATGGCGACATTGTCAGAAAGTAAACTTTTGCTACTCGATGAACATACCGCAGCACTTGACCCGCGAATGGCAGCATTCATCATTGATCTGACGAAAAAAATCGTTAAAGAGTTCAATCTGACGGTGATGATGGTAACGCACTCGATGAAAGATGCTCTGGCTTGTGGTGATCGTACCGTCATGCTGCACCAAGGTCAGATTGTATTGGATGTCATGGGTGAACAGCGTGCCAGTATGGGGGTTCCCGAGCTGTTGGAGATGTTCTCGAAAGTGCGTGGAGAAGAGTTGGCGGATGATAGCCTTCTGCTCAGTTAATGACGGCTTTTAATGAGAAAAAATGAAAACTTGCGGCGTTCTTACCAACAAGCGCTAGCAATTTTTTGTGTTTTTTTGGCATAATCTCCGCAACGCAATATCCCCACCCATCATAAGCGTTATTGGTTTATGATGGGTTTTTCATTTCTAGAGGTTAGCAGGCAATTATGAATCAGCGCATGAGTTTAACTTGGATTATCTGCGCGCCATTGTTTGTCGCTTTCGTCTTGACCGCTTCTGTGTTTCAGCAATATCTGTTTGATCTTAATGAAGAAATTGATGATGCTTACGCGGACATTCAACAGCAACTGGATCGCGCAGAGAAAGTGGTGACAGCACTTGATTACACGTTTACGCATAATCAGCGTCCTGCGGATAATATCTTATTTAAGCACAGTGCTAGGATTGTATAAAATGTCTGTCAAATCAAACCAATAGATGCACTCGTACTCTCGCAGGGTTTTAGCTCCAACCTTGCTGTACCTAAGCTAGATTTAAGCTATATGTTGATTGGGGAAGCTTCGCTCTGTGATTCTAATCCTAACAATGATCCCAGCTTACAAGTCAAACTCGCCATGGCTCCGATGCTCTCTTTCTTACATGATATGGATGAGTACATTTATGGTGTCCATTATGTCGATACCAGTGGGTACATCATCTCATCTCCGGATACTTTGGGTGCCAATGTCACTTATCAGCAAATTAGAGATTTTATAGAAAGCAGCCCGCTCTGGAATCAGGCGATTGCTGCGCCGAACATGATTGCGGTTGATGGGCCTTATCGCTCGGTGATCCGGGAGCAACATGAATGGCTATTAACGCTGATTCTACCCGTTTATATACAGTCGAAATATCAAGGCTTAGTGGCGGTAGATATTGGCTTACGAGAATTACTCACCCGTATGCCACATTTGGCTTCTCGCTTTGAGATGATTGATTTGGATGAAACGGCCATCCCCCATTTTGCTTATCGTCCTTATAAGCTCGCCAGCGATTATGCGGATTACCATCAGGTCATGTTCTATAAGCTGCACCTTCAATCTGAGTTGTCACACTTTTTCACACAGAAAAGCGGTAACTTATTTGTGGTTGCACTCGTTTACCTGTTTCTCACCGGCGTTCTGATCTATCTCAACACTCGCTGGGATCGCCAGCATTATGCGCAGCTCGCCGCACGTGATCCGATGACTGGTTTACTCAATCGACGTGGTATGGAAAGCTTTCTGAAAGGCAAACGGCACAGTCAATATTTAGCCATTGCGGTGTTGGATATAGATGACTTCAAGCAGATCAATGATGCTTATGGTCATGATATGGGCGATAAAGTGATTTGCTACATCGGTGAGCAAATTGAAACTCATATTCGTAGCTCAGATGCGGTGGCGCGGTTTGGTGGGGAAGAGTTTGTGGTTTATGTTACGGCCAAAGAACAAGAACAAATTCAAAAAATCATGCAGCGAATTTTTGACGCGGTTTGCCAAGATTCAACCCACATCCTAGAGCAAGGCTTTACTATCTCAGGTGGGATTGAAATCGTGGAAAGTAAAAAAGCGCTGAGCTTTGAAGAACAGTTTAAAGCCGCTGATAAAAAGTTGTATGTGGCGAAAACCAGCGGCAAAAATCAGTTGGTTTACTAATTAGACTGGCTGCTCGGTCGCGGCATGATGGAGTTGATCGCGATAGCGATGCAACTGGTCCACGATAGGCTCGACTTGAGTCAAGGTACGTAAGTCACCAAACAGCTCATTAGCCTGAGGGTAAGCGTGACGCAGATAGGCAAACCACTGTTTGATGCGGTTTGGGTAGTATTTGCCTTTATCACCACGCACCTCAAATTGCGTGTAGCGCAGCAACAAATCCACCACTTCATGCCAAGGCATGGCCGCGTGATTGTGTTTGACCACATTGCCTAAGTTCGGCACGTTGAGCGCGCCGCGGCACACCATGAGTGAATCGACACCTGTGGTTTGGATGCAAGCTTGACCATCGGCGTAATTCCACACTTCACCGTTAGCAATCAATGGAATACTGCATTTTTGGCGGATCTGGTCAATGTAATGCCATTTGATTTCGCTGGCCTTGTAGCCTCCGGCTTTGGTGCGCGCGTGCACAGTGAGCTCATCGGCTTTAGCTTGCGCAACGGCATCGACAATCTCAAAACAATCTTCCGGATCTTCCCAACCTAAGCGGATTTTCGCCGACACAGGAATGTGCGCAGGCACTGCGTCACGACACGCTTTGACCACCTGATAAATCAACTCGGGATGCTGCAAAAGAGCCGCGCCGCCTTTGCTTTGATTGACCATCTTCGCTGGGCAACCAAAATTCAGATCGATGCCATAAGCCCCAAGCTCAGCTGCGCGAATAGCGTTTTCTGCCATCCAGTGTGGATCTTGGCCAAGCAGTTGTACTTTTACCGGAACACCGGACGGGGTTTTAGAACCGTGCTGAAGCTCTGGGCAGAGGCGATAAAACACATGATCAGGCAAGAGCAGATTCACTACGCGTACAAATTCGGTGACGCAGAAATCGTAGTCGTTGATTTGTGTCAGCATGTCACGCATCAAATGATCTAACACGCCCTCCATCGGGCCTAAAATAACTCGCATAGTGATGAATACCGGCTAGCGCTGAGAAAAGGGAGCGAGATTGTAGTAGTAGCACTGATAAATGTCACCCATCGTTTGCGATTCAAGTTCGGCGAGACGACCTGCCACTTCGGGCGCTTTGAGTATATAATGCGGCGCAACTTTCCTTGTATTAAGCGTTTTCTATGAATTATTCCCTGATCGAGCTCAGTGCTGTTGAATGCCCTGAGTCGGCTCTTTTTATTGAAGGTGTGGTGCTTGCTGCTAACTTGGCGACTCGTCCGCTCGATCCTGAGCAGTGGCTACCAGAGCTGTTTGCCGAGCAACATCAAGCGCTATTACAGCCTGTAACTGAGCAAATTCATCTCCAATACCAGCAACTTAAAGGCAATGGGTACGATTTGTTGGCGCTGCTGGCTGAGCATGCACCGTCGCGTGAGCAAGGTTTGGCAGATTTTGCGGAAGGCTTTATGCAGTTATGGCCACAACTAGAACCTATGTGGCAGCAGGGTGCATTTGCAGATGGTTCGATTCGTATGCTGCAAGCATTATTGACCACCTTGATGTTGGCGATTGATGAAGCGCAAACCCAAGCGCAAATGCGCGAAGCAGGTTATGAACAAGTCCCTGCGCTCGCGGATTTAATTGAACAACTGAACCTAATGGTACATGAAGTCGCGCTTGCCGCGGACGAAGCTATGCTTGGCGCGAAAGCACAAAGTGTGAACCCGTTTAAAGGCATTGGTCGCAATGATGCTTGCCCTTGCGAAAGCGGTAAAAAATTCAAACAGTGTTGTGGGCAATAGTTTATTACACATCACTGACACGTTAGAGAAGGCAAACGCTTAGGCTTTTGCTTTATTATCTTCCTCATTGCTAAATTGCTTGGAGCAGAGTCAGCATGAACAAATGGTTAGCCCTGTTATTTTGTAGTTTCTCGGTGATTGCCGCCCCTAAAGATACCTTAAGTGAGCGTTTAGCCATGAGTGAAGGCTTCAGCGCGAACTTTAATCAGCAAGTATTAAGCCCTGAAGGCAAAGTGATCCTGACCGGAAACGGCAAGGTGGATATTGCTCGTCCGAGCCTATTTCGTTGGGAAACCGAAACGCCGGATGAAAACTTACTGGTCTCCGACGGTACGACGTTATGGCATTTCGATCCTTTCGTGGAACAGGTCACCTTGTACCGCGCCGAAGAAGCTTTAGAGCAGACGCCTTTTGTGCTGCTGACTCGTAATAAAGCCAGCGATTGGGATGCCTACCATGTGGAAGAAAAGGGCGATGTGTTTACTCTGACGCCTACCGCGCTGGATTCAAACCAAGGCCGTTTCCAAATCACCATCAGTGAGAAAGGGGTAGTGCAAGGGTTTAAAGTGATTGAGCAAGATGGTCAGCAGAGCGAATTTATCTTTAACAAGGTGAAGCAGCAAAAACCCAACGCTAGCGTATTTAACTACAAAGTGCCGAAAGGCGTGGAAGTTGACGATCAGCGCAACTAAAACCGAACCGAGGAAGCGAGTCGAGTGAGTAATTACAGCTTAGATTTTTCCGGCGACGAAGATTTTCGTCCGTTAGCTGCCCGTATGCGCCCACAAACCGTGGAGCAGTATATTGGTCAGCAACACATCTTAGGGCCGGGAAAACCGCTGCGCCGTGCATTAGAAGCGGGGCATATTCACTCGATGATTCTTTGGGGCCCTCCGGGCACTGGAAAAACCACCTTAGCTGAAGTGGCTGCTAACTACGCGAATGCGGAAGTAGAACGCGTGTCGGCGGTGACGTCCGGAGTCAAAGAGATCCGTGCCGCGATCGAAAAAGCACGTGAGAACAAACTCAGTGGTCGTCGCACCATTTTGTTTGTCGACGAAGTCCATCGCTTTAATAAATCGCAGCAAGATGCGTTTTTGCCGCATATTGAAGACGGTACGGTCACTTTTATTGGCGCAACCACGGAGAACCCTTCTTTTGAGCTTAATAACGCGCTGCTTTCCCGCGCGCGGGTTTATAAGCTCACCTCACTCAATCAACAAGAAATTCTGCAAGCTCTGCATCAAGCGATTGCCGATACTGAACGCGGGCTTGGCAAAGTGGCGGCGGTATTTGCTGATAACGTGTTGGATCGCTTAGCCGAGCTGGCCAATGGCGATGCGCGCATGTCGCTCAACTATCTTGAGCTGCTGTATGACATGGCTCGTGAGGATGATCAGGGACGCAAACAAATTGATTTGCCTCTGCTTGCCGAAGTAGCCGGTGAAAAAGTGTCGCGCTTTGATAACAAGGGCGATATTTGGTATGACCTGATTTCCGCTGTACACAAATCGATTCGAGGTTCCGATCCCGATGCGGCACTGTACTGGGTTGCGCGGATGATTTCCGCAGGCTGTGACCCTTTGTATATCGCGCGCCGTCTGCTCGCGATTGCCTCTGAAGATGTTGGTAATGCCGACCCACGGGGCATGCAAGTGGCACTCGCAGCGTGGGATTGCTTTACCCGTGTGGGGCCTGCAGAAGGCGAGCGCGCGATTGCTCAAGCGATTGTCTACCTCGCCTGCGCACCGAAAAGCAATGCGGTGTACACCGCGTGGAAACAAGCGCTGTCGGATGCGCATAATCTGCCTGAGTTTGAAGTACCGCCGCATCTGCGTAATGCCCCAACGCGATTGATGAAAGATCTCGGTTATGGTGAGGAATACCGTTACGCCCATGATGAACCGGGCGCTTATGCTGCAGGGGAGTGCTATTTCCCACCAGAAATGAGTGGAACTCGCTACTATCAGCCTACTCAACGCGGGCTAGAAACTAAGATTGCTGAAAAGTTAGCGTATCTGGCGGATTTGAACGCAAAAAGCCCACAAAAGCGCTATGAAAAGTAGTGCCTTTTGGTTATCTTTGGCAGGGTAAATTTCAATACGCGTGGCTTTGGCTAAAAAGGAAGCACACGCGCTTTCTCGCAACTCTTAAAGCATAGGATTAGCAATGCTGGATTCTAAATTACTTCGTACTGAGCTGGACGAAACAGCTGCAAAATTGGCACGTCGCGGTTTTAAACTCGACGTGGAGACTATCCGTACTCTTGAAGAACAACGTAAGTCCATTCAAGTAGAAGTTGAGAATTTACAATCCACGCGTAACTCCATCTCCAAGCAAATCGGTCAACTGATGGCGTCTGGCGACAAAGCGGGCGCAGAAGCGGTTAAACAACAAATCGGCACCTTGGGTGACGATCTGGATGCGAAAAAAGTTGAGTTGGATGCGGTCATGGCGCAGTTGGATGCGATCACTCAAACCGTGCCTAACATTCCAGACGATGCTGTACCAAACGGTAAAGATGACAGCGAAAACGTAGAAGTTTCTCGTTGGGGCACCCCAAAAACCTATGATTTTGAAGTGAAAGATCATGTGGACTTGGGTGAAATGGGCGACGGTCTGGATTTCGCGAGCGCTACTAAGATCACGGGTGCGCGTTTTGTGGTGATGAAAGGTCAATTTGCTCGTCTGCACCGTGCTATCGCACAGTTCATGTTGGATCTGCACACCGATCAACACGGCTACACTGAGCTGTATGTGCCTTATCTAGTGAACGCTGAAACGCTGTTCGGTACAGGCCAATTACCAAAATTTGGTCAAGATCTATTCCACACGGAGCCTCTGACTGAGAAAGCCAGTGATGAAGAGCCACGCCGTCTATCACTGATCCCAACCGCAGAAGTGCCAGTGACGAACTTAGTGCGCGACACCATTTTAGATGAAGCTGAACTGCCTCTGAAAATGACCGCACACACGCCTTGTTTCCGCTCTGAGGCGGGTTCTTATGGTCGTGATACTCGCGGTCTGATCCGTATGCATCAGTTTGATAAAGTGGAACTGGTACAAATCACTCGCCCTGAAGATTCCATGGCGGCATTGGAAGAGTTGACTGGCCATGCAGAAAAAGTTCTGCAACTGCTGGAGCTGCCTTACCGCAAAGTGATTCTGTGTACGGGCGACATGGGCTTTGGCTCGTGCAAAACTTACGACTTGGAAGTTTGGGTTCCAGCGCAGAAGACGTACCGTGAAATCTCTTCTTGTTCAAACATGTGGGATTTCCAAGCGCGTCGTATGCAAGCGCGTTTCCGCCGCAAAGGTGAGAAGAAACCTGAGTTGGTGCACACGCTGAACGGCTCTGGTCTGGCAGTGGGTCGTACCATGGTCGCGATTTTGGAAAACTACCAAGAAGCCGATGGTCGCATTGCGATTCCTGCGGTACTGCAAAAGTACATGGGCGGTTTAACCCATATCGGTTAATCCCGTTTTCCTGTAAGGGAAATCAGTGCTCAAAGCACATAAGAACGACAAAAGCCGACATGATGATGTCGGCTTTTTTGTGCTTGAAATATTAGCTCAGTGCATAGCTTATTGCTTGAAACAGTCTGGTTGGTTTAACGCGGCTGCAATGGCATCCACCAGTTTTTGCAGATGTTCAGGTTGACTAATATACGGTGGCATCAGGTAAATCAATCGACCAAAGGGTCGGATCCAAACCCCATGTTCTACAAAGAGAGTCTGAATCACCTCCATATTGACCGGAAAACGTGTCTCCACCACACCAATCGCGCCTAGCCAACGAGTTTGTTTCACTAGTGGAAAATTATTGAGTTTAGGTAGATGTTCGGCAAAAAACGCTTCAATGTCCGCGACTTGCTGTTGCCAATCGCCTTGCTCAATCAGCGATAAACTCGCGCTTGCTACCGCACAAGCCAGCGGATTGCCCATAAAAGTAGGGCCATGCATGAAGCAACCGGCTTCTCCCGCACACACAGTATCGGCCACTTGTTTGGTGGTGAGAGTGGCTGACAGTGTCATATAGCCGCCAGTCAGTGCTTTGCCCACACACAAAATATCTGGTTGAATTCCTGCATGTTCACAGGCAAAGATTTTGCCTGTGCGACCAAAGCCGGTCGCAATCTCATCCAAAATCAGCAGCACACCAAATTCATCACACAAAGCTCTAACTTGGCGTAAAAACTCGGGGTGATAGATGCGCATACCGCCAGCCCCTTGCACGATAGGCTCAAGAATTACTGCGGCAATCTGGTGGTGATGTTCAGCCAATTTGTGACGAAAATCGGCAATATCACGCTCATCCCACGCATCAAAAAATCCACCTTCTGGCGAATTAGCGAAAATATGCTCGGGCAGAAAACCCTTGTAAAGGCTGTGCATGGAGTTATCTGGATCGGTCACTGACATCGCCGCAAAGGTATCGCCGTGGTAGCCGTGGCGTAGGGTGAGAAACTTTGCTCTCGGCTGACCTTTGCTGTGCCAATACTGCAACGCCATTTTCAGGCTCACTTCTACGGCGACTGAACCCGAATCAGCGAGAAACACTTGCTGTAAATTGTTGGGCGCGAGCTTGAGCAGCTTTTGGCAAAGCTCAATCGCCGGTTGATGAGTTAACCCACCAAACATGATGTGTGACATCTGCTCGATTTGCTGGTGCGCCGCTTGATTGAGTTTGGGGTGATTGTAACCGTGGATCGCTGCCCACCAAGAGGACATGCCGTCGACTAAGCTGCGCCCATCCTCAAGCGTGATCATTACGCCATCGGCTCGGTTTACCGGATAACAGGTCAGAGGTGTCAAGGTCGAAGTGTAGGGATGCCAGATGTGGCAACGGTCGAAGGCTAAATCCATCATCATTCCAAAAGCAATAGAAGATTAATTAATAATCACATGTAAACCTTGTGATTTTCTTGTTGTTGACAGTCTAACGCCTGTCAGTAGACTAGCCAAGCATAAAACCAATAACCCCAATAAGGATTACACGTGGAAGTTCGTCATAACTGGACGGTCGCTGAGGTCAAAGCGTTACTGGATAAACCTTTTATGGATCTGCTGTTTGAAGCGCAGCAGGTGCACCGTCTTCATCATCCGCACAATCATGTGCAGGTCAGCACGCTGCTGTCGATCAAAACCGGCGCTTGTCCAGAAGATTGCAAATATTGCCCACAAAGTGCTCACTATCGTACGGATGTAGATAAAGAGCGTTTGATGGAAGTCGAGCGCGTGTTGGATGCGGCGCAAAAAGCCAAAACTTCAGGTTCGACCCGTTTCTGTATGGGCGCGGCGTGGAAGAATCCGAAAGAGCGTGATATGCCGCTGCTCAAAGAGATGATCCGCGGCGTCAAGGATATGGGGCTAGAAACCTGCATGACGCTGGGTATGTTGACGCCAGATCAAGCGCAGCAATTGGCGCAAGCGGGGCTGGATTATTACAACCACAACCTTGATACCTCTCCGGAATTTTACGGCAACATCATCACCACACGCACATACCAAGATCGCCTAGATACCTTGTCGCACGTGCGTGATGCTGGGATGAAGATCTGCTCGGGGGGCATTATCGGCATGGGGGAAAGCACCAATGACCGCGCTGGGTTATTGGTGGAGCTGGCGAACTTGTCGACTCATCCTGAAAGTGTGCCGATCAACATGCTGGTCAAAGTGAAAGGTACGCCACTGGAACAAGTGGATGATGTGGAACCCTTTGATTTTGTTCGCTTGATTGCAGTGGCGCGCATTATGATGCCGAAATCTGCGGTTCGCCTTTCAGCTGGACGCGAGAAGATGAATGAGCAGATGCAGGCGCTGTGCTTTATGGCCGGAGCCAATTCGATTTTCTACGGTTGCAAACTGCTGACCACACCCAACCCCGCGGAAGACAGCGATATGCTGCTGTTTAAAAAGCTAGGTATTAACCGTGAACAAGTGGCGCAAAAGCCTGATGAAATCACGGAAAATGAATTGCTGGATCGTGTCGTTGAACGGGTAGCCGCTCGCCCAACCGCTGACGATTTATTCTATGATGCTGCGCTTTAAGTCGCGGATTGAGCAAGCTCTGAATGAGCGTGAACATTCAGGGCTGACTCGCCGTATTCAGCTTTTAGAGCGAAGCGCACAAGGTGAACTGATTCAGCAAGATCGTACTTACCTGAACTTCTCAAGCAACGATTACCTTGGTTTAGCCAGTGATGCTGAGTTAGTGCAGGCTTGGCAAACAGGTCTGGCGCGCTTTGGCGCAGGCAGTGGCGCTTCGCCGATGGTGACTGGTTTTAGCTCCGCCCATGCTGAGTTAGAGCATGAGTTGTGTCACTGGCTTGGTTACGAGCGAGCAGTCTTGTTCAGCTCTGGCTTTAGTGCCAATCAAGCCCTGCTGTTTACTCTGCTCGAAAAAGAGGACTTGCTGCTGCAAGACAAACTCAATCACGCCTCTTTGATGGAAGCGGGCATGCTAAGCCCTGCCACCATGAAACGCTTTAAGCACAATGATCCTGACCATCTTCGCCAATTACTGAATGAGCAGAGCAACAGCTTAGTGGTGACGGAAGGGGTGTTTAGCATGGATGGCGATTGCGCACCTTTAGCACAAATCGTGGCTGCGCTGAAACAGCGCGCGTGGTTGATGGTGGATGATGCGCATGGCATTGGCGTGCTTGGGGAGAATGGAGCGGGTAGCTGCCAAGCGGCAGGTATTCATCCCGATATTCTGGTCGTCACGTTTGGCAAAGCGTTCGGTTTAGCTGGAGCTGCGGTATTGTGTGATGCACAAGTCGGTGATTATCTGACCCAGTTTGCTCGTCACCATGTCTACTCAACGGCAATACCTCCCGCGCAAGTACATGCTCTGACTCATGCTGCGCGGATGATCCAAAGCCAGTCTTGGCGCAGAGAAAAACTGGCTGAGCTGATGGCGTGTTTTGATGAATGGTGTAGTGACACGCCGGGTTACGTGTCGACGTCAACGCCAATCAAACCTTGGCTATTAGGCAGCAGCGAGCAAGCAATGGCGGCATCCCATCAACTGAAACAGCAAGGTATTTGGGTGAGTGCAATCCGTCCACCGACTGTGCCTGTCGGTAGCGCGCGATTACGCATTACCTTGACAGCAGCACACTCAAAGCAACAAGTCCGCTATCTGGCTGAACAGTTACAAAGAGTGATGGAGAAGCGCGCATGAGTATGACCGCTTGCGAACTTTATACAGAGCTGAAAGATAAAAGTGCTATTGCTCAAGCTTTCGGCAAAGCCGCCGAGCATTATGATCGACATGCGGCCTTTCAGCGCGATGTTGGATTGCGTTTACTCGATAAAATGCCGAGTCGAATGGATGGCTTGTTGGTGCTCGATCTCGGTTGTGGAACGGGCTATTTTTCTGCGTTGTTGCGTGAACGTGGTGCGCAGGTGGTATGCGCCGATATTTCCTTAGCCATGCTTGAGCAAGCAAGGCAACGCTGTGGCGATGAGGGTATGCATTACCAGTTAGCGGATGCCGAGCAACTGCCTTTCACACCAGCCAGTTTCGATTTGGTGTTTTCTAGCTTAGCGCTGCAATGGTGTGAAGATTTATCTTTGCCGCTGGGCGAGATACGGCGAGTGCTCAAACCACAAGGTCAAGCCTTTGTTTCGACCTTGCTCGATGGCTCCTTGTTTGAGCTACAAGAAGCTTGGCGAAGTGTTGATCACCATCGTCATATCAATCAGTTCATTTCCATCAATCAGGTAAAAATTGCGTTAGCGCAAGCCGAGTGTGCGCAACATCACTTAGACTTAGCGCCAATCACCGTTTGGTATGAGACAGCCTTCGCACTGATGCGCGATCTAAAAGGGATCGGTGCCAATCATGTCAATGGGCGTTCAACCGGGCTGATCAGTCGCCGAACGTTGGCAAAAGTTGAGTTGGCCTACCAATCATTTCGTAACCAACAGGGTCTTGTGCCTGCCACATATCAAGTTTGTTTAGGGGTTATTCACCGATGAGAAATGCTATTTTTATCGCAGGGACGGATACCGACGTTGGGAAAACAGTCGCATCAAAAGCGATTCTTCAGGCGCTAGCGGCGCAGAATATTGCCACAATTGGCTACAAACCAGTGGCGGCGGGTAGTGATAAAACGGAATTTGGCTATCGCAATTCAGATGCTTTGCATCTTATGAAAGCAGCAACCGTGACAATGCCGTATGACGATGTGAATCCTTACGCTTTGGCTCTACCGACATCTCCTCACATTGCAGCTAAACATGAAAATGTGGAGATTGATTATGCGTTGCTGAGCAATAAGCTAGCGAAACATAAACAAAATGCGGAGTTGGTGGTAGTTGAGGGGGCGGGTGGTTGGCGAGTACCCACATCGGATTCTGATTGTTTATCCACTTGGGTTAAACAAGAGCGCTTGCCCGTGATTTTAGTCGTTGGAATTAAGTTAGGTTGCTTGAGCCATGCAATTTTAACGGCGGAAGCGATTCGTGCCGATGGCCTTGAGTTGATCGGCTGGGTTGCTAACCGAGTCAATCCTGGCACGGAGCATTATGCGGAGATTATTGAACATCTGGAAGGACGAATTGGTGCGCCTAAGCTGGGTGAAATTCCCTATATGCCGAGCGCGAAGCGTCAGGAATTGGGCAAATTCATCCATCTTGAACAGGTGTTAGAAGTCACTCCTACCGCGTAAGTATAGAAAAGTGACAAAACAAAAAGGCAGCTCATGCGTGAGCTAATGCCGTTCACTTAAGGTGAGCGGCATTGTATTTTCTAGGGTATCGGCTTGGCTTCTTCTTCACGACTCTAGGGAAGGCTCTTTCTCGCCTTGGCTCAAGTATTAAGCTTCCACTCATTGCGTAGAAGTTTTGCAGTTGCCTTGGTATTGCTCCTGGTGACGAGTAGGGAAGTCCCACTATTAGGCGCATGATGTGGGCTAAGGCTCCATTGAAGCTCAGTTGGTATGGCAAGTAGTCTCCATTCAACGTATTACACATCTGCACCATTTGATATCTGACTAAGTTGTATGTCAGGAGTATTCCCCAGAGCTCTTGTCTCACCAGCTCTGGGAGTCGGCTTCGCAGTGTAAGACGGTTACCAAGCATGTATTGCTTTTGCTCTCGGTACCCCTGTTCAATTTCCCAACGGTATTCATATAAACCGACTATATCTGATTTCGGATAACGCATCGGGTCAACCATTGAGGTGAGAACATCGTATTGTTTCCCCTCTTTAGCTCTCGTGATTAAACGTACCACTACCTCTTCTTCTAGCTCTGGCCATTTCTTACGCGCTTGCGGGTTACTCTTCAGTTTTATCAGTTTATCTTGTCGGCCAAAAGACTGAACAACTTCATAAATCAGCCCTTTTTTCATGGGGATAAGCCAATGTCGATTGATGCCTTGCGAACACCATGCTTGAAGTAAACCTAGGGAGTAAAAGCCTTTGTCGAAGAGCGTTAAGCTGTTATCGGGGGTTGTGTCGATAAGCTGCTCTGCCAGCTTCATTTCATTAACGGTATAACAGCCAAAAGCGCTGCCTGTGATTAAGTGACTGCTCAGCTCCATCTGACAGACCATACGTACCTGTGGGTACTGTGTTTCTTTACCATCCCGATTAGTGGGCTTAGCAAACGCTTCAGCGTTATCTTTTGAGTCTTCTGTTCGCCATAAAACCCCATCAACACCCAGTAACGTAAGTCCGTTCCAGTTTGGTAAGTTAGCCTGTTTGAACCAATGACGTTGCGTACACTCAAAGAGCGCTTTAGCCGCTGACTCACCAAGGTTTTTTCTTCGCTGTGTTAATGCACTTGGAGCAACGAATGGCTTGCCTGTGCGGTCAACAATATCGAGCATATTTACAATGTCAGCCATGGATTTATCGTTATAGATAGCCATGCCAACCAGTAACCATGCCATCGACTCTAAAGTGAGCTTTCGTTTTCTTAGAGTCACGGTATCCGTAAGCTGATAAGCACTATTGATGAGTTCAATGGGCAGGAGGTCTGCGAGTGTTTCAACGTGATTGGGTTTATAACTGTTGATGATGTCGAGGGCTTGAGAAACGTGCATAAAAAAATCCGATAAACAGGGTCTACCGGATTTTTACATACAGGCAGGATCGTTCAACTGATCTGCCGATTAAAGTCTTAACTGATCGGCATTAGCTCATGCGTGAGCTGCCTTTTTAGTATCCGAAGTGCTTATTTTTCTGCACTCAGTCCCATCAGGGATTGTTGAGTCTCAACAATCTGCTGTTGCAGTGTCTGCTCTTTGGCTTCCAATCCGAGTTGAGTACGAGCTTCTTGTTCACTGATACCTAAATGACAACAAAGTAAATCAATCGCCATTTGATAGCTATGTGCTTCAGCCATGTGTTTTCCTTTGTTTATGGTGAAATTCCATTGACTTCCGCACTCTATTCTTTCGCTATGCCTATCTCAATACGACCAAAGTCTATATCTCTGCTCATTTAAAACGCCTGCTAGGTTAGCTAGACATTAAATGTTGCAATTTCCTGCTTAACCTTGTTTTTCAAATGAAAGAACATATGTTGTAAATAAGAACAAACGATGTGTGGTAAAGTCGCGCATCGCATCAGCTGAGAAGTGTCCTTCGGAGAGTAAGTCATGAAACGTATATTGTTATTCTTAGCAACCAACCTTGCTGTCGTATTGGTGCTTAGTGTTGTTTTGAATATTGTTTATGCTGTTACCGGCATGCAACCGGGCAGTTTGTCTGGGTTGTTGGTGATGGCGGCGGTATTTGGCTTTGGTGGTGCGTTTATTTCACTGCTGATGTCTAAAAGTATGGCGCTACGCTCAGTGGGTGGTGTGGTCATTGATACTCCGCGGAATGAAATTGAGCATTGGTTATTAGAAACAGTACGCCGCCAAGCAAACCAAGCGGGTATTGGTATGCCAACGGTGGCGATTTACGATGCACCAGATATGAATGCGTTTGCGACGGGGGCTAAGCGTGATGATTCTCTGGTCGCGGTTTCTACCGGCTTGTTGCACAACATGACGCGTGATGAGGCCGAAGCTGTGTTGGCGCATGAAGTTAGCCATATTGCGAACGGTGACATGGTCACTATGACGTTGATGCAAGGCGTGGTAAATACCTTCGTGATCTTCCTGTCACGTTTTATCGCCAATATCGTTGCTTCACGTGACTCTGAAGAGGGTGAAGGTAGCAATATAATGGTGTACTTTGGGGTCTCGATGGCTCTAGAGCTGGTATTTGGTTTGCTAGCAAGCTTTATTACTATGTGGTACAGCCGCCGTCGCGAGTTCTATGCCGACGCCGGTGCGGCTCAGCTCGTTGGTAAACACAAGATGATTGCTGCATTGGAGCGGTTGAAAATGGGTCAAGAATCGCATCTTGAAGGTTCGATGATGGCGTTTGGTATTACGGGTAAACGCTCTCTGTCTGAATTAATGATGACTCACCCACCATTGGAAAAACGTATCGCCGCCCTGCGTAATCTGTAATGTTTTAGAACCAGCCTTCGGGCTGGTTTTTTTATCTCTGCTTTAATTTCTCTTCTACTCGCTCTATTAACTCTTTGCAGTGATCCCCCGCGCTCTAAGTTTCGTAGTATGAACTATAAAGTTGTACAGAAAAAATATTGTACAACTTTGTAAACTCAACTATGGTTGTAATGCATTATACGAATCTTAAATTTGTATAACTTTAGGGATGGGCATCATGGACGTACAACACGTCGCGCAGTTTTATCAACAATTAGATAAAAGCCAATTACATAGGCTAATTGAAATCTATCATCCTGATGTGGTGTTTGAAGATGCTGCACATCGCATCGAAGGGTTTGATGCCCTTTACCAGTATTTTTTGAATCTTTACCAAAACGTTCATACCTGTACTTTTACCATTCATGAGCAGTATGCGGTGAATGAGGGCGCTTTTTTGGTCTGGACCATGCATTTACGTCACCCAAAATTAGCCAAGGGCGAACAGGTGGATGTGAAAGGCGTGAGCCACTTGCGCTTTGCCGAGGGCAAAGTGACCTACCATCGCGATTATTTCGATATGGGGGAAATGCTTTATGAGCAGTTACCTGTGTTGGGGCAAGTTATCCGCGCGATTAAGCGGAGGCTAGGACAATGAGCGCTGTGTTCATTACCGGTGCGACCTCCGGAATTGGTAAACAATTGGCATTGGATTATGCCAAACAGGGGTGGCAAGTGGTTGCGTGTGGACGCAATCAGCCAGTGTTAGACAGCTTGCAGGCACAACACGCCAACATTTTTCCCTTGGCGTTTGATGTCACCGATCATATTGGCACCAAAGCGGCATTAGCGCAGCTTCCATGTCAGCCAGAACTCTGGATTTTAAATGCGGGCGATTGTGAATACATCGATGATGGCAAGATGGATGTCACACTGATGGCACGCGTGTTCAATATCAATGTGCTTGGCGTGGCGGCGGTGATTGAGGGCATTCAGCCACATTTGTCGCGTGGCCACCGTGTGGCGATTGTTGGCTCAATTGCCAGTGAATTGGCCTTGCCGCGAGCAGAAGCTTATGGCGCTTCCAAAGCGGCCGTCGCTTATTTAGCACGAGCGCTGCAACTCGATTGGCGTCCGCTTGGTATTGAAGTGACCACCATTTTTCCGGGCTTTGTCGCCACACCACTCACGGATCGCAATACTTTTGCCATGCCGATGATCATCACAGTAGAGCGTGCCGCCCAAGAGATCAAAGCTGGCTTGGCGCGCGGTGTGTCACAACTCTATTTCCCTAAACGATTTACTTGGCTGATTCGGCTACTCGGTGCTTTGCCTTATGCATGGCAAGGTCGCTTAGTTCGACGTCTGTTGAAGGCTTAATAAGGATTTTTTGATGAAAATTGCAATCATTGGCTCGGGCATTTCAGGTTTAACCTGTGGTTACTATCTGCACCGTTATCACGATATCACCCTATTCGAAGCCAATGACTACATTGGCGGGCACACTGCGACGGTGGATGTTGAGCTTGCGGGTAAGCCGTACGCAGTGGATACGGGCTTTATCGTTTATAACGACAGAACCTATCCAAATTTCATCAAAATGATGGATGAGATTGGCGTGCAAGGTAACCCGACACAGATGAGCTTCAGTGTGCGGAATGATGCCAATGGTTTGGAGTACAACGGGCATACCCTGACGACCTTATTCGCTCAAAAACGTAACTGGCTGAACCCTAAGTTTTACCGATTTATCAGGGAAATTTTACGTTTTAACCGCTTAGCGAAAGCGTGTGTTGATAACCCATTGGCGAATGAGCAAACCTTAGGTGATTTTCTGGTTCAGCATCAGTTTTCTGAATACTTCTGTGAAAACTACATTCTACCCATGGGGGCGGCGATTTGGTCTTCCTCTCTGGCGGATATGCGAGCTTTCCCTCTGATGTTTTTCGCGCGCTTTTTCCTAAACCATGGCCTACTGGATGTCACCCATCGTCCACAGTGGTATGTGATCCCCGGCGGTTCGCGCAGTTATATTGAGCCACTAACGCAAGGCTTTCGTGACCGAATTCGCCTCAATAGCGCGGTCACTCAAGTGACGCGTTTACCAAGTGGGGTAGACGTTGTGGTCAATGGTCAGAGTGAACGTTTTGATGAGGTGATTTTTGCTTGCCATAGTGACCAAGCCCTCGCCATGCTCAGTGATGCAAGCCCCACCGAACAACAACTGCTTTCTACATTGGCTTATCAAGCCAATGAAGTGGTATTGCATACCGATACTCGTTTGTTACCCAAACGCAAAGCGGCATGGGCATCGTGGAATTACTGGCTGAAAGGTGAGACCAATCAGGAGACGCGCTTGCCATCTTTGACCTACAACATGAATATTTTGCAGCATATTGAAGCGCCAGAGACGTTCTGCGTCACACTCAATAGTAGTGAGGACATTGACCCGAGCAAGATACTGCGCCGATTTACCTATCATCATCCGGTGTTTTCTCGTCCTGCAATTGAAGCACAGCAGAAAAAAGCGCAGATCAGCGGTGTCAACCATACATGGTTTTGTGGCGCATACTGGCATAACGGCTTTCATGAAGATGGGGTACGCAGCGCGTTGGATGTGGTGACCCAATTGGAAGCTTACGCACAGCGCCGTGAGCAAGGAGCGGCCTAATGCCAGTGGTGCAAAAGGTGGTGGTTGGGCAAAGTTGTTTGATGGTGGGGCAAGTCAGACACCGACGTTTTAGACCGGTGGAACATGCACTCAACTCTCCGCTGTTTATGCCTTGTATTGATCTAGATGAATGGCCACAGCTGGCGGATAAAGAGTGGGGATTGGGTGAGCGTTGGTGGCATTGGGCGCGTTTTCGACGTGAAGATTACCTCGGTCAAGGTCCGCTCAAACAAGCGGTGCTTGATAAGGTTGAGCAACTGACGGGAGAGCGAATAGAAGGCGGCCGAGTGGTGGCTTTGATTCATCTGCGTTATCTCGGTATCTACTTCAGCCCAGTCAATTTTTACTATGTCTACGATAGCGAAAAGCGTTGGCGTTATCTGTTGGCTGAAGTCAGCAATACACCGTGGAATGAGCGCCACTACTACGCGGTTCCAGCACAGACAGCATTAACCTCTGAAAAGGCTGCCGTGATTGAGTGGCAGCATGCGAAAGCGTTTCATGTGTCGCCATTCAATCCCATCGAACAGAGATACCACTGGAAAATCAAACCCTTAACCCGCGCGCTGATGATCCATTTAGAGTGCCATCGGAGCGGCAAAGAGTTTGATGCAACATTAGCCATGCAGGCAGAACCTTTGGTTGCTAGCAATTTATTACCTCGATTGATCAAAACGCCGATTATGGCAGTAAAAGTGGTACTGGGAATTTATTGGCACGCCTTCAAACTGTGGCGTAAAGGCGCGCCGTTTTACGCGCACCCAAACCAGAGCCAAAACAATAATAAGGAGCAAACTCATGTTAAATAGCTCATCAATAGAAATATCCCGCTCTCTCACTAGTTGGCAAAAAGGCGCACGCAGTGTCATTCATCGTGCATTGCAGTATCTCGAAGGCAATTTAACCGTGGTTGAGCATTTTCCTGGGCAAACGCAAACATCGCATGAGCAATTTGGCCAAGATAAGCCTGATGCTATTCATGCCGTAATCGAGGTTAAGCACCCGGATTTTTACAGTCGTATTCTGAAAGGTGGAAGTATTGCCGCGGCCGAAGCCTATATGGATGGTTGGTGGGAAAGCCCTAATCTGACGGCCTTGATGCAGTTGATGGCGGCCAACCTCGGTACGCTCGATAAATTGGAAAGCCAAAGTAGCCCAGTAACTCAATGGTTAAACCGGATTGCCCATTGGTTAAAACGTAACACGATCGAGCAAGCGAAAAACAATATCCATCAACACTATGATTTAGGTAATGCGCTATACCAACTGTTCTTAGATGACAGCATGTTGTATTCCAGCGCGCTGTTTAGTGATCCTGATGCCTCTTTGGAGCAGGCGCAACAGGCAAAAATGCAGCGTTTGTGTGAGCAATTACAGCTTAAACCGACCGATCACGTGTTAGAAATTGGCACAGGTTGGGGCGCAATGGCGATTTACATTGCGCAAAACTATGGTTGTAAAGTTACCACAACCACGATTTCTGAAGAGCAATTTGCTTACGCAAAACAGCAAATTACAGCGTTGGGTTTGAGTGAGCAAATTACGCTTCTGAAACAAGACTATCGTTTATTGGAAGGTCAGTACGACAAACTGGTTTCAATTGAAATGATTGAGGCGGTTGGCAAAGCGTTTTTACCCTCCTTCCTTACTCAGTGTTACGACTTGCTCAAACCTCACGGCAAGATGGCACTTCAGGCGATTACCATTGCTGACCAACGTTATGAAAGCTACAGCAATAACGTAGATTTTATTCAGAAGTATATTTTCCCGGGCGGCTTTTTGCCGTCGGTCAGCGCGTTAACTACGCTGGCAGCGAAACGCACAGGATTTGTGGTGCGTAATCTGCACGACATCGGTATGGATTACGCGGTGACATTGCAACATTGGCGTGAACGCTTTGAACAGCAATTGCCCCAAGTGCGTGAGCTGGGTTATGACGAACGCTTTATTCGCATGTGGCGTTACTACTTTTGTTATTGCGAAGGGGGTTTTTTAGCCCGCAGTATCAGCACAGTACATATGACGTTTGAACGAGATTAATCATGGCGTTAGTGGTGACTTCATTATGGTTTGACCTACTTTGGGCGCTGGCAGTATGGGGCCAGCACACTTGGTTATGGCTTACCGCATTATTGGTGGTGGCCACTTATGGTTTAACCGCGATGCAGCATCACCCACTATTTGAAAAGATGGTATGGATGGCGGTCGTTGGCATCGTAATTGACAGCGGCAATATGTTATTAGGGGTGCTGACCTTTGCCGACGGGCAATTTCCGCTGTGGTTAATGGCACTTTGGTTTGCCTTTACTTGGTATGCAGGCCATTTGCTGCCGCAGCTTACCCGATATTCTAAGACTTTATTGTGTATCGCGGGTGGTGGTTTAGGTTGCTTAAGTTATTGGTTCGGCTATCGAATCGGCGCAGTGAGTTGGGAATACCCCACATTGCTGGTGATGTTGGCACTGTTTTTGGAATGGATAGGTATCACTTGGTTACTGTTGAAGGTAATGAGGCATGAAAAAAGGACTTATAACCCTATTCGTTTTGCTGATGAGCGGTTTGGGATACGCCGACGCCGCTAGTGCAGCACAAGCTGAGCATAAACCGTCCAGTACATGGACGGATTGGCCTGTGGTCGGGCAGGCAACGCTTTCGTGGTTTTGGTTGGATATTTACTCTTCACAACTGAGAGCACCCGATGGGCAGTACCATGAATCACAGGATATTTCTCCACATCCCATGGCATTGGAGATTCGTTATCTGCGTAACATTAAACGTCAACAGTTAATTGATGCCACTAAAGACCAATGGCACAAGCTTGGGTTCAAAGAGCCACAAACCCAGTCTTGGCTGGATCAATTACAGCAAATGTTACCGGATGTCTCGATAGGTGATCGCCTGATCTACGTTTCTGATGGGAAAAGCGGTGAGTTTTTCTTTGCTCGTGAGCAAGAGGCACAACAAAGCATTGGAGTGGTTATGGATGAAGCATTCAACGATGCCTTTTTATCAATTTGGCTTTCCCCACAAACTGAATATTTAGCCTTACGTAATCAACTGATAGGAATGAATCGGTAATGAAATACTACTCAACTTGGCTGTTATTGTTCTTCTTAGGGCTTAGCGGATGTTCAGCGGATATCGATGATTACCGTGTGGCAACGCCCAAGTTTGATCTGTTCAATTACTTTGTCGGCACAACTCATGCTTGGGGTATGGTACAAGACTACACCGAGAAGCAGACGCGCCGTTTTGAGGTGGTAATAGAAGGCCGAGTTGAGAGTAACCAACTGATTTTAGTCGAAGATTTCGTTTTTGATGATGGGGAGAAGGATCAACGGATCTGGACGATTAACCGAACGGCTAACGATGAGTACGAAGGACGAGCGGATGATATTGTTGGAACGGCTCGCGGTAAAGAAGTGGGCAATGCACTGCAGTGGCAATACGATTTTGTGCTGCAACGCGACAGTGGTGATGTGCAAGTACACTTTGATGACTGGTTGTATCGACAAGATGAGAAGCGGGTGTTCAACTTAACCAAAATTCGCAAATTTGGTCTTGAAGTCGGTCGGATTACTCTGTTTTTTGAAAAGCAGGAGTGAAATGGTCTGGTATAAACCAAGTCGATAAGTAAAAGGGGAGCCGTTGCTCCCCTTAGTCATTTGCTCTCTCTTGTTGAGATTACAGCTTGTCCGTCAGCTCAATCGCATAGCCAATGTAGCTGGCTGGTGTCATGGCTTTCAGGCGCGTTTTCTCTTCGGTTGGCAGCTCTAAACCATCAATAAATTGACGCATCGCTTCGCCATCTACACGCTTACCACGAGTCAGCTCTTTGAGCTTCTCATAAGGCTTTTCAATGCCGTAGCGGCGCATCACAGTTTGGATTGGTTCAGCCAGAACCTCCCAGTTGTGATCCAGTTCTGCAAGCAGCGCATCGCGGTTCACTTCCAGTTTGCTGATGCCTTTGAGGGTTGAAGTGTAGGCAATGATCGCATAACCCACACCAACACCTAGGTTACGCAGCACGGTAGAATCCGTCAGATCACGTTGCCAACGAGAGATAGGCAGCTTTTGCGCTAGGTGAGTAAACATCGCGTTCGCCAGACCCAAGTTACCTTCTGAGTTTTCAAAGTCGATTGGGTTGACTTTGTGTGGCATGGTAGAAGAGCCAATTTCACCCGCGATGGTTCTTTGTTTGAAGTGACCCAGAGCAATATAACCCCAAACATCACGATCAAAGTCGATCAAGATGGTGTTAAAACGCGCCACCGCTTCAAACAGCTCAGCAATGTAATCATGCGGCTCGATTTGCGTGGTGTACGGGTTCCAGTCTACGCCCAGAGATTCAGTGATGAACTCTTCGCTGAATTTGTGCCAATCCACGGTTGGGTAGGCAGAAAGGTGTGCGTTGTAGTTACCGACTGCACCGTTGATTTTGGCTAGGATTTCAACGTTAGCGATCTGCTTGTACTGGCGTTCCATACGGTATGCCACGTTTGCCATCTCTTTACCCATGGTCGAGGGAGAGGCTGGTTGACCGTGAGTACGAGAAAGCAGCGGAATATCGCGGTACTCTTCAGCCAGTTTGCGAATTGCGTCAATCACGTTGCGAATTTCAGGCAGGATCACCGTGTCACGCGCTTCCTTGAGCATCAACGCATGTGAAGTGTTGTTGATGTCTTCTGAAGTACAAGCAAAGTGAATGAACTCGTTGACCGCATGCAGCTCAGGCATGGCAGCCACTTTTTCTTTCAGGAAGTATTCCACGGCTTTTACATCGTGGTTGGTAGTGCGTTCAATTTCTTTGATACGCAGCGCATCCGCTTCATTGAAGTTGGCGGCAATCGCATCAAGGAATTGATTCGCTTCGGCACTGAATGCAGGCACTTCTGCGATCTCAGCAGTGGCGGCTAGCTTTTGTAGCCAGCGAATTTCAACGATAGTGCGGTACTTTAGGAGACCAAACTCACTGAAGATACTGCGTAACGCAATCGTTTTACTTCCGTAGCGGCCATCTACCGGTGAAACAGCAGTCAATGCTGACAGTTCCATGTTCTTCTCCTGAATATTGAGTTAAAGGTGTGAGTAATTTGAATGGGTCGTCATCATTTAGATTCGCGCTAATAAAAGCTGCGCTTGTTCGATCATCTTTTTACGACCGAAAATCAGGTGACGACGGCGTCCACCAACCTGACGCCACAATACGGCGCAGCGGATCCCTGATAGGAGTAGGGCGCGCACTTTGTGCTGGTTAGCGGTTTGCTGTAATACGGTTGGAGTGCCAGTGACTTGAATGCGTGGGCCAATCGGGCTAATCACATCAAGGTAAATACTGGCGAGGTTACTGATCATCTGATCATCAAATAAGTCAAAATGCTCAAGTTGTCGCTCAATCATTTGAATGCGGTCACCGAGTTGGCTCATCGCGTCACGGCGGCCACTCAACTTACGTTCAAGCGCCATTAGGCTAATCAGATAACGGGTGATTTCACTGCCCGTTGGAGTGCTGTCAATCCCTTTGACCAAGCACTCCAAACCGAGTTTGAGTTGACTTTCGTGACCGAAGACTTCTAGCGTGTTACTTGGATTGGTACAAGTAATCGCTTTAAGCGACGTTTCAAACGCATCTGAATCACAGTGACCATTTTGGGCGACTTGTTGAACAAGTGCCACTGCCTGACAAATGCCAGCGAAAGCGATGGTACGGTCGTAAATTGCGTTAGCCACGTAAATCTCCTAAATATCGACTATCAAATGCGTTCTTCGATGATGCCGCCACCAAGGCAGATTTCACCTTGATAAAATACGGCGGATTGTCCCGGAGTCACAGCCACTTGTGGCTCGTCAAACATCACTTTAATTCGGTCATCACCAACGGGAACGACGGTACAAGCGATGTCACTTTGACGATAGCGGGTTTTTACACTGCAACGTACAGGCTCAGTGATGGGGGTACGGTCAACCCAATGCAGTTGTGCCGCGACCAAACCATGAGATTTGAGCAGTGGATGATCGGCACCTTGTACTGCGATGAGCACATTGCGTTTGAGATCTTTGTCCGCGACATACCATGGCTGTTCGCTACTCTCTTTCATACCACCAATGTGCAGACCTTTACGTTGTCCGAGCGTGTGGTACATCAAGCCTTGGTGCTCACCAATCACTTTCCCTTCGGGGGTTTCAATTTTACCCGGTTGGGCTGGCAAATAGCGAGATAAGAAGTCAGTAAATTTGCGCTCACCGATAAAACAGATGCCGGTAGAATCTTTCTTTTTCGCCGTGATTAAACCTTGTTCTTCCGCAATGCGGCGTACTTCTGGTTTTTCGAGCTCCCCAACGGGGAATAGGCTACGCGCTACTTGTTCGTGGCTCAGCGTATAAAGGAAGTAACTTTGATCTTTATTGTTGTCCAAGCCGCGCAGCATTTGCGGTTTTTCGCCATTGTGCGGGAAAGTACGGCGCACATAGTGCCCCATAGCAATATAATCGGCATCCAACACTTCATCGGCAAATTCTAAGAAGGCTTTGAATTTGATTTCTTTGTTACACAGAATATCTGGGTTTGGGGTACGTCCGGCTTTATATTCAGCAAGGAAGTATTCAAATACGTTATCCCAGTATTCCGCAGCAAAGTTAATGGTATGCAGTGGAATGTCGAGTTTGTCACACACAGCCTGAGCATCGGCGAGATCTTCTGCCGCAGTACAATACTCTTCGTTATCGTCTTCTTCCCAGTTTTTCATAAACAGGCCTTCCACTTGGTAACCCTGTTGCTTGAGAAGATAGGCTGAAACTGAGGAATCAACCCCTCCAGACATACCGACAATCACTTTCTTTTGGCTGTTTGCGCTGTGCTCTACAGACATCACTTTTCTACCACTTGAGGAACTTGGACGAGGATTCTAACAGAAAGAATTTTTCGAGGACAGATCCGAGACGGTAATCACACTTCATCGAGCCTTAAACAAATGTTGCTAAATCATTGAATCACTTGTGCTCCAAGCGCTAAAGATAGGGAGTGAAATAAAATCATCACCATGCAAACGTTTGCTATTTTTTCCTTTGTTGCTGCACTAAAAGGTGCGCGGTAGAATCGGCGCTCCTTTCATCCCAGAAGCCTAGTAACCCTTATGAAATTTCCTGGCCAACGCAAATCTAAGCATTATTTTCCGGTTCACGCGCGTGACCCTTTAGTGATTCAAGCGCAAGAAAATAAGAAGATGTCGCGCACTCATATTATCGGTATTGATCAAACGTTGGTGGATATTGAGGCCAAGGTGGATTCCGATTTGATTGAGCGTTATGGCCTGAGTAAGGGACACTCATTAGTGATCGATGATCAAGCGGCTGAAGCCTTATATAACGAATTAAAAGATCAGCGCTTAATTACTAATGAATATGCAGGTGGAACCATAGGGAATACGCTGCACAACTATTCAGTGTTAGCCGATGACCGCTCAACCCTACTGGGTGTGATGAGCCAAGACATTAAAATTGGCAGCTATGGTTATCGTTACCTATGTAATACTTCTAGCCGTATGGATCTGAATTATTTACAAGGTGTTGAAGGTGCAATTGGGCGCTGTTTTGCGCTGATTACCGAAGATGGTGAACGTACTTTTGCGATCAGCGAAGGTCAAATGAACCAATTACACCCAGACAGTATTCCTGAGAAAATATTTGCCAGTGCATCTGCATTAGTGATCACCGCTTATTTAGTTCGCTGTAAAGAAGGCGACCCGATGCCAGAAGCGACAATGCGCGCCATTGAATATGCCAAAAAATACGATGTTCCTGTGGTATTAACCCTAGGAACCAAATTTGTTATTCAGGATGATCCTAAATTCTGGCAAGACTTTTTACGTGATCATGTCACTGTCGTTGCAATGAATGAAGATGAAGCATTGGCGTTAACCGGAGAAAGTGATCCTCTAGCTGCGTCTGATAAAACCTTGGATTGGGTAGATTTAGTGTTATGTACTGCTGGCCCAGTTGGTTTATTTATGGCCGGATATACAGAAGAATCCGCCAAGCGTGAAACATCACTCCCATTATTACCAGGTTCAGTAGCGGAATTTAATCGCTATGAATTTAGTCGCCCTGCACGTAAAGACAGTTGTATAAACCCGATTCGTGTTTATTCACATATTTCACCGTACATGGGTGGGCCAGAGAAGATAAAAAATACCAATGGTGCGGGTGATGCAGCATTATCGGCCTTGTTACACGATATGGCTGCCAATAAATACCACAAAGAAAATGTACCTAACTCAAGTAAGCATCAACATGAGTTTTTAACCTATTCCTCTTTTTCTCAAGTGTGTAAATATTCAAACCGTGCGAGTTATGAGGTGTTGGCTCAACATTCTCCACGTCTTTCACGTGGTCTTCCCGAGCGGGAAGATAGCCTTGAAGAGGCTTATTGGGAAAGATAAAGATAATAAAAAGGCTCCTTTGGGAGCCTTTATCATATTCGTTTGAAACGCTGAATTAGAGAGCAAACTCTTCGAGAGATTTGCCTTCATCCAGTGCTTTTTGAATAGCAGAAGGAGTACGGCCTTGACCTGTCCAAGTCTTTTCTTCACCGTTGGTGTCAATGTACTTGTATTTTGCAGGGCGAGGAGCACGTTTGCCTTTTGCTTTCGTTTTTGTTTCACCAGACAGCGCAGAAATAAGCGCTTCTAGATCAATACCATCTTTAGCAATTTGCTCTGCAATCGCGGCTAATTTCGCTTCTTGTTCTGCACGAGCAGCAATTTCTTCCGCTTCGGCTTCTTTACGCTCTTCAACAACTGTAGTGAATTTATCTAAAGCTTCTTCAAGTTGCTCAATAGTCAGTTCGCGTGCATAAGCACGTAGGCTACGAATATTTAATAAAGTCTTAGTGATTTCCGACATTACCATTTCCTGTTCACAATTTGGATAACGAGTTAATACTAAACCTAGCTTATTATACTGACAAGTTTTCGCTGCAAATATTAAGTCAAAATAGTAAGAAAGTAAAAATATAAAGTTTATTTATATTGGCATTTCCTAGTTTTTGGAAAATTTACACAAGGCATATAAAAGTAACTGCAGAAAACTTATCACACAGATAAATAATATTAGACCTATATATCAAGGTGTGAGAATTTTTTATGAAATAGGTATCAATGGTATGGCTGATTTGTGAGCTGTGCCACTTGTTTTTCTCACCTATGCCTAGTTGCATTGATATTTTTGTTAAGTAAAATGTTTCTTACCTAATGCGAAAAGCGGGCTGAACTTGATCCAAATGAGTTGGAATAGTCAGCCACGAGGTTTTCGCTGTAGAGGAGCGGTTACGAAGAGTATCCACAATTAGGGTGATGCCTATGAGTTGTGGAGAAAGGCGTTGTCGCCGAAGTCAGTTTGCCGATCAAAGCAACTGGCTGGGGTTACATCAAATAGGTGTAACACTGCCATAGTCTATATTGTTGTTAAACTATGGAGCGCTACTGTAGGGTTGGGTGAAGTGTTCGCTTCCCTTTCGCTTAGTTCAACATAAATTAAGTTGACATGAAGTCACTTAGTTTGTCTGCAGTAGATCTCTAACCATTTTTTACTGGTTTAGGAAGATCATGAATTTAATCGATTTTGCTTCTTCGCCGTTCTCAGTTGTGCCACCTCTTGTGGCGTTGAGTCTGGCTATCATTACTCGCCGCGTATTACTTTCTCTCGGTGTGGGTATTTTCTTAGGTGCTTTACTGTTGGCTGACTATTCGGTTGGTCAAGCGTTGCAATATATTGCCACTCAAGTCGGTAGCGTGTTTGTGAAAGACGGAGCACTCAATGCTTGGAATATGAGCATTGTCGGCTTTCTACTGTTACTGGGTATGATGACGGCGTTGTTGACTCTCTCTGGGGGAACCCGAGCGTTTGCTCAGTGGGCACAGGTTCGAGTCAAAAGTAAACGAGGTTCGAAATTACTGGCAGCATTCTTAGGCGTATTCATTTTTGTTGACGACTATTTTAATAGCCTAGCTGTTGGTTCTATCGCCCGTCCGGTGACGGATCGTTTTTACGTTTCGCGCGCTAAGTTAGCCTATATTCTTGATTCTACAGCGGCACCAATGTGTGTGGTGATGCCGGCTTCAAGTTGGGGTGCTTATATCATGACCATTATCGGCGGTATTTTGGTTTCACACGGCATTGAAGATTACTCTGCATTAGGCGCTTATCTTCGCCTAGTGCCGATGAACTTCTATGCGATCTTTGCGTTGTTAATGGTGTTTGCTGTGGTGTGGTTCCAAATGGATATCGGCCAGATGCGCAAACATGAAATAGCCGCCTCTCAAGGTCGTGGTTTTGAAGAAGACCCTAGCACCGATGCGAAAGAAGCGCATGAGCTAAATGAAGAGCTCGATATTCACGAAAGTGAAGGTGGCACTGTTTTAGATTTGGTTCTACCTATCGTATTCCTTGTTGTTGCGACGATTAGCGCAATGATTTGGACTGGTGCGAGCGCATTAGCAGAAAGCGGTCAATCCTTTAATATTTTTGGGGCGTTTGAAAATACCAATGTCGGTACTTCATTGGTTTATGGCGGATTAGTTGGTCTGGCGATGGCCTTTGTCACCGTACTTCGTCAAAAATTGCCAACCGTTGAAATCGCAAAAACCTTGTGGACTGGTGCTAAATCGATGTTTGGTGCGATTCTGATCCTGATTTTCGCATGGACGATTGGCTCGGTGATTGGTGACATGAAGACAGGTGCTTACCTTTCATCGTTAGTGCAAGGCAATATTGACTCACATTGGTTACCTGTCATTCTGTTCATCTTGTCTGGCGCAATGGCATTTTCCACCGGCACATCATGGGGTACTTTTGGCATTATGCTGCCGATTGCTGGTGATATGGCTGGCGCTACAGATATTGCGCTGATGCTACCGATGCTCGGTGCGGTGCTTGCGGGTTCAGTTTTCGGTGACCACTGCTCGCCGATTTCAGATACCACCATCCTGTCATCGACAGGCGCGCGTTGCCACCACATTGATCACGTCTCTACTCAGCTGCCATATGCATTAGCCGTTGCTCTGGTTTCCGCATTGGGCTACGTAGTGTTAGGCATGTTTGGCTCACTGTGGTTAGCATTAGGTGCAACCTCTGTAGCTTTTGTGGTAGTGTGCTTTATCTTCGCTTTACTCTCTAAGGCGAAAGTCAGTAAGCAAGTCTCCGCTTAATTCACAGCATGATCGTTATATAGAAAAGAGGCCATTCGGCCTCTTTTTTCGATTCAAACAAGGTGTCATGAAAAAATAACCAGAAAAGTATCAATTTGTGGTTGAAAAAAAAACTCAGCTTGGTTAGTGTGAATGCAGTTCTCAAAAAAATAGAAAGTAACTAAGTATGCGTAATTTCGTAATGAACATTCATCACCATCATCATCCCTAAGGTGTCTTTCGGGAGATGTACGCATACCCGGGGGACAGGAATCTCCCGGAGTTGAAATCAGAGCCACAAAAAGATTCTAACCCTCGGGAGACCAAACCTCCCGAGGGTTTTTCGTTTTAAGCTTTGAAAAAATTATTAAATTCAACAAATTGCAAAGGAAGAATAAGATGCAAACACAACGACTAAGAATCGCGGTACAGAAAAAAGGCCGTCTGAGCCAAGAGTGCCAAGAGCTGCTGAAAAAATGCGGTGTGAAGTTCAACATCATGGGTGAGCGTTTGGTGGTTCATTCACTCAATATGCCGATTGACCTGCTGTTAGTGCGTGACGATGATATTCCTGGGCTGATCATGGACGGCGTCGTTGACCTAGGATTTGTCGGTGAGAACGTGCTTGAAGAAACACGTTTAGACCGATTGGCGCTCAACCAACGTAACGAATTTATCACTCTGCGCCGTATGGATTTTGGTGGTTGCCGTCTTTCCATCGCGATTGAAAAAGATGCAGAGTATCGTGGCCCGCAAGATCTGAATGGTAAACGCATTGCCACCACTTACCCTCAACTGCTCAAAGCTTATATGGATCGCCAAGGCGTGGACTTCAGCGCTTGTATGTTGACAGGTTCCGTCGAAGTGGCTCCTCGTGCGGGGTTAGCCGATGCGATTGCGGATCTCGTCTCCACTGGTGCAACCTTAGAAGCCAACGGTCTTAAAGAAGTCGAAGTGATTTTCGAGTCCAAGGCCACCCTGATTCAACGTCCTGGCGCTTTTGCTGAAGATAAAGCGGCACTAATTGATAAGCTCCTCACTCGTATGCACGGCGTACAACAAGCCAAAGAATCGAAGTACATCATGCTGCATGCTCCGGTTGAGAAGCTGTCTCAAATCAAAACCTTGCTGCCCGGAGCAGAAGACCCAACCGTTCTGCCTTTATCAGCCGACAAATCCAAAGTTGCAGTGCACATGGTGAGTTCAGAAAACCTGTTTTGGGAAACCATGGAGCAGCTCAAAGCCCTCGGTGCTAGCTCAATTTTGGTGTTACCGATTGAAAAAATGATGGAGTAAGGCAATGAGAACCGTTGTTTGGCAATCGTTGAGTGAAGCTCAGCAAGAATCGATTTTAGAACGCCCTGCGATTACTGAAGGGGCAAACATCACCGCTGCGGTTGCGCAAGTGATTGCGAAAGTCCGCAGTGAAGGTGATGCAGCCCTGTTTGAATTAACCGAAAAATTTGATCGTGTAAAACCGGCTTCACTGCGCGTGTCTCGTGAAGAGATGGATGCCGCAGCCGCGCGTTTGTCGGAAACAATGAAACAGGCGTTGGAGCAGGCATACAACAACATCAGCAAATTCCACAAGGCGCAAAAAGCGCAGCCAATCAAAGTGGAAACCATGCCCGGAGTGGTGTGTGAGCAAGTGACTCGCCCGATAAATAAAGTGGGTCTGTATATTCCGGGTGGCAGCGCACCGTTACCATCAACTGTGCTAATGCTCGGTGTGCCTGCGCAAATCGCCGGTTGCCGTAAAGTGGTGCTCTGCTCACCACCGCCAATTGCGGATGAAATTCTCTACGTCGCTAAGCTGTGTAACATTGATGAGGTGTACAACCTAGGCGGCGGTCAGGCAATCGCCGCAATGGCTTATGGCACGGAAACGGTGACTAAAGTCGACAAAATCTTTGGCCCCGGTAACGCCTATGTGACGGAAGCAAAACGCCAAGTGAGTAACGATTTCCGCGGTGCAGCGATTGATATGCCTGCAGGACCTTCAGAAGTATTGGTGATTGCTGATGAAACGGCGGATGCCGATTTTATTGCCGCCGATCTCCTCAGTCAGGCAGAGCACGGCCCTGATTCTCAGGTGGTGTTGGTGACGCCATCTCCGGTGTTAGCCGATCAGGTAACGGACGCAGTGCAAAAGCAGCTTAAAGTGCTTTCGCGCGCCAGTATTGCTGAAAAAGCCTTGGCTTCCAGTCTGATCATTATTGCTGAATCACTCACCCAAGCAGTGTCGATTTCTAACTACTACGGCCCTGAGCACTTGATTGTGCAGACGCGCAACCCGCGTGAGTTGGTTCCACTGCTCGATAACGCAGGCTCCATTTTCCTTGGCGATTGGTCGCCAGAATCGGTAGGAGATTACGCTTCAGGTACTAACCATGTGCTACCCACTTACGGTTACACCCGCACCTATTCCAGCTTAGGTTTGGCCGATTTCAGTAAACGCATGACAGTGCAAGAGCTGACCGCTGATGGCTTGCAATTGCTCGCGCCAACTGTGGTAACGATGGCGGAAGCAGAAGGGTTAGACGCGCACAAACGTGCGGTTACGATTCGAGTAGAAAAATTACAGAAGGCTCAATAAATTATGGAAAAACTGGCTCGTCAACAAATTCAAGCGTTAACCCCATACCTTTCTGCGCGTCGTATTGGTGGTAGTGGTGATGTCTGGCTCAATGCTAACGAATCGCCTTTCAATAACGAATACAAAACCGATTTTGCGCGCCTTAATCGTTACAGTGATTGCCAACCTAAGGCGATGATCCAAGCCTACGCCAATTACGCTGGGGTAGCTCCGGAGCAAGTACTGACTTCGCGCGGCGCGGATGAAGGGATTGAGCTTTTGATCCGTGCTTTCTGCGAACCCAATCAGGACGCGATTCTTTTTTGCCCTCCAACCTACGGTATGTATGCGATCAGTGCAGAAACCTTTGGCGTTGAGCGTAAAAAAGTGCCGCTGACTGCCGATTGGCAACTCGATTTACCGAGCATTGAAGCCAATCTGGATCGCGTTAAATTGGTATTTGTGTGTAGCCCGAATAACCCGACTGGGAACTTGGTCAAACGTGCCGACATCATCAAACTGCTGGAGATGACCAAAGATCGCGCCATTGTGGTGATGGATGAAGCCTACATCGATTTCTGCCCAGAGGCATCGACGGTCGATTTGCTCGCCCAATATCCGAACTTGGCGATTCTACGCACACTCTCTAAAGCCTTTGCTTTGGCGGGACTACGCTGTGGCTTCACGCTTGCCAATGCTGAGCTCATCAATGTCTTGCTCAAAGTGATTGCGCCTTATCCGGTGCCGGTGCCGGTTGCCGAAATCGCGGTGCAAGCCTTATCACCTGCTGGTCTCGCGCGCGCCAAATACCAAGTATTGGATCTCGGCGCGAATCGAGCATACCTACAAGTGGGGCTCTCTATGGTTCCGGGTGTGCAGGTTTTTGAAGGTTGGGGTAACTATCTCTTAGTGAAATTCCCTGATGGCAATGCGCTATTTAAAGCGGCGTGGGAGCACGGCATTATTTTGCGAAATTCTCCGATTGAAAACTGTGTGCGTATCAGTGTTGGCAATCGCGAAGAGTGTGAAAAAACCGTCGCGTTTATTCGCAACTACTACCAGTAATTTTGTTTACAGCAGCTCGCAGAGCGGGCTGCTGATGAAAAGGACATTCTTGTGAGCAAACAACAAAAAATTCTTTTTATCGACCGCGACGGCACCTTAATTGTTGAGCCGCCAGTGGATTTTCAAGTCGACCGTTTGGACAAACTCAAACTTGAGCCTTATGTGATCCCAAGCCTGCTCAAGCTACAAGAGGCGGGCTATCGCTTAGTGATGGTGACTAATCAGGATGGTTTAGGCACTTCAAGCTACCCGCAAGCGGATTTCGATGCGCCGCATAACATGATGATGGACATTTTTGAATCGCAAGGCGTGAAGTTTGATGATGTGCTGATTTGCCCACACTTTGAGCGTGATAACTGTTCGTGCCGCAAACCGAAACTGGGCTTGGTCAAAGAGTATCTGCAAGGTGGCAAAGTCGATTTCAAATCGTCAGCCGTGATTGGCGATCGCATGACCGATCTGCAACTGGCGGAAAATATGGCGATTCGCGGTATTCAATACCACCCACAAACCATGGGTTGGCTGGATATCGTGAAAGATCTCACCACTAAGCCGCGTGTTGCCCAAGTGGTGCGTAAAACCAAAGAAACCGATATTCAAGTCACCGTTAATCTTGACCAAACCGGTGGTAATCAGATTGAAACTGGCTTGGGCTTTTTTGACCACATGCTGGATCAAATCGCCACTCACGGTGGTTTTCAACTGCAGCTGAAAGTGGCTGGAGATCTGCACATCGATGATCACCACACAGTGGAAGATACCGCCTTGGCACTGGGTCAAGCGCTGCGTGAAGCTCTGGGTGACAAACGTGGTATTGGGCGCTTTGGTTTCACATTGCCCATGGATGAGTGTTTGGCACAGTGCGCGTTGGATCTCTCGGGTCGTCCGTATCTGAAATTTGATGCGAGCTTTAGTCGCCCGCAAGTTGGCGATCTGTCGACCGAGATGGTGTATCACTTCTTCCGCTCATTGACCGATACCTTGGCGTGCACTCTGCACCTCTCATCCAGTGGCGATAACGATCACCACATCATTGAGAGCCTGTTTAAAGCGTTTGGTCGCACGCTACGTCAAGCCATCAGGGTGCAAGGTAACGATCTGCCGAGCAGTAAAGGGGTGCTCTGATGACTCAGAATGTGGTGATTATTGATACTGGCTGCGCCAATATCTCCTCAGTCAAATTCGCCATTGAGCGATTAGGCTATGCAGTGACGATTTCGCGCGATCCGCAAGTGGTGCTCGCCGCTGACAAACTGTTTCTGCCCGGTGTCGGCACCGCAAGCGAAGCAATGAAAAACCTCACCGAACGCGATTTGATCGAGCTAGTGAAGCGGGTTGAAAAGCCATTGCTTGGCATCTGTCTTGGCATGCAACTGCTTGGCAAATTGTCCGAAGAGAAAGGCCAGAAAGCCGATGAGATTGTGCAGTGTTTAGGGTTAGTCGATGGCGAGGTCCGTTTGCTGCAAACTGGCGATCTGCCGTTGCCACACATGGGCTGGAACACGGTGCAAGTCAAAGAGGCGCATCCACTGTTTAAGGGCATTGAATCTGATGCCTATTTCTACTTCGTGCACAGCTTTGCTATGCCCGTTGGCGATTACACCATAGCCCAGTGCGAGTATGGCCAGCCGTTCAGCGCGGCAATTCAAGCGGGGAACTATTACGGGGTGCAATTTCACCCTGAGCGCTCTTCAAAAGCGGGCGCACGCTTGATTCAAAACTTTCTTGAGCTTTAGGGACAAGCGCTGGTGAAGGCTGGCGCAATACAAGGAACCACAATGATTATTCCCGCATTAGATTTGATTGAAGGTCAGGTTGTGCGTCTGTATCAAGGTGATTACGGACAAGTGACCGAATATAAAGTAGACCCAGCGGAGCAGTTTAATTTGTACCACCAAGCTGGGGCAGGTTGGTTGCACTTGGTGGACTTAACTGGCGCGAAAAATACCGCAGCACGCCAACTGGATTTGATTGCTCGCCTGCTCGCGAGCACACCCGCCAATATTCAAATTGGTGGTGGAGTACGCAGTGAACAAGACGTGGTGGATCTGCTTGAAGCAGGTGCGCAGCGCGTGGTGGTGGGTTCAACCGCGGTTAAACAGCCGCAATTGGTCAAAAGCTGGATGGAAAAATACGGTGCTGAGAAAATTGTTTTAGCGTTGGACATCAACATTGATGAACAAGGTACGCGCAAAGTCGCGATTTCTGGCTGGCAGGAAGATTCCGGCGTGACGATCGAAGCTTTGATTGATGACTACTTAACGGTTGGCTTAAAGCACGTACTGTGTACCGATATTTCCCGCGATGGCACGCTAGCCGGCTCGAACGTTGAGCTGTATCGCGATCTCTGCCGTCAATACCCACAAGTGCAGTTTCAATCGTCCGGTGGCATTGGTTCACTCGCCGATATTGAGGCACTGAAAGGCACAGGCGTTGCGGGTGTGATTGTCGGTCGCGCGCTATTGGATGGCAAATTTACCGCGCAGGAGGCATTCGCATGTTGGCAAAACGGATAATTCCTTGTCTGGATGTACGTGATGGACAGGTAGTGAAAGGCGTTCAGTTTCGTAACCACGAAATCATTGGAGACATTGTGCCACTGGCAAAACGTTACGCCGAAGAAGGCGCGGATGAGCTGGTGTTTTACGATATTACCGCTTCCAGTGATGGCCGCGTGGTCGATAAAAGCTGGGTCGCGCGAGTCGCGGAAGTGATCGACATTCCTTTCTGTGTCGCGGGCGGGATCAAGTCGGCGCAAGATGCTGCGCGAATCTTGGAGTTCGGTGCAGATAAAGTGTCAATTAACTCGCCTGCACTGGCGAATCCACAACTGATCACCGATCTTGCGGATCGCTTTGGCGTGCAATGTATCGTGGTTGGCATCGACTCTTATTTTGATAAAGAAACAGGTCAATATCAGGTTTATCAGTTTACCGGTGATGAAAGCCGCACCCGAGCGACGCAGTGGCAAACTTGTGATTGGGTGCAAGAGGTGCAAAAGCGCGGCGCTGGGGAAATTGTACTGAACATGATGAACCAAGATGGTGTGCGCAATGGTTACGATCTTGAGCAGCTCAATTTAGTGCGCTCGGTGTGCCGAGTTCCACTGATCGCCTCCGGTGGTGCAGGCGCGATGGAACATTTCGCGCAAGCCTTTACTCAAGCGAACGTCGATGGCGCTTTAGCCGCTTCGGTTTTTCACAAGCAGATCATCAATATCGGTGAACTCAAGCAGTATCTAAAACAACAAGGAATTGAGGTGAGACGATGAATCCAGCAAGCCTATTTGCCACGCTAACCGACCGTATTGATTGGCAGAAAGTCGATGGACTTGTGCCAGCGATTGTGCAGGATTTTCAGTCCAGCCAAGTCTTAATGATGGGGTATATGGACCCTGAGGCGTTGCAAAAAACCCTTGATACTCAACAAGTGACCTTTTTCTCGCGCAGCAAACAGCGTTTGTGGACTAAGGGGGAAACCTCAGGTCATGTGTTGCAACTGAAAAATATCGCGCTGGATTGCGACCAAGATACGCTATTGGTGAAAGTGAACCCGATTGGCCCAACCTGCCACACAGGCACCGTGACCTGTTGGGATGGTGATGCACAAGAAGAGTCGCAAATGGTTTGGCTTCATCAGCTTGAACAATTGTTGGCTGAGCGAAAAAATGCCGATCCCAGTTCTTC
The DNA here is from genome assembly GCF_030710545.1 of Vibrio sp. AH4. Taxonomy (NCBI): domain Bacteria; kingdom Pseudomonadati; phylum Pseudomonadota; class Gammaproteobacteria; order Vibrionales; family Vibrionaceae; genus Vibrio; species Vibrio sp. AH4. Next base: position 2,014,133 of record NZ_JALAIV010000001.1, read on the forward strand.
TTACACGGCCTCTTTGTATGCGCGTGGCACCAAACGTATTGCGCAGAAAGTGGGTGAAGAAGGGGTTGAAGTCGCGCTGGCGGCGACGGCAGGGGATAAGGAGGAGCTGATTTGCGAATCCGCCGACTTGATGTACCACTTGCTGGTGTTGCTGCAAGAGCAAGGCTTAGCCATGAATGATGTGATCAATAAGCTGAAAGAACGTCACAAGTAGTTTAGGGCTAATCGCGATCCAAACGATAACGCCCCACTATTGGGGCGTTATATTTTTAGTTGGCAAAAGTATTAAAGAGTCACTTCCCGCCACTCGCCGGGCTGCAAATCACCCAAGTTCCAATCGCCCATGGAGTAACGAATTAAACGTAGAGTCGGGAAACCGATGTGCGCCGTCATGCGTCGTACTTGGCGATTGCGCCCTTCCATCAAGGTAATGGCTAACCATGTGGTAGGAATCGCAGCGCGAAAACGCACCGGCGGATTGCGTGGCCAAAGCGTGGGTTCGGGCATGATTTCTACTTTCGCCGGTAAAGTCGGACCATCTTTTAAGGTCACTCCGTGGCGCAATGCCTCAAGGTCGCTCTCTTGTGGCGCACCTTCAACTTGCACCCAGTAAGTTTTTGGCGCTTTGGATTGCGGCTGAGTCAATCTGGCCTGCAAAATTCCATCATTGGTTAAAATCAGTAGCCCTTCGCTATCGCGATCCAAACGTCCTGCGGCGTAGACATCCTTAATCGGGATGTAGTCGGCCAAGGTTTTTCTTCCATCCCCATCGGTAAATTGGCTTAAAGTGTCATATGGTTTATTAAATAGGATCACTTTCCGTTCACTGGGCGAAATCGTGCGTTTAGGGGAGCCAATGTCGTTAGATGTTGCTCTTCTCTTGGTAGAAGAGTTTCTCTTTCCTGATGTGTTATTGGCGCGAGCGGTGTTTTTTGTTGCCTTCTGTTTGAAATGCGATTTTCGTTGCGCAGGAGAAGAGAGAGCATTGTCGCTAGGAGAGCGAGATGACATGTTAAGCACCTTGCAAAAATGTAAAGAAACTGTGTTTGAAAGTTTTCCGCAGGAGCGATATCGGCTATCATTTGCGCGCCCTGGAAAAGGTTTAGCGAACAAGATAATAGACTATTGTCTTCAATTTGTTTAATTATAAATACCTTCACTCAAGGATGAGCTCGAAGGCGGCTCAACGTCATTCGAACACAGGATTTGCAAGAGTGAGAAGATCGTACTCAGGTTGAGGGGATGTCGCCGACTTGAGTACGGACAGTCACACAGTGTCATTGCATCCAATGGTGCTGTTAGAACAGATAGGGAAAGTTCATGCCTACCAATAAACCTACAATTATTTATACCATTACTGACGAAGCCCCGGCTCTAGCCACGTATTCATTACTGCCAATTATTCAATCGTTTACTGTCTCATCAGGCATTGATATCGATACACGCGATATTTCATTAGCTGGCCGTATTTTGGCTAATTTCCCTGAGTATCTGACCGAAGAACAACGTATCGGTGATGCGTTAACTGAATTGGGTGAGTTGGCACAAACACCGGAAGCTAACATCATCAAACTGCCGAATATTTCAGCCTCAATTCCGCAGCTCAAAGCGGCAATTAAAGAACTGCAAGACAAAGGCTACGCACTGCCAAATTATCCAGAAGAACCGAGCAACGATAAAGAAGAAGTGATTAAAGCGACTTATGACAAGATCAAGGGGAGTGCGGTAAACCCAGTTTTGCGTGAAGGTAACTCTGATCGTCGTGCACCTGCCTCGGTGAAAAACTACGCCAAGAAGAACCCACACTCAATGGGCGCTTGGAGTCAGGATTCTAAATCTCATGTCGCGAGCATGAGCGATAAAGATTTCTTTGGTAGTGAAAAGTCAGTCACGGTCAGTGGCGCAACCAAAGTGGCGATTGAGTTTGTGGGTAAAGATGGTGCGGTGAAAGTGCTGAAAAAGCCATTCGCGCTGCAAGATAAAGAAATCATCGATACCAGCGTGATGAGCAAAAAAGCGCTGATTGCTTTCTTTGAAAAAGAAATCGCGGATGCGAAAGCGCAAGACGTGCTGTTCTCACTGCACATGAAAGCGACCATGATGAAAGTCTCGGATCCAGTGATCTTCGGTCATGCGGTGAAGGTGTACTACAAAGCGGTTTTTGATAAGTATGGCCAACTGTTCGACCAACTGGGTGTGGACGTCAATAACGGCTTAGGTGATGTTTACGCGAAAATTCAATCGCTACCAGAAGCGCAACGCGCAGAGATTGAAGCGGCGATTCAAGCGGTATATGCCACTCAACCCGCTCTGGCGATGGTGGACTCAGATCGCGGCATTACCAACCTGCATGTACCAAGTGATGTGATTGTTGATGCCTCCATGCCTGCAATGATCCGTACTTCTGGCCAAATGTGGGGTCCAGATGGTAAGCAGAAAGATACCAAAGCGACGATTCCAGATCGCTGTTACGCGGGTGTTTACCAAACCGTTATCGATTTCTGTAAACAGAACGGCGCATTTGATCCGACCACCATGGGCAGTGTGCCAAACGTTGGCTTGATGGCGCAAAAAGCAGAAGAATACGGCTCACACGATAAGACCTTTATTCTTGATTCTGAAGGTGTGGTGCGTGTGATTGACGAAGCGGGCAAAGTGCTGCTGGAGCAAACTGTCGAAGCGGGCGATATCTTCCGCATGTGTCAGGTAAAAGATGCCCCTATCCAAGACTGGGTAAAACTGGCGGTAACTCGTGCTCGTGCTTCAGGTACACCTGCCGTTTTCTGGCTTGATCCAGAGCGTGCACATGATGCTGAACTGATCAAAAAAGTGAATCAGTATCTACCAAATCACGATACATCAGGCTTGGAAATCAAGATCCTGTCTCCTGTTGATGCAACGCAATACTCACTAGTACGCATGAAAGCAGGACAAGATACCATTTCCGTAACGGGCAACGTATTGCGTGACTATTTAACTGACTTATTCCCAATCCTTGAACTGGGTACTTCAGCGAAAATGCTTTCCATCGTTCCGTTGATGAATGGCGGTGGCTTGTTTGAAACGGGCGCGGGCGGCTCTGCTCCGAAGCACGTACAACAAGTACAAAAAGAGAACCACTTGCGTTGGGATTCACTGGGTGAGTTTTTAGCGCTAGCCGCATCTCTGGAGCATTTAAGCGTTGTTACGGGTAATAGCAAAGCACAAGTGTTGGCGGATGCACTCGACAAAGCGACCGGCAAGTTCCTCGACATGAACAAGTCGCCTTCTCGTCGTGTTGGTGAAATTGATAACCGTGGTAGTCATTTCTATCTTGCGACTTACTGGGCACAAGCACTGGCTGAACAAACGGCAGATGCAGATCTCGCGGCTGAATTTGCTCCAATTGCAAAACAGTTGGAAGAAAAAGAAGCACAGATTGTTGCTGAGCTTAATGGCGCACAAGGTAAGCCAGCTGATTTAGGTGGTTATTATGCGCCTGAATTTGCTAAAGCATCTCAGCTAATGCGACCTAGTGTGACCTTTAACGCTGTGATTGATCGTTAATAGTGCGCTATTGCAAAACAAAACCCGCCACATTGGCGGGTTTCTATTTTGGGTGCTGATCAATATCAAACACACCGAGTGCGGCAGTGCACCTATCACTTAGCCACTTGTCCCTCGACCGGCACAACGCAGCTAGCGTGGTATCCTTTAGGCCCCTGCTCCACCTGATAAGAAACCTGTTGTCCGGCTTTGAGTGTACGGTATCCGTCCATTTGAATGGTTGAGTAATGAGCGAAGATGTCTCCGTCTTCACCTTCCGGGCAAATAAAACCGAAGCCTTTGGCATTATTAAACCATTTCACTGTACCTGTAGCCATGCTATACATCCCTCATGCATTTTATAACTGATGTTTTAAGAGAAACGTCAATTCGTCCCAAGGACTCTCTGACTTCTCAAAAGTGAATAGCGATTCAGCTTATGCTTAACGTTAGTCACTAATTGACCAATTTAGACGATGATTGAACGCAGTCAATAGGACGAACGTATAAAAGCACACAGTTTGATATGAAAACTCAATTTTGCAATTGCAATTATATAAATTTGTCATTTGCAAATCGCGAAGCAAATTACTAGCAAGGTTGCATACTGGTGTTGGTAAAATAAGCAATCGCGCTATTCGTGATCGCCATTCGCAATGTTTTATTTGCAGCGTTACAATTGCTGCATTAGTCTCTAAGTAAGAGGCGAAAATCATCGAAGTGCGAACTCAGTAAGTTAGTTAAAAAAGCTAGGTTTACAGCACTTTATAGTTGAATTCTCGGTAACAAGTCCTCAAATACTGAAGTGTTATGAGTAAAAATTTTGAATGGATATCTCCAGACCTCGATTTGCTGGAGAAAGAAAAGACGGCGGTTAAGCCACCATCTATGTATCACGTTGTATTAAACAATGATGATTACACCCCGATGGACTTTGTAATTGAGATTCTTGAGCGCTTTTTTTCTATGGATATAGAGAGGGCGACACAAGTGATGCTCAAAGTGCATTACGAAGGAAAAGCAATATGTGGCACGTTTACTGCAGAAGTTGCAGAGACGAAAGTCGCTCAAGTAACGATGTACTCAAGGGAAAATGAGCATCCACTCTTGTGCACGATGGAGCAAGCGTAAGCTTGCCAGACAACGTGGTTGTTCCTTAAGGAGGCCTTATGCTTAACAAAGAATTAGAGTCTAGTCTAAACGGCGCGTTCGCTCGGGCACGAGACAAAAGACATGAGTTTATGACCGTCGAGCACCTCCTACTTGCATTGTTGGAAAACGATGCAGCGCGGGAAGCCTTGTTAGCCTGCCAAGCTGATATCGATGTGTTACGCCGTGAGCTGGATACTTTTATCGACCAGACCACGCCCCTTATCCCCAAAAACGATGAAACCCGTGAGACTCAACCGACCCTGAGCTTCCAACGTGTACTGCAACGTGCAGTGTTCCACGTGCAATCTTCTGGTCGCAGTGAAGTGACAGGGGCGAACGTGTTGGTGGCGATTTTTAGCGAGCAAGAGTCACATGCGGCGTATCTGCTCAAGAAAAATGACATCAGCCGTTTGGATATTGTCAATTTTATCTCGCACGGTATTACTAAAGCCTCTAATCACAGTGAAGACTCTTCTTCTGATTCGTTTGGTAGCAGCGATGGTTCCGAAGAAGTGAGTGCTGATGAACGTTTGGAAAGCTTTGCGACTAACCTGAATCAACTGGCTAAACAAGGTCAAATTGACCCGTTAATAGGCCGTGATAAAGAGTTGGAACGTACGATTCAAGTCTTGTGCCGCCGCCGTAAAAACAACCCGCTATTGGTGGGTGAGGCTGGCGTAGGAAAAACCGCCATTGCTGAAGGTTTAGCGTGGAGAATTGTGGAAGGCAACGTGCCGGAAGTGATTCAGCACAGCGTGATTTATTCACTCGATATTGGGTCGCTGTTGGCGGGTACCAAATATCGAGGTGATTTTGAAAAACGTTTCAAATCGATCTTGAAACAGCTTGAGAAAGAAAAAGACGCGATCCTGTTCATTGATGAAATTCATACCATCATTGGTGCTGGTGCGGCTTCTGGTGGACAAGTTGATGCAGCGAATCTGATAAAACCTCTGCTCAGTAGCGGCAAATTGCGTTGCATCGGTTCTACCACCTATCAAGAATACAGCAACATTTTTGAGAAAGAGCGCGCTTTGTCTCGCCGCTTCCAAAAGATTGATATTGTTGAGCCTTCGCTCGATGACACCACCAAGATATTGATGGGGCTGAAGAACAAATACGAAGCTCACCATGATGTACGCTATACCAATAAAGCACTGCGTGCGGCGGTGGAGTTGTCGGCGAAGTACATTAATGAACGTCATCTGCCGGATAAGGCGATTGACGTGATTGATGAAGCTGGCGCGCGTGCGCGTTTGATGCCAGCAAGCCGTCGTAAGAAAACGGTCGGTGTGGCGGAAATCGAATCTATGGTCGCCAAAATGGCGAGAATCCCTGAGAAATCCGTCTCGTCTTCTGACAAAGATATTCTGAAGAATTTGGATCAGAAGATGAAGATGTTGGTGTTTGGTCAAGATGCTGCAATCGATGTACTGACTGAGTCAATCAAACTGACTCGTGCCGGATTGGGCGCGGAACATAAACCAGTCGGTTCTTTCCTGTTTGCTGGCCCAACAGGGGTGGGCAAAACAGAAGTGACTCTGCAGCTTTCTAAACTGCTCGGTATCGAACTGCTACGTTTTGATATGTCGGAATACGGTGAGCGTCATTCGGTAAGCCGGTTGATTGGTGCTCCTCCGGGTTATGTGGGTTATGACCAAGGTGGTCTGCTGACTGATGCTGTGATTAAGCACCCGCACTCGGTTGTTTTGTTGGACGAAATTGAAAAAGCGCACCCCGATATCTTTAACTTGCTCCTACAGGTGATGGATAACGGTACGCTAACTGACAACAACGGTCGTAAAGCCGATTTCCGTAACGTGATTTTAGTGATGACCACTAACGCGGGGGTGGCGGAAACGGTGAAAAAATCGATTGGCTTGATCCAACAAGATAATAGCCATGATGCGATGTCGGAAATCAAAAAAGTATTCACTCCTGAATTCCGTAACCGTCTTGACCACATTATCTGGTTCAACAGCTTGGATGAACGCGTGATTCATCAAGTGGTTGATAAGTTTATTGTGGAACTGCAAGCCCAATTAGATGCTCGTGGTGTCTCTCTTGAAGTCTCTGAAGATGCGCGTCACTGGTTGGCCGTGAAAGGCTATGACCGAGAAATGGGCGCTCGTCCGATGGGACGTGTGATTCAGGATCAGTTGAAGAAACCACTTGCCAATGAGCTGCTGTTTGGCTCACTCGTCGATGGTGGTACCGTAAAAGTAACGCTCAGTGATGATCGATTGGCTTTTGAGTATTTTGGTACTCGTGAAGAGGTTGTTCACTAAACGAGTTATCCAAATAGACAAAAGGCACCGTAAGGTGCCTTTTTTAATCCCCAATATTTGATCATTGAGTCGTTAGCTGAGTAAGATAAAAATGGTACCGGTTAACGTCATCAAAATATTGGCGATAGCATAGGTGCCTGCGTAACCCAGTGCCGGAATGGTGGACTTGGCGTATTCATTAACCACATCCATCGCAGGAGCACAGGTTCGCGCGCCAATAATCGCACCAAACAATAGGGCGCGGTTCATCTTTAGAATGTAAGCGCCGACCAAATAGGCAAACACGACTGGCACGACGCTCACTAAGAAAGCTAAACCAATGACTTGAACACCCACTTCAGAGAGGTGTTGGAACATTTTACTCCCCGCATTAAGACCAATGCCCACCATAAAGATCGCAAGGCCAAGGTCTTTGACCATGTTGAGTGCGCCTTGTGGAACATAACCGAAAGTCGGGTGGTTGGCTCGTAAGAAGCCCAAACTGATGCCTGAGAGCAGTAACCCTACGGCATTACCAAGGCTGAAAGAAACCTGGCCAAAGGTCATGGTGACCAAACCAAACAGAATGCCCAGGATGAAGAAGCTGCAGAAAGCGAGCAGATCGGCCATTTGGCTGTGTACTGAGATAAAACCGATCTTATCCGCTAGCCCTTTTACCTTGCTCTTTTCACCACTGACCTGCAGTACATCCCCTTTGGCGAGGACGATATCGAGATCCATCGGCATTTCAATTTGCGCACGCACAACGCGGTTGAGGAAACAACCGAATTCAGAAAGGTTAAGGTCAGAGAGTCGTTTCCCCGCGATGCTGTCACTTTTTACAACGATTTCTTCTTCAGAAATACGCAGGTCAAGCAAGTTGCGGTCAAACACTTCTTTACCGTTACGAAAGCTCGGGTCAAGGCGTGCATGACTATCAGGGAAGCCTACCAGAGCAATTTCATCGCCTTCTTGTAAAATTGCGTCGCCATCAGGATGAGCGAGAATGCCATGACGACGAATACGCTCGATATAGCATCCGGTTTGACGGTAGATGCCAAGCTCACGTAAGTTGCGACCATCGATCCAGTTAATCAGTTCCGGGCCAACGCGGTAGGCTCTAATAATTGGCAGGTACACTTTACGTTGACTGCCCAGACCACGTTCTTGCGCGATTTGCTGCGCAGAGTCGGACAAGTTTTGTTTTTGCAACTTAGGAAGCAGTTTGGCAAACATGATCATGCTGATGAGGCCGATAAGGTAAGCCATGGCATAGCCGACAGAAACATTATCAAGGATCAGTGAAAGGTCCATGTTTCTTGGTATTGCGGCGAGCCCAGAGTTTAGCGCATCTTGTGCGCCCACCAGCACCGGGGTTGATGTAAGGGCTCCCGCCATCATCCCAGCGGCTAAACCGTAATCGAGATCGAGATAATAACCGCCGAAATAAGCGATCCAAGTAGCGGTAATCAGAACCACTAAACTTAAAATTAAATAATGTTTTCCATCGCGGAAAAAAATACCGAAGAAGTTCGGACCTGCTTCAATGCCTACACAATAAATAAATAGCATGAAACCAATGGTTAGGGCTTCTGGAGTGAAAGAGAAACCGAGGTGACCCATAATTAACGAGGTGATCAATACACCGATGGAGTTACCTAACTGGAAGCTGCCAAAGCGAATTTTCCCGAAAGAGAGACCAATGGCGAGGACTACAAAAATCAGCAAAATTGGATTTTGCTCTAGCAATAAAACGACGTCGATGTTCACGATTTAACTCAATTCACGCGTGACAAGAGAGGGAATAATAAAATTTTGGGAATTGTATCCGAATATTGCAAAAAGATAAGTGAATTTTTGCGCGAATGCGCATTCTTTGGAGCGAAATAGCTAAAAGAAGCGCTGAGCAGTATGAAATCACTAATAACAAAAAGCCCGCGATATTCGCAGGCTAATTGGCTCATCAAGAAAGACTTAGTCGAACAGACCCAGATTTTCTTTTGCGTAAGCTTCAAAATCAGTACAACCACCAATGTGTTGTTCATCAATGAAAATCTGTGGAACGGTTTCTACAGGCTTTCCGATGGTTTTCTCTAGATCGGCTTTGGTGATGCCTTCCGCATGGATATCTACGTAGCGGTAGTTGAAATCATCACGTTTTGCTTTCAACGTTTCAGCATGTTCTTTTGCACGAACACAATAAGGACAGCCAGGACGACCAAAAATGACCACAAACATATCTTTCTCCTTCATTTTGTTTGCGCGTACTATGCACGATCCAAAGTGGGAAATAAAGTGTGATTTAGCCACTTGATTCAATAGGTAAAAACGATGGTTTTTTAGAGGAGGGAATGTGTTTTTTCTACACTTTCTCACTCGCAGTTATGATGGAAGCGATTGAAACAGCTCAACTTAGGTGTGAGGTTGTGCAAGAACCAATGGTTTTTTTATGGTTATTTTTGGCAAGTTGCACTCGGTCAAACAAATTTGCTTACTTTGAGCGCAATCTAGCACTATAGCTTTATGAGAACATCGGAGGGTGCATGTTTCAGTTCATGACAGCAACACGGATCATCTTTGGTGAAGGAGCGCTAGAGAGTTCTCTTTCCGTCATTAGCCAATATGGATATAGCGTGTTGTTGGTTTCAGGAAAAAATCCTGAGCGATATGCGCCACTTATCAACTATCTACATCAGCAAAATATGCGTTATCAGCATGTGGCGGTCTCAGGGGAGCCCAACATCACTATGGTCGAAGAAACGGCTATGTTGGGGCGCCGATTTAAACCGGATATGGTTATTGCGATTGGGGGCGGTAGCGTGCTTGATATGGGTAAAGCTGTTGCGGCGGTTATCCCTAATCAAGGTAATGTATACGATTATGTTGAAGTTGTCGGGCGGAGTGTGCCTCTCAAGACCAAACCTCTGCCTTTTATTGCCATCCCGACGACAGCAAGTTCGGGTTCGGAAGTGACTCGAAATGCGGTTCTCAAATCAGCTCAAGATCGTGTGAAGATCAGCTTACGTAGCCCTGATATGTTAGCTGATGTCGCGATTGTTGATCCGACGTTGACCTACGGAACGGATCCGTTGACCTCAGGACGAGGTGCGATGGATGCTTTTACGCATTTGATGGAAGCCTACGTGTGCGGTGAGCCGAATCCTCTAACCGATATGATTTGTGAAGAGGGGCTGCGTCGGTTAACTCGATCAATGATACCCGGCTGTCTAAGGGATGATAAAAAAGCCCGCGGTGATTTATCGTTTGCCGCCATGTTAGGGGGAATGGCTTCTACGAATGCCAAATTGGGGGCGGCACACGGGCTGGCTTCTGCTCTTGGCGGCAAACTGGATGCTCCCCACAGTGTCATCACCGCACGCTTAGCGCCTTATGTCATGCGTGAAAATATTGAAGCGGCGAGAGAAGTGGGACGTGGTGAAATTTTACAACGCTACAAAACGATTTCCCGCATCCTTACTGGGCGTAAAAATGCGTGTGTCGAGGATGGAATTTTGTGGGTGAATATGATGTTAGAACGTCTCGCCATCCCTAATTTGACCGATTTTGGTGTGTGTGCCACCTCATTTGAGCGTGTTGCTGGGGATGCATTGAAATCAACAGCCATTAAAGGTAATCCGATACCGCTTACACTAGAGCGACTGTTACATATTCTTCAGCAAGTTTGCGCTTGTCATCAGCTCGATTCGGTTGCGCCGAAAACCTCACATGGTGAAGTTGAGATTCGTCAGTTGCTGCAGGAGGAAAGCAGTCGTTTAAGTGGCCAGCATTAAGGGGATTGCTGCAAGTATTGAAAAACGGAGCCTAATGGCTCCGTTTGCTTCAGAAGAGGATTTGTGACTAATAAGGAGGTAACTTATCGTAGCGAGAGTCTTTTAAAACTTCTTTGACCCGCTTGAGGTTTTCTCTAAAGCCGGAACCTCGACGTAAGGTGAAACCCGTCGCCAGTACATCAATCACTGTCATTTGTACCACTCGGCTTGCCATTGGCATATAGACATCCGTATCTTCAGGCACATCAAGACAAATCGATAACGAGCTTGCTTTATCGAGTGGTGAATCCTTGGCGGTAATCGCGATGACTGTAGCGCCATTTTCACGAGCAAGGTTAGCAATTTCCACCTGGCTTTTGGTTCGGCCAGTATGAGAAATCAGCACAATGACATCGTTATCCGTACAGTTAATGCAACTCATACGCTGCATCACAATATCCTCAAAACAGCTGATGGGGATATTAAAGCGAATAAATTTATTTTGTGCATCGCGTGCGACTGCCGAGGATGCGCCTAAACCAAAAAACGAAATACGTTTAGCTTGAGTAAGTAAGTCAACGGCTCGATTAATTTGCACAGGGTCTAGACTATTTTTAGCAACATCCAGACACGCCATGGTTGATTCGAAAATTTTATGCGTGTACGCGTCTGGGCCATCATCCTCTTCTACGTTACGGTTAACGTAAGGAGTGCCGTTGGCAAGGCTTTGCGCTAAGTGCAGTTTAAAGTCTGGAAAACCTTTGGTATCAAGGCGGCGGCAGAAACGGTTCACCGTTGGCTCACTGACATCAGCCATCTTAGCTAATGTCGCAATGCTAGAGTGAATGGCCGTTTGTGGTGATGCCATAATCACTTCGGCAACCTTACGCTCGGACTTGCTGAAATTTTCCAGGTTTTTTTGAATTTTTTCTAATGTATTCATAGTGTTCACGCAGGCTAGAGAACAACTCGTTGGTCTGGGGTTCGAAAACAATAGGGGAGAAATCAATGGTTTCCGGATGATTGACCCACCAACGCCAATAAGCCGAGTATAAACCTAAGCGTGATAAATCCAGAAACGAAACTCTCATTAAGACCGTGAGAATATGACAAGCCTCAATTAAATTTTATAAAAACTACACTTTTGGTGTTCAGTTTGGCTCATATAGACGGCTTCTAGCCCATGATTGACGCAAGAGTTACAACAATCTGAAATTTTATTTCTATTTGCTGTAACTCCTCGCGAGGACTATTGATTAAGAATGGTTTGAGTCAATTGCTCAATCTGCTGCATCAGTTTGGGGGCTTGCAAGGCGATTTCACGCTGTTCATCCAATACATTGCGCAAAATTTCCTTCGTTGTGAGCGGATTGGCTAACACGACACGAAACACAATGGTGGCCAATTTATCCCATTGATATGGGTTCAATTGAGTACGAGATACAAACGACTTGCCTGTTTCCCGTTGTTTTTTCTGGATAAACTTAGTGAGCTCGTTAAGTAACTCATTCAGTGCTGTACGCTGTGCACCTTGCGACATTTCCAATGCTCCGCGCACATGCGCGGGTAGGTATCGGTATGTCAACAGGCATAATTCAGGTTGAGAAACCAATTCGAAATCGGTTTGGGCATCAATCAAATCAGCAAAATAGCGCGCCTTTTCTATGCTCTGATCTATGAGCAGCTCATAGCCAGGACGGCTAATAATATGCATGCTGGCGTACACCAACATCGCCATGCCAGAGCGGGAACCTTCTAGTGTGTGGCTACCTAGATCTTTGGATCCTTGACGCAGAATGTATTGTGCATGGTGTTCAATAGAATGCATCGCATCTGGGTTTTTAAACAGAACCATGCCTGCGCCCATCGGGATGTAAAGCTGTTTGTGTGCATCGATAGTCACAGAATCCGCGAGTTCAACGCCATCAAGAAGATGACGATAGTGGTTCGACATTAAGGTTGCTCCACCCCACGCCGCATCAATATGGAAATGGATCTGTTCACGCTGACAAATTTGAGCAATTGTTCTTAGTGGGTCTATATTGCCGGTTTCCGTGGTGCCGGCCACACCAACAACGGCAAACACTTTGATTTTTTGTGCCGTTAACTCTGCAATTTTTTGTTGGAGATGCTCAGGGCAAATACGGTTGTAGGCGTCTGTTTTGACGGCAACCAACCCTTCTTGCCCAATCCCTAACACATCGGCGGCTTTTTTGAGTGAATAATGACCGCGCTCGGAGACTAAAATTGCTAGGCCTTCGTACCCGTAATGGCGCATGGCCTTGAACAGGCCCGCTTTTTCTACGCCAGGGAAATGTCCCTCGGCTCTGAGAGCGTTGTTACGTGCAACCCAAAGCGCCGTGATATTCGCAACGGTGCCACCAGAGCAGAATGCGCCGAGAGAGTGATCGGCACTGTGCATCCATTGTTGATAAAAGTGGTCATTTTGCCCGTAAATTAACCGATGAATCATGCCGAGCACTTGACGCTCTAGCGGTGTGAATGCTTTGGACGTTTCAATTTTGACCAGATTTTGGTTCAGGGCAATCATGATTTTTGACAGCGGCATTAAAAAATAGGGGAGCGCTGAGGTCATATGGCCGATAAAACTTGGCGATGCGGTATGCACCGAATGTGAAACCAAAGTATCAAGCAGATGTTGCGTGTGATCGGAAACAAATTGTGGCTGCTCTGGTATTTGAGCATTCGAAAAATCTTTCTCAATCTCTTTGAGTGGTTTTTCTTCGGCGACAATGTGTTTACGTAGGAACTGATTTAAATTGCGAGAAAGTTCCTCATCGATCTTGGTTAAAGTCGAATCTGGACCTTCTGGCACGGTGAAGATCTTGAGCAGAGAATCGAAGTTGACTTGCGCAGATTTTTGTTCTGATACCATACAGCGTCGTTATTATTTTGATTGATGGGTTTCAAGCGGGACAATCTAATTCAAAACGGGAGCAATGTCCCGTCTTAATTCGGAAAGCCTTGATTGCATTCGCGAGCGATTAAGGGCAGTCAATCGCTTCGACTTTTTCGATCGCTTGGTTATATCGATTTAATGCCGATTCAATTTGTTTAGGGTGGCTGAGTAGATCAGCAAGTGCTGAGCGTAATTCATAATTTTGCGAATGCGGCGCAGCTTGTCGATCTGCAAAAGTGACACTCGCCAGCTTGCCGAGTTCATCACTACGGGTTGCTAGCTGTTTAATATCTTGCTGCTCTAGCTTTAACCATGATTCAACGTGCTGAGCGGTTTCAACCTTGGAAGGATCGTGTTGTAAATAGTAATGTACTGCTGCGCGATTCAATGCGAAGTGATGTTGTCTGCCCTCCAAGAACCATTGACTGACTTCGGTTAATCCTGGGTATTGATCGCTTGTGAGTTTCGTAAGATCGCTATACCAATTAAGAGAGGCATCGATGTAGGCGTCGTATTTTTGACTTAGGCAAGCATTATCTGCGTAGGCAGAGACTGAGATGACTGACATGAGTAAAGCAGTGCTCAGGCGTTTCATAATCTTTCCTTTTGAATTGTTATAGTTGGTTAGTTCCGATGGGACTTCACTGAAATAAAGTATTACTCCCAAACGACCTTGTGCGCTAAACCGGTCGTTTGAGAACGTTTGGTTAATACATTGTTTGCTAAATTGTAAATCTCAAAGCGAAACATTGTAAATGAGACACTCAGGAAATCTTGAGATCTAGCTTGCAAGAGAAACAAAGAATAGGATTAAAACCGGTACCAACAGGCTAAGAATGAAACCACTGACGATGGCGACAGGAACACACTTTACGCCTCCTGTGGTTTGAATGACGGGTAAGGTAAAATCCATTGCTGTTGCACCTGCATATCCAATGGCAGTGCAAGGATGGCGGCGAATCAACATCGGGATAAGAACCAAGGCAACCAGTTCGCGCAGCAACTCAATCATAAAGGAGGCGCCACCTAACACTGGACCGAACGCTTCCCCAACCAAAATGCCCGCTAAAGAGTACCAACCAAAGCCTGATGCCATGGCTAGAGCTTGATAGATCGGCATATCTAATACCCAAGCGGCCACGATTCCACCTAACCAGCTGGTTGAAATAATGATCGCTGCGATCACCATACCGTGTTTATTGAGCAGAATTTGTTTGAGCGACAAGCCGCTATTGCGCAGTTGGATACCGATAAAAAACAAAAGGAGGAACAGAATCCAACCGCTGGCGGATTCAACCCAATGTAAGTCTTGATCCAATATCACACCTACTGCCAACCCTGCACCGACGACAAGAATTAGCTTAGCGGACTCTAGCATCATGCTAGATAACGGGAGTTTTTTGTGAGTGGTATCCGTTTTCAGCGGCAGATAGCGATCAACCAAAGGTAACGCCATCAGATTACAAGCGCCTAAGAGGATAAAAAACACCGCAGTATATTGAACAATGGTTTGTAGATTGCTTTGCAGGTTATCCAAACCCGCTAAGCTTAAGCCCATTAAGAATAGGATCACGTACACCAAATTAGAGGTTGCACGGCTTAAGCGTTGAAGGCGAGACGGGTTATGAATAGTGAACAGATAACCGACAACAAGTGGTAAAAAAATAAAGATCATCCCTGACAGCATAACATCCTCATGGCTGGCTTGTTCAGATGCCACTGGCACTGATTACATCGCTCAGCTTACTTTTAAATTCCAATTCACTCAAATTACTGAGTTTGTACAGCACTTCGGCACCTTCAGAGTTGATTTCGACATCGTGATCGTCAATCGCCTCATCCTGTTTTCTAAACATAAGTAGGTGATGTGCAATACGCGCGATATCCAGATAACTCACTTCTGGACGAGTAGCGACTAATTCGCAATTGCAGGAAACCTCTAAAAAGTCGCTATCAAATCCCCAATGGCGCAACACTAACTGGCTGATTGAGGAGCATTGCGATTGGAAAATTTGCAACGCAATATTGGGATCCAAATAGTTCCCATTTTGCAGATATAAGTGGTACTCATGGACCAAACAAAACAGACCAATATCGGCGAGCAGCCCTACGAGTAAGGCCTTTTCTAGCTCAAGATGTTGGTATTTTTTCGCATCGACACATTTAAACGTTTGTGTCACTAGCAGCATGGTTGCCCCGAGCTCCCGAGAAATCGTAGCACTTTTAATCAGTATTCGGTTGCACTCTTTGCTGAGGTTGACGGCATGCTTCAACTGCTCAATGGCTTGTGCAGTGACAATATCACGAACCCGCAAAATGCCTAGCCGAGAAACGGCGGTGACAATATCGGTGCAGGTAATATTGCGACGGTTAAACACAACCGAATTAGCGACACGAATAACGGTGGCCGAAAGGCCAGGGTCTTCAATCAAGCAGTCTGCTACATCGGTAATGGAGGTCGACTCCATTAAGCACAACCGCTGAATTTTTAAAACGACATCCGAGATAGGGGGAAGGGATATTTTTCCGGTACTGATAGAAAGCTCGACCAATTGCGCAAATTCACTTTCCAATCCTTGGATGAGTTTATGTTTAGTTTCTGGTAGCCAGTAAAAAGATAGGTGACTCATAAAATACACGATCAAGCAAAGTTAGGAGCATTTTAACTATCGCTAAACTAAATAAGCAAACGGTTCCACACGTTTTGGAGAGTGTACTAGTTTTTTCGTTGAACTATTGAGCGATTTAATAAACGGGGCTTAAGCATCCCAGACAACAAAAAATTGACGCTGTGATACTGGTCTCATAATGTGGCGCAAAATGATCACACGGGTGTGAGATAAGTCCGGACTTATTTTTCATCGTTAACTATCATTAGCTACATAAAATAAGCAAGCTCATACTAACGATTGAATAGACTTGCTATCGATTTCATTTTTTCGCTTTATTGCTGCTATCTGGTGATCTTCCTTAATCGGGGAATATGATTAAAGGATCAATGGATATGAATGAGCAACAGTTTTTCGATTACGTAAACAAGTTTGGCGCCTACCAAAAACGCTCGATGTTTGGTGGGATTGGTTTGTTTCAACATGATGCAATGTACGTGTTAGTCAGTGAAGATCGAATTTTTGTCCGTGGTGGCGAAGAGCTTGATCCTGAACTGATTGCTTTGGGATGTGAAAAATATCGCCATGTGAAGAAGCAGACAACCGCAACGGTAAACTATTACGACATCACTGATTTATATGAAAAAAATCACCCTGAGCTAGACTCCATTATCGAACGTTCCATCCAGTTTTCGGTGAATCAGCGTGAGTTTCAACGTTCAGCCGCGAGCCGTCGTTTGCGTGATCTGCCCAATATGCAGCTCACTTTAGAGCGCATGGTGAAAAAAGCGGGGATTGATGATGTTGAAACCTTCATGAGCATGGGTGCTCCGGAAGTGTTTAATAAAGTACGTCAAGCTTACGGTAGCGATGTGGACGTCAAACTGCTGTGGAAATTTGCGGGAGCTATTGAAGGGATCCATTGGAAGTTGTTACAAGAGCCACGTAAGCGTCAGCTACTTGAAAGCTGTCAGCAACGTTAGAGTACGTCGCTAAACGAATCCAATGATGAACAAGTTTAATAAAGAAGCCGGGATAACCCCCGGCTTCTTTATTAATGTCAGAGTTTATCTGAGAACTTAGAAGTTAAAGCGCGCAGTAAACATCAACTGGTCGTCATAAAAGTCATTAAAGCGAGCTTCAGCACCGAGAGAAAAGAGTTCGGTAGAATGGAAACGTGCATACACTGAGCCTAACCAATCATCGTTGTTATCGATAGACACATAACCTGCCTTGCCACCGACTTCGAGTTGAGGGCCTAACCATTGGCGAATACCAACATTCAGTTCCATACCGGTATCGGCGCTTGAACGTTTGCGGTCATCCACTAAACGAAATAGCATTTCCCCCGTCACATCTGCCCAGTTATTGACTGGTGCATGGAAGCCAAATCCAGCGGCGACGTCATAGTCACTCTCAAATTCAGAGTCGATACGAGCAATAGCATGAGCATTAGGGTGTACAGAACGGCTCATCGCAGCACCAAAAGTAACCGGGCTAGCGCCGATGCGCGCTTCTACGTAGTCATAGCTAAAGTTGCTCATTACGGTACGGCTATCATTATTATTACCGTCAACAGCGAATGCTGAACCCGCGGTAAGAAGTAGTGCAGTTGCAATGATTGTTTTACGCATAATTAAGATAAACCTATATCTTCTGATTAATTCCAAGGCCACTGCCTGTATATCCACAGTGACTGAAGCCATAAAACCGACTCCGAGCTCATGGTTGACATCATAAGGCATTGATGTATCAAGCTACTATCAAAAAATGTCAGAGTTTTGTCGTTGAGATGAATTTTAAGCAAGTTAAATGCCAGATTGCTATTCACCAAAGCTCATTCTTTTGGCTGAGATCGCATTCAGAATTTTTTCTGCATCCAAAATTTGAATCCAAGGCATTAAGTCATCTGCATTTTCAATGACGTAATGGGTCAGTTGTTCTTTTACCACCTGACGTAATTGTTCACCGTGCCATGGTTTAGGGATATAAAAGTGTAAACTGGCATGGTTAACGGCTTGAACGGTATCTTCCAGCCCCGCTTGGCCAGTGAGCAGCATTTTGCGTGTTTTAGCGGTATCGCTGTCTTGGTTGAGTTCAATCAGGAATTGGATTCCAGTCTGCTCTGGCATGATGTGATCGCACAAGATCAGAGCAAGAGGAATGCTCTCTTCTCGATAGTCATCAATAACCGATTTTGCTTCAGCGACGGATTCCGCCGCTTCAATGATGAAATGTTGTTCAAAACAATCAAGATCTTGCACGACACTGTCGAGCACTTCTCGTTCATCGTCTACACATAAAATCAGGTATTTATTCATCATTAGCTCCTTGTGACCGTGGATGCATCGAGCGGTAGCCACACTGTCATGGTGGTGTAGAGATTGGGTTCGGATTCGACTTCAATCCATCCCTGATGTTGCAGAATGATCTGCTGGCATACAGAAAGCCCAATCCCAAGACCAAAATTACCTTCTCGTTTGGTGGTGTAATTGAGGGCGAATATCTGCTCTTTAAGCTGGTCTGGAATACCACAACCATTATCAGTAAAACGAACGACGGCATAGTCGATATTTTGATGTTGTTGTTGCTGAGTTTCTATACGTAATACGCCATGTTCCGGAAATGCATCAATCGCATTCGAAATGAGGTTGGTCCAGACTTGCTGCAAAGCGATAGGTAAACAGTAAATGAGAGGCAGTGGGGCGTACTCTTTTTCTACTTTATGCCGCTTTAGACGATTTTCGAAAATGACCAGAGTGTCTTCGATGCCTTCATGAATATCGGCCAATCGATAAGTTTCATCGTCGGGACGCGCATAGCCTTTAAGGCTTTTCACCATATCTGCGATACGCTGTGCGCAAACTTGAATTGATCGCAGTGTGCTGCCGGTAATATGGTAACTTTCTAATTGTTCGAGTTGTTTTTGGGCGGTTTCAGGGCGGCTTCTGGCAAGCTGAATCATCGGCTCGTCATTATCAAGGCCGAGCTTGACCATTTTTTTCGCCATCAAACGATGATGAATGAGTTCTTCTAATTGTTTCGCTTTGCCCCGCTCTTCCGAGGTTGAGATCGGTTTGGCTTGCATGGCTTGGTAAAGCAATTGTGCACCGAGCTGCTCTGTGTCTGCTCGATCTTCTCCCTCAATCAGAAGACGAATATGCGAAGAGAGGGTTTCCGTACCTCTCAAAATGGCCGCCACAGGATTATTGAGTTCGTGTGCGACCCCTGCGACCAGTTGGCCTAGCATGGCCATTTTCTCGCGTTCCATGAGTTGTTTATGCGCCGATTCAAGAGAGTCGAGGGTTTTTTGCAGTTCCAGTTTGGTGGTGATGCTGCGTTGCAAACGCCGGTTAAAGTGGCGCAGAAGTAGGTTAGTAAACAGTGGCAGTAAGCTGGTATCGTTATGCATCACTTTGCTAAACACATCGCGATCGAGTTTAATCACTTCCGTTTTGGTTAAGGTTATCGCGGTAGAAAAGGAAGGCTCACCAGTGACAAATGACATCCCTCCGACAATATTGCCCTTTTTGTGGCGTACCACTTCACGTTGCTGACCGAGGTCATCTTTTTTGTAGAGCGCGACTTCCCCTTCCGTAATAAACCATAAAAATCGGTTTGGTTCGCCTTCTTGGGTGAGCAAATGTTGTGCTGAATAGGTTCGGCACGCCTGTGTTTCGTCTTTCTCATCAAAAAATTGGTACAAAGCGCCGATCACTTTTTCGGCTAATTCATTATCGGAGAGCCGGTGGTAATCGGTGATAAAGCCTTCACTGTAGCTACGCATTTTATGATCAATGTGCGCGCGCAGTAGACGTTGTTGATCCAAGACCGTGCTGTAACTAAGCATATTGTCTTTGTCGTGCTCTAACACAAAGGAAGTGAGTTCTTGTAGTACGGTTTTGCGTAAAACGTGATCTTGCAATGGCTTGGTCAGGCAATAATCTAAACGGCCTTCGTTCACGGCGTTAAGAATAGCTTGGATATCTTGCCCGCAGCTGACCAGAACTTTACGTGCGTAACGAGTGTGGGAAATTTTATCCAATCGGATTAAAAACTCGGCACCGTTGAGTGCCTCATGGTGGCTGGCGATGACGAGAGCGACGATTTGCTCATGTTGTTCAAGAAACTCTAACCATTGTTGAGCTTCTTCGATGGATTCTGCACTGCAGATATCGAATTTATTGGCAAAACCAGCCAGCTCTTGACGCCATTGTTCAATACTGACCGGGTTGCTATCTAAAATAAGCAGGGCGTAGCGATTCACAGCCTTTTCTCTGGCAACGGTTCAAGTTGTTACTGTAGCAGGGATAGGGTTGGTGAAGTGGGAGCAGGGTTGGAGAATTCCTAATCAACAGTGTTGCAATTCAATACTCTGATTTATTTCATACTTTTCCCGCTGTTTGCGCAAATGTTGACAATTATTTGTATCTTGTACGACTTTCGTCCCCTAAACTAATTAGACTCAATCCCAAGGAAATATTCGACTATGAAATCAATAAAAATTATCGGTGCAGTGGGTGGGGCAGTTGCGCTTGGTTTATGCTGGCCGCTCGCGGTAGGACAAATTGGAGAGTCCGCGATCACTGACGGTATTAACAATTTTAAAAGCGCCTCAACCACAGCAGAACTGGTCAATTACCAACGTGGCTATTTATCGTCGCAAATGCAGACGCGTTACCGCATCACAGACCCAGCGATTGTAGCTCAATTGCAAGCGGAAGGGATCCCGACCGAAATTCTGGTGGACAGTCAATTAAGTCATGGCTTGACGGGGGTTTCTGCCGTATCGACATTGCCACAATTCCCGCAATTTCCGTTGCAGATCTTGTCTAATACCCATCTAAATGGAAATACCGATTACACCGTTAAATTGGATCAGTGGAATTACGTATTCCAAGGTGAAGAGCCGATTACGGTAACGGTTGAGCCTGCACAAATGTCGGGTTCTGTCACGACATTGGGCGAAATGACTTTCCAACTCAATATGCCTAAAACAATCTTGGATTTTGAAAACCAAGCACAAATGGTGCTTAGCCAAATTTCTGGCGAGGGGCAAGGTAAAGAGAGTGATGGCTTGTGGTTAGGAGCGCAAAATTTCAAACTGGATAAGTTGAGTGTGAGTCAAGCAGGTCATTCTGAGTTTGATATGGATGGTTTTAGCTACCACTTTACTTCTGGACTTGATGGCACGCAAACTCGCTTTACGACGGCGCATCAAATGAAGGTTGCGAACGCCAAATACAGTGACGGAGAGTTTAAAGACTTTGCGTTAGATTTTACGCTCGGTGATTTAGATGCTACGGCGACCAAAGCTCTTTCTGCGCTGTATCAAGGCTCCCCAGAAATGACGGACAAGGATATTGAACAAATTCTGCCACAAGTGGAAGCGCTGTTTAATAAAGGTTTCTTTGTGGCTATCGATAAATTTGCGGCCAACATTGCAGGAGGGGACTTTGCTTCTAACTGGCGTTTTGCGGTTCCGGAAGGCACGCAGAATCTTTTACAAGATCCGATGGCGATTGTTCCTGCATTAACCGGTCAAACTAAAACGTTCATTTCTCACCAATTGGTGGAAGCTTTCCCGTTCATTCAACAAGGTATTGACCAGTTGATGATGATGGAGATGATGACAAAAGATGACAAAGGCTACACGCTGGAAGCTGAAATTAAAGAAGGCAATGTGGTTTTTCCGAGTGGAAAAACCATGCCTCTCGTGATGTTGTTAATGCCGTTAATGATGTCGCAAGGCTAACCTGTCATTTTGTTGTGTTTTGCTCAAGAAAAGAGGCCGTAAGGTCTCTTTTCTTGCTTTTTATCTGATAAAAAAAGTGGTATTAATCACAACACTTTTCGTTAGCAGGAGCAAAGAACACATGGAGCACAACACCGATACGGTTTATAACTTTAGTGCAGGTCCAGCGGCGTTACCTAAAGCCGTGATGCAGCAAGCACAAGCTGAGTTTGTAAACTGGAATCACCTAGGTACTTCGGTGATGGAAATCAGCCACCGCAGTAAGCCATTCATTCAAGTTGCCGAGCAGGCAGAGCGCGATTTGCGCGATCTTCTGAATATTCCAGATAATTACAAAGTGCTGTTTTGCCAAGGCGGAGCGCGTGCGCAGTTTGCCGCGGTACCATTGAACTTATTAGGTGAAGCGGACACGGCAACGTACATTGATGCGGGCTACTGGGCAATGAGTGCAGTGAAAGAAGCAAAGAAATACTGCACTGTCGATGTTTTTGATGCCAAGATCAAAAAAGAAGGCAAAATTGCAGTGTTACCTGCCAGTGAGTGGCGCATTGCCAATAATGCGGCATATGTGCATTTTTGTCCTAACGAAACCATTGATGGGATTGAAATCAACGATTTGCCAGTAACCGACAAGCCGATCGTTGCCGACATGTCTTCCACCATTTTGTCGCGTGAAATTGATGTATCAAAATACGGCGTAATTTATGCCGGCGCGCAAAAGAACATTGGCCCTGCGGGGATCTGTATTGCGATCGTCCGTGATGATTTGCTGGATTTCGCCAGTGACTTGCTGCCTGGTGTTTTGAATTACAAAATTCTTGCTGAGCAAGAATCGATGTTTAACACCCCTCCGACCTTTGCTTGGTATCTCTCGGGTTTAGTTTTCCAATGGTTGAAAGCACAAGGTGGTGTGAAAGCGATTGAAGAAGTAAACCGCGCCAAAGCAGCGTTGCTTTACAACTATATTGATTCGTCAGATTTCTATCGTAACGAGATCCACCCTGATAACCGTTCGTTGATGAATGTGCCATTCCAACTCGCGAAACCCGAGTTAGATGACACCTTCTTGGAACTGGCTGAAGCGCGTGGTTTAGTCTCGTTGAAAGGACATCGTGTGGTTGGTGGTATGCGTGCTTCTATTTATAACGCGATGCCATTAGAAGGCGTTCAGGCTCTTGTCGACTTTATGAAAGAGTTCGAAACGCAATACGCGTAATACGTCTGTCATAATGCTTGCATAGCTAACGAAAAAGGCTTCCCACGGGAAGCCTTTTGTCATATCTGATTCAGCAGTAAGCCGTACTTCTAAGCGGTTGTAGCATGTACGCCAAATTTACGTACGGAATACGCGACGCGTTCTGCTGGGTTTGGGTAAATCAGTGATGAGCCTAAACTTTCGATATGCTGTAAACGGGGTAATAGCCCTGCGCCATTGGCAATTTGAATCGCCAAACCAGGGCGAGCATTGAGCTCTAAGACCATTGGGCCTTCTTCTTTATCCAACACCATATCGGTTCCAATGTAACCTAACCCCGTCATCTCCCAGGCGCTAGCCGCTAAAGTCAGCAGCCTTTCCCAGTGAGGTACAACTAACGTGGCAAGCTCTTTACCTGTATCAGGGTGGTGAGTCACCGGTTTATTAAATTGCACCGCGCGCACGGCTTTACCGGTCGCAATATCAATCCCCACACCGACAGCGCCTTGGTGCAAGTTGGCTTTACCATCAGAGGCTGAAGTGGAAAGCCGCATCATTGCCATTACAGGATAGCCCTTAAACACAATAATGCGCACATCTGGCACCCCTTCGTAGCTAAAACCATCAAAACAGTCATCAAACTGAATCAGGTTTTCGACTACCGCGACGTCGTTTTTCCCCCCCAGAGAGAAAAGTCCGGCCAGCGCATTGCTGATGTGGCGTTCCACGTCCTCTTGGTTCATGGTTGATCCCGAAGGCTTGGTGTATACCCCATCTTGATGAGATGTCACCACTAAGATCCCTTTGCCACCACTGCCTCGTGCGGGTTTTATGACAAAGCCCGGCCAGCTTTTGACCATTTCGTGGATCGTTTTCACTTCGGCTTGATTGCTGATCACGCCGATGAGCTTTGGAACAGTACATCCAGCTTGTTGAGCAATCAGCTTGGTTTTGAGCTTGTCATCCACCAAAGGGTACTTGGAGCGATCGTTATAACGTCCGATATAAGCGTGGTTACGCTTATTCATCCCCATGATCCCTTTGCGGCGTAGCTTAAAAGGGGAGGTGTAATCAGAGAGCGAAAATGAGAACCACATTACTTCTCCTCCACCAATGGCTTGAAGCGGCGCAGTTCAGAAATTCGATATCCAGTGTAAGTGCCTAGCAGCAAAATGGCGGCCAGAACAACAAGTTGTAAGCCAATGAAATTAAATGTTAAATGCTGCACATAAGAGTTAGTCATCGCAAGATAGATGAGTACCGCAGTCGAGAGAGAGCCACCACCTTGCAGCAGCACTTCTTTGGCACCTTCTTCTTCCCATAGAATCGACATCCGTTCAATTGTCCAAGACAAAATAATCATCGGGAAGAAAGTGATGGTTAAACCTTCCGTTAAACCGACTTTGAACGCGACGACAGTAAAGACTGAGATGATCAAAATCACCGTGATGATGACCGCAGAGATCCGCGCCACCAGCAATAGATTGAGTTTTGATAAATAACTACGAATGACAAGCCCAGTTCCCACAATCAACAAGAAACCGATGATGCCGGTGGTGAGTTGCGTTTGTACAAAGGCCACCGCAATCAGAACTGGCATGAAAGTCCCTGAGGTTTTTAGGCCAATAATCACGCGTAAGAACACAACAATCAGCGCGCCAATCGGGATCAGCATGATGGTCTTGAACATGGCTTGTTCTTCAAGCGGCAAGCTGTGAATCGATAAATTCAGTAGACCATCGGCTTCGACTTTACTGTCGGTGGCTTGTTGCGGTGTGACTTTTTGCGAAATCATACTGAACATGACTTGGCTGTTTTGTCCACCCACGACATCAAGCAGAGATACGTTGGATTCATCCCACACCAGCAGGTTCGGATGAGTGGGTTGCGTGCCTGTTTCTGGGTTAAACAGGATCCAAGCACTGCCGTTCCAGACTTCATTCATATGCTGAATCGACTGACGACGGCGACCATCTTCCAACTGGATTACGCCAACCACTTTATTCGGCACTTGGGCGTAGGAGAGCAGTTTTTGGGTGGTTTCTACCTTGCTCATTTTGTTCAGCAGTAGTGAGGCGTTTTGGCTTTCGGTGTCGTTGAGGGTTTTGATCAGTTCACGAGTAAAGGTGACATGATCGGCAGAGCGTTGCGCTGCGCGATCAATCAAAGCAATCGCCGCTGACTCTTCAGGGCCATCAAACGTGGGTTTGACAATTTCTTGTGTCGGTGGAATTTGTACCGCTTTCGCTTGTGGATCCACAAGAAATTGCGCTTTGTAGTAGATCGTTTGTGGGCCGCTGGCTTGACGAATTGACCATTCAATTCGACGACCTGAATCGGTATTAAGGTAAGAAATGCCATAGCCCGGTGATGAAGCGGTTTCATTAATTAGGGTGTAGCCTTCTTGAGTGAGGGGCGCCGCCAATGAAACTTTGGCCTCTTTACCTTGTGCGGCAAATTCAATTCGCGCTTCGACATCCCAAACTTGGCGGGCTTCTCCAGGAGTCCAAGGCACGCCGTAATCTTGGTGACGCAATACACTGAGCGTAATCCCCGTGACAAACAGCAGGAAGACAGAAATATAAAAAGGAATTTTAGAAGTCATTCGCTCGCCTATTTTTGTTCGGTCTGAATGTATTTTCGACTGACATCGACTAACGCGATGTCACGGATAAACTCGCGGCCAAGCAGAACGGGGTGTGTCATTTGCGAACGGTCAGCAAGAGTAAACTGGGCTTTTTCATGAATCGCTCCGAGCTTGACCCAAAGTTCAACCACGGCACGTCGTTCAGTGTTCTCGTTGGTGGATTGACGAATACGCACATAACGGAGCACAGGTGCTTCAATCCAGTTGGTTTCGGTCTTGGGATTTTTCTCGTCAGCGAGATGGAAACGCACCCAGTTCTTGCCATTGCGTTCAAACTCTTCAATGTCGATCGCATTGAGCGAAGAGGTTGCTGCACCAGTATCGATGCGAGCGTCAAAAGATTGTTTGATGGTGTCGATAGTGACGCTTTCGATTTCACCCAAGACCACATCATGGCGAGGCTTAGTCAATGTTGCACTGGGCTCATTAGGAATTTTTACGGACTCGACACGTTTTGGTGCAGGAGGCGGCAGTTTAATTTGGCTGACTTGAGTTTTTAGCTCAGTAATTTGCTGTTCAAGGCTTTCGATATAATCATTTTGCAGACCCAACTGAGATTCTACGTTGGTGATTTTTTGGGTCATGTTGGTTTCAGAATTTTGAATCGCGGCGAGTGTCGCTTGGTGGTATTCATCGCCGTTGGTGAGTGCACAGCCAGAAAGCAAACTCAATGCGGCAAAGGGTGCAATTCGCTTAAACATTTGCGACCTTATAATTTTCTAATGAGTGAATGTATAGAGATGTTATAGCAAAGGATGCGCTAAACATCCTTTGCCAAGGGTAACGTTATAACCGAATAAGCGAGTTAAAACTGTGTCAATTATGGTTTTTTGGCAATCAGAATGGCGCGGCGCGGCGCCGGATAACCTTCGATGGTTTTGCTTGGGTCTTGTGGGTCAACGTAATCGGGCAGTGAATTGTGCGTCATCCACTCGGTGGTACGTTGCTCGCCTAACGTTGTGGTGTTTTCATCCACAATACGCACATCGACAAAGCCGGTTTTTTCCAACCACACTTTGAGTGCCAAAGCGGAAGGGAAGAAGTAGACGTTGCGCATTTGGGCGTAACGATCAAAAGGTACCAAGACAGTATTTTCATCACCTTCCACCACCAAAGTTTCAAGAATGAGTTCACCGCCTGAAGTTAACTGGTTTTTCAGTTGCAGCAGGTGATCAAGTGGAGAGCGACGGTGGTAAAGCACGCCCATGCTGAACACGGTATCAAACGCGTTGAGCTCCGGCATCTGTTCAATACCGAGCGGCAATAAGTGGATGCGTTGATCATCGCCCAACAGTTTACGCACCGCTTCAAATTGGATCAAAAACAGCTCGGAAGGGTCGATGCCAAACACTTGTTGCGCGCCTTCACCCAACATGCGCCACATGTGATAACCATTACCACAACCCACATCCAAAACTAAGCGGTTTTTCAGAGGAGAAATGTGCGGCAGCAGACGATCCCATTTCCAATCGGATCGCCATTCAGTATCAATATGAATCCCGTGCAGATGATAAGGGCCTTTACGCCAAGGATGGAAGGTTTTGAGCACCGCTTCTAGCTTCTTCTGTTCACCTTGCGCGAGTGGCTCATGATTGTGCGCCGCTACTGCATTTTTCAGATCAATCACCTCCGGCTGACCGACCGGAATTTTCTTGAGATTGCGCATCCAGCGATCCAGATCTCCGTGCTGCTTAGCTTGCCAATCTGTCAGTTGTTGGGGCAGTGTATTGAGCCACAACTGCAACTGAGGATGTTGGGCGATCTGTTGGTAAACGTTGGCGAAGTTGAACATGGGGCTAAATACCTAAACTATGCTCTCTGTAAATTGCTTCAGGATCATTCATAGCGCAGAGAGTCGCTAGCATGAAGATAAATGACGAAAATGGCGAATAAAATAAGGGCGTTACTTAATGGCGAACATCGAGCCAAAGTTAAAGCACTGGAACCAGACTTCAAAACTAGAAAATCCTAGCTTAGCAAAGCGCTCTTTATGATCTTGGATTGAGTCGGGGCGCATCACATTTTCAATCGCGCTGCGTTTTTGGCTAATTTCCAATTCGCTGTATCCGTTGGCACGTTTGAAATCGTGGTGCAAATCGATCAGCAGCTCGTGGGCTTCTTGATCCGAAAACACAAATTTTTCCGACAAGATCAAAATGCCACCCGGGCGTAATCCGGCGTAGATTTTTTCTAGCAGCGCGTAGCGATCATCCGGCGCGAGAAACTGCAAGGTAAAGTTGAGCACTACGACGGAGGCGTTTTCAATCGCGATATCGCGAATATCCGCTTCGATTACCTGCACTGGTGTGTCAGAGCGATAAGCGTTGAGGTGCAGCTTGCAGCGTTCCACCATGGCCGCTGAGTTATCGACGGCAATGATTTGGCAGCCTTCTTGTTTGATATGGCGGCGCATAGAAAGGGTTGCCGCACCCAGTGAGCAACCTAAATCGTAAATCTTGGAATGAGGCTTTACAAAGCGCTCCGCCAGCATGCCAATTGCAGAGATGATGTTGCTATAACCCGGCACCGAACGTTGGATCATGTCTGGAAAAACTTCAGCCACGCGCTCGTCAAAGGTGAAATCACCGATTTTATCGATGGGTGCGGAAAAGAGAGTATCTTTTGGGTTCATAGCAGACCTCATGGCAGCGTCTTGTGCCAGCTCTTGTGGTGCTGGCTCAATAAAAGGCGCGTATTTTATGAAAAATCGCAGCGTCTGTCATTAAACACATCGCCTTTAGGGTAAAACTGCCGTACCGGATTGTGAGTTCAAAACATGCTTAGTTGTGGTTGTTCGGGCATCGCGGGAAACGGCGGCAGATCAGGCAGCGCGATAGCCTGTTGTAATTGTTGGTAAAGTTGCACCGCCAGCTGAGGCGCGAAATCATTATCCGGTGTATGAATCATCAGATAAGGCTGCTTACCTTGGGCAATCCACTCGGGCAGTTTATGTAGCCACGCACCGAAAAAGGGTAGGTTGGCCTCAATCTCAGGATGGCCGATAAAACGGATCATCGGATGCTTGGCGGTGGCTATCGCATGCACCGGCACTTTCGGTTTTTTCTGCTGCGCATCAATTACCGCTTCGGTATTCGGCAGCGCCGAAAAAACGGGGCGACTGTCCATAATGATGCGATCAATGTTTTGCTCAATCAGCCATTGATTGAGCGCTTTTTCCGCTTCGCCTTTGCCAAAAAAGGCCAGATGACGCACCTCCACACCCAGTGGAAAATCGGCTGGAAACCAGTCTCGAAAGTTTTTCAATTGCGCCAGATGTTCAGGCCCAAAAGCGGCGGGTAGCTGAATTGTCCACATGCCAATCCGGTCGTGCAAGGGCTGCATTAAACGCAAAAAACTCAGCAGCTCTTCTTTACAATCACGCAGTAAATGCTGGTGGGTAATGCTTTTTGGCAGCTTAAAGGTGAAGCGAAAGTCATCGTGAGTCGCGGCGCGCCAGTTGAGCACAGTACTGGGCGAGGGCGACGCGTAAAAGGTGGTATTCCCCTCCACGGTGTGAAAAACGCTGGCGTATTTCGCAAGGCGTTCTGAGGCTTGCGTGCCGCTGCCATAAAACTCACTCTGCCATGCAGGGTGAGACCACAGGGTTAAACCGAGTCGCAAGGGAAGAGAGGACGTCACTCTGCTCGGGCTCCTTAAATCATCATCACGAGAGTTTTGAAGAATACGAGATTTTAGCGCTATAATCAGCGCCTATTTTTCCCTTCTGGTTAGCCTTTAATCTCCGGTTGACGGGATTATTGCGTTAAAAAGCAGCAAGGGGTAAGAAAAGACAACAAATTGTACGTGGGAAGGTCGATCTTAAATCTCTTTCGGCGTATAAATGGAACTTTGCTGAATAGGCAGTCTGTCGAGTACTCAACGACCTTTCAGCGTTAAATTTGATGACTAATTGAGATTGGGAAATTCACTATGCGTAGCCATTATTGTGGTCACCTGAACAAGTCCTTGGTAGGACAAACTGTAGAGCTGTGCGGCTGGGTTAATCGCCGTCGTGATTTAGGCGGTCTGATCTTCATTGATATGCGAGATCGTGAAGGTATTGTTCAGGTAGTAGTGGATCCGGATATGGCGGATGTATTCGCCGTGGCTAACCAACTGCGTAGCGAATTCTGTATCAAATTGACCGGTGAAGTGCGTGCGCGTCCAGAAAGCCAAGTCAATAAAGAGATGGCAACCGGTGAAGTAGAACTGTTGGCACGTAGCCTTGAGATCATTAACCGTTCAGACGTTCTGCCGCTCGACTTCAACCAGAAGAACTCAGAAGAGCAACGCCTCAAGTACCGTTACTTGGATCTGCGTCGCCCTGAGATGAGTGACCGCATTAAACTGCGTGCGAAAGCCTCAAGCTTTGTACGCCGTTTCTTGGATACACACGGTTTCCTTGATATCGAAACCCCAGTGTTGACCAAAGCGACACCAGAAGGTGCGCGTGATTACCTAGTACCAAGCCGTGTACACAAAGGCAGTTTCTACGCGCTGCCACAATCACCACAGCTGTTTAAACAGCTACTGATGATGTCTGGTTTTGACCGTTACTACCAAATCGTAAAATGTTTCCGCGACGAAGATTTGCGCGCTGACCGTCAACCAGAATTCACCCAGATCGATATCGAAACCTCTTTCATGACCGCAGAACAAGTGCGTGCCGTGACGGAGAAGATGATTCGTGAAATGTGGCTTGAACTGCTGAATGTGGATCTGGGCGATTTTCCAATCATGCCTTACAGCGAAGCGATGCGTCGTTTCGGCTCAGACAAGCCAGATCTGCGTAACCCAATGGAGTTGGTGGACGTGGCGGATCTGCTGAAAGACGTCGATTTCAAAGTTTTCTCTGGTCCAGCGAACGATCCAAAAGGCCGCGTGGCTGCACTGCGCATCCCAGGTGGCGCAGCTCTGACCCGTAAACAAATTGATGAATACACTGCATTTGTGGCTATTTACGGCGCGAAAGGCTTGGCATGGCTGAAAGTGAATGATTTGGCTGCGGGTATGGAAGGTATCCAATCGCCTGTAGCGAAATTCCTCACTGAAGAGATCATTCAAGCGATTATCGAGCGTACTCAAGCGCAAACTGGCGATATCATTCTGTTCGGTGCCGATTCTGCCAAAGTCGTGGCTGAAGCGCTGGGCGCACTGCGTCTGAAAGCGGGTAAAGAGTTAGGTATCACCAACGAATCCGCGTGGGCGCCACTGTGGGTAGTTGATTTCCCAATGTTCGAAGGTGATGACGAAGGTAACGTGGCGGCAATGCACCACCCATTCACATCCCCTCTGAACCTCTCTCCTGAGCAGTTGAAAGCCAACCCAGAAGAGGCGCTGTCAAACGCTTACGATATGGTGTTGAACGGCTACGAAGTCGGTGGTGGTTCAGTCCGTATTCACAACGCAGAAATGCAATCAGCCGTATTTGACATTTTGGGTATCACGCCAGAAGAGCAACGTCTCAAGTTTGGCTTCCTGCTCGATGCGCTGAAGTTTGGTACGCCACCCCACGCAGGTCTGGCATTCGGTCTGGATCGTCTGGTGATGCTGCTGTGCGGCACGGAAAACATCCGTGATGTTATCGCTTTCCCGAAAACGACAGCCGCCGCGTGTCTAATGACCGATGCACCAAGTTTGGCAAACCCTGCCGCTCTCGAAGAGCTGGCGATTGCGGTCAAGCTTGCAACGAAAGACAAAGCGTAATCAACGCCTTGCAAAGGGTGGCATTAGCCACCCTTTTTTTTAACCTGCGCGGCACGAGAGCGCAGACAGTAAAATGATACAAACAGGATTTCTTCTTTGGCTCAGATGTACTTTTATTACTCGGCAATGAATGCGGGTAAGTCGACCACCTTATTGCAATCGGCGTTTAACTACCAAGAACGCGGTATGAACCCACTGATTTTTACCGCCGCGATCGACGATCGTTTTGGTGTCGGTAAAGTGAGTTCTCGGATTGGCCTTGAGGCCGAAGCACACCTTTTCCATGCCGATACCGATCTGTTGCACGTGATTGCAACATTGCATGAGGCTGAACCTCGTCACTGTATTTTGATGGATGAGTGCCAGTTTCTCTCTAAAGAGCAGGTTTACCAACTGACCGAAGTGGTGGATAAGCTGGATATCCCTGTATTGTGTTACGGCTTACGTACCGATTTCCTCGGTGAGCTGTTTGAAGGCAGTAAATATCTACTCTCATGGGCGGATAAACTGATTGAGCTGAAAACCATTTGCCACTGTGGACGCAAAGCCAACATGGTGATCCGTACCGATGAGCATGGCAACGCCATCAGCGAAGGGGATCAGGTGGCGATTGGCGGTAATGATAAGTATGTTTCAGTCTGTCGCCAGCACTATAAAGAGGCGTTGGGACGCTAAGCGAACCCATCTCCTTCGCGGGATAATTTGCCCGTGACTCAATAAAGAAAAAGCCAGACAGTTAATGTCTGGCTTTTTTTATGAATGATAATGATCAGCGATCAAGCTTCACGTTTTTCCAGCTCAGCCGCCGCTTCCTCAGTGATCATCGAATCCACAATCACTGCACAAGCCGCATCGCCGGTAATGTTGAGCGCAGTACGGATCATGTCAAAGATACGATCCAGTGCAAACAGCAGTGGTAGACCTTCAATAGGAATACCGGCAGAGAGCAGAACCGCCACCACAAGGAATGAAGGCCCCGGAACACCCGCTTGACCAACCGCACCCAAAGTCGCCGTCACGATGATTGCAATGTAAGCGCCCATGCTCAGGTCAATATTGAACAGCTGAGCAAAGAAGATCGCCACCAGACCGTAGTAGATCGCGTTACCTGACATGTTGATGGTCGCGCCCAAAGGCAGTACGAAAGACGCCGTTGAGTTGCGCACACCCAGATCGTTTTTCACCGTATCCATAGTGACAGGCAGTGTCGCCATTGAAGAGGCCGTAGACAGTGCAACCGCTTGTGGCTTCTTCATTGCTTGAATGAATTTCTTCGCCGATGTTTTGCTAAACAGTTGGATCATGACTGGGTAAGCCACAAAGCCAAAAATTGCAATCGCCGCTACATAAACGACGAACAGTTTAAACACCACCATCAGCGCGCTGAAACCAAATGTACCCACGGCATCAGCCATCAAGCCAAATACACCAATAGGCGCAATCAGCATCACTTTGTTGATCATCCATACCATGGCATCAACAATGGTGTTCACTGCGTTGATCACTGGGTCACGTTTTTCTTTGGCTTGCTTAGAAATCGCAATGCCTAAAAACAGACAGAAAACCAAAATCTGCAGGATGTTTGCTTCGTTCAGTGACTGGAAAACGTTGGTTGGGATCATACCGATGATGGTTGCCCAGAAAGTGGGGAGTTCACCTTGCGCTGCGTATTCTGCAGAGAACATGCTTTCCACACCAGAAACGTCAATACCCACTCCTGGTTGGAACAGTTCACCCATCAACAGTGCTAACGCGACCGCTGCGGCGGAAGTGAATGCAAAGTAGCTCAACGTGACTGCGCCGACTTTGCCTGCGGCATGGCTATCACCCAGACCCGCTGCACCAGAAATGAGTGCAACCGCAACCAGAGGAATAACCAGCATTTTGATCAGATTAATAAAGATTGCACCTAATGGAGCAAACAGCGTTGCATCGTGACCCATCGCGGCACCCACGGCAGTACCTGCGAGCATGGCGATGACCACTTGCACGCCAATGTTGTTTAGTAAACCCTTTGTCTTTAACACTTCCATAACCTCTGTGCTAATAAATTGTAAATTCCTAGTGTTAGCCACTAGTGTCATATCACTAAATGGGCAAAAATTTTGCTCCTGCTTTTTACACGGAATGTTTACATTTAGCAATAAGCGCATCGAGCGATTTCTCAATAGCGGAATAAAACGAGAGTGACTTGGCGTTTTTAGCCGCAAGGGAAACGTTTGCTATTGATATGGTGAATGGGTTTGTGTTGTTGGTATGGGTTTGTTGGTGTTTTGCGGGTTGTTAATAAAATGATGCAGCGCTTCGGTAGTAGAAGTGCCGCATCCAATGAAACTATGAGTTAAATTTGTGTTGCTTGCTTCATAGCTTGCGTGAAGTTTGCGAGTTCAGTTAGCTGTTTCGCAGGGTTATCCAAATGCGTTTCGATGATCTTTACCACCGCTGAGCCGGAAATGGCTCCCGCTGCGCCAGCTTCAATCGCTTGTTTAACTTGAGCGGGCTCTGAAATACCAAAACCTAGCAGTGCTGGTGGCGCATCAAATTGTTGCAGACGTTCAAGCAGGGCATGCACCGGCATGTTGGCTTTGGTTTCAGCCCCAGTCACCCCAGCGCGCGAAAGCAAATAAGTGTAGCCTTTACCGAGTTGAGCCACCGCTTGTAAGGTTGCATCGCTCGCTGTGGGGGGCGCAATAAAGATCGGCTGAATGCCAAACGTCTCTGCCGCAGCCACGAAAGGCTGACTTTCGTTGGTCGGAACATCGGCAATCAGCACCGAATCTACACCGGCTTTTTGGCAGCGTTGATAAAAATCTTCGATGCCGCGTGCGTAAACTAAGTTGGCGTACATCAGTAAACCAATCGGAGTGTCAGGGTTGCGTTCACGGATCTGAGCGATCAGCTCAAAACAGACATCTGGCGTAGTTTTCGCGGCTAAGGCACGTAAGTTTGCGCCTTGAATCGTCGGGCCATCGGCCAATGGATCGGAGAAGGGCATGCCAAGCTCAAGCGCATCCGCTCCTGCATCAATCAGGGTTTGCATGATGGCCAGTGACTGCTCAGGGCTTGGGTCACCAATCGTTACGAAAGGAACGAAAGCGCCTTGCTGCGCGGCGCTCAGGCGTTGAAATAGGGCTTGATAACGGTTCATTACAACGCTCCTTTGTCTTCAAGTAATTTGTGTACGGTGAAAATATCCTTATCACCACGGCCCGAAAGGTTAACCACGAGCAACTGCTCTTTGTCTGGCTCGGCATATGCCATCTTGATCGCATGCGCGAGAGCGTGTGAAGACTCCAGCGCTGGAATGATGCCTTCGTTACGTGCCAACGCTTGGAACGCATCAAGTGCTTCATCATCGGTAATGCTTTCATATTCCGCACGACCAATGGCATTCAGATAAGCATGCTGTGGCCCCACCGATGGGAAATCTAACCCTGCCGAGACAGAGTAAGACTCTTCTACTTGACCATGCTCATCTTGCATCAACGGCGCTTTCATACCGAAGAAAATGCCAGTTTTACCGTGTTTAAGTGGTGCGCCATGTTGATGGGTATCAATGCCTTTACCTGCTGGCTCAATACCGATCAAACGCACCGATTCTTCTTCGATGAAATCGGCAAACATACCAATCGCGTTTGAGCCACCGCCAACACAGGCGATCACCGCATCGGGCAAACGACCTTCACGAGCAAGGATTTGGTTTTTGGTTTCTTCGCCAATAATGCGTTGGAATTCACGCACAATGGTTGGGAATGGGTGAGGGCCTGCCGCAGTACCAAGCAGATAATGCGCGGTCTCGTAGCTACCAGACCAGTCGCGCAGTGCTTCGTTACACGCATCTTTTAGCGTTGCTGACCCTGAATGAACAGGGATCACGGTGGCACCCATTAAGCGCATACGGAACACGTTTGGGCTTTGGCGCTCAACGTCTTTTGCACCCATGTACACGCGGCATTTTAGGCCAAGCAGTGCACAGGCTAATGCGGTTGCGACACCGTGTTGACCTGCGCCGGTCTCGGCGATGATTTCATGTTTGCCCATGCGCTTGGCGAGCAGGGCTTGGCCCAAAACTTGGTTGGTTTTGTGCGCGCCGCCGTGCAGCAGATCTTCACGCTTCAAATAGAGTTTGGTTTTGGTGCCTTTGGTGATGTTTTGCGTGAGCGTTAGCGCAGTGGGGCGACCAGCGTACTCTTGCAGTAGGCTCATAAATTCAGCGCGAAAAGCATCATCCTGCTGGGCATCAATAAAAGCTTGTTCTAGTTGGTCGAGTGCCGGAACCAAAATTTGTGGCACAAACTGCCCACCGAATTCGCCAAAATAGGCGTTTAATTTAGCCATGCTTACATTCCTTTCTTATGCATGTTGCCATGCTGATAATCTAATAATTCCGTAACTGTTGGAAAACCTGTTGTAACTGGTTGGCGTCTTTTTTACCCGGAGCGCTTTCCACGCCAGAGTTGAAATCCAGTCCGCGGCAGCCAAGTTGCGCCGCTTGGGCGACATTCTCGGCGCTCAAGCCACCGGCGAGCATCAGGTCGCTATGTTTTGGCAGCAAGCGCCAATCAAAACGGTGTCCTGTGCCGCCACTCTGTTCGCCAACTTTGGCATCGAGCAGATGTCGATTGATGTGCTCTGGCAGTAGCTCAGGTAAAGCATCACTCACGCCATACGCTTTCCAAATTTCAATGGATTCTGGAAGGGCAGCGCGTAATTCGCTTACATACGCAGAATCTTCCTCGCCGTGCAGTTGCACCGCAAATAAGCCCAATTCGGTTGCGATATCGGCGACTTGCGCGGCTGGGTGGTTTTGAAACACGCCGACATACTGTAGCGGTGCGCCGCTCATGGTCAGGCGAGCTTGTTCTACATCCACAAAGCGTTTGGACTTCTCAACAAAAATCAGGCCACCAAAAACGGAACCTGCTTGGTAGGCCTTAACCGCATCATCAGGATGAGTCAGGCCACACACCTTGTGTTCGCCGAGCACAATTTTACGCACCGCCAGTTCAAGATTGCTTTGCGCCATCAGCGAGCTACCAATCAAGAAACCATTGGCAAACCGAGCTAAATCACGCACCTGCTGATGGGTATAAATACCGGATTCGGAAATAATGATGGTGCCTTGTGGAATGAGCGGCGCCAACTGCTTGGTGCGATTCAGGTCTGTGGTCAAATCACGCAGATTGCGGTTATTGATGCCGATGACTTTCGCTTGCAGAGCAATCGCGCGCTCCAGTTCTTGCTCGTTGCTGACTTCGGTGAGCACGCCCATACCAAGGTCGTGCGCCACAGCGGCCAGTTCACGATATTGATCATCATTGAGCACCGATAGCATCAGCAAAATCGCATCCGCTTGATAATGGCGTGCCAGATAAACCTGATACGGGTCGACCATAAAATCTTTGCACAAGACAGGCTGAGTTACCTGAGCGCGCACTTGTGGCAAAAATTCAAAACGACCTTGGAAATACTTTTCATCGGTCAGTACCGAAATGGCACTGGCGTACTCGCCATACACGGAGGCGATGTAATCGAGATCAAACTCTTCGCGGATCAGCCCTTTCGACGGTGAGGCTTTTTTGCATTCAAGAATGAATACGGTGTTATCGCCGCTCAAGGCTTGATAGAAATCGCGCTCTGAGCGAGTCAGTAATGGATGGAAGCTCGCAAGAGGTTGCTTGGCTTTGCGCTCCTCAATCCATTGGTATTTATCGTTGACGATTTTGACCAGCACTTGCGCCATTTGCGCGGTTTGTACGGAAATATGCTCAGACAACTGCTCGGACATTCTGCTTAACCTCGTTGTGCTAACTGCTGAACCAATCCATAGGCTTGGCCCGATTTCATCACGGCGATCGCTTGTTGGGTGTTGGCTTTCAGATCTTCTTGACCAAATAGACGCAGCAGAAGTGCAACGTTGACGGCCACTGCCGCCATTTGTGCTGCTGTGCCATTGCCCGTTAGGATCTGGGTGATGATGGCGCGATTCTCTTCTGGCTCTCCACCACGGATCGCATCCAGCGGGTAACGGCTAACACCAAAATCTTCCGGGGTGAGCGTGTATTCAATCAATTCGCCTTGGCGAATTTCCGCCACTTGCGTTTCGCCATGAATCGCGACTTCATCAAGACCTGAACCATGCACCACCGCCGCGCGTTTCAGACCCATTTGTAACATGGTTTGCGCAATAGGACGAACCAAATCCTTGCTGTAAACCCCCATCAATTCAATATTGGGACGAGCAGGGTTAATCAGTGGGCCTAAGATGTTGAAAATCGTGCGAGTTTTCATGGTTTGGCGCACCGGCATCGCATGGCGCACACCGCTGTGGTATTGAGGGGCAAACAAGAAAGCCACGCCGAGATCATCCAAGGCTTGACGCGAATCTTGCGCGCTCATGGCAAGGTTGATTCCAAATGAGCTGAGTAGATCGGAAGAGCCGGATTTGCTCGACACCCCACGGTTGCCGTGTTTGGCGACTTTCACGCCACACGCTGCGGCGACAAATGCGGCGGTGGTTGAGATATTGATGGTGTTTGAGCCATCGCCACCGGTACCGACGATATCGGCAAAGTCGTAATCAGGACGCGGAAACGGATTGGCGTTGGCGAGCAGGGCTTTAGCCGCACCCGCGATTTCATCTGGCGTTTCGCCTTTGATTTTCAGCGCAGTCAGTACCGCAGCCATCAATACAGGATCCATTTCACCGCGAATAATTTGGTCGAAAAGCTGTTGGCTCTCGGTTTGCGTTAGCCCCTGCTGTTCATAGAGTTTATTAATAATGGTTTGCATAACATTCTCTCCCTGTGCGGTTACGCGAATTGAGTCTGCGCTGGCGTTGCCGACAATGCCCAATCAATGGCATTGGCCAGCAAGGTAGCGCCGTGGGTGGTCATGATCGATTCTGGGTGAAATTGAAAGCCGCAGACTTTGTCAGTTTCATTAACCACCGACATTACCAAGCCATTCACTTCTGCCGTCACGGTCAGTGTTGCCGGTACTTGCGTTGCGACCAGTGAGTGGTAACGTGCAATCGCCAGTGGAGAAGGGAGGCCGCGATAAATCGCGTGGTTTTGGTGCTCCATCATCGACACTTTGCCGTGGATGATTTCACCCGCGCCAGCAACTACACCGCCGTAAGCTTCCACGATGGCTTGATGTCCTAAGCAGATACCAATCATTGGCACTTTGCCTTTCAGGCGTTGCAGCAACTCTGGCATGCAGCCCGCTTCAGACGGTGCACCTGGGCCGGGGGATAACACAACCACAGGATTGTCCAATTGCTGCAGCGCTTGTTCGATAGCATCCGCAGGAATGTTGTTGCGATAAATCGTGACCACGTGACCGAGTGAGCGAAATTGATCCACCAAGTTGTAAGTGAAGGAATCAAAGTTATCGATAAACAGAATATTGGCCATGATCATTCCTTCCCTTGATGAGCGTATAAAATGGCGGAAATTACCGCTTGCGCTTTGCCGCGCGTTTCATCGGCTTCGGCCTGTGGGTCGGAGTCGTACACGACACCCGCGCCGGCTTGAACTTGGGCGATACCGTTTTCCACATAAGCAGAACGGATCACGATACAGGTATCCAAATCGCCTTCACCCGTGAGATAACCCACCGCGCCGCCGTAGCTGCCGCGACGCGCTTGTTCCACATCGCGGATTAACTGCATCGCACGAATTTTCGGTGCGCCAGTCAGCGTACCCATATTCATGCAGGCTTGATAAGCGTGCAGCGCATCCAGATCTTCACGTAACTGACCCACCACGCGCGACACCAAGTGCATCACATGGCTGTAGCGATCTACTTGCAGCAAGTCAGCGACATGGCGAGTGCCTGCTTGGCTAATGCGCGCGACATCGTTGCGTGCTAAGTCAACCAGCATCATGTGTTCGGCGTTCTCTTTTTTATCGGTGCGCAGTTCAAGCTCAATGCGGCTATCGAGGTCAAAATCGATGCTGCCATCGGCGCGTTTACCGCGGCGGCGAGTGCCTGCAATCGGGTAGATTTCCACTTGGTTACTGTGCATGTCGTACTTGAGCGCGCTTTCGGGCGATGCGCCAAACAGGGTAAAGCGCTCATCTTGCATGTAGAACATGTAAGGGCTTGGGTTACTTTGTTTCAGGCGTTGATAAGCTGCGAGTGGTGAAGGACAAGGTAAGCGAAAACGGCGCGAAGGCACAACTTGGAACACATCGCCTTTGACCACGTACTGCTTGAGGTCACGCACGATATCGCAAAACGCTGCATCGCTAATATTGGTGGTCACTTCCACATCAGATAAAGACTGTGCACTCGGCAAAGGCAGTTTTTGATTCACTTGCGCACGAATTTCACGCATTCGGCTTTTGAGTTGGCTGTGCAGCGCATCGCCCGGTTGGAATTGGGTTGCTTGCAGTTGGCAAGTTTCACGCTGATGATCAATCACCATCAGAGTTTCCGCCACATAAAACACGTAATCAGGGCATTGATTGTCGGCAGGTGCTTCACCGAGCGGTTCAAAGTTAGCCACTAAATCGTAGGCAAACAAGCCCCCTAAAAACAGTGCGAATTTACCGTGGTCAGTGAGATCAAAACTGTGCTGCACTAAACGTAGCGCATCGAAAGAAGACGCTTCGCGCAGGCGTGAGTCTTCATCCAACGTATCACAGGGTGTCGAGAAGGTGAGGGTAAGTTTCGCTTTCTCTACTTTGCAAGGAATCAGAGCTGTGATGTTGCCATGAATGATGTTGAGCAGCGCTTGGCCGTTTGCACTGAGCGCATGATAGGTCACCTGATGGCCTTCACACAGAATGCGCACTGCCGCATCCACCAATAAAAGGCTTTTCAGATTTTGCTTGGAGTCGATTTCTGCGGATTCCAGCAGTAGGCAGTCACTGCGCCCAGCGCAAAGAGCATGAAATAAAGCCGTAGGATCTTGCGTATAAGGCAATTCACTGTGTAGCACCTCAAGCGGCGCGGTTTTCTTTATGTTGATGGCCTTATTCATAAGACCTCCTTAACCATGATTCGATTGAGCACTGATCACCGCGATGAGAAAGTAGCTAAACAGCAGTGATAGGTGGAAAAAACCAATAAAAAGCCCGCTCAAGTTGGCGGGCTAGGTGTGTGAGTATCTAAACTTAGAAATACACGTGAGCCCACCAAGAACTTGTCCAAGTGCGCCACCAAGCCAGTTCAGCATTCGCTGGACTGAAATTGGGTTTATGGTTTGGGTTAAATTCTTGTAACATAGTGAGCCTTAATAAAGAGCCTTGCATTTGCGTACTAGTTAACTAGTGCGGAGATAAAAAGTCAAGCCTAAAAATCAAGCAAATAAAAAATATGAGAATTGACCTGCATAGTCATACGACCGCTTCTGATGGACGGTTTACCTATCAAGAATTGATTGAACGAGCCGTCAGTTTCAATATTGATGTTTTGGCGATCACGGATCACGATACAGTGGCCGCTTTAAATGATGCTCGCGCTTACATTGCACAGCAGCAATATCCGCTACAATTAGTGAACGGCATTGAGATTTCAACGGTTTGGCAAAATAAAGACATTCACATTGTCGGTTTAAATATTGACTCAGACAGTGAGGCTTTGGGGCTGCTCATTGCGCAGCAGCAGCAGCGCCGAGTCGAACGTGCCGAGTTAATGGCACATCGTTTACAAAAAGCCACGCGTGAGGGTGTGTTGCAAGAGGTTCAGCTCATTGCTGATGGTGCACCAATTACTCGTGCTCATTTCGCCAAATGGTTGGTGGATAATGGCTACGCGGCGAATATGCAGCAGGTGTTTAAAAAATACCTGACCCGAGATAATCCGGGTTATGTGCCGCCTAACTGGTGTTCAATGAGTGAGGCCGTGAGCGCAATTCACGCCGCGGGTGGACAAGCCGTATTAGCGCATCCCGGACGATATGACTTGACGGCTAAATGGCTTAAGCGCTTAATGACCGCGTTTGTTGAAGCGGGTGGGGATGCCATGGAAGTGGCCCAGCCGCAGCAATCACCACAGGAAAAACGCACCTTGGGTGATTACGCAATGGAATACCAACTACTCGCCTCCCAAGGCAGTGACTTTCACTATCCTTCTCCTTGGATGGAGTTGGGACGAAATCTTTGGTTACCTGCCGGAGTAGAACCTGTATGGAAAGATTGGGGCTTATCCCCAAGCAATAGAGTCGAGAGACTCGATGAAGAGGAATAACCATGAGCCAGTTTTTTTATGTTCATCCTGAGAACCCTCAAACCCGCCTAATCAATCAAGCGGTCGCGATTATTCGCAATGGTGGGGTAGTGGTTTATCCAACCGATTCTGGTTACGCCGTCGGTTGTCAGCTAGAAAATAAACACGGGATGGAGCGTATTTGCCAGATCCGTCGTCTGGACGATAAACACAACTTCACCCTGTTGTGTCGCGACTTATCTGAGATATCTCTGTATGCCCGAGTGGATAACACCGCGTTTCGCTTACTGAAAAACAACACACCGGGACCTTACACTTTTATCTTTAAAGGAACCAAAGAGGTTCCCCGTCGTCTGATGAACGAAAAGCGTAAAACCATCGGGATCCGTGTACCAGACAACAAAATCGCGTTGGATCTTCTAGAAGCTTTGGGTGAACCGCTGATGTCTACATCACTGATTCTGCCGGGCAACGATTTTACAGAGTCTGATCCTGAAGCTATCCGCGATAGTTTAGAGCACGCGGTGGATGTGATCCTCAACGGTGGTTATTTAGGTCAGCAGCCGACCACAGTGATTGATTTCAGTGATGATGAGATTGTTGTGGCTCGTGTCGGAGCTGGTGATCCAACCCCCTTTCAGTAGTTGAATGACGTGGCCGTGAATACCTGACAAAACGGATGCTTTTATCCACAAAATTTGCGATACTACGCGGCCGCGATTTTGAGATCGCAAACAGTCATTCGACGTCTGAGAAGACGACACATAGGTAAATAAATGAGCGAAAAGTTACAAAAAGTTTTAGCACGTGCTGGTCATGGTTCTCGTCGTGAGCTTGAAGCTCTGATCCGAGCTGGGCGTGTAAGTGTTAATGGCAAGGTAGCTGTATTGGGTGAACGCCTAGAAGATGATAACGCTTTAGTGCGTGTTGACGGACACGTTGTGTCTGTAAAAGCGCAAGAAGAAGTCATCTGTCGAGTTCTGGCTTACTACAAACCAGAAGGCGAGTTGTGTACCCGTCATGATCCAGAAGGTCGTCGTACGGTGTTTGACCGTCTGCCGAAAATTCGTGGTTCGCGCTGGATTTCCGTTGGCCGTTTGGACGCCAACACCTCAGGTTTGCTGCTATTTACCACTGATGGTGAGCTGGCAAACCGTTTGATGCACCCAAGCCGTCAGGTTGAACGTGAGTATTTAGTTCGCGTGTTTGGTGACGTCAATGAAGAAAAAGTTCGCAACCTCGTGCGTGGTGTGCAGCTAGAAGATGGTATGGCGCGTTTTGAAGATGTGATGTACGCCGGTGGCGAAGGCATCAACCATACTTTCTACGTTGTGATCAATGAAGGTCGTAACCGTGAAGTTCGTCGTTTGTGGGAATCACAAGGTACAACGGTTAGTCGTCTGAAACGTGTCCGTTACGGTGATATCTTCCTTGATAAAAAACTGCCTCGTGGCGGTTGGATGGAGCTCGATCTGAAGCAAGTGAACTACTTGCGTGAGTTGGTAGAGCTGCGCCCAGAAAAAGAAACGGTATTGAATACAGCACCGGATGCGGCAACTCGTAAGCGTGAGCGTACCCGTAGCCAGAAAATTCGTCGTGCGGTTCGTCGCCACGAAGAACGAGTATCGACAGCACCGGGCCGTAGTAGCTCAGCTCGTCGTAAACCGGGCGGTGAGTCAAGTACCCGTAATAAAGTAGCGAATAAGCAGCAAAGTGCGCGTAAGCCTCGCGGCTAAGTGTTTGAGCCATTCTGCTTTTCAATGATTAAAAAGCCAGTCATATCGACTGGCTTTTTTCTTACCTATTTTTTATTACCCGATTATGAAGGGAGTGATAAAAACCCCACTGCTCGTGAGCAATGGGGCCAGCAGGTTACAGCGTTTGGGTTAATTGATGATAACGACCTTGCTTGGCGAGTAGGGCATGGTGATGACCAAACTCGACCAGCTTGCCATGTTCAATCAGGGCAATCGCATCCATCTGTTCAAGGTTAATCAAGCGATGGGTAATGAACAGTACGGTTTTATTGGCAAAGTGGCTGTGCAGCAGCTGCATGATTTGCTGTTCAGTCTGCTTGTCCAAACCTTCAGTCGGTTCATCTAACAGTAGGATCGGGGCATCATGCAGTAGTGCTCGCGCGATGCCGATACGGCGCTTCTCTCCACCGGATAACTGACGACCACCATCACCCAACCATGCGTTAAGTGCGGTATCTTGCAGCAGCTTTTCTAAACCCACTTGGCGCAAGATTTCACTTAATTGTTCATCGGTCGCATCTGGTTTTGCCAGTTTCAAATTGTCGCGTAGCGTGCCGTTA
The DNA here is from genome assembly GCF_030710545.1 of Vibrio sp. AH4. Classification (NCBI taxonomy): domain Bacteria; kingdom Pseudomonadati; phylum Pseudomonadota; class Gammaproteobacteria; order Vibrionales; family Vibrionaceae; genus Vibrio; species Vibrio sp. AH4. The sequence goes on from NZ_JALAIV010000001.1 coordinate 2,058,175, forward strand.
AGAATATCGACACGCTGACTGACCACACTGATCGCCGCACGAAGATCGCTCTCTCGCCACTCTCGAATATCGGTTCCGCCAATCGCAATTTGTCCCGCTTGCACATCCCAATAACGGCATAGCAACTGAATTAGAGTTGATTTACCAGAACCAGTTTGACCCACAATCGCGACTTTATGGCTTTGAGGCAGCGATAAAGTGAATTCATCAATGGTGTTCGGTTTATTGGCTTGGTAAGCAAAGTTAACCCCATTGAACTCAATGCTGTATTGGCCATTATGTGGGGTGGGTTGATCGGTAAACTCGACCTCCGGTTTCGCCAGAATGATCTCATTCAGGCGGCGTGCTGAAGTGAGTGTTTGCCCCAAATGCTGGAATGCCCCAGCAATCGGCATCAGCAACTCTACACTCGCCATTGTGGCGAAAGCGATGAGAGCAATCATGGGATCTGGGGTTTGACCACCGACACCATCGGCAGCCAACCAGAGCATCAGCACCAGTATCCAACCATTCGCGAGCAGGAGTAAGGATTGCGCTAAACCAGACACATGCGCGTTGGTGTATTGGTTACGCAGCAGCTTTTCTTGTGTCGTGAAGATCGCTTGGCGATAGGTTTGCTCCGCACCGAAAATGGTTAGCTCACTATAGCCTTGCAACCAATCCAAAGTGCGAATTCTTAGCTCTGCTTTATGTTGTGTAAGTTGTTGCCCGTTGTGCTTGCCAAGTCGATAGAACAAGATTGGCCAAACCAACAGCACTAACAGTAAAACGCCACCAAGAGTAAGCCCAAGAGTGGTATCAAACCAAGCGACTAAGGTAGTGAGCGCTGCGATACCCAATACACCAACGGTCACTGGGTTAATTAGGCGCAGATACACATGATCCATGGCATCCACATCAGCGACGATGCGGTTGAGCATGTCGGCATCACGCACGGTGCTCAAACGTCCCGGAATCAGCGGTGTCAGTTTTTCAAAGAAGAAGACTCGCAAATCGGTGAGCAACTTAAAGGTGGCGTTGTGCGTGACCACTCGCTCACCCCAACGTCCTGCTGTGCGGCCCATGGCAAAACCACGTACAAACGCGCCGGGTAGCATGTAGTTGAAGGTTTCTCTAGCGATGGTCAGTCCGGCAACCGCAGCGGCAGACAAAAACCAGCCAGACAAAGTGAGCAAACCGATTGAGGTGAGCACGGTGAGCAGCGCCAAAAGCATGCCTAGCGTCAGACCGAACCAGTGTTTTTTATAAAGTTTGAGATAAGGCAACAGTTCACGCATCGAGATTCCCCTGATTGGCAGCTTGTAGGGCTTGATTCGCGGCTAACATAGTGGCAAATAAACCCGGTTGTTGGCTCAACTCTTCAAAATGACCCGTTTGGACTAAGGCTCCGTTTTCCATCACTAAGATCTGCTCGACTGATTGCAACGGTTGTAATTGGTGAGTGACTAATAAAGCCGTTTGTTGCTGAATGCTTTCATTCAGACCCCGCATCACATATTGCTCACTGCGTGCATCTAAACTTGCGGTGGGTTCATCGAGTAACCAAAAGCGGCCGTTTTGCAACATAGCCCGAGCCAGAGCAATACGTTGAGCTTGACCAACAGAAAGGCCGGCAGAGCGATCATTGATCTGGTAATCCAAACCATGCTGCTCAACAAACTCTTGTGCATAAGCGGCTTGTAGCACCTGAGTGACTTGTTGATCGGCAATATTCTGTTTACCAAGCGTCACGTTATCTCGAATAGTGCCGTGCAGTAGCAGCGGGTTTTGACCAACCCAACTGATGGTTTGTCGCCACTGTGCATGATCCAGTTCGCGAAGCTCAATGCCGTTAATGGTTAAGCTGCCTTGATAGGGCATAAAGCCCAAAATGGTATTGATTAAGCTGGTTTTACCTGCACCACTTGGGCCGACGAGCGCGGTGGTTTTGCCGCTTTGCAGAGTGAATGACAGTGGACCCGCTAGGCGTTGACCCTGCGGGCTGAGCACCACCAGATCATGCGCGATGATTTCAATGGGTTGATCATCGGCCAGTGTTTGTTCGCCACTATGCAGCGTGTCGGCTTCGGTTTGTAGAAAGTCGACAATCGATTCCGCTGCACCCACCGCTAATTGTTTGGCGTGGTAGTAAGTACCAAGGTCACGCAGTGGTTGGTAAAACTCGGGGGCGAGGATCAGGATAAATAGCCCTGCGAACAAGGTGACACCTGCACCGTAGTAGCCGAAGTTGAGCTCACCAATGTAACTAAAACCAAAGTAAACCGCAGTCAGAGCAATCGAGATCGAGGTGAAAAATTCTAATACCGCAGAAGAGAGAAACGCGATACGCAGTACATCCATAGTGCGATGGCGGAACACTTCAGAAGCGCCGCGCATTTGCTCGGTTTCCGCTGCTGCGCGATCGAAAAGGCGTATGGTCGTCAGCGCTTGTAAGCGATCATAAAAATGGCCAGACAGACGCTGTAGAGCTTTAAAGTTTTTCCGGCTAGCATCGGCGGCTTTAATGCCGACGAGTGCCATAAATAGCGGTACCAGTGGCGCTGTGAGCAAAAATATCAGGCCAGCAGCCCAGTTCACAGGAAATACCACCGCGAGGATCACAAAAGGCACCATCACGGAAAGAGACATCTGCGGTAGGTAGCGAGCAAAGAAGTCGTGCATGTTCTCGACTTGCTCAAGCATCAAACTTGCCCATGAGCCAGCAGGTTTACCTTTGATGTACGCTGGCCCTAAATCACGAAGTTTATTAAGGATGAGCTCGCGGATGTAGCGGCGGATCTCCTCCCCACTGCGGTATCCCGCCATTTCACGTCCCCAAGAGCAAAGCGCACGCAGCGCGATGAGGACGACTAAACCGACAAATTGTGGAATAAGCAGGTGTTTGTCCACCTGTTCAATCACCAGTTGATGAAGGATTGATGCGAGGAGTGCGGCTTGCGCCACCAGAAATAGGCTTGATAACACACCTAACCCAACAGCTATTGCAAGCCAGCGTTTCGCCAGTTTGCTTTGCTGCTTGAGCCAGAGATTCAAGCTACGCTGTTTTTTCTTGTCCATTTGAAAGGCTTAATGAGAATAATAATTGTAATAGGCGGCCAGTATACAAAGAAAAGCCCAACGGTCATACCCGTTGGGCTTTGCAAAAATAAAAACTGGTGTTACGCGTAGAGTAGGTTATTTGCCTAAGCTATCCAGATAACGTTCTGCATCCAATGCGGCCATACAGCCTGTTCCTGCAGAGGTAATGGCTTGACGATAGTTGTGATCCATCACGTCACCGGAGGCAAACACACCTTCAATACTGGTTTGTGTTGCATTACCTTCAAGGCCAGATTTGACGACAATGTAGCCGTTTTTCATTTCTAGCTGGCCTTCAAAGATTTGCGAGTTCGGTTGGTGGCCGATCGCAATGAATACGCCCATGACATCCAAGTTTTCAGTCTGATCGGTTTGCGTGTCTTTCAAGCGAACGCCGGTTACGCCCATGTTATCACCCAGCACTTCATCCAAAGTACGATGAGTGTGCAGAACGATGTTGCCATTGGCCACTTTATCCATCAGACGATCAATCAGGATTTTCTCGCTGCGGAAGCTGTCACGACGGTGGATGAGATGCACTTCTGCTGCAATATTCGAGAGATAAAGCGCTTCTTCAACTGCGGTATTACCACCACCGACAACGGCCACTTTTTGGTTGCGGTAGAAGAAACCATCACAAGTCGCACAAGCAGACACACCGCGTCCTTTAAAGGCTTCTTCTGACTCTAAACCAAGATACTTGGCGGATGCGCCAGTTGAGATGATCAGTGCATCACAAGTGTACTCTTGGCTATCGCCAGTCAAACGGAATGGGCGAGAAGAGAGATCAACGGCATTGATGTGGTCAAAGACGATTTCAGTATCGAAACGTTCAGCGTGCTCTTTCATGCGATCCATCAGTGCAGGGCCAGTTAAGCCTTCTGCATCGCCTGGCCAGTTTTCCACTTCAGTCGTGGTGGTGAGTTGACCACCTTGTTGCATGCCAGTGACCAGTACTGGTTTTAGGTTAGCACGCGCTGCGTAAACGGCAGCTGTGTAACCTGCAGGGCCTGAGCCAAGGATAAGAAGTTTGCTATGTTTCACGTTACTCATGAAGTACTCCGATAAGGAAGAAAGGGAGTTTGCTCATTGCTTGAACGAGGAATTAAGACGCAAGCGAATGAAATAAATTGGTTTCGATTGTAGGGAATATAAAGTGTGAATGAAAGTAGCTCACTGAGCATAAATCGTAATTGTTTATTCTCTTTACTCTACTTATCACAAGGTTGAGATTGGCTGATTTATACCTGATTTTATGCTAACTCATTGGCAATCTTCCCGATTTAACATTGCTTAGTGAAAGGCGCTGCTTTTTCAATTTGCAATATTGGATTATTAGATGAATAAACTTAACTTGAATTTAATTTCAGTTTAATCTATCGAAATAATCGCGTGATTGGTTTATTCGGTCGCTAATTGTTGTTTTTGCCAAATAATCGATTAATCTTAAATGTAAATAAATTGTGAAAAAGCATGGATGAATTTACAGATGAAGGAGTCGATGATGTTGCGTTCTCACCCTAATACCCTACATATCACTCAGCTAAGTTCGGCGGCGATTCACCAACTTGCCCCTTCTTTTGCTGAGTTACCTCAAACTGATCATGCGGACGGGCAGTATCGCTTACGCCGATACTCAGTCATCCATTTTATGCATGGGCAAGTGGTGGAGGTTGATAAACATGATTTCATGCAAACCGATCAGATTAATCACTTCCAAGGTAATGTCGTGCGCCGTTTTGAACCACTGCAGCCGAGTACCTTAAGTAGTGATGGCCTGCGCGAGTTGTGTTCGCTGTTTATGGAAGCCAACATGTTACCGAATGGACAAGAGATCGAAATTCACCAAATGCGCATTGCGGCGGTGTTTGATGAAACCTTAGTGGCACCGGAAGGTGTGCATCAAGATGGCTTTGATCATATTGCGATTGTCGGAATCGATCGCCATAACATAGTCGGTGGCGAGATCATGCTCTATCTAAGCAGTCACGAAGCGCCTTTTTTCCGCAAGGTATTGGAAAATGGAGAGGTCGCTTTACTCGCGGATAGCCAATTATGGCACAACGCATGCCCGATCCGAGCGGTGGATCATCAACAAGAAGGGCATATGGATGTGTTTGTGCTGACGGCTAAGGAGGGTCGCCATGCGCTTCATTCCTGAGTTAGTTCGTGAACAGTTTCCAGCTTTAAGCCAAAAAGTGAAGGGTAAGCCTGTGGTGTTTTTTGATGGGCCTGGTGGTTCACAAGTGCCGCAATCGGTTCTGGATGCGATGGTGGCTTATCTTGGGCGTTACAATGCCAATCTAGGTGGGCATTATTTTTCTAGCCACAAAACGGTGGAATTAGTACAAAGTGCGCGTGAGCATGTGCAGGCGCTACTGAATGCCCCTTCTCCTGAGTCGATTGTCTTTGGGCCGAACATGACGTCACTGACGTTTCAATTCAGTCGAGCGATCAGCCGTGATTGGCAGCTCGAAGATGAAGTGATTGTCACCGCTTTGGATCACTACTCCAATGTCTCTAGTTGGCAGCAAGCGGCTCAGGATAAAGGTGTGAAAGTTCATCAAGCTCGGGTAAATCCAGCGAATGGGACTCTCGATGAAGCCCATCTTCTTTCACTCATCAATTCACGAACCCGCTTGGTTGCCGTGACTTATGCCTCGAATACCACGGGGTCATTGGTTGAACTTGAAGCTATTATTGAGGCGGCGCATCAGGTCGGGGCGATGGTTTATGTCGATGCGGTGCACTATCTGCCACATCACCTGCCGGATGTTCAGGCGCTAGGCTGTGATTTCCTCGCGTGTTCCGCCTATAAATTTTTTGGGCCACATGTTGGGATTGTCTATGTTGCGCCGCAGTGGCAAAGCTCGATTACGCCGTACAAAGTGGAACCCGCGACAAATCAAGGGCCGGGACGATTTGAAACCGGCACGCTCAACTTTGAAGGTCTGGCTGGCGTGATTGCCGCAGTGCAATATTTGGCGCAGTGGGGAGATCCTCAGGAATCTTTGCGCGAGCGATTAGTGGCAAGCTATCGGCAATACCAAGAGCATGAACAGCGATTGAGTGAATACTTTCTTCACAAACTAACCGATTTCCCTGAATGGCAGCTGCATGGTGTTCACCAAGCCGATTTGCGTACTCCTACTTTTGCGCTGACCCTTCGAGAGGGGGCGTCTGCCACGATCGCAAAAATGTTGGGTGAGCAAAATATCTGTGTATGGAATGGTCATTTTTATGCGTTGGGTCTTATTCGTCAGCTCGGATTGGAAGAAAGCGGTGGTGTGTTGCGAATTGGCTTTATGCACTACAACACCACAGCGGAAATTGATGAGCTGTTTAGAGTGCTCAATGATGGTTACTCGCCGTTAAATTGATGAGATTTATCTACCGAAGAGCGGCAAAAAGCGCAGTTCCTTATTTTTCCCTATCCTCGATTCCCCGTTATCCACGCACCACCTCTGTGGTGCGCTTTCTTCTATTTAAGCAAAAAGTGAAATGCCTCTGAAAATGTAGGTTTGAAAATAAATAGTCAGTGACAAAACGGCGTACGGCCTTTATTTTTGGAAGCAATATCGCTTTATTGGCTTGCTACAATCAAGAGAACGCTTTTTAAGAATGTGATTTTACGCTGGGGTAAGGTTTGTGAAAGTAGTGCCAAGAGTGCTGTTAGGATTAGTGATCATCACCATGGTGACCGTATTACTTTATTGGCAGTTTGGCTCTGCAAAGCGAGTGCTGATCTCTCCACAGCGCTACTCCTATTTTGCAACGAATGATCAAGTCTCAAATGGTGCGTCAACTAGCTCGCTACAGATCCAAGGTAATAAAGCCCATATTGACTGTGAACTGATCGCCAGTGAGTATCCGTGGCCATATTGCGGTATTTCCGTTCATATTAATCCCGACCCTGTCATGGGCTTAGACCTGAGTAATATCCACACCGTAAGATTAGATATTGATTTACAAGGTCCTAGCGCTGAACCCGCGAGCCTACGCTTTTATCTGCGTAACTATAATCCGCTGTATTCCAATACAGAAGATGAATATACCCATAAATACAATGGACTAGAGTTTACACCTGGGGTAAATAAGGGGGCGATTGATATTCCTATTCGCAGTTTACAAGTGATGACTTGGTGGCTGGTGGATAATCGGATCTCAATTGAAAACTCGGCACCGGAGTTTAGCAATATTAATAAAATTGAATTTGCGACGGGTTCTGGTAGTCCTCTTGGTCAGTACCAATTAACGATCAATAGCGTTGAGTTAATTGGCGACTATGTTTCTGGTGAAAAACTATTTCTCGCGATGCTGATCATGTGGGCTGCGGCGGGGGCTTGGTTATCGGCATTGGAAATCCGCCGTAATCGCCGTGAAGCATTGCGTGCGCGTGTTCGTCAGGCGCACTTACAGCGTTTAAATCATTCACTGCATGAACAAAACATGAAGTTTGTCGAAATGGCACACCGTGATGCACTGACGGGCGCAATAAATCGACACGGCATACGAGATTGGTTGCAAGAGCAAGCTCGTTTAGTTCGTTGGCAGTTAAACCAATTTAGTGTGTTATTTATTGACCTTGATTACTTTAAACAAATCAATGATGTATATGGACACACTCTTGGGGATGACTTACTGCGAGAGTTCGCATTAGTGCTCAACCGCGAAATTCGCGAGAGTGATCGATTGGTGCGTTGGGGTGGTGAAGAGTTTGTCGTATTTTGTTCCCAGACACATCTTGAACAAGCCGTAGAACTGGCAGAACGTCTGCGAGGATGTGTAGAAAACCACCACTGGATACATGGTGGGGATTTGACTTGTAGTATTGGCATTGCGCAGATGGGGGATGAGCGTATCACCGAAACGGTTTCACGCGCTGATGAAGCCTTGTATCGGGCCAAGCGACTTGGCCGAAATCGTATTGAAGTTCATTATGGATTGATGGTGACGGCAAGCGCCAATAGCCAAGTATGAGTTGATGCTTGCCGTGAGTTTACTATTGAGCGGGTGCTTCGGTTTCCTCTGGTTCGCTGCCACTGCTTTCTACAATAATGGGTTCTTTCGGGCCAAGAAATTTCGGTTTGGTATCCAACACAAACAGATCAAAAACGGCATAGGCGCGCGCAAATACCTCACGTAAACGAACTTTAAACCCTGAATGGCTACTCGGCCCCGGCACGGCTAAACAAGAGGCTTGAATGTCTTGATAATGTGCAATGAACAGTGCGCGTTCACAGTGAAAGCGCTGAGTAATAATCAGGAAATTGTTGGTATCAAAAATTTGTTTGGCGCGCACAATCGAGTCTAATGTTCGAAATCCTGCATAATCCAGAGAAATGTTTTCGGCTGGGATCCCTGCACGTAATAAATCGCGCTTCATTGTCCAAGGCTCGTTATATGAGCGGTGTGCATTATCTCCGCTGAGCAGGAAATTGCGCACCTTGCCCTGTTGGTAGAGTTCAATAGCGGCATCAATTCGGTTGGTGTAGTACTCGTTGAGCGTTTTACCGATGTATTTGCTGGTGCCTAACACTACTGCCACTTGAAAGGGAGGGGTGTTGTCGGTGTCATTGATGATGTTATTTTGAGTTTGCCAAGTCACCCAACGATCGATCGCCAATAAGCTGACGATCGATACGACAGAAATCAATAGCAAACTTTTTGCCCATTTGCGCCAAGGGAATCGAGATAACCGAATTCCTATCGACATGACAATGGGGCGGAGAGTTAAATTTGATGGTTTCTTTGTGCCCATAGGCCTATCACAACAAAACAGCTTACGATAACGGTCAGCATCATGCCGGAATCCAGTTGCGCGAGTGTCCGAGCAACGTAAGGGCTCGCTTTGACGATGATTAAACCGTATCCAAACGCGTTAATAAAGATAAACGCTAAAGTACGCACCAGAAAATGTTGATTCCGTAATGCTCTACGCAAAAAGGCATTGATTTCCCCCCCGAGCATCACTAAAGCACAAGCGATGAGTGCGATGGAGATTTCACTGAGGTATGGATGCAGTTTTTGCCCTACAGGGGCGAGAAAATGAAACAGTTGCATGTTGTTAAAAAGCCCCTGAATGCAGGGGCTTCTCCGCTTAAATTAAAACGCAGTGCGTTTGTAACGACGATAAACCGGTTGCCAGAAGTGTTGATCGATGGAGGCTTCCAGTGCTTCATCGGTGATTTCTGGTGCAACACCTTGTTCAATGGCTTTTTTCGCGACGGCGAAAGCAATCTTCTTCGATACAGAATGAATGGATTCCAAAGGCGGCAGCAGGGGGCCATGGCCATTAATCGCCAGTGGTGAACAGCTTGCTAACGCACGGCTGGATTCCATCAGCATTTCATCGGTGACTCGGCGTGCATTCGCAGCCAGTACACCTAAGCCAATTCCTGGGAAAATGTAGCTATTGTTACATTGTACAATCGGGTAGGTTTTGCCTTCGTGTAGCACAGGATCAAATGGGCTACCGGTTGCCACTAAAGCTTCACCGTTAGTCCAACGAATAATATCGCTTGGTAAGGCTTCCACGCGGCTAGTTGGGTTAGACAGCGGGAACACAATCGGGCGAGGACAGTGCTGATGCATCTCTTTGATGATCTCTTCACTAAAGAGTCCCGGCGCTCCAGACACACCAACCAAAACCGTTGGCTTGGCATTGCGGATCACGTCATGCAGCGAGTAGCCGTTGTTTTCTGTCGTCCAGTCTTGAGTGTTGGCTTTTTTCTGCACCAAGCGCTGTTGGAAATCGAGCAGATTTGGCATGCCTTCTTCGAGCAGACCCCAGCGGTCAACCATATAAACTTGCGAGCGCGCTTGCTCGTCACTAATACCTTCAGACACCATTTGTGCAATGATCGCTTCCGCAATACCACAACCCGCAGAACCTGCACCCAAGAAGGTAATACGTTGCTCGGAGAGGTGGCTTCCTGCCGCTTTACAGGCAGCCAGCAGTGAACCTACAGTAACGGCTGCAGTGCCTTGAATATCATCATTAAAGCAGCACACGCGGTTTTTATAGCGCTCCAGCAGCGGCATCGCATTTTTCTGTGCAAAATCTTCGAACTGGATTAATGCATCAGGCCAACGGCGTTGAACCGCTTGCATAAACTCTTCGACGAAGTTGTCGTAGTCAGGTCCCGTGATTCGAGGATGACGCCAGCCCATGTACATTGGATCTGCAAGGCGTTGTGGGTTGTTGGTGCCCACATCAAGCACAACAGGCAGAGTGTAAGCTGGGCTGATACCACCACAAGCGGTATAGAGTGACAGTTTACCAATTGGAATGCCCATGCCGCCGATGCCTTGGTCACCCAAGCCTAAAATGCGTTCACCATCGGTGACCACAATCACTTTCACGTTGTGGTTGGCTGCGTTGTTGAGCAGGTCGTCGATACGATCACGGTTGGCATAAGAGATGAACAAACCGCGACCTCGGCGGTAAATGTTAGAGAAATTCTCACATGCTGCACCCACGGTAGGGGTATAGATGATCGGCATCATCTCGGAAATATGATTTTGTACCAAACGGTAGAACAAGGTTTCGTTCGTGTCTTGAATGTTGCGCAGGTAAATGTGCTTATCCATATCGCTTTCGAAGCCACGATATTGTTGGTATGCACGTACCACTTGCTCCTGAATGGTTTCTGTCGCTTCGGGCAGTAAACCTTCGAGGTTGAATGAAGCTCGTTCTTCTGCGCTGAAGGCGCTACCTTTGTTGAGCAGGGGAGTACTAAGAAGAGCAGGGCCTGCGTAGGAGATATACAGCGGACGTTTATCGTTATTCATGTTCGGCCTATTGATTGGTAGGGTAGAAGAGAAACGCGAAAATGATACCGATTTGCAGGTTGGATTGTAAATAGACAAACGGCTTGTGTCCGTTGATTATCCTGCTTCTGTGCGCAAGCCCAGTGTTTAAAACATTCAAGAGCCAATGAGATGGATAGTTTGTGTGCAACTGGGTGGCTATTGGTGATCAAGTCTTCTGTTTAAACCCTTGGGACTATTTTTACATTTAGGTTATTCATGCCTTTGATTGGGTTTTTATGGGGTGGATTTTGTTTGAATAAGAAAATATTAATCAACAAAACACATATCATTTTAAAAATGTAGGCGTGGTGTTACCAGTTTGGTTTTTATATAGCCTTTGAAACCGATTGCCTAACATAAAAGACCATTTTCTTATATCGTATTGCTATATGGACAAGCATGGTCAATAGTGGTTTCACTGTGTTGCCAATCATGTCGGGGGACAGAATGGAAAAAGTAAGGATTAGCGCAGTGTTCGACTACACCACATTTTTAGGAGCATCCTGCACTAAGAAATGGACTTTTGTTGAAGCTGTCAGCTCATTTGCACCGATTTTCGGCATTGCATGGTTGGATGCCATCAAGGAGGAACAGAGTCCACAAGATCGGTTGTGGGATGTCGCCTTAAAACGGCTTTCTACTCGGCGTAGTGATGAATCCAACTTAATTACCCTAGTAAAACTGGCGAAACAAGAAGGGATTGAAGAGCTGACACTGGTGATGCCTTATGCTCTCGATGAGCAGCAACTTACTGCGATTCAAAGCAAGAGTGCTGCGCAGATTGAATCAACCAATCAAGATGAATTTCTGATTAAGTTGTGATTTTTTTTGAAAAAATAATTAAATTTCAATCAACTATATAACAAAGGGGCGCTATCGCCCCTTTGTTCACTCCAATTATCCACGATATCGTGGCATGGGTTCAGCGTTCTATGAGCCCGTATTCTTGGTCTAGAATATCGATGATCTCTTGCTTTGGCTGATTGCTAAGATGAATTGGCTGTCCGGTGATTTTTTCCGCAATGCCTAAATAGGTGCGTGAAATATCAAGTAATGCTTCTAATGGTAAAGCGTTATCACGTGCGAGTGCTTCACGCTCTGGCATACGTTCTTTATTAAGCAGAATATCGGGGTCAGGAAAGTAATTGAGTAAAAATTGGCGGAAGCCCTCTTTCGAGTTTTCAACAATCTTTCCTTGTTGATACTGTTCTGCATCCCAAATTCGTGATGAATCAGGAGTACCGACTTCATCCATATAGATCAGTTTTTGCTGCCCTTGCTGATCAGCCACATAACCAAACTCAAATTTGGTATCGACAAATATTTGCCCCACACTTTTTAACGCGTCACTGATCACGGCAAAACCTTGTTTGAGCAGGGTTTCGTAATGATCAATATCTTGTGGGTGGTTGAAATTAAATGCCGCGTAGTTGGCTTCAATATCTTGGCGCGAGATATTCACGTCATCGGCTTCTGGCACACCGGGAATACCACGCAAAATACCTTTGGTGGAGGGGGTCATTAACAGTTCTGGGAGTTGACTATCTTTCTCTAAACCCTCAGGTAAAGTGATGCCACAAAACTCTCGCTCACCCTTTGAATAAGCCCGCCACATAGAGCCGGTGATGTATTGACGACAAATCGCTTCAATTTTGATTGGGCGAGCTTTTTGTACAATCCAGACGAAAGGGTGAGGAATATCTAAAATGTGGCTATCCGCTAAACCCTGTTGTTGGAACAGCTTGAACCAGTGATTAGAGATCGCATTCAATGCTGCGCCTTTACCAGGTACACCTCGGACATTGCCTTCAGCATGCCAAATACAGTCAAATGCTGAAATGCGGTCACTGATCACCATGATAGCCAATGGCGCATCTTCGGCGACGGGATAGCCTTTTTCTTTGATGAGGCGTCGGCTGTCTTGCTCTGTCAACCAATACACTGAACGAACTTTGCCGCTGTGCACAGGCTGATGAGTACGAATGGGGAGGTCGTCATTGACGGCAAGGACTTGATCTGCAAGGCTCATTGAGACATTCCTATCTGAATTCAAACTTCACTTTGCGATTTTACTCGATAGAAAATCGCGGGTTGAGCGCATGATACCAGAACTAATTTCTGCCGCCAGACAAAAAGCAAACGTTTGCTTAAATTTATTCTCCGATCACTCTCGTGTGATTAGTGTAAAGAATAGGGTGCCTGTTTGATGAAAAACAGTTCGCAATGATGTTGCTGAGCATAGTGTTTTAGCTGTTGTTGAGTCATCAGATCAATCGCACTGCTGGCCACAATGGCGCTGGCTGTGCGGCAAGCGATGGCTTTGGCAATGATCTCCGCTTCTGAACAAACCTTGGATGGCTTGAGATGGATTACTTTGCCACTATCGATCTGATGTGCATGGAGTAATTGAATATTTGGACGTTGGCATTGAGCTGTATAGAGAATCCATTGTGCGCGCTCCGATAAACAGGCGAGACGCTGCATTACCTTTGCGTCACCCGTTAATTCGTTCGCTGAACGTTGTGTATTTCGCGTATGTGATGGGTATAGCCCAAAATGTTTGAATTCAGAGTGTAACATAATACTGTTTCTCCATACATGCTGTATGTAAGTACAGTATTATCGGTTGGCTGTTTTTGCAACCTATTTTTGGATGAAAAAAGTACAGCGAAGCCGATTCTTATCTGGGTTTTTAAGTTAAATTATTATTTTTCAATTGGTTGGGATTTGTGCGACGAGTGGTGATAATTTTGATGGGTTGCGTGTTTTGTGAGCGGTAGCACGTGGAGTCAGTGAAGTGCGAATAGGGCTTAGATGACTATCAATAGAAAAAGCGCCTTAAGGCGCTTTTTCTATCGAAGAGGATGCTATCTATCGAGCTGCTTGTTGTTTTTCTCGGAATGCCATCTCAGCTAGATTAAATTGCCGCACATCCATACGGGCAAATTCATTGCAGTTTTCACATGAATGATGGGCTTTACCATCCACATATTCATGTTTTGTCAGTAGTTTTGGCTGTTTACACCAATCACAGATGCCTTCTACGCTAAACATTGTCTTTTCTCCCACCCAAATCAGGCGTAAATTTCGCGCGGATTATGGCATGAGTGAATTAAAAAAGTTAACTATTTGTAATTATGGTTGAGAAGGAGATCGATTGCGCAAACACTGATTTTGCAATCGTTAAACAAGAATTCCCTGTGTTTATGCTTGCTTTTGTAACGATTTATTAACTGAATCAATCACGATTTTTACCGCTGAGTTGAGCCGTTTCATTTCCTCATCACTCCCATGTAGATCGGGATGATAGATTTTCGATAGCTGCTTATAACGTAATTTGATGGCTTTTACATCGGGTGTTTGCGTTGGATGGAATCCCATGACGGCAAAGGCGATAGCCACTTTTTGCCCGCTGAGGTCATTGGCTTGGTTTTGTTGCAGCCGTTTGCATTCTTGAAATAACTGATCAAGCTGCTGTTTCTGTCTCTTAATAATGAACTGTTGCTCTTTGAGCTTTGTTTCTGGATCGATGCTGGTGGATGCGATCACTGAGTTGCGAGGTTTTCGCCATATCATGCGAACAGAAATGATCGCGAGCAGAAGTCCCGCGGCTGCGAGTAACGGTAATAACCAATCGCTGGTAATCGCTTGATTGGCTGTTGGTATGGGTTGTGTGGAGGGAGAGCTGAGATCCTGATCAATCACTTTATCCAAGGATTCGATGCTGCTGAGCTGTTTTTCACGCTGTTGATTGAATTTTTGCTCTAGCAAACGTGAATACCCCTGCTCGGATTCGTTGTCTTGATTCGAATTTACGCGATACCAGAGTTCGGCTAAATCCAATGCGGGAATGGGCGAGGGGTGCTGTTCATACCACTTAGCCAAAGTCGCTGTAGCGCGAACGTTGCCACTGAGGGCGAGTTTGGTCAGCCAATATTGAGTCTGCTGAGCATCTTTGTTTACCCCTTGCCCAGTCATATAAGCGCTTGCAACTTGCGCCATGGCGGCGGGGTAATTTTGCTCTGCCGCTTGCAAAAACCAGTAAAATGCGTCGTTGAGATTTTGTGGTGTCGAACTCCCCGTTTGGTACGCTATTGCAAGCTGATACTGGGCTTGCGGATCATTCTGCTTGGCGAGCTTCATCAGCTCGATCAGATCATCGGCGGCCTCGAGTGGAAATGAAAACAGCAAAAACAGCCATAAACAACGCAAACGCATGGTTTTTCTTTCCCTAAATATGAAAAAAGCCCAGTAGGCACCGGGCTATCATTTTTCAACTTGAATCGATGGCAGTATGGGCTGCAACGTCAAGTCGTTTAGCTCTTTACACTATTTTAGTGGCAGAATTTGAATTTCGACACGGCGGTTACAAGCGCGTCCTTCTGCGGTGCTATTTGAGCATAGAGGGAAACGTTCACCATTACCACGAGCAATTGCTCGACCCGCAGCGACTCCCTGTGCAAGCAAGAATGCTCGTACCGATTCTGCCCGCTTTTCAGAAAGCACTTGGTTGGTGGTATCACTGCCTGTGCTGTCAGTATGGCCTTCTATCACCAAGCTCGTATCAGGATATTCCACTAGAATACGTGCCACGCCACGCAAGGTTTTATGAATATAGCTATCAAGTTGATAGGAACTGCTAGTAAAACCAATGCCATTTTCCATACGCAATAACAGTTGATTTTCACCGACACGTACCACTTGTACCCCAGAATCGAGCAGTGCTTTACGCAGTTCCGCCTCTTGCTGGTCAAAGTAATAACCAATTCCGCCACCCACTGCCGCACCGCCAGCCGCACCAATTAATGCATGTTTACGGCGCTCTTTGGCATCATCTCCTGTGGCTAAACCTACGGCTGCACCGGCTAAGGCACCGAGTAAGGCTCCTTTAGTGGCCGAGTTTGTTTCTGTTTCGCCTGTTGTCGCATTCTGGCGTTGGGTTGCTTGGCACCCAGACAACGCCATCACTGCGGCTAACAACAAAGTTGTTTTATTCAACACATTCTCTCCGTTTATTGAATGATTTTCCGCGCAATAAACGAGAATTCGTGTTCAACGTCAATCTGCGGATTGCGCTTTTTACCAATCTCTTACAAATGGCTACTTGAGAAGTTTCGGTGCTTGCGTACCATGAATAGGACGATTCACTGAAACACGCCGCCCTTTCTTAAGACCGATTTCATAATCTTCGGTCAAATTCTTCATCGCTTCCCTTAATTGCTGCTTAAACGTTTCACGGTCGATATTTTCAAACTCTTTATCAATGTAGTTATTGATTTTATTCATAGAGTCTTCATCTGGGGTGATGATGGGGAGTTTCTCTAAAGCTCCTTCAATCCAACCGGAAACAAAGGAATTTACGCGACGAGTGACTTCTAGCGATGAAGTCCCCGTACCAGCAAAACTGTTACGAAATTGGCCTGTTTGCTCATTCATCTCACGATAGATGATGTCAAACGCGAATGCCGCAAAGATGGCGCGATCGGCTTCACCAATAAATTCAACTCGCTTGAGCCCTTTATGGTTGATCAGTACCGCTTCCACACCAAATCGAGTATTGATGCCACGAATCACCCGCAAAATACCAGAGGAAATCGCGGCTGGGAGGAGATGGGTCGATTGGGTTTTTCCCATTTTGATGAACTCAATGTCATCCTTATCGAGACCATATTTCAGCATCAAATTGTGCGCCATTTTGATCGCATTGGCGGCTTCATTGACGTTAGCTGAATTACCTAGCTCAAGGCATTTCGCGATTTTTTTAAGGGCTTTTTGTTTATCCATTGGCAAGTAAAGCAGATTCGGTACGACTTAAGAAAAGTCCGACATTCTAGCCTTTTTGCCTGAGAAGGAAAAGGGAAGAGGTCGCCACAACAGTAACGACCTCTCAATTGAGTCTTTAGGAAGAGTTAGATGCCAAGTTGGTCAAGTAAATCTGCAGCGGCATCATCTTGTACAGATTGGGTAGCAATTGATTGAGATTTTTTCTGCTGCTGCGTGGCTTCAAGAATATCATCTGGGCTTTCATCTTCGCGCACATCAAAATCTTCTAACTGGATAAACTCAGTTTTATCCATTGCCAGTTCGAGGTAGAAAATGTTGTTATTCGCGGTAGAGAAAGTCACTCGGCGTGCTTGAGGGCGGTCTAGGTTAGTATCGACGGAGAGCAGAACCTGCTTATTGAGTGACAGCATTTTAGGTTGGTTTTGAGTGATGTTGGTTTGCAGTTCTTTGCGCACCTTATTGGTAAAATCACCCACCAGTTGGTTCATCAACTCGCCCAATACATCACCAACTTCATCGGAAGTGTGCAGCACCGCGAGCTCATCGTCAGGCATGCCCATGTTACGCATATAGTTGGTATAGACTTCAAGCGCTGCTTTAGCGGTGAAGTTAATGACCACTAAACCAGTAAAGCCCCCATCGAAGAGAACAAAACAACCAAAATCGGGTTTTAACGAGGTTTTGTTGATCTTCTGCACCATGGCGGAATAGTTGATTGGTGAGTTAGTAGCGGAAGTGAGAACCGTAGAAACCGATTGGCACAGCATGAGTAGAATATCTTCCGTTGTTACTATTTGATTTTTTTTCATCGTTTTTTCCATACAGTTCTTGATAAGTCGTATAACAGAATAGGTCAGCAAGAAATCAAGTTGAAAAAATTCTGTTTCACCGCATTCTGGCACTCAGATTCTGATTTGATCACCATTTTAAATGTTGTAAAGTGACCGAATTCAAAGATTACTCTTTAAAATCCAACATTAACCCAAAGCTGATTGGATCAGCGTAGTAGGGGCAGGAAGCAAATGTTACCAAGACTTCATCATCAATCTGACGTTGATCCGGTGGTTTTAACCTTTTTACATGAGTTAAAAAGCGCAGGATTTACCGGCGATATTGAAACCCAATATTCTAGCCGCCTTGCCGTTGCGACGGATAACAGCGTTTATCAGCAACTTCCTCAAGCTGTTGTGCATCCTAAATCTACCGAAGATGTAGTACTTATAGGAAAGATTAGTTCAAAACCAGAATTTGAGAGAGTGACTTTTTCACCTCGCGGGGGCGGTACGGGGACCAATGGCCAATCGCTGACTAAAGGGGTGGTGGTTGATCTCTCGCGGCATATGAACCGTATCTTAGAAATTAATCCGCAAGAGGGATGGGTACGAGTGCAGGCAGGGGTCATTAAAGATCAACTCAATGATGCGGTACGCCCGCATGGCTTTTTCTTCTCTCCCGATCTTTCGACCAGTAATCGCGCGACGCTTGGTGGAATGGTCAATACCGATGCTTCAGGGCAAGGTTCGCTACAGTATGGCAAAACATCAGATCATGTGTTGTCTTTGCAAGCAGTATTCGCCGATGGGTCTCTGCTGGAAACCGATCTTTCGCAAGGTTTGCCTGCTCCCAATACGTTTGCTGCGCAAGCGATGCAGGTGACTGAACAGGTTTGCCGCACCAAGCGTGAGCAAATTGTCGCGAAATTCCCGCCGCTTAACCGTTTTCTCACTGGCTACGATTTAAAAAATGCTTTTAATGAAGCGGAAGATCGCTTTGATATCACCCGGGTATTGTGTGGCGCAGAAGGTTCACTGGCGTTTATTACCGAAGCTAAACTCAATTTAACGCCAATCCCCAAAGCTCGCACTTTGGTGAATGTGAAATACGACAGCTTTAATTCCGCACTGCGTAATGCGCCTTTAATGGTTGAAGCGAAAGCTTTGTCGGTAGAAACCGTTGACTCGAAAGTACTCAATCTTGCCAAAGAAGACATTATTTGGCACAGCGTAAAAGACTTGCTGGCCGATGTGCCGGGCAAAGAGATGCAAGGCATCAATATGGTCGAATACGCTGGCCAAGACAGCGCGCAGATTAATGAGCAAGTTGCACAATTAACCGCGCGCCTTGATGAAATGATTGCCAACCAACAAGCGGGAATTATTGGCTACCAAGTCTGCAGTGATTTAGCGAGCATCAACCGCATTTACAATATGCGTAAAAAAGCGGTGGGCTTGCTCGGCGCAGCCAAAGGCCGAGCTAAACCGGTCGCCTTTACCGAAGATACCTGTGTGCCGCCAGAGAACTTAGCCGATTTTATCGTTGAATTTCGCGCGCTGCTTGATTCAAAAAATCTGGCTTATGGCATGTTTGGGCATGTGGATGCGGGCGTATTGCATGTGCGTCCTGCGCTTGATTTGTGCGATCCCAAGCAAGAACTGTTGATGCGTGAAATTTCCGATCAAGTGGTTAAGCTCGTCGCTAAATATGGCGGTTTGATGTGGGGTGAGCATGGCAAAGGCTATCGTTCGGAATACGGTCCAGAATTTTTTGGTGAGGAGTTGTTCACTGAACTGCGTCGTGTGAAAGCGGCGTTTGACCCGCACAATAAGATGAATCCGGGCAAGATTTGTACTCCGCTTGATACGCCGTTTGAGTTAGTCAAAGTATCGGATACTAAACGCGGTTTTTACGATCGCCAAATCGACGTCAAAGTGCGCGATAGCTTTAAGCAAGCGATGGAGTGTAACGGTAACGGTTTGTGCTTTAACTACGAAACTAGCTCCCCGATGTGTCCGTCAATGAAGGTGACGGCGGATCGCCGCCACTCGCCGAAAGGGCGCGCAGGATTAGTGCGGGAATGGTTACGCCAACTGACAGAGCAAGGCATTGATATTCTCGATCTTGAAAAAGCCACGCTCGAATCCTCGCCAACAATTAAATCTATGCTGGATCGAGTTCGTCATGCTTTTAGCAAAGATAAAGAGTACGACTTTTCGCATGAAGTGTACGAGGCGATGAATGGTTGCTTGGCCTGTAAGGCCTGTGCAAGCCAGTGTCCGATTAAGGTGGATGTGCCCAGTTTCCGTTCGCGTTTTCTGAATATCTATCACAGCCGTTATCCGCGCCCAGTCAAAGATTATTTAGTCGCGAATATCGAGACCTTATTACCTGTGATGGCGAAGGCTCCGCAACTGGTGAATAGTGTGTTAGCACAATCTTCGGTGCAAAAATTAACCGCTAAAACGGTGGGCTATGTCGATGCACCACTCTTGTCGGTACCGACACTCGCCCAGCGTTTGCGCCGTCATCCGGTCGTGTTGTTTGATATGCAGCGTTTGGCGGGGTTATCACAAGAAGAGCGCGAGCAACATGTGGTGATCGTCCAAGATCCGTTTACCAGTTATTACGATGCGGATGTGGTTGAAGATTTTGTCTCCCTGCTGCTTAAGTTAGGCAAAAAACCAGTATTGCTGCCATTTAAACCCAATGGTAAAGCGCAGCACATTAAAGGCTTTTTACGCCAATTTCGTTCGACGGCAGCGAATACCGCCGCATTTCTGACTCAAGTGGCGGATCTCAATATTCCGCTCGTGGGTGTGGATCCTGCTTTGGTGCTTTGCTATCGCGATGAGTATGTTGAAATATTAGGCAAAGAGCGCGGCGAGTTTTCGGTTCTGACGGTTCATGAATGGCTCAAACCACGCCTGTCGCAGTTTACGCCTCAAGCAACCGATGCACAGCCTTGGTACTTATTGGCGCACTGTACGGAAAAAACTAAGCTGCCGAATGCGGAAAAAGAGTGGGTGGAGATCTTCCGCCACTTTGGTACGCAGCTCAA
Source organism: Vibrio sp. AH4 (assembly GCF_030710545.1). Classification (NCBI taxonomy): domain Bacteria; kingdom Pseudomonadati; phylum Pseudomonadota; class Gammaproteobacteria; order Vibrionales; family Vibrionaceae; genus Vibrio; species Vibrio sp. AH4. The sequence goes on from NZ_JALAIV010000001.1 coordinate 2,078,687, forward strand.
TGCGGTGGCGGTAGGTTGCTGTGGCATGGCGGGTACCTTTGGTCATGAGGTGGATAAATTGGCGATGTCTCGGGATATCTACGATTTGAGTTGGCAACCCGCATTAGCGTCGCTACCGAAAGAGCGCTGTTTGGTCACCGGTTACTCGTGTCGTAGCCAAGTGAAACGGTTTGAGCAAATCAAACCTAAGCATCCGTTGCAGGCTCTGTTACACTTGTTATAAGCAGAATGCCCAGTGACTCCACTGGGCTTTTTCATTCAGTTGAATTGAGGTGATTATGAAAAATTTAGAATTAAAGGTTCCTCCAGTCGCGGTTTTTCTGGTGGCCTTGGCGTTGATTCATCTCTCTTCCATTCTCTTTCCAACGTTAACCATTACACTACCGTGGCCAAGCCTAGTCATGGCGCTCTGTTTTTGCAGCTCAGGTTTCTGGGGGATTGCAGGTTTGTTGGAGTTTCGTCGTTTTAAAACGACGGTGAACCCCATGGCTCCGGATCTCGCGGCCACTGTGGTAGACAGCGGCGTTTTTGCACTCAGCCGCAATCCTATGTATCTCGGCTTACTGCTCCTGTTGTTTGGGCTTGCTTACTGGCAAGAAAACGCTCTTAGCTTGGTGATAGTTGGCGGTTTTTTGCTGTACATGAATCAATACCAAATCGAGCCTGAAGAGCGGATTCTAGAAGCCAAGTTTGGCGAAGCCTATCTACATTACAAAAAGCGAGTGAGACGCTGGTTGTAGTAGATGAACACTTTGTTCTGAATATGCTGATTCATTTCACAAACTAATAAAAATAGTACCAATAGCGCATGATTTTTTTATTGATTCTAGTAATATCTCGCGCCTCAAATGATACTTATTACTAATGAAAAGGCTAGTTGTGAAAAAGGTTTCTTCGTTGTTAGCGTGTTCTATCGCGTCACTGTTTTTTCCGGCAACGGTTTATCCAGTGTCAATTGAAAATGTATCACCTTATATTATTAATGGTTCGGATGCTCTTCTTGGTGAATGGCCCTCTATTGTGGCTTTGGTCGAACGCGGTCAAACTGCATCTGTCGGTCAGTTTTGTGGTGGCAGTTTCTTGGGCAAACGTTATGTATTGACTGCTGCTCATTGTGTTGCCTCAAAAGAAGCGAAGGATTTAGATGCGATTATAGGTATAAATAACTTAATTAATGAAAATGATGAAGGTGTAAGAGTTGCTGTTCGTCGTATTTATCTTCACGAAGATTATGTGCATGAGAATTTGCTCAATGACATCGCAGTTCTAGAATTAGAGAATGAGGTTCAAGCACCGCCTATTGTTATTGCTGATAGTTCGACACGAGTTTCAGATCATATTGGCGAGCCATTGAAAGTCGCAGGTTGGGGAAGTACTAGCCCTATTAGGTGGCCTTGGAATACCAGTGAGTCGATTTTGCAATACGCAGATGTGGCTCTGATAGAACAATCAGAGTGTTATCGAACCATGTCTGGTTACAACCCATATGGAATAACAGATCAGCCAGATTCTGAGAACTTTTGTGCGGGGTCAATAGATAAGAAATCCGCGTGCCGAGGGGATTCTGGAGGCCCAATAGTTTTGGCTGGTAGTGGTGTACAACTAGGTATTGTAAGTTGGGGGCCTCAAGTCTGTGCTGCTGATAATACTTATAGTGTATATACAAATATAAATTATTTTACTGATTGGATAAGCGACCATATTCGTGGTTTTAGCTATGAAAGCAATGTTTATTTAGAGCCTGTACCATTAGCCCCTTTTACACATAGCTTGGTTTATAACAATTTCAGTGATATTCCTATTAATTTCATAGATATAGAAATATCTAACAGCTCGACTAATCCTCGATCTTTGGTTTCTATTATCAACGACGATTGTTCTGGCCGTATGCTTCGTCCCGATGAAAGCTGTAATATCGACGTTAGATTTTCTCCTAACTTTTATCAAATATATCAGTATACTATTAATGCAAATATTCTAGATAATGGTTTACCTGTAGCTAAACAGTCTAATATTCAGTTTCAAACATTGAGAAGTGCAAACCAAGAAATAATTGAGGCACTTTTTGAATTACCTAAAACATCTGTTCTAACTACTAAAAATGGCTGGGAGCGATTACCGAACAATGCTCTTCGCTCAGGAGTTACTGGTGATGGTGATAGCTCGTCATTAATTGTTAAAGGAATACCTAAGGGTAGTTTGTTCATTCAAATGAACGTGTCTGCTGAATATTCGGATAAATTGCAAATTTATATTAATCGTAAGTTGGAAAAAGAATTAGAAGGTTTCAGTAATGCGATTTATAGTGTTGCATTACTTGAGGATCTTAATACATTAGAGTTTCGATATGTGAAAGATCAAAGCGTAGCTTCGGGAAAAGATGCAGCTTTTATTGAAAAACTTTATTACAATGAAATACCGATTATTATCGCTCAGCCGAGTTCTTCAGAAGTTGGAGAGGTAACAACGGTAACAAGTACGGTTAACACGGATTCAGCGGGAAGTCTTAATTTTTTAACGCTATTTTTGTCTCTATTATGTTTATTTAGAAGACGTATTTCTGCCTAGATGTATATAAATAACCCGCTGCCCGCGGGTTATTTTTTTGCATTAGACTTAGATGCTCTGCGAATTATGCCGCTTGCTCAATTTGGCTGAGAAAAGCCTCTTTGCGCTCATTGAAACGGTTGACGAGATCATCGATTTCCGCTTGGTCGTAAGGTTTTAAACCGCTGGCGACCATACGTTTTAGGCCTTTACCGACCACTTGTCCTTCATCTTTAAACACGAAGTTGAGTGTCACTAAGCCGCGTTTGCCATCCACATCAAAGGTCGCGCCCGCAAACTCTACTTCTGGATGGGTGAGATCAAGGCGGGTAAATTCCACTTCCATCGATTCATAAATCACCAGTGGACGCTGGCAGTTGATCATCATCTGCTGCTCTTCCATCAACGGCACCATGATGTGCGGGAAGTTCATGCCAGAAAACTGCACATAGCTGGTCACCACATGCTCAATAAAAGCAGGGTTGCGGTTGACTTCACCTTCACGTGACATGTGCAGATACTCTTTGCCGCTGGCATCCACGACTGCGCTTTCACGCTGACACTTATTTTCAATGTGCAGAGCAACGCCATCACTCACCATGCCAGAGAAATCAAAACGCATCTTTTGGCTAATGCCTTCTTTTTGCAGCAATACAGCAAACAGCAGATCGCCCGGTACGCAGAAACGTTTACTGTCTTCGTCATGGATGGGGTTGAAATCACCCGCGACCAATTTGGCAAAGTGGCTAGCCTGTTGGCGAGTAAATTGAAATTGGTGCTGTTGATTTGAATGGTATGCAGTCAGGAACATGGTTATCGCTATCTCAACTAAACTGCGCGCATTATAGGACAGAATCTTGCGATGATTGGTCTATCCAGTGGATATGTTCTTTCGCCACTTCAAGTGATTTAAGTATAAGAGCCCCGTAGGGCTCTTGAAATGTTGATTTGTCAGTCACTTAATGCTGGCTTGGTAGCAGCTGATCGGGCATTAAACGGTTGTGTACGGCAAGTTGCAGCAGAGCATTGGCTTTTTCGATATCCGGCGCAAAATAGCGGTCTTTATCGTAAAACGGTACTTTTTCACGCAGTATCTGCCTTGCTTCCTCAATGCGTGGTGAGGACTTCAATGGTGCACGAAAATCCAATCCTTGTGCTGCTGCAAGGTATTCCACCGCCAAAATACCACGAGTATTTTCGCCCATATCACGCAGTCTGCGCGCGGCAAACGTCGCCATGGAAACATGGTCTTCTTGGTTGGCTGAAGTGGGTAAACTGTCGACTGACGCAGGATGCGCGAGGGTTTTGTTCTCACTGGCTAAGGCGGCTGCCGTGACTTGGGCAATCATAAAGCCGGAGTTCACCCCACCATTGTCGACCAAAAAGGGCGGTAGTTTACTTAGCGCACTGTCAATCAGCAGTGCCATACGCCGCTCGGAGAGACTGCCAATTTCAGCAATCGCCAGCGCCAAGTTATCCGCTGCCATGGCCACAGGTTCAGCATGGAAGTTGCCGCCTGAGATGATGTCGCCATCCTCGGCAAACACGAGTGGGTTATCAGAAACCGAGTTAGCTTCGACTTCCAACACCTCTGCTGCACTTCGAATTTGCTGCAAGCAAGCGCCCATCACTTGTGGTTGGCAGCGCAAAGAGTAAGGATCTTGCACTTTTTCACAATTGCTGTGGGATTGGCCAATTTCACTGCTGACATCGAGCAGGTGACGATACGCCGTTGCAGCATCCATTTGGGTTCGGTGCCCACGCACGTGGTGGATACGCGGATCGAAGGGGCGACGGCTTCCCAGAGCGGCTTCGACCGACATCGCACCGCACACAGTGGCGGAGGCAAACAGATCTTCAGCCACAAACAATCCTTCGAGCGCAAATGCGGTCGAGGCTTGAGTGCCATTGAGTAGCGCGAGCCCTTCTTTAGGGGCGAGGGTAATTGGCTCTAGCCCCGCAATTTTCATCGCTTCCAGACCGGAGATGATTTTGCCGTTGTAACGTGCTTGGCCTTCGCCGAGCAACACTGTGCTCATGTGAGCCAGCGGCGCAAGATCGCCCGATGCGCCAACCGAGCCTTTTTTCGGTACGCAAGGATAAATCTGGTTATTGACGAGCTCGATCAAAGCTTGGATGACTTCAAGACGGATACCAGAATAGCCACGCGCCAAGCTGTTGATTTTAAGTAACATCATCAAACGAACGGTTTCATCCGACATCAGCTCGCCGATGCCCGCAGCATGAGAAAGCACGATGCTCTTTTGCAGCGTTTCTAAATCTTGTGGGGCAATTTTGGTGTTGGCGAGCAAACCAAAACCAGTATTGATGCCGTAAACGGTACGTCCTTCGCTGATCACTTGTTCGACGACTTGGGCGCTTTCGGCAATCGCCGGAATCGCTTCTGGATCGAGGGATAACACCACGGGTGAGCGGCTCACTTGACGCAACTGTTTTAAGCTGAGTTGGCCGGGTTTGATCATCAGGTGCAACATGGTTTCTTTCCTCACTTGAGTTTGGCCAGCTCAGCGTTGAGCATTGGTAAATCGAGTTTTTGCTGCTGCGCGCAGCGTTTGGCAATCTCATAGCCCGCATCGGCATGGCGCATCACGCCGGTCGCTGGGTCATTATGCAGCACGCGTGCAATACGTTCGGCGGCATCATCACTGCCATCACAGCAAATCACCATGCCGGAATGTTGTGAGAACCCCATACCGACGCCACCACCGTGGTGCAGCGAAACCCAAGTAGCACCACCTGCGGTGTTGAGTAGCGCATTGAGTAGCGGCCAATCAGAGACCGCATCTGAACCATCGAGCATGCCTTCTGTTTCGCGGTTCGGGCTAGCGACTGAGCCTGAATCGAGGTGATCACGACCAATCACGATTGGCGCTTTGAGCTCGCCATTTTTCACCATTTCGTTAAAGGCTAAGCCTAAGCGAGCGCGATCTTTTAAACCGACCCAGCAAATACGGGCAGGTAAACCTTGGAAGTGGATTCGCTCACGCGCCATATCCAGCCAGTTATGCAGATGTGGATTGTCAGGGATCAGCTCTTTGACTTTTTGATCGGTTTTGTAAATGTCTTCCGGATCGCCAGAGAGTGCCGCCCAGCGGAACGGACCTATCCCTTCACAAAATAGGGGACGAATATAGGCCGGCACAAAACCGGGGAAGTCGAACGCATTGGTAACACCTTCTTCCAGCGCCATTTGGCGAATGTTATTGCCATAGTCCAGCGTCGCAGCGCCGCGAGCTTGCAAATCAAGCATGGCACGCACTTGGATCGCCATCGAAGCTTTGGCGGCTTTGACGACTTCAGCTTCATTTTGCTGACGCATCTGCGCGGCTTTTTCCATGCTCCAGCCGAGTGGTAAATAGCCATTGAGTGGATCGTGTGCTGAGGTTTGATCCGTCACCACATCAGGTGTGATGTTGCGTTTGACTAATTCGGGGAAGACGTCGGCGGCATTACCCAGTAAGCCGACAGAAATTGGGCGATCGTTATCGGCGATCATTGCGAGCGCTTCATCAAGCGTGTTGGCTTTTTTGTCGACATAACCGGTGCGCAGACGATAGTCGATGCGCGATTCATCACATTCCACCGCAATCATCGAGAATCCTGCCATCGTCGCCGCCAAAGGTTGCGCGCCGCCCATGCCGCCCAAGCCGCCAGTCAAAACCCAACGGCCTTTGGCATCGCCATTGAAATGCTTTTTCGCAACCGCGACAAACGTCTCGTAAGTGCCTTGCACTATGCCTTGCGAGCCAATGTAAATCCAAGAACCTGCCGTCATCTGGCCGTACATCATCAAGCCTTGTTTATCCAGCTCGTTGAAATGTTCCCAGTTTGCCCAGTGTGGTACTAAGTTGGAGTTGGCAATCAACACACGTGGCGCATTTTTGTGGGTTGGGAAAACCCCCACCGGTTTACCCGATTGCACCAGTAAAGTCTGGTCATCTTCGAGGCGCTCCAGCACTTCGACGATTTTGTCAAAGCACTCCCAGTTACGCGCCGCGCGGCCAATGCCACCATACACAACCAGTGCATGAGGATGTTCAGCCACATCGGGGTCGAGGTTATTCATCAGCATGCGAAGTGGGGCTTCAGTGAGCCAAGATTTGGCGCGCAGCTGTGTGCCACGAGGGGCGCGAATGGTGCGCTGAGTGTCCAGTCTTGTTCCTTGTGCAGATGACTGTGTCATGTTGAGACTCCTTTTGATTCACGGGTGACGGATGGATTGCACTTGTTCGGCCATGGCGTTAGCAATGTCCCAACACAAACGAGCGGCTAAGCGCGCCGTATGTTGATCGATATCGAAACTCGGGTTGTACTCGGCGATATCGGCAATCATCAGTTTGTTTTTGAAATGAAGAATTTGGTCGAAATAGGGGGCAAGCGCTTCTAGGCTCACACCGCGCGCGGCAGGCGCACTGACGCCGGGCGCACTGGCCGCTGGAAACACGTCCAGATCAATGGTGAGATAGAGGTAATCACAATCATCAATAAAGTGTTGTAATTGAGTCAGGTGATCCTTGAGTGACAAAGGCGAAAAGGCTTTGTCTTCAACATACCAAACCCCTAGCTTATCTGCGCGTTCAAATAGCGCGGGCGTATTGCTGGCGCGGCTCACACCTAGGCAGGCGTAATGAAAATCCCAACCTTGCTGCTGGCAAAAATGGTGGATTTGATTAAACGGCGTGCCTGAGCTTGGGCGTACTGGAACGAACGCTGTTTCAACCCCAGATTCAAACGCGCGTAAGTCAAAATGTGCATCAAAATTGATGATGCCGATCCGTGGTTGCTTTACGCCTGTTGCTAGAAAATGTTGCGCTAAACCCTGAAAGGTTGCCCAAGCAATCTCGTGTCCGCCGCCGAGCACGATGGAACGCGCGTGAGGCAGAGCCTGTTGAATCACTTGCGCGCATTCTTGCTGAGCTTGCTCTAATGCATCACCTTCACAACAAATGTTGCCCAAATCGTAAATGGGGGTGGGATGATGCCACGCGAGATTGGCCAGTGCTTGCTTAATAAGGTTGGGCGCGTGCTTGGCTCCGATGCGACCTTTGTTACGTGCAACGCCCGCATCACACTCAAAGCCGATCAACGCCACACCCGGCTCTTGGTTCGCTAGCTCGCCCACTTGAATGGGACAAGCGATATGGTGCACACGACGCCCGGCTTGACCATCTTCGGGATCATGGCGGCCTTGCCAAGTGTGCTCTGTGGTGAAATTAGGATTCATAGCTTAGCTCTCCATTCACCATGCGAGCATGCAGGTGAGAAACGCCGACTTGATAGCTCAGCTCGGCAGGGTGTTCGATATTCCAAATCGCCAAATCAGCATCGTAGCCTTCTACGATTTGTCCACGGTTTGCGGCGTAACCCAAGGCTTGTGCTGCATGGCAAGTGACACCGCGTAGCGTCTCTTCTGGCGTTAGGCCAAACAAGGTACAGCCCATATTCATCATTAATGACAGATCGGCAAACGGTGAGGTGCCGGGGTTTAAATCGGTAGAGATGGCCATGGGTACGCGATATTGGCGCAGCCATTCAATCGGCGGCTTTTGGGTTTCGCGCAAAAAGTAAAATGCACCGGGAAGTAAGGTGGCAACCGTGCTCGATTGCGCCAATGCTTTCACGCCCGCTTCATCAAGGTATTCGATATGGTCAACGGAGAGCCCACCCATGCGAGCGGTGAGTGCGCTGCCGCCTAAGTTGGAAAGCTGCTCGGTATGACCTTTGATTTGCAAGCCATGCGCTTGCGCAGCATGAAACACGCGTTCAGTTTGCGCCACGCTAAAACCAATCGACTCACAAAACACATCCACGCTGGTGGCCAGTTGTTCCTGTGCGACAAGCGGAATGATCTCTTGGCAAATATGCGCGATATAGTCATCACTACGGCCTTGAAATTCAGGAGGCAGTGCGTGCGCGGCAAGTAATGTGGTGGTGATTTTGACGCGGCGATGCTGCTCCAGCGCTTTGGCGGCACGCAGCATTTTAAGTTCATCCTTAAGTGTTAAACCGTAGCCAGATTTCACTTCAACGGAAGTGACACCGCTACGCAGCAGGCCATCCAAACGCGGTAGCGCGAGTTCGATCAACGCTTCTTCACTGGCCTTACGAGTGGCATTCACGGTAGAAAGAATGCCGCCACCTTGGGCGGCGATGGTTTGGTAGGGCACACCTTGTAAACGCAGCTCGAATTCGTTGGCGCGGCTGCCGGCATAAACCAAGTGGGTGTGGCAATCAATCAATCCCGGCGTAACTAATTTGCCGGCACACGAGATAGGATGCGCATCGCTGGGAAGGTCAATATGTTGGCCAATGTGTTGAATGCGCCCCTGCTCAATGATGAGGGTTTGCGGCTCGGTTATCTGATAACCTTGCACGCCCGGTTGCATGGTTACTAAACGCGCTTCGGTCAACACACAATTCATCGCTTTCCATCCAGATATCGGCATTTCAAATGTATATACAAATAAATAGTGGAAAGCGTAAAAGTTCGCAACTTGAATGTTGCGAAAATGTGATCATGTGGGACTATTGGTTGAACAGAATTTTCGAGCTGAGTTTATAACGCGAACCCGGATGATAGAGCAGGGCAGAGCTAATCAGCTTATCACCACTCCAAGTACGGCGATTGAGTAGCAAGCAAGGTTCATTAGCCGCAAGTGAAAGGGCTTGTTTGACATGCGCATCGGCCACAATGGCTTCTACAGTATGTTCAATCGCGCTCAGTGGACAGTTTTGCGACAAATATTGGTTGGGCGTAATTTGGGTAAAATCTTGATCCAAATAGTGTGGCACCGAACGGCTATTCACCCAACGCACTTCCAGCTGCATTGGGATGTCGTTAGCGTAGTGAATGATTTCACTGTAAAACACTGGGCTACCCACCATCACACCGAGCTTGATGGCGACAGCTTCATCGGCGTTCAGCGCACGCTGTTCAACCACTTTATTGTGATACTGTTTACCGCGACTGAGGATTTCATCCGCGATGTTGCGAATATCCAGCAAAGGTGATTCGGCTTTCTCTTCTGCCGCGCAAACAAAGGTGCCTAAACGTGGTCGGCGCTGTAATTTGCCTTCACTGACCAGATCGCGCAGCGCTTTGTTGACCGTCATGCGGCTGACACCAAATTGCTCGGTTAATTCCAATTCAGTGGGGGTACGATAACCAACTGGCCAACGACCCGACTCGATGTTATCGAGCATAAATTGTTTGATTTGCAGATAGCGTGGTGACAAGTTTCAACTCTTTCAAAAAATCATTTGCATAGACAAATCATTTCTTTGAAATCGAAGTTTTGCAACTTTTTGTGTGTAAGTTGCCACATTGCGCAGATTTTACTGAGTGATAACGCCTACAAGCGATAGCGATAACTGATGTGCAGCGCAATATCCGTGCTGTTATCGGTGCTGAAGACGTTTTCAGTTAACGCAAGCTCCAAGGCGCTAGATGGCATTACGTAGCGATAACCCAGCACATATTCTGTTGCGGGTTTCTCAAGCTCCTTGGGGCTTTCCACTGTGCCTTGATAAAAATGAAAAGAGCTAAACAAGTGGTGCTTGGTATTGAGTTGGTACTCATAACCCGCTGCCAGAGTGAGGGTCGATTTTTTCGTTGGTAGCGTGCCTGTCGCACTATTGTGATGAACTACGCCGAGCAGGCCATAAATTCGATGCGCGTCCTGCTGATAGGTGTAGTTCAGTTGCAGTGCTTGCTCAAAACGGTTTAAGCGTAATAAGCCATTTTGGTTGTAATAGAGCGTAGCACCGAGTGAAAGACCATGCTGCTCGGAAGTGTGGATTTGGTACTGCGTGTAAACAGAAAAGGCGCTGCTGAGAGTGGAGCCAGAAAAGTCATCCCACGCAATCTTGTGCTCTGGAACGGCAATATGAAAACGGTGTTTATCAACACTATCACGCCCATTTTGATCCAGACCAAACAGGTCATGAAAGCCCATGGTCAGCGAATCCAACTGGTTATCCCACGCCTGACTAAACCGATAGCTCAGCTCCGCCTGCCAACGGGGTGCAAACTGCCATTTAAGACCTAAGGTGAACTGGTTTTGGTAGAAATCACCCTCATAACCCGGACTATCACTCCAGATACTGGCAGCAGAAAATCCACCAAACAGCTCTTGGCTATCCAGCGGGAGTGAAAATCCGTCGCGTAGCTGTGGAGTAAGGGAATGGCTGGCGAGAGGCGCTTGGGCGTAATTGATGAATGGGCCGTAACGGTATTCATTAGCCAGACTAGGAAAAGCCACAAGAGTACAAATAAGGCTAAGCAATGGGATGAATCGCATCGTCTAACTCACAGTTTGATTGCACTTGAGTTAAGTTTAGCGGAATTTTTTGTGATAAGGCTTGGGTTTATGTCTCAATCTAACATCTTGGAATGTCAATAAAGAGCAACGCCAGCTCGAAAGCTGGCGTTGAGAAGTTTAGTCACGCTTCCACAGCATATGGCAAAACTTCTGATCTGGGTCACGACTGATCAGCATACGGGCGAACACATCGTCCAGCACATCGTTCTCTTCGTTCACCAGACCAATGCGAACCTCGGCGTAGATTTCTTTATCGACTTCAAAGCCCACTTGATCATCCCAGTCATCACCCACATCAACCATTTCGGCCGCGCCGCGATCATCAAACTGTGCGGTGAATAGAATCACATCCACGGGTTCGAGGTTATCTGGCGCCATCTCTAGGAAAATGTCGTATGCGGTATCAATGGTGTCGTCGATAGAAATTAGCTCAGCCATAAGATTACGCTCGGTTCATAAATTTGCGTTCAGCAGTATTGATAACGATACGATCGCCCGTTGCAATGTACTCTGGAACTTGAACCACTAATCCAGTTGGCATACGCGCTGGTTTAGTACGAGAAGAGGCCGAAGCACCTTTGATTGATGGATCCGTCTCTTCAATCACCATTTCAACTGAAGATGGCAGTTCAATCGCAACTGCTTCACCATCAACCAATACTACGCTCATACCTTGAATTTCTTCAGTGATGAACAGCAGTTCGTCTTCGATTTCATCTTTCTTGAAGTTGTATGGGGTGTAGTCGTCATTGTTCATGAAGACATACTCATCGCCATCAATGTAAGAGAAAGAGATCGGACGTTTGTTCATTTCTACGGTATCTAGAACGTCATCAGATTTGTAACGCTCATCTACGCGTGCGCCTGTGTTTAGGTCAGTACAACGTAGTTTGTAGATTTTTGAACCGCCGCGGCCACCTGGAGTGGTCACTTCGATGTCTTTGATCAGCAGAGTTTTACCGTTAGAAACGATGGCAAAACCTTTTTTCAGTTCACTTGCCTTTGGCATGAAATATATCCTTCGTGTAAAAAGTGGCAGTATTATAACTAAAGGATGAGGGGAAAAGGAATATCTCTCCTTAGGTTGCGTTTTGTCTCACGCGTTGCATGATGAAGAGCTAACCGGAGTGGTGCTTTGCTAAGCAATGAAACGGTGAGCTATTGATTGATAGCCGCGCATCGTGGAACATAAGGCCTCTGCAAATCAAGTGAGTACGTGAGCGGTATGACTCTGCCGGTGATTGACCCGAAACAGCCTTTTCAACCTGAATATCAAAGCGCGATTGCCGATTTGGTACGTTTTTGGCGCGCAGGGGCAGGGCAGGCACTACACAGTATTTATCTTTACGGCAGTGTGGCGCGCAAAACGGCGCAACCCAATCGTTCTAACTTGGATGTGGTGGTGGTCACACATGGCGCTTTTGAAGAGAACCGTGCCACCTTAATCAACACGATTCGTTGGCGTTTTCAAAAAAGCTATCCGTGGATCACGGATGTATCAATCAAAATGGCCACCGTTGAAGAGATCGCGACGCTAGAGGCGATTTTCTCTTGGGGTTTTATGCTGCGCCATTGCTGCGTGTGTGTATATGGCGATGATCTGGCGGAGTGTTTTGGTCATTACGAACCGAGTTGGGAAATCGCCAAACATTGGAATATGGATGTGGGTGATTGGCTAACCTACTACCGAGATAAAATTGCCAAAGCCTCTAGCGAGCAAGAGCAGATTTTGGCTCAGCAGATGGTGGCAAAAAAACTGCTGCGCGCCAGTTACTCACTGATTATGTATCGCGACAAACAGTGGTTTGACGACCCCATTGAGTGTGGAACTCACTTCCTACGTTATCATCCAGAGAAGCAGCTTGAAATTGACCGCCTTGGTTTGCTGTTAAACCCACGTGCGATTCCTAAACGCTCGGTCATTGGTTTACTTGATAGCTTTGGCCCGTGGTTAGTGTCTCAATATCAAAAAACTGAATTCAGGATTGGTTAGTCTTTTTTGAGAATTTGCAATAAGTATGAGTTTGCACAGTTTAACGGTTTATTAACTAAGGAAATGCTGTGCTAACTTTTAGTTATGTATTATTCCGAGTTGCTCTAGCATGCCCATTCTTGATAAGTGCCACCCCCCCACTAAAAAGACCGAGCTGGCCAATATTTCTCAATATCTGGTTTCGTCCATGCATTCAATTCGCGAAGGAATGGTATGGCTGATCCCCTGTTTAATGATCTCTTCCTTTGTGCTGTTTATTGCCAGTATGGGGGAGCTGTTTAGCGGTGCTCGCCCGGAATGGGTACTGGCGTTATACCGTGCCAACCAAGTGATCGCCGAAACGTTCCCTTATTTGATGACGGCGACCATTTCTTATCTTTTAGCGATGCATTGGCATTTACCACGCCCTCCGATTGCGCTACTGAGCATCGTTTACTTAGTGGTGTCATCGGCATCGGTCAGTATCGAATACAATCTGCCGACGTTTCAGATTGTCACGGCACTGATCACTCCTGTGTATGCTATTCCGTTGATTGCTTGGCTGATGCGTTACCCCGCATTGCATTTAACGCGTTCTAACAGCGCTGGCACGATTGTCCGAGAGTCGCTCAATCTGGTGCTGCCCGCTGCCTTGACCTCGATTGTGGTGGTGGCGATTAATTTAATTTTATTTGGCCCAGTGACGCGCCAAATCTTCGCGAGCTTAATGCATTTTGATTATGCCAATGACCCGTATTCCTTTGGCTTAACGTTCGCCAGCCTTAATTCCCTACTTTGGTTTTTCGGGGTACATGGTTATTACGCGTTACTACCTTTAGTGGAACGCTTACAAGAAGCGAGTCTGCTTTCTGAGTCCTACTTATTGATTGGGGAAAGTGCTCCGTATCCGATGAACCTGTCTTTTATGGGCACTTTTGTGTTTATTGGAGGCAGTGGTGCCACTTTCTCACTGGCGTTATCAATTTTGCTGTTTAGTAAACAAAAATCGATACGATTGCTTGCCTTAGCGAGTATTCCTATCGGGTTTATCAATGTGAATGAAATATTCCTATTTGGTTTGCCACTGATTTTGAATCCCAGATTATTTCTGCCTTTTTTGTTGGTACCAATGATGAACGTGGTGGTGTCTTTGTGGGCGGTCACGTCTGGATGGGTGGCATATCCTACGGTTTCCGTTCCGTTTAATAGTCCGATCTTTCTTAATGCGTGGATTGCGACGAATGGCGACTGGCACGCTTTGTTACTGCAACTGTTCAACATTTTTCTTGGTTGTGTTTTGTATCTGCCTTCGGTGTTACGACTCAATGAACAGTATGGCAAGCAGGTTATCCGTATTCCTTCGCTAGATACTATGTACACCCGTCGTCAAGAAGAAGCGGAACACTTGCAAGATGACCCGATTGCATTGGCGCAAAAACAAGAGCGTGAACAATTGAAGGTTGAGCAACAACTGCAAATGATGAGCAGCAAAGAGTTTTGCCTAGAGTATCAGCCGCAAGTTTGTCATCGCACTGGGCGAGTTATTGGATGTGAAGCTTTAATTCGAGCCAAAGATCAACAAGGTAATGTGTTATCCCCAGCCCTTTTTTTACCTTCGCTTGCCAAAGCGGGGCTGATGAAAGAAATGAACTTATGGGTAGTAAAGCAGGCGGTGCGGGATGTTCATAAACTCAACGCGTTGGGCGTTTACGTTCCCGTTAGTATTAACCTTACGGCGGATACCTTAGTTGATTTAACGGTGATGTCACGGATTGAAGAGATCATTCGTCCCGTCGCTGGGTTGATTCACATTGAGTTGACGGAAGAAAGTCTACTGGCTGATGAACAGCGTTTGACTTGGGTATTTAATCAGCTCCATCAACTCGGCGTTAAAATTTATATTGATGATTTTGGTACCGGTTACTCTTCGTTGAGCTATTTGCACCGTTTTGATGTCGATGGGATCAAGATTGACCGCTCCTTTGTGCTGGCTTTGGTCTCTGAAAAAGGCCGTAAAGTGTTTGCCAATTTGCAGTTGGTTGCCCATTCCCTTGAGCTTGAAACCGTCGTCGAAGGGGTCGAAACCCAAGAGCAATTAGACGCGATGGGAGATGAATACCCTTTCTCAGTACAAGGCTGGTTCTATAGTAAATCTCTCACTCGTGAACATTTAGTGGCATTCGTGCAAGAACGTAATATGCTCAAAACAACCCCAGCTGAGGTGCAATAAGTTCGTCAAAGTGTTTGCCGATAAAAGGCAAAATAGCGTCTGCGACTGGTTTGAGTTGCTTGTCGATGTAATGCTGATAATCCATTGGACTTTTGGAATATTCTTTGGGTTCGGGTCCATTCACGGTGATCAAATATTCAATGCTGCCACGGTACTGGTACTGTAGTGGCCTTCCGAGTTTGGCATTAATTTCATCCGCCATTCTGGCTGCGCGCACTTGCGGCGGCACATTCTTTTGGTATTCATGCAACCGTCGGCGTAGGCGCTTTTGATACACCAATTGCTCATCCAATTGACCTGCTAATGTCTGTTCTACGATAGTTCGAATATAGGATTCTGGATCCTGTCCGTGGAAAATCAATTGATACAACTGATGTTGAAAACGTTGCGCGAGCGGTGTCCAATCGGTGCGTGCGCTTTCCAAACCTTTAAAAATCAGCTGTTCATTGTCCCCCTCTCCTTTTAAACCGGCATAGCGCTTTTTGGAGCCCGTTTCTGAGCCGCGAATAGTTGGCATCAGGAATCGGCGATAGTGGGTTTCGTATTCCAGCTCCAAAATCGACGTTAGCGCATACTCTTGTTGGAGGTGATCTGTCCACCATTGATTGATTTCGCTCACCAAAGTGTGACCAATTTTATCTGCATCTTGCTGAGAGAACGGCCCACCCAGCGCAACGAAAGTTGAGTCTGTATCGCCATAAATCACTTGATAGCCGCGCGCTTCAATCAATTGTTTTGTTTGGATCATGATTTCATGGCCGCGCATGGTAATGCTCGATGCCAATCGCGCATCAAAAAAGCGGCAGCCTGATGATCCAAGCACGCCATAAAACGAGTTCATGATGATTTTGATCGCTTGCGAAAAAGCCTTTTCTTGGTTGCGTTTGGCTTCATCGCGCGCTGCCCATAGCTTTTCGATCATCTCAGGTAAAAAGTGTTTGGTGCGATGAAATTGACCGCCGCGAAAGCCCGGAACCGCGTGATCAGCTTGTTTGCCTATTGGCAGTTTTAAACCTTCAATCAGCCCAAGTGGATCAATCAAAAACGAGCGAATAATTGAAGGGTAGAGGCTTTTAAAATCGAGCACGAGTACCGAGTCATACAGCCCCGGAATCGAATCCATCACGTAACCACCGGGACTGGCTACCCAGTTTTCTGGTTGTAAATTCGGTGCCACATACCCTGCACGGTGCAGTTGCGGCAGATACAAATTGGTAAACGCGGCAACAGAGCCACCAATGCGGTCTAACTCGACACCTGTTAAACGCGAACGCTGAATGGCGAAATCGAGCAGATGAGTTATGGCAAAAATTTTATTCACAAGCACGCAGTCTTGCAGGTTGTAACGAGCGAGCGAGGGTTTATCGTGGCGAAACATTTGGTTAATTTCGTCCATCCGGTCATGCACGTTATGAATCGCTTTTCCTTCGCCGAGTAGCTCTTGCGAGACCGACTCCAAAGACCATGAACGAAAATGATAAGTTGCGGTTTTTAGGGTATCGATACCATCGAGCACCACACGTCCGGGAATGCTGATAAAACCTTGCTGTGTTTGGCTCGCCGTGCGGAAGAAGCTCGGTTGCTGAGCTCGGCCAATGGTGAGTTTCAGTTTGTGGAATTCCGCACGCTTATGCAGCAGCCGGAAATCGAAATCCACCACACTCCAACCTATAATCACATCGGGGTCAAACTGCTCAAACCATGCGATAAGCGCCTTGAGTAACTGATATTCATCTTCGACCCATTGAATTGGCGTCTCCGCAGGTTCCGCTTGGCCGATCATAATCACTCGGCTGTCCATCGGGCTATCCAAACCAATGGAGTAGAGTAGTCCTTTTTCGGAGCATTCGATGTCTAGCGACACCATATTCAGCGTCGGTAGGTAATCACCTTGGCGACATTTGGCTTGCTGAACTTGGCGATAATGGCCGAAATCGGTGATCTGACCGGTAAATTCGATGCTACCTTGGATAAAGCGCTCCATCAGAAAACGGTCAGCCAAACGGATATCGGCCTCGAACGTTAAAATGTCCGCGTGAGCCAGTTTTTCCGCTAAGGTTTGGCTATCTCGAATGGTGGTGGTGTAACAAGCAGTGAGGGCTTGGCCTTGGAAGCTGTGTAGGGCGAGGGGTGAGAGCGAAAGCTGCAAGGCCAGTGGCGCTGCAATAGATTCAGTCTCTGAGCAAGCCGATTGTTCAATAAAAAACACAGGGCGCTCACCGCGTATGATCAGTTGCGTAGGGCCTGAAGGTGTGGCAAGCCAAAGTTCAATTTGGGTTTGTCCTGCCACATCACGAGCATGACGTGTTAATACAAACCCTTGTTCAATCTTCAATCTGACTCACCTTTATAGACACTCATACAGTTTTGCGCAGGCACATTATACTGATCGTGAAGCTGATTACATCGCATTGTGATTTGTGTCGGCAGATAAGGCCAATCATCGGATCAAGACAATTGAAAACATACGGTGAAAATGAGTGAAAACATTCACCAAAGCTTTCAATTGGTCGAATATGATTTTCATTAACTTATTGATTTTTATGTGCCACATGTGCGATTCGACACTTTGAAAAATAAGTGCTTGCTAAAGTGTAGGTTTCAGATCATATTCACGAGAGAAAAGTTGCCCGCGTTGGTTGGGGTAACTTCGCTGTAATCCACTGTCTCGGTGGGTGCAGAGCCAATAGATAAGTGTGGAGATACAAGTTTGATTAGTGTTTTCCTTGTAGATGATCACGAGCTGGTTCGCACAGGGATACGACGTATTATTGAAGACGTCCGTGGAATGAAAGTAGCAGGGGAAGCTGACAGCGGTGAAGAAGCAGTAAAATGGTGTCGTGCGAACCATGCAGACGTCATTTTAATGGATATGAACATGCCGGGTATTGGTGGCTTAGAGGCAACCAAGAAGCTGTTACGTGTTAATCCGGACATTAAAATTATCGTATTGACGGTACATACCGAAAATCCGTTCCCAACCAAAGTGATGCAAGCGGGTGCTGCGGGTTATCTCACTAAGGGTGCGGCACCGGATGAAATGGTCAATGCAATCCGTATCGTTCACAGTGGTCAGCGTTATATTTCTCCAGAAATTGCGCAGCAAATGGCGTTGAGCCAGTTTTCGCCAGCGTCTGAAAATCCTTTTGCTGACCTGTCCGAACGCGAATTACAGATCATGCTGATGATCACGAAAGGTCAGAAGGTGACGGACATTTCTGAACAGCTCAGTCTGAGTCCGAAAACCGTTAACAGCTACCGCTACCGTTTGTTCGCCAAGCTGAATATCAACGGTGATGTGGAATTAACCCACTTAGCTATCCGACACGGGATCTTAGATACTGAGAAGTTATAGTGTCGACACAGTTTGATTCTGCCCCCTTTCTTAAGACAGTCACCAACCAGCCCGGCGTGTACCGTATGTACAACGCTGAGGCTGAAGTGATTTATGTCGGTAAAGCCAAAGACCTCAAAAAGCGTCTAACCAGCTATTTTCGCAAGAATCTGGACAGCGAAAAAACCAAAGCTCTGGTAAGCAACATCGCCAAGATTGACGTGACGGTCACTCACACCGAAACGGAAGCACTGATCCTTGAGCACAATTACATCAAGCAGTATCTGCCTAAGTACAACGTGCTACTGCGTGATGATAAGTCTTACCCCTATATATTCTTAAGTGCGCACAAGCACCCGCGACTTTCCTCACATCGTGGTACTAAAAAACGCCGTGGTGAATATTTCGGGCCTTATCCGGATTCGGGGGCGGTGCGTGAAACCCTGCATTTGATTCAAAAGATATTCCCAGTTCGCCAGTGTGAAGATACGGTGTACAGCAACCGTACTCGTCCTTGCTTGATGTATCAGATTGGGCGTTGTGCCGGACCTTGTGTTAAAGGGTTGATTTCTGACGAAGGCTATCAAGAGATCGTCCATTACCTGCGCCTTTTTCTGCAAGGCAAAGACAATCAAGTATTGTCGATTCTGGTTGAGAAAATGGAGCAGGCGAGCCGTGAGCTGCGCTTTGAAGATGCCGCCAAAGCGCGTGACCAAATTCAAGCCATTCGCCGCGTACAAGAGCAGCAGTTTGTGTCGGACGACAGTTTGGAAGACTTGGATGTGCTCGGGTTTGCGCAAGAAAATGGCATTGCTTGCATCCATATTTTGATGATCCGCCAAGGTAAAGTGCTGGGCAGTCGTAGCCATTTCCCGAAAATTCCAAGTGACACCTCGCAGGTCGAAGTGTTTGAGAGCTTTTTAAGCCAATATTATTTGAGTCACAGTGAAGCTCGCAGTATTCCGGCACGGATTATTTTAAATCGAGGATTGACCGAAGAAACCGAGGCGCTACAAACCGCGATCAGTGAACTTGCAGGGCGTAAAGTCACTTTTCATGTCAATCCGACCGGGACGCGTGGACGTTATTTGAGGCTCGCCAATACCAACGCCTTGACGGCGATCACCACCAAAATCAATCACAAAATGACGATTGGTCAACGTTTCAAAGCCCTGCAAGAAGAGCTCGGCATGGATACGATTACCCGCATGGAGTGTTTTGATATTTCACATACCATGGGCGAGAGTACTATCGCCTCTTGTGTGGTGTTTAACCAAGAAGGTCCGTTAAAGCAGGAGTATCGGCGTTACAACATCACGGGTATCACGGGTGGGGATGATTATGCCGCAATGGCACAGGTTTTGGAGCGCCGTTACAGCAAGCAGCTTGATAGCAGTAAAATTCCCGACATTATTTTTATTGATGGCGGCAAAGGGCAGCTCAATCGTGCCTACGAAATCATTTCGTCATGCTGGCAAGATTGGCCCAAATACCCAAGAATTATAGGTATTGCAAAAGGGGTGACACGAAAACCCGGTTTAGAAACACTGATCACCATTGATGGTGACGAGTTCCATTTACCGAGTGATGCGCCTGCGTTGCACTTGATTCAACATATCCGTGATGAAAGCCATAACCATGCGATTGCAGGACACCGAGCGCAGCGCGGAAAAACCCGTCGTACCAGTACGCTTGAGGGGATTGAAGGCGTGGGGCCAAAACGGCGTCAAGCGCTACTCAAATATTTGGGTGGTATGCAGGAATTGAAACGTGCATCTGTTGAAGAAATCGCCAAAGTGCCGGGGATTAGTCACGCGTTGGCAGAAATCATTTATCAAGCATTGAAACAATAAGAAAAATACAGCAACATTAACGCGCCATCGAAAAGAGCCTATATATTATGCGTTTCAACATTCCTAACCTTCTCTCCCTGCTCAGATTATTTCTGATCCCTGTTTTTGTAGTGACCTTTTATCTTCCTTTTGAATGGGCTCCCTTTGTCGCCGCGATGGTGTTCTGGGTCGCAGGATTCACCGATTGGTTAGATGGAATGTTGGCGCGCAAATTAGGCCAAACTTCGCGTTTTGGCGCGTTTATTGACCCAGTGGCCGATAAAGTGTTGGTAGCTACGGCGCTGATTCTGATCACCGAACATTACCACAGTATCTGGATCACCATTCCGGCGGTGACCATGATCGCCCGTGAAATCATCATTTCTGCTCTGCGGGAATGGATGGCAGAAATTGGCAAACGAGCCAGCGTTGCGGTGTCTTGGGTGGGAAAAGTGAAAACCCTGACCCAAATGTTTGCACTCTGGGTTCTCATCTGGCGTTATGACGACTGGATGATTTGGCTTGGTTATATTTCTATCTATGTGGCAACAGTGCTGACGTATTGGTCAATGGTGCAATATCTCGCTGCGGCGAAAGACGATTTACTGAATGAAGAACATCACTAGAAAACGGGCGAAAGCCCGTTTTTTTATCGTTGGACGATAGGGGTGTTGGATAAAAGATTGAGCTTGAGATCCAGTTATCTCCATAAAAACGCGGCTTTTTTTGCTAATAAAGTGAGCAAATATCGAGTTTTTGCACGTTAAATAGTCAAACGATTAGAAAGGCAAAAAAATTGTGTTGACTCAATACCTCGAATGCGTAGAATGCATTCCCGTAGTCAGGCAGTCAGCGAAACAAGCAAGTGCCTGAGGTTACAGAGGCGCGTTGGCAGAGTGGCCATGCAGCGGATTGCAAATCCGTGAACCTCGGTTCGACTCCGGGACGCGCCTCCATTGCGACACTAGCTCAGTTGGTAGAGCGCAACCTTGCCAAGGTTGAGGTCACGAGTTCGAACCTCGTGTGTCGCTCCAAATTAAATGATATGGCGTTAAGCGGTATCACAAGATGGTGTCTTCCATCGCAAAGATTTTGCGTGCCCTGGTGGTGAAATCGGTAGACACAAGGGATTTAAAATCCCTCGACTTTCGAGTCGTGCCGGTTCAAGTCCGGCCCGGGGCACCATCTCCATTTCGCGACACTAGCTCAGTTGGTAGAGCGCAACCTTGCCAAGGTTGAGGTCACGAGTTCGAACCTCGTGTGTCGCTCCAAATCAAAACCCCGCTCATTGAGCGGGGTTTTTGTATTTCAGAACCCTATTCATCAATGTTCGGTGCGATTTTTCTTCGATTTAATTAGCATTTGCTAACGTTTTCCTGTTTTTATGAGTTGAATCACGTCGGTTGCTCCGTGTCCAGTTACAATTGCCCTAAATTTACTAAGGGTTATCCGTGATTGAGTTGTACACGCTAGAGAGATGAGTGCGAGCATGCAATCGTTCAAATGGGATCAATACTTCGAAACAGGGTTGGATGAGGTTGATGAGCAGCACCAATATTTGGTGAATATTGTCAATCGCTATAGCTCTCTGTTGGCTGAAAATCACGTCTCGCTAGAAGAGATCCGTCTCGCGTTATTCGAGCTGTCCCGCTATTCCGAATATCATTTCAAAGAAGAAGAAAAGCTGATGCGTGAGGTCGGCATTTCCGATCGTCATCTTGAAGAGCACATTCAGGTTCATCGCACTTTTATGTCTGAAGTGTTCAGCATGCAAGCTTTCATCCATGATGTGGATGACCGTTCAGCCGTTCAGCTATTGGAGTTTTTGATCCATTGGTTGGCGTACCACATCTTAGGTATCGATCAGAATATGGCGCGACAAGTGATTGCGATTCGCTCTGGCATGAGTGCCGAAGAAGCCTACGCTAAAGAGGAGCGAGAGAAAAATGCCGCGACGGAGCCATTACTCAATGCCCTTAATGCGTTATTTGATCAAGTCTCTGAACGTAATCGAGAACTCGTCAAACTCAATCAATCACTGGAAGAAAAAGTGATTGAGCGCACTCAACAGCTTTACCAAGTCAATCGTCAGCTCGAAGCACTGTCGATGACCGACAGCCTGACAGGCTTACCTAATCGACGTAAAGCCATGCGTCAGCTCGTACTGCATTGGAGCCTTGCTCAAGATAATCGTCAGCCTTTCGCTTGTGTGATGGTGGATGTTGATGGCTTCAAAGCGGTGAATGACCTCTATGGACATGATGTGGGAGATAGAGTTTTGACTACGTTGGCACACACACTGAGGGATCACTTCCGTAGTGATGATCTGGTTTGTCGCTTAGGTGGTGATGAGTTTTTGGTGCTTTGTCCTGAAACGAATACATTAGGCGCAGTCCATATTGCTCAAGCAGTTTGTCACGCGATTCAACAACATGTGATCTCGATTGAAGGCAACCTATGTTGGCAAGGTAGTGTTAGCATGGGCGTCGCAGAATTCGACCCCAAAATGAAGGATCATCATGAATTACTGCGCGCGGCCGATCAGGCGGTTTACCTAGCCAAACATGGTGGTAAAAATCGTGTTTGTTCTTTTAATTCGGTAGCTTAGTCGAGCGATTTCAACATCCATACGTCGCAGCCATTATGTTCAGTGCCTGCCATGGGCTGTGTTAAGTGCTGAAAACCAAGTTGTTGGTAAAGTTTAATGGCTTGGGTCATGCTGGCCAGTGTATCCAGATAACATTCTGAATAACCTTGCTGTTTCGCAAAATTCAAACAATGTTCACTGAGCGCTCGCCCAACGCCATGTCCACGGCTGGCGGGGAGCAGAAACAGTTTTTTCAGTTCACACAGCTCCGTATGGTGAGCAAAAGGGGCAATGCCGCCACCGCCAACCACTTTGCCATCTAAAAGTGCAACAAAATATGCGCTACGATCTTGCTCACGATAATGTTGACTCATGGCGAGCACTTCGGCATCTGAAGGGCCAAACCCTTCACCAATCGCGCCAAATTCAGCGCCGACGCTTTGAATAATCTGGCAAATAGCAGCATCAAATTCCGGTTGGATAGGGACAATTTCCAGTGTCATGGCGATTCCTTGTGACTGTTTTTACGACGACGGAGCGTGTTTTTTAGCATGCTCAAGCAAGTTGTCAATCCACCCACTCGGATAAAGGGTTTTTCAAGTGCATGAATAATGCACCAATAATGCATACACGATGGATTTCAATTTGGCTTTAATCCTCGCTTTCGGTACTATGTACAGCTATTTGAAAACCCCAAGAATCCCTTACGGTAACACTATTGGCGGTCTTACGACTTCCAAAGAAACCTACTCGGGCTCCTAAAGGAAACTGCTGATTGGCAGACGAGGAAACGATGCAACATCTACAAGAGATTATTGCTAATGCGACCGCGGCGATTAACGCTGCAGAGTCGCTCGTCGCACTGGATGAAGTGCGTGTTCAGTATCTGGGCAAAAAAGGTGAACTGACGGTTCAACTGCAAAGCCTCGGTAAACTACCGCCGGAAGAGCGCCGTACTGCTGGCCAAGAAATTAACGTTGCGAAAGAAGCGGTGCAAAAAGCGCTAGCCGAGCGTAAAGATGCGTTGCAAAGTGCGGAACTGGAAGCCAAATTAGCGGCTGAAACCATTGATGTGACTCTGCCGGGTCGCCGTATCGAAAATGGTGGTTTGCACCCAGTGACTCGTACTATCGAACGTATTGAAAGCTTCTTTGGTGAGCTTGGCTTTACTGTAGAGTCTGGCCCTGAAATCGAAGATGATTTCCATAACTTCGATGCTCTGAACATTGCCGCAGATCACCCTGCGCGTACCGATCACGATACTTTCTTCTTCAATCCGAAGCTGATGTTGCGTACTCACACCTCTGGCGTGCAAATCCGTACTCTGGAAGAGCGTCAACCGCCACTGCGTTTCATCGCGCCGGGTCGTGTTTACCGTAACGACTACGACCAAACGCATACCCCAATGTTCCACCAAGTGGAAGGTATGCTGGTTGATGAAAACGTTAACTTCGCACAGCTGAAAGGCATCCTACATGACTTCTTGTGCAACTTCTTTGAAGAAGATTTGGAAGTGCGTTTCCGTCCGTCTTACTTCCCGTTCACTGAGCCTTCAGCGGAAGTGGATGTGAAAGGCAAAAACGGCAAATGGCTAGAAGTGCTAGGCTGCGGCATGGTGCACCCCAATGTACTGCGCAGCGTAGGCATCGACCCTGAGAAATACTCAGGCTTCGCGTTTGGTATGGGCGTTGAGCGTTTAACTATGCTCCGCTACGGCGTGAATGACCTGCGTGCATTCTTCGAAAACGATCTGCGTTTCCTAAAACAGTTCAAGTAATTCAGGGTTCCCAAGAGGTATATACAATGAAATTCAGCGAATCATGGCTTCGTGAGTGGGTTAACCCAACAATTACCACTGACGAATTAACCCACCAAATTACAATGGCGGGTCTGGAAGTGGATGACGTACTGGCTGTGGCTGGTGTGTTCGATGGCGTAAAAGTGGGGCTGGTGGTTGAGTGTGCTCAACACCCAGATGCTGACAAACTGCGCGTAACCAAAGTGGATGTAGGCGAAGAAGAGCTTCTGGACATCGTGTGCGGTGCTGCCAACTGTCGTCAAGGCCTGAAAGTTGCGGTTGCAACGGTAGGCGCAACGCTGCCAGGCGATTTCAAAATTAAGAAAGCCAAACTGCGTGGCCAACCGTCACACGGTATGCTGTGCTCGTTTTCTGAGCTAGGTATTGATGTTGAATCGAACGGCATCATGGAACTGGCTGAAAACGCACCGATTGGTATGGATTTCCGCGATTTTCTGTCACTGAACGATGTGACTATCGATGTCGATCTGACGTCTAACCGCGCGGACTGTTTCAGCATCCGTGGTCTGGCTCGTGAAGTGGGCGTACTGAACCGTGCGGACGTGACGGCTCCTGCAGTGAATGCCATTGCAGCAACCATCAATGATACGATTGCGATTGACGTGAAAGCGCCAGCGGCGTGTCCACGTTACCTTGGTCGTATCGTGAAGAACGTGAACGTTCAAGCGCAAACCCCACTGTGGATGCAAGAAAAACTGCGTCGTTGTGGGATCCGCTCTATCGATCCGGTGGTTGATATCACTAACTTCGTGATGCTGGAACAAGGTCAGCCGATGCACGCGTTTGATCTGGCGAAGATTGAAGGCGGAATCGTGGTTCGTCTGGCTGAGCAAGATGAAAAACTGACTCTGCTTGATGGTTCAGAAGCCAAATTGAACGCAGATACGCTAGTGATTGCTGATCAACAAAAAGCGCTGGCGATTGCCGGTGTGTTTGGTGGTGAGCATTCTGGTGTCAGCACTGACACTAAAGATGTATTGCTAGAGTGTGCTTTCTTCGCGCCAGACCATATTCGTGGTCGTGCACGTAGCTACGGCCTGCATACGGATTCTTCCATGCGTTTTGAACGTGGTGTGGACTATGCTCTGCAACACGCAGCGATGGAGCGCGCTACACAGCTGTTAGTTGAGATCTGTGGTGGTGAAGTTGCACCAGTGGTAGCAGCAGAATCCGTCGCCGATTTACCAAAACCAAACCAAGTGACACTGCGTCGTAGCAAACTCGACAAGCTGCTGGGTCATGCGATTCCTGATGCGGATGTGGTAGAAATTCTTGAGCGTCTGGGCATGCAAGTGGCGACTATCGCAGAAGGCTGGCAAGCGACTGCGCCAACATGGCGTTTTGATATTGCTATCGAGCAAGATTTGGTGGAAGAAGTAGGCCGCATCTACGGTTACAACAACATTCCTAACCAAGCGCCTGTCGCAGCGTTGAACATGAACCTGCACAATGAAGCGAAACTACCACTGAAGCGTGTTCGCGATCTGCTGGTTGACCGTGGTTACCATGAAGCGATTACTTACAGCTTTGTTGAGCCTGAGCAGCAAAAACTGGTTGTACCGGGTGTTGATGCACTGATCCTGCCAAACCCAATTTCAGCTGAAATGTCGGCGATGCGTTTGAGCCTGATCCAAGGTTTGCTCAATACTGTGGTTCATAACCAAAAGCGTCAGCAACCTCGTGTTCGTCTGTTTGAATATGGTCTGCGCTTTATCCCTGATGCAGCAGCAGAAAATGGCATGCGCCAAGAGCCAATGCTAGCGGGTGTGATTTCTGGCGCTCGTGGTGAAGAGCACTGGAATATGGAAACGGCAACCGTTGATTTCTTCGATATGAAGGGCGATCTGGAAGCGGTTCTTGAACTGACAGCCAAAGGCAAAGCATACAGCTTTGCGGCCACTAAGCACCCAGCACTGCATCCTGGCCAAGCGGCAGCGATTGTGGTTGATGGTAAAGCGATTGGTGTGATTGGTACCGTTCACCCAGAGCTTGAGCGCAAGTTTGGCCTCAATGGCCGCACTATCGTGTTCGAGATCGAGTGGAATGCGATCAACACACGCGTGATCCCAGAAGCCGCCGCGATTTCTAAGTTCCCAGCCAACCGTCGTGATATCGCTTTGGTGGTTGATGGCAATATTGCTTCTGGCGACATCGTTGAAGCATGCCGTGTTGCGGGTGGCGAGCTACTGAAAGACGCGAAACTGTTTGACGTTTACGTCGGTAAAGGTGTTGAAGAAGGTAAGAAGAGTCTAGCGATTGCACTGACTCTTCAATCTGTTGAACGCACGCTTGAAGAGGCTGATATCGCAGCAGCGGTAGAGGCGATTGTGCAGGCAGTCTCTGCACAATATGGTGCGGCTCTGCGCGACTAAGCCAGAGAGCACCTCGCTTCAAGTCAGATGATAACAGGCTCCTCGGAGCCTGTTTTTTATGATTTGAATGTGGAACTAGGCCAACAACTCTCTGATTTTTAGATGAAACTAAGAAAAAATTTTTGGCGTATCGAAAAAAATTATCTACGCTAAATAGTGATGAGGATCTGAAAATCATTTTAGTGACAATGATGTAAATAACTAAAAATTCAGATTTTTTTCCTCTTGTTCTCCAAGAGAAAGTGAGTGATTTTTAAAGAGAGCTGTAAATCATAACGTTTTGAATCGCTTAGTGAGCAATAAAAAAGTTGGCGAAAATCAGACGGTTGGCATACACTTTCATTGTTCGGCTGTTAGGTTGTTGATTGGTCGAACAAAAATTGCTTTGGCGCTGCCAACCAGCAGCAAGGTTTAACTTAGCTTTGAGGGAAGTTTTATGGCGCTCACAAAGGCCGAATTGGCTGAAGCCCTGTTCGAAAAGCTCGGCATGAGCAAGCGGGATGCCAAGGATACGGTTGAAGTGTTTTTTGAAGAAATTCGCAAAGCACTCGAAAGTGGCGAACAGGTAAAACTCTCTGGTTTTGGTAATTTTGACCTACGAGATAAGAATCAACGTCCGGGTCGAAACCCAAAAACGGGTGAGGATATTCCTATTACCGCTCGACGTGTCGTAACGTTCCGCCCAGGGCAAAAATTGAAAGCCCGAGTCGAGAACATCAAAGTCGAAAAATAAGACCGAGCAATAGACCACGCCCATAAGCGTGGTCTTTTTGCTTTTATCCCCTTCCTGCTTATCGCTGCGACAGTGTTCGTTGTGTTCTTTTCCGCCAACCATATAGCCTGTTTACCCATACTCTGTTTATTCACATGAGATGAAGTTGATTGCAGCCTATCAGTAATACATATCGTTGGATGGATGGCGTGGTTAACATTTGAAAGCGCAGCCTGAGCGTTAGGCGGCTGCGCTTGTATGTTTTAAGCGGCTTGAATGTGGGTTGTGATGTAAGGCTGCCAAGCTTGTTGGTAGAGATCTCGTGACGTTGAGCGTATCTTGGCAATTTGAGCCAATTCCCATTCGCTTAAAGCACGCTGCTCTTGGCGAGCGGTACGCTCAATATTTTGTATTTGCTCATACAGTTGATGCTCAGCACCACTTTTGACTTCAGCAATCGCGGCTAAATGAAACTGAACTTCCGCGATGATTTTAGTTTTAGGCAGTTGAACTAATACGTTGAGATCGCGATACCCCGACTCCGCAGGATTCTTGAAGCGGTTCTTCACTTTTACAATGGTTGCTTCTCGGTTCAAGGTTTCGTAAGCGGTCACCAGGCTCGCCACATCATGGGCAACAATAGTCGCGCGTGCTAAATCCGTAATACGTTCCGCTTGTCCATCCAGTTCCAACGCCACTTTTTCTAATGCACGTTGGTGAGATTTGGCTCCGGCGAAATACGCTTGAGTGCCTGTAAGTAGGGCGGTGCTCTTACACAAGGTTTCTAATTCGATTTGGGCTTGGTGCGCTTTACTGTAGAGCACGTCAAAATCTTGGTAGGGCTGGGTGATGGGAGCGTTCTGGCTAGAAATGCCGTACAAACCACTTAAGCTGTGACGAAACAGTTTAGAGCTGACTTCATTTTGTCGTGACTCTTCACGATTATCTTCTGTTGAACTTGAGATTAATGGAACGGCTGCCATAACGGGAGCACGGCTTAACAGCAATAGCATCAGTGCTGTGGTACGTAGCAATAGACTCATTCACTCTCCTTAGCTTGCGCTGTAGGGTCAAAAAGTGGACCTAGAAGGCGTTTCCTGACAGTGCAATTCAAGTTGGTTCAATGTGTTCAATTCCATTCACTATGATCAATGGGGACGCCGATTGCTGTTTCCAATCAAATCCACCGCGACACTTTGTAAGAATTTGTTATCCATCACATAACATCGACATAGAGTCAGACTGCGTCTTTTAAGCGGAGTTCCATCTCCACGCGTAAGTAAATGTAACGGTATAGAGGCCATCAATGGGACAAATTCGTGCTACCGAAAATGGGGCAGATCCGCTACTCTTGGCTGTTCTCAAAAAGACAGGAGTAAGAGATGCGAGACCCTGAATTCTGGCATAACAAATGGGCAGCGAATCAGATTGGTTTTCATCTGGAAGATGTGAATCCGTTGCTGATCCGTTTTTGGGGAGAAACCATGCCGGAACGTGATGATAAAGTTCTCGTTCCTTTATGTGGGAAGAGTGAAGACCTCATCTGGTTGGCCAATCAGCATGACAGTGTGCAAGGGGTTGAATTAAGCCAAATTGCGGTACGTTCTTTCTTTGCCGAGCATTTTTATACCCCGACGGTGACACGACTCAATGCGCAACATGAGTTGTGTCAGTTTGATGAGCTAACCATTTTTACCGGCGATTTTTTCACGGCTCCTGTTGAATCAGTGGACTTGGTTTATGATCGTGCGGCGCTAGTAGCATTGCCGAAAGAGATGCGTGCAGAGTATGCGCAGCGTTTACTACAACTGCTTAAACCGGGTGGACGAATTTTGCTAGTCAGCATGGATTATGTGCAAACTGAGTTGCCGGGGCCTCCATTCTCGGTACCTGAAGCCGAAATCCGCACCTTGTTTACCGATTGTGAGATTCGCCGAGTTTACCAAGATACCAGCATCGATCCGCATCTGAATAAGCGGACCCCCGCGGGCTTAAGCCGCTTTGCTGAAGAAGTTTGGGTAATTGAAAAAGGCGAGTGAGCTTTACACGAGGTTTGGCTCTGTTGAGAGTGAAAAAGCGCGCTGAAAGAGCGCGCTTTTTGTTGATGTTCATGCCTTATAGAGCGATGAGCATGATTAATAATGGATCTTCACGGCTTTTGCACACTCAATCGCACGCTCAGTCGCTTCTTGCGTGGTTTTGCCACGGCTTAATGCAACACCTAAGCGACGACGACCCGCGATATCGGGCTTGCCAAATAAGCGTACTTGGGTGTGAGGAATGCTTAGGGCGTCATCAAGCCCACTGAACTGGATATTCTGTGATTGGCCTTGGCCGAGGATCGCCGCAGAAGCTGATGGGCCATATTGCACGATTTGACCAATCGGTAGTCCGGTAAACGCGCGCACATGCAAAGCGAATTCAGAGAGCTCTTGAGAAATGAGCGTGACCATGCCGGTATCGTGTGGACGAGGGGAAACTTCATTGAAGATGACCTTGTCACCTTTCACAAACAGTTCAACCCCAAACAAGCCGTATCCGCCAAGCGCGTTAACAACTTGCTCTGCCACGTATTCAGCCGCTTTGATGGCATTCTCTGACATCACTTGCGGTTGCCATGACTCACGGTAATCACCATCTTCTTGGCGATGGCCAATTGGGGCGCAGAAATGTACGCCATCCACCGCGCGCACGGTCAGCAGTGTGATTTCGTAATCAAAGTCCACGAAACCTTCCACAATCACTCGGCCTGCGCCACTGCGTCCACCTTGTTGAGCATATTGCCAAGCCGCTTCAATCTGCTCTGGCGTGCGAATAACACTTTGACCCTTGCCTGATGAACTCATGACAGGCTTACACACACAAGGTAAACCAATCGTTTCTACCGCCGTGGCAAAGCTTTCGTAGCTGTCTGCAAATTGGTATGGCGACGTTGGCAAGCCTAGCTCTTCAGCGGCTAAACGACGAATGCCTTCACGGTTCATGGTTAGGCGAGTCGCATTAGCGGTAGGCACAACATTCAAGCCTTGCGCTTCTAATTCAACCAGTTTGCTGGTAGCAATTGCTTCAATCTCGGGTACGACAAAGTGAGGCTTTTCTAAATCAATCACTTGCTGCAGAGCATCGGCGTCGAGCATGTCAAACACATGGCTGCGATGGGCAACCTGCATGGCAGGCGCATCGGCGTAACGATCACAGGCGATCACTTCGAGGCCAAGACGTTGGCATTCAATCGCCACTTCTTTACCGAGCTCACCAGAACCAAGCAAAAGCACTCGCGTTGCGTTATCCCGAGTCGCTGTCCCAAACATAGACAATCCTTATAGTTATTCAGTCAACATTAGCAAAAAACAGCGGCCATGATACTGGAACAAAGCACAAAAGAAAACGTTTGCTTCCCGCTATAGCCCGTCAGATTAGCTCTTATTGACGTCAAGTTGATGACAGTTTTATGGCGGAAAAATTAGAGTGAAAGCGCGATAAACAGCAAGATAGGCAGGCTCAATAAGCTGAAGAAATTACCAAACAGCACCATAGCGGCAACTTGCGTGGGCTCGATGTGATAACGCTCGGCAAACAGGTAGTTCATCACCGCCGGCGGCAGCATGGTAAACAGCACCATCATTTGCAGTTGTAGAGGGGGCAGGGGAATGAAAAGATAAATCACCACAAACGCACAAGCGCCAGTAAGTAAAGATTGCATCGTAGAAATGATGCCCACTTTCAGGCCCTCTAAGCGCAGATTGATCATTTGCGATCCGAGTGAAAGCAGCATCACCGGAACGGCGGCTTGCCCGAGTAAAGCGGTGGCGTTGTATAAGGGAGACCAGACAGAGACTCCGCTCAGATTGAGCAGTAAAGCCAGCGAAGAGGCTAAGAATACTGGAGCGCTCAACACGGTTTTTAACACGCTACCTTTGCTGAGCATGGCAACGCCTAAGCTAATGTGCAGACACATTGAGACGACGAATAGCAGTACGGCGGAGGGGAGTGCGGTTTCGCCAAATGCATAAGTAAAAAGTGGAATCGCTAAGTTGCCGCTATTACGAAACATGTGCAGCGGAGCCCATGTTTTAAATGACCAGCCGCCCAAACGGCACGCGATGAGCATCAAAAGACCGGGTAATAATACGGCCACCAAAGCGGCGAGAAGTAGCGGTGTTTGCTGCGTATCCAATGGCATACTGACCAGTGAGGAAAATACCAAGGCCGGTACAAAGGCATCCATATTGATACGATTGATTGGGCGAAAATCTGGCTTGAGCCAAAGCCCAATCAGATAACCAATCAGCACCAAGCTGATGACCGGAAAAAGTATCGCAACGATTTGTTCGAACATAGCTTGCGAGAGATGCGTGTAAAAAGCGCAAATTATCAGGCTTTATTCAGAACGTCATGGTAGGTGATGGAAAAATGTGCGCACGACAGCTTTCGCAAGCGGTTTAGCAAAAGTGTTGGTACAAAAAAGTGAAGAGGCCAGCGGCCTCTTCATTCGGTTTACAGTGAGAGATAAGAAAGTGGGATATCGGGATTGATCACTTCCAGCGTTGCTTGAGTATCGGCAAGATGGCTGATTTTGCCGGTTGCACTCTCTACCAGAGCGGCGGCTTCAATATCCTCGAATGATTCACCCATCATCATCGCTTGTGCTAAGGCCACTTGTAGCGGTGGCAAGCTTGGGTTAAATGCAGCATTTTCGGCATACGCGCCAAGGTAAACTGCACCACTGCGCATTTTCAGTGCAACCCCACTGAAGTTTTGGGTATAAGGTGAATGGCTGATGTTCATCGCACGCAGAGCTTGTTGGATCAACTCTTCATCATCGTTAGTGGTTTTACCATGATTGACTGGGCTCATCAGGCCTGAATCAATACCGAGATCGGCAGGGCCAAACGATTCGGGTAGATACTCTTGTAAGCTTTTTGCTGCACGTTTTGGAAGCTGGATTCTCAGCGAAGAGGCGGTGGTCAGTTCATTCATAAACTGACGGCAATGACCACAAGGGCTAAAGTTGATGGTGATATCGGCAACCCCCTTCTCACCTTTCATCCAAGCATGGCTGATGGCACATTGCTCCGCGTGAACGGTTTGACCTAATTGCGCACCAGTGAATTCCATATTTGCACCAAGGTAGAGGCGACCAGTCAGGCCACGCACAATGGCTCCAACATAAAATTCAGAGATAGGAGCAAAAGAGTAAGCAGCGGCAAGCGGCAGGAGTGCAACGCGCAGATCGGCATCGTGAAGTCCGGAAAGGGTCAATAATTGCTGGTATTGCTCGGCAGAGAAAGTAGCATCGAAATCCTTGGCTAGCACCAATTCGCGTAAGAATGGGGCAAAAGAGGCGGGCATTTGTTGTAATGCTTGTTCAACACGGTTTCTCATAGTGATTCCTTTTCGTGGCATGGAAGCCTATTTTAGGGAATAAGGGATTTTATATGGTGATAGAAATCACATTAAGAGGTGCAAATTAATTTTGTGTTTCATTATTAGAGTGACGTCACACATGATATCGATTGCAAACGTATCACATGTGACATCACTCGAAGGCTACCCGTGTAGCCAGAGGGCAAAGGCAAATAACGTCGGCGCTAACACAGAAGTAATTACCCCGCAAACCACAAGGGCAAGGGAGCTAAAGGCGGCATCACGCGGATCTTTTTCGGCACAGGTTGCGGTACCGAGTGCGTGAGAGACGGTTCCCATAGTTAAGCCACGCGCAATTGGGTGGGTGATATTCAGCAGCTTGTAAATGGGGTAGGCGAGTATTGCGCCAAAAAGTCCCACTAACAGCACCAAAATAGCCGCGATAGCCGGTTCTCCACCTAACTGACTCGCGACTTCCATAGCAATTGGGGTCGTCACGGATTTGCCCATCAAGGCGGCGATCAAGGGAATATCTGCTCCCGTGGCCACCGCAATCAAACTGGCTGTGATCATCGACATCACACTGCCCACGCCACACGCTAAAGCGATAAGGCGCCAGTTGGCACGAATTTGCGGTAGCTGTTCATAGAGTGGGTAAGCCAGGGCAACCACGGCAGGTTGCAGTAAGTAACTGAGCCATTGATTATCGGCATAGTAGGTTTCAAAAGGCACTTTCAGATAGGTTAGCAACGGGATCAGTATGCCAATACTGATTAATAATGGGTTGGCTAATGGTGTCTTGCATTTTTGTGCAAGCCAACGCGCTGCGAAAAACACCAGAAGAGTGATGATCAACCACATGACTTTTTTCCCTTCTTGAGCATTCGATCCAGTATCAGACCCAGCGTAACCATGACCACTAAAGTTCCGCCGATAGCGCTGGCGAGGATCGGTGCGAGGTTAGCCAGTAGGGTATCGAAATGCACCATCAATCCGACGCTAATAGGGACAAACAGTAAAATCATGTAGCGGATAAACAAAGTGGCACTCGGTTTGACCCATTCGACAGGCACTAAACCGCTAGCCAGCAAGCCAAACAAAATCAGTAAACCAATAATGCTGCCGGGAATGGCAATACCTAGCCAAGTTTGTAAATTAATGCCCGCCAAAAGACAGAGAAAAATCAGTCCCATAGAGACACAATATTGAGCTATTTTTTTTATCATCAATAAAATCAGCAAGTAAAAATAAACGATGTTAGCAAGCGAGTTTTTCCACGTAATGGTAGACGGATTTTAAAATCGCCATTTTCTTTGGATCAGCTTGATGTTCATGCACCAGATTTTCCAAATTCAACATATAGCTTTCCAGATTGCGCTCGAAATACTCACGACAATGCGCCGCCCAACGCCGTTGTTCGGCATCGGTTAAGGTATGTGGATAATGGCGTGCGCGGTAGCGAAAGAGAAGTGGTTCAATCCGTTTATCTGCTACTTTTATGTCAAGGTTTCCGAGGTTCTCCGGTTCAGTGGTTCGAATAATATCCATCGCTGCGCGATCGGCCGGAGAGAAAAAACCATCATACAATTGGCTATCTACGTTGTTTTCCTTGGCAAACTCACGTTCTTGACTGAATACGGAGACTAGCTTTTCACGAATTTGTGGGTGCTGACGAATCACATTCAAGTGCGCGAGACACTGTTCGCGGTCAATACCAATCTTTTGTGCATTTTCTGCGGTCAAGGTTTTGGCCGGAGCCAGAATAGGACATTTGTTGAGATGCACTAACTTCACAGGGATCGGCAGTTCATCGGGTGCTAAATCTTCATAACGTGTATAGAGGCGCGCTTGCAATGCTTCTGCATCCAGTTCCAGCAGGGGCTGAGGGTCTTTACCCAAATCCACCACAATGACCGCATTTTGGTTGGTAGGATGCCAAGCGATTGGCACAATCCAACTGGTATAGTGACGTTCGCGTCCCAGCATGCCAGAAACATGCATCAATGGGGTTTGGTTCACGATATCAATCAGCTCCGTCAGCTTGCGTTTGTGGCGCATGTTGAAGAAGTAATCAAACAGTTTCGGTTGCGCTGCTTTGATTTTTTTCGCCAGTTCAATCGTGGCAATCACATCGGCCATCGCATCGTGCGCGTTGCTGTGCTCAATGCCGTTGGCAACAGAAAGACGTTCTAGCTTGAAGCTGGTAAAACCATCTTCATTCTCTGGCCATTCCATGCCTTCAGGGCGCAGAGCATGACAAGCGCGGATCACATCCAGTAGATCCCAACGTGAATTGCCGTGTTGCCAGCTCCAGGCATACGGGTCGATAAAGTTGCGATAACAGGTGTAGCGCGTTACTTCATCATCAAAACGAATGCTGTTGTAGCCTAGGCTGGTGGTCTTAGGAGTGGAAAGCTCGGCATGAATACGGGCGATAAATTCTGGTTCTGGCAAGCCGAGGCTATTCGCCTTTTGCGGGGTAATGCCGGTGATCAGTGCCGCTTCAGGCGCAGGTAAATAATCATTTGGCAATTGGCAATAGATGACCAGCGGCTCACCAATAATGTTGAAATCCATATCGGTACGAACACCCGCAAACTGACTTGGACGATCTTTGGCGGGATTGACTCCCCAAGTCTCGTAGTCGAAAAAGAAAAAAGTGGGCTGGTGTTCTTGCTGCATGTGGCCTTACCAAATCGCTGAAAGTTGCCATTATTAGACCATCCTGACCCTGACATAGCAATTGCTGCTCTTACGCTATCTTGTTATTTGTTCAGCCTTTCAACAAAAAAGCCGATGCAGGGCATCGGCTTGCAAAAGAGTCACAGGTTAGGCTTGTTGAGTTTGCGGCTCGGCTTCTTCGGTGGTGTGTTTGAGCAGGCGACTCGTCATGGTACCTGCTGTCATCGAGCCGGATACGTTAAGTGCCGTACGCGCCATATCAATCAGCGGTTCGATAGAAATGAGCAGAGCAACAATGGTCACTGGCAACCCCATTGCAGGCAGCACAATCAGCGCGGCGAAGGTTGCACCGCCGCCCACACCCGCAATACCAAATGAGCTGATGGTGATCATCGCAACCAAGGACACGATAAAGTGGATGTCCAACGGGTTAATGCCAACCGTTGGGGCAACCATTACCGCTAGCATGGCAGGATAAATACCCGCACAGCCGTTTTGACCAATAGTGGCACCGAATGACGCAGAGAGGTTCGCAATCGCAGGCGGCACATTCAATTTGGTGATTTGTGCTTCCACATTGAGTGGAATGGTGGCTGCCGAACTGCGTGACGTAAAGGCAAAAGTCAGCACTGGCCAGATGTTCTTAAAGTAAGTGGTTGGATTGACGCCCACCACAGCAACCAGCAGACCATGTACCACGAACATGAGGGCAATCGCGACATAAGAGGCGACGATGAAACCCAGTAAGCTCAGAATATCGGTAGCACTTGACGTAGCAACCACTTTCGCCATCAGCGCCGCAATGCCGTAAGGCGTCAGCGCCATGATCATTTTGACAAGGCGCATCACAATCGCTTGTGCGGCTTCAACAAAAGTACGGATAGGAGTTGCTAATTCTTGCTTATCCGCCATCACTTTACGTGCGGCAACGCCTGTCAGTACGCCAAAGATCACTACCGCGATGATCGAGGTCGAGCGCGCACCGGTTAAATCCGCAAACGGATTGGTTGGAATAAAGCTGACTAACAGTTGTGGAATGGTGAGGTCAGCAACGCTGGAAGCGCGGCTTTCCAATACGGCAATACGTGCGGTTTCGCGAGCACCTTCTACTAAACCTTCTGCCGTTAAACCAAAGGCTTGAGTGATCAAGATGCCGATCAGCGCTGAAATCGCGGTGGTGACAAGCAAAATACCAATTGTTAGACCAGAAATTTTGCCCAGTGAGCCGTTTTTATCCAGTCGTACGACGGCTGAAATCATCGAAACCAGCACCAGTGGCATGATGACCATTTTCAGCAAACCGACATAGCCATTACCAACAATACCAACCCAAGAAAGGGTTTCTTGAATTGCAGGATGTGCTTCACCGAGCACGACTTGCAGTGCTAAACCAAAGGCACTGCCAAGAACTAAGCCAAACAAAACCTGACGAGAAAGGGTGGCGGCTTTTTTCTGTAGCCCAAACAGATAGAGTAATAGACCAGCGAAAATCACCAGCGCTGCAAGGGTAACCACTGACATAATCAAATCCTTAAAAGGGGGAAGGAAAGTCATCACGGCTCATAAAATCAAGGCGTGTGTTCTTCCTAAATGAGAACGATTTTCTTGGGAATATAGCGATCGTCATCACGAAAATAAACTGTGAAAAAATCATGTTTTATAACTAATGGTTATCAAAAACAGAGAGTTGATTAATCTAACCTCAGTTTGCGGGAGTTTTAGACACATTCACGACATTTCGTCACTTTCCATTCAGAAAATGAAATAAGACGATGTCATCATCGGTCTGCTTAATGGTACAAAACAAAGGAGACCATTATGTTGAATTGGCAACAAGTGTTGGATTTTGCCAACCAAGGCAATCCAGAACCAGAACGTGAAGTGATTCGCAGTGATGCCGAATGGCGTGACATGCTGAATGGCGTGACATGCTGAATGAGCAACAATATTACGTGATGCGTCAACATGGCACAGAGAGAGCCTTTTCTAATGCGATGTGTGAGCTGTTTGAACCTGGTTTGTACCAGTGTGCCGGATGCCAAACCTTGTTATTTGATTCGGCAACCAAATTTGACTCAGGCACGGGGTGGCCGTCGTTTTCGCAACCCGTGAAAGTTAATGCCATCTCGTATCACATGGATCACAGCTTAGCGCGCGCTAGAGTGGAGGTACGCTGTAACACTTGTGCGTCGCATTTAGGGCATGTATTTCCTGATGGCCCACCTCCGAGTGGGTTACGCTATTGCATCAATTCGATTGCCGTTAATAAGCTGAACGCTTGATTTGTGCTCATCAGGTCTGCTTTCGGCAGACCTGATCTTTTCAATGTCATCATGAGCAAGCGGCTCTGATGCTGAGGCAATATTACGTCAGTGCAAATGGCACGCGCTTGCCTTTCTTACTGGCGGGTTTGTGGGGTTTTGATTTCGGTGATCTTTGGTTTGTAATCATGGTACCGCTCCTTGTGGTGTCTCTAGGTCGAGACAAGGTTCAAACAGGAAAACCAAACTTAAGCATCAAACAAGAAAGCACTATTCATACCAAGAGTATAGAACACGCTGTTTCAAATGGTTATAAAAAGAAAAATGTCAGTACGTTGACTTTGCGGCACGTTAGGCAAAATACGTGAAGGTTTTTGCTTTGTTGCTCAGAGCGAGTAGACTGTGCCGATTCTCTCTCATGCCTGAAAAAGATGTAAGGATGCCTGCATGTTAGACCGCTCATTCAGCGCTCAAATCCAACAACGAATCGATCAAAAAACCAAACCACTTGGCGCTCTGGGACAGCTTGAGCGCATTGCGCATCATTTGGCGCTAATTCAAAGCCAAGCGCAACCTTACCCTGTGACTGAGCTTGAAATTCGTCAACCTACCGTGTTGGTGTTTGCTGCGGATCACGGTATTGCCGCACAAGGTGTCAGTATTGCTCCAAGTGCCGTCACCGAACAGATGGTGAGAAATTTTCTTGCCGGTGGCGCTGCGATTAATTGCTTCTGTCGCACCGAACAGGCGGCACTGCGTGTGGTGGATTGCGGTATTTTGCGTGCACAAGCGGCTCACCCCAGTTTGATCGAACAGCGTCTTGGTGCTGGTACACACAATTTTGCTGAACAAGCCGCGATGTCTGCGGAGCAAGTCAAATCCGGTATTGAACTGGGGCAAGCGTTGATTCATCGCGAAGTGGAGTCGGGCTGTAATCTGCTGATGTTTGGTGAGATGGGGATCGGCAATACCAGTAGTGCTGCCGCTCTTTTGGCTGCGCTGTCAGGACTGCCGATTGAAGTCTGTGTTGGTCGTGGAACCGGGATTAGTGATGAACAGTTCCAACGCAAAATGGAGCTGGTTACACAAGGGGTTGAACGCTGTTTAGGCGCAGCACCACAAGAGGCATTAAAGCACGTTGGTGGCTTTGAAATTGTGCAAATGGTTGGTGCTTTCCTTGGTGCGTATCAAAAGCAAACCCCCGTTTTAGTTGACGGTTTCATTGTGACTGTGGCGGCTTACATTGCGACCTTGATTGAGCCGAATGTGCGTGACTACTTGTTGTTTGCTCACCGTTCACAAGAAGTGGGACACCGCGCCGTATTAGAGATATTAGGGGCGGATCCGCTGCTCGATTTAGGCTTACGCTTAGGCGAAGGAACCGGAGCGGTATTGGCACTGGGAATCGTACGTGCGTCAGTGGAGTTTTATAATCGTATGGCCAGTTTTGCCGATGCTGGAGTCACTGTGTAATGGCTGCGATTTTACGTTATCAACTCGAACTTTTTCTGTTGGCATTGAGTTTTTTCTCACGCATTCCTGTGCCGGTAAAGTTGCCTTATAGCAGTGAGCGAATGAATCAGGCTGGGCGCTATTTTGCTTTAGTGGGTTTAGTGCTTGGGGCGATTTGTGCATTGGTGTATTCGTTAGCCACTCAACTGTTTTCCACCAACATCAGTGTGTTTTTGACCATAGTGCTCAGCTTGTTGTTGACGGGGGCCTTTCACGAAGATGGTTTAGCGGATATGGCCGATGGCATCGGTGGCGGTATGACCGCTGAACGCCGTCTAGAGATCATGAAAGATAGCCGGATCGGCACCTATGGTGCCAGTGCTTTGATGATGACTCTGCTAGGGAAATATTTGCTACTCACCGAGTTAGCGGATCTTACGTCACTGGTGCCAGTTTGGTTATTGGCTTATACCTTGAGTCGCGCGGTGGCGGCCTCATTGATCCACAATACGCCTTATGTTTCGGATCCCGACAGCAGCAAAAGCAAGCCGCTTGCGCAACAACAGTCTGGGACGGATTTAGCCATCTTGGGGTTGACTGCATTGACCACGTTGGTGTGTTTTTCATGGCAATTGATTGGGGTGATGATCGCGGTCAGTTTGATTTTCCGGCAAGTTTTCCGCCAATGGTTGATGAAGCGATTGGGCGGTTTCACGGGGGATTGCCTTGGTGGGGCGCAGCAGTTAATGGAGCTGATGATTTATTTGATTTTACTGGCCTTCTTACAGCATGAGCTGATGATTTAGGAGGCGAGGTGAGCGTACATTTGATTTTGGGCGGAGCTCGTAGCGGTAAATCGAGTTATGCCGAACAGTTAGCGCGGCAAACGGCGCAGTCTCAAACGGCTAGATTGCACTATGTTGCCACCGCCACCGCTTTGGATGATGAAATGCGTGCGCGTATTGCACATCACCAAGCAAGGCGAACGACAGACTGGACTGAACATGAAGTTCCCTTAGCGTTGGCGGATTATTTGTCTCGTTTTCAGCGCCACGATGTGGTGTTGGTGGACTGTCTGACCCTCTGGTTGAATAATCAGCTGTTTGAGCATGAACAATCCCTGTCTTCCACTCTGATTGATCAATTGATTGAGCAGTTGCTGGTGACATTAACTCAGACCCAAGCTCAGATTTTTTTAGTGAGCAACGAAGTGGGAATGGGGGTGGTGCCTATGGGGGAACTGACGCGATTTTTTGTGGATCATGCGGGTTGGATGAACCAAAAAATCGCGGCATTAGCCGACTCTGTCACCTTTGTGGTTGCAGGATTACCCCAACGCTTAAAAGGTGAGTGATGTGTGCATGGCCAGAATTTACTTATTGAGACACGGTAAAACGCAAGGCCCTGCTGCGCTCAACGGGATTACGGATGTCGCGGTGGATGCCGATGTGCAGCAAGCCATCGCGAGCCGATTACTTGACCGATCTTTTACGCGTGTTATTAGTTCACCTTTACGCCGTTGCGCCGATTTGGCACAACGCATCCAGCATGCGCGCCCCGATGTGATTTTGGATTACGACGCCAATCTACAAGAGATGAATTTTGGACTGTTTGATGGACAATCTTTCTCGAATTTGGAGCAAGAATGGCCGTTGCTGGATGCTTTTTGGAAAGATCCAGCCCATAACACCTTGCCGCAAGCAGAGTCATTAGCATCGGCCTATCAACGAGTGACTCAAGCATGGCAGCAGTGGCTACCTCAGATGGAGGGGGACACGTTGGTGATCTGTCATGCAGGAACCATCCGACTGATTTTGGCACATATACTCGGTGTGGATTGGCGCAACCCTGATTGGTATAGCCGTTTAAGTATTCCGTATCAGTCGATATCTGAGCTAACGCTGTATCGTGATGAGCCTTATTTCGTGAGCGTGAACAGCATCGGAAATGTGCTGTGACACGTTGGATTAAGTGAATTGAATATAGAGCATCTCATTGAATTGATGCTAGAATCTGCGGCTGTATCGTTGCCATCTGGCTGGGTATGAGAAGAAAACACCTCTATTTTGCTGCAGAGATAAAGTGGGTGGCCATAAGTGCGATCGTCTTGGCATAAATCCGTCGTACAATTTCTTAACATACCGCTGTGCAATAAAGGAGTAGCGCATGACGAAGTCTTTCTTCCGCCAATCTTTTCTTTTCGACAGCTTAGACCTTGACCATGCTATGGTTGCTCAATCTGTGCGTACGGCACAAGGGGTGACTGTGAAACTGCATCAACGTGGAGTCTTGGAAGTCATCCCCGCGCAACGAGATGTGACTACTCAAAATGTGGTGATCTCTTGTGGTATCCATGGTGATGAAACCGCGCCCATGGAGCTGATGGACAAATGGATTGATGATATTCTCAGTGGCTTTCAGGAGTTGACCGAACGCTGCTTATTTATTGTTGCTCATCCTCAAGCAACCCAGCAGCACACGCGTTTTATCGAACAGAATTTGAACCGCTTATTTGATGATAAGCCGCACACTCCTAGTGTAGAGCTTGCGATTGCCGATCATCTTAAAGCGCTGCTTAAACAGTTTTTTGCGAATACAGAAGAGAGCACCCGTTGGCACTTAGATCTGCACTGTGCGATTCGTGGCTCTAAACACTACTCCTTTGCGGTAAGTCCTAAATCACGCCACCCTGTGCGTAGCCGCAGTTTGATGCAATTTATCGAGCAAGCCCATATTGAAGCCGTGATGTTGTCGAATGCGCCTTCCAGTACGTTTAGTTGGTATTCGGCCGAGCATTATGCTGCGCAGGCCTTGACCTTAGAGCTCGGTCAGGTTGCGCGTCTGGGCGAAAATAAATTAGATCGTTTAGTCGCTTTTGATTTGGCCATTCGTGATCTTATTGCTCGCCATAAGCCTGAGCATTTGCCCCGTAAGCCGGCGATGTATCGAGTGAGTCGAACAATTGTTCGTTTACACGATGATTTTGACTTCCGTTTTAATGATGATGTGGAAAATTTCACCGCTTTTATGCATGGCGAAGTGTTTGGGCATGACGGCGATAAGCCCTTAATGGCGAAGAATGAAGGGGAAGCGATTGTGTTCCCCAATCGTAAGGTCGCTATCGGTCAACGAGCAGCGTTAATGGTGTGTAAAGTGAATACGCGCTATGAAGATGACCAATTGGTGTACGACTGATCGCGCCTCAGCATGAACTCCTTTCTATTTAAATGGCTTAACGGTAAGGTTAGGCCATTCTTTTTGCTATGAACGATAAGATGGATTTTCATCGACTGCTTCAACACAAACAAAAGCGTTGGCGACAGAGTGGCTTCTGGCTGCTTGCGCTTTTTCTCTGCATCGGGGTGATTTATTTACTGGTCGGAGAGGTCTGGTTGTCACCGTTTTCTACTTGGTCTTCGCTTGAGCAACAGTTGGTGTGGGAACTTCGCTTACCAAGGTTACTGGCTGCGGCGGTGATTGGTGCTTCTTTAGCGGTTGCGGGAGCGACCTTGCAAGTGCTGCTCGGTAACGTGCTTGCTGAACCCGGCGTGGTTGGTGTTTCCGGCGGTGCAAGTGTGGCGATGGTCATCTTGCTGCTGTTTTTCCCAAGCTTAAATTCACCGATAGCATTCATGATTGCCGCGGTATTGGGTGCGCTGCTGTTTACTTTGCTCTTAGTCATGATGGCTCGCAAGTTGCGGTTAACGACGGCAAGGCTATTGCTAGTAGGAGTCGCATTAGGCATTTTGTCTGGAGCCGTAGTGACATGGGCTTTCTATTTCAGTGATGATCTAGGATTACGTCAATTGATGTACTGGCTGATGGGCAGCGTTGCGGGAGTGAGCTGGTATCAACACGTATTATCTTTTATGGCGATCCCTGTGGTGATTTGGCTTGCACTGCAAGGTGGCCTTCTCGATAAACTGATGCTTGGTGAAGGGCATGCTAAGCAGTTGGGTGTTGATATTCATCGTGTGCGTTGGCGTTTAATCCTCGCGATTGCCTTACTGGTCGGTGCTTCGGTTGCTTTAGGCGGAGTGATTGGTTTTGTAGGGTTAGTGGTTCCCCATTTACTGCGCTTAACGCTCGGCTCTGAAAACCGAATGTTGTTGCCAATGTCGGCACTGTGTGGGGCGTTGTTACTGGTGAGTGCGGATTTCATTGCCCGTTTGGCGTTGGGCAGCGGTGAGTTACCACTGGGCGTAGTGACAACAACGCTAGGTGCGCCAATATTTATCTGGATGTTGGTGAGAAACCATGATTCGTGTTAACAGTTTACAAGTGGACTCACGTTTACTACCTCTTTCTTTGCAAGCAAACGCTGGCGAAGTGTGGCATGTGATTGGCCCCAATGGTTGTGGCAAAAGTACGTTTCTTGCCGCCTTAGCTGGGATGATCCCTTTCTCAGGTACTGTACAGATTGGCGAACTGGACGTGAGCGAGGCAAGCTTGCTTGAACTCGCGCGCCATCGCGCCTATCTGGCGCAAAATGATAAACCCAGTTTTCAGCTGCAAGTCTTCCAATATTTGGCACTGTCTGTTCCTGCAGGCGTTACGCTAGAACGCTCGGAAGTGGCGAGTGAAATTGACCAGATCAGTCGTTTACTTAATATTAACGATAAATTACACCGTTCGATTCACCAACTTTCTGGTGGTGAGTGGCA
The DNA here is from genome assembly GCF_030710545.1 of Vibrio sp. AH4. Taxonomy (NCBI): domain Bacteria; kingdom Pseudomonadati; phylum Pseudomonadota; class Gammaproteobacteria; order Vibrionales; family Vibrionaceae; genus Vibrio; species Vibrio sp. AH4. The sequence continues at coordinate 2,122,860 of NZ_JALAIV010000001.1, forward strand.
GCGTGTACGTTTAGCCGGTAGTTGCCTACAAGTCTCACCAGTATTGAATCCTTCCGCCCGGCTACTGATTTTGGATGAACCCGCGGCTCCACTCGATATCGCTCAAGAAAGTTTACTGTATCGCTTGATTGAACGAATGGCTGGGCAGGGGTTAACCGTAATCATGGCCAACCATGATCTCAATCGAACCCTGCGTCATGCTGATCAGGTTTTGCTGCTGAATAATGGTGTGCTCTGCAGTGCCGGTCGAGCGGAAGACGTGCTGAATCAAGATGCTTTAACGGCGGTTTTTGGTACATCGATTCGCCGAGTTCAACTGGAGGGCCAGTACCATCTTCTTTTCGACTAATCCTATGACACGACTCCTAGTATTGCAGATGTGACTGACCAATCGTGGCGCAGTGAGCACTGTTTTGGCGCAAACGTATCTGTCTCAGATGCTTTCTTTTTTGGTTTTTTTATTATTTTTCAATGAATTAAATTGTCGATGAAAAGGTGGGATAGGCTGGCACACTATTCGCAATAGTAGATTTGATACATTCTCGTTCTTGTTAGGCTCATATTCTTTGGCAGATCCTTTCGGATAAGGGTATTGAGCTTCTACTGAACTGATTGGCCCCCAATCAGACGCGGTGTGCCACCTTAGTGACTAAGGTGGCTTTTTTTTACTTCACGTTTTGTTGGCACATAGTGTATCGCTGGCGTGCAGTGAAGTACCAATACCGCTGGTTTATTGAGTCAATGCAGCGAGATTGGCTGGACGGTAATAAACGGATTTAAGCACTTTTCCCTGACGGATGGTTTTCGATTCTGCGATAAAATCTTCAGCACATTTGGCAATAATGTATTCACCTTGATGAACCGCCATCAGCTTAATGCCTTGTTCAGCATAGAATTTTTCTGTATCTAAATACTCTTGTTCATTGCGGCATACTTTACTCATATTTGAGCTATGCACTTCATCCCAGCAAGGAATGAAAGCAATGTTTAAATTGTCCGCTACATGCAGCAGCAGATCGATGAGGTAGCTGATCGATAGGTTATCTTCTACTTTCGCTTGTCCCAAATGCACTAAGCGTCCCATGAGAACGTACACAGTATCGACAATTGCATCGGCTTGTTCGGTTTTGCTGTCGGCTTGGGCAAGCTCGGTTAATTCTTCAATGGCCAACGAGGTATGTAAGGTATCAGCTTGCACATTTAACGTTTGCGGAGCGGCGACGGGTAAATCGAAGGTTTGGCGAAATTCGCTGATGTCACGGTATAAGTGGTCAAAGATTTCTTGTGTCAGCTTGGTTAATTGCATGCTTGCATTCCGGATGGTGTTAACAGTGGGGGCAAGTGTAACAAAGCTTGTGAGGTGGAGCTACGGCAGTGCGAGGATTGGTGGCTCAAGAAAAACAAAAAGGCGCAATTATGCGCCTTATCGGTAGAAATAACCGAAATACCTATCAACCTACATAGGGAATAGGTTTACAGGTAGAGTTTGGCCAGTTGTGATGGCTCTAATTCTTTACCTTCAAGACCCGCGTTCCAGTTTGGTCCTACTAGAACACCGTCTTCATCCAGTGTAATCAACCAATCTTCAACAAATACGTCGAAAGGAATTTCAACAACTTCAAAGTCAGCCCACTCTTCAACGTTATGAATTTGTGCATCTTCTTTTGATGACCAGAAAGGCATCACTTCACTTTCTGCAAATTCAGTTGATTCACAAGAGAGCCAACCTTCTTCATTACGTAAACCCCAAACGAGTTGGTTTTCTTGGGTTTCTTCAATAAACAGCGCTAAATTCGCGTCGATATCTGCCGTTAATTTGCTCATTTTGTTCTCTCGCAGTAGATAATGCCGTAAGGGTAGCACTTTCATTGAAGAATGCCCATGACGATCTCTGTCTGCTCATAAAAAGAGTGAGATCACAGTTTAAAGGCCGTTAGTTTTTGGTCGAGTTGGCGCGACAAATCGGCTAATTTTTCACTCTCTTCTGCCAGATACGTTGCTGCTTGCGACATTTCCAGTGCCGCATCATTAATTCCGCTTACGTTGCGATTCATCTCTTCAGCAACAGCACTTTGTTCCTCGGCGGCCGTAGCGATTTGTGTTGCTTTATCACTCACATGTTGAATGTGGTTCACTATCAACGAGAGGTCACTACCGGCATTTTCCGCCGTGGAGACACTGTGCGCGGCTAAATCTTGGCTCTTTTGCATCGCACTGGCCGTGCTGACGGCGAGTTGTTGTAACCGATTAATCATAGTTTGTATTTCGTCAGTGGAGTGATGTGTGCGGCTGGCTAAATTACGCACTTCATCGGCCACCACCGCAAAGCCACGACCTTGATCGCCTGCCCGTGCTGCTTCAATCGCCGCGTTTAGGGCGAGTAGATTGGTTTGCTCCGAAATGCCACTAATGACCGCAGTGACTTCGCTAATCTGCATAACCCCTTCTTTGAGCTTATTCACTTGGTCAGTTGCAATGCCCAATTCCACCGATAAAGCACGAATGCTATCGACACTGGAATGAACATCTTTATCGCCTAAGTTGGCTTCTTTGCTGGCATCAAGAGTATCATGCGCAGTGTCTTCTGCATGTCCAGCGACATCCGCTACTGTTGCTGTCATCTCGTTCATTGCGGTAGCGAGTTGGTTGAGTTGATCGCGTTGAGATACCACCGCTTGGCTAGTCTCCTCCGCTGAAGAGGCAATACGGATGGCTGCTTCAGCAACCGAAGATGCCGATTGTACGGATTCCACTAGGGCTACTCGTACTGAGGAAATACTGTCGTTAATGCGTTGGGCAACAATGCCAAGCTCATCGGTCCCCATGACAGGGATCTGTGCGGTGAGATCTCCTTGCGCCACTTTTTTCATCACGTCTTTAATCACATCAAGTGGGTGTACAACCGCTTTACTGATGACCACTCCGAGTCCCACCATAATCAAGGTGACGACTAAAGTAGCTAATCCCATTTTGAGAAACTGTTGATAGACGGCTTGTTGGATATCATCGAGCAGCATACCCGAGCCTAAAATCCATCCCCAAGGTGCAAAACCATTAACGTAAGACAGTTTTTCAGCAGGACTGCCTTGCTGGTTTTTCCATGGATAAATAAGAGAACCCTGTTGACCATTCCGCGCTAAATCCACCATAGAAAACCAGAATTGTCCTTCAGTATCTTGACCTGGATTCCCCATTTGTTTGCCAACTAAATCTTGGCGGATCGGGTGCACAATCGTATAGCGGGATTCATCGATGACAAACATGTAATTGTTGCCATCAAATCGCAGTGCGTTAATCAGGGCTTTGGCTTGTTCTTGGGCTTGCTCTTTCGGCAGCATTTGATTGAGATAAGCCACTTGAGAGAGTGTGCTTTGAATAACGGCCTTTAAGCGCGCTTCTCGTTCTGCAATCAAATTTCCTTGTAGTGCATTGGCGGAGATAAAGAGTAGACTCAAAAATCCAACAATACCGACGATAACAATAGCGGCCAGTTTATAACTGACCTTGATATTCTCTAGCTTCAACATGACGTTACCACCTAACTGAGCGCTGTGATGATCGGTTATCTTATTCGGCTAAATTATTATTTGTCTGAGTTGGCCGATAAGATCTAATAAAAGGATGGATGACAACCGATGATTTGCCAGTTGGCTAAGTTTATTTTGTTAAGTGGCTCAACTATCTGGTGAGAATTAGTGTAATAACTCAAGAGGAAGAGGGGAGTTAAACTCCCCCCTCGTTATGCTAGAAATGATGGTGTGGTCTTGGACTAGGCTTCAAGTGTCACGCGGGTATCTTCACTTAGCGCTTCAAGCTCATTCACGACGTCATCAACGTCAATATTGACAGGCAAGCGCATGGTGACATTGGCAGTAAAGAGACTTGAACTGATGCCACCTCCCCCGGCAATAAATACGCGTTGGCAGTCCATATCGAGGATACTGATCCCTTGGCCATCCAAAAGATGAGTGATTTCATTGACTATGCCAGCTCGGTCATTGGCATCAAGCCGAATTTGGTAAACCGTATCACTTTTATGGACGTGAGGATCGGAATCCGTAATTTCGACGAGTAGCTCTGGGTACGTTTGGAAAGCCTGCTTGACCGTTGCCGCGTTTTCTTCAGGTAGTTCAATTTTGATCACCGCCGCAACGCTGTCCTCAATAAAGTTGACCTTACTGATGAGCCACTTACCACGGTTTTCGTGAGTGACTGCGGCCAGTTGTTTAATGGTGGATGGGGTTGCTTTTCCGACAAAGTTAACAATGAAAGTCGCGTTCATGTTGGCCTCCTCATAAGGAATTAGCTTTGTGCTCTCTTTGAGTGTAGGAGCTTAATAAGCTTGAGAATTGACATGAGTCAATTTTTGAGCAGGCAGTAACAGTGAAGAGGCAATAATCCTACTTATGCCACACATTTCTCTGGGTTTGTTTCTTAGCGAACGGAAAAGAATCAGGCTATCGAAAGATAGCCTGATTGAGAGATTAGAAGGTGATTTTCAGGTTTACGCCGTAGTATTGAGAGTCATACGGAACGCCCGCATCCAACGCATATTTTGCCGCGTCAGGGTTATTGCTCCATGGGCTGGTTTGGAAAGAGACATCCGCAGATCCACCCCATGCGCTGCTTACCCAACCATGCACATGACCGATAGGGTTGAGGAAGAACAAGGTTACTCCACCCACGGTATCTGAACCCATCACTTCGCCACCATTGGCGACAATGTTTTGTTCTGCTTCAAACATCAGTTCGCCGACCACTGCCCCGAAGAATGGCGTGATGAAAATGTCTTGCCATGAAGGCACTTCTGCGAAAGATTCGACGCCGTATTCCCAGAAAAAGGTCGACATGGTTGCCGAGTATAGGAAGGACTCAAACTCGTTAAAACCGGCATGACGTGCGGCAGTGTAATAAACACCACCGAAGTAGGGATGCATAATGTAATTGAGAAAATGTTCGTCACGATCCCATGTTGGGCCGGCAGTGACGTTATCTTTCCATTTTTTGCCAAGTCCGCTGAGGTTGCGATCTTCGGCATCCCATTTTGTAATCGATTCAGGGAGTAAAGTCATCAAACCGGCGGTCATAACACTCAGACCTAAGATGGTATAGGTTTGGCCTTTTAGGTAATCCCAATCGCGAGTGTCTTGCACCATTAAATATTTGGGGAGTGGCTCGTCGAGTTTGAGTGACGATGCGCTGTTCAGACTCAAAGAAAAAGGATCACTGAGCGATTGGGTATAATAATTGCTTGAATAGCAGCCGGTCTGCTCACAGCCTGCTTGATAGGCAAAATCAGATTGTAAGTTCACATCTTGTTGTGCGTTTACGCAGGCAGAAAATGTCAACAACATCATGGTGGTGATGTTTTTCTTGAGCACAGATGTCTCCATTAATAGGTAATTAATCGATCAGGGTCACAATTATCCATAAAACGACCAACAAGAAAACTGCTAATTAAAAGTAGTTTGAAATTGCGTAATGGATACAACGTTCTTTTCTATTGGCTTATTGTAAGCCAATATAGCAACAGCATTAACATCAGGATGGCAAATATGTTGAAAATAGCAATGCTTAGTACCGGCGAAGAAGTTTTGCATGGTGATATTGTGGACTCTAACGCAGCTTGGCTTGCGCGCGAGTTTTATCAGCATGGCTTTTCGCTGTCTAAACGTTCGACCGTTGGAGATAGCCAACCTGCACTTGTTGAAGAGTTGATGATGCTGAGCTTTAACTCTGATGTTGTGATCGTCAATGGAGGATTAGGGCCAACTAGCGATGATATGACCGCGGAAGCCGCAGCTCAGGCTGCCGAACAACCGTTGGTTATGAATGCCCATTGGTTGAGTCAACTTGAGGCCTTTTTTGCTGGACGCGGTCGAGCCATGCCTGATAGTAATCGTAAGCAAGCGATGTTGCCCGCGAATGCCGAATTGATTGATAACCCAGTGGGTACCGCTTGTGGCTTTAAAATGCAGATCAACGATTGTTGGTTCTACTTTACCCCAGGGGTTCCCAAAGAGTTTTACAAAATGGTCTGCGAGCAGATCTTGCCGGATTTACAACGGCAATTTCCTTCCGTATTAGGGCAGCAATGCAGCCGCTTGTATACCTTTGGTACTTCGGAATCTTCGATTTCAGATAAATTGGATAAAATGCATTTACCAGAAGGGTATACCTTAGGTTACCGTTCATATTTGCCATTTATCGAGGTTAAGCTGTTTGGTCCTGAGCAAGATGATGAACGCCGTTTGAGTTTGCTGAAAATCATTCATGCGCATTTGGAACAATATGTCGTTAGTATTGATGAACCCATGCTAGCGTATCTTGGCCATATGATGACGGAAAAAGGTCTTTCGTTGGCATTTGCGGAACAAGTGACCCAAGGTTGGCTATCAAGCTGGCTATTGGGCGAGCCGCAAATCGAAGCTTTAGCAGGACCATCTTGGATTTTGAGCCACAAAGTTTCCTCAGAGCTAGCTCAACAAGATCCGCTTGCCGCTGCCTTCGCATTGGCTGGTGCCACCAAAGATAAATGTGGCACTCAAATGGCCTTGGTGACGGGGGCGCTGAAGGATGAGCAAGTCTCGGTTGCGCTTTCAACCCCCAATGGTGAATGGGGGCAAACGGTAAAGTTTGTGCGTCGTTTTTCGGTACAAGAACAAAAAGAGTGGATCGCGACACTGGCTGCAGACATGCTTTTACGTTATCTCACAGGGCGGCCGATGTTTGTCGGTTACAGTGCCGTTGAACGAATTAAAGAGATGTATCTACCGAAAAGTGCGCTAAATTAAAAATCAAAACCTTAGGATAATATCTTGATTTTTATGTATTTTTATATAGTTCTCCGTTCGGCGTTAACTGAATGAATCGACTACTTATTCTGCTTGTTGATGGTTTAGCTTTCGTTATGCGTATTTTGTCTAATCAATAAGCGAATGATTTATTTAGAGAGCGTGATTTGTCTCAAAAGAGAGGCTTTAAACGCCGTTTTGAATCTGTACACTGACCTCTCCCCCGAAAAGTGGCGGCAGGAGGCTGACATGTTTCAACATTCGAAAATCTTGGTTTGGTATAGAATCGCCAGTCAAAAAGTGGTTTTAGGAGAAGCACATAGCGACGGAACTGAGGATGTGGTTTCGCTATGGTTACATGCTCCAACTCAGTTTGATCATGCCAGTAATCAAGGTTATTGGTTATCTCTGTTTGATGATGGTGGACGCGAAATCGGTAATAAATGGGTATCGATGAGAACCGCAGATGCGATTTTGTGTGGTGTCAATAGAGCCAGAGCGTAAGCTCTGGCTAGATCATTTTCGTTGAAGCTGTGGATGTCTGACGAATACCTTAGACTGATTTAAAGGCAGCGGGTTAGGATGTCAGCATTGGTCAACGCACTACGCGCGTTTAGCTTTGAGCTGATAAGCGACTTGCTCGATTTCCAATGGTGATTTTGCGCGGCATATGCACGGCAAAATTTCGTTACCTTGCGTGTACGCCATCGCAAAACCAACATACTCGACCTCACCAGAGATAAGCTGGCAACGACAGGCACCGCAATGCCCGTCGCGACAGTTGTATTCTGGCTCTAACCCTGCTTGCTCCATACTCTCAAGCAGAGTATGGCTAGGGTTAGACTCAATGGTCAGCAGCTTGTTGATTTTGATTGCAGCCATTACAGTTCAAAGCCCTCGAAGTCATCGGCACTTACCTCGTTATCAATTTGACCGACTAAGTAAGAGCTGATTTCCGCTTCTTGAGGCGCCACTTGTACGTTATCCGAAGATAACCAAGCATTGATCCAAGGAATTGGGTTAGTGGTTGCTGCTGGATAAGCAGGTTCCAGTCCCACCGCTTGCATACGAATGTTAGTAATGTACTCAACGTACTGGCACAGAATATCTCTATTCAAGCCGATCATCGAACCGTCTTTGAACAAGTAAGCTGCCCACTCTTTTTCCTGCTCTGCCGCTTCTTTGAACAGATCAAAACTTTCTTGTTTACACTCTTCTGCCACTTGCAGGAAGGTAAAATCGTCCATACCGTTGCGCAGAAGGTTTAGCATGTGCTGAGTACCTGTCAGATGCAGAGCTTCATCACGCGCAATCAGTTTGATGATTTTCGCGTTGCCTTCCATCAGCTCACGTTCTGCAAACGCAAATGAACAGGCAAAGCTCACGTAGAAGCGGATGGCTTCTAACGCATTCACTGACATTAAGCACAAATACAGTTTCTTCTTCAGATTTTTGAGGGAAACATTGATGGTTTCACCATTGATCTGATGTTGGCCTTCACCGTAACGGTGATAGTCATTCGTCAACTGAATCAAATCATCATAATAGTGGGCGATGTCTTTCGCGCGTTTGATGATGTGTTCATTTTCAACGATATCATCAAACACCACCGCAGGATCATTCACGATGTTACGGATGATGTGTGTGTATGAGCGTGAATGAATGGTCTCAGAGAAAGACCAAGTCTCAATCCACGTTTCCAGTTCTGGTAGTGAAACCAGCGGTAGCAGTGCGACGTTCGGGCTGCGGCCTTGAATTGAATCGAGCAGAGTTTGGTATTTCAGGTTAGAAATGAAAATGTGTTTTTCATGATCAGGCAGTTTGCCGTAATCAATACGATCGCTCGACACATCCACTTCTTCCGGACGCCAGAAGAAAGAGAGTTGCTTTTCAATCAGCTTCTCAAAGATTTCATATTTTTGTTGGTCGTAACGTGCGACGTTGACAGGCTGACCAAGAAACATAGGTTCTTTTAGTTGGTCATTCTTTTTTTGGGTAAAAGTACTGTAAGCCATTGTTGCCTTCATCCGTTTCGCCTCTTGCCGGAGCAAGAGGCATGCAAATCAAAGAGTTAAACTATTATCTCGTGGTTTAGCTTGAATAAGCTTAGATTTTACAAGCACCGCTTGCGCAATCATCTTCTTGCACTTTGACAGCATCAGTCTGCTCGTCTTTCGCGCCATCACGAGTGTTATGGTAGTACAGCGTTTTTACACCAAACTTATACGCTGTCAGCAGATCTTGCAGTAGTTTCTTCATCGGCACTTTGCCTGAATCGAAATTACTTGGATCGTAGTTAGTATTGGCTGAGATCGCTTGGTCAACGAACTTTTGCATGATACCCACTAAGTGCAGATAGCCATCGTTTGAACCGATGTTCCACAGCAGTTCATAGTTCTCTTTAAAGCGAGTGAATTCAGGAACCACTTGCTTCAGGATGCCGTCTTTTGACGCTTTGACTGAAACATAACCACGTGGTGGTTCAATACCGTTGGTCGCGTTAGATATTTGCGATGAAGTCTCTGATGGCATCAATGCAGTCAGAGTCGAGTTACGCAGACCGTGTTCCATGATCTCGTGGCGTAGCTTGTCCCAGTCGTAATGCAGAGGCTCAGCACACACCAGATCGATATCTTTCTTGTAAGTATCGATTGGCATCAAGCCTTTCGCGTAGTTCGTCTCGTGGAACAGTGGGCAACGGCCTTGTTCTTTCGCCAGCTTCATGGAAGCGCGTAGCAGGTGATACTGCATCGCTTCAAATGTACGGTGGGTCAGGCCATTGGCGCTACCATCTGAGTATTTCACGCCGTGTTTCGCGAGGTAGTAAGCGTAGTTGATCACGCCCACACCCAAAGTACGGCGGTTCATTGAAGAACGACGAGCCGCTGGTAGTGGGTAGTCTTGGTAATCAAGCAGCGCATCCAGAGCACGCACCACGAGATCCGACAATTCTTCAAAATCATCCAGTGACTCAATTGCGCCTAAGTTAAACGCAGAGAGGGTACATAGGGCGATTTCACCGCTTTCATCTTCTACGTTGGCCAGTGGAGACGTCGGCAGCGCGATTTCCAGACATAGGTTTGATTGACGTACAGGTGCAACCGCCGCATCAAATGGGCTGTGCGTGTTACAGTGGTCAACGTTTTGGATGTAGATACGGCCAGTTGAAGCACGTTCTTGCATCAGTAGAGTAAAGATTTCTAGCGCTTTAACGGTTTTCTTCTTAATCGAAGGATCGTTTTCGTACTTCACGTACAGACGTTCGAATTCATCTTGGTCTTGGAAAAACGCATCGTACAGTCCAGGAACATCAGAAGGAGAGAACAGGGTAATGTTGCCACCTTCAACCAAACGCTTGTACATCAGTTTGTTGAGCTGCACACCGTAGTCCATGTGACGAACACGGTTCTCTTCTACACCACGGTTGTTTTTCAGAACCAGCAGAGATTCTGCTTCACCGTGCCAGAGAGGGTAGAAAACCGTTGCTGCGCCACCACGAACACCACCTTGCGAGCAGCATTTCACCGCCGTCTGGAAGTATTTGTAGAACGGGATACAACCGGTGTGAAACGCTTCACCGCCACGGATTTCAGAACCCAGCGCACGAATACGACCTGCGTTGATACCAATACCGGCACGTTGAGAAACGTAGCGAACAATCGAGCTCGCCGTTGCATTGATAGAATCTAGGCTGTCACCGCATTCGATCAGCACACAAGAGCTGAACTGACGAGTTGGGGTACGCACACCCGACATAATTGGCGTTGGCAGCGAGATCTTAAAGGTCGACGTCGCATCATAGAAACGTTTGACGTAATCAAGGCGCGTCTCTTTTGGATACTTAGCAAATAGGCAAGCGGCCACTAAAATGTATAGGAACTGTGCACTTTCGTAGATTTGACCGGTAACGCGGTTCTGTACGAAATATTTACCTTCAAGCTGTTTCACCGCAGCATAAGAGAAATCCAGATCGCGACGGTGGTCAATGAACTGATCCATCAGCTCCAGTTCTTCACGAGTATAGTCTTCCAGCAAATGTTTATCGTATTTGCCTTTCTCGACCATGTTGGTCACGTGCTTGAACAGCGTTGGTGGTTCATATTCACCATAAGCCTTTTTGCGCAGGTGGAAAACCGCAAGACGCGCAGCAAGGTATTGATAATCTGGTGTTTCTTCGGAAATCAGATCCGCAGCCGACTTAATGATGGTTTCATGGATGTCTGAGGTCGTAATGCCATCATAGAACTGAATATGAGCGCGCAGTTCTACTTGTGAGACAGAAACGTTTTGCAGACCTTCGGCAGCCCAAGTGATCACTCGGTGGATCTTATCAAGATCAATAATTTCTTTGCGGCCATCACGCTTGGTGACAGTAAGTTGTTGGTTCATTCTGCTTCATTTCCCTAACAAAACTGATAAAAGCCGTATTTTTGTCTAATTCTTGTAAATTGAATCGCGGCTTTTGTGATCAAGCTCGCCCTACATATAGCGTCATAAACACTATATGTAGGGGTGCTTCAGTGTTCGGGTTACAAGATAGTGCTATGAGAGGTCTATTGCAAGTTACAGTTAGGGGACAGATTGTGGATAACTAGCAAAATTAAAAAAATCAGTTAGTGCCTACTTACTGATGATCTAAGAGCAGAATTGATTGTAAAAAATCGCCGTTTGCACATCGCTTTATTCGTAACCACAAACGAAAAAAATTTTCTTGATCTTTAAGGAAAAATTCACCCTAAAAATGGATCGTTTAAAATGGAATCAAACGCACGAAAAATAGACTAAAAAAGTGCGGTAACCTGTGCTACCGCGGCGATTTTTTAGCGTTGCCTATGCGTTAAACTAGGCGGGTATGGACGATGTAATTCACATCGACATTTGAACCTAAACGGTAGGTATCGGTCAGCGGATTATAAAGTAAGCCAGTGATGCCTTGTTCTTGCAACGCTGTTTGGTCAATCATTTTCAACAGTTCTGATGGACGAATGAATTTATTGTGGTCATGCGTGCCTTCCGGAACGATCTTCAGCAGCTTTTCTGCACCCACAATCGCAAACAGATAGGATTTGACGTTGCGGTTAAGGGTAGAGAAGAACACATGGCCGCCGGGTTTAACCAGTTTGGCGCAAGACTGAATCACTGAAAGTGGATCTGGAACGTGCTCCAGCATTTCCATGCAAGTCACCACATCATAGGTCTGTGGGTTAGCCGCCGCATGATCTTCAACAGTGCTTTGGATGTAGGTTAGCTTCGTGCCCGTTTCGAGAGCATGCAAACGCGCCACTTCCAAAGGCTCTTTGCCCATATCAAGGCCGGTCACTTGTGCGCCTTCACGCGCCATGCTTTCCGCTAAAATGCCGCCGCCACAGCCTACATCCAACACTTTTTTGCCAAATAGACCGTTGGCTTTCTCTAGCACATAGTTAAGACGGAGAGGGTTGATCTGGTGTAAGGGCTTAAATTCGCCTTCCAGATCCCACCAACGAGAAGCCATATCCTCGAATTTTTTGATTTCGTTGGGATCGACGTTTTGTGCTGAAGCCTGCTGAGTAGAAGCCAAGTGTGTTGAAGCCATCTTGTATCGCCTGTATTACGCATCCGTGAAGAATGGGCATTATAGCGCGCTGAGTAAATCGCACCAGTTGAGATGCCAGATTTGGCGATGAGCGTTTAAAAAACAACCATCTAACTTTGCCAACTGCAAGGAATGTGTAAATTCTCGGCATTTAAGACGCAACCAAGGTCACAACCTGATAAAAGGTCAGGGAAAGTAATGCCGAAGCGTAGAAACATGTGTTATATTTTTTCACCTTATAAGTATCAAGAATATCCAGTTCTCGACTGACTTGGCGCTCAATCTTGTAGTGAGCCCCGTTTCAGTAAGAATTTGGGTATACCGATCAAACTATAGAGGGATAATGGCTCTATGAGCGATCTAGCTAAAGAGATCACGCCCGTAAACATCGAAGACGAGCTACGCAGTTCGTATTTGGACTACGCGATGTCGGTTATCGTGGGTCGTGCTCTTCCTGATGTGCGTGATGGCCTTAAACCAGTACACCGACGCGTACTGTTCGCGATGAATGTGCTGGGCAACGACTGGAACAAAGCCTATAAAAAATCTGCCCGTGTGGTAGGTGACGTAATTGGTAAATATCACCCTCATGGTGATAGTGCGGTTTACGACACCATCGTGCGTATGGCGCAGCCTTTCTCACTTCGTTACATGTTGGTCGATGGCCAAGGTAACTTTGGCTCGATCGACGGCGACTCCGCGGCGGCAATGCGTTATACCGAAGTTCGTATGTCGAAAATCGCGCACGAACTCTTGGCAGACCTAGATAAAGAAACCGTTGACTACGTTCCGAACTATGACGGCACCGAGCAGATCCCTGCGGTATTGCCGACAAAGATCCCGAACCTGCTGATCAACGGTTCATCCGGTATTGCGGTGGGTATGGCAACTAACATTCCTCCGCACAACTTAGGTGAAGTGATCGATGGCTGTTTAGCCTACATCGATAATGAAGCAATCACCATTGATGAGTTGATGGACTATATTCCGGGTCCAGATTTCCCAACCGCAGCGCTGATCAGTGGCCGTAAAGGCATCATTGACGCGTACAAAACCGGCCGTGGCAAGGTTTACATGCGCTCGAAAGCGGAAATCGAAGCCGATAAGAACGGCAAAGAAACCATCATCGTCAGCGAAATCCCTTATCAAGTGAACAAAGCGCGCTTGATTGAAAAAATCGCTGAATTGGTGAAAGAGAAGAAAGTCGAAGGGATCAGCGCACTGCGTGACGAGTCTGATAAAGACGGTATGCGCATTGTGATTGAGTGTAAGCGTGATGCGGTTGGCGAAGTGGTTCTGAATAACCTGTATGCCAACACTCAGCTGCAAACCACCTTCGGTATCAACATGGTGGCACTCGATAACGGTCAGCCTAAGCTGTTTAACCTGAAAGAGATGCTGAAGTGTTTCGTCGACCACCGCCGCGAAGTGGTGACTCGTCGTACTATTTTTGAACTGCGCAAAGCGCGTGAGCGTGCCCACATCCTTGAAGGTTTGGCTCTGGCTCTGGCGAACATTGATGAAATCATTGAACTGATCCGTCATGCCGCCACGCCTGCAGAAGCAAAAGAAGGCTTAATTGCCCGTGGTTGGGATCTTGGCAACGTAGCGGCAATGCTTGAGCGTGCGGGGACAGATGCGGCGCGTCCTGAGTGGCTTGAGCCACAATACGGCATCCGCGATGGCAAGTACTTCCTGACTGAACAACAAGCGCAAGCGATTTTGGATCTGCGTCTGCATAAGCTGACTGGTCTAGAGCACGAGAAGATCCTCGATGAGTACAAACAGCTTCTCGAAGAAATTGCGGCATTGATGCACATTCTGGCGAGCACAGAGCGCTTGATGGAAGTGATCCGTGAAGAGCTCGAAGCGATTCGCGCAGGCTTTAGCGATGCGCGCCGCACAGAAATCACGGCAGCAACTCACGACATCGACATGGAAGAACTGATCGCCCGTGAAGATGTGGTTGTGACTTTGTCACACGAAGGTTATGTGAAGTATCAATTACTGAGCGACTACGAAGCACAGCGTCGTGGTGGTAAAGGTAAGAGCGCAACCAAAATGAAAGAAGAGGACTACATTGAGCGTCTTCTGGTTGCCAATACCCACGATAACATTCTGCTGTTCTCAACTCGCGGCAAAACTTACCGTATGAAGGTGTACCAACTGCCGTTGGCAAGCCGTACTGCACGTGGTAAGCCAATCGTGAACCTGCTTCCTCTGGAAGAAAACGAGCGTATTACAGCGATTCTACCAGTGACTGAGTTCAGTGAAGATAAATTCATCTTCATGGCAACCGGTGACGGTACTGTGAAGAAAACTTCACTGGATCAGTTTGCTAATGTTCGCGCCAATGGTTTGATTGCGGTGAACCTACGTGATGACGACGCGTTGATTGGTGTTGAAATCACTGATGGTGAAAGCGACATTATGCTGTTCTCTAAATCGGGCAAGGTTGTTCGTTTTAACGAAAAACCAATCGAAGATGAAGAGGGCAACACCAAAGGTGGTGTGCGTCCAATGGGTCGTACTGCTGCCGGTGTCCGTGGTATCAAGTTGGTGGAAGGCGATCAAGTGGTTTCTCTGATCGTGCCGAAGAACGATGGCGATATCCTGACTGTGACCGAAAATGGTTACGGTAAGCGTACTACGCTTGACGAGTACCCAGCGAAGAGCCGTGCGACGCAAGGTGTTGTGTCGATCAAAGTCTCTGAGCGTAATGGCAGCGTCGTGGGTGCAGTACAAGTGACCGAAGGTGATGAATTCATGATGATCACCAATGCGGGTACACTGGTACGTACTCGCGTGGCGGAAGTCAGCCAAGTGGGTCGTAATACTCAAGGCGTTACCCTGATCCGTACTTCGGAAGGGGAAAGTGTAGTTGGTCTGCAGCGTATTGATGAAATCGAAGAGTCTGAATTGCCAGAAGGCGAGGAAGCACTGATCGAGAATGATGCGCCTGCTGCACAAAATGATGATGGTGAAGAAGAGTAATCTGCTCTGTCATACCCCTGCCTAATCAAGCATAGGTAGGGGAAATCATAAAGTGCCTAATCAAAGCCGGACCATTGTCCGGCTTTTTTGATCCCGCTTACAGCCTATAAGCCCCACTCAGTTTTCTCACAAACACTTCGTTATACTGACTGAACAAAATGGTTAAGGAGTCGATATGGATTGGATGACGCTGATACTGGGTGCCGCTGTGGTAGTGGCAATGGCGGTTTATCTGGTGATTCGAACACCACGCCGAGTCGCAGTTGGGTTTGTTGGTGTTGTGACTATAGTCAGCGTAGGGCTTTTTTTATGGATGCAGCAGCCAGAGCCTAAAGCCCAAGTTAAGGCCGAAACAAAATCACTGGCTCAGACGATGAGTGATGTGCAGGAAGCGTTACGCAAAGATCCCAATCAAGCCGATTTATGGTTCTCTCTGGGGCAAGGCTATTTACTAGAGAGTGATTTTCTGGCGGCCACACAATGTTTTGACTACGCGATTCGATTGACCGAGTTTCCGACCGCCAACCAATATGCTGCCAAAGCGACAGCGCTTTACTACCAACATAAGCAAAACATGAGTGATGAAGTGACTCAGCTTTTGAATACGGCTTTAGACATCGAACCTTTTAATGAAACGGCACTAACGCTGATTGCTCAAGATCACATGATAAGCTTTCGGTATCAGCAGGCGGTCGAAACTTGGCTGCATTTATTGGATTCTCCCGATCTCGCACTCGATAGAGCCAAAATCATTCAACAATTGGAGCTGGCAAAATCACGAGTGGTCAAAGCTAGCTAAACGGTTACCTACACAAATCACCTTCGACTTGAAGCCATTAAATTGTTTGAACTTATCTTGTTTAAATAGAAGAAAAGCCAACGTAATGTTGGCTTTTCGTTGAGGGCCCTCCATGGCACGAGAGTGCAGAATCGAGGTTTAAACGCTGACTTCTAGCACCTACTGACCTTTCGTCTAATAGTTCGCTTCGCGTTGCTCGGCTTTCTTATCCCATTCAGGTACCACAGTGTCGAGGAAGTGCTGTTTTTCGGCTTTCATCTTCTCCATATCCATGCCTAAGGCTGCTTGGGCTTTCTCTTTACTTGAGATATCAGGCTGCTTAATTGGGTCAGTGATGCCTTTAGTCGCTAATAGACGCGCCAGTTTAGTACGCGCATCCGCCGCGCGATCCACCGCGGTTCCTAATACTTCCAAAGCGACTTCAGGCGCATGCATGTGCACACCATGTGAAGCAATAGAGTAGTCCCAACGCCATTGCGCATGACGGATATCTTGCAAGATAGATTGCATCTCTTGCTCCGTTGCACCAGCTTTCCATGCCGCTGCGGCTTCAAAGTGTGCTGCAACGATCTGTTTTTCAGCCGTCAGCTTCATTTTTAGCACTTGCGCTTTACGAGTTGCGACAATGTTTTTCAACTCATCTTTGCTCTGGGTATGGCAGTTTGCACAGGTATTTTCAAAGCGATCAAATGGGTTACCGATTTTATGGTCGGTATACACTGTGCCATCTTCGTTTTTCACCTTAGGCATGTGGCAATCTGCACACACCACATTATTTTTGCCATGAATACCAGCACGCCACGTCTCATATTCTGGGTGCTGCGCCTTAATCATAGGAGCCTTGGAGAGTTGGTGCGTCCAGTCACTAAAACTCAGTGCGTCGTAATAACGCTCCATGGAGTCCACATCGGTCCCCATATCCCAAGGGAATTTTACGGCCTTGGTAGGGCCTGAGAAATAGTATTCCACGTGGCATTGACCACACACGCCCGCTTGTTGATCGAGACGTGACATCTGATCAAACGGTTTACCAATCGCTTGATAAGCACGCTCGACATAAGGGCGGGTGACTTTCAGTGCCGGTTCACCGTTTTTGAACGCTTCACTGCGCGTGTCATGGCAGTCCGCACAACCAATGGGGTTAGAAATTTCTTCACCCAAACGCGCCCATTTGCCTTCAAAATAGCCGTCCTCACCACGTTCTTCGATCACTCTTGCCACATCGGGTGATTTACAGCTCCAACAAGCCATGGGCATTGGGCCTGAATTAGCATCGGTTGGACCGCCAGTCCGTAAGGTTTGGCGAACATCGTCTAGGGCGTAAAAATGCCCACGAGGCTTGTTATAATCTTTGGCAAAACCGTAGCCTGCCCATAACACAATCATGTTGGGATCTTCGGCCAGAGCATCTTCGATAGGTTTACTCTCTGACGTCTCTTTCCATGTTTTGTATTGATCAGGGTGTTGGACCTGATAAGTCTCGTTACGTGGGTCTGCAAGTTGGTTTTCTGTTGTTGCAGACACACTAAAGCTCGCCACTCCCAAGGAAGTCGCGCTCACGAGTAACAATGCTGCTGATTGTTTTATCCAGTGCTTTTTCACAATGGCTTCTCCATATTCCGTGTTGGTTTCTGCGTTGTGGAGCTGAATATCCAAATTAAGGAAGAAGAATGCACAAGCCATTATTGTTTATATTTTTAAAAACAAAATCAGGCATATTAATAATCATTGTTTTGGATCAATTTACCACTGTGACCAAGCTTCAATAAAAATCAATATACCCCTTAAGTGGTATTGGTTGTCCAAATAAATAGAAAGCAGTTAATTATTGAAATTAAATAATTTTTAATGAGTTAGGTGATGTGCCTCACCAATTCTTGCTTGTGAAATACCCATAAAGGAGAAGGGGAGATATGCTATTGATATAGCGTTGTGGCTTATCCAAAATAAGAACAGATTGCATTTGGTGAATAATCGAAACCAAGAGTAATTATTTTTCTGATTTTGGTAGCAATCCTTATCAGAAATAAGGACAGGATAATATGGGCAAAGTTCAATTTGCCATAGCCATAATGCTGAAGTCTCTTCTTGCATTTTGTCTCTATGGATATTCTATTTATGCCGTCGCGGAATCTTCTGATAAAAAATCGGAGGCATCTCCACAACGCCATGAAGTCACTTTCATCCGTGATGCTGATTACAAATGTGTTCAGTGCCATAAGGATGCCAAAAATACACTACTGGAATCACACAGTGAGCAAGCGCTGCAACAAGCAGGGCGTGAGCTGAACTGTACCAATTGCCACAGCAATATTGGCCCAGAACACCGTAATGGCGCTGAGGACGTGACCAAATATTTCAGTGCGCAATCGCAACCCGGCACAGAAAAGGTTTATCTGGATCCAGAGCAGATCCTGCAAGCCAACAGCGTTTGTATGGACTGCCATCAACCGGAAAAACTCCGTGAGAAAAGTTGGACGCACGATGTACACGCGAAAAACCTCACCTGTTCTAACTGCCATACGGTTCATGCCATGGATGCCAAAGTGCTGAGCTTTGATCACAAGCAAAAGATAAAGCTATGTGTCGATTGCCATTCCGATTTCAAAGCGAAGGAAGAGGAGAAATAACATGAGCTGTTCAAGACGTCATTTTCTCGCGGGTTCCGGAGCTTTAATCATGACCACGGGCATTGCGGGTACGGCAGTGATCAATAGTCGCTATGTGCTTGCCGCTGTGCAGGAAGAGGACAATAAACGTTACGCCATGGTGCATGATGAAACCGCTTGTATTGGTTGTACCGCATGTACCGAAGCGTGTCGCGAAGTGAACAAAGTGCCTGAGGGAGTCTCCCGTTTGGAGATTATTCGCAGTGCTCCGCAAGGTGAGTTTCCGAATGTGGATTACCGTTTTACTCGCAAATCTTGCCAACATTGTGAGAATCCGCCTTGCGTGTATGTTTGCCCAACGGGTGCTGCATACAAAGATGAAGCGACAGGCATTGTTGATGTACATAAGGAGCGCTGTGTGGGTTGCGGTTACTGTATTGCTGCTTGCCCTTATCAAGTGCGTTTTTTCCATCCGGTCACTCATTCGGCGGATAAGTGTAACTTCTGCCGAGATACCAATTTGGCACAGGGCAAACTGCCTGCGTGTGTGGAATCTTGCCCCACTAAGGCGCTGACATTTGGCGATTTAAACGATCCGACCAGTGCAGTCAATCAACTGCTGACGATCCGCACGGTGTACCGAGATAAAGTGCAGCTAGGTACCAGCCCTAAACTGTATAAGATCCCGCATCAGAAAGGGGAGGTGTAATATGAACACTTTACAAACCGCTTTTCATTTTGATTCTTTAGTGTGGGATTGGATTATTGCCATCTATTTATTTTTGGCAGGGATGTCCGCCGGTGCCGTCATGATTTCGCTCTATTTGAAACGCAACGTAATACAAGGCGATGCAGCAGAAAATGGGATTATTAAAGCGACCGCTTGGCTGGCACCGTTCGGCATTATTGCCGGTTTGACGATTTTGATTTTCCACCTCACCAAGCCACTCGAGTTTTGGAAGATTATGATTTATTACAACCCCACCTCAGTGATGTCGATGGGGGTGATTTTATTCCAAGTGTATATGGCGGTGTTGTTCGTTTGGATCGGAATTATTTTCAGACCTGTGATCATGCGACTCTTGAAGGGCAAATTCACCGTTGTGGATGGTTTGCTGCTGAAAGCCAAGCAATTTGAAAATGGGATTGAAATTTTCCTCGCCATTTTAGCCATTACTCTTGCGGCTTATACGGGCTTCCTGCTTTCGGCATTAAAAACTTATCCGATGCTGAATAATCCGGTGTTGCCAATCCTGTTCTTATTCTCCAGTCTTTCATCTGGTTTCGCGGCTTGTTTGATGGTTGGGGTGTGGATCTTTAAAGAGCCGATGAATAGTCCAAGCATTGCTTGGCTGCACCGATTTGAGCGCCCAACGGTACTGTTTGAGTTGTTTGTGTTGGTAACTTTCTTTACTGGGCTGATTTTCAGTGGTGGTCAAGCACAGGCGTCAGCGTGGAATGCCATTTCAGGCGGCTTCTGGGCTAACTGGTTTTGGTTCGGTGTGATTGCACTTGGTATGGTGCTGCCTTTGGTGCTGAATGCGCTATCTCCGAAATCCATCAAACATTCGCTCGGCTTTGTACTGTTTGTCACCTCGCTCAGTTTACTTGGGGTGTTAATGCTGCGTACGTTTGTGTTGTACGCCGGACAGATGACCGTCATTTAAACGGGATAGGAAAAGCTAATGAGTGACTTAGGGCTGTTTTTACTCATTCTGGTCGCCGTGTTAAGCACGGCGATGAGCCTTTGGGGGCTAAGTCGCTTTCGCAATTTTTCCTCATTTCAATCTAGTTCTGGGCCACAACAAATACTACTCGCCAAAACCTGCCGACTGGTGTTCCTTTGCGCTTTCTCGGCCTTGGTGCTGTTAGCGTATGCGTTCATCAGTGACAATTTTGCGCTGCATTATGTTTCATCCCACTCCAACTCTGCTCTGCCCGTGTTTTACAAAGTGGCAGCCGTATGGGGAGGACATGAAGGATCTATGCTGTTTTGGGTGATGACGCTAGCAGGATGGTCTGCCGTGATCTCCTATCAGCGTTGTTACCCGCAATCTTATCAATTCAAAGTGCTGACCTTGATGAATGCGCTGGTTGCCATGTTCGCGTGGTTTACCTTATTCACCTCCAACCCCTTTGAATTAAACACGGTTTTGCCCAGCGAGGGGAGAGATTTAAACCCGATGCTGCAAGATGTCGCGCTGATTTTTCATCCTCCTTTGCTGTATCTCGGCTATGTAGGTTACTCCACCGTGTTGGCGTTTGCTCTGGCCGCGTTATGGGAAAAAGAGATCCCAAGTCAGTGGGTGGAATGGTGCCAGCCGTGGGCAATGGGCGCGTGGCTGTTTTTAACTTTAGGCATAGGGCTTGGTTCATGGTGGGCGTATTACGAACTAGGCTGGGGCGGTTGGTGGTTCTGGGATCCGGTTGAAAACGCCTCTTTACTGCCTTGGCTGACCGGAACGGCGCTGTGTCACACCTTATTGGCTAACCGATACCACGGTGTATTGCAGCGTTGGTGTTATGTGTTGGCACTGATGACGTTCAGTTTAAGCATTATAGGCACGTTTATTGTGCGCTCTGGTGTACTGACTTCCGTACATGCGTTTGCGGTTGATCCCGATAAAGGTATTGCGTTGCTTGCCATTCTTGCTTTGGTGCTGCTTGTGGGCTTGGGCAGTTTTGTGCTGCGTTTAGACGAGATTCGCTCAGCGCCTCTTATTCACTGGTGGAGTGCGCCATTTTTAATGTTGATTGCGACAGGGTTATTGGCCATCGCCGCATTTACCGTGGGAATGGGTACCTTTTACCCCATGCTGTACACCTTGTTTGGGTTTGGCAGTATTTCAGTGGGCGCGCCGTATTTCAATGCCATGATTTTGCCTTTTGTCTTCTTGGGCATGTTGGCATTAGGCGCTGTTCCATTAATCAAACACAAAAACCGACGACCAATCGCGCTAGGGCTAGCGTTACTTTCCACACTACTGGGAACCACGTTATATCGGCTACAGGTGGATAACCCAGTGTTGTGGGTTCAACTGTTCTGGATTTTGGGATGTTGGGTTGCCAGCACACACTTGCTCTGTTTATTGGAGAAAAGAACGCGCGCGATCCCTATGCTGATGGCGCATTTGGGTTTGGCATTTCTGGCCGTGGGAGCGGCGATGAATGCTGAACACTCGCTGGAAATCGCGAAAAAAATGGCACCGGGAGACACACTGACATTTATGCAGTGGCAGGTGACCTATCAGGACATAAACTGGGCAATAGGGCCAAATTACACGCTTGAGAAAGCGCGATTTACATGGCAAAAAGAGGGGGCGAGTTCTTTTATCATGGAGCCCGAACGTCGCCATTATCCAGTACGAGTGATGAACATGAGTGAACCCGCTTTGCATGGACTGTGGAATGGGGATTTGTACGTTACGCTTGGTAGCAAGTTTAGCGAGCAGAGTCATTCCGCAAAAAGCTATGCCGTAAAGAGTTACGCTGTGAAGTTACAGTTCAAAGCTTATATAGGCTGGATATGGTTAGCAGCACTGATGTTTGTAATGGGCAGCGTTCTGGCGTTAGTGAGTCGCTGGAAAGAGAGGAGAGTGCAGAGTGTTGAAAGCCAACGTTATACGCTTGCTTAGTGTGGTCTTAGTGATTGGTGGTGTGCTCGCTGCAATTGGCTTGGGGCTGGAAAATAAAAATACCAACAAGGCAGAAGTGAGTGTGGTCAAACAGTTACCGGCGTTTGATGCCCCAGATTTACTCGACCCAAACTCACGCGTAACGCAGCAAGATTTTCTCGTTTCGGACTACAAACTTCTCAATGTGTGGGCTTCATGGTGTGGCATTTGTTTGAGTGAGCATGACTTTTTAAACACATTAGCCCAGCAAGGTGTTCCAATTTACGGCTTAAATTATCGGGATGAATCCCGTGCGGCAACGCGCTATTTACAGCAACACGGCAACCCATTTGTCAAAGTGGCTCAAGATCCACAAGGTTCAGTGGCGTTAGATCTTGGTGTGATTGGCACACCGGAGACGTATTTGATCAACTCGGCAGGAGAGATTGTTTTTAAATATTCAGGGCAATTGACCCAAGAAAAATGGCAACGTTATTTTCAAACATACTTTAAGCAGGAGAGTTAATTGTTATTCCGGCTGGCTTTCTTTCTCTTTTTCATCGTATCGCCATTGCAAAGTTGGGCGAGTGATCCGCTTTCAAGCTCAGAAGGCGTTAATGCCGTTGAGTTTTTTGAGTTTGATTCCGCTCAGCAGCAACGAATGGCGACCGAGTTGGCGAAATCATTACGTTGTCCGCAGTGCCAAAACCAGAACTTGATTGAATCAAATTCGCCGATAGCCAAAGACTTACGCTTTAAAGTGTTTGTGATGGTGAAAGAAGGGAAAAGCGAGCAAGAGATTGTCGATTATATGGTTGAACGCTTCGGTGATTTTGTGTTGTACCAACCGCCATTTAAAGCTCAAACCTGGCTGCTATGGTTGGCTCCGGTAATCATTCTGAGCCTATTTTTGATTTACGCCGCCCGGTCGGTACGGCGTAAATAGCTACCAGTCAGACAAAATACGGTACAGTCTGGATATAAGATGTACTTCTGGCCGTATTTTTAAATAGATAAATATGGATCAAATCAGAGGCTAAAATAAAAATTGCACGGATGTTTTTCATATTGATCTACTTGCAATGTCTTTAAATCAAATTTTATTAAAACACGACTAATTATTAGTAATATTTTTGGTTAAATTGATACAAGCAGCGGTGATTGAGTACTGGCTGTTAATTTCTATTGATATACCGCTCGGCATTAGAAAATAGTTTTTCACATAATTTCCTCTGGTTCATATACTCTGATGTGCCTTGCTCCATTGAGTCTAGAACTTCTTTCGCTGCTTGATATTCTGAGACCATAACAGAGAATTGCTCTTCAAAGTTGTTTCTTTGTGTTTTTTTATTTGATTTTCTTACGGGTTTTCGCATTTTTGATTCCTTATAGATCCCAAAGTTTCTTTTGTTCTCGTTCTAATAAAATATCTTCAATTTTTTTTCTTATCTTGTGAATGTTATCTTGACTTTCATCTGCATTAAGAACTTTTACTTTGGAATTCTTTGATTTAGAACCAGTGATTGGCTTTTTCAAATTTTGATCTCCTTCCCTAACGTAGAAATAAGCAGCTCATCGAACATCACATTTTGCGAATGTTTAATTGCAAAATAAATTTCATCCTAGAAAATTAAAATGATCATTAGGTGATATGAAATGAAAGTGGATAAGATTAAAAAACGACTTATCTGATTTACAGTAGGAAGACAAACTTTAACATTGTCACTGTAAGATTGATGAACAAAGAACGGTGTTTTCTTTATTTGATGAAGATTGAATGACTAGATCTCATCATCTAAACAAGATCTAGTCATAAATATTTATAGCACAGTAACGTTAGCAGCTTGTGGGCCTTTATTACCTTGCTCTACGTTGAAAGCAACTTTTTGGCCTTCAGCTAATGTTTTAAAACCGTCGCTAACAATTGATTTGAAATGAACGAATAGGTCAGCACCGCCGTTGTCAGGAGTGATAAATCCAAAACCTTTAGTTTCGTTAAACCATTTTACTAGACCAGTTGTTTTATTAGACATATATATCTCGATAGATTAATTAGATTGAAAGAGAAACTACTAAATATGGAATGAAGAAAAAGTTATCGCAGGATATATATGACAAACTGAATCAAAAAACTGAGAAGATCTTAAACTAAATTTTATATCAATAGCTCACTGTTAGAACTGGCGCTACTATACACGATGTACACACAATAGATACGCATTTCTTTGTTTTAAATTTTTATCATTTTAAATCAGTGTGTTATATCTTGGTTTTTGAGGGCGCTAAGGTTGGAACTAAGCTATACCCCCAAAAACACTCCGTATTTGTCATCGGTTTGCTTCGGTATAATGCCCGCCCAATTTCCAAGTGTCGTATTTAAAAGGTCATACCATGAGTCAATATGTTGTCTGTGCGCTCTACAAGTTTGTTGAGCTCAATCATTACCAAGAGCTAAGAGCGCCACTACTGGCACTGATGGAAGAGAACCACATTCGCGGCACATTGTTGTTGGCGCAAGAAGGCATTAATGGCACTGTCGCTTCTTCTCGCCACGGAATTGATGTACTGCTGGCGTGGCTAGACAATGAGCCAAGTTTAAAAGGCACTGTGTATAAAGAGTCTTTGGCGAGTGAGCCGCCGTTTAACCGCACTAAGGTCAAACTCAAGAAAGAGATTGTGACTATGGGTGTAGAGGGCATCGATCCGCGTCATGTGGTGGGTACTTACGTGAAACCGCAAGATTGGAACGAGCTGATCTCTGATCCCGAAGTGTTGGTGGTGGATACGCGTAATGACTACGAAGTGCAGCTCGGTACCTTTAAAAACGCGCTCAACCCAAAAACCGAGACGTTCCGTGAGTTTCCGCACTATGTGCAGGAAAACCTCGATCCGCAAAAGCATAAGAAAGTCGCCATGTTCTGTACCGGCGGGATCCGCTGTGAAAAATCCACCGCTTATTTGAAAGCGCAAAGTTTTGATGAGGTGTATCATCTTGAAGGTGGCATTTTGAAATATCTTGAAGAAGTGCCTCAAGAGCAAAGCCTGTGGGAAGGCGATTGCTATGTATTCGATGGACGCGTTGCGGTAGGGCATGGCCTTGCAGAAAGTGACTATCAAATCTGTAATGCTTGCCGTCTACCGATTACAGAGGAAGACAAGCAAAGCGAGCAATACGAACAAGGCGTCAGCTGTCCGCGTTGCTTTGGGTCACACACGGAAGAGCAGTTAGAGCGTTTCCGTGAGCGTGAAAAGCAAGTCCAATTGGCGAAACTGCGCGGTGAAAGTCATATCGGCGAAGAGAGTGCGCACGTCATTGAAGCTCGTCGCGCTGAAAAACTGGCACGCAAAGCGGCGCAGCGTGGTCAGAAAGGTTAACGAGTTGTGAATGGGTGGCTGTTTTGCTACCCACTCACTGCTTGAAATCGCTGGCGGAATTCCCTCGGAGTCATAGCTTTGAGGGTTTTAAATTGGCGGTTAAAGTTCGATAAATTTCCAAATCCAGTTCGTTCGGCAATTAACGCAATCGGCAGCGCAGAACTTGCCAAAAGCTCACACGCTTTGCCAATCCGAAACTGCTTTAAATGCTCCGAAAAACTCATCCCATAATGCTTTTCAAATAAGCGATACGCCGAGCTCTCACTCAAATGTAAGTGATGGCATAAGTCGGTGATTTTGATCGCTTGCGCGTAGTGCTGCTCCACATACTGTTTCGCCAACTGGATTTTCTTGTGAATGTCGCTGTTACTGGTGAGTGGTGTCATCAAATACGGTGCAACGGATAGGCGCTGCGCTTGCGGATCGTCCGCCATCAACAGCAGAGATTCAATCACGCGCAAGCTCTGGTAACTGTGAGCTTGCTGCTCAAGATTTTCCAGTAAATGGGCGACTTGAATCGCGGTCTGCTCGCTCAGGTGTAGACCATAAGCGGCATTTTGTTGTAAGCGTTTTAAAGCTTGAGCCTGCGGTAACACGCTTTGCAGTTTATCTAGCCACTCTTGCTTAAACCAGATAATCGTAGAGTGCAGGGTTTTGGATGGATTCAAGTGCTGTCGGCCTGCAATCATATGCGGCAAACCGGGGCCATAGAGCAAGAGGGTGTTGTGCTCAACCCCACCAATCGCATCGCCCGCAAAATAGTTACCGACAAAACGATGATCGGGGTTCTGATAGAGCACCAGTTCATACTCAGTGTGATAGTGCCAAGGACAGGAAAACTCTTCTTTATGAGTGTTACTGTGGAACTCGCGAAGTACCCAATCCTGACTGATGCCACTCATCACATTTTCAATTAAAGGACGCATAAATACCTACACTGGTTTTTTACCTGTCAGTTTGATAGGCCTAGACTAGGGGAGTGGCTCAATTTCTGTCAAATGGTGGATTAATTTTGCAAGAATAGTATTAGAACTGGCTCGAATAACATCAATACAGAATAAGCAGATTCAGTACACTAGCCGCCTTATCTAACCATGATATTTCATCTTCAGTTCTGCTACGGAGTTACTGCATGTATCGAGACAAAACCGCCTTACTGTTTATTATGTCGACACTGGTAACAGGTCTGTGCGGGGCTTTTTTCTATCCACTTTCTAGCTTGTTTATTGTTGAGGCGCTCGGAGCCTCACCGATGCAACTGAGCCTGTATATGGTCATGGCAGTGGTCAGTTCAGTCATCGTATCGCAGTGGCTCGCGCGTCAGTCAGATCGTGATTGGCAGCGTAAAACTATCTTATTGGTCGCATTGCTCTGCTATTTGATCACCGTGGTCAGCTTTATGTTTATTCGCAGCTACAGCCTCGCCATTATGGTGGTAGTGCTGTTTGCCAGTGTAAGCGGCGCGTCATTTGGTCAGCTTTTCGCACTTGGCCGCGAATACGCCGATCGGCATCTAACCGACAAAACCACGTTTCTCTCCACCATGCGTGCCGGCATTGCGATTGCTTGGGTATTTGGCCCACCCGCGGCGTTTATGCTCAAAGCCAGTTTTGGCTTTAGTGCTGCCTTTGCAGTTTCTGCGGCGATTGTTTCCTTAGCGATTGTGTTGATTGCCCGCTATTTGCCTACGGGGAAAAAAACAGCCGTGGTTCAACCGGATGGTACCCAAGCGGATTTAAGAAAATACTCGGCACGTAAGCGTGCGTTGATTGTACTGTACTGCGTAACCTTGGTTTGTACATTTGGCGCAAATAACCTCTACATCACCAGTATGCCGCTCTATTTATCTCGCGAATTGATGGTGCCTGAACACTGGTTAGGCTTGTTGTTTGGTACTGCGGCGTTGTGTGAAATTCCCGTAATGTTAATGGCAGGAAAATTGGCTCAGCGCTGGGGAACGAATAAATTGCTGATGCTTGGGATCACCAATGGCATGCTGTTTTACGGTGTCATGCTCACCCACACTGGGTTCATCGCCATGATGGCAGCACAAGTTCTGAATGGCTTTTTTATTGGCGTGTGTGCAACGTTAGGAATGGTGGTGCTGCAAGACATGATGCAAGACCGACTGGGTACTGCATCAACCCTGTTTTCGAGCATGCTCAGCATTAGTTCGTTAGTGGCGAGTTTGTCGGTAGGCGTAGTGGGCGAATTTTATAACTACTTCAGCACCTTATATGTTTCTTTAACGGGGGCCTTCAGTGCACTGATTTTGTTGGCGTTGTTTAGTCAATTGCAGCGTAAGTCGATACTGGTTGAATCGGCAACTAATGAGGTATCAGTTGGATAAGTGACGCGATATTGGCTACTGATCGTGTATTCATTATCTACACTGCTGAATGCGTAATTATTCTTTAATACGTAAAAAATATGTGACCATACTTCCATATCTTATGGCGTGATAAGAAATATTTATGAAAGAAGGTATTATTTTTAAGAAATATCAGTGATTGTGGAGAAGGTAGGTGGACAATTCGGTTGTTGCCCAATTAAAGAAAGAGTTTTACGCGCAGTTGAGCGCGTTGCAAACTCATTCTGCACCACAATCTAAGCCGACGTTATCGGTATTAACCGATGAAGAGTTGCGCCAATTAGAGCAAATGTGGATTGAGCTGTGCGTCTGGAAGAAGTCGCAAAGCTGAATTTTCTCTCCTCATTTTGCTGACTGAATGAACCCAACCCGCAACGGTTGGGTTTTTTGTTGCTCAAAAAAGCATTTGTTATAATATAACAATTTAAGCCTCCGAGTGATCTTTTCTTTGAAAAAAGGGGTATCAGCCCTCATAGTTAGGTCACTAGTAGAGATAAGTTATGCAAATGTTGAGAGACGTGCATCCTGTTACAAAGATTCAAGTGAGTGCAAATATGGCGGAAGTAAGAGCCAGAGTTGATTTCAAAGTTGGCGCCAAAAGTAATATTGACGCGGAAATCCTGTCATTTCATGGACTGCAAACCGATAAAGAACATGTTGCAGTTATTTTCAAATCAGCGGACACCACCCAAGAAGCTCCGCTAGTGCGTATGCATTCGGAGTGTTTAACGGGCGACGTTTTCCATTCTTCTCGTTGTGATTGTGGTGAACAGCTGGAAGAAACCATTACCAGAATGGGTGAGTCAGGCGGCATCATTCTGTATTTGCGTCAAGAAGGGCGTGGCATTGGTTTATACAACAAGATTGATGCATATCGTCTACAAAGCCAAGGTATGAATACCTATGAAGCCAACAATCACCTCGGTTTTGGTGATGATCTGCGCGATTTCACTGAAGCTGCACAAATGTTACAAGCGTTGGGTATCAATAAAATCCGTCTTGTGACCAACAACCCTAAAAAAATCCGAGAGTTAAAAGAACACGGCATTGAAATTGTTGAGGTTGTGCATACCTCTGCTCACATCAAAGCGGGTAATGAAAGTTACTTGAAAGCCAAAGTTTCCCACGGCAAACATCAATTAAAGCTGTAAGTTTCCGTTTTATAAAGACTTTGAGCCATCTGGTGAAAAATTCAGAATGTTATTAAACCCCACGCTTGTGGGGTTTTTTGTATGTGTGCTTGAAAAAAAATTGTAAATTTGTATTATCTGCAACGAAATAACAAATGATAATAATTTGCAATTCATATCAAGCTCAACAAGGATGCTCCATGAACGTTAAGTCTATTCTTTCTTCTGCCATTCTGGCTTCACTTGCACTCAGTGCTTCAAGTAGTTTTGCAGCCGCCACGACTCAAACTCAAGTGGTTGAACATTATGCTGATATCGCGCATGCCGTGTATGCCGATTCGCGTGTGACGGCTCAGCAACTGCAAAAATCCATTGATCGTTTTTTGCAAAAGCCAACGGCTAAAGGTTTAGAAGATGTTAAACAAGCATGGTTAGCCGCTCGTGTTCCTTACCAACAATCGGAAGTTTTTCGTTTTGGTAACACGATCGTCGATGACTGGGAAGGTCAATTGAACGCTTGGCCATTGGATGAAGGTTTGATCGATTATGTGGCGGGTAGCTATCAGCATGAACTCGGCAATGAAGGCGCCAATGCCAACATTATTGCCAACACATCATTGACGATTGGTGCTAATAAGGTCGATGTAAAAGAAATTACTCCTGAACTGCTGGCGAGCCTAAATGAAATCGGTGGTTCTGAGGCGAATGTGGCGTCAGGCTATCATGCGATTGAATTCTTGCTGTGGGGGCAAGATTTGAATGGCACTAAGGCGGGAGCCGGTACGCGTTCTTATACCGATTATCTGCAAGGTAAAGAGTGTACCAACGGCAATTGTGATCGCCGAGCACAATACCTCAAAGCCGCCGCACAACTGTTGGTGACTGACCTTGAATGGATGGAAAAGCAGTGGGCAAACGGTGAGAAAGGTAACTACCGTCAGCAACTGTTGAACGAATCCAGTGAGAATGGCTTACGCAAGATGTTGTTTGGTATGGGGTCTCTTTCTCTGGGCGAATTAGCGGGTGAGCGTATGAAAGTCGCGCTGGAAGCGAATTCAACCGAAGATGAGCACGACTGCTTCTCAGACAACACCCATAACTCGCACTACTACAACGAGCAGGGCATCTACAATATTTTCACTGGCACCTACACTCGTGCGGATGGTTCTGAGCTGAAAGGCCCAAGTCTGTATGAGTTAGTCGCAGAAAAAGATGCCAGTGCGGCAAAAGAGATCCTGCAACAGTTTGAAACCGCCAGAACTCAAGTAGGTGAGTTAGTCACGTCAGCAGAGAAGAATAATCAACATTTCGATCAGCTCATCGCAGCCGATAACACTGCCGGTCACGCAATCATCAATCAAGCGATTATGGCACTCGTGGTTCAAACAGGCTCTATTGAGCGTGCTGCAGGCATTATTGGCATTGATAACCTAAACCCAGATACGGCGGATCACGAGTTTTAATCTGTCACTCTCGTTATCCTTTCCCTCTGTAACACAGAGTAGGAAAGGGGTTGATCGATTTTGCAATAAAACCCAATCCCGCTTTGCGCGTATTACTATACTCAAACGACTTGGAGTTGCAGGTAACCAACACCGCTGCAGCTTCAAGTCGGAAGGGGATAAAAAGGGATTGGGTTGTTTTTATAGGAACAATGTCATGAAGTCCTCTTTATCTCTGCTGCTGTTGGGTGCCGTATTGAGCAGTTCTGCCTTGGCTGCGGAGATTAAATCGGGTGGTGATACTAGTACCACCAAGGAAGGGGCGAACGCCTTTTCTATGCCAGCGACCAATTTACCGATTACCAAGCGCCTTGATTTTAGTGTGGGGAACAGTTTTTTCCGTAACCCTTGGGTACCCGCACCCGCTTCAACGGATGCTCGTGATGGTTTAGGGCCTTTGTTTAACACCAACGGCTGTCAAAATTGCCACATCAAAGATGGGCGCGGTCATCCGCCAGAGCCTAATGATACCCATGCGGTGTCCATGTTAGTGCGCTTGAGCATTCCGGCCGTGACTGAGCAGCAGAAAGCGATTTATGCCCTCAATGGCGTTGTGCCTGAACCCACTTATGGTGGTCAGCTACAAGATTTTGCGCTGCCAGATCAAAAGCCCGAAGGGCGCATTCACATCACTTATGATGAAGTGGTGGTCACTTTCGCTGACGGTACGCCAGTCGCCTTACGTAAACCGAATTTGAAAATCTTGGATCTCGCTTATGGCGACATGCATCCGGATGTACAAATGTCGGCGCGGGTAGCGCCACCAATGATTGGGCTTGGGCTTTTGGAAGGGATTGCAGACCAAACCTTACTGGAGTGGGCAGATCCAGAAGATCGCGATGGTGATGGCATTTCTGGACGAGTCAACCAAGTCCGTGATGTACGAACGGGTGAAACTGCGATTGGCCGTTTTGGTTGGAAAACTGGGCAGCCTAACATCATGCAGCAAAACGCGGCCGCCTTTAATGGCGATCTGGGCTTAACCAGCCGCTTGTTTCCACAAGAAAACTGCACGGAAAAACAGACGCTATGCCGCGAGCTACCGAGTGGTGGTTCACCAGAGGTCAGCGACAATATTTTGGATTTTGTCGAGTTTTATGCTCAGCACTTAGCGGTTCCTGTGCGTCGCAACGTGCAAGATCCTCAGGTGCAATTGGGTGAAAAGCTGTTTGCCCAAGTGGGCTGCCAGTCTTGCCATAAAACAGACGTAGTGACTCAAGAAAATGCCGATCGGCCTGCACTCTCAAAGCAGCGTATCCAGCCTTACACAGATCTGCTATTGCATGATATGGGCGAAGGCTTGAGTGATGGTCGCCCGGAAGCGTTAGCATCCGCACGTGAGTGGCGTACTGCACCTTTGTGGGGAATTGGTTATACCCAAGAGGTGAATGGACACACCTATTTCTTGCATGATGGTCGAGCACGCAACGTGATGGAAGCGGTACTGTGGCACGGTGGTGAAGCGCAAGCGAGTCGCGACAAGGTACTGCAATTGGATAAAGCACAGCGTGAAGCGCTGATTGCCTTTTTGAATTCGCTTTAGGAGATGAGGATGAAAAAAACGCTGACTCTTTTGGCTCTGTCGCTACTGACCGCGTGTCAGAGTGCCTCATATCCTGACCATTCTAGCCAAGCGGTGTTCGAGTTAGAACGTGAATATGCGCGAACTCTCGCTGAGCAGACCGAACAGTTGCAGCAGAGTGTGACTCAATATTGCCAAGCGCCGAATGGCAATATCACACCACTTAAACAGCAGTGGCAAGCCAGTATGCAGGCGTGGATGCGTTTGCAAGGCCAGCAGCGTGGCCCGAGTGCGGCGCTGGATCTAAGTTGGAACATGCAGTTTTGGCCAGACAAAAAAGACACGACTGGGCATAAGATGAAGCAGTTACTGGCTCAGCCTCAAGCATGGACGGCGGATGACATCGCGAAACAGAGTGTTGCGGTGCAAGGTTTGGGTGCATTGGAATGGCTGATCTTCGATAGCAAATCGGCTTTATTGACTGAGCCGCAACAGGCATGCCCTACTGCGATGGCGATTAGCCACCATGTGCAGCGCAATGCGCAAAACATTGCTCAGGCTTGGCAAGATAACCCGTGGCAAACGCTGGATGAACAAGCGTGGCGAGCCGAGTACATCGCTCTGCTTTCTAATCAACTTGAGTTTGCTCTCTCTAAACTTAATCGACCACTGGCGAACATTGGTCAGCCACGGCCGTATTTTTCCGAATCATGGCGTTCTAAAACCTCGCTCAGTAATATGCGTTATAACTTGCTAGCGATTCAGGCGCTCTATCATGCCGATGGACAAGGGCTGGATGCCATGTTGCGCGGGCAAGGTATGGTAACGACGGCAGATCGCGTCTCCAATCAGCTCGTGGGGATTATCGAAACATGGCCGCAACAAGCCAGCCTGTTTGACATGCTGCAAACCAAAGCAGGGTATCGAGAGGTGTTAGCGTTGCGTGATAAGTTCGAACAACTGAACTACTTGCTGCACGATGAAGTCGCGGTGGGGCTTGGCGTAGTGATTGGGTTTAATGCAACCGATGGTGACTAATGCAACTCGCCGCAATTTGCTGAAAGCGGCACTGTTTGGTGGCTGTACACCTTGGTTGGTCAACGCTTGTAGCTCTACACCATCATCTGCGTGTGCCTTAATTGGCTGCGCGATTGAGGGGCGAGAGCGTTTCAGCGTGGTCATGGCCGATAGCGCAGGGCAAAAAATCGGCCAATTGCCTCTGCCAGCCAGAGGGCATGGGATTGCCATTCACCCTCATTTGCCACAGGCTGTGGCGTTTGCGCGGCGACCGGGGCAGTTTATGTCGGTGTTTGATTACCAAACAGCGCAACAAATTGTGCTGCGTCCTGCTGATGCACAGCGTTACTACTACGGGCATGGTGTGTTTTCGGCAGATGGCCGCTTTTTGTATGCTACGGAAGGGGAGCAAAAAACCAGCCGTGGCGTGATCGGCGTGTATGACGTTTCCGAACGCTATCAGAAAGTCGCTGAGTTCAGCGGCTTTGGTGTTGGCCCTCACGAAGTGATCTTGATGGCAGATGGTCGTTTGGTGGTAGGCGTTGGTGGTGTGCATACCTTTGGCCGTGAGGCATTGAATCTGGACACCATGCAGCCGAGTTTGACTTACCTATCTGCACAAGGTGAGGTATTAGAGCAAATCACGCTTGCCGATCGCCATTTGAGCATTCGTCACCTGGCGCATGATGGTGCGCAAACCGTCTTGTGTGGTCAGCAGTATCGCGGCCAGCCGGATGATTATCCGCCGCTAGTCGCCATGCACAAAGGCTCTGGGCCGCTCATTCCATTGCAAGCAGAGCCTGAGCAGTGGGCGCGTTTCAATCACTATATCGCAAGTATTGCTGCGACGGAGGAGTGGATTCTTGCGACTTCACCACCAGGAAATTGCTATGGAATTTGGTCTAAAGCCACAGGCGAACTGGTGGAGCTCGCTGCACTAGCTGATGCTTCCGGCGTCGTGGTTCGCCATGGTGCGTTTCAGGTGAGTTCAGGGTCGGGTAAGGTTATTTTGCAATCGGCACCAGAGCACGCTCAAACTCGCATGAGTAATGTGATGTGGGATAACCATTGGTCTGCAATTGGGTGACGAAATCTACTTGTCGAGTAAATACGGTTTTCACGTTCAATTTATTCATTATGCAGGAGAGAACAACGGACGATAAAAACGAGACATTGGTGAAAATATATCTATCAACAGCTTAAATTTGCGGCTGACCTTTGCCATACTTGATGCATCTCTGGCCACTAGGGCATCTTGATGAAAAGCAAAGTTGTTTTTGCTATCGCATTGTTATTCTTTGTTATTCCATGTTCTGCAGCTCAGCGTTTTGTTGAGTTGGGTTGGGTTGATTCTGCTTCTCCAGTTTATGAACAGATGGTTGACCCTGTGTTGGTCGAGCAAATTTATCAAAACAATAATGATCAGCTGTTGTGGAGTGATTTAGGCACTGCCAATCACTTTGAATCTCAGTTAGAAGTTATTCACCGTGCGGGAGTTAGCCCATTTTTTAAGAAGCAACTTCAGCAGTTAATAGCGTATCGTCAGCAAGATAAATGGCATGAATACGATCTGTTAGCGACCGATACCTTGTTACAGTACCTCAGTTACGCAGAACTTGCCCCGCAAATTGGGATTTCATGGTTCTTTGAAGGGCAGCTCGACAAACCGCTTGCTGCGCCGAGTGAAGAGGCACAGCTTGCCTTACATATGGCGATAGGCTCCCAAAACCTTGATCAACTGATTGAGGAATACACCCCCAAAGATCCCGCTTATCAGCAACTACTCCACACCTATCAATTTTTATTAGCGACCGAGTCTCATGACATTCCACTTTATGAACAAACGGGGTTAAAACGAGAGGGCGATTCGCTAACGCATCGTGATGCTTTATTACGCCGCTTGTCTCTAGTGAATCTTGACATTACGGATGTGCGTGAGGATGTGGCTTTCTATGATCAGACTTTGGTTAAACCGATTAAGCAGTTTCAGAGCATGCATGGTTTAAAAACTGACGGTGTAATTGGCCCTGAAACCATCAAATGGCTCAATAAGTCAGTGACTGAACGGGTGACTTTACTGGCGCTAAATGCTGAGCGCCTTCGCCTGTGGCCGATACCGCAAGACACAGTGATAGTAGTCAATGTGCCGGGTTTTGATATGAAATACTGGGATGCTGGGCGTGAAGTGTTTGAGGCTAAAGTGGTGGTTGGACGTGTGACTCGACCGACACCTGTGATGAACACCAAATTAGATTCGTTAATCATCAACCCGACTTGGAATGTGCCACGTAAAATCATGGTGGAAGATATCCTGCCGATGGTCAAACGTGATCACCAATATTTGGCTCAGCACCAAATTGAGATTATTCGAGGTTGGAGTGACCCTGAAGTGGTGGACCCACAAGAGATTGACTGGGCAACTGTTGACCCTGAAACCTTCCCATATCGGATGCGTCAACAGGCTGGAATACAAAATGCGCTCGGCATGTATAAGTTCAATACGCCAAACTCTCGTGCTATCTATTTGCACGATACACCGAGTAAGCATCTGTTTAATAATGCTGCTCGTGCTTTTAGTTCAGGCTGTATCCGTGTTGAAAATGCGCAGAAGTTTGCACAGACCTTATTGGAGCAACAAGGAATTGTGCTAAGTGATATACCGGATACAACGAAAACCATCGCGCTAAAGAAGCGAATCCCTGTACAAATCATCTACCAAACGGTTTGGTATGAAGGTGGAATATTGAATTATCGCGATGATATTTACCGCTATGACTCTCTAGCTCTTGGCAATGGTGATGCGTATCCAAAATTGACCAAAATTTGACAGCAGAAATTTTCCTTTATTGCTCAATGAATAAGCTAATTTCCTGTTTGAATTAGTGATAGCTAGCACGTTTTATGCATTTGATATCGAACCCAGAGTTCGGTACTTTCCGTACCGATAGAACCCAGTTCGGTAGGTAATAAAGTGCAGACAACACGACGAGACTTTTTAAAACTGACCGCAGGCGG
This sequence comes from Vibrio sp. AH4, assembly GCF_030710545.1. NCBI lineage: Bacteria > Pseudomonadati > Pseudomonadota > Gammaproteobacteria > Vibrionales > Vibrionaceae > Vibrio > Vibrio sp. AH4. The sequence continues at coordinate 2,159,177 of NZ_JALAIV010000001.1, forward strand.
ATTGATTCTAGCTGCATGTACGCCAAGCATCGCGCTCGCAAGTTATGCCGCTAAGCCAAGAGAATTGGCCTTGAGTAATTTGCACACGGGCGAAAGCATTGAAACGCGTTATTTCAATGGTAAAAACTATGTGCGTTCAGAATTGAAGCGATTGAATTACTTGTGTCGTGATTTTCGTCGTGACGAAGTTCATCCCATGGACAAAGTGCTGTTTGATCAGTTATGCCAGATTCAACAGTTATTAGGCACTCAAGCGGAAGTGCATATTGTTTCGGGTTACCGCTCTCCTGCAACCAACAAACAGTTACGCAAAAAGTCAAAAGGCGTAGCGAAAAAAAGCTACCACATGTCCGGCCAAGCCATCGATTTTCGTTTAGATGGTGTTTCGTTGAAGAAAATCCGTGAAGCTGCGATTAGTTTGCAGGTCGGTGGGGTGGGTTACTATCCGAAAAGCCAATTTATCCATATTGACACCGGACCTGTGCGCCAATGGGTTGGAGCCTAACTTGTCAAAGGCAGGCGTTAGTGACATAGTGCCAGCCAATTAAGAATCAGACAGGATAGGTTTATGTCTTTACAATATCAGGTGGTGCCAGTTACGGCGTTTTCTCAGAACTGTTCGATCGTGTGGTGCGATGAAACCATGGAAGGGGTCGTTGTGGATCCGGGCGGTGATGTGAAGCAACTGGCGATGTTGATTGATGAACTTGGTGTGAAAGTGACCCAACTGGTACTGACTCATGGTCATCTTGATCATGTTGGTGGCACAGAACCACTGGCTGAAGCTCTTGGTGGTACTCGTATTGTCGGACCACACAAAGCCGATAACTTCTGGCTGCAAGGCTTGGAAGGGCAAAGTAAAATGTTTGGTTTCCCTCTTACTGAAGCGTTTGAACCGGATCAATGGCTGAATGACGGTGACGTGGTCAAGTTTGGTAATCAAGCCCTGCAAGTCCTTCATACACCGGGTCATACACCGGGCCATATCGTGTTGTTTAGTGATTCAGCTCGACTGGCGTTTGTCGGTGATGTGTTATTCAACGGCAGCATTGGCCGTACTGATTTCCCACAAGGGGATTTCAACACTCTCATCGCTTCGATTAAGAATAAGTTGTGGCCACTGGGCAACGATGTAACTTTCATTCCCGGCCATGGACCGAAATCGACTTTCGGACGTGAACGCGCAAGTAACCCTTACGTTGCCGATGAAATGCCACTCTATTAAACCGCTGTAAAACGGTACTCTGGCTCGGCCGCGGCAAGATAGCGCCGAGTCAGACCGACAAACTCTTCCGCGCTGCGATCTAAATCCTGTTCTGAGATAAATAGATCGTACCCAAAAAACTCACGCTGATGATGCATTCGATTAGCTAGCATGGCTTGTAACCCATGGTATTGATTGCCCTGTACATCGACGTAAGGCGTTGAGTCTAAAACCAAGTCTTCAAACTGATCTTGTCTCGCTTGTTGTTGAGCACCTAAATAGAGCAAAGCTCGTTGACTGAGCAGCACTTGGGTAGAAAGTCGCGGACAGATGCTATTAAGATAAGGTGCATACTCTTTTAAGCGAATCCCCACCCAAGGTAATGGCTGATGCCAGCCATCACGCTCATAGCTACATACGCCAATTTGGCTGATGTTATTCCACTTTACTACCCAACCACCTTGATAGAAATGTTGTTGAAAATGGGTGGTGGTTAAGGTGTACGCCACTTGCCCTTTGAGGATTAGCCAGTAAGCCAACGCAGCCCATGTAAAAAGGGCGAGTATGCCAACCAAAGCTTGCAGCGCTGTTTGTGCAAGCCAAAACACCCCGATGATGAGCACACTCGCAAGCAAGGCAAACCCAGCGAGGATCTTCGGGGTAAAATGCAGTTGATGATTGTAGAGCTGCAAGGTGGGCATAGGTTCCTCGTGTTAACGCACTTCGCACAAATTATAGCCATGCAAGCGGGAAGAAGATCAATTGTCGCGGAGAACTTGACCTCATCCCTACAAACCGGAGGCGTAATTTGTTATAAAGCGCGCTTCAAAATTTTACCACTGCCTTTGGGCAGTAAAATGGAGACCGACCCGATGAGACTCGCTCATAAGCGTAAAGTGCAGGCCAAGCTGCAAAAGCGCATTAAAGCCATCATTGCAAACCTTGCTACGGTAAAATCGAGCACGTCTGTGCAACAACAAGTACAGCCAGTGCACTCAAAGGCCCTTTCGGCAAACAAATCTAAGCAAGTGGCAGCGCCAACGGTGATTAGCCAACTGACTCCAAAACAGCAGCAAGTTCTTGATATTGTGCGTGATGCGGTTGAGGGTATTAACCCGAAAGCCATCGGTTTAATCGCTGGTCAAGATGAAGCGAAAGCTTCGGCATGGGCAGCTGGTGCACTCAAAAAACTGTTGGATGAGAAGCTGGTTGAGAAGAACCAAGCGGGTAATAAAGTTACTTATACATTAGCCGTGTAAGTTGTTTGCAAAGCTCCATTTTTGGAGCTTTGCCTTTCTACTACCTATGGTTCTCTGCGTTTGGCTGTACCTTTGTCACATTTTTTACTCTTTTCTTTAAACTCTCTCCCGAAAGAATTACTAGGTATTTTTCTAGTTAGACTGAGTTTGATTAGTCTTTATGTAACTGTTTTTAAATTATTTTAAAACTTCTCCTACGTGTTATTACTTACGACTAATAGCGAATTTGCCAACACGCTTTGTTAAGTGTCTGCGTGGTCTCGCCGATTTTTTCTGCCACTAAAATCCACCACATTGTTGACGAGCCTGTTGCAGGGTGCGCAGGTATTGATCATCAAGGACGTCAAACAATGAGTCTTATCCATCAATCTGTATCACGAGTTATGAAACGGAGTGTGCTGCTTATTGCAGCAGGTGTTGCGTTGCTAACCACTTCTGTTTTTGCAGAAGAGAAAGTGTATCGCTTAACGCTCGCCGAAACGTGGGGTCCCAATTTCCCCATTTTTGGTGACACCACTAAGAATATGGCGGCAATGGCAGAAAAAATGTCGAATGGCCGTTTGCAAATCCGTATTGATTCCGCGAACAAACACAAAGCCCCACTGGGTGTATTTGATATGGTGAAGTCGGGTCAATACGATATGGGGCATTCCGCTTCCTATTATTGGAAGGGCAAAGTGCCTAACACCTTGTATTTCACCTCGATGCCTTTTGGTATGACAACGGCGGAGCAATACGCGTGGTTTTATCATGGCGGTGGTATGGAGTTGATGGATAAAGTCTATTCTCCTCATAACATGCTCTCTTTCCCCGGTGGCAATACGGATGTGCAGATGGGCGGTTGGTTTCAAAAAGAGATCAATACCGTTGAAGACCTGCAAGGTTTAAAAATGCGAATCCCGGGTTTTGCGGGCGAAGTATTAGCCGAGCTTGGTGCCAAACCAACCAATATCGCTCCAGGAGAGCTGTATACCTCATTAGAGCGGCGCACGATTGATGCGTTAGAGTGGGTAGGCCCATCTCTTGATCTGCGTATGGGATTCCACAAAATTGCCCCTTACTACTACACCGGTTGGCATGAGCCTGCGACGGAACTGCAATTCTTAGTCAATAAGCGCACGTGGGAGAAGCTGCCAGAAGATCTGCGTGAAATCTTGCGTGTTGCGATGCGCACTGCCGCTTATGATATGTATGTTCAGTCTGTCCATGAAAGTGGCAAGAACTGGGTATCTATCACACAGGAGTTTCCTAATGTGAAAGTGAAAACCTTCCCAGCGCCGGTCATCAAAGCCCTGCGTGAAGCCAACGATCGTTTGTTAGCGAAACACGCGGCAGAAGATCCTCTCGCAAAAGAAATTCAAGAGTCACAAGCCAATTATCTAAAACAAACGCGCAGTTGGACTGATATCTCACTCCGCGCCTATCTCAACAGTGAAGCACAGTGATAAGCTGAACTGCGTGTGCAGGAAGCCTAAGAAAAGCACATAACGATAAAGCTCCGTGCACGTCAGTGACACGGAGCAATGTGATTAGACAGGGAGTTGGGAATGAGAAGTCTGATTTATATTGAACGGATGTTTAACCGTTTGAGTGATCTACTGGGGTGGATCTCCAGTATTCTGTTTATTTTATTAGTGGTGAACGTCGTGTATGACGTCATCATGCGCTATGCCTTTAACGATGTTTCCATCGCGTTTCAAGAACTGGAATGGCATCTGTTTGCCGCGGTGTTTTTGCTCGGCATTCCTTATGCGATTAAAGCCGGTGGGCACGTTCGAGTGGATATTTTCTATGAGCGTTTATCCCTTAGAGCACAAGCGGTAATTGATATTCTTGGCACTCTTTTCTTCCTTCTGCCGTTCTGTCTCTTAGTGGCTTATTTTGGGATCGACTTTGCCAAAGAGAGTTACGAGCTTGGTGAAACCTCGGGTGATCCGGGGGGCTTGCCGTATCGGTGGCTGATCAAATCTATGATTTCGGTTTCATTTATTTTTATGACGATCAGTGGATTAGGTTTATTGATCCACTCGCTCAATAAAATGTTCAATCTTCGTCTTATGCATGCCGACTTAAACCAGCCGAAGTAAGGGAAACGTATGATTGGTATTGTGATGTTTATCGTTGCCCTGTTTGCGTTATTACTGGGTTTTCCTGTTGCGTTTACTTTTGGTGGCATTGCGCTGATTTTTGGCGTTTGGGCTGAAGGCATCGAAATGTTCGCTTTTATGCCTTATCGCATTCAGTCGATTATGGAGAACACTGTCTTGATGGCAGTGCCACTGTTTGTGTTTATGGGCTTGGTACTGCAAAAAACCAAATTGGCTGAACAGTTATTAGAATCGATGGGGCGCCTGTTTGGTGGCATTCACGGTGGTGTAGCGATTTCTACCGTGTTAGTCGGGACTTTGCTGGCGGCATCGACTGGCGTAGTTGGTGCTTCAGTGGTTGCCATGGGGCTGATTTCATTGCCAGTTATGCTCAAATATCGCTACGACAAAGGCTTGGCCTGCGGCACGATTTGCGCATCGGGTACACTTGGACAAATTATCCCGCCCTCCATTGTTTTGATTCTGTTGGGGGATGTATTGGGTGTGCCGGTTGGGGATCTGTTCCAAGCGGCGCTGTGGCCGGGGTTAATGCTGGTTGCTGCTTACATTATTTACATCTTGATTTACGCCAAATTGAACCCGCAAGCCGCGATGCCTATCGCGCCGGATGCCGAGCTCTCTCGTCGTCAAGAAGTGATTAAAGCACTGAAAGCGGTGATCCCACCGTTAGCTCTGATTATTGTCGTGTTGGGATCTATATTCGCGGGCGTTGCCACACCGACAGAGTCGGCGGCATTAGGTGGTGCAGGGGCAATTTTACTGGCATTAGCTTACGGCCAGTTCAGTTGGCATATGGTGTATGACGCCTCTAAAGAAACCGTCAAAGTGACGGCGATGGTGTTTGCCATTTTGCTTGGTGCAACGGCATTCTCCATGGCCTTTACCTACACAGGGGGTGATGAGTTAGTTGAAGAATGGATGATGAATTTGCCTGGAGACAAGTGGGGTTTCTTGATTGTCACCATGCTGGTTATTTTGATCCTCGGTTTCTTCATCGATTTCGTGGAAATCTGCTTCATTATCGTACCCATCCTTGCACCAGTAGCTGTGCTATTGGATGTCAATATGACTTGGTTTGCGATCTTGATTGCGATGAACCTGCAAACATCGTTTTTAACGCCGCCGTTTGGCTTTAGTTTGTTCTACTTGAAAGGGGTTGCGCCCAAATCAGTCACAACCATGGACATTTATCGCGGTGTGGTGCCTTTTATTCTGATTCAGATCTTGGTGCTCATCTCACTGATGGCGTTTCCAAGTTTTTATGGAATGTGATCCGATTCAAGACTGAGCGCATTGAAATTCAATCGTTACGTACAAGTTGCTAGAGTGAAACTGCTTTTCGAAAGGTCGGAAAGCAGTTTTTGTATGAGGAAAAGGAATGCCTCTCAAAGCCAAATTGATTTTACTGGCTTTACTGCCTCTATTACTTGCAACGGCAAGTATCAGTTGGATTTCGATTCATCAAGCTAAAACCTTAGGTCAGCGTGAGGTCGAGATCTTTCGCGCTAAGTTGATTGAAGAGCGTGAAACTTCGTTAAAAGACAGTGTTGATGTGGCTTTCGACGCTGTGCGCTTAATCGCCGACAACCCGAACTTAACCGAAGCAGAAGCCCAAAAACAGGTGAAAGCCGTATTAACCAACATTCGCTATGGTTCTGATGGTTATTTTTTTGCGTACGATGCGCAAGGTACAAACTTAGTACATCCTACTCAGCCGGAATTGGTTGGACAGAACCTGTGGGAACTGCAAGATGAACGGGGCGATTACCTGATTCAAGCTCTGCTGTTCCAAGCTCAATCTGGTGGTGGTTATCATCAGTATTTATGGCGCAAACCTTCGACGGGAGAAACCGTACCTAAACTCAGCTATTCCGCTTGGCTTGATGATTGGCAATGGATGATTGGTACAGGTTTATACATTGAAGATGTCAGCCATGAAGTGGAAAAGATGCAAGCAGCGATCAATACCAACATTGATACCACTTTCTTCTCTGTCGTGGTGATTGTGATCATCACGGTCGCCGTGATCATAGTTCTCACTTTGGCGATTAACCTGCATGAGCATCGCTTAGCAGATAAAAACTTGAAAGATCTGGTGCATAAAACGGTGCTTTTTCAAGAGGATGAGAAGAAACATCTCGCACGTGAGCTGCATGATGGGATTAACCAACTTCTCGTTTCTAGCAAATGCCATCTTGAGTTGTTGGGAAGCCAGTTACAGAACCCGAAGCAGTTGATGCATTTAGAAAAATCGCAGTTTTCTTTAATGACCGCGATTAACGAAGTTCGGCGTATTTCGCATCATTTGCGCCCTAGTGCGTTGGATGATTTGGGTTTGCAAGCCGCGTTGACCACCTTGCTAGAGGACTTCAAGCTTCACTCGCAAATGGAGATTGAAATGCTGTTTGATACCCAGCCGGGAAGGTTAAAGTCAGAAGTGGCGACCACGCTATATCGTGTCGTACAGGAATCACTCAACAATATCGAAAAGCATGCCAAAGCACGGAAAGTCACTGTGCTATTACAGCAAATGGGTGACATGTTGCAACTCATGGTGCGGGATGATGGGGTGGGTTTCTCCAGTAAAGAGGCTTTGCAAAAGCGCGGCATTGGCCTGCGTAACATGCGTGAGCGGGTGGAATTCATTGGCGGTGAATTCGAACTAAGTAGTGAGCCACAACTCGGTACTGAAATCACGGTATTGTTGAAATTAGATGGATCAGTTTATGGATAAGCCAATCAGAGTAGTGATGGTGGATGACCATCAAGTGGTATTGGATGGTTTTATTGCCCGCTTAGAGCAAGAGCCTGAAATCGATGTGGTTGCAACGGCGAGCAATGGTTTAGAAGCATTGGAGTTAGTTAAACTGCATCAACCGGATGTGGTGTTGATGGATGTCAGCATGCCGATCATGAATGGTATTGACGCAACCCGCTTAATCAAAGAAGAAGTCCCGCACACCAAAGTGTTGATGCTGACGATGCATGATAATCGAGAGTACATCATGCAAGTGATGCAAGCCGGCGCAATGGGGTACATGCTCAAAGAAATTTCCGCGCTCAAAATGGTGCAGGCAATAAAAACCGTTCACCAAGGGGCGACGTATTTTTGTGAATCGACCACGTCCACACTGTTTAGCCAAGAAATCTTACCTATGGCGAATAAACCTAACCCACTTAGCCGCCGCGAAGAGGCAATTTTACGCCTCGTCGCACAAGGGTGTAGCAGCAAAAAAATTGCGACCTTGCTGAATATCAGTTATCGAACCGTAGAAACGCACCGCCAAAACATCAAGCATAAGCTCGATATTCACTCCACTGCGGAATTAGCACAATACGCATTACAACACGGCTTATTAGAGTAACTTTATTCCGGTTGAGTAATGCTGCCAATTGTGAGCATTGGGGCTGCATCCATGTCTTGCGCATTCATCATGGCTGAAATTCGTTGCACAGAGGAGAGAAGTAAACTCTGCTCCCAGTCTTGTAGCTGATGAAATTGCTCAACGAAACTTTCTTGCAAAGGCTGAGGGGCTTGGGCTAACAGTTTACGCCCTTCATCGGTTAAGTGAGCATGAACTTTACGTTTATCACTGTTACTACGCACGCGCTGCACATACCCATTGCGTTCTAATCTATCCAAAATAGTTGTGGCTGTGCCTTGGCTCATGTTGGTGTGAACCGCGAGTTCACGAATCGTGACTTGGCCTAAATCGTTAATTGAGCGCATCAAAATCAGTTGCGGGCCGGTGAGGCCTGCATCTTTATTGAGTTTTTTAGAGTGTAGATCGATCGCGCGGATGATCTGACGGAGTGCGACTAATACTTCTTCGTGCTTTTCCACAATGGTGCTCACATTACGATGACTCAAGCGCGAACCTTACCTCACTTCTTCTGTTTTTAAAAGCATTGAGCTCTTCTCTATTGAACGTCTGTTTTGCTAAATTGATTTCAATTAATATGTTTTGATATCAATGAATGTTGTGACTGTCAGTGTGTTCGCTTTAATCATGAAATATTCATTTATATCGGATAATTAGTGAATAAGTGCGTGTAAAACTGGATCTTATCTGTGATCTATGTAAAATAATCATGCTTTTTATGAATGGAATTAACAATGAGTACAAAGCAATTTGTGTTTTTTAAAATGAAAATGCTTTGTTGTCATTGTTATTGAGTTCGATTTATATGACTCTGAGAGGAAACATGACACAAGAAATTGATAAGTACAGTATCGACAATACGGACTACACCGTAGGTCAAGACAATGTACAAAAATGGGGATTCGATGTGCACAATCCTGTCTTTGGGATCAGTGCGGGTTTGATCGCAGCATTCTTGTTATTGGCAGTATTGGTGGATGCTCACCAAGCCAAAATAGGGTTAGACGCGATAAAACAGAGCATTATTGCCAGCTTTGATTGGCTATTTATCTGGTCGGGTAACCTTTTCCTATTGTTCTGCATCGGCTTGGTACTTTCACCGTATGGCAAGATCCGCCTTGGGGGGCAGGCGGCTAAGGCAGATCACTCTTTCCTATCTTGGTTAGCCATGCTATTTGCTGCCGGAATGGGGATTGGCTTGATGTTTTGGAGTGTTGCTGAGCCAGTTGCTTACTATACCGGTTGGTATGAAACCCCGCTGGGTGTGGAAGCAAATACCCCACAAGCTGCACAACTTGCGATGGGAGCAACGATGTTTCACTGGGGGCTTCATCCATGGGCGATTTATGGAATAGTGGCGCTCTCACTGGCTTTCTTTTGTTACAACAAGGGCTTGCCTCTTTCAATGCGTTCGGTGTTTTATCCTTTGCTGGGTGATCGAGCTTGGGGATGGGCAGGGCATATTGTCGATATTCTGGCGGTACTGGCGACCTTATTTGGTTTGGCAACCTCATTGGGGTTGGGTGCTCAGCAAGCGGCATCGGGCATTCACCACGTGTTTGGTTTTGAATCCGGTATTGGGTTACAAATTGTGGTGATCTGTGTAGTGACTGGCTTAGCCACCTTGTCTGTGGTGCGTGGTATTGATGGAGGAGTCAAAGTTATCTCAAACATCAATATGATTGTGGCGTTTTTACTGCTCGCACTCGTTGCGGTGATTGGTTATAGCGTGACGTTTTCTTCAATCCCGACCACGCTGTTAGCGTATTTGCAAAATATCATTCCGTTGAGTAATCCCCACGGCCGTGAAGATGAGGTGTGGTTTCAAGGTTGGACAGTATTCTACTGGGCGTGGTGGATTTCATGGTCTCCTTTCGTCGGTATGTTTATCGCCCGCGTCTCGAAAGGACGAACCATTCGTGAATTTATTGTGGCAGTATTGCTCATTCCAACATTAGTAACATTAGTTTGGATGTCGGTCTTTGGTGGCTTGGCGATTGACGATGTGATCAACAAGGTGGGTGTGTTGGGACAAAATGGCTTAACGGATGTGTCGCTAGCGATGTTCCAAATGTTTGATTCGTTAGCTTATGGCAATGTGCTTTCGATAATTGCTGTCATCCTTGTCTTGGTGTTTTTTATCACTTCATCGGATTCGGGTTCATTGGTGATCGACAGTATCACGTCAGGAGGTAAATTGGATTCTCCGGTACTGCAACGTATCTTTTGGGCTGTGTTAGAAGGGGCTGTGGCGATTGCCTTGTTATGGATTGGTGGAACAGAAGCCGTGCAAGCTCTGCAAGCGGGAGTGATTTCAACCGCGTTACCCTTCACCGTTATCTTATTGCTGATGTGTGTCAGTCTGTGGAAGGGGTTAAAAACAGAGCCTGAATTCACTGAACAATCGAAAATATTGCATCATCGTTAAGAATCTAAACCGAGCAATTTAACCAAAGGGTGACTCAAATAGGCGATAAGTTTTTCCCGAAAGGGTTCTCGATGTGTTCTCAAAAAAATGCGCGGAGCATTCTCCGCGCAAACTATCTTACGATAGATAGGAGCAGCTTTTTATAAAGCTGTGAATAAGGTGTTCTGAGTGTCTGGTGTCCAGTCTTGTTGAGAAACATGAGGGACATTAACTAAATAGCGCATGCCTTTATAGTTGACGATGTCTCCTTGTTCATAGGAAACATTAAGAGCCCAGTTGGTCGCTGGATCTGCGTTGGTCCATAAACTTGAAGTAGAAGAAGGCGCCCAGTCTTCTTGTGCAGTGTGAGTGGTCACTGCTTTGTACACGACGCCATCATGTAAAACATACTCTCCTGATTGATACGTTTTGCCAACGCTCCAAAGTGGAGTGTAGTTATCAATAGTATCAAAGACATAGCCAGCTTCTTTGGCGATACGGATAAACTCCGCAAGCTTAGGTAAGTTTTGCGTTGCCCCCATGCCACGTTTCCCGTCTTCAAATAGAAACTCGTGTGTTAGAACAATGACTTTATCTGCGTGAAGTGAGGTTCCGCAGGGAAATTCTTGAGCTTTTGAGTTAATCGGTTCGATGGTTGCTGGTGAGCAGTTATTCAAAGCGTTATCTACATAACGTAAAAAGGGCACGGCTTCGGTCAAGCTGTTGGCAGGCATCGGGATGCCCCAGTTTTCCGGTGCCCAGTCTACATCCCAACCATGGGATTGATAGCCTTGATTGGCTAGAATGTTTTGTACCTCAATCGAGGCTTTTACGCTGTTCGATGGGTTAACGGGATCGCAAACATAACCCGGTTCCCAAGGTTTTAAATTGTCTGATGTGGCGCATAAACCATCGGCTTGAAAGTGCTTTGTTACCCGCCAACCGTTGGTGTAAGGGAGGCGAGCCAGTTCATTACCTTTGTAATTTGGATAACTACGAATGGTTGGCAGATGTTTTTCTAGCGTGATCAGATTTTGCTCGAAAGTGGCCGCATCATGGACAGGATCTTGATAAGAGTTGATTTGATGATTACCCGTAACATTACACTCTGCACCACTGGTTGGGCCAAACTCTTCCACACAGTTGTGAATCATATGATCGTAGCTGTGGTTGCCGACAATGTGGCCTGAATCCAGTGCAAATTTGAGAGCCTCTAGAGCACGATCTTCATTCTCATCACCGATACCATCTAGGTGCCAAGCGTTAACATAAAATGTCGCTTTAACACCACCTTGGTTCAACACTTTTATCACTTCAATCGAGGCGTTGATCGGACCGTCATCAAAAGTCAGATAAATCGTACCTTTCGGTGTGCTGGTAGCAAGTGAGGGAGCTGACATAGCGAAAGCCATTGCAGTAAATAAAGCCAGTTTTTTTAATTTCATATTCATTTCCATTTATTTAAATAAGAAATTTAGGGTGACGTTGTTAGTGTTTATATTGATAGAAATAACAAGTTTCTAGCGGCACTTATTTATTTTCTCTGATTATCCTATCCAGAAGTACATCAATAAAAATAGCGTTAACTATCTGAAATGGGATTTTGTTCACGAATAACGCAACCGGTTGCGCTTTTTAATGTGCATTTTATTTGCTACAGTTTTTAGGTCGATATTTGAACAAGGGACGTTTGAGCATGAAAAAAATCCTACTCTGTTGTAGTGCGGGTATGTCTACCAGTATGTTAGTAAAGAAAATGCAGCAAGCTGCTGAAATTAAAGGAATTGAATGTAAGATTGATGCGCTGTCAGTGAATGCATTTGAAGAGGTGATCCAGGAATATGATGTCTGTCTACTGGGGCCACAAGTCCGTTTTCAGCTAGAAGAGTTACGCAAGACAGCTAACGAATACGGTAAAAATATTGCTGCCATCTCTCCTCAAGCTTACGGCATGATGAAAGGTGATGAGGTTCTTCAGCAAGCATTAGATTTAATTAACTAAATATTTCTTTGACTGAAAATATTGCCACTCAACTCTCATCGATTAAATGAGGGTAGGGTAAGTCTTTATCTAAATATAAGGTGAATTCTATGAAGCTTTATGATGCGATAATTGGAATCGTAGAGAAGCATATAGCGCCCATTGCGGCAAAGGTGGGGAATCAACCCCATGTGAGAGCGATGCGTGACGGCTTTATTGTCGCGATGCCATTTATTATTGTGGGTAGTTTTATTTTAATTTTTGCTTTTCCTCCTTTTGCTGAAGATACCACGAACACCTTTGGCCGGGTGTGGTTAGATTTTGCTACAACCCACTTCGATATGATCATGATGCCTTTTAATATGTCGATGGGAATCATGACGATATTTGTTTCATTGGGTGTGGCATACAGCTTAGCGAAAGCCTACAAAATGGACGGTATTACGAGTGCGGTGCTGTCATTAATGAGCTTTTTGTTGGTCGCAGCTCCCGCTAAAGATGACACACTATCTATGGCTCACATGGGGGGAACTGGGATCTTCACTGCGGTGATGTGTGCTTTTTTTGCGGTGGAGCTGTACCGCTTTATGAAAAAACATAACATCACCATTCGTATGCCTGAGCAAGTTCCCCCCGCGATTGCTCGCTCATTTGAAGTTTTGTTGCCTGTTCTAGCGATTTTTGTGACGCTTTATCCGCTGAGCCTTTTCGTACAAGCCGAGTATGGCATGTTGATCCCTGATGCGGTTATGGCGATGTTTAAGCCCTTGATCAGTGCTTCAAATACCTTGCCAGCCATTATTGGTGCACTGTTAGTGTGTCAGTTGTTGTGGTTTGCAGGGATTCATGGCGCTGCGATTGTTGTGGGCTTACTGTCTCCCATCTTCTTAACCAATATTAGTGCCAATATCGATGCATTCGTTACTGGGCAGCCTGTGCCGAATATTTTTACTCAACCGTTCTGGGATTTTTATATTTTCATTGGTGGCTCTGGGGCAACACTCGCGCTCGTTATTCTGATGTCGTTCAGCCGTTCTGCACACCTGAAAAGTATCGGTCGAATGAGTGCGGTTCCTGGATTTTTCCAAATCAACGAACCAGTCATTTTTGGTAGCCCTGTGGTGATGAACCCAATTCTATTCCTGCCATTTGTTTTTGCTCCGGTGATTAACGCTACGATCTCTTATTTCGCTATCCAGCTAGGTTTTGTTGGTATGGGGGTTGCGACGACACCTTGGACTACGCCGGCGATTATCGGTGCATCTTGGGGAAGTGGTTGGACATTGACTCCTGTGTTGCTGGTTATAGGTTTGCTTATTCTTGATCTGTTCATCTACTTACCGTTCTTCAAAATGTTTGAAAAACAAGTGCTTGAACAAGAACAGCCGACAGAGGTGAAGGCCAAAGCCGCTGAACCTAGCGGACAAGGTGTGACGGCATAATCGTATGAACTAAGGTTGCCCATGTTGGGTGGCCTTAGCATAGGGAGAGAGATATGGAACAAGAAATGGTCGTGATGGAAATCATCTGCAATGCCGGTGAGGCGAGAAGTCTGTGTTATGAGGCATTGCGTTTGTCGCGAACAAAATCCTTTGATCTGGCAGAAGATAAATTGCGTCAAGCCAAAGAGTGCTTAAATAAAGCCCACCTCATTCAAACCCAATTGATTGAAGAGGACCAAGGTGAAGGCAAAGTATCGATGACCTTAGTGATGGTGCATGCTCAAGATCACTTAATGACCACAATACTCGCACAAGAAATGGCAACAGAGATGGTGGCCTTACACAAACAGCTAGCGAGTGAGGGAACGAAATGTCTCGAAATGCATTAAAACTGGCGATCATCGGCGGGGGGAGCAGCTATACCCCCGAGTTGGTTGAGGGTGTTCTTAAAAGATTAGAGTTTCTTCCAGTCAAACAATTGTACTTTGTCGATATTGAAGCAGGGGCGGAAAAGCTACATATCATTCGTGAACTCGCCCAAAGAATGGTTGACAAGGTTGGGGCTGACATCGAAATAAAAGCGGGATTTGATCGCCGAGAGGCGATTGCCGGTGCGGATTTCATCATGACTCAGTTCCGTGTTGGAGGACTAGCGGCAAGAGCGAGTGATGAGCGTATTCCATTGAAATATGATGTGATTGGGCAAGAAACCACAGGGCCTGGTGGTTTTGCTAAAGCACTTAGAACAATCCCCGTCATATTGGATATTTGCCGAGATATTGAAGAGCTCGCCCCCAACGCTTGGATGCTGAATTTTACCAATCCTGCGGGTTTGGTTTCTGAAGCCGTCAGTAAGTATTCGAAAGTCAAAAGTATAGGATTATGTAATGTTCCAGTTTCTATGCAGATGATGATTGCGGAAATGATGGAGTGCGACCCGAAAGCGTTGCAGCTTGAATTTGCAGGTTTGAACCATTTGGTTTGGGTTCATCAAGCATGGCTTGATGGACAAAACATTACCCAAACTGTATTGGAGAAAGTCGGTGATGGTGCCAATTTCAGTATGAAAAATATCTGGGAGGAACCGTGGGATCCTGAGTTTTTAAAAGCACTCGGTGCAATACCTTGTCCATACCATCGTTACTTCTATCAAACCGATGCCATGCTCGCAGAAGAGCAGCACAGTGCGCAAGAGAAAGGAACGCGAGCTGAGCAGGTTATGGCAACTGAGAAAGCGTTATTTGAGCTTTATCAAAACCCTAATCTAGACCATAAGCCTAAAGAATTGGAAGCCCGTGGTGGTGCGTACTATTCGGATGCATCGTTAAACCTAGTGGATGCTATATACAACAATCGTAATGGAATTCATGTGGTCAATGTTCTCAATAATGGGGCGATCAGTTCATTACCGCATGATGCGGTGATTGAGTGTAGTGCGGTGGTGGGAAGTTGGGGAGCAAAACCGATTACGGTCGGAGAGCTTTCACCGAAAATCAGTGGTTTGCTACATCAAGTAAAAGCCTATGAACAGCTTGCAATTGAAGCGGCGGTGCATGGTGATTACCACCTTGCATTAATGGCTCTAACGAATAACCCTCTCGTCCCCGATATTGGTCGAGCAAAAGCGATTTTGGATGATATTCTGCGTGAAAATGCGGCTTACTTACCTCAGTTTAAACTGACGTCGTTGTAACTTTGCTTAAGGTGAATCTCGAGATGAAGGTAATTTTTAACGCCGATGACTTTGGGCTGACGCCAGGGGTGAATGAAGGCATCGTCAAAGCACATCGTGATGGGGTGGTGAAATCAACAACCTTGATGGTAGGCATGGATGCGGAACGGCATGCTGTTGAATTGGCTAAACAGTACCCTGAGTTAAAAATCGGCCTTCATCTGAGATTTACGACAGGGCGTCCTTTAACGGGCGAAAAAAATTTAACACATGAAAATGGTCTGTTCACGTCCTATCGGGACTTCTGGAAACGAAGGGACTATCAACCACTGGCGATTTATCATGAAGCGGTTGCTCAAGTGGAACATTTTCTTCAATTAGGTCTTACATTGAGTCATTTAGACAGCCATCATCATGCGCATACGCATCCACAATTTGCCCCTATCATTTATGAAGTGGCGCAAAAATATCAAGTGCCACTGCGAACTGTAGGGCTTGCCGGTGAGGAAGCGTTTGGGTGTCGTTATCACTTTACTGATTTTTTCTACGATGAACGTTTGAGCATCGAGCGATTGGTTAATCATTTACTTGAACTAAAGAGCCGTTTCGAGCTTGTTGAGGTTATGTGCCACCCAGCTTATGTTGATGCATTATTGGAACAGTGCAGTGGTTATGCAAAGCAAAGGGAAGAAGAACTGCGAATTTTAACCAGTTCACAATTAATACAAATGTTGATTATGCATGATATCGAAGTCACGGATTATTCGGCTTTGGTTTCTGCTCCTAGTCACTCCTGTGTATGATGAATTTTGTCTCGCCGAGTTGCCGTTTTCATGACGGTTTGTCGTGAGAACTGGCAGTTCCTTGTTTTTCTGAAGTTTCAGACTTCCTATAGGCTCTAATATGGCAAGAATTAAAGATGTCGCTGAACTCGCAGGTGTCAATCGATCCACCGTATCCAGAATCATTAATGGTGAGGGCAAATTTAAAGAAGAGACTCGGCGTAAAGTTGAGCAAGCTATGTCTCAGCTTAATTATCGTCCGAGCGCTATCGCACGTTCTCTAGCGACGTCCTCATCCAATATCGTAGGCTTGTTGGTCACCTTTTATACGGGGGGATTTTTTGGTGAGATGATGGAACAGGTGCAAACAGAATTAGATATGCACCAAAAGTTTTTGATCACCGCCCAAGGTCATCACACTGCCCAAGGAGAGAGAGACGCAATCCAACGTTTCCATGATCTGCGTTGTGATGGTTATGTTTTGCACAGCCGATACTTATCTGATGATGATTTACGAATTTTGGCTCAGCAACCGACGCCTTTTGTGCTGCTAGATCGTCATGTTGAAGGTTTGGAAGATCGCTGTATTACTTTCGATCATCGTGGTGCAAGTCAATTGGCTGTAAATCATTTATTGAAGCAAGGACATAAGAACATAGCGTGTATCACTGGGCCGTCACATCGGCACAATAGCCGCTTACGCCTACAAGGTTATCTCGATGCTTTAAATCATGCAGAGATTGCGCCAACGCAGACGCTATGTGCTGAGGGCAACTATGGTCGACATAGTGGTTATGTTGCGATGCAGCAGCTGTTAGAGCGACACCCAGATATTACGGCCGTTTTTTCTTGCAGCGAAGAGATGACGACGGGGGCACTGCAATATCTGCATGAACAGCGTATCTCAGTGCCTGAACGAATCTCACTGGTGAGTTTTGATAGTGTTGATTTGTGCGAAAGTTTATATCCGACGGTAACGGCGGTGCATTTCCCTATCAGTGAAATGGCCCGAGCCGCTGTTCAATCCTTGATCGCAATGGTGAAACAGCAACCGCTCTCTGGCTTGCAGTGTTTTAGTCCAATCTTAAAAACGCGTAACGCAGACCAAGCCTTATCGCATGTCTAACATCTGAAAGTAAGGGTAAGGAAAGATTTGATGCGTGTCGCTTAACCAAACTTGGTAAGCGACACGAAGATGGGGGCTTAACACACCGTTGGTGGTAGTTTTGCGACTTGCTGTATCAGGAGCGGGTTACCCAAAACATAGCTCAGTTCTACTTTGGTCAGCAACGCTAATAAGCTCTCTTGGCTTTCCGCTTCTTGTACTTTGATGCGAGCCACTGCATCTAAAGGTTCAATCGCCGAGCCTGGCTGACGAGAGGGGAGTTTATCCATCATAGCAATATGCAGCGCAATGAGATTATGGTCGGCAAGAACCATTCGTGCACTCCATACTTCCTGTAGATCAACCACATACTCTTCACGACGAGCCTGCGCTGCCAGTACAATAGCTGGCGTTTCGATCTCTTCTGGTGTAGCAAGAATACGCATTTTCTTAAACCACGAACCAAGAGCGTGTGACGCCGTGATCCCTGAGAGAGGAACCGAGAGCCATAATCCAATCAGAGCGGGTGACATCCAGGCTAGCAGTGTCCAAGAATCAAGCATGGCTGCATAACCAAGCAAGAGACCTGCCGTCATGTGCCAGCGATGTCGGTAGAGTAAGTCTTTGATGGGTAAACTGCCATCATCTCGACGTTGCGGTGCCCAGCCACTATCTCGACCAAACAGGATCGAGACAACGGCACCACAGTGAATCAACATCATGATTGGAGCGACTAATGCTGAAAGCAAAATTTCAGTCATCGCACTGAGCATGACTTTAAAGCGCCCACCCAAAGTGCGACACATTTCGCCATCAAACATCAAGAGCAGCAAGCCGAAAATTTTCGGACTGAATAGGATGCCCATGGTGATATAGAACAGCTGTAATGCTCGGGCTGAGTCCATTACTGGCCATGTTGGGAATAGTGAGAACTGCTCAGTAAAGTATTCCGGGCGAATAAAGTGTGCTTGCAGTGCGAGCAACAAACCAGACAAGATCAGCAATAACCAAAATGGCGAAGAGAGATAAGACATAATGCCAGTGGTTAAATGTAAACGGCTAATCCAGTGTAGACCTTTGGAACCGATGATTCGGCTGTGTTGTAGGTTGCCTTGACACCAACGACGATCGCGCACCGCCAAATCGATGATTGACGGTGGACACTCTTCAAATGAACCGCTCAAATCAGCCGCAATGGTGACACTCCAACCAGCACGACGAATCAATGCGGCCTCAACGAAATCGTGACTTAGGATATGGCCACCAAATGGTGGACGACCAGATAAGTGAGGTAGCCCAGCTGCACTCATGAAGGCTTCAGTGCGAATAATCGCATTATGTCCCCAGAAGTTGCCTTCTTTTTGTACCCACCAAGCTAAGCCTGTTCCGACGATAGGACCATAAATTCGTGCGGCAAATTGCTGCACGCGAGCCATGAGGGTGGTACCGTTGATCAGGGCAGGAATCGTTTGAATTAAGCCAGCATCGGGATCACTTTGCATACGTTGAGCCAACGAAATCATAGTGCTTGGCTGCATCACACTGTCAGCATCCAAAACCAATAAGTGATCGTACGCTGAGCCCCAACGGCGGCAGAAGTCTGCGATATTACCTGCTTTACGCGCAATATTCTTACGACGGCGGCGGTAGTATACGTTGGCTTGGCCTGCGGTTTGTTGGCGCAGTAACCAGAACGCTTGTTCTTCGGCTAAGGCCACTTCAGGATCGGTGGTGTCACTGAGAATAAACCAATCAAATGCATGACCATGCTCTGTTTTCGTAAGCGCTAAGGCCATGGTTTCAACCGCGGCAAAAACACGATCAGGTGACTCGTTGTAGGTCGGCATCAAGATCGCGGTGCGCGTGGTCAAAGGTTGTTCAACGACAGTGACTTTTTTGCGACTCGTTAAAACGAAGAAGCCCGCGATTGAGCTAGAAAACGCCAGAGCGATCCAACAGAAGTTGATGGCGAATAGGACTAGTACGGCATACTCGATCGGGGTTAAGCCACCCACTAAAAATACACCGCGCATTTCAAAGATTGCAAAAGCAGAAAGCAGTAACGCAAAGCCAACAACGAACACGCGGCGTAGCGGGTTGGATTTTACTCCATCCGCTTGAATGGGAGAGCGAGGAAAACCTTCACTGAGTCGTTTTAGGTTTTGCTCTGGCATTTCACCGTGTTGTTCTGGCGGCATAGCAGCACCTCCCATTAACTGGGAGGCACCTTGTTCAACCATAGGGTTTGTCATAAAAAATCCGAGAGCTTACTACAGGGTCCAGCGGTATAACCAAGTTTCTACTGGACGCGAATCTTGTAAAGTCAGCTCAGCACGTAACTCAGCCAATTCTACTTCACCAGGATCAAATTCAAATGACAGGCGATAGCCATTAGTCGCTGGATTGTCGCGAATAACGACATTGTTAATCACGCCGGCATTTGTGCGCACTTTAGGCTCTGGCATTTGTGCTGGCTTGTCACCTTGTACTTGGTAGTCAATCACAAACAGACGTTTTGGCGTAGGTTTTGCGATGTCCGCACGTCCACTTGCCGTACGGCTAACAATGATTGCTTGTGGATTCTCTTCAGCTTTCGCACCCCAATTCAGGTGATAAGAGAATCGATATTCACTGCCAGCCGCGAGCGGTTGGGCTGGTTTCCAGAAAGCTACGATGTTGTCATGAATTTCTGATTGAGTTGGAATCTCAGTCAATACAACGGCACCCGCCCCCCAGTTACCAACAGGTTCAACCCATAGGCTTGGACGTTTTTCGTAATGTGCTTCCAAATCTTGGTAGTTGGCATAGTCACGTTCACGCTGCATTAAACCAAAGCCTTGAGGAGAGTTATCCATAAAAGCGCTGACTTGAAGAGTGCGAGGATTTGCCAGTGGACGCCATAAACGCTCTCCGCGACCGTTAATCATCAGTAAACCATCTGAGTCATGAACAGAAGGGCGGAAGTCATCGGTTTGTTGACGACCGTTCGGAGAATGCATGTACATACTGGTAGCCGGTGCGAGACCGACTTTTGTAATCTCAACACGAGGGAACAAGACCGATTCGACATCCATTCGAGTGTTTTGTCCTGGACGAATCGAGAAGCGGTAAGCACCAGAAACACTAGGGCTATCAAGCAGAGCATGAACCACAATTAGGTTCGTGTCGTAATTGGGTTTCTCAACCCAAAACGCACGGAAGATTGGAAACTCTTCTCCTGCCGGATCTGCTGTCTTAATCGCTAAACCACGAGCAGAAAGACCGTAAGCATTGCCTTTTCCTAGTGCGCGGAAATAACTGGCGCCTTGGAAGACAAACAATTCATCGAAATAAGAAGCGCTATTGAGAGGGTAGTGCACACGCAAACCGCTATAACCGATATCTTCGGTAGGCAGATTTTGTTGTAACACTTCGCCAGCACTAAACATACTTGGGTCATAGCTCAAGTGTGTGGCTTGGTTTCCTTCAACGAGGGCAATTTCAATCAGATCTTGGAAGAAGAAACCACGGTGGAATAACTGCATTTGATAAGGCAAGCCGTCGGCTTTCCATACTGCGCTATCGGGTTTAAAACGAATATCGCGGTACTCATCATAACTGATGTTCGCCAAGCTTTCTGGCAGAGGATCTTTTAAGGCGATATAAGGCTTTTTCGCTAACTGGCGAGCAAGGCGAACGACCGTGTCGTTATCAAACGCCCCGGTTTTTGCAAAGCGAACCACGCTTTTGGTATCGCCAGTTTTGACTGGCTTAGCGGGTTCAGTATTCACTGATGGAGAAGTTTCTGTGTTTTTAATATCTGTAGCAAAGCCATTATCAGACATCAGTAGAGAAGCCCCAAACAACAGGGAAAAAAGTACAATCAGTTTTTGCGCGTGGCGTTGCACGGCACTGGACACACGAATCATATAAAAATGAACCGATAACAAAGTGGAATACGAAGATTGCTCAAGAGTTTACTGTAATTTTGCTTACCGGACGGTATCGCAGGACATCACAATTCTCATTCAGCGCGAAAGATATCAGAACTGTAAAAAAATGCACAACATATGTTGTTGATAATTGTCTTTATCAGATACTTTCTATTCATAAGCTTATATCCTTTAGTTATATGTGTTTTTGGAATGAAAATCACACTATGGTGGCGATAAAAATTTGGCAGCAGTCAATAGTTTGTTACTAAAAGCCTTATAACATAAATGGTTAAATTTGGTCTGTGATAAGTTGTGAGAAAAAATGACAAAACGAGTGCGAGTTAATCAAATAGTGTTTATTATCGCCGTTCCTTGGTTCCAACCTATTGTTTGACATAATGAAACTCACACTAAAACACAAACTAATTGGTGCAAGTTTATCTGCAGTGGTGGTGATGGCGACGGCATTGACTTGGCTTTCCGCCGGTCAGCTGCAACAGCAGACCAGCAATGCGGTATACACTCGCGCTGACGCTATTTCTTCCACCGCTGCAAAAGGTATTTCTGACTGGATTTCAATTCGTAAATCGATCAGTTCGGCATTTAATTCTCATATCGATGCGCAAGACGTTGTGCCTTATTTACAACAGGCCCGTAATGCGGGGGGCTTCGATGATATTTTCTATGGCACAACGCAAGGAGCTATGTTCCGTTCACACCCTGAGCGTAACCGTGCAGATTACGACCCTCGTACTCGTCCTTGGTATAAAGATGCCGCAAGTGCGGGAAAGCAGATTATTACGACAGCCTATAGTGATGCTATTACTGGGGCTCTTTTAGTCACTATCGCAGAGCCGATTCGCGTAAATGGCAGCATGAGTGGTGTGGTTGGTGCCGATGTGTTGATTGATCAACTGATTGCAGATGTGATCAGCATGGACGCAGGAAAAGAAGCCCAAACAATGTTGATCGATGGTCAAGACGGTTCTTTCCTTGCGCATCCTGATAAATCCCTTTTGCTAAAACCAGTAACAACACTTTCCTCAGCATTGGATATGCGAACCATTGAGCGTGCCGCCAAACAAGGTGAACTAGTGGCGCTTAGCTTAAATGGGGTGGATAAATTTTTCTTCTTTGCTGCTGTGCCAGAAACACCTTGGTACTTTGCGATTCAAATGGATAGCCGGACAGAGTTCGCGGCACATGCTGAATTACTGACGGGTCTTATTACTACCGCATTGCTGATTACTGTGATTGTGGTTGTGATTGTTTCTTGGTTGGTGAGTTTCCTGTTCCGTGATTTAGGTCGTGTATCTAAAGCTCTACAAGAGATTGCGTCGGGAGATGCGGATCTTACCCAACGTTTAGAGCCACGTAGCGATGATGAGGTTGGGCAACTGGCGAGCAACTTTAATACCTTTGTAGGCAATATGCACACGATGGTACTTAAGCTGAGCCAAGTCTCTGCGGCTTTGTCGCAACAAGCGAAAGTCACGGCGGCACAAGCAGAAGAACGCAGTAGCCGCATTCGTTTACAGCAAGATGAAATCAATATGGTTGCCACCGCGATCAATGAGATGGCGGCAGCCACTCAGGAGATTGCCGGAAACGCTGACCATACGGCACAAAATTCCAGTGAAGCGGTCACCGCATGTGTGCATGGCAGTGGTCAAGTGAGTCAAACTCAGCGTTCGATTCAGTCATTGGCCGAAGAAGTTCAAGTCGCGACTGAGGTTATCCAAGAATTGGAAGCCCATGGTCACCAGATCAGCACGATTCTGTCGACCATTCAAAACATTGCTGAGCAAACTAACTTGTTGGCTCTCAATGCGGCGATTGAAGCGGCACGAGCCGGTGAACAAGGTCGTGGGTTTGCTGTCGTTGCGGATGAGGTTCGTGTACTAAGCCAACGCACCCACGCATCAACTAAAGAAATTCAACAAATGATCGAAACGCTACAAGCGACCACTGGTAAAGCGGTGGGCATTATGGATGATAGCCGCCGTTTGGCAGACACCAGCGTTGCAGATGCGAATGAAGCATCGGTCAGCTTGGAGCAAATCCACAAAACAGTAGAGCGCATCAGTGATATGGCAACACAAATTGCGTCTGCGGCAGAAGAACAGGCGTCGGTAACGTCGGAGATTACTCGCAATACGGTGGGTATTCGTGATGTGTCGAACGATCTTGCGCAAGAAGCACATTCTGCCGCTGAGCAAGCGACACAGTTGTCCGAATTGTCACATGAGCTTGAGCAAGAGATCCGTCGCTTCAAACTGTAAGCTGAAGATAGGCGAGACTCAAAAGGAGCGCTTCTGCGCTCCTTTCTTTTTATTACGCATCCGATTTATAGCCAGAGTGATTGTATCTGCGTGTCATGTTGCATGTGGTGTGTATATTGCGCTTGAAACAATTCTGCGGTCGCAATGGCATCGGTTAGTGCATGATGTGGTGAATAGGACGGAAGACCATAGCGCATGCGAGACTGTCCCAATCGTACGGAGGGTATGGCCCGCCCTGTCACACGTTGCCAAAATGAGCGTTGTTGTTGCAGTATGTGACGTTCCACTTCCAGAGTATCGATCAGCGGTAACTCAAGCGCTTCTCCCCAGAGTTGTAGTGTGGCTTGCTGCAGAAACTCTCGTTCGATATGACGAAAATGTACCACGGCGATTTTTCCGCGTAGTGCTCCGATTAATTCCCGTAGTACCTCGTCAGGGGCTTGGGCGCGACTGAGTTCCGAGTGAGTAATACCATGGATCACCACCGATTGTTCAGCAAGAGGTTGGGTTGGCTTGACCAGCCAATAACGAGCCTCTTTAAGTGCGATGCGAGAGGTTGTGAATGGCACTAAACCAACACTCAAGATAGCCTCTTGCTGAGGGTTTAAGCCTGTGGTCTCGAAGTCGAGAGCGACGAGAGGGCATTCGGCAATCGGAGTTGAACCCTCGACGACGGGGTGAGCATAGTAGCGTTGTAGATCTGGCTGTGTGGTCTGTTTAGCTAAATGAGCCAAACGTGCTGGCCAATAAATTGCAGATTGAAACATCGTACTCACTTAAAGTGTTGGTTAGCCTGATAACGGTACTTGAGGTAATTTTGCCCGTTACTGAGGATTTGAAACGCATCTTTTAAGTTTCGCCGTTCAAAGTCGGAGAGATTTTCTGGCTCGATGCTGTTATCGGCTTCTCTCTCTTGCTCCACATCTACTGCTTGATGACGGATACGCACCATCGCAATAAATTCCAATGCATCACGCAGATCTTTACCTTTACCTTGGGGCAGCAACCCTGCATCAATCACATCATCCAGCCGTTCAAAAGAGTTTTTGGCTCGTGACCCAGCGGCGAGTGCATGTACACGGATTAAATCTGCCAATGGTGCTGTCCCTCGGCGTTTCAAATTGATCGAGTTATTGTGGCGGCCATCTTTTTCCATCACAAAGTTTTTGAAAAATCCCAATGGCGGAGTGCGGTTAAGGGCGTTGCGCGCTAAACAGGCCAAAAAGCGTTGATTACGCCTTGCGCGCCGTACAATGAAGCTGGATAGCTGTTCTGCCCATTTGGTGCGACCATATACGCCATCCAGATCGAAAAAAATAGAGGCATTAAGCAGGGCTTGTGGATTCGGATTATCAATCCAATCAGCAAAACAGTTCTCCCACTCTTTGCGAGTCATACGCCATTTTGGATTACTGGCCATGATGTCGCCATCGCAAAGCGGATAGCCGCAACGATCTAATCCATGACACACCCATTCAGCCAATTGGGCGAAATAAGCACCATGCTGCTGAGCGTCGTAGCGATCGTCCAGAATCAAGGCATTATCTTGATCGGTCACAATAAGTTGTTCATCCCGACCCATAGAACCAAATGCTACAAAACAGTATGGCAGCGGTGCTTCGCCTAGCTCTGCTTCACCCAGTTCAATAATGCGTTGTGTGAAAGCGCGGCCAATGGTTGACATGGCTGTACCAATCATGTGGGAATTTGCATCTTCATTGACGAGGCGTACAAAGCTCGCCTTCACTTCGCTTGCGAGCTGGGCTAATTCATCAATACTGGTTTGCTGATAGATACGGCTCACCAAGAGCAAGGAGTTTTGCGATTCATGACGTACGATATCAGTCATATCGATGATGCCTATCGGCTGTTTCTCTCTCAGCACTGGAAGATGATGCACATTATTGCGCAGCATGGTGAGCATGGCCTCATAAACGTAGGCATTGTGATCGAGTGAGATGACCTCATAGGTCATGACTTGCCTGACTGCTTGAGTGATATCGATACCTTGTGCTAAAACACGGCGACAGAGATCTCGCTCAGTAATAATGCCGACGACTGGTGTGGAGTCATCTTCTTCATCATGCAGGATCTGATTATCTAAGATCAGTAACGCCGAAACATTTTCATTTGCCATGCGTAACGCAGCTTGCTGGATCGAAGCATTTTTATCTATGGTTGGGGCTGGGTGAGTTAATAACCGCTTGACTTTGCTGGTGATGAGATCGTTTTGCTCTTTTTGTTTCTTAACCGTTTGGCGTAAACGCACCGATTGTTCGACCTCAACGAAATCGGCGAAGCTGTCGAACTCTTGATGCAGCCGGTGAAAGAGATCTTCTGGAATGCAATATAGCAAGGTATCTTCAATTGCCGAGACCGCGAAGGACACTTGGTTACGAGTTAGTAGTCCCATTTGTCCAAATAGACTGCCTTCAGTCAGCCGGTTATAGAGCTCACCATGACGGCGATAGACTTCGACCGCACCACTACGAATCAAATACAAATCACTAATGGCTTGTTTGTGTCCGATAATGGGCGTGTCTTTACGAAAATAGGCAATTTCAATTTGTTGAGCGATGGTGGGTAACAGATCAGAAGGCAGGGCATCAAAAGGGGGATGCTGTTGCAGAAACTGTTGAATCTCGATTAACTCGGCGTCCATGATGGCTCCTCTCGTTACAAACATCTGTTGCGCGATGTTTTTGGCGGTTTGGGTTGACCATGCTACCTCACTTTACTGTGTGAGGTCTAATCTGAGGGGGGATTGTTTGGGAATTTATAAAGATAGGTCAGACAAAGCGTAACACCCAAAACAAAAAAACCGGCTATTTCAGCCGGTTTTTAGAATGAGCACGGTGGCGAAACTACATCACCGCAGCAATGCCTTTGCACAGTGGCAGCATGTTTGATTTGGTCATGCCGGCAACGCTGATACGGCCTGAGCCTACAATGTAGATACCCAATTCGGATTTCAAACGTGCGACTTGTTCTTTATTTAGACCAGAGAAAGAGAACATGCCGTTTTGGCGCTCGATAAAGCTAAAGTCCGCGTCTACACCCACCTCTTTCAATGTGTTGACGAACAGCACGCGCATCTCTTGAATACGTTCACGCATTTCAGCCACTTCAGCTTCCCATTCAGCACGTAGCGCAGGATTATTGAGAATATAAGTGACCACTGCAGCGCCGTGAGCGGGTGGGTTTGAATAGATAGAGCGGATAATGGCTTTGACTTGTGAGAATGCCGTTTCTGCAACCGCGGTTGAAGGTGCAACCAGAGTGAAAGCACCTACACGCTCGTTGTACAGACCAAAGTTCTTTGAAAATGAGCTGGCAACCAAAATTTCAGAGTTGTATTTGGCAAAAGTACGCAGACCTGCCGCATCCTCTTCCACACCTGTTGCAAAGCCTTGGTAGGCAAAGTCAAACAGAGGAAGCAGACCTTTATCTGCCACCAATTTCGCCAACACTTCCCACTCTTGCTCCGTTGGGTCGATGCCTGTTGGGTTGTGACAACATCCGTGCAGAAGGACCACATCACCTTTCGCTGCTTGCTCTAAATCTGCCAACATAGCAGCAAAGTTTTTGTCTTTGGCTTCGGCATCGTAGTAAGCGTATTGCGTTGTTTCTAAACCAGCCGCGTTGAACACACCATGGTGGTTCGCCCATGTTGGGTTGCTGATCCAAACCTTCACATCACCTAATTGACGTTTAATAAATTCGCCAGCGACACGCAGAGCACCTGTACCACCAGGAGCTTGTGCCGTTTTCGCTAGTTTTTGAGTCACTATGTCAGAATTCGCGCCGAACAACAGTTTTTGTACTGCTAAACCGTACTCCGCAGTCCCTTCAATCGTGAGATAAGATTTGGTTTTCTCTGATTCAAGTAAGGCTGCCTCTGCTTTCTTTACGGTAGCAAGAACAGGGGTTTCTCCCGCTTCATTCTTATAAATACCAACACCGAGGTTAATTTTGTCGGTACGGGGATCTTTTTTGAACTCTTCAGTTAAACCAAGAATTGGGTCTGCGGGGGCGGCAACGACTTTTTCGAACATAAAGCACATCCATGTCAAGTTAGGGGTGGGAAGGAATGATTGAACTCATTAAATTTATCGTATTTATACCTTCCTCGAATTCTTGTGACAACAGTACCTGAAAGAAAATATCGAAAAATTTTTACTTGGCTGAGGAATTGGGAATAGCCGGTCATTTTGTGATGTAAATGCCCCAAGCTTTTCAGCTTAGGGCGATGCCGGTGGTTTGTCTTTAGACTGACCAGATGACAGGGAAGGGGAAAATTCAGCGTGTGTTGGGATTATTACGTATGAAATTTTCAGTCGAGTGGGTTTGCTACTCGCAGCGTGCAATATCTCTCAGAGCTTAGTCTTTAAAATGGGCAGCGATAGCGGTAGATGTTTCTTCAATAGTCAGAAAGGCCTCAATAACCGCAGAAGAACAATGACTATCCGATCTCGCGAGAGTGAGAGTTCTGGATTTTTCATGCTGATCGAATGGATTGTGTTATTTCACTCTCAACCTTTATGCAACGAAGTTTGCCTATTGGAGGGGAGTGTTTATGGTCAGAGTGTTGCACAGACGTAAGGAAGCCCATGAGTCGTGATTTAAGGGATTTTTCAGTTCAGTTACCGATAAACCGAGATTTGATAACCTATCAAACGCAGGTCAAAGAGAAGCTGTATGACTTCAACCATTCGCGTCCTGCACAGCATACTGAGCGGCAAGCGATATTAAATTCGCTATTGGGCTCCGCAAACGGAGTGACGATTGTGCCACCGTTTTTCTGCGATTTAGGGCATAACATCCATTTCAAGTGTGGTGGTTTCTTAAACACTAACGTCACCATTTTGGATATTGCCCCAGTGACGATTGGTGAATATGTGCAGATGGGACCGAATGTGGTGATCAGTACCGTTGGGCATCCACTTGATCTTGCACAGCGTGTGTTACCGATTGCAGCAGGTAACCCGATTGTGATTGAAGATAGCGTGTGGCTTGGCGCGGGCGCGATCGTGCTTGATGGCGTTACCATTGGTGCGCGTAGTGTGATTGGTGCCGGAAGTGTAGTAACCAAAGATATACCGCCGGATTGCGTTGCAGTGGGGAACCCGTGTCGAGTGATTCGCCAAATCGAGCACAGTGAAATGCCTTCTGAAGCGGAATTAGATGAAATGTGGCGCGATCTCGACTTTATTGAAAGTGAGAAATAATCGCTGTCCACCGCATTAAATGCTGTTAAGATGCCACTCATAGTCGGGGAGCCCTAAGGGCTGAGATCGCGCAGCGAGACCCGTTGAACCTGATTCAGTTAGGACTGACGTAGGGAACTATCCTCAACAGCTCGTATTGTCTTACCATTCATCTGCGGTTTGGGATCAGTTCCTGTTTTTCACAGGAGCCTTTATGCCATCAAATTCTTCTCTTCAAACACCGATTGTACTCACCATTGCCGGTTCAGACAGCGGCGGGGGGGCGGGCATTCAAGCCGACATCAAAGCCATTTCCGCAACTGGAAGCTATGCTTGCTCGGTGATTACCGCGATTACTGCGCAAAATACGCAAGGTGTTTCAGCGGTATTTCCTCTACCTCTAGAGATTATTGAGCAGCAATTGGAGGCGATTTTCTGTGATATTCCTGTCTTGGCGGTAAAAATTGGCATGTTGGCGGATGCCCAAATCATCACTCTGGTTGCCAAAAAATTGCGTCAATATCAACCCCAATGGGTTGTGCTCGATCCGGTGATGGTTTCAACCAGCGGGCATCATCTACTCGCAGAAGATGCCGTGATCACCTTAAAAAATGAGCTGTTGCCACTTGCTAGTATCATCACGCCTAATCTACCGGAAGCGGCTGTTTTAGTGGGGATGACAGAGCAAGAATGGCAACAAAATCCACAGCAGGGCATTGCTGCACTAAGTCAGTTAGACGCTCAAGCCGTCTTGCTCAAAGGGGGGCATAATCATCAGCAAAGGGACAGTGATGATTTGCTGATCGAAGCGAACGATATCTGCCCTTTCCACGCGCCACGCATTGCCACCCAAAACACACATGGTACGGGGTGTTCACTCTCATCGGCGATCGCCTCCTATCTTGCGCAAGGTTATGCGTTGAAAGAGGCGGTTGAGAAAGCAAAGCAGTATATCCATCAGGCGATCTTGCATGCTGATCAACTCAAAATTGGCCAAGGGTATGGTCCGATTCACCATTTTTATCGGCTGCAAATGGATAAACGCCAAGAACAGTGAATTTGGGGTATAAAAAAACCGTCTCGTAGGTGACGGTTTTTACATTCAACAGAGCGGAATTAGAAGCTTGCGCTGCGAGGTGTACGTGGGAATGGGATCACATCACGCACGTTGCCCATACCTGTAACGTAGGATACAAGGCGCTCGAAGCCCAGACCAAAGCCCGCATGTGGCACGGTGCCGTAACGGCGCAGGTCGCGATACCAATCCATGTGCTCAGGGTCGATACCAAATTCACGCATACGTGCATCGAGAACATCCAAACGCTCTTCACGTTGTGAACCACCAATGATTTCACCAATGCCCGGAGCTAATACGTCCATCGCCGCAACAGTTTTGCCATCTTCGTTCATACGCATGTAGAACGCTTTGATGTCTTTTGGATAGTTCTTCACGATAACCGGTGCTTTGAAGTGTTCTTCAGCAAGGAAACGCTCGTGCTCAGAAGCCAAGTCGATACCCCACTCAACTGGGAACTCAAACGTTTTGCCACAGTTTTTCAGAATTTCGATCGCATCGGTGTAATCCACTTGTGCGAAATCTGAATCTACAAACTGTTCAAGACGGGCAATCACTTCGTTGTTGATACGATCGTTAAAGAACTCAAGATCGTCACGACGCTCAGCCAGTACCGCTTTGAACACATACTTCAGCATGTCTTCAGCCAGTTTTGCTACGGTGTTCAGATCCGCGAATGCGACTTCAGGTTCAACCATCCAGAATTCCGCCAAGTGACGGCTGGTATTTGAGTTTTCAGCACGGAACGTTGGGCCGAAAGTGTACACTTTGCTGATCGCGCAAGCATACGCTTCCGCGTTGAGCTGGCCTGATACCGTAAGGAATGTTTCTTTACCAAAGAAGTCTTGGTTGTAATCCACTTTGCCTGCGTCAGTGCGTGGCAGGTTTTCCATATCCAGCGTTGAAACGCGGAACATTTCACCTGCGCCTTCTGCATCAGAAGCGGTGATAAGAGGTGCTGAAACCCAGAAGTAACCTTGTTCATGGTAGAAACGGTGAATCGCTTGTGCCAAACAGTTACGAACACGTGCAACGGCACCGATCACGTTAGTACGTGGACGCAGGTGAGCCACTTCACGCAGATATTCGATAGAATGACGAGTTTTCGCCATTGGGTAAGTGTCGGCATCTTCAACCCAACCCACCACTTTTACCGCAGTTGCAGCCAGTTCAAACGCTTGACCAGATGCTGGAGACTCAACAATGGTACCCGTTACTTCAACAGAGCAACCTGTCGTTAGCTTCAGGATTTCATTGTCGTAATTATTCAGATTATTAGGAACCACGGCCTGAATCGGGTTGAAACAAGAGCCGTCATAGATGGCAAGAAACGAAATTCCAGCTTTGGAATCACGACGTGTGCGAACCCAGCCGCGAACAGTGACTTCACTGTCTACTGCGAGCTTGCCGCTTAGTACGTCATTTACAGGCGCGTAAGTCATGTTTATTACAGTCTCCGTTGAGATAAAAGACACCCCAATGTCATTTGCAGCAATCGTTGCGCAAAAAATAGACGAAACATTGGGTTGTAGAGAGTTTTACAGATTCAACGGAACATATTACCTGTCAATTTGCCAGCTTCAACCTTTAATGTGGTTTCCGCGCAGAATTCTTGCTAATCAAAGTAAATTGATTGAGCAGTGACTCCAATTGCTGCGACAAATGTTCAAGATCGATACTGATCTCACGCGTTTCGCTGGCTGAATGGGAAGTGTCATCGGCATGATGAGTAATCACGTCCACTTTATTTTGAATTTCATGGCTGACTTCTGTCGTGCGCTTGGTTTGTTCTTGAATCCCCATCGCGTGATTGAGCACTTGTTGCATTTCAGTGACCACATTGGTCATGACTTTAGAGAGTTCTTCAATTTCTGTTGAACGTTGGTGAGCATGCGAACACACCGTATCAACCGAATTGAGAGAGGCTTGGCTATCACGTTGGAAGCCGGAAATAATGTTTTCAATGTTGCCAGTCGCCTCCGCTGTGCGTGATGCTAAATGGCGGACTTCATCGGCAACCACAGCAAAACCTCGGCCTTGCTCGCCTGCGCGGGCCGCTTCAATGGCTGCATTCAGAGCCAGTAGGTTAGTTTGTTCGGCAATGCCTTTAATGACGCCAAGGATGGAGGAGACTTGGGTTGTTTGATTGTTCAAGTCCACAATACGTTGTTTAACCGATTCAATATCGCCCACCAGATTTTTAATATCTTCACTCGCGACATGAGCTTGTTTGGCACTTTGCTGAACAATGTTAGTGGTGTGATTGACCAATTTAGAGGCTTCTTCGGTGGCAAATTCGACTTGCTGCTGTTTGGCTTGCATGTCGGTAATGTTGAGTTGTACTTCAGAGGTTTCTTTTTGCTGATTATTGGCTGCCTGATCGGTGACTTGCGCCACATTCGTGAGCTTTTTAGCCGAGTCAGCAACGGAATGGGACGTTTCTTGCACTTGTTGCAAGCTGTCTGACACGGTATCCATCAGTGAGTTGATAGATACCGCGAGTTGCCCGAGTTCATCTTTTCGGTCATTAGCTAAACGATGAGACAGATCTTTACTCTTACTCACATCACACATGAATGTGGAGATTTTTTGTAGCGGCAGGATAAGAATACGGCGCATAAAAAACAGGGTGACCATAAAGCCGAACAAGGCGATTACCGACATAATACTTATGCCAATGAGTGTTCGGTGGTTGACCATCTGGGTTAAATGATTAAGGTTAAACTCAAGGCGGATCACCCCAAGCACTTCACCTTCCGGAGCCATGTGGCAAGCCACACAGTTCGTTCCGCGATAGTTCTCACTGGATTTCATGGGCAAAGCTACCACGATCCCATTCCCCCAATCGCCAGAATAAGGTTCGATTACCGTTTCACCGGCGAGGGCGCGTTGATCGATGGCATCTTGTGGCTTTTGCTCTGGCATTCCTGGGCCATAAAGTTTGTTCACAGTTTCTGCGCGGATCACCCTGACTTGTTCGATGCCATCTTGAGCCAAGGCTTTTTGGCGCAAGGTTTCCTTTTGCGCCATGGTGCCAGTGAGCATCATCATGTTCAAACTATCAAAGTAGTTACTGGCTTTATCGTGTAGTTGCTCACTTAACACGGAATGAATGAGATCTTTTTGCTGCCAATATTGGTAGGAGGTTGAGCCTGCCAAAACTAAGGCAAACACGGTAATTAATGTCAGCAGCAATTTACTAAGAATGGATGAGTTCATGATAGTTTTGTAATTATAAGTGACCCCGATTTATGTAAATATAGCGTTAATTCGCTAGGTGACAAACGTAGACCAATTGTTAGTGTGACCTTAACCAAAGTGTGAGTTTAAATATGAGGGATAACGCATACTCTTTTGTGATGGTTCAACATATTAAGCTGCTGATTATCACCTAGTGCATTGATTGATCAGGGATGTTTTTAGGCGATGTACGTGAGAGGGGCGGTTGGCCAGAATTATGTTTTGAATAGCCTTGTCTCAACGCGGGAGATTTCTTAGTATTGCGGCTCTTTTAATGCCCCGAGAATGATGATGAAAACAGAATTATACAAAGAGTTTATGTTTGAGGCTGCTCACCACTTACCGCACGTGCCTGCTGGACATAAATGTGGACGCTTGCATGGCCACTCTTTCTTAGTTCGTCTGTACGTTGAAGGTGAAGTGAACCCTCATACCGGTTGGGTGGTTGACTTTGCTGAAATTAAAGCGGCATTCAAACCGATTTATGATCGCCTTGATCACTATTATCTGAACGATATTGAAGGGTTAGAAAACCCAACCAGCGAAGTGTTGGCAAAATGGATTTGGCAACAGCTTAAACCCAGTCTACCGCTGCTGAGCAAAGTCGAGATCAAAGAAACTTGCACGGCAGGTTGTATTTATCGCGGTGAATAGCGCATTAATGTGAGATTTAATCTGATCATGCCAAGCATAAAAAACGCCCAGATATCTGGGCGTTTTTGTAACCGCAAAAAGGTTCTGATTAACAGATCACTTTGATTGCCAAGCCACCTTGTGACGTTTCACGGTACTTAGCATTCATGTCCTTGCCGGTTTCCAGCATGGTTTCAATCACTTTATCCAGTGAAACTCGTGGGGCAGAAGAACGACGCAGCGCCATACGCGTTGAGTTGATCGCTTTCACTGCTGCAATGCCGTTACGCTCGATACATGGCACCTGTACTTGTCCTGCAACTGGGTCACAAGTCAAACCAAGGTTATGTTCCATCGCGATTTCAGCCGCCATACAGACTTGCTCTGGGCTACCGCCTAACAGCTCAGCAAGACCCGCAGCAGCCATAGAACAAGCTACACCCACTTCACCTTGACAGCCCACTTCTGCACCTGAGATAGAGGCATTACGCTTGTACAAACCACCAATCGCGCCAGAAGCAGCGAAGTAACGGATGTAGTCTTTCTCAGTTACGGTTTGGATGAATTTGTCGTAGTAGGCGAGTACCGCAGGGATAATGCCACACGCACCGTTAGTCGGTGCAGTAACTACACGGCCACCAGCTGCGTTCTCTTCGTTAACCGCAAACGCATACATGTTTACCCAGTCAACCACTGCCATAGGGTCGTTAGTGGTTTTTTCTGAAGTCAGCAGTTGTTGACGCAGTGCTGCTGCGCGGCGTGGTACACGCAAAGGCCCAGGCAGGATACCTTCGGTATTCATACCGCGTTCCATACACTCACGCATGGTACGCCAAATGTTGGCGAAATAGGTGCGTACTTCTTCATCTGAGTGCATGGCTTTTTCGTTCGCCATCACCAGTGTGCTGATCGAAAGACCACTTTCTTTACACTGGTTCAGCAGCTCTTCAGCAGAGCGGAAAACATAAGGCACTTGAATAAGAGATTCGCTCTCTTTACCAAAGTGTTCCTCATCAACGATGAAACCACCGCCGATAGAGTAGTAAGTTTTGCTGAAGATTTTTTCGTCATTGATCCATGCGTGAATCTGCATGCCGTTTTCGTGCAGTGCCAGATTAGTGCGGTGGAAGTTCATGCCACCTTCACGAGGGAATGAGACGGTATGACAGTGCATACCAACAGGAAGACGTTCTGTTTCTTCTACACGAGCAATAAAGCCCGGAATTGAGTCGATATCCACTTTCTCTGGCGTGTTGCCTGCCAGACCCATGATGATAGCGATATCCGTGTGGTGACCTTTCCCTGTCAGTGATAGCGATCCATAAACGTCCACGGTGATTTTAGTGACGTCGCGCAATTTTCCCATTGAGCGTAGTTCGTCAATAAATTCTTTACCCGCTTTCATCGGTCCAACCGTGTGTGAGCTCGAAGGACCAACACCGATTTTATAGATGTCAAATACACTAATCATTTTGAATGCCTCAAAACTAAGCCCCCCTAGGAGTAGGGAGGCTTTTTGTATTGTTATATTTTGTGTTTTAAGCTCATACGCAAAGGTAGAGATTAAAGAGCGCCGTAGATTACAGAACTAATCGCAGCCAAGCCACAAATAACTGTAAAAATCTGTACAGGTGCTGAAGTCTTGAACTTCGCCATTGCAGGCACTTTGTGCATTGCAAATACAGGCAGCAGGAACAAGATTGCGGCAATCATTGGTGCGCCCATGGTTTCGATCATGCCAAGGATACTTGGGTTAACAATCGCAACAATCCAAGTGGTGATGACGATGAAACCCAGAGAGATTTTTTCAATCTTGCTGATTTGCATATCGCTGCGAGATTTCACTAGACCAACCAGACCCTCATGTGCACCAAGGAAGTGACCGAAGTAGCTTGAAGTGATCGCTGCAAATGCCACGATTGGACCTAAGTAAGAGATGATTGGAGAGGCGTGTTCGTTCGCGAGGTAAGACAGAACTGAGATGTTTTGCTCTTTCGCCATAGCCAACTCTTCAGGAGACAGTGACAGTACCACAGAGAATACGAAGAACATCACGAAACCCATCAGCATCATAGCTGCGCCGCCAGTGATCATGTCAGTTTTCTTCACTGCGTTGTCACCAAATTGTTGGCGCTGCTCTTTAGAGAACTGAGAAATGATTGGGCTGTGGTTGAAAGAGAACACGATGATTGGAATAGCAAGCCATACGATGTTTGGCATTGCAGACCAGTCAGGTGCAACTTCGATCATTGAAGTGTTCCAATCTGGGATCAGGTAGAAAGACAGTGCCAGCAGGATGAATACCAGTGGGTAAACCATGGCAGAAGTGGCTTTCAGCATCAGCTCCTTACCAAATACCACACCTGCAGTCATCGCGATAATCAGCGCGCCAGAGAGCAACCAGCGAGGAATAGATTCCATGCCGATTTGGTTAACGAGGAAAGAGTCTACCGTGTTGGTGATACCCACGCCGTAAATCAGCACGATAGGGTAGATGGCGAAAAAGTAAGCAAAAGTAATAAGGTTAGCGCCAGCTTTACCAAAGTGCTCTTCAACGGTATCGGTAATGTCTGCATCAGGATTTTTTGCAGATAAAACGAAACGAGCCAAAGATTTATGAGCAAACCAAGTCATTGGTGCTGCGATTAACGCGAGGATAACTAATGGCCAGAAACCACCTGCACCAGCTTTAATCGGTAGGAAGAGTACACCTGCACCAACCGCTGTACCAAAAAGGGACAGAGCCCAGGTGAAATCTTTGTAGGTCCACTTGCTAGCAGAACGTGCTGTAGAAGTAGCCGCTGTTGTAGTATTCATATGTTTTTACTCATTTTGGGAACAGGAAATAAGTCGGAGCGCATTTTTGCACATTTTTCACATAAGAAAACTAGATCTAAATCATGATTGGCTGTGCTTATTGAAACTTCTGTCAAAAACCTATTTTTGATCACGAAATTGGCGTGCCACATGTGAGAATTGTTAATGGGTTGGATTAGTTAAAGTTATCACTGAGTGAAAATTTCTCAGTGAATGAGCTGGCAAACGTTTGCATTGCTTTTGGATTAGTTTTTCTAATCAAGCTTGATTGTTAAGAAATGCTAGCTTAAAAACAAACTCAAACTAACTCATTGTAATTAATAAGTTGTTTTTGGAGGGATTGAATGATTTGTGCAGTCATACCCCATATAAAATGTTGTTTATAGGGGATGGCGAACACTCTATGGCGATGATTTTTTAACTGAAACGTACCGCTGTAGAGCTTTTTTTGATCGAGCAAAAAAGTGATCGGCACTTCAAAAACTTCATCGACCTCGTTGCGATCGAGCTGAACTTGGTAGTCGGATTCAACAAAAGCCAAAATCGGTGTCACCGCAAATTGGCTAACGGTGACCAATTCCGGCAGTTGCCCAACAATATGGATTTTCTCTTCAAGGATGCCGATCTCTTCCCGCGCTTCACGTTTTGCGGTTTGTTGGAGTGAACGGTCGCCCTCTTCATATTTTCCGCCGGGAAAGCTGATCTGCCCAGGGTGATGCCTTAAATGTGCGGCTCGCTTTGTTAAAATGATGTGCAACCCTTGTTGGCGTTCTACTAAGCCAATCAACACAGAGGCTTTACGTAGTGTGGCAGGAGCCAAATGCGCGACGCGCAGTAAACTTTCATGATGGTATGCGACGGGTAAATGAAATTGAAACTGTTGAATAAACTCGTGACGACTGATTGTTCGCAAAATTGACCTCTATACCGTAGTTAGCGTACAACACAAGTTATAGCGTGTTTCAAAACAACGCGCTGTCGGTTACAGCACATTTGCTAGATGCTACTTGAAGCAGCTGGCAGGAAGGGGATGGTTTGAGAGGAAAACCGCCAGCGGGCATAGGCGGCGCTGGCGGTAGTTCAAAATGACGGATTAGGATTCTAAAGTCGGAAGAATTCGGCTTAACTTATCCAGTGTTTCTTGATATTCCGCCGCTCCCTCACTGTCTGCGACTAAACCGCCTCCCGCCCAAGCATAAAGTTGCTGCTGATAGGCAATCAAAGTACGAATAGTGATGCTGGTGTCCATTGTTCCATGGCGGCTGAGGTAACCAATTGAACCGCAATAGGCACTACGTCGATGAGGTTCAAGTTCTTCAATAATTTCCATCGCGCGAACTTTGGGCGCGCCAGTAATGGAGCCGCCGGGGAAACATGCACGTAGCAGGTCGGCCAATTCATAGCGTTCATCGAGGGTTGCGCGAATCGTGCTCACCAGATGGTGCACGGCGGGAAAGCTTTCCACATCAAACAATTTAGGCACATGCACGCTGCCCGGTTTCGCTACGCGACCAATATCATTGCGTAGTAGGTCAACAATCATCAGATTTTCGGCCTGATCTTTTTCTGCGTTGGCCAGCTCCTGCTTGAGTGCAGAATCTTGCGTGTGATCAGCGCTACGCGGGCGAGTGCCTTTGATCGGTTTGGTTTCAATAACGCGGTTCGCGACTTGCAGAAAACGTTCAGGAGAAACGCTCAAAATAGCCCCCTGCGGCAGGCGCAAAAACGCAGAGAAGGGGGCTTGGTTACCCGTTTCTAGCTTCAAATACGCTTGCCATTCACTGCCGGTGTAATGAGCTTGGAAACGCTGCGCGAGGTTGATTTGATAGCAGTCGCCAGAGCGTAAATACTCCTGCACGCGGACAAATTTATCTTGATATGCGGCATACGTCATATTGGATCGCCAAGGCGACGTGAGAGCAAAGTCAGTCACTTTGCTTGGCATTTCTGCCTCTTGTTGGTTTAACCAATGCCAAGCTTCCTCAACACGGTGTCCCACTAGCTGCGCGGTCTGTTCTTGATGATCCACCACCAATGCCCAAGGATAAAGGCCGACAGCCATATCCGGCATCGCAATATCTTGCTCGGCTAAGGTCGGGATTTGTTCAACTTGGCGTCCGAGATCATAAGCAAAATACCCTAAAGTCCCACCGATAAATGGTAGATCTTGATGATAAGTTATCTTCGGGAGGTACTGTTCTTGCGTTTGCGCCAAGAGCTGGAAGGGATCATCTCGTGACAATGTCACGCTATCGGTGGTGCGAATTTCGGTTTCATTACCGAAGGTGGTAAGGGTTGCTAAAGGATTGGCAACCAGAATATCAAAGCGGCTATCCATATGAGTGGCAGAGGCCGAGCGTAGCAGCATCGCCCACGGTTGCTGTTCAATCTTAGAAAAAAATTGTTTAGCAATATCAGGGTGATAAGTTAGATGTTTATGTTCAATTGACAAGGTTTGGTTGTTATTCATTTGTGTAATTTGTGACAGAGAAACCGTTCATTGCGTAGCATCGCGAGGAAAGCAAGAGTATCATAAAAACCTCATACAAAGCTGCTACTTAAAGAGTGAGAGCTTTCTTCCATTTGGAAAGCAGTTGTCCACGGAAATAGCGGCAGTACACGGAAGCATAACAATAACGAGGCAAGCAATGACGGTAATACGCAAGCAAGATGTGATCAGCAGTGTTGCTGATGCGCTGCAGTACATCTCCTACTACCACCCATTGGACTTTGTAAAAGCCCTAGAAAAAGCCTACCAACGTGAAGAAAGCCAAGCGGCAAAAGATTCGATAGCCCAAATCCTGATCAACTCGCGTATGTCCGCTGAAGGACACCGCCCAATCTGCCAAGACACAGGTATTGTCACGTGTTTTGTGAACATCGGGATGGGAGTGCAATGGGACTCGACCGATATGACAGTGCAGCAGATGGTGGATGAAGGCGTGCGCCAAGCGTACACCAATCCTGATAACCCACTGCGCGCCTCTGTGTTGATGGACCCTGCAGGTAAGCGCATCAATACCAAAGACAACACCCCAGCTGTGGTACACATCAACATGGTGCCAGGTGATAAAGTGGATATTCAAATTGCGGCCAAAGGTGGCGGCAGTGAAAACAAAACCAAGATGGTGATGCTCAACCCATCAGATGATATTGCGGAATGGGTAGAGAAAACTGTGCCGCTTATGGGTGCGGGCTGGTGTCCACCGGGCATGCTCGGCATTGGTATTGGCGGTACCGCAGAAAAAGCCGCGGTACTGGCGAAAGAAGCCTTAATGGAACACATCGATATCCAAGATTTGATCGAGCGTGGTCCACAAAATGCTGAAGAAGAATTACGCTTAGACATTTTTAACCGTGTGAACAAGCTAGGCATTGGTGCACAAGGCTTGGGTGGTTTGACGACTGTAGTGGATGTAAAAATCAAATCGGCACCGACTCACGCCGCTTCCAAGCCTGTCTGTATGATCCCAAACTGTGCGGCAACACGTCATGTGCATTTCACGCTCGATGGCAGCGGCCCAGCTCAGTTAACGCCGCCTAAGTTAGAAGATTGGCCGCAGATTACTTGGGAAGCGGGTGCTAATACGCGCCGTGTTAACCTCGATAACATCACCCGCGAAGAGATCCAAACGTGGAAAACCGGTGAAACGGTATTGCTGTCTGGCAAGATCCTCACAGGCCGCGACGCCGCGCATAAACGAATTCAAACCATGCTGCAGAAAGGAGAAAAACTGCCTGAGGGTGTGGATTTGAAAGGCAAGTTTATTTACTACGTTGGCCCAGTGGATGCTGTCGGTGACGAAGTGGTTGGCCCTGCAGGCCCTACCACTTCAACCCGTATGGATAAGTTTACCGACATGATGCTGGAAGAGGTCGGCGTCATGGGTATGATTGGTAAAGCGGAACGTGGCTCTGCAACGGTGGAGTCGATCAAGAAGCACAAAGCGGTTTACTTGATGGCCGTTGGTGGCGCTGCCTACTTGGTGGCGAAAGCGATCAAGAAAGCGCGCGTAGTCGCGTTTGAAGATCTCGGTATGGAAGCGATCTACGAGTTTGAAGTGGAAGATATGCCAGTGACGGTTGCGGTTGATTCCACAGGGGCGAATGCGCACCAAATTGGCCCAGATACTTGGCGAGTCAAAATTGCTGAAGCGACCAAGTAACGCTTTGTAACTCTGTTCCAATGAAACACTTGGCAAAAAAATGACAAAGGTGCAGCGTAAGTTGCACCTTTTTAATATTACAATTCATTCTGTTATCGGTACGTCAGGAGCCATACATGCCTCGTTTTATCCAAATTCTACAAATCATGATTGCCGTTATGATTGGTGCAGTCGTCGGTTATGACCTTATTTTGAACGGCATCAGCATTTTCAATGATAAATACGTCACTATTACTTGTGGCTTGTTTGTGTTGCTTGAGATCGCTCTGTTTGTGATCTACAAACTGATCGAAGAAGACTAATCTCACTTCATCGCCTCTGTCATTTGAATTACCATTCAGTACAGAGGCAAACCTTCGACAACGATCCTACTCTGTCTTTGCCACAAACATAAGTTGGGGCCTATTCATCTCACATTAAGCTTGAGTTTATTAAGCTGTGTCATCTCTATCGTACGAGAGATTCCCATTTCAAGTACGATGAGAATAAATCCCAATCTGGAGTAAAAAATGCAGCGAATTCGTCAAGAAATGAGCGATTTTATCCATCGAGGTATGGATTCTCATGTGCGACTGGCCGTGACGGGGCTTTCTAGAGCGGGCAAAACCGCTTTCATTACTTCACTGGTCAACCAGTTGTTGCACACCTCCACTCATCAAAACTTGCCGCTTTTAGCAGCAGGGCGAGAGCAGCGTTTGATTGGTGCCAAGCGCGTACCACAAAGTAATATGATGGTGCCACGCTTTGCTTATGATGAAGCGATGGTTCAACTGCAAAGTAACCCCGCACAATGGCCTGTTCCGACGCGAGATGTGAGTGAAATTCGCTTAGCAATCAAATACAAACCGCAAAAACGCAGTAAGAAATTATTTACCAGCTGTGCCACGTTGTATCTCGATATCATCGATTATCCGGGAGAGTGGTTACTTGATTTGCCACTTTTAGAGATGGATTACGCCACGTGGTCGGCGCAGCAGTTCAATGCGCTGCATGGTTTACGTAAAGACCTCGCCAAGCCGTGGTGTGACGCTGTGGCGCAGCTTAACCTTCACCAAGAGGCCAATGAGCAAACCTTGGCGGAGATTGCCGCGTGTTATACCGACTATCTACATCAATGCAAAGCCAATGGCCTACATTGGGTTCAGCCGGGGCGATTTGTGTTGCCCGGTGAGTTAGAAGGTGCGCCTGTGCTGCAATTTTTCCCATGCCATGCACCGCATGATTCGGTCAGCAAACAGAGCTATTACGCATTACTGCAAGCGCGCTATCAGGAATATCAAAATAAGGTAGTGAAAGCTTTCTATAAGGATTATTTCGCCACATTTGATCGCCAAATAGTGCTGGTGGACTGCTTGTCGCCACTCAATGTGGGGCATGAATCGTTTTTGGATATGCGCAGTGCTCTTGAGCAGATCATGCAAAGTTTCCGTTATGGTCGCAGTGGGTTACTTAGTCGTCTATTTGCGCCGAAAATCGATAAAGTGTTGTTTGCTGCCACCAAAGCGGATCACGTTACGCCAGAACAGCACGTTAACATGGTTTCTCTGCTGCAACAGATGATCCATCCGGCATGGCAACAGGCAGCGTATGAAAATATTGAAATGAACTGCATCAGTATGGCTTCGGTGCGCGCCACTCAATCGGGCTACATTATGCAAGGCGAGAGCAAGGTTGCGGCGATTCAAGGAGTGATCATGACGGGGGAATCGATCACGCTATTCCCCGGTGAAGTGCCGCGCAAATTGCCAGAACCTGATTACTGGCAACGACAATCGTTCGATTTCACGGCGTTTCGTCCGCTGCCTACAGCCAGTGATGAGCCGTGTCAGCACATTCGAGTGGATAAAGCCCTCGATATTCTGATTG
The DNA here is from genome assembly GCF_030710545.1 of Vibrio sp. AH4. Taxonomy (NCBI): domain Bacteria; kingdom Pseudomonadati; phylum Pseudomonadota; class Gammaproteobacteria; order Vibrionales; family Vibrionaceae; genus Vibrio; species Vibrio sp. AH4. The sequence continues at coordinate 2,201,720 of NZ_JALAIV010000001.1, forward strand.
GAGATAAATTGCGATGAGCGACCTCAAAACCAAACAGATTTTCAGCGAGCCGCTGCAAGGCAGCATTGAAACTCCGACTTTCACAGCTCAGCAGCAGTTCAGCGCACAAGAGAAATTTGTGCCGATGAATGTGGAAGAACCGTCGGAAGCATTGGAAGCACAAATAGATACCATTATTCGTCCGAGTCGAGGGCGTAAATGGTTTGCTGGTGGCTTGTTTGCCGCATTCAGTGGTTTGGTGGCGTGGCAGGCGGTTGATAGCGTGCTGCAAGCCATTCAAAACGCAGATTGGCTTAGCCTAGGTTGGGCCGGGTTTGTGAGTGCTTTGGCGACATTGGGTTTAGGCGCGATCGGCAAAGAATTGTGGAAACTGCGCCGCTTGCGCCAGCACTTTAGTGTGCAAGAGCAAGCTCAAACCTTGATGGACCTCGATGCCGTAGGGCAGGGGCAAGCCTTTTGTCAACAGATCGCTAAAGAAGGTTTGGTGGATAAAGAGGGTTACCAGCGTTGGCAATCTGCGCTGAATAGCAGCCACAGTGATGCTGAAATTCTCGACTTGTATGATGCGTTGGTAGTGGCTGAGCAAGATAAACAGGCCAGCCAAATTGTCACTCGTTATGCTACAGAAGCGGCCGCGTTAGTGGCGATTAGCCCACTCGCGATTGCCGATATGTTATTGGTGGCTTGGCGTAACTTTTCCATGGTGGATCAACTGGCAAAAGTGTATGGCGTTGAATTGGGTTATTGGTCGCGGGTAAAGTTGTTTAAAGCCGTATTGGTGAATATGGCGTTAGCGGGAGCAAGTGAGTTGGCTGTGGATGCGAGCGTTGATCTGTTTTCCATGGACTTAGCAGGGCGCGTTTCCGCTCGCGCAGGGCAAGGCGTGGGGGTGGGCATTCTCACGGCGCGCTTGGGTATTAAAGCGGTGGGGTTGTTGCGTCCACTACCATGGCACCCCGACCGTCAACTCAAACTGAGTGCGGTACGCAAGCAAGTGGTGAGCAAAGTCGCAGCCTTGATAGCGAAATAGCCATTCAGTCTCGGAAATGGCGATCCGTCATCACGGATCGCTTGACGCCGATCTGGGCTTGGGCGAAACTACTGTCAACTTTTCGTGACACTTTCAAACAGGATCCCACTAAAGTGCGTCTTGAAGTCCTCTGTGAAGACCGGTTAGGTCTGACTCGCGAGTTGCTGGATATTCTCGCCTCTAAAAGCATCGATCTACGAGGGATCGAAATCGATGTGATCGGAATTATTTATCTCAACTGCCCCGATATTGATTTTGAAACGTTCAGTGAATTGATGGCGGAAATTCGCCGTATTCCTGGGGTAAAAGATGTTCGGAAAATCCAGTTTATGCCGATTGAACGGCACAACACCGAACTGATTTCTCTGCTCAACAACTTACCCGACGCAGTGTTGGCGATCAATTTGAAAGGTGCGGTGGATATGGCTAACCACGCTGCTGCCGCATTGTTCAATCGTGAAGAATCAAGCATGATTGGTCAGCAAATCTCGGCCTTGATGCCAGTATTTAACTTCACACGTTGGATGGAAGGCAGCAAATCACGCTTACGTGAAGATGTGGTGTTGGATGGGCTGGATTATGTCATGGAGATCATGCCGGTCTACATCTCTGGCGATTCTAAGCAATCGACCTTAGCCAGTGCGATGATGATGTTACGTGCTGCGACAACAGGGCTGAGCAGCATCACGCAGATCCCGCTACAGAGTCATTTAGGGTTTGAGCATTTTGTTGGGGTTTCGAATCGGCACAAAAGCCTAATCAGCCAAGCGAAAAAACTCGCCATGCTCGATCAACCACTGCTGATTGAAGGTGAAACGGGTACGGGTAAAGAGATGCTGGCTAAAGCTTGCCATAACCGCTCGGATCGTTCTTCTGCACCATTTCTGGTTCTGAGTTGTGCTTCGATGCCGGATGACGTGGCAGAAACCGAATTGTTTGGCCATGCGCCGGGCTCCTTTAACCATCAACAAGGTCATAAAGGCATCTTTGAACAAGCTAATGGTGGCACCGTATTTCTCGATGAAATTGGTGAAATGAGCCCACATTTGCAAATCAAGCTGCTGCGCTTTTTGCAAGATGGCACTTTCCGTCGTGTCGGGGAAGAACATGAAATCCACGTGGATGTGCGTGTTATTGCCTCCACGCGCCATAACTTAGCGGATTTGGCCGAATCACGCCGTTTCCGAGAAGACTTGTTTTATCGGCTGAATGTGTTGACGCTGCGGATCCCCCCTTTGCGTGAGCGCCCGAGTGATGTGCAGCCACTACTCGAACTCTTCATCACCAAACATTGCAATAAACTTGGCATGATGAAGCCGAAATTGAGTGATGATGTGTTGGATAAACTCAGCCAATACCAATGGCCGGGTAATATGCGCCAACTGGACAATATGGTGTTGCGCGCCTTAACTGAAATTGATGGGGATGTATTGGGTATTGAGCCGTTCCACTTGCCGCAAGTTGACAGTGTGAGCTCTGCCCCTAGCATCAACCTTGATGGTTCGCTCGACGACATCATGAAGGAATACGAATCACAAGTGTTGGATCGTCTGTTCCAATCCTTTCCTTCCAGTCGTAAGTTAGCGAAAAGACTGAATGTTTCTCACACGTCGATCGCGAATAAGCTGAGGGATTATGGAATAAGGAAGCGCTGATGAACGGACTAAACAGCGAATGCCGCTTCTATCAAAGCGATGGTGAAATTGTCGTGCGCTGCGCACAAATCACTGACGCTGAACGCTTGAGTCAGTATTTTGTGGATAACCGAAGCCACTTGATAGAATGGGAGCCGAAACGCGAAGCGGAGTTTTTTACTGAGTCTGGCTGGCTGCAAAGGCTGATTAAGCTCAATGAATTGCACAAAATGAAGCTCGGGTACTATCTCCTGATTTTGGATGCGCAAAATGATGCCATGTTAGGCACCATCTCGTTTAGCAATATTATCCGGTTCCCCTTTTATGCCTGCAATGTTGGGTACTCTCTGGGGTTTGATGCGCAAGGGAAAGGCACCATGACCCGAGCGTTAACGATGGCTTGCCAACACATGTTCAGTGAGCATAACTTACACCGTATTATGGCCTCGTACATGCCGCACAATAAACGCAGTGAAAATGTGCTCAAGCGAGTGGGTTTTGTGCTTGAGGGGCATGCCAAAGACTACCTTCTGATTAACGGTAAGTGGGAAGATCATAACCTCACTGCACTGATCAATCCGAATTGGCAGGAATAGAAATGTCGGAACGCTTAGCTCAGCAGATGAACCTGTTGATGGAACTTGACCGTTTGAAGTCGGTGTTACGTCGCACGCGAGTAAAAAGTGCTGAAGGACGTTTAGAAAACAGTGCTGAACATAGCTGGCATGTCGCGTTGATGGCGATTTTGCTACAAGAGTACGCAAACGAAGCGGTCGATATACAAAAAGTTCTGACGATGCTTTTGCTGCATGATGTAGTGGAAATTGATGCTGGCGACACCTTCGTGTACGATTCCGCCGCTTCTGCTGAGCAGGAAGAGAAAGAGTGGCAAGCCGCCCTCCGTTTGTTTGGTATGCTGCCGAAAGAACAAGGCGATGCCTTATTGGCGATTTGGCAAGAATTTGAAGCGGCGCAGAGTGCAGAAGCGCGTTTTGCCAAAGCGTTGGATCGCTTAATCCCAATGCTGTTGAACTACCACAATCAAGGCCAAAGTTGGCAAGAGCATGGGGTCACTCGTGAGCAAGCCCTGACCGTGAATCGCAAAATCGAAAAGGGCTCCCAAACGCTTTGGGAATACGCCCAACATATTATTGAACAAGCAAGCCAAAATGGCTGGCTGAAAGTTTAAGGAAACTCAATGTCTTATTTGCCTTTGGATCAATACCAAAGAAAATGGATTTTTACCCATGCCTCAATGCCTGTTCCTGAAGCCGATCTGGCTCAGATAAAACCGATGGAGCCACTACGCGCAGCACAGTTTTGGAAAGAGAACATCAGTGCGACAAGTCCTGACGCTGAGCGCTTGAGCTCACAAGACTGGCCACGTAAAGCCAATAACTGGTCAGATGAAACGAGCTGGATGGCAGAATGGGAAAGTGATGACCCCGATCTGCCTGAAGCATTGTCGGCCCATCTGCCTTGGCAAGATGATGTGACGGTGTATTTCTGTTACGAAAAATACAACGTACTGGAAACCAAATGGTCAGTATTTAAGCGCCATTGGAAAAACTTCCTGTTTTACGATGATGGCCCATTTTTGCTTGGTCGCCGTCGCAAAGAAGCGCTCTGGTTCAGTAGTGAAGGTAAAGTGAAACTCGGGCAGCGCCCATAAAAAATCCGGCTTAGGCCGGATTTTTCAATTATCTCTATACCCTCTTTTTAGCGGTGGGATTGTTCTCTTTTCGTTGAACTCTGAGGCGTTATTCCTGTGTAACCTTGGTGGAGGTTTTAGCTGCCGAAAGCGTCGAACCCATCGATGCTGTAATGATCATGAAAATTGCCAGCCATTGAGTCCACTGTAGTGTTTCGCCTAAAATCGCCAATCCTGCCATTGCTGCGATTGCCGGTTCAAGGCTCATCAAAACACTGAAATGCTGTGTGGAAAGTCGGCTTAACGCGGCCATCTCTAAACTATAAGGTAGGGCGCTAGACATCACGGCAACCAGCAGTGCCATCGGTAGAATCGACCAGCTAAAAATTGACGCCTCAGCTAATTGGGTTGCAATCGGAAAATAAATGACCGCAGCGACAAGCATGCCGATTGAGACTGTGATGCCTCCCGATCCTACGCTGCCAGCACGTTGCCCAAACCAGATGTATCCGGCCCAAAAACCGCCAGCAGTCAATGCCAAAGCGATGCCAATCGGATCTAACGCATCGACCCCATTCATATCTGGCAACAAGAAAATAATGCCAAAGATAGCCAATGCTACCCAAACCAAGTCTTTCTTACGTTTAGAAGACAATAACGCGAGCAATAGTGGGCCAGAAAATTCTAGTGCGACACCAATCCCAAGAGGAATACGTTCGATAGCAAAGTAAAAGCTGAGCTGCATACCGCCTAAACTTGCGCCATAGATGATCATTGATCGCCATTGTGGCCAACTTAGACGCGCCCGCCATGGGCGGAAAATCAGCATTAAAATCAGTGCCGAGAGACTAATCCGCAGCGCGACAGTGCCACCAGGGCCGACGAGAGGAAACAGTTGTTTCGCAATAGAAGCACCAGACTGAATGGTGACCATCGCGGCAAGCAAACAAAGAATAGCAATGAGTAAAGGGGATTTTATTGTTGGCATAAATAATTAAAAACTCAGCAGAAAGTGCCGAGCGATTATGCCGTAAAAAGCGGGGTGGAGATAGGTGGGCATAGTGAGCCCACCTCAATTTCTTGGCTTCTATTGAGAAGCACAGCTAAGTGAAATCCGCTTACTTCACGTAGAAACGTGGGTTGCTGTTACCCCATAGAGTGTACAGCTCAGGGAAAATCAGCTCAGCGTTATTCTCCATTTCACTGACGGCAATGCTTTGTTTTTGCTGTTGGCCATAAAGTGCAACTTCTTGGCCTGGGAGTACGCCTTTAATATCGGTAACGTCAACCACGGTCGTGTTCATAGAGGTCACACCCACCACTTTGGCGCGTTGGCCGTTGACCAGTACATCCGCTTTGTTGCCCATTTTTCGTGGGTAACCATCGGAATAACCGACAGGGAGGTTAGCCAGCACACTGTCACGGCTGGTGGTAAAGGTGCTGTCATAGCCGACGGTTGAACCTTTTGGAACATGGTGCAAAGACGCCACACGGGTTTTGAACGAGACAATCGATGGGTATTCAGGGTTGGTTGGCAAATCGCCGTACAACACACCACCTGGGCGAACCATGTCCAGTTGTGCTTCTGGTACGTTCAAAGCGGTATAAGAGTTTGCCACGTGCAGCGTGATGTCTTCACGTTTTAGATTGGATTGCTCGATTAACCAAGCTGAGCTTTCTTTGAATTTAGCCAGTTTAGTGCGCACTTCATCCGCATTGTAGTTCGGGAAGTGAGTCATCATGCCCACGATGTTCAATGATGGCTGTGTGGCGATCGAGAGGGCTTCTTTCTTGCCGGCTTCCGTGGTCATGTCGATGCCGTTGCGACCCATGCCACCATCGTTGAGCGCCATATGAACCTTGATAGTCTTACCGGTTTTTTTCGCTAAATCAGCCAGTTCCATCGCTTGTTGGTGAGTGCCAATCAGCTCTTCGATGTTAAGGTCTAATACCGCAGACATTTCACTCAAACTCGCTGAGCGAACACGCATGAGTTCGCCTTTAAACCCACTTTCACGTACTGCACGCGCTTCCGCATTGCTTGCTACGCCAACACATGGAATGCCTTGCGCGATAATCGTAGGCATTAAACCACGAATACCGTTGCCATAAGCGTCTGCCTTCATGATGGCGCAGATCTTGGTATCGCTACTCATGTGAGACTTGAATTGCTCAATATTACTTTGGAATTGTCCTAAGCTGACTTCCAACCATGAATTACTCTGCTGAATTTGCGCAGCATCCGGTAACACGGTATCAATTTGTAATGGTGCAGCAGAGAGAGAGAAAGAAGGCAAAGTGGCTGCAATAGAAAGAGAAAGCAGCGTGGCTTTAAAGTGCATGATATCTCCTGTTGTTATCATTGATGACTATCCCCTTTGCTTGATGCAGCAGAGCGGTCGACGTGGTTCATTTGCCCAAGGCTAGCCTATAACTGTGCAAATCTGTTTCTGACAAATTGACCAGTTACTGGCCGCTGACCTGCAACGCCAAGTTATTCAGGGATAGAGAAAAAACGCCCCCGATGTCGGAGGCGTGGGATCTTAACGAATCTTAAATCGGCGTAGCGTGTCTTGCAGAGACACAGCGAGCTGACTCAGTTCACGACATGCCTGTGCGGTTTGTTGTGAACCTTGAGCCACTTCTTGTGACGCCAAATGAATGTTTTCCACATTACGGCTCAGTTCATCGGCTACCGAGTCTTGTTCACTACAGGCGCTCGCGATTTGCGTACCGACGTCTGCAATGGTGGCAATCGACTCTTCAATCGAAACCATGAGTGATTGCGAGTGGTTGCCTTGTTCTACACACTTATCAATGCTAGATCGTGAGCGTTCTGTGGCATCTTTGGCCTGTTTAGCCATCACTTGCAGTTTCTCAATGATGGTGGTGATTTCACCGGTTGAGTCTTGTGTGCGTCCCGCCAAGGTACGAACTTCATCGGCTACCACGGCAAAACCACGTCCAGATTCACCGGCGCGAGCCGCTTCAATCGCAGCGTTAAGTGCCAGCAGGTTGGTTTGATCGGCAATACTGCGGATCACATCGACCACCACGTTGATTTGGCTCGATTGCTGCTCAAGTTCACTCACGGTTTCGCCCGCTTCACCGATAATATCGGCAACTTGTTGGATTGAGCGAACCATTGAGGCATTCTCACGCGCACCTTCTTGCGATTTACCATTGGCTGCCATCGCTTGGCTGGCAGAGTCTTCAGTATTGCGCGCTACATCCGCAACGGCGGCTTTCATTTCCGTCATTGCCGTTGCAACTTGAGTGATTTGGTATTGCTGCTCTTTCATACCATCAGCAGATTGATTCGAAATCTGCGTCATTTCTTCTACCGCACTGCTTAACTGAGTCACGGCTGAGATAATTTCATCGATAAGCTGGCGCAGGTTTTGTTGCATGAGCTCTGAAGCATCGGCCAAAGTACCAAGTTCATCGTGGCCAATCGCTTGACGATCCATGTTTTGCGACAGGTCTCCTTTAGCAATCGCATTGGCTTGTTTCATGACGATCGCCAACGGTCCACAGATCAAGCGTGTCAGCACGAGTGTCATTACGACCATAATCGCCAAGATAGCAATATTGCTGACCACAGACGTTGATTTCAGTGTTTTGACAGAGCCTAAAATCTGCGATTTATTGTTATCCATCGCTTGGCGCAAAATGCCGATCAGTTTTGCAAAATCACTCTCTAACGCTTCAAAGGTATTTAAGGAGTTCGCCAAAATGGGGTAAGCGTCATCAGGGCCTTGGGTTAACAGGGTTTGGTTGAATTTTTCTGTCACCGCGGTGTAGGCATTCCAATTGCTCATTAGGCGTTTAAAGGTTTGTTCTTCTTCACCTGGCCAAACGGTTTTACCGTAGGTGAGCAGTGAGTTATTGATTTCCGCTTGAACGCGATTGTTGCGCTCAATGGTCTGTTTAACTTGCGCTGCATCTTTCATTGGCAACACTGCAAACTGGGTACGACGCCAGTAAGACATCTTGTCTTTGATTGCATCGACATTTTCCATTGCCGGTAAAGTGTCATCGGTGTAATTAAGCAGTTCGGATTGAATTTTACCTAACTCAGAGATGAGGTAGATTGCAAATCCAAGGCTAATGACTGCAATAACCGAAAAAGAGAGTGCAATTTTTTTGCCTATCGACAAATTTTTTAGAAACATGAATGTTTTACCTTTGATTGATGTCATTTAAAGCCGCATGACTCACAACATCCTTATCTGCGACAAAGTTTAGAAAGTTACGTATGTCCCAAAATTGGCCGCATACTATCATCTCAATTGTCAGTTGACGACTCTTATAGATAAAGTTAGCAAATGCTACAGAAATCGCAGATAAATTTATTTTTTGCTTTTGGGGTAATTCAAAAGCGCGGTTGCTCGATGCGCTATTTGTTAACTGTGACTCACTTTTGCGCATTGCTCAGTTAAGAAACTTTAATCATTGATCTAACACCAAACATTTCTTTTCCACGCATCAATAATAACTCTTGCCGCTCCGATAGCGTGCATTCTCCTCGCCAAACACAAAATCAATTCTCAGGAAGAGTGAACATGATGCGCCCTTATCTTAAATATATTATTCCGTTGTTGATCCCATTCTTGGTGTTAATGCTACCGACTACAGCGTTTCCATTTGAGGGATTAACCATTATTCAACAGCGGGTTATTGCTATTTTCTTGTTGGCTGCATTGTTGTGGGTTTTTGAACCCATCCCCATTTACTCGACATCAGTCGTCATTATCGTGCTCGAAGTGCTGATGCTGTCAGATAAGGGATTTATTTTGTTCCGGCTTGGTGAAGGTACTACCGAGTTTGGAGCGTTGCTCAAATCGACCGAAATCATGGCGACCTTTGCCAACCCTATCATCATGCTGTTTTTAGGAGGGTTTTTCCTCGCAATGGCGGCAACGAAATACCGCCTTGATGTGAATTTAGCTCGCGTATTGCTCAAGCCGTTTGGTAATAATCCTAAGTACGTGATGCTGGGTTTGATGTTGATCACCGGTATTTTTTCGATGTTTATGTCGAACACTGCGACCACCGCGATGATGCTCTCTATTTTAACGCCAGTGATTGCGGTATTTGGCCCCAAAGACCCAGGTCGTGTTGCTTTTGCACTGTGTATTCCTGTTGCGGCAAATATCGGTGGAATTGGTACGCCTATTGGTACGCCACCCAACGCGATTGCCCTGAAATATTTAGTGGGTGATAACTTGATTACTTTTGCAGAATGGATGGCATTTGGTATTCCATTTGTGGTGATTTTGATGGCGCTTGCATGGTTATTAATTGAAGCCATGTATCGAGCTGAACAGAAAACCATTGAGCTGAGTATTAAAGGTAAGTTTTTGAAAACACCTAAAGCGATCATTGTTTACATTACGTTTGCTGCGACCATTTTATTGTGGATGCTGGGATCATTGCACGGCATGAACTCATATTCGGTGGCATTAATTCCTGTGGCGGTATTTTCCGTGACCGGAATTATTGGCAAAGAAGATTTAAAAATGATCTCATGGGATGTGTTGTGGTTAGTGTCTGGCGGTATTGCTTTAGGGTTAGCGTTAGATAAAACCGGATTAGCAGAATTGGTGGTGAGCAGTATTCCATTTGGTGAGTACTCGCCTTATGTAGTTATTTTTGGAGCATCAATGCTCTGTTTGGTGATGGCGAATTTTATGTCACACACCGCTACTGCCAACCTGTTAATGCCGATCATGGCAGCATTAGGGGCATCAATGACTTCTCTCACCCCACTCGGTGGTGAAGTGACCCTCATTCTAGTGGTGACGTTTGCCGCCTCGTTGGGGATGTCTCTCCCCATCAGTACTCCACCGAATGCTCTCGCCCATGCTACGGGTAATGTACAAAGCCAACAAATGGCGAAGGTGGGGGTTATTTTAGGGGTTTTAGGTGTGCTGATGAGCTTCGTGATGGTGTGGATCCTGAATCTGGTTGGTCATTAAGGAAAGGTTATGGCCAAACTTACGGCAGTTATTGAGCGTTATTTTAACCATCCTGAGCGTACGATTACGCTTCCTTTGGGTTCTATTTTGCTGGCGCAAAATGGCTATAACGATCGGCTGTACTACCTCAGAAGCGGCCATGTATCGGGTTTTTTTTCCGAAAAAGGGGAGCGCAGAATTAAAGTGTTTTCTGCTGCTCCCGGTGCATTTATTGGGGTGCACAGTTTTTTCTCCGGTTTGTGGACGGCGTCATCAACCGTGATTGCAGACAGTGAAGTTGAGCTAGCGTGGATTGATCGTGATACACCGGTGCAGGATGTAGAACAGTACGGCTCTCTGAGTACGCAGTTTATGCCTGTAATTGTGGCGGAGTTGTCTCAGCGGCAGCGAAGAGCAACACAAGAGGCGGTGGCCAAAGAGCGTGCATTGGAACGGCTGCATTCTGCCGAACAGATGACCACACTCGGTCAGCTTGCCGCAGGGATAGCTCACGAACTCAACAATGCGATAGGCGTTGTCAGCAGTAAAACCGAACGCTTAGAAGCGTTGTTTATGGAGCTGCTTGAAGAGGTGCATCCGGAGGCGAGTCAGTTCTTTGATTTCGGCTTACTGTTTGGACAGAAGGTATCGTCGAGCGAGGCGCGTGAGCGTGGTGCATTATTTGAGAAGCAGTACCAACTACCTAAAGATATTGCGCGTGAGCTAGCGCGAGCGGTTCCTGCGAACGAACTTTCGGCCCATTGGTTGAGAAACCCACATTTGGCAATCCGTTACTGGCAAATGGGGCGAGATCTGCACGATCTAAGGTTAGCCGCTAAACACTCGGTGGGGATTGTCAAATCAGTCAAACAGCTCGGTCGTGCGGAGATTCATTTTGATGAAGAGGTAGACTTGAACAGCACCATCAATCGGGCATTAGCCTTATTGCAAAGTGATTTACGTCGAGTCTCTGTTCGTATGCGCCCCGGAACCTTACCTATCATCAAAGGCTCTCAGACCGAGTGGGTGCAAGTGTGGATAAACTTGGTGAAGAATGCGTGTGATGCGATGGCGCAAACGACCGATCCCACCATTGATATTCATACCCGTTGTAGCCGCCAGCGGCTATACATCACGGTTGCGAACAACGGGCCAGAAATTGATGAGGCGACGCGGCGGAAAATTTTCCAACCCAGTTTCACCACCAAGAAAGAGGGGCTTTCTTTCGGTTTAGGGCTTGGGTTGGCCATTGTGAAACGTATTGTATCGGGCTATGGCGGAACGGTTGCGGTAAAAAGCGATCAGGACAAAACCATTTTTAGGATCAAATTACCAATTGAGGGATACCATGGAGAAGATGAATATCATATGCGTGGATGATCAACGCGAAGTATTGAGTGCGGTGCTCCAAGACTTAGAACCGCTGAGTCGCTGGCTGAATATCGAAGATTGTGAATCCGCAGCGGAAGCGCTAGAGCTGATGGATGACCTAGATGCGCAAGGTGAATGTGTTGCTGTTGTGATTTCTGACCATGTTATGCCCGGCAAAAGTGGAGTTGAACTGTTGAGTGAAATTAGCGCAGATCCGCGTTTTGTACACACCAAGAAAGTTCTGCTGACAGGGCAAGCGACTCACACAGATACGATTAATGCGATTAACACGGCGGGCATTCATCATTATTTTGAAAAACCATGGAATGCCAAAACATTGGTCGATAGTGTACGCAGTTTAGTGACGCACTATGTCTTTGATAAGCGTTTAGATTACACCGAGTGGCAAAGCGAGCTTGACTCTACCATCGTACTTTCCCGACTGCATGGATAGTGTCGGGAAAATACGGCGATACTTTCAGTAAAGAGGAATATCCCAAGGTTGTAGCGAAGCTTGAATGGATTGTTCAAGCTCGGTTAGCCACGTATAGCGTTTAGTGTAAAGACGGCGTTTGGTTTTCGATAAACTGAGCGGGTCTTTACGCGGTGGTTGTAGAGGTAAAGTGTGCCAGTAAGCGTTGACCGCTTCTCCCCCCATTTCTTGCCATAACTCAGAATACTGAAAGCGCACAGAGCTGCGTTTTGAACCCACATAGCGTAGGGCTTGATAAACATGCCCATGATTGGTAACGCCGTAAACCTGCTCTATCTTCCAGTACCGAGCCAAAATCAGCAAAACCTCCATAATCAATGCCTTAGGGCGCAAACCATGTAATTGATGCGTTAGTTGGCGAATGATTTCTTGACGATGTTCAACATTTGGCCCCGGGCCTTGCAAGGCGCCAATATGGATAACGGGTTTGGCTTTACCACTGATATTAAAAGCAAGGGTAAATAAAGGTTGCTGATCGTGGCTTAGCAACACTAATGCGAGAGAACCTTCACGCTCAGGCCCGTGGCAAAGCTGGATTGAAAACAGCTCATGCTGATATAACTGCCAGCCTTGGTGGCGATAAATGAGTGGAAGTAATTGAGCGTGGCGCCTCTCCAAAAAGGCAAAATGTTCAATCATACGCTGAGCGCGTTCTTGAGCAGACCATTTCACACAAACGTAAGGTTTTAGCGGTTTTTCCAACGTGCGCGGGTAGTGCATGCGTACTGAGTGAAAAGAGGGCTGGCTAAGTAAGTTTTGCACACGAGCTAAGGTCTCAGGCATTAATACTCCCCATAGGCAGAAGCGAGCGTTATAACGCAGTTTTTTTATGCCTCGAACATCGGGGTAAATTTCAGCCGCGAGAGTTGATAAATGTTTTAAATAATGAATCCGTGAGTTCATATCCAAGCCGTTTGGGTATTACTAGGAGCTGAGCAAGCGAAAAATCAGGCAGGAGCAGCATGCTCCTGCCTGTAAGCGGATTAAAAGTGGTAGGCAACGGTGGCTCCAACCAACCATTGGTTCGCACTTTCGACAATCGGAGAGTCGGCGATATCAGAGCCTAAGCGGGTATAGGTACTGGTTTGGGTAATTTCCCAACGATCGTTAATTGGGTAGACCAGTTTGTAACCTAGGCTGTAAGAGAAATCGCCACCGGCATGGTAGGCCTTGCGCTGCGCGTTGGCTTCTTTCTCTTTCACACCGAAATAGTAGTTGTTGTAAGCGGAACTTTGATAACTGATGCCTGCGAAAGGTACAAGGTCGGCTACACCTAAATCGATGATATGGAAGTAGTTCACTCCGGTTTTGTAGCCTTTGTTTTCGTTGAGAACATCATGCTGGAAGTAGGTGGAGACAGTTCCATCGCCCAGAGCGATATCCGCATTTAAACCCAGATCAACCGTGGCTTTGCGTTTATCCATTCCTTTAACACTTTTGGCAGAATCTTGGTCATAAGCCACACCACTGCCGGTGAGGTAAGTACCGAGATTGATCACATCGCCTGTTTGGCCAAAGAAGCGGTAGTTAATACCCGCCAGATCGGCATTAAAATCTTCACCGTGGTAACCAAAGTTAAGAAGTGCACCGTAAGATCGGTCTTGGTCTTTCAGTAGGTCGCTACTGCCAAACCACCTGCTTCAGCAACCCATTGTCCTTCGTTAGTGTAAATATTGCCGTTTCGGATATACGTTTGCGCTGCAAAAGCGTGACCTGCAATGAGCGATGTTGTGATGAGTAATGCGATTTTTTTCATGATGTCCTTCCATTTAAGAGCTTATGCTTGGATATGAACACTGTACAAAATCGCTGGCGAGGACAATATCAAGAGTTTGTATGGGAATGTCGGACTTTTGTCAGGCGCCTCGGAAACAAGGTCATGGAAAGTAGACACTCTTATGTTATTGGGTGCTGAACGGTTGAATGTCAGCCCATCGTTATCCGATGAACTGACGTATTGTGGTGATGGAGTGGCAATATGTTATGACCAAAGGCGCTGTTGAAGGTAAGTCGGGAAATTAATCCGCTGCGTGTAAAGGTAACCAAAGAGAGAAGCAAGCGCCACCCAGTGGGCTTTTGGTGAGTGTTACTTCTCCTTGGTGACGCACCATGATCTGTTTCACTATCGCAAGGCCCAATCCAAATCCCGATTGTGCTTTGTTACGTGCGGAATCGGTACTGTAGAACGCATCAAAAATATGCGGCCAATGCCCTTCCTCAATCCCAGGTCCATTGTCATGCACGGCGATACACAGTTTTCCATCATGGCTGCTGGCTTCGATCAGTAATCGATCGCCAGCATATTTTTCTGCATTACGGATCAGATTAATTAAAGCGCGTGAAAGGAGCTGTGGATCGGCGTCCAAGTACAGCGGTTGTAAAGAGGGGAGATACTGGATTTGTAATGTACTTTTATGGCTTTGTTCATCAATGAAAGCGGCGAGCCATTGATTGGCTTCTAAACCTTGGCTTTGAATTTCGCTCTCTGGGTGCTCTAGCTTGGCGTAATACAGCAGTTCATCGACCATGGTTTCCATTTCTTCAGTATCTTCAATAATACTGGCAATTTGCTGGTGCTGTTTGTCACTTAACTGGCTTTCGGCTAATACTTCGGCCTGCCACTGGATGCGAAAAATAGGGGTACGTAAATCATGCGCTATCGCATTGGTGAGTGCTTTATTACTTAGGATCAGGTGTGAGATTTTATCTGCCATCAAGTTAAAGCTGTGGTTAAGTTTTCCAACGCTTTTACTGCTTTTGGTACTCGCTCTAGCTTGCAAGTCGCCGTTAGCAAAGTCGTGGGTGACTTGCTCCAATTCACGTAAACGACGGCTTAGAAACCAAATCAAAAACATACAGTAGAGCGCAAAACCACCGAGCATAAATACCCAAAGTAGGCTATCGGCACGATCTATGGCTTGATAGACGGGGGAGTGACTATCTGGTTTGAGAAGATAAATCTGCTCATTAGAGTCCAATTGTAGCCATAAATTCCGGTCATCATCATGATAGATCGGAGCGTGCGCGATGGGTTGAGTAAAATGCTTTTGCACCTCTGTTGGGAGCTCTGTGAGTGCTACCTCAGAGAGCGTTTTATGGATGTGCTGAGCATAGTCACGCAGTGCGGTATCGGCCGCTTGTGGGCTATCTAATTGAGCTATCTGGCTTAATAAGGTGTGTAAGCCTTCGGCCTGAAAGTCTTCTAGTACATAGTCATAATCAGTATCTAACTCATAAACAATCACGCTGTAACTGACTAAACTGCCAAAAAAAAGCACGATCAGCGAGACGAGCGACTCGATGTAAATACGGCGCATAGGTTTCCTTTAAATCCGCTTGGCATTACCAAGTGTCAGGCACAAACAAATAACCCTTACCGCGTACGGTGATGATGCGTTTGGGCGTGCTAGAATCGTCACACAACCTTTTACGTAGCGTGACGATCTTGTTGTCCACAGTGCGATCCAACCCATCGTATTCAATGCCTCGCAGCGCTTTAGTCAAAAACTCGCGTGACACCACTTGATCGGCAGAAGAGGCCAGTAACCACAGCAAATCGAATTCACTGTCGGATAAATTGATCACCTCTCCCTCTAATTCACAACTGCGCCGACTTTGATTCAGCACTAGATCACCAAATTGTAATAGATGGGTAGCATCCGAGCTGGTGGCTCGTTCTTCCCGACGCATCAGCATTCGGATTCTGGCTAAAAGCACTCTCGGTTTGATCGGTTTATTCACGAAGTCGTCAGCACCCATTTCAAGTGCGGCGACATGATCAAAATCATCATCACTGGCGGTAAGCATTAAAATCTTACCGAGAAATTGAGCGCGGATCTGTCTACAAATTGTCAGGCCATTTTCACCCGGTAACATGAGGTCGAGCAGCACCAGATCGGGTTGGTTGAGTAAAATTTGTTCTGGCGCGGTTTCACCAGTAGCAAATGTAGTGACTTGGAAGCCTTGAGTGGTCATGTACTCGGCCAACATTTCGCGAAGTTTACTATCGTCTTCGATAATGTAGAGACTGGGTTGGTTAGACATGGGGACCTCGTATTTGTGGTTTATCCATCAAGGAACAAACGACCAATACTAACCGAAAAGCTCATAGGTAAAACCAATATTTCTGTTTGTTTTTGTCAGAAATATGAATAGTTACCTAACAGGATTCTGTAACTGTGGCATGACAAGTATTTTTTCTTGTGATGGGTACTTTTCACGTGATCGGCATTATGCAATGATGTGCGCCATGCTTAGTGTGCTGATGTCGTTGCAAATACATCAGGGACGATTTCAATCAGATAAGAAAATGCTGTTCGCTAAATTCGGTAACTTCTTTACACTTCTGTACCATTATCATCGTTTAACGATGACTTCTTCTTGTTGCCCGGTGGCGACACTCTCAGTGATTAAACGGATTCAATTAAGTGGCATCTGACTCTATTCCTCGGCGCGTGTTAAAAAAGCGTCGACGCGCACAAAAAAACAAACCACGATTCTGGCTTTTTATCGTACTTATCGCGGGTACGGCAGCGGGAGCCGCCCTGTTTCATGAAATGGAAACGTCCACTCTGCAATCGCGTGAAATCAGTCGGTACGCGGCAGGGCTGACCTATCAAGTTGAACCAGGGCCGAGTGATAAAATCACGTTCCCAAGTTATGGTCCTTTCGATCAACGTTTGGGCTATGTGGCTTTACCGAGCATTCAAGAGCGGTTATTGCAACGTGGTTTTGCGATTCGACAACAAGTTCGTTTTTCTGATGAGCTTTACCGCTATGCTCAGTCGAGTTTGTTTGTGCCTTATACGGAGAAAGTACAAGCGGGATTAACCTTAATGGATTGTCGCGCTGAGCCGGTTTACCAGTTCCGTTACCCTGGTCATCACTATTCCGAGTTTAATACGATCCCTGACCTCATTGTGCAGTCACTGCTGTTTATCGAAAACCGCGACTTGCTCAGTGAGAAAAATCCTTTGGTTAACCCCGCGGTGGATTGGCCACGCTTTTTTAAAGCGGCATTGACGCAAGTGGGTAAAGCTCTGGATCTTGATTCTCCTTCTGCAGGGGGGAGTACTCTGGCGACCCAAGTTGAGAAATATCGTCATTCAGAAGATGGTTTGACGTACAGCCCGCAAGAAAAAATTCGGCAGATGGTTTCTGCGAGTGTGCGGGCATATCGATTAGGTGCGAATACGTTAGAAGCGCGCAAGCTGGTGGTTTGGGCATACTTGAACTCAGTGCCATTATCCGCCGCCCCCGGTTATGGAGAAGTTCACGGTTTAGGTGATGGTTTGTGGGTATGGTTTGCCGCTGATCCTGAACGAGTGAATCAACTGCTAGATAGCCGTCTTAATCATTCTGCGGATTTAGCTGAACAGGGTTTGGCTTTGCGTCAGGTCGTGGCGCTGATGATTGCTCACCGCCGTCCCTCTTATTATCTTGCGGTGCAGGGACGAGCTGATCTCGCGACATTAACCGATAGCCACTTACGACTTTTCTACCGCGAGAAAATGATTTCGCAGTCCTTGATGAATGCTGCGCTGAATGCGAATTTGCAGTTCCGCGACTTTGTACGCCAACCCGCACTGGTCAGAATCAATACCAATAAAGGTTTGTTGGCGGCACGAACGCATCTTAGCCGCCAGTTAGGGGTTAGTCTGTATGATCTGGATCGAATGGATCTGAGTGCATCGACAACCCTCAACTTCGAATTACAAAATGAAGTTACCCGCTATTTGCAGAAACTGGCGAATCCTGAGTTTGCCGCTGAGATGGGCATTCTTGGATATCGCTTACTTGCCGCCGAAAAAACGGCGGATGTACGCTACAGCTTTACGCTTTTTGAACGCAGTGATGAAGGGTTTAAAGTTCGGGTACAAACGGATAATACCAACCAACCTTTTGACCTCAATGAAGGCAGTAAACTTGAGCTGGGTTCTACCGCCAAACTTCGTGTGTTAACCAACTACCTAGAAATTATCGCGAAGCTACACAACAAGTATCGTGATATGCCGATGGCTGAGCTGCGTCATCATGCGATTGAAGCGCAAGATGACTTAAGTCAATGGGCGCTCGATTGGCTTTTAGTGAGTCCGAAACGCGATCTATCGACCATGTTGGAAGCGGCTTTGGATCGTCAGTACTCGGCCGATCCCAATGAACGTTTCTTTACCGGTGGTGGGCTGCACACGTTTAATAACTTCCGTAAAGAAGATGATGACCGGATCCCAACGCTGCGTGATGCGCTACGTGAATCGATTAACTTACCTTTCGTGCGTTTAATGCAGGATATTGAACGTTATACGTTGTACAGCGAAGGCTACCGTGCGCAATTGCTGCGTGATGATAATGACCCTCGCCGTAAAGAGTATCTGCGTCAATTTGCTGATAAAGAAGGGCGAGCTTATTTGCTGAGATTCTGGCGCAAATATAAAGACAAAACAGTGGATGAACGTATGGCGACGCTTCTAGAAGGGCTCAAGCCAAGTTCAGATCGATTAGCGGCAGTGCATCGCTATTTGTTGCCGGATGCCTCCATCAATGAGTTCATGCGTTTTATGGATGACAAGTTGCCGAGTGCAACACGCGACAAAATTACCAATAAGCAGCTTGAAAAACTGTATAACAAGTATGGCCGTGGTAAGTATTCGTTACCTGACCAAGGCTATATTGCTCGGGTTCATCCGCTAGAACTGTGGTTATTAGGGTATTTGAACGAACATGGTCAAGCTTCCTTTAGTGATGTCGTTGAGGCGAGCAGTGATAGACGGCAAGAAGTGTATGGCTGGCTATTTAAAACACGCCACCGTAATGCGCGCGATAGCCGAGTGCGTACCATGCTTGAAGTGGAGGCATTTTTAGATATCCACCAAAGTTGGCAGCGCTTAGGTTATCCATTTGATCACTTAGTACCTTCTTTAGCGACTGCGCTAGGAAGTTCGGGAGATCGCCCTGCGGCTTTGTCTGAACTAATGGGGATTATTTTGAACGATGGGGTACGAGTTCCGACCAAACGCATCAATCACTTACATTTTGCACAAGGGACACCTTTCGAAACCGAATTTGCTCCAGTGGAAACCACAGGGGTGAGAGTGCTTCCTGTTGAGGTTGCGCGTGCTTTACGTGGTGCATTATCTCAAGTCGTGGACAGTGGTACAGCAAGACGGATCTCCGGTGTGTTCAAGCTGCCTGATGGTACGCCAATTGTGATGGGGGGGAAAACCGGAACCGGTGACAACCGCTTACAAACGGTGAACCGCATCGGTACTGTAGTGCAGTCTCAAGCACGTAACCGAACCGCCACTTTCGTGTTTTACCTAGGAGAGCGTCACTTCGGTACATTAACCGCCTATGTCGCGGGGAGTGATTCTGAGAAGTTCACCTTTACCTCGGCGTTACCTGTGCAAGTTCTTAAGGGGATGGCTCCGATTTTATCGCCATACCTTGCACCAGATGAACAAGAGTGCCGACCCGCGCTCAAACAATAAATCGAGCTATTCGGAAATTAAGGCAGGTGAATTCCTGCCTTAATTATTTTTATCTTCTGGTTCAGAGATTTGATAAAGCTTGTGCTGATGCGTGTCGCATGTAGTTTCACAATTACACACCTTATCTACCCCCACATTTGCGAGCCCCCCACAACTGCCTTGGATGGGTTTTCGCTTAGCCATGACACCTAATGTCATCAAAAGGGCAAACAGAACAAACACTCCGAAAGCCAGTAAATACGTCATTACTTTTCTCCCTTCCATAATCGTTTGATTGAAAAACCGCTGTGGTTTGGTTTGGACAACTTAAGCGCAGTTTTAGTGCCTTGGCGATGCGCACAAACGTGAGCTTTATTCGGAGAAGATTTGCCGTAACTCAATTCGGTGATGGGTTGAAGTTGCTCTAACACTAAATTATCGAAAGTCGCCCCTCTAGGTAAAGCATAGACACGAATTCCTGCGTTAAACAAGGCTTGCAGCATGGATTGCCCAATCTGCCGAACCACCACGGCCTCAACCTGATATCGCTGGAACTGCTCTAAGATTTTGGTTTTCTTGCCACAAGAGGTGGTGGAGTTGTGCGTGATCGCTAACTCAATTGGCGGCTGTTGATAAGAGGAATCGATCAGAGCAAAAGAGGGGGCTTTCGCGAAGTGGTTAAAAGGTTGACCTTGGCGGCTAGGGATTGCATACATCATTTTTGTTCTCCGACATGAGATGACGTCGTTATTTTGTCCTCATTAATGGCATATGCCAATAATGATTTTTGCAAACTTATCTGCCACCTCGTTTGTTATTTTGGTTCATGTTGAGGTCAATGGTAAGGCTGTGAATAGTAAAAGAATAATAGACTTGATTCATATTATGGCTGGAAGGGAAGCCTTTAGTAGAGAGCTTGGTATTTCATGAGATTGGTTTTTTAATCATCATCTTAAAAAACAACGTCTATACTTTTTATCAATCACAGAGTGTGGCTTTGAATGATGACGCACGACTTAGTGTAAACGTTATCACATTGATTCTATCAATGTGAATGACTATGAGACTAAGTGAGCAAGGTGAATTCAGGGAAAATAGGTGGAATTTGTTATTTACTTCAAAGTATTTAAACAAATGGTTACGCCATTGTTGTTTGAGGAACATTTTTTTAACTGGTTCACATTAATTGTGTTTTTTAAAACTATACTCTTGAGTAAACGTTTTCACTGATTGTGCAAGTTAAGCATTGTGCAAAAGGCTGAATGAACGTTGTTCCCTACACATGTAATACAAAACAACAAATAGGACTTGTTCAATGAGAAAGTTAACTGTTTTAGCAATGCTTTCTGCGGGTATGGGGTTTGGTACACAGGCTCTGGCAGATACCACCATTGGCTTTACCATCTATAAATACGACGATAACTTCATGTCTGTTGTTCGCCAAGCCATTGAGAAGGAAGCGGCGGCGGATAGCAACACACGTATCCTGATGAATGACTCGCAAAATAGCCAGTCGATGCAAAACGACCAAGTCGACGTTATGTTGGCACGTGGTGTTCAAGCTCTGGCAATCAACCTTGTTGACCCAGCTGCGGCATCTACCATCATCCAGAAAGCCAAAATCGACAACGTACCTGTGGTGTTTTACAACAAAGAACCTTCAGCGGACGCGATGGCAAGTTACGACAAAGCTTACTACGTAGGTACGGATTCGAAAGAGTCTGGCATCATTCAAGGTGATTTGATCTCAGCACAATGGAAAGCAAGCCCGGCGTGGGATAAAAACGGCGATGGTGTACTGCAATACGTTATGCTGAAAGGCGAACCAGGCCACCCAGATGCGGAAGCGCGTACTACTTACTCTGTGAAAACCATTAACGACAACGGCATCAAAACTCAAGAACTGCACATGGATACTGGCATGTGGGATACCGCGATGGCCAAAGATAAGATGGACGCGTGGCTCTCTGGCCCGAACGGCAGCAAAATCGAAGTTGTGATTGCCAACAACGATGGCATGGCGATGGGGGCGATTGAAGCTCTGCGCGGCGCAGGCCAAAAAATCCCAGTATTTGGTGTAGATGCTCTGGCGGAAGCTTTGGCTCTCATCAAATCCGGTGACATGGCGGGTACTGTGTTGAACGATGCGCAAAACCAAGCAAAAGCGACATTCGAATTGGCACGTAACCTAGCGAATGGTAAGCCTGCTGCGGAAGGCACTCAATGGACCATTGAGAATAAAGTCGTTCGCGTACCTTATGTTGGCGTTGACATCAATAACGTCGAGTAACCTTGGCGAGATGAGGAGAAGGCTACTTCTCCTCTTCGCTCTTTCGCAACATCTAAAGATTCAGCGTCAGACCGTCGGGTTTGCCGCACAGAGATATCACGCCGTGTGTACCACGCATTGATATGGGTTGTCTGAATTTTTGCATAATAAAAGTGATGCCATGGTCAATCAAACACATGAATTCCTGTTAGAAATGACAGGGGTGAGTAAAGAATTCCCGGGGGTGAAAGCCCTTGATAAGGTGAATTTAAAAGTGCGTCCGCATTCTGTTCACGCCTTGATGGGTGAAAACGGCGCAGGTAAATCTACCTTGCTGAAATGCTTATTTGGTATTTATGAGAAAGATGAGGGCGATATCATTTTTCTTGGCCAGCATGTGAATTTTTCCTCATCAAAAGAGGCGCTGGAATCCGGTGTCTCAATGGTTCACCAAGAGTTGAACCAAGTAAAACAGTGCTCGGTGATGGATAACATTTGGCTTGGCCGTTATCCAACCAAAGGTTTTTTTGTCGATCACGATAAGATGTATCGTGATACCAAAGCGATTTTTGCCGAACTCGATATTGATATCGATCCGAGAGTTAAAGTTGCCACTTTGTCGGTTTCACAAATGCAAATGCTTGAAATCGCCAAAGCGTTTTCCTACGACGCGAAAGTGGTGATCATGGATGAGCCGACCTCATCCTTGACCGAAAAAGAAGTAAATCATCTCTTCACCATTATCAAAAAGCTCAAAGAGAAAGGCTGTGGAGTGGTGTACATCTCGCACAAAATGGAAGAAATCTTTTCTATCTGCGATGAAATCACCATTTTACGTGATGGTCAGTGGGTGGATACTCGTCCATTAAAAGGTTTGGACATGGACAAGATCATTTCGATGATGGTTGGCCGTGAACTGACCCAGCGTTTCCCTGAAAAAAGTAACGAACCCAAAAATATCATTCTTGAGGTGAAAAACCTTACCGCACTCAACCAACCGTCGATTCAAGACATTTCGTTTGAACTACGTGCTGGAGAGATCTTGGGCGTGGCGGGTCTGGTTGGTTCGCGTCGTACGGATATTGTGGAAACCATTTTCGGGGTTCGTGAACGCAGTGCTGGGCATGTGTTACTGCATGGACGTGAAATGAAAAACCATGATGCCCATGAAGCGATTGGCAACGGTTTCGCGTTGGTGACTGAAGAGCGTCGCTCAACGGGGATTTATTCCAATCTGGACATCACCTTTAACTCGTTAGTCGCCAATGTCGATGAATACAAAACGCCTTACGGCCTACTCAGCGACAAGAAAATGAAAAGCGACACGCAGTGGGTGATTGACTCGATGCGGGTAAAAACGCCGTCACACCAAACTAGCATTGGCTCACTTTCGGGCGGAAACCAGCAAAAAGTCATCATTGGACGCTGGCTACTGACTCAACCCGAGATTTTGATGTTGGATGAACCCACTCGCGGTATTGATGTGGGCGCAAAATACGAAATTTACCAGCTGATCCTAGAGCTGGCGAAGAAAGACAAAGGCATCATCATTATTTCCTCTGAGATGCCGGAATTACTCGGTATTACCGACCGGATCATGGTGATGAGCAACGGCCGCAATGCGGGCATTGTGAACACTAAAGAAACCTCTCAGAACGAAATTTTAGAGCTGGCCTCTCGATACCTCTAAGGAAATGACTATGGATGCTGTCAAATCATATGCAATTAAACATTTAAAAGAGGGCGCAATCTACGCAGTGCTGTTTATTCTGCTTGCGGTTATTGTGATTCAAGAGCCCTCATTTCTTAGCTTACGTAACCTCAGTAACATCCTGACTCAATCTTCAGTACGCGTGATTATTGCACTGGGTGTGGCGGGTTTGATCGTGACCCAAGGCACCGACTTATCCGCAGGGCGTCAAGTGGGTTTGGCGGCGGTGATTTCGGCCACTTTGCTACAATCGATGGATAACGTGAACAAAGTGTTCCCAAGTTTGGGTGAAATTCCTATTCTTGCGGTCATTATCAGCGTTTGCTTGATTGGTGCGATTATCGGTTTGGTGAACGGTGTGATTGTGGCTTACCTCAAAGTAACCCCCTTTATCGCGACGTTGGGTACGATGATCATCGTCTACGGCATTAACTCGCTGTACTACGATTCGGTCGGTGCATCACCGATTGCGGGTTTCGATGAACGCTTTAGTACCTTTACCCAAGGCTTTATCCGCATTGGTGATTTCCGGTTCTCTTACATCACTTTCTACGCCATTATTGCGATCATTTTCATGTGGGTGTTGTGGAATAAAACCGTGTTTGGCAAAAATATTTTTGCGGTTGGTGGTAACCCAGAAGCGGCGAAAGTTTCTGGTGTTAACGTGCCACTCACACTGCTTAAAGTGTATGCGCTTTCCGGTGTGTTCTATGCCTTTGGCGGTATGCTAGAAGCGGGACGAATTGGTAGTGCAACCAACAACTTAGGTTTCCTGTATGAGTTGGATGCGATTGCAGCGTGTGTGGTGGGCGGTGTCTCATTCGCTGGTGGTGTGGGGAGTATTGCTGGGGTAGTGACCGGGGTACTGATCTTCACCGTAATCAACTACGGTATGACCTACATCGGCGTTAGCCCTTACTGGCAGTACATCATTAAAGGTTCGATTATTATCTTCGCGGTCGCGTTGGACTCCATGAAATACGCGAATAAGAAATAATCGGATTGTAGATTTGCATGTTTTAAGGCCTGACAACAGTCAGGCCTTTTTTGTATATAGAGTTATCAAAGAATGATTAAAGGTCGATAGGAGAACTATTGAGTTCTAAAGACGTTACATTGTTTTTAGAATCTTTGGATTGTTTTGGTTCTGGTTTGGAGTCATTATGTTTCACTGCTACTACAACACCAGATGTATCTTGATGAGTCTCTTCTTTTCCAACTTCACTTGTATTTGGTGTGTTTATTGACTTTTCAGATTCTGGATTTTTTATATTGTTTGTTTCAAAGATTACAAATATTAGAGAAGTAATCCAAACAGTCCATATGATTCTACTAACATAACTTAGTCCTTTCTTTCCTTTTTCTATTAGATTATTTAAAGCCTGTTCTGTTATTTTTGCTTCGTTTCTAACTTCAGATTTCTGGCTTAAAACCTGATATCTAGAGAAAACATTATTTATTTGTTTAGATAAGTGTTTAAAGGTATCGTTGTATATGTCTAGTGACTTTTGTATAACCAAGCATGTTAGGAGGAGAGCTATTACTACACCAATGGCACTTGCCATATTATCTACCTTCATAACCGCAGTTATAGCAACCATAGCACCAGGTATAGCTAACGCTTTTGTTTGTACAGAAGATGCAATATCGTTGATCTTTCCAGTATATTCTAGATCTTTAGCATTAATTTCTTGAATGACTTTATTTATAGTAAAGTCACTCAAAAACATATTGTGATGTTCAGTATATTTTTTATAAAAGCTAACAATATTTGAAAGAGTATGTGTGAATATTTCTTTCTCTTCATCTAATCCTTGGATCAATACATCAAATGCAGAGCGCATACAGTTCCTACGTTCTTTATCTTGCGCATCATCTAGAGATATTTTTTGCTGAAGTTTCCCAAGAAGCTTAACACTTTCTTTGAGTTCAACTGTTTGATTAGTAAATGTCTTTACAAAGGATTCATAATTAAGAGATATAGGGACTCTATGTTTTACACCACCATTATCATTTTTTATAAGGAAAATGACCTCTTCATTAGGTATCATATGGTCAGACAACTTTGTAAGTAAATTTCTTAACCCAACAAAAATTTCAAGTTTATTATGTAAATCTAACTCTGAGTTAAATTTAATTATTTTCTGTTTGATTTTATCGAAATATAATAATCCTTCAGGTACTTTACCTTGAGTGTCGCATTCTTCAAATAGTGATTCATCAGAGGTGAAAATGAATTTTCCTCTGTTCCAATATCTAGCTCCTGTTTTTATTTGATATTTTCCTTCAAAAGGACGAATATCATTAATGTAACCAGCATTTCTTATGTGATTACTTAACTCTTCCTGCGTTGCAGGTGGTGCTAATTTTATATATAAATCATCACCTTTAACTTCTACCTTTTGATTTTCTAGAAAGACTAATATTTGTTGATTTGACATATTATTTAGCTTTCCTTATTTATTATTCGTATGATTTTTTCTCGAATCTTGGCATCTTTAATTTTAATCTCCAGTTTCCTTGTTAGTTCATTGAACTCTACATCTTTACCATCACCTTTTTTGCCTATTTCTATACTTGAATGTACACGAGCAATTAATCCATTGTCTTGATCAGAAAAGTCGATCCAAAGATGTTCTTTCACTTGTTGTGAAGTTGGTTCAATATATTGATTTATCATGAACTCACTCTCGTTAACAAATGTAGTGAATGTATTCTCAAGGTCTACTCTATTTTTGGGTAAAGCAGATTCAATAACTGTTGCTGCTTGATTTATTGAGAAAGATGATCTTTCAGTCTTTTTAATATTAACTACAAAGTCTGTTAGTTTCTCTTCTGCTTCGAAATAAAAGTCTTCACCAAGATTATTGATAGTAGCGTATGAATCAATAGCTCTATAAAGATTGTTAAGTGATTCACCATTGTCAGATTTCTCGTTACAACCAAATGCATTTCTAAAGTAGCTTGCAGAAGAAGAACCTCTAATAAACTTTAAGTATGCCTCTGACTTAGGCGAACTAGGATAACAAGCATCAAAGAGATCCACATCAATTGATACTGCTTGTTTCAGTGCTTCTAAATTTATGTGTTGAGTTTGTTTAGGTAGTAATGATTCTTCAGTAAAATCAAAGCCTGATTTTTTATCGACCATAACAGCTAAAATTCTTCCAAAATCATCATTTTTTATACTTTTGTAATGCATAAATACAATTTTAGAACTGGCAACTTTGGATGCTACTCTAAGCTCAAAAATGGCATTCTTTAGTTCATTAGTAAGTGAGGTAACTAGAGCTATAAAATCCTCTTTTGATACTGAAGAAGCGATGTATTTATGTAAGTATGACGCAACTTGTTTTCCGGTTTCACTATCATAGTAACCATGAAATTTATTCTTACGCTTGAATTTGAGTTCAACTTGTTGAATGAACTGGAAAGATATGTCTTCACCTTCCAGTGGCCAAAGAGATCCAAAGCGAGGATTAACTGTTGATTTACTATTATCAATTTCAAGTTCGACGGTCATTGCATGAACAGCAACCATTTTATTGCTTGATTCAATCATTACTTTGGTTGCGTCACATGTAGGGCATTGGTTTTGTTGATTATCGTATTCGGTATCGCAGTTATGGCAAATATGCATGATGAAGTCTTCTTTTAAAAATTTTCTCGATTATATATACAGTATGAATTGCTTCAACAACTAAGTGCAGATAAACAAGTTTCATTTTGGACTTCAGTTGGTTTAATTTATAACTTCAGACGAATATAAACCGTGGCCGGCATATTTAAGGCTTCTATTTGTAAGTGCGCACGCATAACCAATGTATATACAATGATGAAATAATTAGATCTAAGTTTTTCACCTAGTTGTTCTGTTGTTGAGTGTTTTTCTGGATGTAAATATGCTCGAATAGATTGAAATAAGAGAGCGCCACCATTTAGGCGACGCTCTCATCTTTTCGTAAAGAATAAGCCTGAATTAGTGTGGCAGTTTCACGCCGTCTGAGCGTTTTTTACGCTCCATCAAGCGGCCAAACAGTGGGCTGAGTAGCGTTACAATCGCTAATGCCGTAAAGGCTAAAGTGATTGGACGTTCCCACAGGAAGCTGATTTCACCATCGGTAATGATCAACGCGCGGCGTAAGTTTTCTTCCATCAAGCCGCCCAAGATAAAGCCGAGTAGCAGCGGTGCAAGTGGGAAGTTCGCCAGACGCAGGGCTATTGCCCCCATCGCGACCAGAATCATCACATACACATCCATGGTATTGAACGACACCAAATACACGCCGGTGATTGAGAAGAACAGAATCATCGGCAGCAATACAGTGCGTGGTACTGCTAACAGTTTGGAGATGTACGGAATCAACGGCAAGTTCAGGATCAGCAGTACGATGTTACCGACGTACATAGAGATGATCACGGACCAGAAAATATCGGGATGCTCAACAAACAGACGAGGACCTGGTTGAATTCCGTAAGCAATCAATGCACCAAGCATAATTGCCGTTGTACCAGACCCAGGGATACCCAACGTTAAGAGGGGAACGAATGAGCCGCTTGATGCCGCGTTGTTGGCGGACTCTGGTGCAACCAGACCACGAATAGATCCATGGCCGAACTCTTCTTTCTTATCTTTTGGGGCGAGATTACGCTCCATGCCGTAAGCCAAGAAAGCCGCAATGGTTGCGCCTGCACCGGGTAGAACGCCAGTGAAGAAACCAAGGATTGAGGAGCGCAGTGAAACCGGAGCCGCTTCTTTGATCTCTTCTCTGGTAAGCTTCATGCTACCGATGTTTTTCATCTGCTCTTGTTCGTTGGCACTGTTATCGCCGTCCGGTTTTAAAATACCCATCAAGGTTTCACCAAGGGCAAAAGTTGCCATGGCTAAGAGTAGGAAGCTAAAGCCATCCATCAAATCGGTCAGGCCGAAAGTGAAGCGTTCGACACCAATGCCTTTATCAATACCGACGGTGGAAAGCATTAAACCGAGTACAGTCATCATCCACGCTTTGATGACTTGGCCTTTGCCGGCAAAGGCGGCCACGGCGGAAAGGCCAACCAACATCAGCGCGAAATAGTCTGACGATTGAAAACTGAGTGATACTTTGGCCAGTGCTGGTGCGGCAAACAGCAACATAATGGCTGAGAGTGTGCCGCCGGTGAAAGATGCGTAAGCAGCCAATGCTAAAGCTTTACCCGCTTGGCCTTTTTGCGCCATTGGGTAGCCGTCAAACGCAGTCACTACCGTAGAAGAACACCCTGGTGCGTTGATCAGAATGGAAGAGGTTGAGCCGCCAAAAATCGCACCGTAGTAAACGCCAGCCATCAGGATTAAGCCTGAAGCAGGTTCTAAACCGTAAGTAATCGGGATCATCAGCGCAATGGCTGAAATGGGGCCTAAGCCGGGCAACATACCGATGAAAGTGCCGACGAAGCAGCCGATCATGACCATCATCAGGTTGGTCGGCATTACCGCCGTTGCCAGCCCTTGTAAAATTCCGTCTAACATGATGATTTCCTATCCGAAAGTAAACAGATGACCCGGCTCCAGATACACATCCAGTCCTTTGGTCAGTAACAAATAAAAGGCAATCACGAAAGGGAATGATGCCCCCAATAAAATGCTTTTCCGCCGCTCACCCAACAGGTAAAAACCGGCCATGAGGAACAAAGAAGTGGCAATCACAAAGCCCAGATACGTTAAACCGAGACCATACAGTGCCATCAGGACTAAGAAACTGATCAGTAATTTCCAGTTAAAATCGAGCACTGCACCACTTTTTTTATCGGGTTGCCCAACCACCAACAATAACAGTGAGAGTGCGATGCCGGCATAAGTCAAAATGGTCGGTAAGGTCCGAGCGTTAAACGGCTCTAACTCATCGCCGGGAAACATGGCGATCAGTGACGTTTGGTAGCCGTAACCGAGGCTGAAGAGCAGGAATAGCATGGCTCCCACTCGATCGCGGCAGAGCATATTCTCTTTAGTAAATAATTTGGTTGGCAGGTCCGACATATCCAACTCCATTGGGTTTGTGAACGGTAGAGGAGAAAAGAGCCGAGTAAACACGAGTTAATGAATGGAGATTAACTAACCCTGTCACACTGCCGGCACGAATGCAGGTAGCATTGGGGTGTCAGGATAAATGAAGTACTGCAAGTCAAAGGAGTTACCCATAACATTTATCCATAAACAAAGGAGTGACGTTGTATACGTTTACTCGGCAAACGGTGAGAGAAGCGGATTGCTCCGCTTCTGCTGCAATTACTTCAGGAAACCAAGCTCACGCATCAGGTCTGCCATTTGCTTCTCTTGCTCTTCAAGGAAAGCGTAAAACTCTTTGTCGCCTTTGTAGCTGTCAATCCAGCCATTACGATCGCGGATCACTTTCCACTCTTCGCTGGCAAACATCTTCTTGAACACTTCGTTCCACTCCGCGACTTTTTCTGCGCTCACGCCCGGTGCGGCAAAGTAGCCACGCCAGTTAACGAAGGTGGTTGGGTTGCCATAGTCGGCAAGGGTTGGAATATCGGGTGCGATGTCCAAACGTTTTGGAGAGGTGATCGCCAGAACACGCACTTGACCGGATTTCGACATCTCCAGCACTTCGCCCAGACCGGTTGAAAGGACTTGAGTTTCGCCAGAGAGCAGGGCAGTCATGGCGGAGCCGCCCGCATCATAAGCCACGTAACGCACTTCTTTTGGATCTAAGCCTTGGCCTTTAAAGGCCGCCGCTGCGACTAAGTGGTCCATACTGCCTCGCGCAGAACCACCTGCAATTTTGATTTGTTTCGGGTTGGCTTTGAAATCCGCAACCACTTGTTCCCAAGAGGTATATTTCGAATCACCTGCCACCACGAAAGCACCGTAGTCAGAGACGATTTCAGCAACGGGCGTTAAATCACGGAAAGATTGTGGGAAAACGCCAGACAGTGAACGGATAACAATCGGGGTTGAGTTTACCATCAGCGTATCTTGTTGACGTTCTGCCGTTTCAATCAGGTGTGCAATCGCTTTACCGCCACCGCCACCAGACAGGTTTTGGTAAGAGGCGTTTTCGATTAGCTTAGCTTTCATTAGCGCATCACCAGTAGCGCGCGCAGTCATATCCCAACCGCCACCAGCACCACCGGGTACAATAAAGTGGATTTTTTCAATGTCAGCCGCGAGAGAGGAGAAAGAAAAAGTAGCGGCCAGCATGGCGGCGGTGAGAGAAGGTTTAAAAAACTTCAACATGTTTCACGTTCCTTATGTCGGCGCATCATACTGCACGTTGATGCTTATTTTTTTGTGTTGTCCCTTGCGATGCAGAGAAAGCGTTCAAGTTCGCATCCACAAAGCTAGGTGAAAAGTGGAGAGCACGATAGGCTGACCACTGCTACCGATGACTTGGTATGTTTTAAGGTTAAAAACCTGTTAAGGAAATGTCTCCAATCCGTCAATAAAAACAATATTGGGCATAAAGGGGATTTTGTTCATAAAGTTCACGTTGTCGCCGAGGCTTAATTTTTAAGTTGAGGCAAGCTGCATGGTGTAGACAGTGTGCTGTTGTTTGTCTCAAGCCATAAAATTGAATATTTATTCTTATCTATTGTTTTTAAGGTTTTTATTGAGTTTTTTCTTTTGAGTTGGGTTTATACCTTAGTCTAAAGTGTCGACAATTTACTTGATTGTCGACACTTTGTTGGGCTACTTTTTCATCAGACCGAATTGTTATTAATAAGTGCCTAGGTACATAGAGCTAGGTGCGATAGTGGGAATTACGATTGATGAAAAGCAGTACCTTATCTCGTCAGCCGAGCACAGAAAAAGAGAGCACCAAATCAGAGAACCTAACCGAATATCTGATTGAAGCCATTGTGGAAGGGCAGCTCGCGCCGGGCTGTAAAATCTCTGAACCTGAGCTCGCCAAACAGTTTCAAGTCAGCCGTGGCCCACTGCGTGAAGCGTTAATGCGAGTGGAAGGGCTTGGGTTGATTGAACGCATTCCGCACATTGGTGCGCGAGTGACTCAGCTTTCACCCACCAAATTGGTCGAGTTGTATGCAGTGCGTGAAGCACTGGAAGGCATGGCTGCAAGGCTAGCGGCACGCAATATTACCGAAATCGAACTCGCGGGCTTAGAAAGCCTATTGTCGACACATTCCACTCATATCGATCAGGTCGAGGGCGCTTCTTACTTTCACCAGCAGGGCGATTTCGATTTCCACTACCGAATTATTCAAGCCAGCCGCAATCAGCAGCTGATTGGCTTGCTGTGTGATGAGCTTTACCACTTATTACGCATGTATCGTTACCAATCGCCGCGTTCGCATTCACGTCCAGTCGAAGCGTTGGAAGAACACAAATTTATTCTGCGTGCGATCCGCCAACGGGATGAAGAGTTGGCCGAAATGCTGATGCGTCGCCACATCTCGCGCAGTCGTCAATTGATCGAACAACACATAGTGCTGGATGCCCAACAACAAGGTTAAGGAGAATCCCATGAGTTTAAGTCCTGGCGCCAAATTCAGGCTGGCAGTGAAAACCCATCATCCACTGCAAATCGTCGGCACCATCAATCCTTACTGCGCCATGATGGCGAAAAGTATCGGCCATCAAGCGATTTATCTCTCTGGCGGTGGCATTGCCAATGCTTCGTACGGCTTGCCGGATTTGGGCATCACCACACTCAATGACGTGTTGGTAGATGTGGAACGCATCACCAACGCCTGCGATTTGCCTTTGCTGGTGGATATTGATACCGGCTTTGGCGGCGCATTTAACATTGCTCGCACCATCAAAGCGATGGAAAAAGCCGGAGCCGCGGCGGTGCACATGGAAGATCAGGTGGCGCAAAAACGCTGTGGTCATCGTCCGAATAAAGCGATTGTTAGCCAGCAAGAGATGGTGGATCGCGTCAAAGCGGCGGTGGATGCGCGCATCAATCCTGAGTTTGTGATCATGGCGCGCACCGATGCGTTAGCGGTAGAAGGCATGGACAGCGCAATTGAGCGTGCGATTGCCTGTGTGGAAGCGGGCGCAGACATGATTTTCCCCGAAGCCATGACCGAGCTGAAACAGTACGAGCAGTTTTCAACCGCACTGCGCAGCGCAACCGGTAAACATGTGCCGATTTTGGCCAACATTACCGAGTTTGGTCAGACTCCCCTTTACAGCGGTGAGCAATTGGCGGCAGTGAATGTGGATATGGTGCTGTACCCACTCAGCGCTTTCCGTGCCATGAATAAAGCCGCGGAAAATGTGTATCGCCACTTGCTGGAACACGGTAATCAGGAAGCGTTGCTCGATCAAATGCAAACGCGCAAAGAGCTCTACGCTTACCTGCATTACCACGAATACGAAGACAAGCTGGATCAGCTGTTTTCACAACCCTCTTAAGTCGAGGGAAGTCCAAGGAAAACAATCCTCTCTTATGTTTGACTGCCAATGTGGCTGCGTGAGTAAGAGAACATTAAATCCAATAACGTGAAATTGCTCTCCTAAAACACCCGAAGGTGGACACTAAGAGGTCGGTGCGCGAGCACCAAAAGGAGAGCCAGAAAAGGAGTTCGACATGTCTGCTGCAAAAGAGTTAGGCGGAGCAGGGCTGCGCGGCCAAAGCGCGGGAAGCACCGCTTTGTGTACTGTGGGTAAAACGGGAACCGGGTTAACCTACCGTGGTTACGACATTACCGATTTGGCCCATCATGCTCAATTTGAAGAGGTCGCGCACCTGCTATTGGTAGGGCATTTGCCAACGCAAGCGGAGCTGGATCAGTACAAAACTCGTTTGATTGGCCTGCGCGGTTTACCCGAAAAACTCAAGCAAGCACTGGAATTGCTCCCTGCTGAAGCGCATCCGATGGATGTGATGCGCACGGGCTGCTCCATTCTTGGCAACCTTGAGCCTGAACATACCTTTGCTGAGCAACAAGCAGCGACCGAGCGTATGTTGGCGCTGTTCCCAGCGATCATCTGCTACTGGTATCGCTTCAGTCATGATGGTGTGCGTATTGATACCGCCGATCAAAGTGAAGATTCGATTGGCGGCTATTTCCTCAAAATGCTCACTGACCAAGCGCCGAGCGAGCTGTTCAAAAAAGTGATGCACTGCTCGCTCACTCTGTACGCTGAGCACGAATTCAATGCATCTACCTTTGCGGCAAGAGTCTGCGCGTCAACCTTGTCGGATATTCACTCTTGTGTGACAGGCGCGATTGGTACGCTACGCGGGCCTTTGCATGGCGGAGCGAATGAGGCCGCGATGGCGATGATTGAGCAGTGGCACAGTGCCGATGAAGCGGAAGCGGGCATTATGCGCATGCTGGCGAACAAAGAGAAAATCATGGGCTTTGGCCACGCGATTTATCGCGAGAGTGACCCACGCAACGCCTTAATCAAAGAGTGGTCGAAGGCGCTTTCTGAAGCGGTGGGGGATTCTCATCTCTACGCTGTGTCTGAGCGCGTGGAAGCGGTGATGAAGCGCGAGAAAGATCTGTTCTGTAATGCGGACTTCTTCCACGCCTCGGCCTATCACTTTATGGGTATTCCGACCAAATTGTTTACGCCAATCTTTGTGATGAGCCGTTTAACCGGCTGGGCGGCGCATGTTTATGAGCAGCGTGCCAACAACCGAATTATTCGCCCAAGTGCGGATTATGTGGGGCCTGAGCATCAAACTTGGCTGCCGATTGAACAGCGTGGCTAACACTGAACAAGTACAACGAACCCTCCTGTGGAGGGTTCAGAGCCATTTGAATGGCCAGCAGCATCTTTTAGTTCCTAAGCGACGGAAGCAAAAACATGAACAGTCTGTATCGTAAAGCCTTATCGCAAAGCCCTGCGCAATCTCAGGTCGATTTTTTTGATACGCGCGCGGCGGTCGAGGCGTTAAAACCGGGCGCATACCAAACTTTGCCTTACACGGCACGTATTCTGGCCGAAAACTTGGTTCGCCGCTGCCCACCGGAACAATTGAGCGAAAGTCTGCTGCAAATTATTGAGCGTAAACGCGATCTCGATTTCCCTTGGTATCCCGCGCGCGTGGTGTGCCACGATATTCTCGGCCAAACCGCGCTAGTCGATTTGGCGGGCTTACGTGATGCGATAGCCGATCAAGGCGGCGACCCCGCGCAAGTCAATCCTGTAGTAGAGACTCAGCTGATTGTTGATCACTCGTTGGCGGTGGAATATTCCGGCTGCGATCCTGATGCGTTTGAGAAAAACCGCGCGGTGGAAGACAGACGCAACGAAGATCGCTTCCACTTTATCGAGTGGTGTAAAACCGCGTTTAAAAACGTCAGCGTGATCCCTGCCGGTAACGGCATCATGCACCAGATCAACCTCGAAAAAATGTCGCCGGTGATACAAGTGAAAGAGGGCGTGGCTTTCCCTGATTCTTGCGTAGGCACGGATAGCCATACGCCGCACGTCGATGCTCTCGGAGTGCTGGCGATTGGTGTGGGCGGCCTTGAAGCGGAAACCGTAATGCTCGGTCGCCCTTCCATGATGCGCTTGCCAGATATTGTTGGCGTGAAACTGACCGGAGCGCGCCAACCGGGTATTACCGCAACTGATATTGTATTGGCCTTAACCGAGTTTCTACGCCGCGAGCGCGTGGTCTCAGCCTATCTGGAGTTTTTTGGCGAAGGGGCGAAAGCGCTGACCATCGGCGATCGCGCGACCATCTCCAATATGACGCCGGAATACGGCGCGACCGCCGGCATGTTCTACATTGATGAACAGACCATTCAATATTTAAAACTGACTGGCCGCGAGCCAGAGCAAGTCGCTTTGGTTGAAAGCTATGCCAAAGCCGCAGGTTTATGGGCGGACAGCTTAGAGCACGCGGAATACGAACGTGTGCTGGAGTTTGATCTCTCCAGCGTTGAGCGCAATTTGGCGGGGCCTTCCAATCCGCATCGCCGTTTACCGACCAAGGAACTGAGCGCGCGCGGCATTGCCATACCGACTCAGCAACGAGAAGCACAACAAGCGGAGGGCTTGATGCCTGATGGCGCGGTGATCATCGCCGCCATCACTTCCTGCACCAACACCAGTAACCCGCGTAACGTGGTCGCAGCAGGGCTGCTCGCCAAAAAAGCTAATCAGCTCGGCCTTAAACGCCAACCTTGGGTGAAAACCTCTTTCGCGCCGGGCTCGAAAGTCGCCAAATTGTATTTGCAAGAAGCTGGGCTGCTCTCTGAACTCGAACAGCTTGGTTTTGGGATTGTGGCGTATGCCTGTACCA
Organism: Vibrio sp. AH4; assembly: GCF_030710545.1. NCBI lineage: Bacteria > Pseudomonadati > Pseudomonadota > Gammaproteobacteria > Vibrionales > Vibrionaceae > Vibrio > Vibrio sp. AH4. The sequence continues at coordinate 2,237,538 of NZ_JALAIV010000001.1, forward strand.
CCTGTAACGGCATGAGTGGTGCGCTCGACCCCGCGATTCAACAAGAAATTATTGAACGCGATCTCTACGCTACGGCGGTGCTGTCTGGCAACCGCAACTTTGATGGCCGTATCCATCCGTATGCCAAACAAGCGTTTTTGGCTTCGCCGCCTCTGGTCGTAGCTTACGCGATAGCAGGCACGATGCGTTTTGATATTGAGCGTGATGCGCTGGGTCACGATGTGCAAGGCAAACCGATTTATCTCAATGACTTATGGCCAAGTGATGAAGAAATTGATGCAGTCGTCGGCCGCGCGGTCAAGCCGGAGCAGTTCAAGCAGATCTATATCCAGATGTTTAAACTCGATGAGACACAAAGCGCGAGCTCACCGCTGTATGACTGGCGGCCGATGAGCACGTATATTCGCCGTCCGCCGTATTGGGAAGGGGCGCTCGCGGCATCGCGCACTTTGAAAGCGATGCGACCTCTGGCGATTTTGGGTGACAACATCACGACCGATCATTTATCGCCCTCCAATGCTATTTTGGCGAGCAGTGCCGCTGGGGAATACCTGACTAAAATGGGCGTGCCGGAGGAAGATTTTAACTCTTACGCTACCCACCGCGGTGATCATCTGACTGCGCAGCGCGCCACGTTTGCCAACCCGAAACTGTTTAACGAAATGGTCAAAGAAAACGGGCAAATCAAGCAAGGTTCTCTCGCGCGTATTGAGCCGGAAGGCAAAGTAACCCGCATGTGGGAAGCGATTGAAACTTACATGAACCGCAAACAACCGCTGATTGTGATTGCGGGAGCGGATTATGGGCAAGGTTCATCCCGCGACTGGGCGGCTAAAGGCGTGCGTTTAGCCGGCGTTGAAGCGATTGTTGCCGAAGGCTTTGAGCGGATTCACCGTACCAACTTAGTCGGTATGGGCGTACTGCCGCTGGAATTTAAAGTGGGCGTCAATCGCCACTCGTTAGCGTTGGATGGCACTGAGCTGTTTGATGTGGTGGGTGAGATCAAACCAGGTGCCGATTTAGCCCTAGTCGTGACCAGACAAAACGGCGAGAAGCTGGATGTGGCGGTGACGTGTCGTTTGGACACGGCCGATGAAGTGCACGTATACCAAGCGGGTGGCGTGCTGCAACGCTTCGCGCAAGACTTTTTGGCGCAGTAGGAGGCAGAATGAACGAGACAGTGTCACAAATTCGTATTCCTGCCACCTACATGCGTGGCGGAACCAGCAAAGGGGTGTTTTTCCGTCTGAACGATTTGCCGCTTGAAGCGCAGCAGCCCGGAGCTGCCCGTGATGCCTTATTGCTGAGAGTGATTGGTAGCCCTGATCCTTATGGCAAGCAGATTGACGGCATGGGCGGCGCGACATCGAGCACCAGCAAAACCGTGATTGTCAGTGCCAGTTCGCGTGAAGATCACGATGTGGATTATCTGTTCGGGCAAGTGGCGATAGATAAGCCGTTTGTCGATTGGAGCGGAAACTGCGGCAATCTTTCCGCTGCGGTGGGGCCGTTTGCGATCCACGCAGGGCTGATTCCCGCTGAGCGTATTCCGCACAATGGCGTAGTGGCGGTGAAAGTGTGGCAGGCCAACATCAGCAAAACCATTGTGGTGCATGTACCGATTGTCAATGGCGCGGTGCAGGAGTGCGGTGAATTTGAACTCGATGGCGTGACCTTTCCGGCTGCCGAAGTGCAGGTCGATTTTGTGGATCCTGCGGATGACAGCGGCACCATGTTCCCAACTGGTAATGTGATGGATGATTTGCAAGTGCCGGGTATCGGCACGTTCAACGCCACTTTCATCAACTCGGGTATTCCGACCATTTTTGTCGATGCCGAAGCGCTCGGCTATCAAGGCACTGAGTTGCAAGAGGCCATCAACAGTGATCCACAAGCCTTGGCGAAGTTTGAAACGCTGCGCGCGTATGGCGCACTGAAAATGGGGCTGATAGAGCACATCGAAGAAGCGCAAAACCGCCAACATACGCCAAAAATTGCTTTTGTCAGTGGCGCGAAAAGTTACTTAGCTTCAAGCGGCAAACAGGTAGAGGCTGACTCGGTGGATTTGCTCGTGCGCGCGCTCTCGATGGGCAAACTGCATCACGCTATGATGGGGACGGCCGCCGTGGCGATTGCCTCCGCAGCAGCCGTGCCGGGTACGCTGGTCAATTTGGCCGCGGGTGGTGGTGAGCGTACGTCAGTCACCTTTGGTCATCCCTCCGGCACCTTAAAAGTGGGAGCTAAAGCCAAACAGGGCGAGCAAGGATGGCAAATTGAGCGCGCGATCATGAGTCGCAGCGCCAGAATTCTAATGGAAGGATGGGTACGCGTTCCCGCAAATTACGCTGCCCTCAGTGAGAGCAAGGAGTAATGCGATGTCTGCCTATCAAGAGCAATATCAGTGGGCGAAAGAGCAGCCCGAAGCCTTCTGGCGCAAACAGGCGCATCAGATCGACTGGTTTCAACCACCGCAAACCATTTTGGCCAATGACGAACATGGTATTGAGCGCTGGTTTCCTGATGGCGTGCTCAATACCTGTTGGTTAGCGCTCGACTATCACTGTGAACAAGGCCGTGGCGATCACACGGCGCTGATTTACGATTCGCCCGTGACGGGTAAAAAGCAGCGCTACAGTTACTCGGCACTGCGTGACAGTGTCGCGAAAATTGCTGGCATGCTGGCCGCACAAGGGGTGAGCAAAGGGGATCGCGTGATCATCTACATGCCGATGATCCCAGAAGCGGCGATGGCGATGTTGGCTTGTGCGCGCTTGGGCGCGATTCACTCGGTCGTGTTTGGCGGCTTTGCGCCCAATGAACTGGCGGTGCGGATTGAAGATGCGGAGCCGAAAGTGATCATGACCGCCTCGTGCGGCGTGGAAATCAATAAGGTGATTCCCTACAAGCCCATGGTGGATAAAGCCATTATGGATAGCCGCTGGAAACCCGAAAAAGTCTTGGTTTATCAGCGCAGCGAATGCCGCGCTGAGCTCACTCATGCCCGTGATTTGGAATGGAACACGGTCGTGCAATCGGCCACGCCACACGGTTGTGTGCCTGTGCTCGCCACCGATCCGCTGTATATCCTTTACACCTCAGGCACCACAGGCAAACCGAAAGGGGTGGTGCGCGATAATGGCGGCCATGCGGTTGCGCTCAAGTATTCAATGCAGATCATCTACAACATGCCGCAAGACGGGGTGTTTTGGGCAGCTTCGGATGTGGGTTGGGTAGTCGGTCACTCCTACATCGTGTATGCGCCGCTGCTCCATGGTTGCACCACCATTTTGTATGAAGGCAAACCGGTACGCACACCCGATCCCGGCGCATTTTGGCGAGTGTGTCAGGAATACCAAGTGACTGCGCTGTTTTCTGCGCCGACCGCGTTTCGTGCCATCAAAAAAGAAGATCCAAATGGCGATTATTTAAAACAGTACGATTTGTCGGCGTTAACCACTATTTTTATGGCCGGAGAGCGGCTTGACCCGCCGACCTTGGAATGGGTACAAAGCAAAACGGGCAAGCCAGTGATTGATCACTGGTGGCAAACCGAAACGGGTTGGGCGATTGCCGGAAACCCAACGGGTCTTGAATCTATGCCTATTAAAGCGGGCTCGGCAACCAAACCGATCCCCGGTTATCAGGTGGAGATTCTTAATGAGCTTGGCGAAAACATGCCCGCCAACCAGCAAGGTTTTGTCGCACTGAAAAGGCCACTTCCACCGAGCTGCTTACCCACCGTGTGGCGCAACCATGACCGGTTTGAGTCGGGCTATTTGGCGCAATTCCCCGGTTACTATGTGTCCGGTGATGGCGGCTATCTTGATGAAGAAGGGTACCTGTTCATCATGGGTCGCATCGATGATGTGATCAACGTTGCGGGGCATCGACTATCGACAGGCGAGATGGAAGAGATTGTCGGCGCGCATCCGGCTGTGGCGGAATGCGCGGTGATTGGCATTCATGATGAGCTGAAAGGGCAGTTGCCACTGGGTTTAGTGGTGCTCAAAGATGGAGTGAAGATTGATGCACAAACGCTGGAGCAAGAGCTGGTCGCGAGTGTGCGCAATCAAATTGGTGCAGTGGCTTGCTTTAAGCATGCCATAGTGGTCGAACGCTTACCGAAAACGCGATCCGGCAAAATTTTGCGGCGTATCATCCGTCAAATCGCCGATGGCGAGAGTTACACCATTCCGTCGACCATTGACGATCCTATGAGCCTGAATGAGCTGGAAAACCTGTTTCAGCACTAAATTGATCCGGCTTTAGTTGCAAAAAAGCAGGCCATTATGTCGTTCACGTTTGTGGGCAGCATCATGGCCTGATTATTTGGGGCATCTATTAGAGCGATTTTTAGTTAACCATCTCATTGATGTGACACAGATAACAACCTGATTGCACAAAAACCCTACTGCCTAAGCTGATTTTTTATCGCACTTCCTATACAATTTCGCCCCACGATAAATTGATAACAATCACAAAATGACCAACTTCTCACTCTCGGCAGCCAACAGTGCAGATTTAGAGCAACTTAATCAGTTGATGTTTCAATTGCACGATGAGCACCACCAGCAATGCTCAGAGCATTTCAAAACCGCAGAGGAGATTGAGCAAGAGAAAAGCATTGCCCGTTATCTGGATGATCCTGAGTGCTTGGTGTACGTCGCGAAGCAACAAGATCAGATAGTGGGTTTTGTGACTGGACATTTTTGTGAGCTGGTTTCTACCGTGAGTCAGGCGGTAACAATGGGCAGTGTCGATGAGCTTTATGTGCTTCCGGCATTTCGTGGACAAGGGATTGCCAATCAGCTATGTCATAAATTAGAGCGCGTTTTCAAAGATTACGGGGTCAAACAAATGTTTGTTGAAGTATGGGATTTTAACCGTACAGCCCAAGATTTTTACCAGAGTTCAGGCTTTGTGCCACATATTCACTGGTTGCGTAAACCGCTTGTATAAGTCAGTTCGTTTTTTAAAAGGAAACAGTACCTTGTTGGCACATGTTCGCACAGTTTGGTTAGTGTTAGGTTTCATTCTGAGTTTAGGGCTCTCTTTTTCGGCCATGTCCAGCCAAGAAGAAGAGACAGCGTATCGCGGTGCGTTATGTTTGATCCGTGGCGATAATAAGTTAGTGATGACGCAAGAGGTATTGACTGGAAAACTTTCGCTGCCCGGCGGCACGATTGAGGCGGGTGAAACACCCCAAATGGCGGCTCAGCGTGAAACTTGGCAAGAAACAGGCATGGTGGTTGCGGTGGGGCGGTTACTTGGCCACACCCCTACGGCGTTAGTTTATGAGTGTATCAGTGAATCACAAGTGATCGCCTACGCGTACCAAAATGGGTTAGGAGGGTATGAGCTACCCATCTGGTTTGCGCCTGATTATGGCGTGGAAACGATCTCATCCATGCTGATCACCCCGAGTTATATCAAACCGAATCAGTATCGATATTCAGAGCAGTGGGCGTCTATTCTCTCGCTGTTCAACGTGAGTACAGATCAAGCCGTGGATTATGTGACTGAACTGCACAAAGCTGCTCCTCGATTTCAGCAAGTGGAATTGGATTGGCTCAATCAACTCCAATATGGGTTGGCGCAGTTGCAAAAGAGTATGCCTTGGCTGCAAAACATCATCCTCAGCGGAATGATCTTTAGTCTTCCAGTGATGGGATTAGTGCTATTTCCTTTAATTTATTGGCAGCTCGGTAAACCCTATTGCTACAAAATTTTGTTTGCGATGACGGTTACCTCATTGCTTTGTCTGGTTGCTCAGCAAGGTTTTTCTTTGCCAAGACCTCATGTTTACCAACCGGGATTAGAGCTGTTTCCTAGCTATGGTTTTGGGTTTCCTAATTTGCCGATTGCGCTCTGGGGTTGTTTAGGGGTTTTGTTGTGGCATGTGCGACAAGAGTTTACGCACCGCTGGGCTATGCGCATTTGGGCTGGGGTATTTATCTGGTTATCTTTTGCTTCGTTTTATTCAGGCAGTGCTTTTCTCAGCGATATTGCAGCGGGATCGTTGTTTGGTGGTTTAGTGGCATGGCACATTATTCGCCTCGATCTGAAACCGGGGGTTAATGTACAAAGTTTGTTGACCTCAAAGCCAGTTTGGTGGGGATTAACCATTGCTTGTGCGATTTTGTCGATTATCTGGCCACAACCCATTTTTACCCAGTGGTTGGCGTTTTTAGTCACTATTGCCGGTTTAGTGACGGTGCTGAAACCGATCTCGGCAGAATTGTCATTTCGTGAAGTGTTATTGATGATCGTTCTATTGCTGCTGGCGAATGAGGCGATTTCATTGGTAATTAGCCCGTTCAATCACAGCTCGCTGTATTCGTTGATCGGTGAAACATTGCGTTATCCGGCGCTGATTTTATTGTTTGTGCTATTGGCACGTCGTCGAGTGAAACCTTCACTGACCACACCAGTGCATTAACCGATTGGATGAATAAGGCATAAAAAAACCGGAAGCTTAGGCTTCCGGTTTGCTTTTCTGGAACAAGAGTAGAATTAGGCGGTGGTATAAGCACAAACGAATTCGGCAATTTTCACCATATCCGCAATCGCGATGTACTCTTCAGTGGTGTGAACTTTAGCCATACCGGTTGAGAGGTTTACTGTCGTTAAGCCTTTCGCGTTGAAGTTGTTGGCATCGCTGCCGCCGCCACTCAGTTTGGTTTTGGGTTCAATACCAATTGCCTCAAAGCTCGCTTTGATCGCTTGAATGTGAGCGTTATCTTCTTCCAACTTGAACGCGTTATAAGAACGAGTCGATTCAATCTCAACTTTTGCGCCATGTTTTTCCGCTGCGCGTTCAAAGGTTTCGATCATATGCTGAACTTGGGCTTCTAACTTCGTATCGTTGAGAGAACGCGCTTCGGCGACGATCTTGAGCTCAGGCATTACGATGTTCGTCGCCTGACCACCTTGTACGATACCGATGTTGGCGGTGGTTTCTTCGTCAATACGTAGCAGCTTCATTTGAGTAATTGCATCAGCCGCGACAGAGATCGCGCTGATCCCATCTTCTGGGACTAAACCCGCATGGGCAGGCTTACCTTTGATCAGCGCAACGATTTTTTGCTGACCCGGCGCGGCGCGAACGATAGTGCCGATTGGGCCACCGGTGTCGAGAACAATCGCTTTTTGCGCTTGTACTTTGCTCATGTCGAAGTGCTCAGAGCCTTTTAGGCCACCTTCTTCATGCACAGTGAAAGCAATCTCAATGGTTTTGTGTGCTTGTTGGTTGTCGCGTAGTGCGCGTACCGCTTCGAGAATTGCAGCAATGCCTGATTTGTCATCACCACCCAAAATCGTGTTGCCTTTCGAGCGAATAATTCCGTCTTCAATAATCGGCTCGATACCGTTACCCGGTTTTACCGTATCCATGTGGCAGCTAAATAGAATGCTGTCATCCAGTGTGCCTTCTAGGCGGGCATATAGGTTAAAACCGTTAGAAACCTCAGCAGGGACTGGTAGTTTGTGCACAGAGAAACCGAGTTCACCCAGCTGTTCAGCTAGGGTTTCAGAAATCTGCTTTTCATTACCCGATTCACTATCGATTTGAATCAGTTGTAGGAAGTGGTCAACAAGACGTTGGGTATTAATCAGGCTCATAGGAATACCTCTTAGGGAACAGAAGCTGACACCATGCCTGCAATCGAATTCACAAAAGATGCGTTAAATCAAAAAAAGTCTGAAAAGAAGAGGGGAAAAACGTGCTTGAGTGAAATGGCACTCATTTTGATGAATCGACACCTTGCGAACAGCGCTGATATCAATAACGAGTAACAATATTGTTACATTGTAAGCAATGCTTTACTGCTTGATTGAGCGTGGGAAAGAGTCTTTATGGGCTGTTGAAAATTAACTATATTTTAATATTCAATGGGTTGTGTTTATTTAATGCATGATATAGGAATGATTTTTCGCCAAGAGATAGCGCGACGTGATAAATGTAATCATTTTGTTACTTTTTTTGATTTAAATCAGCATGAAGCCACTTGAGAGCTTGGGATTTTCTTTACACACCATTTCAGCCATGGTTAGTGCAATCACACTCACCAAGGAAACGATGATGATGGATAGCGTAAACCCACTCGGTACTGATGGCTTCGAATTTGTGGAATACACGGCGGCGGATACGCAGGGCATTGCCAGTCTCAAACACCTCTTCACCTCTCTAGGCTTTGCCGAAATTGCAAAACACCGTTCTAAGGAAGCTTGGTTATATCGCCAAGGTGACATTAACTTTATTGTCAATGCGCAACCACGCAGCCAAGCCGAAGCGTTCGCCAAAGAACACGGACCTTCTGTTTGCGGTATGGCATTTCGGGTTAAGGATGCCGCAGTGGCACTCAAACATGCACAAGCCAATGGTGCAGTGGAGTACAAAACCGAGATTGGACCGATGGAATTGAGTATTCCAGCTGTGCTCGGGATTGGTGATAGCTTGCTCTATTTTGTGGATCGTTATGGCGATCGCAGCATCTATGATGTCGATTTTCATTTTTACCCTGACAGCAAAGAACGCCTTACGCAAGCGCAAGTAGGGCTGTACGAAATTGACCACCTCACGCACAACGTGAAACGCGGCAATATGAACCAGTGGGCAGGTTTTTATGAGCGCATTGGTAACTTCCGTGAAATCCGCTACTTTGATATCGAGGGCAAACTGACGGGTTTGGTGAGCCGAGCGATGACCGCGCCCTGTGGCAAAATCCGTATTCCGATCAACGAGTCTTCTGACGATAAATCGCAAATTGAAGAGTTTATTCGTGAGTACAAAGGGGAAGGTATCCAGCACATCGCGCTCAGCACGGACGATATTTACCATACCGTAAAGACCTTGCGTGAACGCGGTATGGACTTCATGCCAACGCCAGATACCTATTACGACAAGGTGAATCAGCGAGTGGCTGGACATCAAGAAGATGTTCAAGCACTGCGTGACTTACGTATTTTGATTGATGGTGCACCGATGAAAGATGGCATTTTGCTGCAAATCTTTACCCAAACTGTGATTGGGCCTGTGTTCTTTGAGATCATTCAGCGCAAAGGTAATCAAGGATTTGGTGAAGGTAACTTCAAAGCGCTGTTTGAATCGATTGAAGAAGATCAAATTCGTCGTGGAGTATTGACTGATGCATAAATGGATTACTTTTCCGCATCGTGAAGGCACTTGCTCAAGGCAAGCGCATGCGGATTTCCCAGAGCAGGCGATTTACGAGCGTGAGGCGGGGCGCAGTGGCTTTTTTGGCCCCGCGGCGCATTTTCATCACCAACATGCACCAACAGGTTGGAGTGAGTGGGAAGGCGAATTGCGCCCACGCGCGTTTAACTTCAACCATGTTGAGGGCGTCAATGCCTTATCCCCTTGGCAAGTGCCACTGTTACTGCACAACCATGAGGTAAAAGTGCGGGTGTGGAAACTTGCCCAAGCTATGCCAGTATTGGCGCGCAATGCGGATGGCGATGAACTGCTGTTTATCCATCAGGGTAAAGCCGATCTCTATTGTGACTATGGCCATCTGGTTGTCAGTGAGGGCGATTATGTGCTGATCCCGCGCTCGACCAACTGGCGGTTAGAGCCGATTGAGCCCTTGTTTATTTTGATGATTGAAAACACCGATGCAGCGTATTCACTGCCGGAAAAAGGCTTAGTCGGAAATCACGCGGTGTTTGACCCTGCGGTGTTGGATGTGCCTTCGATTAATGATCAATTCCGCGCGCAATACTCTGAGCAGCAGACGCAAGTACAGGTGAAACGTCATGGGCAGCTAAGCACCATTACTTTCCCGTTTAACCCATTGGATGCGGTGGGTTGGCATGGCGATCTTTCTGTGGTGCGCCTGAACTGGCGCGATATTCGCCCGCTGATGTCGCATCGCTATCATCTTCCGCCTTCAGCACACACCACCTTTGTCGGACAAGGCTTTGTGGTGTGTACTTTTGTTCCTCGTCCGATTGAAAGTGATCCCGGCGCACTCAAAGTGCCGTTTTATCACAACAATGATGATTATGATGAAGTGCTGTTTTACCACGCTGGCGATTTTTTCAGCCGCGATAATATTGAAGCCGGCATGGTGACCTTCCACCCAGCCGGTTTTACTCACGGCCCCCATCCGAAAGCGTTCCAAGCAGGCTTGGAATATCGCAAAAAATTCACCGATGAAGTGGCCGTCATGATTGATACCCGTCATGCGCTACAGTTTAGTGAAGCGGCGCAGCAGGTGGAAAATCGTCAATATGTTTACAGTTGGCAGAGCAAAAAGGAGTAGGGCGATATGAAGTTAGCGACCCTGAAAAATGGAATGCGTGATGGTCAACTGGTGGTTGTGAGCCGAGATTTAAGCCTGTGTGTTGCCGTGCCTGAGATTGCCAGCACTTTACAGCAGGCTTTGGATAATTGGGATGCGGTGGTGGACTCACTGCAAGATGTCTATTTCGCACTGAATGAACGCACCATTACTGCCCGTTTGTTCGACCCAGAGCAGTGTTTATCTCCGTTGCCTAGAGCCTATCATTGGGCGGATGGTTCCGCTTACGTTAACCATGTGGAATTGGTGCGCAAAGCGCGTGGCGCAGAAATGCCCGCCAGTTTCTGGACCGATCCTCTAATGTATCAAGGTGGTTCGGATACGTTTTTAGCCCCACGAGAGCCGATTGTGATGGCTGATGAAGCGTGGGGTATCGATTTTGAAGCGGAAGTGGCGGTAATCACTTCGGATGTCGCGATGGGTAGCGCCCCACAAGATGCCGCGCAAGCCATTCGGCTGTTGATGCTGGTGAATGATGTATCACTGCGAGGCTTGATTCCGAATGAGCTCGCGAAAGGCTTTGGTTTCTATCAATCCAAACCCTCTTCGGCTTTTTCACCTGTTGCGGTGACTCCGGATGAGCTTGGTGAAGCATGGGATGGTGCGCGCCTTGCTCTCCCATTACGCACCACTTATAACCAAGAGTTGTTTGGTTGTCCCAATGCGGGCGTGGATATGACGTTTTCATTCCCTGAGCTCATCGCGCATGCAGCGAAAACGCGCGCGTTGTGTGCCGGTTCCATTATTGGCTCGGGTACGGTTTCCAATAAGCAGGGTACCGATTATGGCAGCGCGATCCGTGAAGGTGGTGTGGGTTATTCCTGTATTGCGGAGCTGCGGATGATTGAAACGCTGCGTGATGGCAAACCGCAAACGCCATTTATGCAGTTTGGAGATACGGTGTGTATTGAGATGTTCAACGATCAGCAACAAAGCGTATTTGGGGCGATTGAACAGCGTGTACTGCCACACAACAAGGAGACACAATGAGTTTGATTCTTTATGGATACTGGCGATCTTCTGCGGCTTACCGAGTGAGAATTGCGCTTAATATCAAACAGTTGGCGTATGAGTCGCGTGCTGTGCATTTGAATAAAGACGGTGGGGAACAGCATCATGCCGAGTTTCATCGCCTCAATCCTAGCGAGTTGATTCCAGTGCTCATCGATGGTGAGCTCTGCTTGAATCAATCGCTGGCGATTATTGAGTATTTGGATGAAACCTATCCCGAACCCCGTTTGATCCCAGAGCGAGGTGCCGAGCGTTATCAGGTGAAAGCGTTAGCGTTAGACATCGCAGCGGATATCCATCCGATCAATAATTTGCGGATTTTGCAGTACCTTTCCGCAGAATTTTCGGCTTCGGACGATGAGAAAAATCATTGGTATCGCCATTGGATTGACAAGGGCTTTCTCGGGCTGGAAGAAAAGTTACGCCAATGTGCAGGGATATACAGTGTGGGCGATATTCTGTCACTGGTTGACGTCTGCTTAGTTCCACAAGTGTACAACGCTGAGCGCTTTGATTTGGATATGAACCGTTACCCCACACTCAAACGGGTGGCTGAAACGTTACGGGCCTTACCCGCTTTTGAGCGGGCGGCACCTGATCGTCAGCCTGATGCTAGTTGAGCTGGCACGCTAGAGTTTATCTCAGAGGCTTCATCGGCAAATTTCTGTGCGATAGCGATGAAGCTCTGTTCTTCGGCTAAAAATGCGTCGATGACCATAGGGTCAAAATGCGAACCTCGGCCTTGCAGAATAATTGCTTTTGCTTGTTCATGGCTCATCGGCTCTTTGTAGACGCGGCGACAAATCAAAGCATCATACACATCGGCAAGCGCCATTAAACGTGCACTGAGTGGAATGGCTTCTCCTCTTAACCCCATTGGATACCCCGAACCATCCCATTTTTCGTGGTGACCGATGACGATCTCTTTAGCCACCCTGATCAGTTCAGTGCACGCCCCAGAAAGCTTTTCTGCTTTCTCTAGCGCAAGTTTACCCAGCAGTGCGTGATTACGCATGATGGTGAATTCACTCTCTGTGAGCTTTCCTGGTTTGAGCAGTATGTTGTCAGGAATGCCCACTTTACCAATATCGTGCAGGGGAGCGGCTTTAAAGTAAGTATCAATGACCCTCGGAGTGAGTATGTCTCGGTATTTTTCTAAACATGCCAAACGTTCTGCCAGCACCTTAACATAGTGCTGCGTACGCAACAGATGATTTCCCGTTTCAGGATCGCGTGTTTCCGCTAGGCTTGCTAGAGCAAACACGACGGCATCCTGCATCCGATCTAAGTCACCAGAGCGGCGTAGCACTTCGGTTTCCAGATAATCGTTTTGATTGAGCAGAATATCTTTGGAAAGCTTGTTTTGTAGATGAGTTTGCACGCGCGACTTGAGCAATGGGATGCTGACGGGCTTAAAAACGTAGTCTACCGCGCCAAGTTCGAAACCGAGTTGTTCATCTTCCGGATGGCTTTTGCCAGTGAGGAAAATAACCGGAATGTGCTGTGTTTTTGGGTTCTGTTTGATTTGGTGAATAACTTCATACCCCGACATCTCAGGCATCACAATATCCAGCAACACTAAATCAATCGGATGTTGAGCCAATATTTCTAACGCAACCTTACCTGATCGTGCAGCTTTAATACGATAAAACTGCGCCAAGCCTTGTGACATAAAAGCAATATTGTCGGGAGAGTCATCGACAATCAGTATTGTGCATTGGGTCAAATCTTCCATTGACATGTGAACTATCCTATTCACCACAAAGTTTAGGGGATTACGATTAAAATGGCGTTCATTGCATAAACTATAGCTAAACTTTGGAAATAAGCTGCACAGAATCCTGTGTTGATAAGGAGATAGCATGCGCTCAATCAAGGCGATATTTGCATTACTATTTTGTTTGATGGCGGTGCTAGCCGTGGCGATGTTCACCGTCACTCGGCAGGTGGCCGATCTCCGAGTTGAGAGTCATCAGCATAGTGAGCAGCTTCATCGGTTTTATCGCTTATCACAAGAATTAAAACAGAGCTCAGATCATCTGACCAAATTTGCCCGTGCCTATGCAAGTACAGGGAATGAGCGTTGGCTACGCTTGTTTAATCAAGTATTGGATGTGCGTAACGGTAAATTGGCGGCGCCCTCCAATAATGATTACGAGTTTTGGGATGTGGTCGTGCTCAGCGATACCAATGAGTTGGACCAAAGTGGAAACCAGCGTTATCCATCGCTGATTGAGCGTATTCGACAATCCGGGATCGACGCTGTCGAGTTTTTGGAGCTACAAAATGCTCTTTCTTTGTCTGACCAACTCGTTGCGCTTGAGCGTGAAGCCTTTATGGCCGTTAAAGGGTGGAAGAAAGAGTTTGCCGGAGAGTATCGTTACACTGGTGAGCCAGACTTGAATTTCGCCCGTTCTTTACTCTACAGCGAAAAGTATTTTCTTGAAAAAGCTAAGATTATGGCCGCGATCGGTTCTGCACACGGCAACATCGTGCGCAGGATTCAGTCTCAAGCCAACGCGGCGGATGAGAAAGCGCAATATTATGAGCGGATCAGCCTTGTGCTAGTGAGCTTATTGCTGTCGGCGATTATTGCTTCCTTCGTTTTACTGTGGATGGTGTATGTGGCGCCGTTAACCACGTTATTAAAAACCGTGGTTAAGCAAGTTCAGAGTGAAGATTACGAGTTTACGCTCACTCAAAAAGCGTATGGCGAGTTACAACGCTTCATCGACAGTTTGAATGTGGTCTTTCACCACATAGCAGAGCAGCTGAGCTTTAATACACTGGTCAAAGACTTCAACATCATCATCCGTAATAACCCGACCACTGAAGCACTGTGCAATCAGGTTACTCAGTTTTTACTGCATCAGTTTCCGGTCGAGTTCATTGGCCTGTATATCTATCATGAGGGCGTGTTAGTGCGGGTGGCCGGTGTGGGGCAAACCGAATCCGCGCAACGCGAATTTAGTGATCCAACTACCACCCATTTTAGTGTGCTGCGTTCAGGTAAACCCTATGCGATGAGATCACTGAATGGCCATTTCCAAGTTGTTTCGACTTCGGGGATGATCGCGCTGAATGAGGTGTATTACTTGCCTCTGCATGTAAATGGTCAGCCTATCGCGCTGCTTGAGCTTGGCACGGTGGGCATGCTAAGTACCCAACACTACCATTGGTTATCGCAGATGCTTGATGATCTTTCGGTTGCGATTCAACTGACGCAAAATGCGGAACAGCAACGTTTAGCTGAACGTAAAGTGCTTGAGCAGTCCCAACTTAATCAAGAAATTCTCGATGCAACCCCGAACCCGATGTACTGCTTGAACCCTGAAGGGCTTTATTTGACCGTTAACGCTAAGTTCTTGGATCTGGTTGGGTTTGAACGGCAAGAGGTGATAGGAAAATCGCCACATGACATTTTCTCACCCGTGGCTTCCCAGTGTTTCTCCGAAGCTCATCGGGCATTGGCACAGCAGCAAACTAGCCGAAATTATGAAGTGTCCTTGCTTGATCAGAAAGGAGAGCAACGGGAGTTATTGGTGTATGAAGCTTCTTTTGGCGATCATCTAGAGCAGGTGCATGGCATTGTTGGGATTTTGCTAGATCTCACGGAGCGTAAACGGATGGAGGAAGAGTTACGGGACGCTAAAAAAATGGCGGATGCGATGAGTCAAGCCAAAGGTGATTTTTTGGCCAATATGAGTCATGAGATCCGCACGCCGATGAATGCCATTCTTGGCATGGCACATTTGGCACTTAATACTCCGCTTGATACCACTCAGCGCAAATACGTGACACGGATTAATGAATCTGCCAAAAACTTACTCGGCATTATTAATGACATCCTCGACTTTTCCAAAATGGAAGCAGGGAAACTGCATGTTGAACGGATTGATTTCAATCTTGATGATGTACTCGACAACCTCATCTCTGTGATCTCTTTGAAAGCGCAAGAAAAAGGCATTGAATTTTTGATGGATATTGACCCGCATATCCCGCTTGGTTTGATTGGTGATCCTTTGCGCTTAGGGCAAGTCATGGTTAACTTGTGTGGTAATGCCGTGAAGTTTACCCACCAAGGTGAAATCGTTATCTCAGCACGCGTTCGTCAATTGAATGAACAACAAGTCACGCTATTTTTTGCTGTGAAAGATACGGGAATTGGAATTACCCAAGAGAAATTGGCGGGTTTGTTTAACGCTTTCTCGCAAGCCGATAGCAGCATTACGCGCCAATATGGCGGTACAGGGCTTGGCCTAAGCATCAGTAAACAGTTGGTGGAACTGATGGGCGGGGAGATCGCGGTACACAGTGAAGAGGGAAAAGGTTCTACCTTTGAATTTTCCGTGGTGTGTGGGCTGCAAGAGGCGAAAATGCGTGATATCGCCCAGCCTGTGCATGGACTCGCGGATAAGCGAGTGTTGGTTGTTGATGATAATGATTCTGCACGGAACATTTTAGATTCGTTACTGACGGCGATGCGTTTTAATGTGGTTACCGTGAGCAATGGGTTTGAGGCATTGTCGGAAATTCAACAAAAACCGTTTGATATGTTGTTTGTTGACTGGAACATGCCGGGAATGAACGGTATCGAGCTGTTAACCCGAGTGAAATCCCTCGGGTTGCGTGAACAAACCAAATGTTTCCTCGTCACGGCGTATGGGCGTGATATTCATCTTGATAGTGAAAACAGCAAACTGGTTGATTCGTTGATTGTAAAACCAGTTAACCCCTCAAATTTGTTGGATGCGATTGTCACCAGCTATGGTATTGACCATGTGCGGCATAAACAAACAGAAGTGCACCAACATCGCAAACCTAATTTTGCCGGGCAAACCCTGCTGCTGGTTGAAGATAATGAAGTTAACCAAGAAGTGGCGTTAGGGCTGTTACAAGAAACAGGGCTTAGTGTGATAGTGGCCAACAATGGGCAAGAAGCCTTGCAAAGGTTGGCCGAGAAATCGTTTGATCTGGTTTTGATGGACATGCAGATGCCGGTGATGGACGGGATTACCGCCACGAAAAAAATTCGCGCAGATGAGCGTTGGAAAACGCTGCCCATCGTAGCGATGACCGCGAATGCGATGGCGACCGATATTGAACGCTGCACTCAAGCGGGGATGAATGGTCACCTGTCTAAACCGATTGATGTCGATAAGTTTTATCATGTACTCAAACAGTTCTTAACATGGACGGAACCCGAAGAGTCTACGGCGCACCATTCACTTCAAGCGACATCGATAGTGGCATCTCAGAAGTTGCCTGACTGGCTGCCAAATCTCACCGGAATTGACCTTGAACAAGCGATTTTCCGCATCGGGGGTAATCAACAGCGTTATTTTGAAATACTGCGTCATTTTATTGATAGCCAACAACAAGAATTAGACAACCTATCAGGGTTGATCGCCGAGCGAGATTGGGAAGCGGCAACGCGAGTCGCGCATACATTAAAAGGGTCATCAGCGAATTTAGGGTTCGATTCACTCACTCAATTCGCTGCGAGTTTGGAGCATCGCTTAGAGCAGCAGATGGAGCCCAATAAAGAAGATATACAACAAGCACAAAGACTTTTGAACCAGGTGAATGATGAGCTAGCGATGTGGGAAACGCAGCACCATGAACCAGAATGCCAAGCGAGCATGGATTGGCGCATGTGGTACCAACAGTTATGGCAGGCGATCAATGATTATGATGTGGTGGCTTTGAATTTGAGTAAACCAATTCGCCAAGTGTCAGCTTGGAATCCCACACAACAAGAGGCCTTGATCAGCGCTCTTGAGAACTTCGATTATGAACGTGCAAAAGAGTTATTAGAGGAATATCCGGAGCCATAAAACGGATAACGCTGGAATTCCTTGCATATAAAGGGGAGTTCCAGCGCATCGAAGGACGAGTTATAGGCTCGCGAGCACCGTTTCCGCTTTGCTCAGTTCATAGGTTTTAGGTGGTTCAACATTAAGTAGCGTCACCACATTATTTTCGATAACCATCGCGTAACGTTGAGAGCGAACACCGCCAAAATTGCCAGTATCCATTTCTAAACCCAGAGCTTTGGTAAAACTGGCATCACCATCGGCAAGCATAAGAATCTCACTCGCGTTTTGGGCTTCACCCCATGCTTTCATTACAAAAGCATCGTTAACCGAAACACAAGCAATCGCATCGATACCTTTCTCTTTGAATTTGTCAGCGAAGACCACATAACCAGGTAAGTGCGCTTCTGAACACGTTGGAGTAAAAGCACCGGGAACGGCAAAGAGTACGACTTTTTTGTTCGCGAATAATGTTTTTACTGAATGCGTTAATGTGCCTTCGTTGGTGCGTTGGCTTAGTTGTGCATCAGGTAACGTTTGTCCAATTTGAATCATCATAGTTTCCTTAAGTCAGGTGGAATACCTTGTAGGCCATCATGTGAGAGGGCATGGGTACAGACCCAAGTAGTGTAGAACGATACGAGGCAAACAAACACAGAGTGTTATTAGGGGTATAACGTAAAGCCCTCGAAGTTGGGTATCGATTACACCTGATTACCAGCAATGATCACCATTTCGATTGAATTTATGGCTAAATCCACAGATTGAGTTTATTTTTCATAATGATTTGTGTACGACAAAATTGAGATAAAACCCATGAATAGTGTGATCAGAAAATAGATAATCAGTCGCTTCGATTGACGGTCTAATAAAAACTATTGAACCCTTGATCGGATAAAAGGAATGTTACAACGTCGAATTACGAAGGAACGTTACTGTCGTAAACAATGTCAGAAAAACCTCAGCCGCTTTCAAGCAAGTGCACTGAGGAAGGTTAGTCTTCAAATAACAACTAATCCGCTTATCGTTATCGGTGAAGCGGCGCTTTGCGTTGCGCCTAAATGATGAGTGTTGAATAAAATGATCCAGACTAATGCGAGAAATCCCTCTTTTTTGGGTGTCGGTTTCGAGTGTGAAGGACAATTAGAATAATGAAAGGAATTAGGCTTTTGGCTTGCTACTGGCTGCAGGTGTGTTCTATCACCATGCTGCTGTTTACGTTTTCCGCTTACGCTGTAGTAGAACACATTTCAGACTATTTCGTGGAAACGTGGACCTCAACGGATGGTTTACCGCACAACAGCATCAACAGCGTGGCACAAACCCGTGATGGGTATTTGTGGTTTGCAACTTGGGAAGGGGTGGTTCGTTATAACGGTATCAATTTTCAGTTATTTGATCGTAACCCACAGACAGGCATGGATGACTCTGGCACGCGAACCTTATTGGCAATGGAAAATAATGGCTTACTTGTTGCGGGGGCGCGAGGAAGTATTACCCAAAGACTCAGCTATGGCTGGCACTCTTTCCGTTCTGCGCCCAGTTTGGTGAATGGCGCGTTAATGGATGCTGACCAAAATTTATGGTTGGCCATTGAAGGCTTAGGCGTGATGATCCGCCCCTATTTAGGTAAAGGCGAATATGGTAACGACCAATGGCTACTGACGGGCGTTAGCGCTTATCGTTTAGTGAAAAACCAGCAGAATGTTGTTTTTGTGGCAACAGATAAAGGCTTATATCGATTCGATGAGCGTAAACCTTCGGTGGTTGATCTTCCGAAAGGACGTTACCAACGAGTTAACTATGTGTCGATCGACTCGAATCAAGCACTGGTCGTGGCTACGGAGCACGGTGTATGGGTTGAGGACGAAGAAGGTTTCCAATCGCTGTTTCCGCCGCTCGAAAAGGAGTCTGTCACTTTGGCTGAGCAAGATCGCGCAGGAAACTGGTGGATAGGCACCGTGAATCGAGGTATCGCTCGCCTTAAAAATCAGCAACTGCAATTTTTAGAGCCTAATCGGGGATTGCCCCACAGCCGAGTATTGTCTTGGTATCAGGATATTGAAGGCAGTATTTGGGTGGGGACAAATGCGGGGCTGATGCGCCTGCGTGATGCGCCATTCATTAACATCAACAGTGACAAAGGCTTGATCGGTGACTACGTGCGAACCTTGCTGCCTCTTGATGATGAGCGCGTGATGGTTGGTACCAGTCGAGGATTGAGTATCATTGAAGATGGTCTGGCACACAGTGCACTAATGCCCCATGTGGGCTCTCGACCGTCTGTTTTGAGCCTTGCTCATGCCAGTAATGTGAACGGTGGAGTATGGGTTGGAAGTGTGCAACGAGGTTTGCTACTTTGGCAGCATGGACTACTCCATCCGGTATTGGATGAAAACAAAGGTCTTCCGAGTAATGAAGTCAGAGCCATTGTGGATGATCAAAAGGGTAACTTATGGATCGGTACTCCGAATGGCATCGTAAAGCGCACCTCGGAAGGTGATTTAATTACCTACAATAAGCGGAATTCTCCCCTTCCTGATGATTACATCATGGGATTAAGTCTCGATGCACAAGGTCAGCTTTGGGTAGGAAGTGCGGTTGGCGTGGCTTATTTCGATACTCAAGGGCAAATTCATCTCGTCGATTTAACCAAGATGGAACGCGCTCAGTACGTTTTTGGGTTTTATATGGAACCAGATTATGTCTGGATGGCAACGGATCGAGGTATTGTTCGTTACCGGATGAGTGACAGACAACTCTCCCTGGTGGGGCGTGCGGCGGGCTTACCGATTGATAAGTTCTTCCAAATGCTGCGAGATAATGAAGGGCATGTTTGGCTATCAAGTAATCGTGGGGTGTGGAAACTCAATTACGATCAAATGTTGGCCGTTGCCGATGGCATCAGTAACAAGGTTGAGTTTGAGCATTTTGATGAAGGCGATGGCATGGCGACCAGTCAAGCCAATGGTGGAACCAATCCAGCCTCCGCCACATTACCCAGTGGTGAACTCTTTTTTGCCACCGCAAAAGGAGTCGCCAGTATTGAGGTTCAGCGCTTACAACAATTGAGTGAGCTGCGTTTGCCAGTGGTGATTGAGTCCGTCAGTTTTGACAGTGAAAGTATTAATCCAGAGACACAACATGTCGCGGCAGCGGGGACTAACCGAGTCAGCTTCAACTATGTTGGATTGGGTTTTGTGATGTCGGAACGTTTGCAATATCGAACGAAGCTAGAGGGCTTTGACCAAAATTGGTCGTATCGAGGGCAAACGACGTTAGCGGAATACACCAATTTGGCCCCCGGTAATTACCAGTTTTTTGTGAGTGCTCGGTACCCATATGGCGAATGGAACGATGCCACTTACGTTTACCGTTTTACGATTGAACCGCATTTCTGGCAGCGGAAAGAGGTGATCGTGTTGGCGGGAATGCTTGTCTTGGCTTTTGCTGTTTCAGTGGTGATGTGGCGAATTCGAGCGCTTAAACGTCGTGAATTATATCTGGTGGAGCAGGTCGCTCTGCAGACTCACAAACTGCGTTTACAGGCCGAGAAATTCGAAAAACTGTCCAAAGAAGATGAGCTTACGGGTTTGGCGAATCGTCGTGCGTTTGATCTGTATCTCAAGCAAGCCTTCTCGCGAACGGATAACCCGCCGCAACAAGTGAGTATCGCTTTACTCGATATTGACCACTTTAAACAGATTAATGATCGTTATTCACACATTATTGGCGATCAGGCGATTATCGCAGTCTCCCAACAGTTACTCGAATATGTGGGGGATAAAAAACGAGTAGCACGTTGGGGCGGTGAAGAGTTCACCATTCTCTTTTTCGGTGAGCCTAAAAATGCTTGGAGTTATTTCGAACATTTGCGGCGTAATATTGAACAGATGGATTTTTCGAGCATTGCGCCAGGATTGGCCGTCACGGTGAGTGTGGGCTTTGCGGACGGTAGCCAAGCCGAGAATTATGAGTCTGCTTTGAAATTAGCCGATCATGCGCTGCTGACAGCGAAAAAGCTGGGGCGTAATCGTGTGGTGAAAAGTGAAGAGTGGCAAATGAAAAGCGGTCTCCGTTGAGACCGCTTTGAAAAACACTTAGCGTGAGAAGAAAACGCAAAATGTCTCAGGCTATAGCACTTTGCACGCAAAGCCTTTGAGATAGAAACCTTCAGGATAAGCGGTGTCGGTCGGATGATCCGCCGCTTGCTCGAAACGCTCGACGAACTTAACGTCACGCCCTGCATCCAACGCGGCATCGGCAATGATTTTCTGGAATAGCACTTGTTCCATCAAGCCGGAGCAAGAGTAAGTCAGCAGTGTGCCACCTGGCTTGAGGATCTGCATCGCCAACATGTTGATGTCTTTATAACCGCGACAAGCGCCATCGAGTTGAGCTTTTGATTCGGCAAACTTAGGGGGATCCATGATGACGACATCAAAGCGTGTACCTTGATCACGGTATTCACGTAGCAGCTTAAAGACGTCGGCATTCAAGAATACGGCGCGTTTCTTACTGATATCAAAACCGTTGAGTTCGGCGTTGAGTTTTGCCGTATCCAAGGCCGGTTGTGACACATCCGCGTTAATCACACGTTTCGCTTCACCTTTTAATGCGTATAAACCGAAACCACCGGTGTAAGAGAAACAGTTCAATACGTCTTTATCTTTGACGTATTTCATCGATTGGAAACGGCTATCCCGTTGATCCAGATAAAAACCAGTTTTGTGACCGCCGACAATATCAACGCTGATTTTGACGCCATTTTCTTCAATAACGACCGATTTAGGTGGCAGTTCACCATGCAACACACCAACGCGTTCTTGCAAACCTTCTTTTTTACGCACGGCCACATCAGAACGCTCATAAACATGGCATTCAGGAAAACAGTGCACAAGAGCTTCAACTAAAGTCTGCTTTTGATATTCCGCCCCCGCACTTAACAGTTGGCACACTAGGTAGTTTTGATACTTGTCGATGGTAATGCCGGGTAAACCGTCTGATTCTGCGGCAATTAAGCGGTAACCTGTTAAGCCATCACGCTCAATAATATCGTTACGCAGCAGTTGGGCCTGCTCAATACGCTTAATGAAGAAATCACGATCGATCGGCTGTTGCTCAAAGCTCCAGACACGTGCGGTGATTTGTGAATGTGGTGAGTAGGCGGCTTTGGCTAACCATTTACCCTCAAAGGAATAAACATCGACGGTTTCACCTAATTCTGGTGTCCCTTCGACTTTGCTGATGCCACGAGAAAAAATCCATGGGTGTTTACGACGCAAAGATTTGTCTCGACCTTTGACCAAATAAATTGCAGGAGTCATTACGCTACTCAGATGGAAATAGAAATGGGCGGCTATTGTCGTGGAACTGAGTAAGAAAAGCAAAAGAAAAGAGCCGCAGTCAGCGGCTCTGAGATTAGGCTTGAAGCCCTGTCAGTAAACGTTCTAGCTGATCACTTTGCTGACGTAATTGCTTGATGGTGTGGGTTGTGGATTGAATCGTTTTATGGATTCCTGATGCTTTTTGGCGAATCTCTTCGACGCTGGCGGCGATATTGTCCGCCACGACACCTTGTTCTTCCGCCGCCGTCGCAATTTGAACACTGCTGTCAGAGATGGACTGGTTTTTCTGAGCAAGAGCATTAATTTCACCACTCACATCGGTCATGAACTGATGCCCCTGATTAGCACTGGCTACCGTCACTTCCATAAGCTTAGTGAGCGACTGGCTATTACGTTGCAGTGCTTCAATCATAGATTGAATTTCCACCGTGGCGCTCTGTGTTCTGCCAGCCAACGCTCGAACTTCATCTGCTACTACGGCAAAACCACGGCCTTGTTCTCCAGCACGGGCTGCTTCAATGGCGGCGTTCAACGCCAATAAATTGGTTTGCTCGGAGATGGCATTGATCGTAGAAACCACGGCATCGATTTGGGCTGCATTGCTATCAAGCTCTGTAACGGCATGAGAAGCAGAGCTGATTTCATTCGCGAGCTGACCTACCGAGGTGAGTGTTTGGGTCACTTTTGTTTGACCAGTATTGGCCACGCGTTTGGCTTCTTCGGTCTGTTGGCTTGCATTATGGGCTAGACTCGCCACTTCTCGGATCGTCGATGCCATTTGCTCCGTAGCACTAGCCAGTGAATTCAGGTGCTCTTGTTGGTTTTCTGAAGCGCCAGAACTACTTTGTGCTGATAAATTGAGATCGGAGCTAATTTGCTGCATCAGCGCAACCGACTCTTGGATAGAGTGAACCAATTTCTGCTCACGCTCAGCCACTTTATCGAAAGTAATCGCGATTTCGCTGAACTCATCACGCACTGGGAAGTAGTTCATGCGGTAGGTCAAATCACCTTGGCTGAGAGTCTCAAGAGCCTTATGTAATGAATACATCGCCCCACCAATAAACGTCATGATGTAGTAAACACCGGCAGCGAGTATCAGCAGGGTTACACCAATTATCAACCAATGACTGATATTGAGCGCATGCCATAAATCCATATTGTGGTTGGCGATTAAACTGAGAGTTCCATCCATGATCGGCATAGCATTCACGCCATTACCTAAGGTAATGGTGTCAGATTTGGCTATTATTGAAGAGACTTGTTGCGCTGAAAGTGAACCGGCTTCGATCAGATCTTTCAACAGCACCAATTCTTGACGATAAAATTGTGCAAGCATCAGATCCGCTGCACGGTCTAAGACTAACGTCACACTCACCAAGGCTGCGATAGGGAAGAAAAACAACAGATAAAATTTTTCTTGGATTTTAAGATGAATCAGGTACTTATCTATCCAGCGGAAGGGGATCTCTTTCATAGTTTACGGCTCAAGTTGTGAATCTGGGAAAGGGAAGGTTATGCGCAAAGCAGTATATCATTCGGTACATTAAGGGGTTAAGGCGATGGTAACAAAATGCGACAAATTCATCGTATCGGGCTATGTTCAAGGCGTGGGATTCCGTTATCACACTTCCAATCAAGGGTTGAAATTAGGTTTGACGGGGTATGCAAAAAATTTGAATTCAGGCGAGGTTGAAGTGGTGGCTTGCGGTTTACCAGAAAAGTTAGAGCAATTTTATGAGTGGTTACACGAAGGCCCAAAAACAGCCAGTGTTGAGCAAGTGACCCGTACGGGGTGTCTGCCAGAAAAAGAGTACGCAGGATTTGAAATTTTGTAATTAGTCGGGCTAAAAACCGCCCACAGAAGCAAGTTTGTGGCTTACCTCTGCGGCCAGTTCATATCATGAGAATAGGCGTTATAAACACTTCGCAGGTTTTGGTAAGCCTGCAAGCTTAGTGGCTTGTTTCGCTGGCCCCTTGGGGAACAATTTAAATAGATACTTGCTGTTGCCTTTATCTGGTCCATGCTCTTTTTCCATGGCTTTCACGAGCATCCGAATCGCGGGAGATGTCTTAAATTCTTCATAGAACTTACGTACAAAATGAACCACTTCTAAATGGGCATCGCTCAACTCAATCCCTTCCTGCTCAGCGAGCAAGGCAATCATGCCTTCTTCCCATTGTGTGTAGTCCAAAAGGTAGCCTTGGGCATCGGTTTCAATCGTTTGGCCGTGATATTCAAGCATATTTAGATTCTGTGGTTAGACAATTTGGGCTTAGGGTAGCGAAGCTCAAGGCGGGGCTCAAGTACAAAAAAGCCCGAAGGAATACCTTCGGGCTTAGGAATGTCATTATGCGGCGAATTAATCGTCGTTCATGATACCAAGAATGCTCAGCAAGCTTGTGAACAGGTTCAAGATATTCAGATACATAGAAATCGTCGCTGAAATGTAGTTGGTTTCTTCACCACGTACAATTCGGCTGGTATCAAACAAAATGAAACCTGAGAATACTAATGCAGAGGCACTACTGATGGCCAGATGAGCCACGCTTGATCCTACAAAGATATTGATCAGTGAAGAAACAATCACAATGATCAAACCGGCAAACAAGAAATTACGCATGAAAGAGAAATCTTTCTTGCTGGTAATGGTGTAAGCCGATAGACCTAGAAAGACCATACCAGTCAGCCCCAACGCTTGCGCAATAACGATAGAACCGTTAGGCATTGCGGCATAGAAATTCAGCATCGGGCCGAGTGCACCACCCATCAATCCAGTAAAGACAAATGTCCATACCACACCAGATGAAGAGTTAATGGCTTTAGGCATAACAAAAAACAACACACCAATCGCAGCCAACTGCATCACCAAAGCGACGATAGGAGAGATGCCGATAGCCATTGTTGCCATGGCGGCGATAGCACTAGTGACAAGAGTCATGGAAAGCAGGAAGTAGGTATTCTTTAAAACCTTGTTGGTTTCGAGAGTACGTTCCAAGCTGGAAGTTCTGGTAAACATTGGCGTATTCATACTTTTCCTCTATTAAAAGTACTGATTGCGATGTGAACAGTTATGAGGCTCAATCCCATAAATTTCAAGCCCCTTGTGCTGTTTAAACCAATAATAATCAAAATTGGTTGTGAAGGTGATGTGGAGTTGTAACACGATATTTCATTAGGTTTGATGAATGTAGCGATATTGTTGTCTTGTATTTAAAAGCATTCAGAAGCGGGTGAGCGCTTCTGAATGTGAGTCGGATAGAGAGGGCGTTAGCTAAACTTCGCGAGATCAGTGGTGTAGAATTTGCGCAAGGAAGTTTTGTGTGCGATCTGATTGCGGATTTTCAAAGAACTCCTTGGGATTGTTTTCTTCGATAATTTCGCCAGCATCCATAAAAATGACGCGATCGGCTACTTCTTTGGCAAACCCCATCTCATGAGTTACACACAGCATGGTCATGCCTTCTTCGGCGAGTTCAACCATTACGTCTAACACTTCTCGTACCATTTCGGGGTCGAGGGCGGAAGTCGGTTCATCAAACAGCATGACCTGCGGATTCATACAAAGTGAGCGAGCAATCGCCACGCGTTGTTGTTGACCACCAGAAAGTTGCCCTGGGTATTTATCCGCTTGCTCAGGAATACGAACGCGAGTGAGGAATTTCATCGCGATCTCCTCTGCTTTGTCTTTGGGCATTTTTTTGACCCAAATCGGCGCAAGAGTACAGTTTTCCAGAACCGTTAAATGTGGAAACAGGTTGAAATGCTGAAAACACATACCCACTTCACGGCGTACCAATTCAATATTTTTCAAATCTTCGGTTAATTCATTTCCCGCCACAATAATTTGGCCTTTCTGATGTTCTTCGAGGCGGTTAATACAGCGAATCATTGTCGATTTGCCTGAGCCTGAAGGGCCACAGATAACGATTTTTTCGCCTTTTTTGACATTCAAATTGATGTTTTTGAGTACGTGAAATTCCCCATACCACTTATTCATATCTTTTATTTGAATCATCAGTTCTTGATTGAGTTGTTGCGTCATAATACGTTCCTTGCAAGTGACTTATCGTTTGTGACCGGTGTGGAGTTTGCCTTCAAGCCATATCGAATATCTCGACATGCCGAAGCAGAAAACCCAGAACACTAACGCGACAAAAACATAACTTTCTGTAGCAAATCCGAGCCAGTTAGGGTCGGTATTCGCTGATTGACCAATGCCGAGCACATCAAACATACCGATGATCAGCACTAAGCTGGTGTCTTTAAACAGGCCGATAAAGGTATTTACAATCGATGGAATGGTGATTTTTAAAGCCTGAGGCAAAATAATCAGCCCCATTTTTTTCCAATAACTCAAACCCAGTGCGTCAGCGGCTTCATATTGCCCTTTTGGGATGGCCTGTAAGCCACCACGAATCACCTCGGCCATATAAGCGGCACTGAACATGACCACGCCAATCAAAGCGCGTAGCAATTTGTCAATTTCGCTGCCTTGAGATAAAAACAGTGGCAGCATCACTGATGCCATAAAGAGAACCGTAATCAGTGGTACGCCTCGCCATACTTCAATATAGACAGTGCACAAACTGCGAATAATCGGCATATCGGAGCGACGCCCCAATGCGAGGGCAACGCCAATCGGTAAAGAAGCAATAATACCGACCAAAGCGATGATGAGTGTGACTAATAATCCACCCCATTTGTGGGTTTCGACCACCTCAAGCCCGAATAGCCCACCATAAAGCAGGATCGCGGCGAAGAAAGGGTAGATATTGACAAAAACTAACCATACCCACGTTCTTTTTGGTGTTTTCTCATACGCAAGCAGCGCGACGAAAAGCGCGAGCGTGAAGAAGAATAGCCTTGGTCTCCATAGCTCAGCCGCAGGGTAGAAGCCATACATGAACTGCTCCCAGCGTACGCTGATGAATACCCAGCATGCGCCATCGAGAGTACAGTCATTACGTGTACTGCCACTCCAGTTAGCATTGATGATTGCCCAATCTAAAATATGCCAAATACCTTGGAGTGCGAAGTAACCTAATACCAGCGTGGCTACACTATTGAATGGACTATTAAATAAGTTTTTACGCAG
This sequence comes from Vibrio sp. AH4, assembly GCF_030710545.1. Classification (NCBI taxonomy): domain Bacteria; kingdom Pseudomonadati; phylum Pseudomonadota; class Gammaproteobacteria; order Vibrionales; family Vibrionaceae; genus Vibrio; species Vibrio sp. AH4. The sequence continues at coordinate 2,265,134 of NZ_JALAIV010000001.1, forward strand.
CCAGCCGATAAAGCCAGTGGTATTTCCTGGTGGCGGTAGGCTAGGTTGAAATTGATGTGTTTTCATAATTATCTCTCCACCAGAGCCACTTTGCGGTTATATAAGTTCATCAAAGCCGAGGTAAGTAAGCTCAAGCTCAGATAAACCAACATCGTCATCGAAATAATTTCAATCGCTTGACCCGTCTGATTGAGTGTTGTGCCCGCAAAGACCGACACCAGATCGGGATAACCAATTGCCATCGCGAGGGAGGAGTTTTTGGTTAGATTCAAATATTGGCTAGTAAGTGGAGGAATAATAATTCGCAAGGCCTGAGGAATAATCACTAATTTCAATGTTTTGGAGCGTGGTAAACCCAGAGACATTGCAGCTTCCGTTTGTCCATGGCTTACCGCATTAATCCCTGATCGCACAATTTCTGCAATGAAGGAAGCAGTGTAGATGGTTAAGGCAACCAGTAAAGCCGCCAGTTCGGGCAGTACAGTAATACCCCCTTGGAAGTTGAAACCACGTAATACGGGGTATTCTGCCGTAATGGGCTGGCCGAGCAGGTAATAAACCAGCACGGGGAATACAACGCAAAGTAGTATCGCATAGCGCCCCATTGGTGTTTGTTGTCCAGTTAAGCGTTGGCGATTTCTCGCCCATATGCTTAATACCCAACAAGCGGCAGCTCCAGCGAGGAGTGCGACAAATACCCACATGCTGCTCGTTTCAAAAATCGGTTTAACGAGGTAGAGGCCTTTAACGTTTAAATAGAGCCACTCACCGACATGCATACTTTGTTTTGCCGAAGGTAAGGCTTGTAATACAACGAAGTACCAGAAGAAGATTTGTAGCAGCAAGGGAATGTTACGAAAGGTCTCAATGTAAACAGCGGCCAGACGACTAATCAACCAGTTGCTTGATAAACGTGCAATACCTAATACGAATCCCAGAAGTGTGGCGAGAATAATACCCAATAAAGAAACCAGAGCGGTATTGAGTAAGCCGACTATGAAGGTTCGACCGTAACTGTAAGTCTCATCATACTCTACCAGTGATTGGCTGATACCAAAGCCAGCCGGTTGATCTAAGAACGCGAATCCGGTGGCGATCCCCCTAGACTCAAGGTTGGTGAGCGCATTGTTTACTATGGTGTATAGAAAAAAGACTAAAGCGCAAACAGCAATAAACTGAAAGGCGGCAGAACGAAAAGTGGGGTTATAAAGCAAATTAGTATGCTTCGAATGTGCGTCAGAAGGTGATGACGCCGCGTTATTTGTGGGTTTCATACAGCAATAACCTCTTATCCATATTTGTGTTTGGCGTTGTGCCTTGCACAGATTCCTTTTTGACTTAAAGCTGCAGCACGCAGTGAAACGTGACATGCTGCAGCTCTAAGGTGGTCAGGTATTATGGTTATTCATTAACGGATAGGTGGTGCGTACATAAAACCGCCTGCGTTCCATAGTGCATTCACACCGCGGTCAATTTGGAGTGGTGAACCTTTACCGACGGTACGCTCAAAGCTTTCGCCGTAGTTGCCCACTTGTTTCACGATTTGATAGCTCCAGTCATCACGGATGCCAAGACCAGTACCTTTCGGACCATCAAGACCCAGAATACGTTTTACTTCAGGGTTTTCTGATTTCATCATTTCATCAACGTTTTTCGATGTAATGCCGTATTCTTCCGCGTTCACCATTGCATACAGTGTCCATTTTGCAACGTTGAACCATTTATCATCATCTTGGCGTACTACTGGCCCAAGCGGTTCTTTGGAAATGATTTCGGGTAATACCACGGCAGAATCCGGTTTTTCTAGATTCAGGCGGAGGGCGTAAAGGCCGGATTGATCCGTCGTCAACACATCACAACGACCCGCATCAAAGCCTTTAGAGGTTTGTGCTGCAGTATCAAATACCACGGGTTTGTATTTCATGCCGCTGTTGCGGAAATAATCGGCAAGGTTAAGTTCGGTGGTGGTACCCGACTGTACGCAGACAGATGCACCATCCAATTCTTTCGCGCTTTTTACTCCTAGGTCTTTTTTCACCATGAAGCCTTGTCCGTCGTAATAGTTCACGCCAACAAAGTTGAGGCCGAGTGCACTATCACGCTGTAAAGTCCAAGTGGTGTTACGTGATAAAACATCAATTTCACCAGATTGTAGTGCGGTGAATCGTTCTTTCGCCGTAAGTGGAACAAATTTGACCTTGGTTTTGTCGCCGAGCACTGCCGCCGCAAGTGCTTGGCAATATTCAACGTCAATTCCTTCCCAATCCCCTTTCGCATTTGGGTTAGAAAAACCCGGTAAGCCTGTACTGACGCCACAAGTAATGAAACCTTGAGATAACACTTTGTCTAGAGTGCTTTCTGCGGCTGACACTGATTGGGCCAGTAACGCAGACGAGGCTGCGACGACAGAAGCAAGAACAGTGAGTTTATTCGCCATTTGTATCCTTCCTGTTTGATCCGTTTTTGACCAGGTGACACCTGATACAAGGGTTCAGCTATGTTGTGTTTCTAAGTTATTGGTCGATGCCGTTGTGGTTGCACATTGACAAATCAACCAGTTGTAAGCGTAGGTAAGGATGTAAGATTTCTCAAACTACTCGTGAAAAGAGTTGCTTAATTCGTCAATTCCCTAACAGCGCCAAGAATGGCGAAGTGTTAAATAAATGTAAATAGTGCAACTGGGTGACAGAGTGGTGCAACAGAATGGCGTGGTGGTGAGTAAATAAACTTGTAATTAATAGTTCTGTTAATTTGTTAAGGTTTAGTCGGATTCACTAATTTATGGGTGAAATTTGCACAGATTTTATTTCATTCGGGTTATTAGATGATTTTCTTGCCCCATTTTTGGTAGCATGAACTCAAGTTAAGGATAAACAACCATAAGAAGTACTATGCGCTATTTTCCGTTGTTTCTGGATCTGACAAACAAGCCTGTACTGGTCGTGGGGGGCGGTGAGGTTGCTTGTCGAAAAATTGATGCATTGCTGAGAGCGGATGCCAAAGTCACGGTGATTTCTCCGCACGTTGCTCCCGCGTTGCAAAACTGGATCCAAGAAGGGAAGTGCCACTGGATTCAGCATTTTTATTCATCACACTGGTTGGATAAGCGTTATGTTCAAGTGTGGGCGACCACCGATAATCCAGAACTCAACCACCAAGTTCATAAAGATGCGAAAGAGCAGGGAATTTTGGTTAACGTAGTGGATGATCAACCCTACTGTGATTTTATTACCCCTTCGATGATCGAGCGGGGGCGCATCCAACTTGCTATATCTAGCGGTGGTGCCTCCCCAGTTTTGATCCGTAATATTCGAGAAATCCTTGAGTCAGTATTAGCGCAAAATCTAGGATTATTGGCCGATTTTGCCGCATCCAAGCGTAACTCGATAAAAGATTTTCTGCCGAATGTAGATCTTCGACGTCAGTTTTGGGAGCGTTTTTTTGCCCATCCCGAGGTGAAGAATGCACAAGATAGAGAAATTTTAGAGCGAATATATATTCACTTGCTCGGCCAGCCTACCGACAAAACGTTCAGTATTACGTGGATAGAGTTTGGACGTGATGTGGAGCTGCTTTCATTAAAAGCGCTGCGTTACATGCAGCAAGCGGAGTTGGTTTTACATACTCAACATTGCCCGTTTGCTTTTGTCGATTTGTGTCGACGTGATGCACAAAGGCAAAGTTTTTATTCTTCTGTCGAATTGAGCACGTTACTTTCAGCCGCGCAGCAGGAGAAACAACAGGTGTGTGTGTTGATCCCAGGAGGATGTAGTGAATATGTCTTATTACAAGGGAAAGCACGAGTGCTCAAGTTGGCGGAACAAGTGTAAAAGGTAAGGCAGAGAACTGCCTTACCGAACTGAGTTATTCTTCAATTTCACTCAAACAGCCGAGCGCAAAACGTTCAATCGCGACGGCGACACCATCTTGATCATTGCTTAAAGTAATGTGATCCGCGATGCGTTTTGTTTCTTCCATGGCATTCGCCATGGCGATCCCCAACCCTGCAAATTCAAGCATGTGATGATCATTTTCCGCATCACCCATACAGATAACTTGATGAGCACTGATACCTAGATGTTGGGCTATCGCCTGTACACCCACACCTTTATTACTGCCTATATTGAGAAATTCTAAAAAGAACGGTGCACTTTGTACGACGGTAAACTCTTCTCGCCATTCTTGAGGCAACTGGTTTATTGCATTACTGAGCTTATCCGGCTCACCGACGATCATGGCTTTGATGATGGGATGGTCATCAGCCAGCTGTTCAAAGTCCATCTCTGTAATGCTGAGCCCATTAATGGTGGCTTCAACCTCGGTATATTGGCTGGTTTTTGGGGTAATCAGCCCGTGAATTTGGCTAAAGGCGTGGGTGTTTAATCCCCATTCTTGTGCTAGACGAGCAACCCGTTTTGCAGACTTACCATCAATGATCTGCTGATGAATAATCTCACCACTTCCTACATTTGCCACCATCGAACCGTTGTAGTACAGCACATAATCGTTATGGCTCGTCAGATTTAGCTCTTCCAATTTGCTACGCATTCCATCAATGGGGCGACCTGATGCTAAAACCACTTGAATACCTTGCTGGCGAGCCTGAGCAATGGCTTGCTTTGTGCGAGGTGAGATTTGCTTTTGGCTATTGAGTAGTGTGCCATCCATGTCGAGCGCAATCAGTTTGTACATCGGTTACCTACGTAAAGTGGAAGAGAAGGAAAGAGCTTGATTATATACACTTCCAGATTGAACTGTGAGCTATCGAACTGAAAAATGAAAATGGGAGTAATTTTGTGCGGTATCTATGCATTTAAATTGACCTCGATCGCCATCTCCATTATGGTCTGCCCCCTGCAACTCTGTTTATCTCTATTAGGTCGTTCATCTTGTACCGAATTAATGAAATGTTTGAAACCATCCAAGGCGAGGGCGTATTTACGGGGGTTCCAGCGGTGTTTGTGCGTTTGCAAGGCTGCCCTGTTGGGTGTGCTTGGTGTGATACAAAGCAGACGTGGGAAAGCTTAGACGCCGATCAAACCTCATTTTCTCAAATCTTACTTAAAACTAGCGATGCTCCTACATGGTGTCACGCGAGCGCTCAAGATGTTGTTCAACGTTATCAAACACAAGGTTACCAAGCCAAGCACATTGTGATCACCGGTGGCGAGCCTTGTATTTATGATTTGACTGAATTAACGCAAGCTTTTGAAAGTATCGGTTGTCATTGCCAAATTGAGACGAGTGGAACTTATGAAGTGCGTGCCACTCCCTTAACTTGGGTGACGGTGTCACCTAAAGTGGCGATGAAAGGCAAGTTACCGATCCTCGACTCTGCATTACAGCGCGCTAATGAAATTAAGCATCCTGTTGCTACCGAAAAAGATATTGATAATCTTGATGAACTGTTAGTACGAGCAAAAGTGACCGAGAAAACGGTGGTGGCTTTGCAACCGATTAGCCAAAAGCCTCGTGCTACAGAGCTATGCATCCGCACTTGCATTGCCCGCAACTGGCGGCTCTCAATTCAAACTCATAAATATCTCAATATTGCTTAAAGGGAATACATTATGAATAAAGCAGTCGTCGTGTTTAGTGGTGGGCAAGATTCAACCACTTGTCTAGTTCAAGCATTACAAGAGTTTGATGAGGTACATGCCATCACTTTTGATTATGGCCAACGCCACAAACTTGAAATTGAAGTGGCGCAAAAATTGGCTAAACAGCTCGGCGTTACCGCACATAAAGTGATGGATGTCAGCTTGCTCAATGAACTGGCAATCAGCTCATTAACCCGAGATGACATTCCCGTATCACATGAGTTACAGGCAAATGGTCTACCTAACTCTTTTGTGCCGGGACGTAATATCCTTTTCCTCACCCTAGCCGGTATTTATGCCTATCAAATAGGGGCAAAGACGGTGATTACGGGAGTATGTGAAACGGATTTTTCAGGCTATCCCGATTGTCGAAATGAGTTTGTACAATCGATGAATCAATCTCTAGCGAAAGGGATGGATATGCCGTTAACCATTCGTACCCCGTTGATGTGGCTCAATAAGGCAGAAACGTGGGCATTAGCAGACCAACTCGGTGCTCTTGAGCTGGTGCGTCAGCAAACCTTAACCTGCTACAACGGGTTGATTGGTGATGGTTGTGGTGAGTGTCCAGCTTGCCATTTACGCAAAGCTGGACTCAATGACTACCTCGACAATCGCTCTGATGTACTCAATGCGTTGATGAGCAAGCAGTCAGTAGCCCAGTAGTCGGGTCTGCGGCATCAACCACACCACTTCGACCATTCTTCTTGGCGATGCTGAGCGCGGTATCCAGTTGAGGGTAGAAGTGGTGTTCGTTAGCTAAAGAACCATCCAGTGCCAAATAGCTCATTGTTACACTGAAGGCTTGGCTAGCGTTCAGTTGTGACTCATCTTGAGTATTCACCGAGTAATGAAGGGCGAATATCCGTGTTTCGGCACTGGTACGATCGCTGTTTGGCATCACAATTAAAAACTCATCGTCACCTAATCGACACAAGAAATCCTCAGAGCCGAGCTGTTTTTGCAGTGTATTGACCATGCTTTGCAATGCTGCGTCCCCATGCTCATATCCAAAATGTTCATTGAACTCACGCAACTGATCTATATCGAGTAAAGCCAGCAGGTGCGTTTGCTCAGAACGAGTACATGCAGCAATATGCGTTAAACGTTCTAAGCCAGCCGTCCGACTGAGTACTCCGTGAAGGCGATCTTGTGTACTCTGTGCACACTCTCTTTTACGTCGATAGTAAGCAAAAGGCAGGGCTAGGGCGAGTAAGAGAATCAGGATGGAAAGCGAAATACGTTGCCACTTCAACACTTCGTATTTCTCGGTTAAGGTTTGATAGTTTTCACGCCAGAAGTTGACACTGCGTTTTTGTTCTAACTCTGCTTTAGAAAGGTCGAGAGCCTCAAAAGCTTTGCGTTGTTCCGTATTACGCAATTGCAACTCGCTTTCCGCATATTGACGATACCAGTTCAATGCTTGTTGATATTGCTGTTGATGGTCGGCAATCGTGGCTAACTGCAGTAAGGATTCTGCTTTGATCCGCGGGAGAGATGCACTCTCAGCAATCGTGATGGCTTGGTTCGCATAATCGACGGCTTGATGATATTTCTGCTCTTTCAAAAAAGCTTGTGAAAGCGATAAGTAGATGAGGCTTTGCAAGTATTGATCCTGATGTTGATTGACATAGTCCAACGCTTGCAAAAGGTGCTGATCGCCTTCGGTAAAATTGTTTAATTCAACATAAGCTTTGCCGAGTCCAAGGTGAACATAAGCAAGGCCAAAGAGGTAATTGCTGGGAGAGAGCAATTTCTCTGCTTGAATAAAATGTTCAATGCTCTGTTCATACTTGCCTTGTTTGAAATAAACATCGCCTAAGCTGTGCTCAACTTGTGCAATCAATAAGGGATTACCTTGCTGCTGGCGGTATTCCAAAGCTTTATTCAGGTACTCTAAGGCCGGTTCATATTGTCCTAAGGTGCTCATTAACAGACCCACATCATTGTAGACCGCAGAGGGATCTACATAGTCTGGTAAGAGTTTCAGCAGAGTGTCGTAAACCCCTAATGCTTCTTGATATTCACCCAAATACTCAAGGTTATTCGCCACTAAATGTAAACCGCGATAGCGCGGAAAAAGAGGATCTTCTGCATTCAGTAAACGCTGATCCATCTGCGAACAGTAAAAACGTGCTTTGTAAGGTCTACCATGGCGTTGAAATAATCGGCAAAGGTGATATTCGAACAACACCAAACCATCTTGGTCATCTTGTTGTTTCATATCCGAATAAAATGCCAGATATGTCGCTTCGGCGTTTTGATAATTGAGCGCCTCTTCTTGATTCAGTGCTTCTAAGAAACGTTGTTCGGTTGCCGTATAAGCATCTTGTGCCTCTGCTGTTTCGCCATAGTAGGGTTGGCCTTTGAGCACAAAATAGCCTTGAATTTTAGAAATAATATAGAGTTTTTCCGTACCATCAGGCAGAGAGCGGTATCGATCGCGCAACAACTGCAATGCACTTTCATCATCTTTATACAGTGATTTCGCGTATACCTCCTCCCACGCTGAGCGTTCGGAAGCGGTGCAGAGAGAGGCAAACAGACTCAGTACCAGCAACGAGAGTTTCAAATAGAGTTTCATAGTTTGATAGTGTGATCTTGGTTCGGAAAATATATAGAACAGTCCCTTGATAAACAATAGCTTATTCAGTGTGTTGTCTCATTTTGTGATGATGGCGGCATGCTAACACAAGATATTTACCAGGGTGATGTATTGGCCACGTTTCTTGGTTTTTCCTCATCAATAGAATGTGATAAAGAAAAGGCTGTATGAAATTACAGTATTTTAGTTGACAATCGCATAAAGCTAACTATGCTGTAATTATATACAGCAAAGGAGGGCTTAATATGTTTTTAGATACTTTAGAACGTGTTAATCGTTTGCGCCAAAAAGCGATGAACAACCCTGAATTTCTTCAATCAGCTAAACAGCATGAAGAAACCTTGCAGCATGTAGAGCAATACTTCGAACCAAAGAGAGCTCGTAAAATCGCGCCTAAGCGCCAAAAAACACTGGCTGATATTTATGATCAAGCAGATTTTGGCGGACGTCCTGATGGAGTAACTCACTAACACTATGATGATACGTCAAAAAAAGGATGCGATTTCACTTGCATAACAAGGGGGAGTGCTGTTGATTGATAACAGCACTCGCGAATCGTTAATTTACAACTAAACTGAATCATAGAACGATATACATATAGATTCAGAGGTTGGCATGTTCTTGGTTAGGCAATCCCATCGATGGGTGGTTTACCTATTATCTGTAGCAATGGCCTTGGGCTTATGGTTGTGGTGGAAACCCTTGCTCAATTCCACCGCTTCAGTCACAACACTCGTACCAATTAAAATTGCGGTATCACAAACACCGCTTTCTTCCCCTTTTTATATTGCAGATCAACTGGGCTTTTTTAGAGAGCAAGGGATCAATGTGGAATTGGTGGCATGCAGCGGCGGTGTTCAATGTAGCCAAGCGTTATTAAAAGGTGATGTTAGCTATGCAACTGCTTCTGAATCAGTGGTGATGTTTACCAGTTTTGAGCGTCAGGATTTCGAAATTCTTGCCAGTTTTGTTCAGTCAGATAATGACGTAAAGCTACTTGCGTTAAAAGAGAATGAAATTCATGCAATGGGCGATCTACAAAATAAACGAATTGGTATGATTAAAGCCAGTTCGAGTGAGTTCTATTTTGACTCGTTACTGTTAGTGAATAATTTAAAAGGAATTCCACTTAATAAAGTATATGGTTCGCCAGAAGAACTGTATCAGAAATTATTCGATAAACAGCTTGATGCAGTCTCTATTTGGGAACCTTGGGGTTATAAAATCGATGTGGCGGCGAATTCCCAAGTCACTAATCTCGGTTTACCTGGAATTTATACACTGTCGTTTAATTTATTAACGATGAAAAATACACCTACTTCCGAAAAGCAAAATACCCTTGCTATTCTCAAAGCTCTTAAACAAGCGATTAGTTGGATGCACCAAAATCCAGAAAAAACGTTACATAGAGTCGCGGGTGTTTTAAATATTGATGAAAAACAGTTGCAATGGTCATGGCAGGATTATTCTTTCCGTTTGTCGTTAGGGAATACTTTATTAACCAATCTGCAGTTACAAGGCCGCTGGGCTTTAGACAGTCGGCTTGTCCTAGGTGAGATGCCCGATTACCGGCAACTTATGGCGGATGAGCTTTTCCTGAATGTTACGCAAAGCGGTGGAGCGGAGTGATGATCAATTCTCTAACACGGAAAATGACCGTTCTGTTCATTGCTTCCTTTATGCTGGTTGGTTTTATTGCATTCTCGTTATTTAACTTGGCGGAGAAACAGCAACAAACCAATGCTCAGCTTAATACCATTTTAGAAATCCAAAATAGTGTTGCCATGTTACGAGGGCAACTATGGACGTTTCTGCAATATAAAGATGCCAACAGTCTAGAGCTTGTTTATCGGGCTCAACAAGTTCTTGCTCGGGAATTAAAGACGACCATGATTGAGGAGCAACATCTCAAAAGTATTCAGAGAATGAACAATAGTTTAGCTGGCTTATTGGAGCAAGAACGCCACATGGCGCAAGAATCTGGAATTACTAAGCTCATCGATGGTATTGGTACTTATGAGCTGTTGCATTCTCGCTACAATATTTTGGTGCAAAACATGAATGAAGAATTAACCTTTATCCAGCGCCAAGTGATGGAAAGTAGCATTAATAGCCAGAGAACCTTGTTAATAACAACCATGCTACACCTATTAGTATTCTCTTCGGTCGTCTGTGGTGTTGCGTTGATTGTTCTGCGACGTTTTCGATATGGTTGCAAAACTCTTCAAAATGGCATTACGCAGATGGCTAAAGGAGATCTGGCTAGTCGAATCTCAAATCAAAATAGCGAATTAGAGTTCGTTGAATTGACTCAATTTTTCAATCAAATGAAAGCCTCTCTACAAACCACAACAGTGACTAAAGATGAATTACAGGCCGAAGTGGCGAGGAAAACGGCGAAATTAGAACGCCAAAAAGCAGAGTTGCGCTTTCTGTCTGAACGGGATTCTTTGACGGGTATTCTGAATCGCCGAGCCTTTAAGCAACAGCTTAGTCAGGCGTTAGTCAAAGCCAAACGTTCGAATATGAAGTTGGCATTATTGTTCTTTGACCTTGATAAATTTAAGGAAATTAACGATACCAAAGGCCATGAAGTCGGGGATATTGTGCTGCAACAAATTGCTCAAAGGTTAAAAGGGACGATTCGCGAAGCCGATTTTTGTGGTCGTCTAGGCGGTGATGAATTCGTGGTTTGTTTGGATATTTTGCAAGACCACAGTGGCGTGCTAAACAAGGCTTATCAGCTGCTGGATAAATTACAAATCCCGATCCAAGCGAATGAGGAAAGCCTGAATATTGGAGTAAGCATAGGTATTGCATTATATCCAGAGCAGGCTTCACAAATGAGCGAATTACTACGTATTGCCGATGAGGCAATGTACGTTGCAAAACACCAATCAGGTAGCACCATTTATTGCGCTTATCGCAGCAAAGATGATGAGACAACTCTGGTGGGTTAGTCATTTACCATGCAAAAAAAGCAGTGTGGAAAATTTTATCCACACTGCCGGATTTCTTCATTGATTAATGACGACCACTTTTGACCGATGAATGTTTCCCATGGAAACGCTTATGGGATTTGGATTTCCCTTTATTTTTGGGCGTTTGGGCATGAGCCGTGTTCACTTTTTTAGTCGGCGCATTAGGATCCTTAACAACAAAATATGGGTCTTTATAGTGTTCAGCTGAGCCAAACTCATTTTCAACGATGCGGTTCCAGAGTGCACGATCAAAACCTTGCTCTGGAATTGCAGGGTACAGCGTTTCAATCTCTTCCCATGCAAAATTCATAAACGCGTCTTTTTGAATTCGATTAAATCGCTGAGCCACTTGGTTATGTTTTTTAATCCAAGCTGCTTTAAAGCGCTGTAATTCAGCTTGTGCTTCATCAAGCGGTAAACGAGATAAATAGATACGTTTATAGGAGACTTTTCTATCGATCATCGTACGCATTGCGGTTTGAATATATTCACCATGATGCGTAATTGAGATGTCATCACAATCAAATAAATTAACGCACCAACCTTTAGGCTGGAAATCATCGCGTTGATATTGATGATTACGAGCAACCAAGGCTTGATGAAGGACCAAATCCGATTTACCTCGAAAGGTTTGTTGCCACTTGGCAATACGGACTTGAATTGAACCGGGCAAACGAAAAATGTGAGTAAACTTATCTTGTTCCATTGGCTTATTTGCAACCAGAGCTTGTGAGTTTTATTAGTACATAGGCTTACTTAACGTCGATGATGCTAAGAAAAACCAAGTTATAAGCAAAAGAGCAAACTGTCACAGCAGTTAATCACCAACGACGCGAGCCTGATATTTGGGCTATCAAGCAGTAGTTTTTATTTTGGAGACGAATTCTACACTCTATCTAGTGATTAATGCGAGCTTAAGTTGTGACATCATTTATATTTTAGTAGTTATTTGGGGTGAAGAGCGCCAAAATGGCGTACTGTTGAGTTTCTTTTATGCATTCAGGATGACCAAGCATGATGGATCTTTCTTTCTTGGAAATTGCAAACACAATCAATAACATAGCTTTTAGCACTATTGCTGCGCTGTTTCTGTATATGTTGCGAGGCAAATTGAGCGAACACAAATTGGATACTGCGACTTGGTTTGTGCTGCTCTTTTTAGCCAGTGGTTTAGGTTACACCGCCTCTTCGTTACGTTTTATTCTACCGATGGGATTCGCTATTGTGGCGAATAACTTACTGTATCAGCTTGCTTGTTACTGCATGTTATTTGCCGTATTGCGTTGGTATCAAAAGCCGATCAAAGTGGGTTTATATCTCACCGCCGTTACCCACTCCGTGCTGTTTGCTCTCTTACAATACACGTTGTACAAAATGGATCCCGAGTCGATGGGGACACGAATTCTCCTCGCATCGATCAGTTTGTCATCAGCCTATTTGGCTGCAGCCTTGGTTGCTGCAAAAAATGGTCAACGTCATCGACCAGAACAAACCCTGTTGGCCACGGTGCTAGCGGTCATGATGGTAATGCTCTATGTCCCCTTTATTGCTTTCCAAACCTTACCCTTGATGAGTGTGTTTCGAGCGTCGGCAATCGTGGTGCAAAGTCTATTCTCCTTTATCATTCTTGGAACTATGTTGACCCTGTTTCTGTTTGAAGAAATTGAATGGCATCGCCTACGGTCGATTCGTGATGAACTGACGGGCGCGTTTAATCGTCGTTATTTTAAAGAGCAAGTGCAAAATAAGCTGAGAACGTTAGAGTCGGCTTCTGTGATCGCGTTGGTGGATATTGATCATTTCAAACAGATTAATGATTCTTATGGTCATGATGTGGGGGACGCTGTAATTACGTTTGTTGTGCGCCATCTGGAAGCGTTAGACCTCGCTGAATGTCTGGTTGCAAGATATGGTGGTGAAGAGTTCGCGATTTTTGCGTGTGAGTCGGATATGGTTAAAGTTCATCATGCGTTAGACAAGGTGCGTAATGCGATTGCTGCCGGCTTTACCTTTGAAAAGCAAGCGATCGAGGTTTCGGTGAGTATTGGCGCAGTTTTATTAGATCGCCCATCCGAGTATGGAGAGACCTTACGTCAAGCGGATGTGGCATTGTACCAAGCTAAGCAAGAGGGAAGAAACCGAGTCATGATGCAAGGTTTATCCAGAGTATAAAAAATCGGAGCCAATTGGCTCCGATTGCCTTTAGGTAGTCTGACTTATTGGCTGATAAGGATAAGGCCGCTAGGTAGACTTTCACCAAACGCGCGTTGGGTTTCTGCTTCATCCAGTTCAACCACTTCGTTAACCAAATTGATCCATGACTCTGCAACGCGGCTCTGTTTGAGCTTATCCAACACCTGCGTACGCCAGTCTTCAGCGATATCTCGGCTGCGATCGCCCGTTTTGCGGCACATCATCACGGTGGCGAAAGCGCGCATGGGTTCTTTTTGCCAATCTTGCTCTAAGATCTTAGGTAGCCATTGTTGGATCTGCTCTTTCGGGAGTGTAGCGTGCAGGCTGCCATAGAAGGGAATGCGCGCTGCTAAACGCCCTAAAGCCCACCAGTGTGCTTGTTGGTATTGATTGTGGTTCAGTGCCTTATTCAAAAACCAAGTGGCGAGTAGTGTTTTATCTTCAACCTGTAGCTGCTCTAACGAAGCCGCCAGCCGCACCATAGCTTCATAGCCTTTCTCTTGGGCCTCTTTGGTCGAAGCAGGGGTACGCATAGCACTCGGGTGCAGGTATTTGGCAATATCCGCCAGTAAGGTTTCTTGCTGTTCCTGATTCAAACCGCCCGCAACTCGACGCCAGAATACCCACCAATCCGTCCAACCTTGAGTGTTGGCAAACTGGATGCCTTGTTGGTAAAGCGCCCAAATTTGTTCAATACGCCAGCTGTCGGTTGCATCGCCAAAACCGGGTCGCAAGCTGAATCCTGCCAGTCGCAGCCAGTTTTTCTCATGCAGCTCTGAACGGCGACGGCGCTTGCGACCAAGCGCTAGGCTGTCAAACAGGCTACGCAGAGTCGCGAAGTCCCACTCTTCTCGTTTACCTAAACGTCTTTCTAACTCTTTGGTAAGTGTTTTGATGGCTTGTTGGTCGGCATTGGTTTTGTTGGCACTGTAGATCTTGCTGATCAGCGCTTTGGCCTCCTGCAATTTAGGAGAAATCGACGAGTTCTCACTCAATCCATCTTCATTCGACAAGTTCTGGCGAATCTCAAACTCCACTTGCCAACGCTGATTTTCATCATCAGGGTTCACACACACCATTTGCAGAGTGCCGACTTCGGTCAACTGGCAAGCCAGTTGCACCTCGACTCGCTGCTTCTGATTGGCGGCGAGTGGGGTTTCATCCAGAGCTGGTAGGGTGAGTACATAAGGCGGCAAGGGCTGGAATTTATCAGGATCGATAGGCAGCAGCGCACCATTTTGTACTTTCTGTTCGGGCACGATTTGGTCGTGAGTCGAGGTCAGCAGATTAAAACGGACAGGCTCACCCACCGTCAGTGAAAAACGGCGACTGGTTAAGCGAATCTCTTGTCCTTCTTCACTGCCTTTCGCGAGCAGACATAAGGCTTTGCCGAGCTTGTTTTTCTCCTGTAAATGCAAGAAATAGGAACGGGCAGAGCCTCCACCAATCTTAAGCTGAGCACCGCGTCTTGCTTTGGCATAAGCCACCGCGCCGAAGGCGACGGACCAATCTGGATGAGGGTTATCGAGCAAAGTAATAGGTCGCCCTAACCAGCCGCTCAACAGTGCGATGAGCCGTTGAGTAATCGACTCGCTATTAAACACACCACCATTGAGCAGCAAACCCGTCGGTAATGCTGAGTTAATTTTTTCAGTAGCTAACGAACCTTGTGCGGCCCCTTGGTGATGGCTGAGAAACTCTGCAATGTGTTTGCTGACAGCGGGATCGGCCGCGTAGGGCAGGCCAAACTCAACGACAGCTCGGCGACGTTTCTCCGGCAGCACGTCTTGTTCTGTCAGCGGGAAAAATCCGTCAAGTGCAATGCGGTGTACCTCATCGCGATGTAACGCCACACTTTGGGTTCCACCCAGTAACTTCGAACCACTGCCCAACAAGGTGATTTTCATTTGTTCAGGTGCATTTGCTGAAAGCAGGCTCTCTTTGGCTTGGCGAGTTTGTTGGATGAGCTTGGATAAACCCGCAGCACTCAATTTCTTATTTTGATTGAAACGGCTTTCGGCTACGTGAGCCAAGGCAAGGTCGATGTTGTCGCCACCGAGCATAAGGTGATCGCCCACGCCAATCCGGTTGAGTTGTAGCGTCTCTTGCTCATCAAATTGCGCGGCAATCAGGCTTAAATCGGTTGTACCGCCGCCCACGTCACACACCAATATCAGCGGCACGTCTTGCAAGATATCGTTCGCTTGAGCTTGATGGCGATGATGCCAGTCATAACAAACGGCTTGCGGCTCTTCGAGCAGCATGATTTTCGGCAATCCGGCCAGCTGAGCGGCTTCAATGGTCAGTTTACGTGCGCCCTCATCAAATGAAGCGGGAACGGTGACTACCACTTCTTGCTGTTCTAACGGGTTTAAAGGATGGCGATGATTCCACGCTTGGCGGATATGGTTGAGATAGCTGGCGCTGGCAATGATAGGAGACACTTTTTCGACATCATTCGCTCCTGCCCACGGTAAAATGGGTTGGCTGCGATCAACGTTCGGATGTGAAAGCCAGCTTTTGGCACTAGAAACTTGTCGGCCTTCCACTTTTGCGCCCAACTCACGTGCCCATTCGCCAATAATCACTTGCGGCAGATCGCCATTCACCAGTTGTGTTTCCCAAGGCAGGGTTAAATCAGAATTTGTGAATTGTCCGTGTGAAGGGTGATAACGGAAAGAAGGAAGAAGTGGGCGGCGAACCACTTCGCCAGGACCAACCAATTGATCAACGGGGAAAATCTCAACTGGAGATTGTTCTAGAGCATCGTTGAGTTCACAAAAAGCGACCACCGTATTGGTCGTGCCCAAATCAATGCCAACCAGAAAACGTGGTGATGACATGCTATACCTCGTATTCATAAAGGATGAGCGGCACCCCGAAGGATGCCGCTGTAGTCTTTCTAATGTTGCTGTGGTGCAGGCTCGTCTTGTGGGTTGTCACGCACATCAAATTCCACATGCCATTTCTGACCATTATCGGCGGCGATCGCTTCGAGATAGAGCGTACCGACTTCCGTAACACGTGATGCCAGCGTAACCGGAACCACTTCACCTGCACGGCGACCTTCAGAAACCGGCAAGGTGATCTGAATGGTTGGCAGGTCGTCGAGCTCATCATTGGCCCAATCGACAAGGTGAGTCCCAGCGACATCATCACGGCGTACGGTTGAACCATAGAATTGGAAATGCACAGGCTCACCAATCACGAGGCCAAACTGGCGATCCGCGACTTGCGCACTCGAACCTTCTTCCATACCAAATGGAGCAACACAGAGCGCTTCCATCGGCGGTGACATGCCCGGAATGGCAGGCATCGCACTTTCAATCCCGACATAGTAAGCCGAAGCAATACCACCACGGATGCGTACCCCTTGACCTTGACGCACAACTCCGTAGTAAGCTGCGCCGCGGGCCACTGCCAGATCCAAATCCACTCCGGCGAGAAGTTTGGCAGGCGTCGCATTGGCCTGAGTTAGCCAAGCATTGATGGTGTCTAGCAAACGATCGGCAAGCAGGGTGGATTTCAGCACACCGCCGTTAAGCAAAATCGCACTTGGCTTAATGAAATCGGCTTGAGGAGCGGCCATACCCGGAATGCCGGCCATCGCGAAAGGCAGACTTTCTGCGTGGTTCTGACCTTGAGCATTGGCTTGCTTGCTTAAAAATGCGGCGATGTGGCGAGTAATGCCGGCATCTTGCGCGTAAGGCAAACTCATCTGAGTCAAAGCACCGCGCATCTTTTGTTGTGGATGTTCGTTGATAGAAACTGCAGGGAAGAAACCATCGACCAGCGTTTGCTGCACTTCTTCACGAGTCAGTTCGGTTTTCAGTGTTGCGCCGAGCAGTTTAGAACCGCGGCTTGGTACCACGATTGGTACTGCCGCCAAATCCGGTTGGCTGAGTAGCGCTTCTTTCGCATCACGACAAGCGTGTGTCATGGCTTGTACTTGCCACATTTGTAGATCTTTACCTTCCTGCGCTAACTTCATTTTTAGACGATAGGCGAGGGCGAGATCCATATTATCGCCACCGAGCAGAATATGTTCGCCAACGGCAATACGTTTGAGGGCAAGGTTACCTTCTTCTTCGGTCACTTCGACCAGTGAAAGGTCAGTGGTGCCGCCGCCGATATCGATCACTAACACCACATCGCCTACGTTTACTTCATTGCGCCATTGCTCATGGCGGTTATCAATCCAGCTGTAGAGTGCTGCTTGTGGCTCTTCCAACAGCGTAAATTGCTGTAAACCGACATTGCGCGCCGCTTCTGCGGTTAAATCACGGGCGGCAGGATCAAACGAAGCAGGAACAGTAATGGTGACATCTTGTTCAGCTAGTGGGGCATCCGGATGGGCGTGATCCCATGCTGCTTGTAAGTGCTCTAAATAAAGTTCAGTGGCGCGCAGTGGAGAAATTTTGCTGACGTCTTCAGGGCTGCCCGATGGCAAAAAGGCTTCGCGACGATTCACGCCCGCATGGCATAACCAAGATTTCGCGCTTGCGACTAAACGAATCGGGGTTTTAGAGCCCAAATTACGCGCAATCGCACCGACCAAGGCAGTCGGCTCACTGCTCCAAGGTAAACGGCGTGAAGCGGCAGCCATTTCATGTTCATGGGGCTGATAAACGAAAGAACCGAGCTGGTTGAGGTTTTCCACGGTACCCGGCGCCGTCATTTGCGCAATCGACATCACTTCAACACGGCTCTCTTCACTTTGTACAGCTTGATAAGCGAGTACGCAGTGGGTAGTACCAAGGTCGATGCCCACACTGTATTTAGCGGAATGAATTGGCATCTCCATTACAGTTCTACCTCCGCAGGTGCGAGGATCGAAGTGTCGTAATTGTCAGCCAATTTCGGTAGGGTGATGGAATCCGCGCGCCAACCTTTGTGAATCAGAGTGCCAACGAATGGCGCTTGGCCAGTAACGTGTCCAGTCAGGCGAATTTCTTGTGCATTGAAGCCAGCTTCAACGTTAATGCGGCTCTCTTCTTGTTCGTTACGAATTGGCGATAAAGTGAGATACTCACGCAGCACTTTTTGGCCTCCGCTATGAATCACGCGAGCGGCTGCGCCCACTTCTTCATCCGAAAACTGGCTCACTTCTTCTTGTAAGAAGTCGATCAAGCGAGCTTCTTTTTGCAGCAGCGCTAAGAGTTGCAGTGCTGAATCGGTTGATGCGGTCGCGAGTTTTGATTCCACCTCAACGACTTTCTCCACCACTTTTTCAACTTCGATGATCTTTTCCACTTCGATAATTTTTTCTACCGGCTTTTCAACTGTCACAATCTTTTCGACTGGTTTTTCTACGATTTTTTCTGTGACTTTACCTTTGCGAGCAACAGCAATAACCAATAATAGGAGAGAGGAAGCGGCTAGCCCCGCATGGAGCATATCAAAGGTGGTTGGGATCAGGTTTAGGTCGATATTCATCGTGAATTCTCTTTGGCAGACTGTGTGCGTAAGCACAGCAAGTTTTACGCTCTGCAGGAAAGTTTTTGCAACAAGGTCACACTGAACATGGTTTGCTCGGTGAGATTACTGCACATTCCCGAAGGCGGCGTTATAGACTAAGCTCAAAATGGGGGCGGATAGTACCATATTCAAGGACAAAGCAAGCAGGGAATCCCTGTCTGTGTACGGCTTGACGGTTTGTTTGGTGTCTTTTTGAGCAGTGGGCCGTGTGTTTTTTTGTCTGTTTGGAGTGAGTGCGTTTGTGGTTTTTCGTGACTAAGCGCCCGATTTGTTGGTTTGTTATTGATAAACACCTTGAAAGGTTTGGCCTGAATGCAGTATGGGTATGGATATATCGCATAACTTCTCGATATCGCTATGAAATACAATGTCTAAGACAATCGAAGATAAGGAAGAGGTGAATGCTCAAATTTTTTCGCGAATTCGCGCCTTTGCTCGTTCTACTTAGTGGTGTGTTGCTGACCAGTTTTGTGGTCTATACCGCGTATTCATTGCAGGTTCGCCATAACCGCACCATGCTGGAGAATCTTGCCGATCGACAAACGATGGCGCTGCAACAGTTTGTTGACAGTGATATTAACTTTATTGGATCTGCCGCTAATTTTTTCCACTCAAGTACCAGTGATGATTGGGAACGCTTTCATACTTTCGCGGCAGAAACCCTCAAAGGGTCAAGAAGCCTCATTACTTTAGAATGGATGGTTAAGGTTGAGGCCGGAGAAGTCGATAGCTTCACGCAACTCATGCAGCAGCGATTTGCGGATTTTAAGCTATTTACGATCCCGCAAAATGGTCAGGTTCAATATGGCTTTGGTCAAACTGATGAAGCGAAATTTGTTTTAGCCGATGTGTATCCGCTCAACCATACCAACCGAGCTTTATTGGGCTTTTTTTCTGAACGCGAACGCTTTAAACGGATATTGAGTGACATTGTCACAAATCGTCGGCCTAATGTCTCTGATAAAGTTCGACTTCTACAAGACGGAATTGATAAGTCGATAGCGAAAGATGGTTTGTTGGTCTATCACCCGGTTTTCTCTGCTGAAAATAGCCGTAACCTCATCGGTGTGATGGTGGGGGTGGTTCGTCTGTCTACCTATTTCGATAGCCTCGTGCAAATGAGTGCGGTGGAACAAGACCTCGATATGCGGGTGGTGGATACTGGATTTGATTCGGAAGACAGCCCAATTCTTTACCAAAGCCCAGGATGGACAAAGCATGAAGGACTGCAAATTGAACGCAAACTCGTGTTGCCGAACCGAGACTGGAAAGTGCAACTCGCTCTACGAGAGTCACTCAACCACAGTGAGCAATGGATGTTGTTGGGGCTAGGGCTAGGGGGCATGATTATTTCATTCCTGCTCAGTTACATCATGCGTATGCAGTTAGAAGAGCAGCAACACCTCACTGCAATGATCGAAGATCGTACCGCCGAGCTACGCTACCTTGCTGAACATGACAGCCTGACGGGGATCTATAATCGACGCTATTTTAGCCGACAACTTTGCCGTATGTTGGATGAGGCACAAGCCTTTACGTTGATCTCATTTGATGTTGACCATTTTAAAGAAATTAATGACACCTATGGTCACTTAGCGGGTGATCATGCCTTACAACATGTGGTGCATACTGTGCAAAAAATCTTGATGGAATCCGATACTTTTGTGCGCCTCGGAGGGGATGAATTTGCCATTTTGTCTTCATTGACGGAAAGAAATGAGCTGGTTGAATATTTGGAAGGTATTCGTCAATCGGTTGAACACAGTCCCTTTATTGTTAGCGATGAACTGCAACTGGCGTTAACCATCAGTATTGGGGCGAGCACTAACTGTCAGTACACCGAGCCTGAAATTTTGCAAAGTGTGGATAATCAGCTGTATGAAAGTAAATCAAGAGGGCGCAATCGAGTGTCGATTGCTGAACGATGCAGCAAGGTAGAATCGAATTATTCTGTGAATTCAGGTAGGATGAGCGACTTTATGTAAGCAGAGAAAGAGCCAAGAATGAATTACAACCGTGTTGTGTGCTTCGATTTAGAAATGTGTTGTTGGAACGAAAACGGAGTGGGAACCACGGGTGAAATCATTGAGGTTGGATTGGCAGAAATCGATCTTTCCGCCGGAAAAATCGTCAAACGTGCACAATATTTTGTTAAGCCAGAACATGACGAAATCTCACTGTTTTGTGCTGAACTCACCGGAATTACGCCACGAAAAATTGAGAAGCAAGGCCGACCGTTGGCCGAAGTCCTGCAATCTATGGTTAAAAATTTTGGCGGCTCAAATAAGATTTATGCTTCTTGGGGACGCGATGATCGTATTCTGATCCATGAATGCCAAGAAAAAGGCATTCCCGTACCTTTTCAAGAATTTCTCAATCTCGCCACCTTGTACCGTATTCAACATCGTTTGAAAGACAAACGTATTGGTCATCGCGCGGCTCAAGAATCACAAGGTATTGAATGGGAAGGGCGTCAGCACTCAGGCTATGTCGATGCCTACAACTTGGCAAAGTTAGCGTTAACCATGCTGTAATGTGATATTCAGCAAATTGTTATGCAACAAGTTAGATTTTGTTCTAGGCTTTTGTATGGTTGTCCACAAAGCCGAGTATAAGAATGGAAAATACACTCTACGTCTGCTGGCTGGTGAATGCTCTAAGTTGTATCGCTGTGATGCTCTATTGGCGAATGACACCACCACTCTAGCGGCTTTTTATGTAAGAAGTCCTAGAGGAAAGCCCAAGTTCAAAAGCGCGAATTTCGCGCTTTTTGTCTTTCAGAAAAGGGAGAGAGTGTGGGAACCGATAACGCGCGGCGTTATTCTGGTGATTGATTTTTGTCTGCGGCCATCAGTTTGGCGCGAATAAACTGGCTGTGATCGACATACAGCAGCTCAGCGGCTTTACGAATCACCGCATCTTCAAGCGGATCAATCATGCCATCCGCATTGGCGACTTCCCACATCGCTTTGATCAGCTCAAACCGCTGCTCTTGGGTGAGTGTACGTAGTTGGGAAGTAAAGTCGTACAAAGACGCAGATTGCTTCACCTGTTGCTCTGCACGAGCCAGTAAGGCTAGCGCTTCTTCATCCGTTATAGTTAATAGATGCTTGAGAAGGGTGGATTTGGCATGCTGCTCAGGCTGCGAAATTTGGTGATCCGCCCCCGCCACTTCGCTGAGCAGACAGGCGATGGCCAGCTCCGGTGTGGCAGAGTGTTGAGCTAAGTCTTGGCCTTCAAGAAGCTGCTTAAACAGGGAAGTGAGTGCATTAAACATAGGCAAGCCTTGGAGATTGGGAGTCGTAGGTTAAACAATGTGGCCTTGAGCGTCACTCTTCAAGCATAGCACCTAAAATTTCGATAAATTCTGAGCTAGTGCGTTCGTGGGCAAGAGTAATCAACGCCAGTAGTGCTTCGGCTTTGGTTTTGGGGCCGCTGTCCTCAGCCAAAATCCTCATGAGTTGTGAGCGGATCAATTCCATCTCATGCTCGACAAAGCCTCGGCCTTCCTCTTCGCCTTCTCCTTCTTCCGGCGCGTTATCAAAGGTGAGAAACAGCATGTCATCGTCAAGCTGCGCTTCAATTAAGCGCTCTGGAAGCCACACTTCCCCCATCACCACATCAGGATCAAGGTCATCGGGGAGCTGGTTTAAAATCGTTTTCAGTTCAGAGGCTTTCACAATCGCTTCGTTTCCTTAAGGTTCTATCTTCATTTTAGCGGCCAATCGCGCCGAAAACGAAGCTTCTTTTGAGTATTAGGCTTGCATTTGCTGTTTCTATAGGCAGGTAAAGGTGGCTAAAGCGTGGGATCATGGGCGTGTTACTAAAACTCTGTGGTACAATCCGCGCAGTTTTTTGGAAAGATAACAATAGGAAATGCTTTGACTTCGTCACAGCCCACACCCGATTCGGCAGCTCAGCCAAAAGCCAATAGCGCTGCCAGTTTAAAAAAGGCGCTCGGAGAGTGCCTGATCAAAGATCGTTTTCGTTTCAGTAAACGCATTGATGGTGCCAGTAAAATTAAAAATGAATCGGCACGCAACGCAGTATTTGACGAAATCGCGCTCGATATTGCGCAATCCATGATGGTGGTTGAGCAGCGTAAGCAGCAGATGCCCAAAATCGAGTATCCTGCGCTGCTGCCGGTTAGCCAAAAACGTGATGATATTGCGAAGGCGATTGCTCATCATCAAGTGGTGATCGTGGCCGGTGAAACCGGTTCAGGCAAAACCACTCAGCTACCGAAAATTTGCGCAGAATTAGGCCGTGGTAAATACGGTTTGATTGGCCACACTCAGCCGCGCCGTCTTGCTGCGCGATCAGTGGCAAACCGCATTGCCGAAGAGATGGAAACCGAGCTCGGTGGCTTTGTGGGGTATAAAGTTCGCTTTACCGATCAAATCTCGGATCAGACTCAAATCAAATTGATGACTGACGGTATCTTGCTGGCGGAGATCCAAAACGATCGTTTCCTTAACCAGTACGACACCATCATTATCGATGAAGCGCACGAGCGCAGCCTCAACATCGACTTTATCTTGGGCTATCTCAAGCAGCTTTTGCCGCGTCGTCCCGATCTCAAAGTCATCATCACCTCGGCGACCATCGACCCTGAGCGCTTCTCGAAGCATTTTAGCAATGCGCCGATCATCGAAGTCTCAGGCCGTACTTATCCGGTGGAAGTGCGCTATCGCCCTCTGGCGGGGGATGATGACAGCGAAAGCGATCGCGACCAACTGGAAGGCATTTTCCAAGCGGTGGATGAGCTGTGCGATGAAGGGCTGGGCGACATTCTGATCTTCATGAACGGTGAGCGCGAAATTCGCGATACCGCGGATGCGCTCTCAAAGCGCAATCTGCGTGATACGGAAATTGTGCCGCTGTATGCGCGCTTGTCAGCTGGTGAGCAGAACAAGATTTTCCAACCTCATACAGGTCGCCGCATTGTGTTAGCTACTAACGTAGCGGAAACTTCGCTAACGGTTCCGGGCATCAAGTACGTTATCGACCCAGGTACTGCGCGGATCAGCCGTTACAGCTACCGTACTAAAGTGCAGCGTCTGCCGATTGAACCCGTATCCCAAGCCAGTGCTAACCAGCGTAAAGGCCGCTGTGGACGTACCGAAGAGGGGATCTGTATCCGTCTCTATTCGGAAGAGGATTTCTTGTCGCGTCCTGAATTTACCGATCCCGAGATTCTGCGTACCAACTTGGCTTCAGTTATCTTGCAGATGACGGCGCTTGGGCTGGGCGATATCGAAGCTTTCCCCTTTGTGGAAGCGCCAGATAAACGTAATGTTCAAGATGGTGTGCGTCTGCTCGAAGAGCTGGGCGCGATCAACGATCAAATCAAAGACCCGAAAAAGCGCCTCACTGAAAGTGGTAAGCAGCTAGCGCGTTTGCCAATCGATCCACGTTTGGCGCGCATGGTACTTGAAGCGTCGAAATTCGGCTGTTTGAAAGAAGTGATGATTATTGCTTCTGCGCTGTCGATTCAAGATCCGCGAGAAAGACCGAGCGATAAGCAGCAAGCATCGGATGAGAAACATCGCCGCTTTAACCATGAAGATTCGGATTTCTTGACGTTAGTGAACCTGTGGCACTACATCGGCGAGCAGCAAAAAGCGTTGACCAGTAACCAGTTCCGCCGTCAGTGTAAGCTCGATTACCTCAACTATTTGCGCGTGCGCGAATGGCAGGATGTGTACACCCAACTGCACCAATCGACCCGTGAAATGGGTTTCAAGCTCAATGATGAACCGGGCAGTTACCATGCCGTGCACAGTGCGATCTTGGTCGGTTTGCTGTCACACATCGGTATGAAAGATCAGGAGAAGAACGAGTACCACGGCGCACGTAACGCACGTTTCAACATTTTCCCTGCCTCTGGCTTATTCAAAAAGCAGCCGAAGTGGGTGATGTCGGCAGAGCTGGTGGAAACCTCCAAACTGTGGGCGCGCGTGGTGGCGAAAATCGAACCGGATTGGATTGAGCCACTGGCGAAACACCTGATCAAACGCAGCTACAGTGAGCCACATTGGTCGAAGAAAAATGCGGCAGTGATGGCGTATGAAAAAGTGATGCTGTATGGCATCCCGATTGTACCGAAGCGCTTGGTCAACTACGGCAATATCGATCCTGTGCTCAGCCGCGAAATTTTTATTCGCAGTGCGCTGGTTGAAGGGGATTGGGAAACCAAACACGCCTTCTTCAAACAAAACCGTGCTCTGCTCGCCGAAGTGGAAGAGTTAGAACACAAATCTCGTCGCCGCGATATTCTGGTTGATGATGAAGAGCTGTTCCAATTCTACGACCAACGTGTCGGCACCGAAGTGGTGTCGGGTCGCCATTTTGATGCGTGGTGGAAAACCGCGAGCCGTAAAACGCCGGATCTGCTCAGCTTTGAAAAAGAGATGCTGTTCAAAGGCGATGCCAGCCACATTACCGATCTGGATTACCCAAATTTCTGGCATCAAGGTAATTTGAAACTCAAACTCAGTTACCAGTTTGAGCCGGGTGAAAACAGTGATGGTGTGACGGTACACATTCCGCTGCCGATCTTAAACCAAGTCGAGCCTCATGGCTTTGACTGGCAAATTCCTGGTTTGCGCCATGAGTTGGTGGTGAGCTTAATCAAATCGCTGCCCAAAACGCTGCGTAAAAACTTTGTGCCAGCACCCAATTACGCTGACGCATTTTTGGCGCGTGTAACACCGTTTGAAATGCCGCTGCTCGATGCAATGGAAAAAGAGCTGCGCCGCATGACCGGTGTGACGGTACTGCGCGAAGATTGGAAACTGGATCAGTTACCATCGCATTTGAAAATTACTTATCGCGCGGTGGATCATCGTAATCGCAAGCTCAATGAAAACTGCGATCTGCATGAACTGAAAGAGAGCTTGAAAGAGAAAGTGCAAGAAACACTCTCGCAAGTTGCCGATGATGATATCGAACAGCGCGATCTGCATACGTGGTCGTTTGGCGAGCTGCCGAAAGTGTATCAACAAAAACGCGGTGGCTTTGAAGTCAGAGCTTATCCGGCTTTAGTCGATAAGAAAGACAGTGTTGAAATCAAACTGTTTGAAACCGAGCAAGAGCAGCTTGGCGCGATGCGCGCAGGTCAGCGTCGTTTGATTTTGCTTAACGTACCCTCGCCGATCAAATATCTGCACGCCAATCTGCCGAACAAATCTAAGCTCGGTTTGTACTTTAACCCGTATGGCAAAGTGCTGGATTTGATTGATGACTGTATTGCTTGCGGGGTTGATAAGCTGATTGAAGAGCGTGGCGGCATGGTGTGGGAACCGCAAGCGTTTGAAGCCCTTAAAGAGCATGTGCGCGCTGAGCTTGGTGATACGGTAGTCGAGATCGCTAAGCAGGTGGAAACCATTTTAACCACCGCTTACAACATCAATAAACGTTTGAAAGGCAAGGTCGATTTCACGATGGCGTTTGCGCTTTCTGATGTGAAAGCTCAAATCGAAGGGCTAATTTTCAGTGGCTTTGCCACCGAATGCGGTTGGAAACGTCTGCCGGACATTCTGCGTTATATGCGCGCGATTGAACGCAGGATGGAGAAACTACCCACCGATCCTAACAAAGATCGTCTGCATATGCTGAAAATCGAATCGGTAGCCAACAAGTATAAAGAGCTGCTGAACAAGATCCCAAAAGGGATGGCGATTCCCGATAACGTGCGAGAAATCCGCTGGATGCTCGAAGAGTTACGCGTGAGTTACTTTGCCCAGCAGTTGGGTACGCCGTATCCGGTTTCGGATAAACGGATCATCAACGCGATTGACGCTTGTTAGTGATAAACACGAATTCTGTGAAGTAGGTACGAAATTTGCTTAACAAGCTGAGATGACGGAATTTGCACTCAATGTGGCAACGATTGACCGCCGTCACCGTTGCCCCACTATTTTAAGAAGGTTAATTATGAAAAAGACATTACTTGCTCTGGCATTACTGGGTGCCTCTTCAACCGCGATGGCGGATTCATGGATCTATGGCGGTGCGTCTGTAGGCCAATCTGATTTCGAAGGCAAAAATGGTACAGCGTATTCACTGCATGTAGGTACCGGTATTCTGCCGCTGATTGGTCTAGAAGCGGGTTATGTTGATCACGGCAATTTTGATCTGGGCGCGAGCCGAGAGTTGTCTGCCACATCACTGTACTTTGCCGTAAAACCAAGTATTGATTTTGGCCCATTGCATGTTTACGCCAAAGGCGGTCTTCACTCATGGGATCAAGAGATCAACGGTAACAAGAGCAACGATGGCATCGACATTATGTATGGTGTAGGTGCTGAATACTTCATCATGGGACCTGTGTCAGTGGGTGCAAGCTACATGAAGTACACAATGGATAACTCAGATGTAGGCACGATTTCATTTAACGCGACGTTCCATTTCCTATAAGCGTTATTGAAATAAAGACATGATGAGCCAGCCGATTTTCGGCTGGCTTTTTTATTGCGCATGGCATAAAAAGCACACAATGAAGCGATGAGGGGGAGATGTCCCTCCGTATCATAAAAGTGACATCAATTTCTAACCCAATTGTCATAGTGTTTGACTAGGGTGTGTGCCAGTTAATATATAAAAGGAATTTCAAATGCTTAATCCTCATTTCCGCTTAGGTGCATTGGCGGTGGCATTCGCTTGTTTCACTTTCCCCAGCGCAGCAAACACCTTTAATCGTATTTCTAGTTTTGCCGTGGCAAACAACATTCCTCCCACGCTGGATGTGAAGAAAAACACCTCGGCAGAGATCATTACGGTCACTCCTGATGGCAATACCGTGATTTATTCTGACAGCCCACTGGGTGGGATCGGTTTTGTGGATATTAAAGACCCTGCCGCCCCTAAAGCTGCCGGTTTCCTATCACTCAATGGTGAGCCAACTTCCGTGGCAGCATCGGGAGAATGGGTTTTTGCAGGGGTTAACACATCACCCAGTTATACCCAACCTTCGGGCTATCTGGCAGCCGTATCTGTGGCGAGTCACAAAGTCGTCGATCGGTGTGAACTTGGTGGTCAGCCAGATTCTGTCGCCGTTTCTAAAGATGGTCGTTATATCGCTGTCGCAATCGAAAATGAGCGTGATGAATCGTTGAATGATGGAGCGCTCCCTCAAATGCCCGCTGGATTTTTGGTGATTTTGACGACGGATCAGCAAGGTAAGCCCGATTGTAAAAGCCTCAAGCGAGTGGCGTTAACCGGATTAGCGCAAATTGCAGGGGATGATCCCGAGCCTGAGTTTGTGGCATTTAATGATGAAAACCAGATCGCTCTGACGCTACAAGAAAATAATCATTTGGTGATCATCGACGCGGCGAGCGGCAACATTGTGAACCACTTTTCTGCAGGCTCCGTCGATCTGAGTCAGATTGATACAGAGAAAGACGGTGCACTGCGTTTTGATGGCAAAATTAAAAACGCGTTACGTGAACCCGATGCCGTGAAATGGTTGGATAACAACCGACTGGTGATCGCCAATGAAGGTGATTACCAAGGTGGTGCACGTGGATTTACCATCTTTAGTAAAAGCGGTGAAGTGCTGTTTGAAAGCGGTGCGGAGTTTGAACACCAAGCGATCCGCGTTGGGCATTACCCTGAAAAACGCTCCAATAAAAAAGGCATCGAGCCCGAAGGGTTAGAAGTCGCGACCTTTAATGGTCAGCAGTATATTTTTGTGTTGGCCGAACGAGCTTCTCTGGTCGGAGTGTATAAAGACACGGGCGGCAAACCAGAATTTGTACAAGTTTTACCATCAGGCATCGCTCCAGAGTCAGCCATTGCAATTCCACAGCGCCAGTTGCTGGTGACCGCCAATGAAGCCGATTTAGGTGAGGACGGCGGCGCTCGTTCTCATGTGATGCTGTACCAGCTCTCGGATCGCACCGCTCAATATCCGCAGATTATTTCAGGCAATGATGCACAAGGTTTACCCATTGGCTGGGGTGCGCTGTCCGGTTTAACCAGCGATCCTAAACAGGCGGGTAAACTCTACGCGGTGAATGACAGCTTTTATTCCGCGCAACCGTCGATTTTTACCATTGATGCTACTCAGCAACCGGCATTGATTGAGCAATCCATTACTGTAAAACGCAATGGCAAGGTGGCGAAAAAGCTGGATCTGGAAGGCATTACGGCTGATGGAAAAGGGGGTTTTTGGCTCGCCTCGGAAGGTGATGCTGAGAAAAAAGTCACTCACGCGCTCTATCATGTTGATGCAACGGGTGAAATCACGCAAAGCGTTGAATTTCCGTCTGAATTACTAGAGCATCAAACCCGATTTGGAGCCGAAGGTGTGGCCATGGTTGGCGATACACTCTGGGTGGCGATTCAGCGTCCTTGGAAAGACGATGGCAAAATCATGACCAAATTGTTGGCTTACAATACCAAAACTCAGCAGTGGAGTGCGGTGCACTATCCGTTAGAGAATGCAGAGCAAGGGTGGGTCGGTTTATCGGAAATCACTGCCTATAACAATAGATTGTATGTCTTAGAGCGGGATAACCAGATCGCGGGTAACGCCAAAATTAAACGCCTCTATCAAATTGACCTTGCTGATCTCAAACCTGCAAAATTGGGTGAGGCTCTGCCCGTGGTGAAAAAGCAGTTGGCTTATGATTTTCTACCGGATCTGAAAGCAGGAAAGGGCTATGTTGTGGATAAAATCGAAGGGTTTACCATCGATAGTCGTGGGCAGGGGTATGCAGTCACGGATAACGATGGGGTGGATGACAGCAGTGGTGAAACCCTGTTTTTCAAAGTGAATACGCCATTTTAATCTGCGCGTGATCCATCACTAAAAGATACCTTTACAACCCCAGCTCCAAGCTGGGGTTACTTTTTAAGTCGCAGTGATGATTTCTGATGGTGTTTACTGATTTCCCAAAAAACGACAACAACCATACTGCAATGCTTGATGGCACACTGATTTATGTCTAATGAGTAAGAGAAAAATTGATATAAAACAAATAAAGTCAATATCAACCTGTAGCGAAAGCACCAGTCACTATAGTTAAACCAATGGCATAACATCAGTGAGCAGGAAAATCGCATGTGGCTGTCTAAACTAAAAATCCGTACTCGAATCGTATTAGGAATGGCATTGTTGCTGTTGCTAGTGATGAATATCATCATGCCCTTTGTGCTCAGTGAGTTTCTTGGTCAAATACACCGTAATGAGCTACGGCAACTTGAAAAGCTCTATCAAACTGCAGTGGCTGAGATTGATTCAACAGGACGACTTTCACAGGCACTAGCAACGTTGATCGCGAACTCACCCTCAATTCAAAAAGCCTTTTCAGAAGGTGACCGCCAATCTATCGCTGCTCAAACATTACCGCTTTATCAGGCCATGAAAGAGCGATATGACGCCACTCAATTGCAATTTCATACCCCACCCGCAACGTCTTTCTATCGTGCGCATAAGCCTGAAAAATTTGGCGATGATCTCTCTAGTTTTCGTTTTACGGTATTACAGGTAAACCAATCCAAACAACCTGTCATGGGGTTGGAAAATGGTGTAGCAGGTTTAGGAAACCGAGGCGTGGTGCCGGTGTTTTATGAAGGTAAGCTAATCGGTTCCGTTGAGTTCGGATTGTCTTTCGGACAGCCATTTTTTGAAAGCTTCAAGCAAAAATACCAAGTTGATATCGCATTACTGCTTCATTCTGAATCTAACCGCTATCAACAATTTGCGGGAACATTTGATGCGAGCCCGTGGATTGATCAAACCGTGTTAGATGCCGTCTTCACCGGGCAAAGTCGCAAGTTGGATGTTGAAATTAGCGGTAAGAACTATGCGCTTTATTTACAAAGTGTGAAGGATTTTTCGGGTAAACCGATTGGTGTCTTGACGATTGCGATGGACCGCAGTGAGGCTATCGCAAGCGTTTGGGATGTGAATTTGAAATTGGTTGGTCTTGGTGTTGTTGCTCTGACTATTGGTATCATTATCGCCATTTTGATTGCTCGAGGAATTACTCGCCCTATCGTGGATGCGACTCAAGCAATGAAACGCATTGCCGAAGGTGATGGTGATTTAAGCCAGCAAATGTCGGTTAAAACACGAGATGAAATGGCTCAACTCGCCAGAGCGTTTAACCTGTTTGTCGGAAAAATTCACGATACGATGGCACAAATCTCTGATGTGACCCATCAACTGGTTATCTCTGCGGATGAAACGGCACGTATTACGGAAACCAGTCGTGCGAGTGCAACTAAACAACAAAGTGAGGTAGAACAAGTTGCTACTGCGATGAATCAAGTGGCAATCACAGTGCAAGAAATGGCACAGCACGCCAATATGGCTTCTGATTCTGCAGCGCAAGCAGATGCTGCTACGACTACCGGTAAGCAAATTGTCAGTCAAGTGATTGCTTTGATTGAAGAATTGGCAACAAAAAGTCAAGAAGCGGTCTTGACGATGGGTAAGCTAAATAAACAAACTCAATCGATAGATTCTGTGTTGGAAGTGATTCGCAATATTGCGGACCAGACTAATCTTTTAGCGCTAAATGCCGCGATTGAAGCCGCTCGCGCTGGTGAGCAAGGACGAGGTTTTGCTGTTGTCGCTGATGAGGTTCGTACTTTAGCAAGCCGTACGCAGACTTCGACACAGGAAATCCAACGTATGATTGAAAGTTTGCAAGGTGCTGCCAACTCAGCAGAAAGTGCCATGTTGCAAAGCGACAAGATTACCGAACAGTGTGTGAGCCAAATTCGGGGGGCAGGAGAAGCATTAGATAATATTCACCGTGCCGTTGGTGCCATCAATGACATGAACTCTCAAATTGCTAATTCAGTGACAGAGCAGAGTGCCGTTTCATCCGAATTGAATATCAATTTGCACAATATCAATGATGGAGTCACTCAGTTTAGCAATAACGTGGCGCATGTTGCGACCTGCGGTGAAAACGTTAATCAGCTTTCCGTCCGGCTTAATGGATTACTCAATAAATTCAAATTGTAGCGAGGATTGCCAAAACTCTGGCAGGGGGCGTAACAGTATAGGTGTTTGTCTGTTCGTGTCTTGCCAGCGTAATATTCTCAAAGCGAATGATTTCCAAGAGAATATTGGGTGAGTAAGTGATTCATTTTTCATCGTAAAACGATGAGTTGAATAGTTTGAATTGCGCCGCAAATTACCAGTCTTTTACCCTCTGTTTAGTATGGGTAATCCGGTTTCAGGATTACAGTCCATGAAGTTTCTCTTCAACCCATCCTCGATAAAGGGACTAACCTATGACTGGCTGTAATCTCAATGGTCAATGGCGATTAACCTCTCCACAACGTCCGGATATTTCACTCCCGATGACGATCCCTGGTGACAATGTCACTGCTTTATTGGCCGCGCACTGTATTCCTGACCCTTACTGGGGGGGCAATGAAGCCAAAGTGCGTTGGATTGAAGACGTCGATTGGCAAATCAGCCGC
Source organism: Vibrio sp. AH4 (assembly GCF_030710545.1). NCBI lineage: Bacteria > Pseudomonadati > Pseudomonadota > Gammaproteobacteria > Vibrionales > Vibrionaceae > Vibrio > Vibrio sp. AH4. Next base: position 2,297,443 of record NZ_JALAIV010000001.1, read on the forward strand.
GAATTTGTGGTGGATACCTCGCTGCTAGAGAACGATCAGCTGTGGCTGACACTGACACGCGTCGATACGTTTGCCTCTCTGTATATTAATGACGTCCTTGCCTTAGAGTGCAGTAATCAGTTTGCCGGTTATGAGTTGGATATTAAGCCGTATTTGACATTGGGCAGTAACGCTCTACGTATGGTTTTCCATCGAGTGCTGCCTGAAGCTGAGAAAAGAGCCGCCGCATTACCTTTCCCCATTCCTTCCGCTATGGGTAACAACCAGTTACCGCATATGAATTTAGTACGAAAAACGCAGTGCCATTCAGGGTGGGATTGGGGGCTGTGTTTGATGGTGTCAGGGATTTACGATCCGATCCTATTACAGCCGATTAACCACACACGATTAAAACAATTGGCGACAGAGCAGTGCTGGCAAAGTGATGGCAGTGTGATTGTGACGTTGGCAGTAGAGGTGGAAACCGAACAGGCTGCAAACTTGATGTTCACTACGGCAGATCAACAACAAACGCTAGTTGCAGAACATAATGGTTGGGTGCAATGCGAGTTTTTGATTGCGCAGCCAAAGCGTTGGTGGCCGAATGGATTGGGTGAGCCGCATTTGTATGCAGTGAGCGTGGCTAGTGCTGAGCAAACTTTGCAGCGCAAAATCGGGTTACGCCAACTTGAACTGAATACCACAGCCGATGAACGCGGCTCGGCGATGGAGTTTGTGATCAACGGTTTCCCCATGATGGCGAAAGGCGCGAACTGGATTCCACTTGATGCAATGCCCGCTCGTGAAAACGAAGCGCGCTATCGCCAGCGGCTGCAAAGCGCGGTAGAGGCCAACATGAACATGATCCGCGTGTGGGGTGGTGGTCAGTATGAAAGCGACACCTTTTACAACCTGTGTGATGAGCTAGGGTTACTGGTTTGGCAAGACATGATGTTTGCTTGTTCGCTTTATCCGAGCCACACCGATTTTCTGCGCGAAGTGGAACAAGAGCTGCGTTGGCAGATCCCAAGGCTGCGCGAGCATCCCTGCGTTGCGCTTTGGTGTGGTGATAACGAAGTGATTGGCGCGATTGGTTGGTATGACGAATCCAAACATAACCGTATCAAATACACAGTTAATTACGATCGTTTAAACCGCAAGATCGCGGAAGTGATTGAATCGCTTGATGCCAAACGCGCATTCTGGCCAAGTTCGCCCTGTAATGGTGAACTCGATTTTGGTGATGCATGGCATGATGACAATAAAGGCGATATGCACTTTTGGGATGTGTGGCACTCTGGCAAGCCTTTTAGCGCGTATCGCTCAGTGAATCCACGATTCTGCTCTGAGTTTGGCTTCCAATCTTGGCCCTCCCTCGCGGAAGTGAAAACCTTTACGCCAGAGCACGATTTCAACATCACTTCGCAGACCTTTGAACAGCACCAGAAAAATCCGCGCGGTAACAGCATCATCACCGAGATGTTTACTCGTTATTTCCGTTTTCCAACCGGATTTGAACAGATGCTGTATCTGAGCCAAGTGCAGCAAGCCATAGCGATCAAAACCGCGGTGGATCACTGGCGGGCGATTTCGCCGGTTTGTCGCGGCATTCTGTATTGGCAGCTCAATGATTTGTGGCCAGTGAGTTCTTGGTCAAGCATTGAATACAGTGGCCGTTGGAAACAGTTGCACTATCACGCGAAGCGCTTTTTTGCACCGCAGTATCTGGTGTTTTCAGAGCACAGCGGTGTCCTGACCTTGCACGGTTTAAACGATAATTGTGAACCGGAGGAAATAGAAGGGCGAATTTGCCTGATAAACTGGCAAGGTGAAGTGGTTGAACAGTGGTCGCTCAGCGCGACTTTGTTGCCTAATCACAACCATACGCTATGGCAAAAAAACGCGTCTTTGAATTTAGGGCAAGCCGGCTTTTTGTGGGTTGATGTGGTCATCAAAAACTGTGGCGAGCGATTACAGAATACTTATTTTGGTACAGAAGAGTTGAAATCTTTGCCGATGGAAAATGCCAACATCGAGGTACAGCAAGCGGGGCGCTTTATCAGGTTAAGTACCGATAAGCCGGCCTTTTACGTCCATTTGGAGTGTGAAGGGATCGGACGATTTAGCGATTCCAGCTTTACTTTGTTGCCTGAACAACCTTTCACGGTGGAGTATTTAGGAGAAGATGCACACACATTAGCGTCTTCGCTGCGGGTTTATCATCTGAATAGCGAGTTTTAAACAAGTTAAACATTCCACCACGCGAACCATGTTTCCACTCTAGCGTTCAATATGCAAAGGGGAGATATGGTTCGCTGAATGGACATTTTCAGTGTTATTCAACTTCATTCTCTCCAACTTAACATTTTTCAACTCAATGAATTGGCAGTATTTATTCTGCCATTGTTGGTTTGTGATCTGGTTTATTTACATCAGCGTGCCAAGATCACATAAGTCTGTAAATATTAAAGCAAACGTTTGCATTTCATTTTTATTCTCTTACTATCGCGCGCAACCTGACTCCTGTTTCGAGAATAAATCATGCTAAAACGTAATTTAATTGCTGCTGCTATTGTTGGTGTTGGTTTGCTGTCGCCAATGAGCTACGCCAAAACCTCCGCTGATCTGATGATCACCGATGCTATGGTGTTGACCATGAATGGCGACAAAACGGTATACCAAAACGGTACCGTTGTGGTGAAAGAGAACAAAATCATTGCGGTGGGTGATGCTGAGTTAGCCAAGCAATATCAAGCTAAACAGGTGCTGGACGTCGATGGCGACATCGTGATGCCGGGGCTTATCAATACCCATACACACGTTTCGATGACGGTGTTTCGCTCTTTAGGTGATGATGTACCCGATCGTCTGCATCGTTACATCTTCCCGCTAGAATCGAAATTGGTGTCGCGCGATATGGTACGCATTGGCGCGAACTTAGGTAACGTGGAGATGCTCAAAGGCGGCGTGACCACTTATGCCGACATGTATTATTTCGAAGATGAAGTGGCGAAAACCGTGGATCAAATTGGGATGCGCGCGGTATTAGGCCAAAGCGTGATTCAATTTCCGGTAGCGGATGCAAAAAATGCCGATGAAGGTATTCAGTACGCACTGAACTTTATCGAGCAATATAAAAATCACCCGCGCATTACCCCTGCGTTTGCTCCGCACGCGCCATACACCAATACCACAGAAACCTTGCAAAAAATCGCCAAGCTCTCTTTAGAGAAGCAAGTGCCAGTGCTGATCCATCTCGCGGAATCTGACCGTGAGCAAGAGAAAATTGCCGAGCGTTCGAATGGCTTGTCGCCTGTACAGTACATGCATGATATCGGTGCTTTGAACGCAAACTTAGTCGGCGCACATATGATTTTGATCGATGATAAAGACATCGAACTGGTGAAAAAATCAGACATGGGTGTGGCGCATAACATGAGTGCCAACACCAAGTCAGCCAAAGGCGTGTCGCCAGCCCTGAAAATGTACGATCAGAATGTGCGTATCGGTTTAGGTACGGATGGCCCGATGTCGGGCAACACGCTGAGCACGATTGATGAATTCAACCAAGTGGCAAAAGTGCATAAACTGGTCAATCACGATCGCGCTGCGATGCCACCGCTAAAAGTGATTGATATGGCAACCATGGGCGCCGCCAGAGCGCTGCACATGGAAGACAAAATCGGCTCTCTAGAAGTGGGCAAACTCGCGGATATCATAGTGATTGATACCAAAGCACCGAACATGGTGCCGATTTACAACCCTTATTCGGCATTGGTTTACTCGGCAAACAGTGGCAATGTTCGCCATGCCGTGATTGATGGCAAACTGGTGATGCAAGATCGTGCCATCAACACCGTCAATGAAGAGCAAATCCGCAAGGAAGCGCTCGCGTTCACCGACATCGTTCGTAAGAGCGTGCTCGATTCAGGCGAAGAGATTCGTTAACGGCGTGAAAGCTGAATAAAAAATAACAATTTCTGCTAGAGATAAGAAAAGGCTTGCGGTAGTATCGCCGGCCTTTTTTCGTTCAAGAGTAGGAGTACGCAAATGTTCATCGGGTTTGATTACGGCACGGCTAACTGTTCGGTGGCCAGTATGCAGGACGATAATCCAGTGCTGATCCCTCTTGAGCGTGACAGCCTTTATATTCCTTCCACATTGGCGGCGCCGACTCGTGATTCGGTGCCTGAGCATCTGTTTCGTCACCGCCAGATTTCACCGGCTGATGCACTGGGCGAGCAATTGCTGCGTCGCTCGGTAGCCGCAAACCGCGATGAAGGCATCGACTTACAGTTTGATGATGTGGTGTTTGGTCAGGCGGCGCTCGATCTCTATCTGTCCGATCCGCATGAAGTGTATTACGTCAAATCGCCAAAATCCTTTCTAGGGGCGATGGGATTGCACGACATTCAACTGAGCTTTTTTGAAGATCTGGTGTGCGCCATGATGGCCAATATCAAAGCCCAAGCGGAAGCTCGCTCCAACGCAGTGATTAATGAGGCGGTGATTGGTCGTCCGGTCAACTTCCACGGCCGGGGTGGGGAAGACTCTAACCGTCAGGCGGAAAATATTCTGCGCCGCGCAGCCACTCGTGCTGGGTTTCGTCACCTAGAGTTCCAGTTTGAACCGGTAGCCGCAGGGCTTGAGTATGAAGCGACACTGACTGAAGACAAAACCGTGTTGGTGGTGGATATCGGCGGTGGTACCACGGACTGCTCGCTTATTCAAATGGGACCATCTTGGCGGGGTAAAGCGGATCGTACGCAAAGCCTCATCGCGCATACCGGTCAACGAGTGGGTGGTAACGATCTTGATATCCACCTTGCCTTTAAACAGTTGATGGCACCCTTTGGTTTTGGCAGTCAAATGCTCAGCGGGCTAGACATGCCGATCACTCAATTCTGGAACCCGATTGCGATTAACGATGTTAGCGCGCAGGTGAAATTCTTCTCGCGTGAAAATCTGGTGGATTTAAAACGTCTGCACAAAGAAGCGCGTGAACCAGAAAAGCTGGCACGTTTGCTCGCGGTGTACCACGATACCTTGGGCTACAGCTTGGTGAAAAAAGCCGAAGAAGCGAAAATTGCGCTATCGGATGTGGCGCAGGTGACTGCGCAAATCAAAGTGCTATCTGAGCTGCTAGAAGTCGACATTCAACGTGAAGCCATGATTGAAGCGATTGACGTGCCAAAAACCAAGATGATTGAACTGGTTACGGAAGCCGTCACCTTGGGTGGCGTGACGCCGGATGTGATCTTTATGACCGGCGGTAGTGCACGTTCACCGATTTTACGTGCTGGTGTTGAGCAGGCACTGCCGAATGTACCAGTGGTCAGTGGTAACTACTTTGGTTCAGTCACGGCGGGGCTTGCACGCTGGGCGCAGGTTTGTTTTCGATAATCTTATGAAGCCTTCTTCGGAAGGCTTTTTCACACGGGTCATGAGTGTACCAAGGTGTTTGGCGATCGGCGCAGAATTGCGTAACATAGCCGTATCTTCCTTTCTGTTTGGCACAAAATGACCATGATCCAAACCCGCATTCTGATCTCCGACTCTACTGACCCGTGGTTTAACCTCGCGGTTGAAGACACCATCTTTCGTTCGATGCCTGCCGACCAACGAGTGCTGTTTTTGTGGCGTAACGCCGATACCGTAGTGATTGGTCGTGCGCAGAACCCGTGGCGCGAGTGCAAAACCGATCGTATGGAGCAGGACAACGTAAAACTCGCTCGTCGTCAGACGGGGGGCGGAGCAGTGTTCCATGATTTGGGCAATACCAACTTCACCTTTATGGCCGGTAAGCCGGAATACGATAAAGCAATCTCAACGCAGATTGTGCTAGCCGGATTGAAAAAGCTGGGTATTAACGGTGTCGCAAATGGTCGCAACGATCTGGTTTTGGAAGATGAGCAGGGTATTCGTAAATTTTCCGGTTCGGCTTATCGTGAAACACTGGATCGCGGTTTTCATCATGGCACGCTGTTGCTCAGTGCTGATCTCAATCGTCTGGCTGATTACCTAAACCCTGATCTCAAAAAGCTACAAGCTAAAGGCATTACCTCGGTGAAATCACGGGTTATCAATCTCAATACCGTCAAGGCCGATATTGAACACCAACAAGTGTGCGAGGCGATCATGCAGGCTTACTGTGAGCACTACCAACAAGAAGTTGAGCCAGAATTTATCTCACCGCAATCATTTCTGGATTTACCGGGTTTTGAGCAGAAATTCGCATTGCAAAGCAGTTGGGATTGGAACTTTGGCCAGACGCCACCGTTTACTCATAACATGGATGAACGTTTTACTTGGGGTGGTGTGGATGTGTATCTTGACGTTGAGCGCGGCACAATCATGCAGGCGACCCTCTTTAGCGATATGCTTGACCCATATCCGATGGAACAGCTGGCACAGCGTTTGAATGGTCTTGCTTACAATAAAACTGCCGTAGCACCTTGCCTTGCCGACATGATAAATGAACTGCCGCAATATCAGACGCAGCTTGAGGATTTTCAGCGCTGGTTTCTCGGGCAGATTGATTAAGTCAGCGAACGGCCTCTTTAGCGAAGAAAAATTCGCAGCTGCAAGCTAAGGCGGTGAGCCAGTGCCGCTAAAGTTACGTATCTCTTTAATGGGTAACGGCTATTCAAGGTGAAACGTGGCTTCGCACAAAAAGGCTCACTTGGTGCACAAAATTTGCCCTGTCTGTTTGCGCTCGTTTGTTTGGCGCAAAAAATGGCAACGCTGTTGGGCAGAGGTGACATACTGCTCGGAGCGTTGTCGGCGTAACCGTTCAGGGCTGACTAAGGCTTATGCCAATAGCTGAAAGCGACTCGCGACCAATGATTGATGATGTAATCGATCAGGGCTTGGGTACGTTCTGGCAAGAATTTTCGCTGCGGATGGAGTAAATACACATCCGCCCCTTCAATATCCCATTCGGGGAGTAACTCGACCAATTTTCCCTCATTCAATAAGGGGGCCATCAAGCCTCTTGGTAGGCGGGCAATTCCCATGCCTTGTAAGGTCGCTTGTACTATGGTGTCCAGTTCATCAGAGCATAGGCGTGCTGCAGGTACAAATTGCATTTTCTGCTCACTGTGTCGATGTTGGAAAATCCACGGTAGCTTGTGGTTGAGGCTAAGCAATGGGGAGTGGGTGAGCTGTTGTGGATGAGAGAGTGAGAGTGTGGCGGCAAACGTTGGGCTGGCACACAACACTGAGGGGTTACGCGCCAGTTTGCGGGCAACCCAATCTGATTCTGGTTGTGGGCCAAAGCGCAGTGCGATATCCAAATCCCGCTGCGTGAAATAATCTAGCCCCGAGCTGACTTGCATACGCAAAGTGACGTTAGGATGCTGCTCAGAAAATTCTAACGCTAAAGGCGTGAGTTGATGACGTAGCGGTAACACGGGGGCACTAATGGCAATTTCACCGCGGTAATCACGTTTAGCTTGCTCGACTTGATCTTGTTTACGCTCGATTTCGGCAAAGAGCTCTGCATAAGTGTGGAACAGTTGTTCCCCTTCTTTGGTCAGCACCAGTTCTTTACTGTTGCGGATCAGTAAAATGCTGCCAGTGTCTTGTTCAAGTTGCTGAATACGTCGGCTAAGTGTGCTGGTGGACATCGATTTCTGTTTGGCCGCTAAGGCAAAACTACCACAGCGAACGACGGTCAAAAAAAGCGCCAGATCATCGAGTTTCATGCTTAATCCCATTTTTGCAATTTTGCGTCCCATTCTATCCTATTTTAGGATGGTTGTGATTTGGTTATCTTGTGCCACAAAGTCCTATTTCGCGACGATAATCGACCACAAAGAGAACCCATGTATTCCGATCCACACCCTTTACCTGCCGCTAACCCACGCATCATTTTTGCTAGCGTGGCGTTAGTGATTGCCCTTGGCTCACTTGAAAAAAGCATCGTCACCACACCACTTGCCCTGATAGGACAAGATCTCTCCGCAGGGAGTGCCTTAACGTGGGTCATTACGGCTTATTTGCTTGCCGCTACGGCCGTATTACCCGTGTATGGCAAACTCAGCGATCTGTTTGGGCGAGTACGTATGCTGAACATCAGCATTGGAATTTTCATTGTGGGGTCGGCGCTCTGTACGTTTGCTTATGATTTGCCCACGTTGATTGGCGCGCGCGTGATTCAAGGTATTGGTGGCGGCGGGTTGATTGCGCTGGCTTTTACCGTGATTGCCGATTCCATCCCGGCTCGTGAGGTTGGGAAATATCAAGGTTACATTTCCGCGGTCTATGCGGTTTCTAGCATTGCAGGCCCTTTGCTCGGAGGCTATTTTGCCGATCATTTAAGTTGGCGCTGGGTGTTTGGCATTAACTTGCCACTGGGTTTGGTGGCACTGTATATGGTGAATCGTCATCTCAAACACCTTAATCAAAAACGCCAAAGCCGTTTTGATTGGTTGGGGGCTGGGCTACTCATGGTCTTCACCACTTTGCTTTTACTTCAACTCTCGTCACATACCTTTCTTCCTTCGGGGTGGGGAGCCTTTGCTCTTTTGCTCTGTTTGGGGTTGTTGATCTTGGTGGAGAGACAGGTCAGTGACCCGATTTTACCTGCGCGACTGGCACGTTTGCCCGGTTATTTAACCGCGATTAGTTTGATTATGATTGCGCAGATGCTGATGTTTGCACTGCTGGTGTATATGCCACTTCAACTGCAATGGCAAAAGGGGCTTTCGCCCTCACAAAGTGGTTCCGCCATGGTGATCTTTATGTTCAGTATCACGACTGGCGCGTATCTCGGTGGCAAGTGGGTTGCTCGCTCAGGGCGATACAAAGCTCTGGTGGTGGGCGGTTTTCTGCTGTCTGCTTTGGCGATGTGGCAAATACATTATGATCTTTGGGTGCACTTATCGCTTGGGGTTGCTGGTCTAGGTTTAGGTTTTACTTTGCCTGCGCTTGGTGTCGTGGTGCAAAGCGTACTGCCTGCGCGTGATCGTGGCATTGGGATGTCACTGTTTAACTTTGGCCGTGAACTCGGCGGTGCATTGGGTGTGGCATTTTGTTCGGCACTGTTTTACTTGCGCGTTCCACAAACTGTGACAGTGAGCGAACACGGCAGCCAAGCCGCATCGATCACTTCAGACGTTCTCGCTCAGGGATTTAGTCTGGTGTATTTGGGGATGAGCTTGTTAGGTCTGCTTGCTATGTTGATCACTGCATGGCGTTTACGCCGTGATGCATTGAAGGCAGAATAATTATCGACCAAGATAGCCAAGCGTATCTTACTTAGGTAGGATACGCTTCACATCAGGAAGTGAGGACGACCTCACCACTCCATTTCTTTTCGGGGACGACCCCATATATGAGGTATATATATGGCGTGGTTAATCCTCTTTCTCGCCGGTATTTGTGAAATCGCTTGGGCGATTGGTCTGAAATACAGTGAAGGCTTTAGTAAGCCACTGGCTTCTGTCGCTACCTTGTCTGCGTTGATCATCAGCTTTGTGTTACTGGGTGTTGCCTTGCGCACTCTGCCATTAGGTGTGGCTTATGGAATGTGGGTAGGGATTGGTGCTGTTGGTACGGCACTCGCCGCCGCTTTCTTATTTGGTGAAGCCTTAACCGTGGTTAAGTTAATCAGTTTACTTTTGATTATCGCAGGGATTGCTGGGCTAAAAATGAGTGCCTAACATTATCACCGAAAGCCAGAGCCGTTATGCTTAATCGGCTCTGGTGAATGGCTTTAGAACAACTCAATTTTCGGCAAAGGATTTAGCAGGATAAATAGACGCACAGATTAGACTAAAGAAGTAAATTATTTTTTCTCAATAAAAACAAAACTATGTGTCTCTTATAAGCATCTGTTTCAACGGTTTGCAATTTCATAACCTAGACTAATTAAGAAAATACTCAAATTAGAAACAAACAAAACGTCGATTTTGTACTAAGTGATCACCACCACGCGTTGGCTAGCGGGTTTGTCTATCTACTTGAAGGCTTTGATGACGAGTAGGTTGAGACATTTGGGGAGCCATATTTTATGGCATGTAACAAGGAACGTGAGGCGCGCTGTTATGAAGTGGTTTAAAAACTTATCCATTACCCAAAAAATGATCGCTCTGGTTGGGTGCTTACTTGCTCTAACGTTAATGGTTTCCGCTTATTCTCTTACTAAGATGAAACGAGTAGCGGTTGAGATCGAGGCAATAGCTCACGATAACTTACCTTTGGCAAAATTGATGACGGATATGACCGTACATCAACTCGAAGGTGCAATCACTCTTGAACGAGTCTTCCGCGCAGCAGGTATCGAAAGTAGTCAAGGTAAGCAGCAAAATCAGTATCAAATACAGCTCAATGATCTTGTTAATAAATTCAAGCAAGAATTTAACCAATCTCGCCAACTACTTGAGTCCTCTATAGAGCATGCGATTTCCCCTTCAATACGAAGCTATCTCACTGATCTGGAAAAAGATCTTGACTCATTAGGTCGTGAACATGAAGTCTTTGAAAGAAAGCTCAACAACTTGCTGAATGAACTTCGCTCTGGCCGAGATGTTAAATTATTAGTCGCCGATGCCGAGCAGATTGAACATTTACAAATCAGCTTAGATCAACATTTAATCGATGTTCTGCGTAAAATCGAGCAAGCAACTGAGCAATCTGTCTTAGTGACAGAGCAAGAAGAACGTGAAGCGCTATGGGGAATGATTTACTTAAGCGCATTTTCGGTTTTGTTTGGCTTGGTCGTAGGTTTTTCTTTTAGTAAGCAAATTGTTGTCTCGATTGCTCGCGCCCGTAAACTGGCAACTGAAATGGCCTCTGGCAACTTCAGTAAGCGAGCCAAGGTAACGACGGGGGATGAAGTGGGGCAGCTGATTACCAGTATGAATACGACTGCGGAATCACTCAGCCATATGGTGGGGGAAGTCATCGATCGTGCCAATACAATCGCGTCAACCGTGACAGAACTGGCTTCTGTGGCGGAAGGCAACAAGCACTCAGTGCAACGGCAGCAAGCGAATACTGAGCAAGTGAGCAGTGCGATGGCGCAAATGGCAATCACGATCACTGAGGTTGCCAGCAGTGCAGAGGAGTCTTCCGCCTCGACAGCACGAGCTCAAGAAAATGCTCGTCAAAGTTGCAGCGTTCTGGCGCAAACGGAAGCGGTTTCAAGCCAACTGGTGGCAAACGCCCAACAATCACAACAAATGATTGTCGAGTTAGAGGCAAGTACTCGGCAGATTGAAAGCTTTGTCTTAGTCGTTGAGGGCATTTCTGAGCAGACTAATTTACTGGCATTAAATGCGGCGATTGAAGCGGCGCGTGCTGGTGAACAAGGGCGTGGCTTTGCCGTTGTGGCTGACGAGGTGCGAGCGTTAGCTTCCCGTAGCCAACAAGCCACACATGAAATTAAAGGATTGATTCAAACGTTGGTGGAGCGAGCACAAAGCGCAACGAAAATGATTGATTCAAACGATCAGCAAATAGAAGACAGCTTTGCTTCCATCTCTGAAGCTCGCAAACAATTAGACTCCATCAATCAAGCTTTGCAAGAACTGACTTCGGCGAATACTCAAGTTGCGGCCGCGAGTGAGGAGCAATCTGTCGCGGCAGATGAGATTAGCCATAATATGATTGATATCCGTGATGCCGGAGAAACGGTGCTACTCAGCGCACAAGAAACGGCTCAGGCGAGTGAAGATTTAGCGCAACAAGCTCAAGCGTTGAGATTGTTGATGGGGCGCTTTGTGATCTCATAAAAAAGTTGTCTATACTGGAAATTGCTTGTTATTCATAACAATTAAATCACAAAATGCGCAGCCCGCTGTTTTGAGCGGGGTTTGAGTGATAGGAAGCCAATATGTTTTTCTGGAAAAAAAAAGCGGTGACACCGGAAGTCGATTCACAACAGAGCCAAGATGGGGATGTCGTTTTAGCCTTGAAAAATAACATGGCTTACATTGAGTTTGATCCGCAAGGTAAAATTTTAGACGTGAATTCTCTGTTCTTAAATACGATGGGCTACAACAAAGAAGAGTTGATCGGGCAACATCACCGCATGTTTTGTGATCCTGAGGCACTCAAAGGTCCAGAATACGCGCATTTTTGGAAGAGTTTGGCGCATGGGCAAGCGCAGCGTAAAACCTTCCACCGTATCAAAAAAGATGGTTCAGACATTTGGATTGAAGCGATTTATATGCCCGTTCGCAACAGTAGCGGAAAAGTCTATAAAGTGACGAAAGTGGCTTACGATGTTACGAAACAAAAAAACCGTTCAGATAAACAAGCGGCAATATTTTCGGCGTTGGATCTCTCTTCGGCAGTCATTCGCTTCACCCCTGATGGCTATGTCAAAGATGCCAATGATAATTTCTTGAGAGTAATGGGCTATCGGTTAGAAGAGATCGTAGGTAAACATCACCGCATGTTTTGTGATGATGCATTTTATCAAGAGAACCCCAACTTTTGGCGCGATCTTGCCAAAGGCGAATTTAAATCAGGGCTTTTTCACCGCAAAACCGGCCACGGAAGAGATATTTGGCTAGAGGCAACCTATAACCCAACCTTTAGTGACGGTGTCGTGACTCAAGTTGTTAAATTTGCATCAGATGTGACCGAACAAGTATTGAAAGCGAGAGCAACCAAAGATGCTTCACAAATGGCTCAACAAACGTCAGCCGAAACCGTGAATTTGGCCGAGTCAGGGCGCACTATGATTGATGAGGCAGCGACAATCGCAGGTGGCATCAAAGAATCGATTGTTGGTGCTAATTCGCTGATGACGGATCTGTCCTCTCAATCACAACGAATTGCTCAAATTGTTACCACCATTAATAAAATTGCTGAGCAAACCAACTTGTTAGCGTTAAATGCGGCGATTGAGGCCGCGCGCGCGGGTGAGTATGGGCGTGGTTTCGCGGTGGTGGCTGATGAAGTGCGCAGTTTGGCATCCAACACCAGTCAAGCCACCAGTGAAATCGATAATATTGTGAAACGTAACAGTGAGCTGACGGCACAGTCCAGTGAAACGATGGAACAAATCCAAGCGAAAGTGACAGAGTTCAACGACATGCTGCTGCAAACGCAGGGTTTGATTGAACAAATCCAAAATGCGGCTGAAAATGTGCAAAAAACCGTCAGTGAGATTGCCGATTAATCCAAGGCTTTTGGGGATGTCGGCGATGTTAGCCCATTGGCGTTAAATTAGACGGTGGAGTGAAAAAATTCCGCAGTCTGTTCTGGGTTGGTGGTAGAATCCAACCCTTGTTTTTTCGGGTGAGCCAAGATTCGGTTCAGCCATTAAGATTACCTATTTCGAGTAAATTCATGCCTTTTTCTCAACTTGGTTTAAGTGACGTTCTCACTCACACTGTGGCGCAACTTGGTTACCAAACTCCAACTCAAATCCAAACTCAAGCTATCCCTGTTATTTTACAAGGGCGCGATGTTATTGCGGCCGCGCAAACCGGTACCGGAAAAACCGCTAGCTTTGTTCTGCCGATCCTCGAAAAACTGCGCCAAGGACAGACACAGCGGAAAAAGCGTGTTCGCGCATTGATTCTTGTGCCAACGCGAGAACTCGCGATGCAGGTAGCAGAAAAAGTGGAGCAGTACGGTAAAGCCACAGGGTTAAAAGGCCTAGCCGTATTTGGTGGTGTGGATGAACAAGCGCAAAAGCAACGCTTGATTGATGGCGTCGATGTGTTGGTGGCAACACCAGGACGTTTGATGGATCTCTATGGGCAACGCGCTGTCTATTTCGAAGAAATCGAAATGGTGGTACTGGATGAAGCCGATCGCATGTTGGATATGGGCTTTATTGAATCCATCAATAAAATTATTGATTGCTTGCCGAATGAAGTGCAGTTCTTACTGTTTTCCGCGACACTGTCACGTAAAGTGCGTGAACTGGCGAAAACGGCAGTCAATGATCCTTATGAAATTACTATTGCGGCCAACCAGGCATCAAAAAGCAACATCAGCCAGTGGTTGATCACTGTGGATAAAGACACCAAATCGGCGTTGCTAAGTCATTTAATCACTGAACAGCAGTGGGATCAGGCGCTGATTTTTATCGAAACTAAGCATGGTGCAGCCAAACTGGTTACACAGCTAGAAAAGCGCGGGATTCAAGCGGAAGCATTTCACAGCGGCCGTAGCCAAGCGATTCGTGCACAATTGCTTGAGGACTTTAAAGCAGGAAAAATCAAATACTTGGTTGCAACCGGTGTTGCGGCGCGCGGCATTGATATTGAGCAACTTTCTCGTGTGGTTAACTACGATTTACCTTTCCCTGCCGATGAATATGTCCACCGAATTGGCCGAACCGGACGTGCGGATGCGGTTGGTGAAGCCATTTCGTTTGTGTCGAAAGATAACTTTAAAAACTTGTGCATGATTGAAAGCCGCTTAGGGCATTTGATTGAACGCCGTGTCGTGGAAGGTTTTGAACCTAAAAAACCAGTGCCGATTTCGATTCTGAACTATGTGCCAAAGCATAAGCGTGTAACGCAAGAACAATAAAGAGCGATCAAAAAGGCCGGGAGAATCCCGGCTTTTTTATGTCTTGTTTTTACGATCAGTTTGGCGCGTAGAGGCACAAAAATGCGTCCACCGCCCGCTGAGTCGTTGCCTTGAGTTCACTCGGTGTCGGCTTGTCAATCGCACCTAATGAGAAGGGCTCAAAATATTGCGCTGAAAGTAAGGCTTTGAAATGCATTGCGGCGACCCAAGGATCACACTCTTTGAGTGAACCACACTCAATTTGGCACGCTATATAGCGGCTTAAGCGCGTCCAACCCCGTTTAGGGCCATTTTCATAATAATGTCGACCAATTTCAGAACGGTCAGCTTCGTGAATCGCCATGCGATAAATCGCCATCACTTCTGGTGTTAAAACCGAGTTCAAAAAATTGTAACCAAATTCTAATAGGGCGGGTTTTACCTCTCGATTTTGATCCAAAGAGAGGAAAGAAAGGGCTATTTGCTCTGTTGCTGACGACTGCATGACGGCAGCAAATATCTCTTCTTTCGAACTAAAATAGTTGTATAGCGTCGCTTTTGACCCCCCCAATGTCTTTGCAATATGTGACATAGAAGTTTGTTCAAAGCCTTGTTGTGTAAAGGAATCTTTTGCAATTTCTAAAATTGCTTGCCTTTTTTCTTCGCTTTTTACCCGCATAAAATCGTCTATTTCCAGTTAGAAATTGTGGATAAGTTTCTCTTGACGATTTCCTTCTGTCAAGAGTATAACTGTACGGTACGGTTTAGTTATAAGGTTTTCAAATGTGAAAAATAGCGTTCAATCGGTAGGTTTGCTGCATAAAGCCGCACCTTATTTTGCCATTTCTCTGCTTAGCGCCTTAGTTTTAACGGGGTGTTCAGTGCCTGAACATCACAATGATCTGGCGGTGATGCGAGAAGCCAATGAGCTTAGCTCGACCAACACTTTTTCTCACCAAGCTGAAATGGACTGGCCATCAGCAAATTGGTGGCAACGCTATCAAGATGAACAATTAAACCAACTGATCGAGGAGGCGTTGCAGCACTCGCCCTCATTAGAGGTCGTGATGGCTCGGCTGAAAGGAGCGCAAGGGTTAGCTCGTCAAGCCGGAGCGGCTCGATCATTTGATCTCGGGCTGGCAGCCTCGGCCACGGAAAGTAAAGTCAGCGAACGTTATCAATCAGCCACGCCGCCGGATGGATGGAATGACTACGGTACTTTGACCCTAAATTTTCAGTATGACTTTGACTTCTGGGGAAAGAACCGCGCAGCCGTGACGGTAGCAACTTCTGAATTAGCGGCAGCTGAGGCGGAAAGTGTGGCAGCACGTTTGATGATCAGCACATCGATTGCCAATGCGTATGCAGAGCTGGCTCGTCTTTATGCCAATCAACACACAGTACATGCCGCATTGGAAGTGCGTAACAAAACCGTTGAGCTTTTAGACAAACGCTATGCCAATGGTTTAGAAACGCTAGGCTCAGTAAGCCAAGCGAAAGCGATTGCGGCGAGTGTGGAAGCCGAATGGCTTGGAATTAATGAATCTATTCAGTTACAGAAAAATGCTTTGGCCGCTTTAGTGGGGCAAGGTCCTGATCGTGCGCTCATGATTACTGAACCCCGTATCCAATTAACTCATCGTTATGGTTTGCCCTCTGAAGCGGGCGTTGGGTTATTGGGACATCGTGCGGATATTACTGCAGCACGTTGGCGTGCTGAGGCTGCATCACAACAGGTGGGCATTGCTCAAGCACAGTTTTACCCAGACGTTACCTTATCCGCGTTTATTGGTTATCAAGCATTTGGTCTGGATCATCTGTTTGATAGTGGCAATAACGCTGGTGCGATTGGTCCGGCGATCTACTTGCCGCTGTTTACTGGAGGGCGTTTAGAAGGGCAACTGACTTCTGCTGAAGCACGCTATCAAGAAGCGGTCGCTCAATACAATGGCACGTTAGTGCAAGCTTTGCATGAAGTGGCAGATGTGGTGACGAGTAGCCAAGCTTTACAAGCACGAATTAACAAAACACAACAAGCCGTTCAGCAAGCTGAGCAAGCATTGCATATTGCGACAAACCGCTATGAAGGTGGCTTAGCCACGTATCTGGATGTTTTGGTGGCTGAAGAATCCTTACTCAGCAACCAAAGAGCGTTAGTCAATTTGCAATCACGCGCTTTCAGCCTAGATTTGGCGCTGATCCATGCGCTAGGCGGCGGTTTTGAAACAACAGAATCTTAATGGGTTATCTTCAATGAATTCAAATAATACTGACACCGAGTTTGATGGTGAACGCGCAGCTCAGTCGCGTAAAAAAGGGTTTCTCGGATTAGCGGCCGCAATTGTGGTTGCAGGGGGGAGCTATGCACTCTATTGGCACTTTATCGGGTCACGCTACATTTCAACCGACAATGCTTATGCGGCAGCAGAAATCGCCGAAGTCACGCCAGCTGTGGGCGGGATTATCGCGCAAGTGAATGTGGTGGACACCGAGTATGTCAAACAAGGTGATGTACTTGTGCAGTTGGATGATACTGATGCGCGATTGGCTTTGCTCCAAGCTGAAGCGGATTTGGCTCTCGCAGAACGCCGTGTGCGTAGCTATCTAGCAAATGATGAAGGGTTGACCGCGATGGTAGAAGCCCAAGAAGCCAATGAACAGCGCGTGAAAGCGCAATTTAAAGCCGCACAAGCGGATTTTGAGCGCGCCAAAATCGATTTATCTCGTCGGGAAGATTTAGTGCGTTCGGGATCCGTGTCTGGTGAAGAGCTGACGAATGCCAAAACAGGGTTTGCACAGGCTCAAGCGAACTTTAACGCCGCAAAAGCCGCTATGGCTCAAGCTCAGGCGACCAAACTATCGACTATCGGATCACAAAAAGCCAATGCTGCGTTGACCGATAATACGACTGTAGACAGTAACCCTGAAGTCTTACTGGCGAAAGCGCGTTATGAACAAGCGAAAATCGATCTCGAACGAACGGTTATTCGTGCGCCGATCAGTGGTGTGGTTGCTAAGCGTCAAGTGCAAGTAGGGCGTCGAGTACAAGTGGGTATGCCATTGATGACCGTAGTGCCGACGACTCAAATTTATGTCGATGCGAACTTTAAAGAAGTGGAACTGCGTAACGTGAAAGTCGGGCAACCGGTGACATTAACAGCCGATCTGTATGGTGATGAAGTGACCTATCATGGTGTGGTTGTTGGTTTTTCTGGTGGTACGGGTTCTGCGTTTTCCATGATCCCTGCGCAAAATGCGACAGGTAACTGGATTAAAGTGGTACAGCGTCTACCGATCCGTATCGAGTTGGACCCCAAAGATCTGCAAGCCTACCCATTGCAAGTTGGACTTTCTATGGTGGCAACAGTAGATACCGCGGGTAATACAGATCCGCAAACCTTAGCCCAGTACCGTGCCGCAAAAGCTTCAACGCAAGGCTAAGGTGAATTCATGAGTCATAACACTGACAATGAGATTCAACCCTTATCAGGATGGGCACTGTTTTTCGGTGCCTTATGTCTGGCAATGGCGAATTTTCTCGCAATTTTGGATACGACCATCGCTAACGTATCGGTTTCAAGTATTGCTGGGAGCTTAGGTACATCAACCAGTCAAGGGACTTATGTCATCACCTCTTACGCCGTTGCAGAAGCGATTTCAGTGCCTCTTACTGGTTGGTTAGCCTCACGGTTTGGTTCTATTCGGGTTTTTGTCACCTGTTTCCTATTATTTGGTGTTTTTTCTCTGCTTTGCGGTTTGGCCAACAGCATGAATACGTTGGTGATGTTTCGGATCTTTCTCGGCTTTGCCGGCGGGCCTTTAATGCCACTGTCGCAAACCTTGATGATTCGGATTTTCCCGAAAAACAAAAGCCATGCTGCGATTGGTATTTGGTCGATGACGACGCTTGTCGCGCCGATCATGGGGCCAATTTTAGGGGGAGTTCTGTGTGATCAGCTCAGTTGGCCATACATCTTTTTCATCAAAATGCCTTTTGCGATTGCGGCAGCATTGCTGTGCTGGAAGTTACTGAGAAAATTTGAAACCAAAACCAAGCATTCGAAAATTGATAAAGTGGGGCTGGCGCTACTGGTTGTGTGGGTCGCGGCACTGCAATTGATGTTGGATGAAGGTAAAGATCATGATTGGTTTGAATCCTCTCGTATTGTGATGCTGGCAGCGATTGCCGTGATTGGCTTTATCGCGTTCTTGATTTGGGAGTTGACGGAACGTAATCCGGTAGTGGATTTAAAGGTATTCCGACATCGCGGTTACAGTATGAGCATGGTGACGTTGTCACTCGCTTTTGGCGCATTTTTTAGTATCTCGGTACTGACACCGTTGTGGTTACAAATCTATATGGGGTACACCGCGACTATCTCAGGGCTAGCAACCGCAAAAATGGGGATCTTAGCGGTATTTTTGGCGCCTATTGTGGCAAATTTGTCGTCTAAGTTTGATCCGAGGCCGTTCGTTTTCTTCGGCGTAATGTGGCTAGGGTTATGGACTTTCATGCGCGGTTTTAACACGGTAGACATGACGTTCTCGCAAATCAGCTGGCCTTTGTTCTTTCAAGGCATCGGTATGCCACTGTTCTTTGTGCCATTGACTGCGATTGCCCTAGGTAGCGTGAAACCCCATGAAATAGAATCGGCTGCCGGCTTGATGAATTTCATTCGAACCTTATCTGGTGCCTTTGCTACCTCAATGATCAATACATCATGGGAACATGAAACACGTTATGTCCATGCTGAATTAGCCGGATTAACCGATAAAGCCGGAATTGCTACGCAGGCCATGCAAAGCTCAGGAATGAGCGCTGAACAGAGCCGATCAGCGATGGACTGGATGCTACAAAATCAGAGTGTGATGGTGGCAACTAACCAGTTGTTTATCGTGATTGCACTGATCTTTGTATTTGCAGCCTGCATGATTTGGTTTGCGCCAAAACCCAAGCAAGCGGTGGATACCTCTGCTGTTCATTAAATACCAGTTGGCGTATGAACAGAACATACGCTGACTTTTACACCCAAGCTATATACCCAAACTATATACACAAACCATGTGCAATCGCAGCTAGGCGGTAAGTGAGTGAATCCCCATGAGTACGAGCAAACTGTGTGAGTGGGGATGAATGAATAAGCGCCAGCACCACTGCTACTTTCAGTAAGAAGTTTAGTGATTTTTATGTCAATTAATTGATATAAAAGTGAGATATTATTCCATAATTATTTGTTGTCAGTTGACAAGAAATCATCAAAATGCTCGATATTAAGTGATGCTTTTATCACTCAAATTTATCGAGGTTATACTTTTGCCTTCATTCTTTGGTTTTGCTCTAGTTTCGTTTTTGATCCTGTTTGTGTCTCTTTTGGTTATTAGTTTCTATCGAGTCAAAGTAAAAGCGCAGCAGCTTGAAATACAGTTATCTGAAATAAGCCAAAAGCATACAGATGTCTTACGGCAGTTGTCTTTTGAAAAAGACACAACACAACAACTGTTAGATGAATTAAACCGCAGTTTCGCTTGGTTAAAAGTGTCTATCTCTAGCTTCGATGAGCGTCATAAAGAGATATGTCCATTGATGGAGCGAATCAATCAATTGATTGAGACTAGTCGTTTAGTGAATACAACGGAAAATCTGACATTTTCAACCCCATTTCTTATGCAACCTTGGCTAAAGGGCCGGCTGAGTCATGAGAAAGCAAAGACCGGGTTTGAGTTACGCATTCATGTACGTGAAATTCCTGACGTGCTAGTTCAAATGAACTTTGAGCTCTTAGAGAAAGTATTCAGCCGTTTTTTTCACGATATCCAGAATAACAATTTTACTTTTTATGCCATTGAAATGGAGCATGAGAAAGGTGTTCGTTTCACTCTCACAGGAGATTTGGCATTAGAAGATTGGGAAGAATGTGCAGATACACAATATTTAATGCTCAAAAAGGAAGTAACCGCGAATGGTGGCGAGTTGTGCTGTCAGCATAGTGCAAAAGTCATAACGCATTACTCAGTCTTTTTACCAGCAATAATCCATCAGCTCCCTAAATTTATGCCAGATTTAACACATTTTTACCAAGATATTGCTGATGAAACCAAAGCCAAGATTCTTATTGTTGAAAGTGATCCAGAAGTAATGGATTGGCTTTATTTCCACCTTGCACCTGATTATAGAATTGCTCTCTGTCAAACATTACATGGCGCTCAATATGAGCTAGATGAATATGGCTGCGACCTCATTCTCTGTAACGCCATATTAAACGATGGCGATGCCGCTGAGTGGCTTGCACAGCTTAAAAACATGTCAGAATACGCCGCGATCCCATTTGTCATTCTCACTGAGTTCGATAGTCAACAACAGCGTCTTCAAGCATGGCAGTCATGTGCGGATGATTGTATAAGCAAAAGCAGCGATCCCGCGCTCTTAGTCCTCAGACTTAATGCATTGCTAGAGAACCGGCGCCTTATTCAACAACAAATGTTGTCTATATCGCTCCAAAGTAAACCCATTGAACAAGTAGAAGAAGTCACTGAAAGCGCAGAGTCGCCAGATGCTCAGTTTGCGAAACAACTGAGACAAGTCATTGATCGCTATGTTACGAGTCAAGAACTCACTGTAGATTTCGTTGCTCAGCAATTTCATACTAGTAGCCGCTCTTTACAACGACGTTTACAAACAGTATTCGGACTTTCATTTTCTCAATACTTAAAACAAACCCAGCTACAACGAGCTAAAGAGGCACTTATTGAGGGGCGAACGGTAAAAGAAGCGGCATTCCACGCAGGTTTTACCAGCCAAAATTACTTTGGCCGAGTATTTCGTGCTGAATATGGTGTGCCACCGAGTCAGTTCAAAAAAGAGTTCGCTAAAAAGCAAACTTCCACATAGTTTTGGCATTGTTTCAAACAGAAGCTATACCGATGTAAGAAGCGATTTTTGTTTTTTAAGAGTGGCAAATAATCGGTCTATTAATTGGCGCTCACTCTCCTCCGAAACGTGCTGCAAACATGAAGTATGAAGGGATAAAGAGATTAAGGATTGAGCCTTCATTTCTACATCTTTTGCTAACTGGAGAGCGTTCTCAATCTTCATATTAGGCAAAATGACTAAAAATATATCGCCCACATAGCGACTTAATAGCGCCTCTTGAGGTAACTGGTTAATCAATAGGTGACAGAGTTGCTTTAAGCGCATATCACCAATCGTATAGCCATGAATGTCATTAATCTTACGAAACTTGATTACATCGAGGGCTAACACAGTCACAGGAGATACCCTACGTCGACTTTCAATAATGAGCTGTCTCAATTGTTGTTCCAAAGCATGGCGATTAAGGCTTCCAGTCAATGAGTCGGTATTAGCCATTTTTTCCATCTCTTCTAACAACTGCTCTTTTTCGGTTACATCATAAAGAGTGACAACTGAACCTATTGCCATCGCTTCATTTTCTCCGATCAAACAGCGTTGAACTTGCAAGCGGGCATCGCCTAACCGCAGGACATGCACCCCATTTAAATCAAGCAAGTCCGGTTCAAAGAGAGTATAAATCGATTGTCCTATCACAGATTGATCTAATGTTGGGAATAGATTTTGAGCTTTCGGGTTGTAATCAATTACGCGTAGCTCATCATCAAGAACAATATAACCATGTTCGACTTGATGGAAAATTTGGTCTCGGGCAATCGGACTAATCTTGATAAAACCATAACGGAATACACTGATTGAAAAAGCAACAATGCAGAAAGAGAAACCAAAGGCACTCATGTCCAACCCATAAGGAGTATTACCGAACAAAGTCCAAGTATAGTTGAGCCAAGTTAGAGTAATGCCTACCAAAATAAACAGGATCTGTGGCCTCAGAACAGGATGAGCATTTTGCATGCAGCGAATAAATATGATGATCGAGCAGATGACAGAAAAGTGAATGTAAAGCGAATAGGCCCAATAGATCATTCCAATTTTATTGGTCGTAATGGTCAGTCCGCTCACTTCAGACAACCCGATAATACTGAACCCTTGTCCGTGCCATTCATTAGTCAATTGGGCAACAAGAACCAATGAACTAATAATAAGAAGAGTCGCAGATAACCAATGCGGAGGCGATTTTCTGGTTTGGTAGCTTATTGCAAATAACAAAGCACAACTCGGAATGAACACCGCACCCACAAATTCAAGATTAAGCCAAAACAGCACAGAGGCTAAATCATCACTCGCAAGCTCAAACGCATATCCGAATGCCTCTATAGCATACGCTAGCAGTAAGCAGACAAACCAAACAGTGACAGCCTGGTGACGAACTTTAAGCGCTGCACCAGCCAGCAAAAGGCATAAAAAAGCAATTAAAAGCAGTAACCAACTTAAAACCGTGAAATTAGAAAACATCCCTAACACCTGCACTATATCTCCAAAACATCAGTTTCATGCGATCAATCCAATCTGCTGAACCTATTTGCCATGTGCATGTTAACCTGCTTGAGATAAGCCGCAAAGCGTCATAAAACAAAAGCTTGATCGCAAACTACCATTATCTATTCGCACTATCACGCCAATCATTCGCACTCTTACGCCAAGTGGGTTGTTGCTCCTGTACACACCCTTTAATTTGTCTGCTCAAAGCGAAATTCCGGTATGGCAAATCAAAAGGAATATAAAGTGTTTAAATTTGATAAAGGCTTTGTTCCCTGCATTTTGGGTTCACTACTTCTCTTTTTATTGAGTGGTTGTGGTGAAGACAGTGTAGAGACAAGTGGAAGCGGAAGTAATACCAGTGTAGTGGGGGATAGTGCGGCAAGTGGTACTCAAGATGAGGTAGACACATTATCTATAGTCAAGGATATTCGATTCAGTAAAGGTCCCAGCTCGGTATTGCTGGATTGGGATGCCGTTGATGGGGCTACCAGCTACCATGTCTATTACGCGCGCGAATCGGGCATCGAGCCCGACAGTTACGCCAGCAAAGTCGATGGCACTTGGTTGCAAAATGTGCAGCCACCAGTTCGCATCAGCAACTTAACCCCACACGTATGGCATCTGGTGGTTACTGCAGTGCATCCAGATGGTGAAAGTGCCGCCAGTGGCGAAACCAGCTTTTTTGCCGCCACCCAACCGCTGAACGATAGCGGTGTAGATTGGTGCGCCGATGGCAACCAAAACAACCTCGATTGCCCTGTGCAAGGCTATGAGGGGCAAGATGGCGAGCATGGCCGCGATGCGCTGGCGCGCAAAGGGCAGTTGCAAAAAATCGGTGGCGGCACGGCAGGCTTTGATTTCACCAAGCTCGATAACAGCGGTAACCCATTACCCGAAACCGCCAGCGAATGGAGCTGCGTGCGCGATAACGTAACCGGCCTAATTTGGGAAGTGAAACAACCTGCGGGAAGCGCTGGCCTGCGCGATGCCAACCATACTTACAGCTGGTATAACCCCGATAACAGCACCAATGGTGGTGATGCCGGCACACAAAATGGCGGCTCCTGCCAAGGTAGCGCTTGTGATACTCAAGCCTTTGTTAATGCAGTCAATAGCCAAGGGCTCTGTGGTGCCAGCGATTGGCGTTTGCCGTCGGTAAATGAATTACTCAGCATTGTCCATAATGGCCGCACTTCCCCCGCGATAGAGCAAAGTTATTTTCCATATACACCTCAATACAGTTTGTATTGGTCGTCTTCGCCCAGTGCCGTCGGTGTTAACTACGCGTCGTTCGTCGACTTCAGCAGTGGTTACGTCGGCGACAACTATAAGAACCCCAGCTACCACGTTCGTTTGGTGCGAGCCGGACAGTAATGGGCTTTTGGCAAATAAGGAGAAGTGATGCGTTTTCTGGCTCAGTTACCTATCTGGCGCAGTGACCTAGCGGGCGCGTCACTTTTAATGCAGCGGACGGGCGTTGCCCGCCGCGCTAACAAGTTTTGCGATACAGGATACACACTATGTTAATAATCAATTATTACGGGTCGCTGGCTATCGCGCTATCGGCGTTATTGCTGGCGGCCAATGCCCAAGCCAGCCGCTTATGTGCGGGTATCGAAAACACGGCTATCACCGCCACTACGCCCAGCGCGGATTTTACGGATAACGGTGATGGTACTGTTACCCACCATAAAACCGGGCTTATCTGGCAGCGCTGCAGCCTTGGGCAAAGTTGGGATGGCACCGATTGCATCGGTAATGCAACTGAGTTTACTTGGGCAGATGCCTTAGCGGCCGGCGCGCAAAATTCCTTGGCAGGATTCAGCGATTGGCGCTTGCCCAATAAAAATGAGTTGGCTTCAATTGTTGAATTCCGATGCATTGCCCCAGCAATTAATAATCAGATATTCCCAGCTACGCCATTAGACTGGTACTGGTCGTCTTCGCCCAATGCCACCCTTAGTTACAGCGCCGCATGGATCGTCAGCTTAGGCTATGGTGACGTTAACTACACCAGTAAGGACTACCACCACCGCGTTCGTTTGGTGCGAGCCGGACAGTGATTGGGTTTTGGTGCTGTTGCGCTTATTTCCAGCCACCAAAGCCCTGTGGTGATTGTGGTGAATAAAACTGCAACGTTAGCTGAGCTACTTAAGCCGCCAACTACCGCCCCGCGTTATCTGGGTTATAACCAAGCCCAGTGGCGCGGGGCCGTTAAAGAGTGGTTGCCGTTGTTGCCATCACTGGGCTTTGCTTGGTTTTTTGTTTTCACCGTGTGTGCATAAGTTCCCGAGTAAGTGGGGCTGGCAGAAACGAAAAAGGATACCAAGGGATACTAGTATAAAAGTTTCATGTTTCATGATGATAGCCCTACTCGGGTTGGAGCGAATTAGATGAAAATAAAACAAGCGTTATGGCTAGTCACTGTGTTTTGCGCCAGTATCTCTATTGCGCAAGCCAATAACTGTAGTAAAGAAAACTGGGCACCTGATAGTCGTTACACCATTAAAAACGATATCGTAGTTGATAACGAAACGGGGCTTGAGTGGAAACGCTGTCCGGAAGGGTTGAACTGGAATGGCAGTGCGTGTACGGGTGTTCCGTTAGAGATTAGTTGGAACGATGCTATAAAAAAATACGCATCGTTAGGTCGTGATTGGCGACTTCCGACTTTTCAAGAGCTGGCTACGTTGCGTACGAGGGGAACCAGTGACCCAAGAGTTCTTCAAAGCTCTAATTGCAATAAACCAGCGATAAACCAGCTAGTGTTCCCAGGGGGAGCAGCAATGGGCGCGTTTTGGTCTTCTTCAGAAAAAGAAAATGATAATGGTGTTTCGGCTTGGTTTGTTGTGTTTACGGAAGGATTGCTCCACACATATTATAAAAAGGCTGCAGCAAATATCCGTTTGGTTCGCTCTATTGGGCAGGCTGAATATATTGATAATAACGATGGGACTGTGAGCGATAAACGCACTAACTTAACTTGGGCGCGCTGTAGTGTTGGCCAAAACTGGGACGGTCAAACATGTAGTGGTACGGCTACAGAATTCAATAGTGATGATTTAATTTCCGTCATTAATAGCGCAAATGGTATCGTGACTGGTACCAGAGAAGTGGGAAAACCCTTTTGGCGACTGCCAACGGTAGATGAATTAGAAACGTTAATATTTTGCTCTAAAGGTTATGAGTACAAGACACTTCCAAGTGGAAAATATGTCGCCCAACAATCTTGCTTTAAAGAATATTCACAACCTCGTATCGATTTAACAGAGTTCCCCAATACGCCGAAAGTTAACTCCGATTATTGGACGTCATCGGTTAATAGTGTAGAGAGTGAAAAAATAGGAATAGTTGGATTTGAATCGGGCTTAACAATTTATCAAAAACCACACTCGTATTCAGATAATTATGTTCGGCTGGTGCTTGATAAGAGTACGTCAGTGTATGAGGTTAACGCTGATGGCACTGTCTACGACAAAGCGACCAACCTCACTTGGATGCGCTGTAGTCTTGGTCAAACTTGGGACGGTAAAAGCTGCATTGGTGAGGCGCAAAAATACACTTGGGATGAATCGATAAAGATAACGCTCAATTTTGCTGGTTCAAACGCTTGGCGTTTGCCAACGGTAGAAGAGCTTGATTCATTGGTCTATTGCTCGAAAGGACGTAAGCCATCATGGGGCCCTGGCCACAAGTATACAAGAGATACAAATGGGCAATGTGTCGGAGACAACTATCAACTGCCGACTATCGACATCAGTGCTTTTCCAAATACACCAGTTCTTTATTATTGGTCGTCTTCGCTCCTTAGCCGAAATAGTCCCAACGCGTTTATCTTCGACTTCGGTAATGGTGGTGTCCTCGGCGGAGAAAAGCTCATCTTTCTTCCAGTCCGGTTGGTGCGTGTTGGATCAAATCCAAGTACACCTAAACCAGCGCTCTCTTCTTCTGAACAAAAACAACCGACTGCAACCGTGAACCAATATGTGGTTAATCCGAATGGTACGGTATATGACAAAGAAACCAACCTTACTTGGATGCGCTGTAGCTTAGGTCAAACCTGGGATGGCAAAACCTGCACTGGTGAGGCGAAAAAATATACATGGCATGACGCCACCAAACTAACGCAGCAATTTGCGGGACCAACCGCTTGGCGCTTACCCACAATTGATGAGCTGGATTCATTGGTTGACTGTTCGAACGGGCGTAAGCCTTCAGTGCGTCCCAATGGTAAGTCTGTGCAAGATACCGATGGCCAATGCCTTGGTGACAATTACCAAAGGCCGACCATCAATATTAGTGCTTTTCCCAGCACGCCAGATTCTTGGTATTGGTCGTCTTCGCCCTATGCCAGCCATAGTTACTACGCGTGGGACGTCAACTTCGGCTATGGTGGCGTCGACTGCGACAGTAAGAGCAGCGACGGCCACGTCCGTTTGGTGCGAGCCGGACAGTAATTGGGTTTTGTCAGTGCGCCTTTGTGGCGCATTTTAGGGTATAAAAATAAGAGTAGGCACGGATGCAGCAATGGAAGCAAATAAAAAGGCTTGGGTTAGTTCTGCTGGGTATAGGGTTACTTGGCGCTGTGGTTTACGCGCTGAGTATGCCAGAGAGTGGTGTGGTGGCTGCGGATGATGACGCTCTATCTCCTATGCCTGTGCCTTATTATTTAAACCTTGAACAGGGCGAGTATGCCCGCCTCATCCCTCGGGCGCAGAAACAGTATGCACTGGCACTGTGCCAAGGTGAAGACGATTGGCCCTTGCCTTATCTCGCTTACGATAACCAGTTATTGCAAGAAGTGCTGCACAAGCAGAATGAATTTTCACAGCAAGCTTATCTACAAAGCCGCCTTGCACTGCTGAACGAACGCTTTCGTTATAAGCAGGAGCGGCCATTTTTACGTGGCGAGTTACAAACGCTATTGCAACGCAGCACTGCAGAGCAAAGCATCACCTTCAGTGCTTGGCTGAAAAAACGTATGGCAAAACAGCTTGAGCAGTTTCAGCAATTGGATCATCAGCTAAAAGCGAGCCAGCCTTGGTGGCCGTGGGCGGATTGGCCAAGCGAGCAGCACTGCTTGCAATGGGCGACGCGGGTCAAGAATGATGACTCCCTCACGGCTGTGCCGATTTACCTTACCGACAATGGCAACGGTAAAGGCATTGTCATTGATGACTTTTTTGCTCTGCTGTTAGAGCATCAAATCGATCAATACCTTGCGCGCGGTGATGTGCAAAGTGCCGCCAAGGTGTGGCCGCAAGTGATCCGATTTGAGCTGCTCGATGCCCGTATATGGCAAGAGAACATCATCGCGCATATCGATGAGTATTTGGGCTTTATCACACTGTTTGGTTTAGATAAAACCGAGGCCATAGCGTACGCCGAAACGCAGTTGCAGCAAATCGACGATATTGATTACTACCCTGACGATAAAGCCATTATGCAGCGCAGCGTACAGAATTTGCGCCAACAGGCTGCGAAAGAGACTCAGTTGACTGACATTTCAGGCAAAAATCAACATCGTTTGCGCTGTTATCAAGGCAAAGCACCTTGCCTAACCGTGTGGCAGTTGTACGCACAGCAGGGATGGCAGCCATGATGTTACCTCGCACACTCTTTACCCGGTTACGCACGCAGTCCGATTCGCTGGTACAGCTTCGGTTAGTGATGAGCTTAACCTTACGCACGCTGCTGTGGCATTTGTTGCTGGTACTTTGCCACCTCACTTTTATGACCATTTGGCTTAAACAGTTTGCCTTGCCCCTGTATTGGTTGGTGTTGCTAATACTGCTATTTGGGTTAAATGGGGCATGGGCGATGTGGAAGCACTACTACCCGCCGCGCAAGTTGTGGGCAGTGCAAGGGGTGGGGATCGCCATGATGGTAGCGACCATTCCAATCAATCCAGACTATTTTATTGTGCCGTACCTGCTGAGCCTTGCCTGCATGCACTATCGCTGCCAAGGCTGCATTGAGCTGGTGAATCCAAGCCGAGGGAATGGGTGATGGAGCATATTGATCGCTTGGAGCTCTTGTATCAACTTAACCGCTACCAACAACTGCTTGATGAAACGCAGCGCCAACTCGCCAGTGATCATACCGATGTGGCGGCAGCGCTTTACCATTTGTTAGCACTCTATAGCCAACAAGCCTTTGATGAGGCGGATCAAGCGGCGCAGCGGCTGCAAAGCCAATGCCATTCACACAGTTTTTTCTGGCTAATCAAAACCCAAATCGCGCTGCGTCTTAATCGGCTAACACAAGCAGAGCAGTGTGCTCAACGCGCGTTATCGTTGGCGTATCACGATGCCGACAACCACGATAATCTTGCGCAGGTGATGCTCCATCAGCAGCAGATTAGCAAAGCGCAATTTCATTTGCTTGAGGCGCTGTCGCTCGACCCTTGGCATCGCGAAGCGCGGCTGCATCTTGCGCAGCTGTATGGCTCGCTCTGTTTGCGCCCTGATGTTGCCAAAACCCTCTTGCGTGAGCATCTACAGCACCAGCCGCAAGATGCCTTCGCGCTGGAGTTGTTGGCGCAATACAGTGCCTCACCTTGGCAAAAGCAGCGCCTGTTGCAGCAAATTTTACATTTTGATCCCCTCAACCGCGATGTGGCAAAGCAACTCAATCAACAGGTGCGTCGCCAGATCCAAGCGGGGCTCGCGTATGCCGTGTTGGCGCTGCTCGGCATCACGACCCACCTATGGCCGTATTTAGTCAGCGAAGATCTCTTGGGTGGGATAAGGGTAGGGTTACTGTTGGTCAGTTTTGCTCTTACCGTTTGGGTATTTAGCTGGGATGAGAAGAGCCCCGCGATTGGCCTTATGCTGCTGATGTTAACGCAGGTTTTTCCACCGCAAGAGTGGGACCTCATCACCTTGTTGATCAGTGGCGCGATCACCGCGTTATTAACGCTGCACGCTTATTGGCTAAGTCGTTTACTGGCTTGGCTGCAACATAAACTCTCCGCCCACTCACCAAGCCAATGTTGGCAGGTTTGCAAAGCCAACTGGAAAATCTGGAAAGGCAAAGGTTGGCGCGGATTGACGAATACCAAGGAAGCCCACGATGAATGAACAAGCTGAGCCGCTACCCGCGGACAACTCGCCCCCGACAGCACACCACTTTAGCCCACTGAGTAGCAAATATTTCGTTGATTTTGCTCACGTTGGCGGCTTAGACGAGCTAAAACAGCAAGCAAGAATGAAAATTATCGAGCCGTTTAAAAACCCTGCGCTGTTTAAACGGTTTAACAAATCCGCAGGCGGTGGTTTGCTGCTTTACGGGCCACCGGGCTGCGGAAAAACCTACTTTGCTCGCGCCATCGCGGGTGAATGTCACGCCGCGTTTTTCAACGTCAGCATCGACGATATTTTGGACATGTACCTTGGCAACAGTGAGAAAAACATCCAAGCCCTGTTTGCGACGGCGCGCGCCCACAAACCAGCAGTGATTTTTATTGATGAAATTGATGCCCTCGGCCGCAAGCGCGAACTGCTGCGCCACACATCACTGACCACCACCATTAACCACTTTCTGGCAGAGCTAGATGGCGTAGAAAGCGACAATGAAAACCTATTGGTGATCGGCGCAACCAACGCACCGTGGGATGTGGATTCCGCCTTTCGTCGCCCGGGGCGTTTTGATCTCACCTTGTTTGTCAGCCCGCCTGATGCGACGGCGCGCGAATACATTCTGCGCCGTTTACTCGCAGATTTGCCGATAGAACCGATTGATTACAAAGAACTTGCCGAACTCAGTCACGGTTTTTCTGGTGCAGATCTCAAAGGCTGGGTCGATGCCGTTAGTGAACAAGTGATAGAGCAAATTTTGCGCACCGGACAAGACGGCACCATCACCATGGCTGTTCTCCGCGAGCAGATTCGCCAGCGTCAGCCAAGCACGCTAGAGTGGTTTGAATCGGCCAAGCAGGTCGTGGAATACGCCAATCACAGCGGCGTGTTTGATGAGTTGGCACGTTATTTAGAGCAGCACCCCGTCGGCAAAAAACGCCGCATGGGATTTTTTTAAACAGGATCACATTGAGTAGGGGCAGCCGTGCCATTTGGAATAAATCGCATAACAATAGTGAGTCCCCTTTAGTGATACAACGTGTTGGAGAAAGACAGATGAAATTGGTACTTAGAAGCTATCGTAAATATAACAATGATGATAACCCTACATGGATTGGAGTTAATTAGATGAAAATAAAACAAGCATTATGTTTAGCTATTGTGCTCTGGGTGAGTGTTATTGATGTGCAAGCACAGACCTGCAATGGCGAAAGTTGGGCACCCGATAGCCGTTACACCATTAACAAAGATATCGTAGTTGATAACGAAACGGGACTTGAGTGGAAGCGCTGTCCGGAAGGTATGGGTTGGAATAGTGATAGCAATCGCTGTTATGGTAACGCTCTTAAGATGTCCGGCTCAGATGTGATGCGTTACTACTATAATACAATTGCTCAAAGCTGGCGGTTACCAACCGTAAATGAGCTGGCTAGTTTACGTAGTGGTGCTTCAGACAAGTCAGGTTGCTACCAGCCAGCAATTAATCAATCCGTTTTCCCAGGTATGTCGGCGATAGATAGTTATTGGGGAAAACTTGATGAAAATAAAAAGTTAGGGACGATTTCATTCAGATTTGGTGAGATTGGACTTTCACATTATTCAGATGATGCTTACTCTGTTCGGTTGGTGAGAGCGCATTCATATGTAGCCGCGGATAAGGCCGCAAATAGGAAAGAATTTCCGCAATATATCCTAAATAATGATGGGACTGTCTATGACAAAAACACCAACTTAATTTGGATGCGTTGTAGCGTTGGCCAAACTTGGAATGGAAAAGATTGTGTTGGGGAGGCTAATACATTGTCTTGGGAGGATGCTCGTAAACTTAAATACGAGTTTGCCAATGAAACGGATTGGCGTCTGCCAACGATTGATGAGTTAGATTCGTTAGTTTACTGTTCACAGCTAGACCGCAAGCCATCTTCCCGACCTAATGATGAGTATGTAGAAGAGACTAATGGGGCATGCCATAAAACTGAGTTAGGTTGGCTGAAGCTCAATGAACGCGTTTTCCCCCGTTCTTCGAGTGATGAATATTGGTCATCTTCTCAATATACCCGTACGCTTAATTCTGCTAAATATCACCTTGTCTGGACTGTAAGTTTCATTTCGGGGATTGTTGGTGGAGACAATGTGGAGTTTGCTGATAACGCAGTGCGTTTAGTGAGAGTAAAATCAAGCCAGACTATTTCTAAAACAGATCGTTTTATCGTTAATCAGAATGGTACAGTGTACGACAAACATACCAACCTTGTATGGATGAGGTGTAGCATTGGCCAAACATGGGATGGCAAAACTTGCAATGGTAAAGCTCAAGTGTTTACTTGGAATGAAGCTATTAAGTTGAAAAACAACTTTGCTGACAATAGCAAATGGCGTTTACCAACGATTGGTGAGCTTGATTCGTTAGTCTTCTGTTCAGAAGGGCGTACACCATCGGTACTACCAATAAACGGAAAATACGATGTGAGTACGAATGGTACATGTAAAACGGATTACCACCAACAACCGACAATAGATCTGCTTGCTTTCCCTAATACGCCAATAGCTTGGTGGTACTGGTCATCTACCCCCGATGATCACAATAGTGAGAATTCCTGGGGCTTTGATTTTGGTCTTGGTTACTTTTATAGCATGAATAACGATGAAACTTTTCATGTTCGTTTGGTGCAAAATAAACATGGCGAAGAGCTAGGAAAGTATATGCTCTATCAAAATGGCACTGCATACGACAAAGAAGCCAACCTTACCTGGATGCGCTGCAGCCTTGGTCAAAGCTGGAAAGACAATACCTGCACTGGAGCGGCGCAAGGGTTTACTTGGGATGAGGCGATAAAGCTGAAACACAGCTTTGCTGGTTCGAATGATTGGCGCTTACCAACCATAGAAGAGCTGGATTCCTTGGTCCACTGCTCTAAAGGGCGTAAGCCCTCAGTGCGCCCGAATGGTAAGTATGTGGAGGATACCAATGGTTTTTGCCTTGGTGGCAACTCCCAAAGTCCGACCATCAATATCACTGCTTTTCCCATCACGCCAGATTCTTCGTATTGGTCGTCTTCGCCCAATGCCTTCAGTAGTTACTACGCGTGGTACGTCTACTTCGGCAGTGGTCACGTTGGCTACAATGGTAAGGACTACCTCAACCGTATTCGTTTGGTGCGATCCGGACAGTGATTGGGGTTTTTGGCCTGTGCACACCGCACCATTTTTGTTGATGGCATGGAATTGGGGAAATGCAATGAAACCTAACTTCAACCTACTCAAACCCTATTTGAGCAGTGTGGTGTGCGCTTTGCTGCTGACGGCGTGCGCCAGTTACCCATTGGGCATGAGCGAAGCCCAATGGCTGGCATTGACGCCAGAGCAGCAGTATGACGCGCAGCTAAAACAAGCTGAGTTGGATAGGCAACGTGAAGCGCGCCGTTTGGCCGAGCAGCAAGCGCGCGAGCAAGCGCTAAAAGAGCAGCAAGCGCAGCTGGAGCTGGCGCGTGAAAACGCCAAATATGGCGAGCGGGTGCAATGCGTGCTGCAAAATAGCGAGCTGTACTTTAATAAAAAATGGCGCGCGAGCGAGCCCTTGGCGCTCGATCTCTTGGCAAACCAACCGGCGCAAGCGATGAAACAAAGCACCGCAGATGGCCGCTATGGTTTCACCCTCTACGCGCAGTTTGATGGCCAAACCCTCAGCCTATGCCGTCATGAAAACAGCCGCCGCCAAGAGTGCGCGCTGATGCTCGGCACCTTTAACGATTACCACCGCGGTTTGCGCCAAACCATCCAGCAAGATAACTGGCTGCGCGGCCAATTGCGCTGCCAGTTTGTGCCGAAAGTGTGGTGATAAGGGCAAGGTTGAAAGGCAGCATACTGAAGTAAGTGTAAGCAAGTAGGACAGATGATGAACTGGAACCCCGATGATTACTTGGCCGCGTGGTACTTTGCGGCGCGCGCGCATGCTGGGCAAACCTTCAAAGGCCAACGGCCTGATGAGCACTTGCCTTATTGTGTGCATTTAGGCGCGGTGGCAATGGAGGTGATGCATGCACTTAAATCGCGCCCCGATCTTGATGGCCGTTTAGCACTGCAAGTGGCGCTGCTGCATGATGTGATTGAAGATACTTCAACCCGTTATCAGCAAGTGGAAGAGGCGTTTGGTGAGCAAGTGGCGCAAGGCGTGTTGGCACTGAGCAAAAACAAGCAGGTAGGCGATAAGGCAGTGCAAATGGCCGATTCACTGGCGAGGATACAACAGCAGCCAGATGAAATATGGCTGGTGAAGCTGTGCGATCGCATCACCAACTTATCGCCTCCGCCACACCACTGGAGCCGTGAAAAAATTGTTGCCTATCGCGATGAAGCGCAGCGAATTTTAGATGCCTTGGGCCTTGCCGATGCAGGCGCTGCGCAGCGATTAAGCGTACGCATTGCCGATTACGCGGCGTTTTGTTCACCGCAAGCTGAGCAGCAGTAAAAGGAAGGAGTGAAAAGCGCATGAACCAACTCTCGCTAAGTGAAGCGATACACAGAAATATTCTGGCGTTAAACCAAGCGCAAAGGGCTTCGCTGCTGCCTATTGTGCAGCAGGTACTGCACTATCGCGATTTAGTGGCTCGCCAAGGTTGGTTAGCACTGGAAGTGGCGCATCAACCCTTTGTCGAACCGGTTTTGAGCCAAGCTGCACAAAGTTATTGTGACAAAGTGATCGAACTTTTGCTGTGGGGGTATGATGCCAGCGCAGTGGCGCAAGTATGCCAGCGAGGGCTGTTGAATCAGCCTTTTTCGGCGTTTGAACAACTGGCGCTGCTGTTGTTTAGCGATGGTATGTTGGCACTGAGCGAGGGCAGGCCACGTGATTATCTGCGCGACATCATGCTCGCGTCACTCGGTTTTGAATGGCAAGCGGCTTTGGAAGAGGCAGAGCAGGCGCGCGAAAGAGAGTATCCGCTTGCACCATTAGTCTGGCAGCCATTCACTGACGCTCAGCTACAACAAGAGTTAGAGAACCACGCGCCCAGCGATCAAACCCCGTGGCGCGCCGCTTTTTTGTTCGCCCATTTAAGCGATGCGCAGTTACAAGCATTACTGCGTGAGGCTGAGGCCAGCGACTGGATTAATCTGCTGTGGCTGGTGCAAAGTGAACCATTATGGCAACGGTTGGCGGATAACCTGACCCAGCGGACTCAACGCCATTTCCATGAAAGCTATCAACATCATTGGCAAGGTGTCAGACGCAGCCAACCGCTGGCGGCGTATTGGCGAGAGGCGTATCAATCATTCACCAATCTCTATCAGTTGCTGTATGTGCAGCTCGGTGATGAAGCAATGGCGCGCCTGCTTGGCATAACAGAGAGTGAAGCCCTCAATGGCAACGACAGCGACCCTAATGGCCACTAAAAGAGTTCCGCTGCATAGCGCCAACCTACTCTTATTGCTAGCAATCAGCAGCTCGGCTTATGCCGTGCAAAACAACCTCAAACAGTGGGATAACAATTCCGCCACTTTTCAAAAGGCCTACACGCTATTGCTGCAACATGGCGCATCGCTGGATGTCGAGCTATTTGAACAGCACCCAGCCGAATACCAAGCCTATTTGCTTGGCAGTTACAGTGCTCAAGCGTATGACTTTCTGCTGGCGATTGAATGGTTGAAACGCGCCTATGCGGACGTAGAGAAACTGAACGAGTTCACTCAGCAGAGTGTGCTCTATCAGTTAGGGTACAGCTATGCGCAGCTTGGTCAGCTGGCCGAGAGTGAAACTTGGTATCGCCGTGCGATAGCCAAAGGCAGTGCCGATGCGTGTGTTAACTTAGGGGTCATGTTTGAAACAAAAAAGCAGTTTCAACAAGCGGAACAACTCTACTTAAGCTGCTTACCCGATAACGAGAGTGCCTTGCTTTACCTCAATCTCGGTACGCTTTATTACAACGGACTCGTGAAGCAGGATCAACGATTAGGCGGGGAGTACTGGCAACGCTCGGCAAAACTTGAACCCTTCGACAGCGATATTCAGTACAACTTGGGGGTGTACTACCTCAATACTGAGCGCGACCTAGATAAAGCCCGTTACTACTTTAGCCAGTGCAGTTGGCAAGATGCCGAGTGTGCCAGCGTGTTATCGCATCCCTTGCTGATTGGCCGCAGTGCGGAACAAGCACATTGGCAAACGTTGCATCAAGGTAGCGCAGTTGAGCAGCGTCATCTTTTGCAGGCCAGAGCGCAACACCTGTTGCCAGAGCCAGCCTATTTTGATGATCAAACAGCGGAAATTGTGCTCACTACCCGCTGGGATGAAGGCGGCCAATGGCAGAGTATCACCGCAACAACAACTTCTCCAGCTCAGCTGGAAAAAGCGTGTGGTTGGCTGAATCGGCTGATCTGGGTCGATACCTTCTCAGGCGCAAACGCAGAAACCTATTTAAAACTCAACGTAAAACTCAACCAACACCAAGCCATTTTGCCCATCAGCTGGCAATACCGTGAAATGAGGTATCAAGTGAGCGAGCAACATGGCCGTTGGCAGTGTGAGGTGAGTGTGTCTGCCCCTTTGTTACGTTCCGTTACTGCACTCTAAATCGTCCCACGACATCGCTTAACGTGTGGGAGGTGTTTTGTAACTCATCACTGACGGAAGCCACTTGTGCCGCATTATGGTTGAGTTCACGAACCATCTCCTGAATCGCTGCCATGTTTTTACTTACTTCTTGTGTGACTTGGCGCTGCTCCATGGCAGAGGTGGCCATCAGCGTATTTAGGTTGTTGATTTCAGCTACTGAATCGGTCACTAGATTGAGTGAGTCCATGACATGATTAGTACGTTCAGCCGTTTCTTCACAGTGAATACGGGTTGAATCCATCTCTTTTACTACGTTTTCCGTAGTGGTTTTCAACGTCGCTAGCATGTCATTAATTTGCGAAGTGCTCTGTTGTGTGCGAGAGGCTAATGCGCGAACTTCATCAGCGACTACCGCAAAACCTCGGCCTTGTTCTCCTGCACGAGCGGCTTCAATTGCCGCGTTGAGCGCCAGTAGATTCGTTTGTTCTGCAATCGCCCCAATCACTTGTAATACGGAGGTGATCTGTTTCGTATCTTCGCTCATGCGGGTGATCGTTCCCGCCATGGCGGAGACTTGGGTCACCAGTCCATTCACACTGTTTACTGCTCCGCTAACGGTTTGCTTTGATTCATCAGCGTAGCGATTGGTTTGCTCGGTGAGTAGCGCAGCATCATCTGCACTCTGTGCGATGGAACTTGCACTAGCGCTCATTTCTTCAATCGCGGTAATGGCTTGCTCTGTTTCTTGCGTATGTTGGTTCAGTGTATTGAGATTAGACCGCGCCTGATTGCTCAAATGCACGACGGCATGATCAATTCCATTCGATGAGTCCGCGACTTCGATAAACATTTGCTGCAGTTTCTCAATGAAAAGGTTGATGGAGTGGGATATTTGACCGATTTCATCGTTTGATTCCACCGCAAGGCGTTGGGTCAGATCTCCATTACCTTGTGATAAGTCGGCGACCAAAGTGTTGAGGCGGCTTAATGGCTTAAAAGAAACGTGCAGCATGGCAACACTAGCAATAATAATAACTGAGGCACACACCAGAAGCGCGAGGGTAATTTTCCAATTGAGTTGATCGGTATTGGCCTGAATCGCGGCTAAATCGATGTAGCCAATTAATTGCCAATTTTGCCCTGCGAAATTGATTGGGCGAATAATTGGCGTGAGATTTTCCCCCTGTTTATCCGTAAAAATCACACTGCCATTGGCCATCAACTCGGCAAAGCTGCCTTCGGTTGCGTAATCGAGCATCATTTGGCTAAAGTGGGAAAGGTTGAACACGAAGAAATCAACCGAGTCATCAAAGCGCTTGACGGAAAAAGTAATCGTCGGCTGCCCCTCATGCATTATCACAGGGCTAACCACAACTGCATCACCATGATTTTCAGCGAGATTCACGTACTGCTGTGCATCTTCTTCGCTCATACTCCCCGTATCATCAAAAGCATATCCGTTGACGATCTTAATGATTTTATCGAAGCCCGAACTGGCTTTGGTTTCACCAATATCCATCATGCTGAAATTCAAACTTTGTGCGAGAGCTAACTTGCTGTTCAGTTCGTTTTCGAGCTTACGTTGCATTAAGTCAATGTTATGTGTGATGTTGTGACTATCGGCGTTCTGGATGTAACGGCTGATAAAATAGTTAACACTAAAATAGGAGGTGGTGATGGTCAGCGAGATAATCACGATGATCAGGGTAATTATCTTGTTCTTAAACGAGAGTTGGGTCATAGCACTTTACATCCTTAAAAGTGATCAATTTGAATGGCATTTCCTGCGCCATAGGGAAAACTCATGCAAAAGTTTGGCTCACATACTAAGTGAGCTGTGTCATGGTTGCAATTGTGTTGCATCTATTTACAGAATTTATCTCGACTATGCCGAAAAATGGTGCCGATGAGAGCCGAGCATTCCAGATAAAAAGAACCCCACAATACGTGGGGCTCTTGAACGATCACTTCAGATAGCGTTGGCTTAAGTGTGCCTTGAAATGTTCAGGATTGAGGGTTTCTCCGGTAGCTTGCTTAACCAGTTCATTGGTGCTAAATAAGCTTCCTTTACTCCAAATATGCTCAGATAACCAAGCAAAAATCGGTGAGAGATCGCCGCGGCGAATCGCGCCATCCACATCGACGGTTTTCTTCATTGCTGCCATAAACTGTGCGGCATACATGGCACCTAAGGTGTAGCTCGGGAAGTACCCAAAGCTGCCATCGGTCCAGTGAATATCCTGCATACACCCATTTTGGTAGTTACCTTGAGTGCTTAAACCTAAATAGGCTTGCATTTTTTGGTTCCACAGCTCGGGAACATCGGTGTGTTTGATCTTACCGTTCATTAAATCCCGTTCGATTTCAAAACGCAGGATCACATGGGCTGGGTAGGTGAGTTCATCTGCATCTACGCGGATAAAATCTTTCTGTACGCGTGTGTACAGCTTTTGAATGTTTTCCACTCGGAATACTGGATCATTCATTGCCGAAAAATGTTTGCCTGCCAGTTCGGCGAGATGAGCAATAAACGCAGGGCTACGGCCGACTTGCATTTCAAAAAACAGCGATTGTGATTCATGAATGCCCATCGAACGGGCTTCACCAGCCGGAGTGCCTGCCAAATGTTTAGGTAAGCCTTGCTCGTAACGCGCATGGCCAGTTTCATGCACAATACCCATCAGCGATTGCACAAACTCGCTTTCGTTGTAGCGTGTGGTAATGCGCACATCACTTGGCACGCCGCCACAGAAGGGATGCACACTTTCATCAAGGCGGCCGTGGTTGAAATCAAATTGCAGCAGTTTCATTACATCCAGCCCCAGCGCTTTTTGGTTTTCAGCAGGATAGTGGCCTTTGGGGGCGATAAAGCTTTCGCTACTCTGCTTTTCAATCACCACGTCAATTAAGTTGGGTAGCCAAGTTTTTACATCACTAAATACACGATTCAGCTGTTCAGTCGTGGTTCCGGGCTCGTACAGTTCAAGCATCGCATCGTAAGGTGTTTTGCCGGTTGCCTCAGCGCGGATTTGTGCTTCTTCTTGAGAAAGCTTGACCACTTCCGCCCAGTTTTTTTCAAAACCGGCCCAATCATTATTTTTGCGTTGGCTGCGCCAAGCATGCTCACATTTGGAGCCCGCTAGTGATTGCGCTTCTACCAAGGCTTCTGGGAGCACAGTAGCTTGTTGCCATTGGCGTTTCATTTCGCGCAGGGTCGATTGTTGCTCGGTATTGAGCGTTTCACTTTCTGCCTCGGCAAACCAATCGGCCAATTGTGGCTGGGTCATTAAACTGTGAATATGCACAGAAAGCTCAGCCATGGCTTGCGAGCGCGCTTCTGCACCGCCACTGGGCATCACTGCGGCTTGATCCCAACCGACAATAGATGACAAATGATTGAAGTTAGAAATTTTCTTAGAATGTTTTACTAATTTATTGAATGCATTCATGGAATTTGCCTTCCGTGACGTTAAATGAAAGTGAAGTGTATCAATCAAGGTGCAGATAACCAAGTGTTCTCAGTTAGCCAAGTATTTTTAGTTATCAAGTTCAATACTGCGATTTTTATCATCAAGATGAATCTTGCCCACCAAGCAAGATCTTGCTCAAGTACAGGCAGCTTTTTGCTTTATTGATGGAGATAATTGAATAACACATTGATTTTTAATGGCAAGTAAGTTGGCATCGACCTTGCTCTTTCTATGGCGACGGTGCGCTTAGCGCGTTAACGCTTTCATTATTTAATGATTTTTTAGAAAGGAAATAGCCATGCCAACTCCATGTTATATCTCTATCGACGGCCAAACTCAGGGCCTTATCACTGCGGGCGCATGTACTGCAGACTCTATCGGCGATTCATTCGTTGAAGGCCACGAAGATGAGATGCTGGTTCAGCAGTTTGACCACGTTGTGACTGTACCGACTGACCCACAATCAGGTCAGCCTTCAGGCCAACGTGTGCACAAGCCATTCAAATTCACTGTGGCGCTGAACAAAGCAGTTCCTCTGCTGTACAACGCGCTCTCTTCTGGTGAGAAGCTGAAAACCGTTGAGCTGAAGTGGTACCGTACTTCTATCGAAGGCAAACAAGAAAACTTCTTCACCACTAAGCTGGAAAACGCGTCTATCGTCGATATCCACTGTGAAATGCCACACTGCCAAGACCCAGCAAAATCTGATTTTACTCAGAATGTGACTGTGTCTCTGTCTTACCGCAAAATCACTTGGGACCACGTTAACGCGGGTACCTCAGGTGCGGATGACTGGCGTAAGCCAATCGAAGCGTAATTTACGCTCCGAGTATGTCGCTCACCTTCGGGTGGGCGGCTGTGAACCTTAAACCCAGAGTATCGTTTGACGCGGTATTGTGGGTTTAAGGTTTTGCCATTTTTAATGTAGGGGAAGGAAAGGCAGGATGGCGACATTAGCGTACAGCATTGAGGTCGAAGGGCTGGAAGATGAGACTCTGGTGGTCAGAGGCTTTCACGGGCAGGAGTCACTCTCCAACAGTGTTTTTTTAGGGCAAGCCTGTTACGGGTTTCGCTACGAAGTGCAACTGGCGAGTCGGGTATCCAATCTGACCGCCGAGCAGATGGTCGATAAGCGTGCTGAGCTCAAGCTTTACCGCAACTCACAACTGGTGCAGCGCGTACACGGCATTGTGCGCGCCTTTAGCCAAGGCGATATCGGCCATCACCACACCTTCTACCAACTCACTTTAGTCCCTGCCTTAGAGCGCTTATCCCTGCGCCACAACAGCCGCATTTTCCAAAAGCAGACTGTCCCTGAAATTCTCTCTATCTTGCTGCAAGAGATGGGCATCCACGATTACGCTTTTGCGCTCAAGCGTGATTGCGTGCAGCGTGAGTTTTGTGTGCAGTACCGCGAAAGCGATATCGACTTTCTGCACCGCCTCGCTGCCGAAGAAGGTTTGGTGTACAGCTTTGTCCACGAAGCAGGCAAACATACCCTCTATTTCAGTGATGCCAGTGACAGCCTAAGCAAACTGCCTGAGCCCATCCCTTACAACGCTTTAGCGGGCGGCACGATGGATACGCCTTACATCCACGGCTTAACCTATCGCACCCAAGCAGAAGTGAGCGAAGTTCAACTCAAAGACTACAGCTTCAAAAAGCCAGCCTACTCGTTTTTACAAACCGTGCAGGGCACGGAGCTGGATTATCAGCAAACCCGCTACCAACATTTTGATGCGCCGGGGCGCTACAAAGACGATGTGAACGGCGCCGCCTTTAGCCAAATCCGTTTAGATTACCTGCGCCGTAATGCTCACACTGCGGCAGGGCAGAGCAACGAGCCGCTCTTGCGTGCTGGCTATAAGTTTGACCTGCAAGAGCATCTTGACCCCGCGATGAACCGCGATTGGGTGGTGGTCTTGGTGAATCACGAAGGTAAGCAGCCGCAGGCATTGCAAGAAGACGGCGGCAGCGGCGCTACTACCTACAGTAACCAATTTAGTTTAATTCCGGGGCACCTCCACTGGCGTGCTGAGCCACAACCTAAACCGCAAGTCGATGGTCCAATGATCGCGACGGTTGTTGGCCCTGAAGGCGAAGAAATCTTCTGTGATGAACACGGACGGGTGAAAATCCATTTCCCGTGGGACCGCTACTCCAATGGCAACGAGCAGAGCTCCTGTTGGGTACGAGTGTCGCAAGGTTGGGCGGGCAGCCAATACGGTTTTATCGCCATTCCGCGCATCGGTCATGAAGTGATTGTAGAGTTTTTAAACGGTGACCCTGACCAACCGATTATCACCGGACGCACTTATCACGCGACCAACACGCCGCCATACAGCTTGCCAGAACACAAAACCAAAACTGTGCTGCGCACCGAGACGCATCAAGGGGAAGGGTTTAACGAGCTCAGTTTTGAAGATCAAGCGGGCAAAGAGCAAATCTACTTGCATGCGCAGAAAGACTTCGATGGTTTGATTGAAAACGACCACTCCACGGTCATTCGCCACGACCAACACCTGACGGTGGAAAACGACCAGTTCACCCAGATTAAACACAATCAACATCTGACGGTGGAGGGGGAAAGTCGAGAAGCAGTAACAGGTGAGCAAGTGCTGAGTATTGAAGGCTCGCTGCATGTGAAAACAGGCAAAGTTTGGGTCAATGAAGCGGGTACAGAGATCCATGTGAAAGCGGGACAGAAAGTCGTGATTGAAGCGGGCTCCGAGATTACCGTTAAAGCGGGCGGCAGCTTTGTTAAAGTCGATCCGGCTGGGGTGCATCTGTCTGGTGCTTTGGTCAATCTCAACTCTGGCGGCAGTGCCGGAAGTGGTAGCGGCTTTGGCGGTGCAATGCCCGCCTTACCGGGCGGCTTAGAATCTGCCGTGACGCTTGCTCCACCACAGACCATCTCTTACCAAGCGTTGCTACAGGCCGAACAAGCGAATGTTCCTGCGGTGAAAGTATGTCCTTTAGCGGGAGCAACCTCATGATTCAACAGTGGTTAACGGAGCAAGAAACCCCCGTATTCTGGTTATTAGATCAACAAGGTTTTAAACAAGTAATCTCTGCCAATAACGGAGTGGTTTTTGATGACACTTTAATTGTGTTCCATGGCGAAATATTTGCTCCAGTGATGAGTTTGTCACCTTGGTTAGTCCCTGTAACTAAAGCGGTTTTGCAATTGTCGGATGAACAATTTCAGCAGGGTATCTTTTTGACCAGTAATAGTTCCGCAACGGAATTATTAAGCCATCTCCAAAGCCTTTTGATAGCCGCACTAGAGGGCGAAGAAGTGCTGTTTCGTTTTTATGATACCGAAGTCATTCTGCCTATGCTGGATGCGATGCTAGAGCATGAGAGGAATGATTTCCTTGGCTCTGTAGAACGACTCGCCACTGCCAATAAGGGGACTTTCCGAATTTGGGAAAATACTCGAATGGATGATTTTGTTTCTCAGTCTACGACATGGTGGAAAATGCAGCCTTATCACCTAGCACCACTTTACCGAACGCAGGTGCATTCTCAAATTTTAGAACGTCGATTATGGGAAAAACTGCCTTTTGTTATGGAGCAAATTGATGAACCTTACCAGTTCATCAAAAACGTTTTAGATGAAGGAATTGAGTTCGGCTTAGACCCTGAGCAAGCAGAATTGTTGGTTTTAAATAGCACAATCGCCCACTCTTTTAGTTCGATAGATCAGCTAAGGGATGCATTACAGCTTAATCAACAAGAACTTCAGGAAATTATTTATATTCGGGAGAAGTTAGCATGAGAAGTACAGGTTCTAACCCTCATTGCCAACCTTGTGAAAACCTAAAACATTGGATTGAAATTGTCGTACGTGATGAACATAACCAACCTTTTGAAAGGGTAAGTGGTGTTTTGATTGACGCAATGAAAAATAAACATCCAATCGAGCTTACTGCTGCGCCGATTCTAATTGAAAACCTTGCGCCTGGTCCTGTTGAAATTCAGTTAGATTACGATCAATGGTTAAAAGCAGCGCAAGATAAAAGTCATCCAAGAAATGAAGAGAAAAATAAACCGGTTGAAGAATTTTCTAGCAGCTACAGTGCCCACAAGAGTGGCCCGGTGGTTTATCAAGAAATTACGACGGGTGATTTGACCAAATTACCGAAAGAGATCGTATTACCAACTAACCATCAAAAAGGCAAAGCCGGAACGCTAAAACTCTTTACAGATAAAACCTATATTCTTCAAGTTAGGGCATACAAGTTTATTACTCTTCGAGTCGGAATGTTCTTTGATGGTACCGCTAACAATACCTACAGCGCCCAATGGGGAAAACAACAATTAGAAAATTATTATCGTAAATGGAAAGCAAAGTACGATGCTGAATGCGAGATTAATTCCAAAAACGTTAATGGAACAAAAAAAGAAGTTCCAATTACGGCACTTTCTAATGATTGTTTTACCTATCCGAAAAAAGACAATTTTATTCTCTCCTTATTTAAAAATGATGAGGGAGAAATGGAAACGGTTGCGGGTAGTGCAAGTAATGAATTAACCAATGTTCAAAAACTGTTCGATTTATACTCTCAAGACAAATTTTTTAAAGAAAAAAATATGTTTAGCCATGCTGAGTATATCACTGGGATTGGTACGGGAAATAGCACCGCGATTGCTCCTGCAGATGAGTCGATCGTTGTCGGGCAAGGCTTAGGAATTGGTAAGTATGGAGTTACAGCCAAAGTCACTACAGGGATTCAAACACTTTCTCAAAATATAGAACAGGTTACCT
The DNA here is from genome assembly GCF_030710545.1 of Vibrio sp. AH4. Lineage (NCBI taxonomy): Bacteria > Pseudomonadati > Pseudomonadota > Gammaproteobacteria > Vibrionales > Vibrionaceae > Vibrio > Vibrio sp. AH4. The sequence goes on from NZ_JALAIV010000001.1 coordinate 2,342,183, forward strand.
CTACATTTGAAACAGTTCTTAAAATGAAAGTCGATGGTATAGAAAAGCTCCAATTTGATGTTTTTGGATTTAGTCGTGGAGCGGCTGCCGCAAGACATTTCATCAATATGGTATTGGATGGTGAAAATGGCGAATTTGCGAAGACGTTTACATTAGGCTGCCAGAAAGCCGATTTACCACTCATTTACGCTTTTGATTGGGATGAGGTCGATGAAATAAAAGCGAATTGCGAAATCACCTTTGCTGGTTTGTTTGATACAGTGGCCTCAGTAGTCAATATTTTTTCTAAAAACTCCTCTTTTGGCCTAGATCTCAATACACACAAGGACAATGGTGATGTAAGACTATGGATTGACCCTAGACGAGTCAGGCATGCCGTACATTTAACGGCAGATCCGACCATTGAATGTCGAGATAATTTTAGTTTGAACCATCTCAATTCTACGGATGAAGAACATTTTCATGAATTTGTTTTGCCAGGCGCTCACTCAGATATTGGGGGCGGCTATTACTCTAGGCTCAGTTTTAACAATCAAGGGTATCTGCTGCCTGTTTTAGAGAAGAAACTTGTTAAGCGTGTGAGTCGTACGTTTTCCGATCGCTGGGATGAAGAGAAAACCAAGCAATATGTGTTAAATGAGCTAGAAAAATATAAGGTGCTAGATAGGCTTACGGGTTGGAAAGATGAGGATTACGTGATTGAGCCGTTGGACGTTCGCCAAGAAGGTAAGAACGATGGTGGGCGAGTGACAGGCAAACTTTATATTCAACGTCAAGTGGAAGGGGATCTCTCGCGTTTGTACTTACGTTTAATGTACGGTTTGGCCGAGTTCCATGGCGTTCCCATGTCCGACGAAAATTCCGAAGTCTGGGAAGATAAAGATATGCGTCACTACAACATCGAAGATTATGGCAGCGACTTTGCCAAGATCAATCAAAGCGTACTAGAGCTAGCTAAAAATGGGCAATATTCAGCGTTGCAACAGAAGCTCTCAATCCCAGAGCTAAAGAGAAGTTTCATGACGTTAAATCTTTTTCACCATTCATCGGGTGATGATATTGGAATGTCTCCGTTGTGGGACGAAAAAGCAGGCTGCTATAAAAGAGCCAGCTATCCATGCGAACAAGGAAAATAAAATGAAAAAAGTGTTCTTGTTATTGTCAGTGCTTTTACTTAACTCATGTTCTACTAATGCTGCATATCAAACCGAGCAGCCATGGACGTGGCGAGTTGGTGTAACAATGCCTTCGTTTTACCCAGTAAAAATTACCCAAATCTACGGTGTTAATGAAAAAGAAAACTGGACTGTATTAATTCATAATATTATCCCCCGTATGAGTGATAGCGATATTGAATATATCCGTCAGATATTTCCTGATTATGATGGTTTTGGGCTGCCACATGCCTTAGGCATTACAAGCAGAAGCCAAATTGGTGTAGGTTCCACCCAGCTACCTGATACACTTTATGTGTACTGGGTTTCATTGTTTGATACCAAATTTTATGTCACTAAGTATGAGATTCCTGACAACGTAAAACAGTTAGTAGCTACGAAAACAACTTATACTAAATGGAATGGATTTATTGTTGATCCATGTTATCGCGCAGAGTTTATTTTTGGTCTTCTGCCTAATGGGCAAGCTAAGGTGTGGTTGAGTGGCTGTAGTGAGACTATTTATCTTACGGAGTTAGCTCCTGACCAAACTCCTGATCGTGATAGCAATGGGTTTAAAGCCGATACATATAAAGAATCTTCTTATCTTAGAAATATCCAACAACGCGCTAAGGATGCAGGTGTTGAGCTAGAGCCGATCCCTTGGGATAAAGTGAATAAGGTCTATTCCATCAATGAAATTAAAATGCTTGGCGAGTAACTTAGCGTGAGTTGAAAAATCTTCATAAGACACATGAGAGGCTTTGCGGTATAAGAAAGGCTTGCTGATTTTCCTTCAAGGATTGATATGGTTATCCAGAATTTCGAAGCTTTTCTTATCGCTATTACTATTTTGACCTTAACACCGGGGCTCGATACTGCTTTGGTGATCCGTAACACCTCGCGGGCTGGGTTTGCAGATGGATGCACGACCAGCTTGGGTATCTGTTTTGGGTTATTCGTTCACGCCACTTTTTCTGCTATTGGTATCTCTGCGATTCTTGCTCAATCGGCTGAGCTATTTCAAATCGTTAAAATGGTAGGAGCGGCTTATCTGATTTGGTTGGGTATTTCGAGCTTACGATCATTAATGAAAGCAGGGCAGGGCATTGAGGTTGCGAGCCTAGCTCATGCACAATTTCGCTTAACCCGATCGCTGCGTGAAGGTTTCCTCTCGAATGTGCTGAATCCGAAAACTGCCGTCTTTTACTTAGCTTTTCTGCCTCAATTCATTAATCCTGACTATTCACCGTTAGCGCAATCTTTGTTGATGGCGTTGATTCATTTTGCGATTGCGATGGTATGGCAATGTGGTTTAGCCGGTGCTTTGAGTAGCGCTAAAAACCTTCTGAAAAACGCTTCTTTTATGCGTTGGATGGAAGGTACAACGGGAGTTGTTTTGGTCGCATTAGGTATCAAACTTCTCTTAGAGAAACCTCAAGTCTAGCTTGCTAGTAGAAAAAGCGCTATTGGGCGCTTTTTCTTTGTGCCAAGATCGACTGGGTGCTATTGAACTTGAGCTTCGGCTTCGGTGTATTGATAACGCGCGGCAAAATACTGCTTCGTTTCTTCCACTACTACATGACGTAAGGCAACAAGGCCAATAAGGTTCGGAATGGCCATTAAACCATTTACAATGTCGGCGATAATCCAAATCAAATCGAGGTGCAGGAATGCGCCTGAGGCAATCAAGCCAATAAAGACGATTTTATAAGGCAGTACCGCTTTTGTGCCGAACAAGAACACAATGCAGCGTTCGCCGTAGTAGTTCCAACCCAGAATGGTCGTAAAGGCAAAGAACATCAAACCAATGGAAACCAGCATCGGACCGATAGTTTGTGCATTTAAGCCTGTGGCAAAGGCGTAGGTGGTCATCGCAGCACCAGAAAGATCGCTTTGCCAAGCACCAGTTAAAATGAGAGCCAAGCCAGTCATCGTACAGATGATGATGGTATCGAAGAAGGTCCCCGTCATAGAGATAAGGCCTTGCTCAACGCAGGAGTCAGTTTTTGCCGCCGCTGCCGCCATAGGCGCACTGCCTAAGCCTGATTCATTGGAGAACACGCCGCGAGCAATACCTGATTGAATTGCTAGCATAATGCTTGCACCTAAGAAGCCACCTGTTGCTGCGGTCGATGTGAAAGCGGATACCAACACCAATTCCACTGCGTCTGCGAGTTTATCGGCATTGGTAACAATCACGCTTAAACAAGCGACAATGTAAAACAGCGCCATTGCAGGAACCACTTTTCCGGCTACTTTGGCGATCGATTGAATGCCACCGATAGTGACAATAGCAACCAATATGGTCAGCACAACTGCGGAAGTTTCACGAGGGACGCCAAAAGAGATTTGAGTAGCATCTAATATCGCGTTTACCTGCGGGAAAGTACCAATACCGAAACATGCTACGCCGACAGCAAATACAGCAAATAATACTGCCAGTGTTTTTGAACCCACTCCGTCACGCAGGTAGTACATAGGCCCGCCGACCATTTGCCCTTTGTCATCCACTTGGCGATATTTCACTGCGAGTAAACATTCTGCGTATTTGGTTGCCATGCCAAACAGCGCAGCTAGCCACATCCAGAACAGGGCACCTGGGCCGCCGAGCTTGATTGCGGTCGCAACACCCACGATGTTTCCCGTGCCAATGGTGGCGGAGAGGGCGGTACACAGTGCGGCGAAGCTTGATACATCACCTTGTTTGTCTGAAGATTTTTCGCGGCCAAATACCATGGCTAAAGCCGTCGGCAAGCGGCGAAATTGCAATAAACCCAAGCGGAAGGTGAAATAGACACCAGTTCCCACCAAGAGAATTAACAGTGGTGGTCCCCAAACTAAACTATCAACGGTTTGCAGAAAAGATTGCAGGTTATTCATGTTTTCCCCTTAAAAAATAAACATAAGGAGAAGAGAGAAAGGATGCAAAAATGCACAGCAGAGCTCTAGCGAGCTCACTAAAAGATTGGCCTTTCACTCCTCTGTCCTTTTGCCTGAGAGTTTCACTCTGTCTATGCGCAGAGCTTGCTCCTTCGGCGACCGATTGAACGGTTCTCTCCAGAGGTTCCTCCAACTACAGTCCTCGCTTATTCATTTCGATAAATCGATAAGAATAATGCACCTGAAAGATTTACTTCTTCGGCGGGTTATTTGGCTCAGATGTAAAAATCTGGTTAACAACCACTCTCCTGCAGTCTTCAACGGAACAATCGTCTTGCGAAAAACGATTTGCAAAGCGGATACTAGCGAAAAGGAAATGTGATGTCACCTACAAAAGAGGTCGTCTGCTTAACTCTTATCCAACTCTTTTATGAATCCACTTTTCTCTGACGTTAAACGGCGTATAAGTGGTATAAGATAAGCACGCTAGGAGGCTATATGGTGAGATTGATTGCAATCGTGTTGTTGATTGCGCTAGCGTTTATATTGATTCGCTATCGTACCAATCAAAAATTGCAGAAAGGGGTTGTCATTGTTATTTTGGCGACCTTTGTTTTATACACTACCTTCTTGGTGATTTCTGAATTGATTCGCTGACGCAAGAGGAGCGAAGCGTGAACAAACACAATGAGTTTGACGACAACGAAGAAGTCGTTGTTATCGAACGAAGAGATAAGCAAGGCTATCTTTATATTGCGATAGCTGCGGTATTAGGCATGGCATTTGGCGGATTAATTGGTTCGTCTGTTACAACCAGTCGATGGGAAGCTTCGTATGAGGCGCTGCAGGATCAGCTTGAACAATTGAAAAATGCGAAAACAGAAGTTGTGAAAGCGGCAGAAGTAACAGAGCAGAACAATGATGAGCAGTGGCAGATCAAAATGGATCAAGCCCTAGATAAGCAACGGGAAGAGTGGCAAGCTGAATCGGTGCAGCGAGATAAGTATGTCGCAGAGCTTGAAAAACATACTCTCGATCTTGAGCAGCAGTTGAATGAGCAGAAAATGGCTCTGGAGCTTGCCAATACACATAACAATGAACTTAATCGTCAAGCTGATATACAAGCGACTATGTTGGAACGCTCTAGAGAACTTTTCCAACGTGAGTTAAAAATCAAACAAGAATTAGAAGGATTGCAAAAAGAACGTGATTCACTAGTTCCTAAAATCAAGGTTCTGAAAAAAGAGTGTGACATTTACCTTGAAGGGAAATCTTGGGATGCGAAATCGGATTCTTGTGATAAACAGGATGAAGCCAATTCCCGTATTAGCCAGATTGATCAGATGATCCGCGTTCATCAAATGGATTTGGAACAGATTAAATCGCTTTCAGAAGAAATCGGTCTATAGCTGAAAGCACACAATAAAAAAGCCACCATAGGGTGGCTTTTTTATTTTTCCCTCTAAACCACCGCTTTTACGATGGTGAGTATTTTAGGTATTGAGATTAGTCATTCACTTTAAGTTTTTGAAAGTATTCATCATAGATGACACTTGCTTCGCCCACTTCATCTTGCCATTCACCGCTATCCATGACTGATTGGGGTGGATAAATATTGGGGTCATTAGCAAACTCTTTAGGTAAAAGATTATTTGCCGTTTTGACTGGCGTTGGATAACCGATTTCTAAAGCGATTTTTGCAGCATTTTCTGGCCGCAATAAGAAGTCGATCATTTTATGCGCGGCTTCTACGTTTTTTGCTCCAGCTGGAATGGAGATACTATCCATCCAGAAAATGGCCCCTTTCTCTGGCCAGATGATTTCGATCGGTGCACCTTCTTGGCGTGCCATATAAGCTGAACCATTCCATAGCATACCGAGTGATACTTCACCGGCTAAGTATGGGTTGGCTGGGAAATCCGAGTTAAATACCAATACGTTTGGCATCAGTTTTTTCAACTCACGATAGGCTGCTTTAATTTCTTTAGGGTTGGTTGAATTCGGCGAGTAACCCAGTTTGCTTAAAGCAATATGGAAGACTTCTCGTGAGTCATCCATCAGCATTAGCTGACCTGCCCATTTAGGGTCCCACAGGTCTCCCCAGTTTTTGAGTGAATTCTTATCAAGCATGTCAGTATTAATACCGATGCCAGTCGCTCCCCAAATATAAGGAATCGAATATTTATTGCCGGGATCAAAAGGTTTGTTGAGATAGTTTGGATCGAGGTCTTGATAGTGTGAAAGTTTCGAATGATCAATCTCTTGTAGCATTCCTTCTTTGCGCATCTTGGAGACAAAGTAAGTTGAAGGGACAACAAGATCATAACCGGAGCCTTGCGTTTTAAGCTTGGCATACATACTTTCGTTGGATTCATAGGTGGAGTAGATCACCTTGATTCCAGTTTCTTTGGTAAAGTCTTCTAGGACTTCGCTCGGGATATATTCAGACCAGTTGTAGAAGTAAAGTTCTTGGTCTTTAGCCATTGCATTGGTGGTGAACAATGCTGCTGCGCACAGAGCACTCGCAAACAGTTTATTTTTCATTACGTTCCCATAGTGTATAGAAAGAACCTAACTAGGCGATGGAGGGGGAGTATAACAAGATAAAAAAAAATAGGCAGCAAATGCTGCCTATTTGATGCTTTTCTGCGACTTTATTGGCCGGCTTTCAACTTCATGAAGTATTCTTCGTACTTCACAGTCTTATCGCCTACGGCAGATTGCCATTCAACACGATCCAGATCTTCTTGAGATGGGAACAGTGGTGCAACATCTTTAAACTTGTCGTTTGATGCTTTAACACCTGTCAGGTAACCCGTGTCACGTGAAATTTGCTCTGCAATTTCAGGACGTAGCAAGAAGTCGATCATTTTGTGTGCAGCATCAACATTTTTCGCGCCAGAAGAGATCGCAAAGTTGTCAACCCAGCCGATACCGCCTTCTTTCGGGAATACCAATTTGATCGGTAGACCTTCTTTTTGTGCAGCAGCGGCAGAGCCATTCCACAGCATGCCTAGGCCAACTTCCCCTGAAAGGTAAGGTGCTGCAGGGTTATCAGAGTTGAAAACCAGCACGTTAGGCATCAGTTTTCGCAGTTCTGCATACGCTTCATCGATCTGTTTATCGTCTGTTGAGTTACCAGAGTAACCTAACTTGCGCAGAGCGATGTGGAATACTTCACGCGTATCATCCATCAACATCAGTTGACCTTTTAGCTCAGGCTTCCATAGGTCACCCCAGCTTTGGAAGTCATTAGGATCATACATGTCGGTATTAACAGCTAGACCAGTGATAGCAACAACGTGTGGAATTGAGTAATCGTTGTTTGGATCATAAGGTTTATCTAGGTAGTTAGAATCTAAGTTTTTGAAGTTACTCAATTTAGATTTATCGATTTTTTGTAGCATCCCTTCATCACGCATTTTTGCAACGAAGTAGGTAGATGGAACTACCAGGTCATAACCTTCATTGTGCGTTTTGAGTTTTGCATACAAAGTTTCATTCGACTCATAAGTTGAGTAAATAACTTTGATTCCTGTTTCCTTGGTGAATTGCTCTAGGATACCGCTATTGATGTACGGACCCCAGTTCATGAACACCAGTTCCTTATCTTCCGCTGCCGCTGTGCCAGACAACAGAGAAAGCGCACATGCGCTACCTGCTAAAAAAGTAGCCAGTTTTTTCATCGACGTTAGCTCCAAACTAAACGTTGCCCTTATGGGCGTTGCAAAGAAAAACAGAATGATTTCCATCATTCTGTTTCGCGTGTTTCCAAACGGACGTGGATTTTACTTCATTTTTTCTCTTGCTAACAGCTGTGAAATAACCACAAGAGTTAATGAAACCACTAACATCACCGTTGCCAGTGCGTTAACTTCTGGTGAAATACCTACTTTGACCATCGAATATATCTTTAATGGCAAAATTTCGTAGGTTGGACCAGTCACAAACGAACTGATAATCACGTCATCCAACGATAGGGTAAAGCTAAGCAACCAGCCAGCCGCTACCGCTGGTTTTGCCAGAGGCAGAATGATCTTCTTCAGTATAACCCATTCTCCGGCTCCAAGATCTTTTGCTGCTTCAAGCATTTTCACATCAAAGCCATTGAGACGGCTGTATACGGTTACCACAACGAATGGTAAGCAAAAGGTGATATGTGCAATCAGCAGTGTAAAAAAGCCGAGTTTAGCGCCTAATACTAAGAACAAAGCAAGTAGCGAAATCGCCATCACGATATCGGGTGACATCATGACGACAAACAGCATGCCACTCACCACCTTTTTACCTTTGAACTGGTAACGGAAGAGAGCCACTGCCGTCAAACTGCCGATCAGGGTTGCTGCGGTAGCTGAAAACACCGCAACGTTGATCGAATGCCAAGCCGCTTGCATTAAACTGTCGTTATTCATTAGAGCGTGGTACCACTTGGTGGTGAAGCCACCCCATTTGATACCAAACTTGTTTTCGTTAAATGAGTTTGCAATCAAAACAATGATGGGTAAGTACAAGAATAAGTACACCAAACTCATAAAGCTAAATCTAATTGAACGTCCCATTAGTCTAGCTCCACCTTCTTATTCAATAGTTTACCTGCACGGTAGTAGGCGTACAGCATAATGGCCATTGCCAATGTCAGGGCAATACTGGTTGCCGCACCAAACGGCCAGTCTCTGGCGTTAAGTACTTGGCTCTTAATTACGTTACCGATAAGTAAGTTTTTCGCACCACCAAGCAAGTCGGCAATGTAGAACATACCGAGCGCTGGAAGTAAAACCAGTAAACAACCACCGATGATGCCGGGCATCGTCAGAGGTAAAATCACACGAACCAACGTCTGGAACTTGTTGGCGCCAAGATCGCGTGCCGCTTCAATATAAGTACCATCCAATTTTTCGATGGCAGAGTAGAGTGGCAGGATCATAAATGGCAACAAAATGTAAACCAGACCAATCATTACGGCTGTTTCGGTGAACATAATGCGCAATGGGGCATCGATCAGACCGAGTGACATTAACGCTTGGTTCAGAATGCCTTGCGTGCCGAGTACAATTTTTAAACCATAGGTGCGGATCAGTGAATTGGTCCAAAAAGGAACAATGATTAAAAACAGCATAAATGGACGCCATTTTTCAGGCATTTTGGCCACAATATACGCAAATGGATAACCAATCACGAGGCAGATTAAGGTTGCGACAATCGCCATATAAAACGAATGCAACATTACTTTGCCGTACAGTGGGTCAAGCAGGCGCGTGTAGTTTTCAAAAGTAAAAACAAACTTAATCAGGTTTGCTTCGTCACGTGTGAGAAAACTGGTACCAATAATCATCAGATTTGGGAACAGTACAAATAGCACTAACCAGCTGACAATTAAGGTAATAATTGCATTTTGCAGATTAAGCTTTTTGCTCATCATTGAGTACTACCTCCCAACTTTCAACCCAAGTGACAGCCACTTTCTGCCCGATAGAGTGATCCACATCTGGATCATCTTCGTTGAAGAATTCGCTAACCATCACACACATACCGGATTCCAGTTCAACAACTGACTCCAGAGTCATGCCTTTGTAAGTACGGTCTGTCACGTGGCCTACAATGCCTTTTTCTTCTGACTCTTTAATTTCTTCGATACGTAAGTCTTCAGGACGGAGGAGCACTTGTAGCTTGTCACCAGCCTTCACTTCATCTTCATAGTAAACAATTGACTCAATACCTTCGATGTCAACGCGAATGCGTTTTTCATCAAGACGGTCTAGAGTCGTTGCTTGGAAGACGTTGATTTCGCCAATAAAACGAGCAACAAAAAGATTTTTTGGGTCTTCGTAGATTTCACGAGGAGAACCGTCTTGTTCAATTTTGCCTGAACGCATAACAATAATGCGATCCGACATCGACAGCGCTTCTTCTTGATCGTGAGTAACAAAGATAAAGGTGATGCCTAACTGACGTTGCAACTGTTTAAGCTCGCTTTGCATCTGTTTACGCAATTTGTAATCCAGTGCAGAAAGCGATTCGTCAAGGAGCAGTACTTTTGGTTTGTTGACAACAGCGCGGGCAATAGCGATACGTTGTTGCTGACCACCAGAGAGTTGGTGTGGCTTACGCTGCGCCATTTCAGCAAGGCGCACCATACGTAGTGCTTCCATAACACGAGGTTCAATCTCGTTGCTTGGTACTTTTTGCATACGCAGACCAAACGCAACGTTTTCGAACACTGTCATGTGCGGAAAGAGAGCATAGCTTTGGAAGACCGTATTGACGTGTCGCTGTTCAGCAGGAACTTGAGTAACGTCTTGATCATCTAGCAGAATCTGACCCTGATCTGCAGTTTCAAAACCAGCAATCATTCTTAACACTGTCGTTTTACCGCAGCCCGATGGGCCTAAGATAGTTAAGAACTCGCCATGATTCACATCAAGATTTAGGTTACCAATGATTTCCTTACCATCGAAACTTTTGCTAATGCCAGATAGACGAATGACTGGCTTTCCTACTGAATGTTGTTCGTTCAACGTCTGTATTTCTCCCACCTCGGCCTGTAGACAATTCTACTTGTTGGACCTGTAGTTAAACAAAAATAAGGGGCGCATCATAAACACCAAGAGCACGATTTCAAAGTCTTTTTCTTACCTTGAAACATAAAAATTTTTGCCAGTTTTAGTCCACTTTGTCTAGCATACTGATTTTGCTTAACTCTTAATGCTATCAAGCGCTTAATTATCAATCATATCGACAATAATGCAAGATGAGATTGGTAATCAGATTTTAGCCTGGGATGCATTTCAGTATAATGAACACAATTTTCACGTTGAAGCGTGACGTTATCCGCGCATTCGACCGAACTAGGGCATTTTATGAATAACGATATCGAAAGAGAGTTCAATCTTGGCGGCTCGGTAGACAAAGCACTATCGGGAAGTTATGAGTTAAAAGTCGGTGATGTCCTGAAAGAGGCATGGGGCATGACGGTAAAACACTTTATTAACTTTACGCCGGCTATTTTTGTACTCATTGTCGTGCAATTAGCGATTTTCTATTTGGCTTTCAAATTGCAGATTGGTGATCTCTCGGTGATTTTGTCGGTTTTTGAACAGGGTGGGACAGTGCCAGAAGGCTTAGTCCAAGCGATGTTTATTGCGAATTTCAGTTATGAAGTGATCAGCGCCCCCATTTATGCCGGTATTAGCTTAATGGCGATGAGTCATGCTGCAGGGTTGAGAACGCAAACGCGCCATATGAGCAAAGGACTACAATTTACTATCCCAGTGATTTTAGCCACCTTATTTAGCTTAATGTTACAAGGTGTGGCAGGAATGATTTTGCCGTTTCTGTCTATGTATCTTTCGATTGCCTTTAGTAACTCATTGTTACTGATCTGTGAAAAGAAAGTGCCTCCGATGCAATCGTTGCTACTCTCGTTAAGAGCAGCGAATAAAAAGATTTTTCCATTGATTGCTATTTATTCGGTATTAATGGTGTTATTCATTATGGCCGTATTTTTGTATGGAATTGGGCTAGTTTTATTTTTACCTTTCTTCTTCCATGTGAAAGGGATTATTTATCGCAATATGTTTGGTATTCGCCTGAAAATTATTGCCTCAGATCACCCTAAAGACGATCAGGGTAACCACAGTCAATCCTCTGGAGTTTTTGATGCATAAAAAGGTAACTATTAGGCTTGTTTGGTTGATGATTGTTGCCATTGCTATCTTTGGCGTTTACCGTTTCGAGAAACCGAAAAGGACAAAACTGCCATTGTTGAGAGGTGAAGTAGTGGGTATTGCGCCTGACTTTACGGCAATGAGTGATGTTTCAGAAAGGAAAGAAGCTTTTTTTAATTACCTAAAACCCGGCGTGATGTATGAGAACTCTCGCATTCTACAAGAAAGGGCAATTCTTAAGCGGATTAAAAAAGATTTTGCAGATGGTCAACTCTCGCCCAACAATCTGGCGCAAGCTCAGCGCTTGGCGAGTCTATATTCGCTAGAGTTAAACCAAGGTATTGTGGATATCGAATGGCTACAAGAGATGCTACATCGAGTCGATGTTATCCCTGAAGCGTTGGTGCTCACACAAGCGGCGAATGAGTCTGCATGGGGAACATCGAGATTTGCCAGGGAGGCCAATAACTATTTTGGACAGTGGTGTTATAGCTCAGGATGTGGATTAGTGCCTTTGGAACGGATAGAAGGTGCATTTCATGAAGTCGCTAAATTTGATAGCGTTCAAGATTCGATTCAGGGCTATTTTATGAATGTGAATCGGAACGCTGCATATCGAGATCTACGTGATATTCGTTTTCAACTTCGCCAGAAAAAACTCAATCCAGCAAGTGATGACAGTGCTAAAGCGATGAGTAATGGCCTTATGAAATACTCAGAGCGTGGTGAAGCCTACGTAAAAGATTTACAAGCCATGATGGCGGCAAATCAAAACTATTGGAATGATAATTAAAATGAAATCAAAAGCTTACATCCTACTTGCTCCTTTATTTTTAAGCCTAAGTGTTCCTGCTGTTGCTCAACAATATATGTTTACCTACAGCAAGTTATTCTCTCAAATGAAAAGTAACACGAAAGAAGATCATCCCGATGTGAAAATGGGTATTTTCTTTGTGGATGCGCAAAGTAAGCAAAATTGTGTGATTGAAAAAGCCTGGATGGAAAAAGAAGCACACTATGAAGAGCTGAAAATCGGCCCGAGTTATGAGCTTATTGTTCCATTAGATAACAACTTACGACAGGCGAATCCTCTGGTATTTGTCGATACCCCGCAAGATCAGCGTTGTGATTTTTCCATGGTGGTGATGGCTAAGAAGCCATTTGAAAACCAAGTCTCGTACCATGACGTCGAGGTCTTGTTGCCACAAATGCAAACGATGTTGGAGCAGCTGGGTGGTATGTTTGCAAGTTGGTTTACACCTGCAGTAGAAGGCGTAACGTTAGAGTTTGCGCCAGAAACAGAGGGAATGATTACACTCAGTAATGGCCAATCCATTGCGATTGTGAATCACAAGGCGCAAGTTACGTTAGCGCAAATGGGTAAAGAGGGGGGGATGCAACTGCCCGCTCCAGCATTGCGAGTTTTACCTTATTTACCTTCTGCAAAAAAGTAAACTTAGTGATTGAAATCGATAAAACAAAGGCTGCCTGAGGGCAGCCTTTGTTTTATCAATTTAGATATTGGTGACATTTAACTGGAGTGATGGGTCAAACTCCATCACTAAGTCTTCATCTTCCACCACTTGCGGTGCAATGTCTTCTTTGTCAAAGCCAATATCGCCGCCATTAATGATGCCAGAATTTTTGTCAATCGATTTAAAATCGAACAAAGAGAAGTCCGCCAGATGGCTTGGTACCACATTCTGCATGGCTCTAAACATGGTTTCAATGCGACCCGGGAAGCGTTTATCCCAGTCATTAAGCATCATCTTGACTGCTTGACGTTGTAAGTTGGGTTGTGAACCACATAAATTACAAGGAATGATCGGGTAGCTACGCATGTCAGCGTATTTAATGATGTCTTTTTCTCGGCAATATGCCAGTGGACGAATTACCACATGTTCGCCATTGTCGGATACCAATTTAGGCGGCATGCCTTTCATTTTTCCGCCGTAGAACATGTTAAGGAACAAGGTCTCTAGAATATCATCACGATGGTGGCCAAGAGCAATCTTAGTTGCCCCCAGTTCTTTGGCCGTACGATATAAAATACCACGGCGCAGGCGAGAGCAAAGTGCACAGGTTGTTTTGCCTTCTGGAACTTTGTCTTGCACGATCGAATAGGTATCTTCTTCAACGATTTTGTATTCAACACCTAAGCTTTCCAAATACTCTGGTAGTACGTGAGCGGGAAATCCTGGTTGCTTTTGATCGAGATTGACGGCGATGAGTTCAAAAGAGATGGGGGCACTTTTTTGTAGGCTCATCAAAATTTCCAGCATGGTAAAGCTATCTTTACCACCGGACAGACACACCATAATGCGATCACCATCTTCAATCATATTGAAGTCAGCAATTGCTTGACCGGTATTACGACGAATACGCTTTTGCAATTTGTTAAAATTGTATTGTTGAGCTTTGGTCAACTCTTGATTTTGCGCTGTCATTGCTTGCTATCTTAAATCTCAAAACAAAATGAAGTGCGTATGATACGGATAAATGCCAGAGATGCCAGATTTATAGCATGCAAGAAGAAAAAATCCCCGCCATCGGGCAGGGATCAAACACGTAAGACTAGATTGCGGTTTGCGGGTCGAGTGGGCTTACATAGCCATTAGGCTTTAGCGCGAGTACATCACAGTTAATTTTATCGATTACATGCTCAGCTGTATTGCCGATAAACACGGCTGAAAGCCCAGTTCTACCAGTGGTACCTAAAATCACCATCGCTGCGTTGAGCTGTTTAGCCGCATCAGGAATAACATCTTCGGGCAAGCCTTGCTGAACAATCGTTTGTTCTTCACTTAAACCATGTTTCTGGCGTAGTGCTTTCATCGCTGTAAGATGATGACCACGGACGGCATCGGTATAAGTGGTTGGGTCAAACTCAGGCAGCTCAATGGTTATGTTCGCAGGGGTGACAGGGTATGCGTTAACAAGATATGGGTTTGCTCCGAGACGCTGGCTAAGGTTGAGTAATTGATCAACCATCCGATCATTCAAATCAATATGGGTATCGACTTCAGAGCCCACATGCACAGAAGCAATAATGTTGGCGTTTTCTGGCCAATCCGCATTTTTTACTAACAAGACCGGGGTTGGGCATTTGCGCATTAAATGCCAGTCAGTTGGAGTAAAAATAACCGACTCTAGCATGTCATGTTTGCGTGTGGCTTTGATAAGAATGTCATGTTCACCGGCAAAGATTTCTCCAATGATTGCTTCATAAGGCCTGTTGTGCCATACAACCTTGATCTCAAACTGAACGGATTGATCAACATAAGGTTCGGCGATTGAGCGCATCCATTGTTCTCTCTGATGAATAACGCCCTTACGCATGGCGTCTCGTTCTTCAAGAGAGAGCATAGATGTCATGTCATAAGAGAAGTCGTAAATCGACAGGAAGAAAGTCACGTGGCTAGTTGAAGTGCTTTTTTGCGCGAGTTGCATCGCGCGAGCTAAAGCGGGTTGTTCATCATGGTTGATGTCGGCCACGACAAGAATTTTGCTGTAAATGCTCATGGGAAACTCCTTGTTCAGTGAGGAGGTTTATTAGCTTTACTTTAGCTTAGTTATGACCAGAGTTTTAGAAAAAAGAGTGGGTATTTCTAAGAAGTATGATGTAGCTCATTAAGAGCTACATCATTGATGTTATTTAGATTCTTTAGATACGCCAGCAAGTTCCATCAGCTCAGCATGATTGAGAATCGTAATGTATTTCCCTTTTACGCTAAGGATCTCGGACTTTTGGAAGCGACCTAACAATCGGCTGATGGTTTCAACAGTCAATCCGAGGTAGTTACCAATATCACCACGAGTCATGGTGAGACGAAACTCTCGTGGACTAAAACCGCGTTGAGAAAAGCGAGTAGAAAGGTTGTATAAGAAAGCAGCAAGACGTTCCTCTGCATTTTTCTTCGAAAGCAACAGGATCATTTCCTGATCGCCTTTGATTTCGCTACTCATTAACCGCATGATTTGTTGGCGAAGTTTCGGCATTTTACCTGACAGGTCATCCAAAATTTCATATGGAATTTCACACACCATCGAAGTTTCTAGTGCTTGGGCAAAGCTTGGGTGTTGATCCTCTGTAATGGCATCAAACCCCACCAAATCGCCCGCTAAATGGAATGCGGTGATCTGCTCATCACCTTGTTCAGTGATGGTGTAGCTTTTTATCGTACCAGAACGAATAGCGTAAAGAGATCTCAGTTCGTCACCAGCTTTAAAAAGCTCCTGACCTTTCTGAATCGGTTTTTTACGCTCGATGATCTGATCAAGCTGGTCGAGCTCAGACTCATTCAAGGTAAAAGGGATACACAGTTGGCTAATACTGCAATCTTGACAGTGAATAGCACAACCACCCGATTGAATGCGCTTCGCAGCAGGCTTTTCGGAAATCATAACAACCTTTCACTAATTGATGTACGTCAATATTTTAGCATTGCTTAACCCTAAAGGGTAGTTAAAATAAATCAGCAATAACTAAACCATCAACCAAGATTAACCATCAGCTTTATGGCATCGTAAGCCGTATATAGCCCATACAGAATCACCAATATCGCTGCACATTGACGGAAAAAAAACGAGTTTTGCCAATGTGTTAACTTAGTGGCACCCCAACCGCTGGCGAGCATGGCCGGTAGCGTTCCCAAGCCAAATGAGAGCATGATCAATGCTCCTTGTGCAAAACTTCCCGCGACGGCAGACCAAGTGAGCATAGAGTAAACTAAACCGCAGGGAAGCCAGCCCCATACCATTCCAAACGGCAGGGCATGCCATTGTTTTTTGAGCGGTAATAGTGACTTACCTAATGGTGAAATCCACGGCCATACTTTTTGACCTAGCTTTTCAAGCCAGAGTAATCCAAACCACCATCGTCCGATGTAAAGGCCTAATATTACCATTAAAATAGCGGCCATTAGTCTTAGCCAGACTAATGCCGCTTGAATATCAATGAGGTTGGTTAGTGAGGCAGTAATACCTCCGACCATACCACCTATCACTGCATAACTAAGTAATCGACCAAGATTGTAGTAAAGGAGTAATATTGGCGAGGTTTTTATTTGATTCAATGAAAGTAGGGCGCTTATCCCCCCACACATCCCCAAGCAATGTCCTACACCTAACAACCCTACAATCCAGGCGCCTAAGTAATCAGGATTCACTGTTGGTCCTTATGTTGAGTGTCATCTTCGTCGAATAAAATGTTATGACCCTGTCTTTCAAGATCTTCGAACTGTTCACTTTTTACTGCCCACAAAAAAATACCTACAGCAACACAAACAAGTACGATCGCAATGGGGATCAGTAAATATAAGCTTTCCATGGCTATCTCCCTTGCTTTTTGAGCAAACGAAGTGAGTTTGAAACAACAATGATGGAACTGGCTGACATGCCGACCACGGCAATATAAGGAGCCACTAATCCTGCTATCGCTAATGGAAGAATGAGTACATTGTAACCAAGCGACCATGCTAAGTTTTCACGAATGATTTTACGAGTCTTCAAGGCCAATGTTCTTGCTTCCAAAAGCTTATCTAAACGGTCTCCAATCAACACCATATCCGCTGAGGCTTTGGCGACATCGGTCCCTCCACCCATGGCGACAGATAAATGTGCTCCCGCAAGTGTAGGCGCATCATTAATACCATCCCCCACCATTAGGGTTATATCGGTTTGGTTTAATTGACGCAGGTAGTTTAGCTTATCTTCCGGTTTCGCTTGAGCGACGACATTATCTATTTTCATCTCTTTAGCAACGATTTGTGCGCTGGTTTGAGAGTCACCGGTCAATAAGGTAATTTTGATTCCGGCAGCATGGAATTTGCTGATGAAATCTTTGGCTTCTTTACGTATCGGGTCTTGGTAATGAAAAGTTGCAATATGCTGATTATCTAAAGATAAAAACACACAATTAATGTCAGAATGGGATTGTGTATCTAACACAAATTCAGCACTGCCAATTTTAACGCGGTGATTTTGGTAGACCCCTTCAATGCCGCTACCGATGACATTCTTTACTTCATTGAGGTTGAGCCCTTCAACTTTATAGCGACGAAATGCTTTTGCGATGGGGTGGTTTGCATGACCTTCCAATTCCGCGGCAATCGCTAAGCATTCTTGTTCTGTAAACTTTCCCCAAGTATCCACTGAGCTAATTTCAATATTGCCATGGGTTAATGTGCCAGTTTTATCGATAACCAAGTGATTAACTTTACACAGGGTTTCGAATACATGGCTTTTACGCAGCATGACCCCGATACTCCCCATACTGGAGGTGGCACAAGTTAATGCTGTTGGAGTAGCGAGTGATAAGGCGCAAGGGCAGGTTGCCACAAGAACGGAGAGCATGATCCAGAAGGCATCTTCAGGCCGAGTCTGATGCCAAAAAATCCATGTTCCAGCAGCAATGATTAAAATAATAGCAACAAAGTAGCGTGCTACCACGTCAGCAATTTCAGCAATTTTAGGTTTAGAGGATTGCGCGTCATCTTGCAATCTCACAATATTTGAGATCACGGAGTCGGCTTTGGAGGCGGTTACACGTAGATCGAAAGATTCGTCACCATTGAGCGTGCCTGCGAATACTTGATCGCCAGAGTTTTTAACTACAGGCAAAGATTCACCAGTGAGCATTGATTCGTCAATATGGACACGAGTGTTGATGATCTCACCATCGGCAGGAATATGTTCGCCCGGCAAAACGCGAACACAATCACCCGGTTTGAGGGTTTTAACAGGGACTTGCTGACCATCAAGTGTTGTCGCAATTGCCGGGATCAGTTTCAGTAGATTACCACTTGCGGCGGCGGCTTTACGTCTTGCCCGCATTTCCAAAAAGCGTCCAACCAAAAGGAAAAACGTAAACATGGATATCGACTCAAAAAAGACTTCCCCTTGTTGAGTCACTGTCGCGATTAAACTCGCAACATAGGCGAAAATAAGTGCTAATGAGACAGGTACATCCATTCCTAAGGTTCTGCCTCGAACACTTCGCCATGCATTGAAATAAAACGGTAGAGCGGAATAGAGCAACACTGGAGTAGCAAAAATTAAACTTACCCAACGGAAGTAGTTTTTAAACTCAGCATCTAGGTCACCAAAGGCTTCTAAATAAAGTGCGACGGCTAGCATCATCACTTGCATGGTGGCAAGCCCAGCAATACCAAGCCGATAAAGATAGGTTTTCATGGCGTGGTGGTATTGTGCTTCGTGCTTATCAGCCTCAAAAGGCGCGGCTTTATAGCCTAATTTATGTATTTGCGCTAAGACATGGCTAAGCTGAGTTTTCGTACGATTCCAGCTCAACAAAGCTCGATTTGTGGTCGTATTCACCCGAATCGAGACAACACCCGGTTCGGCGTGAAGTTGTTTTTCAATGAGCCATGCACAAGCCGCACAAGAGACTCCATCCAGTGACAATGTCACCTCTGAGTAGTCGTCATTATGGCGCACAAATTCTGCTTGTACATCAGCATTGTCATAATGAATGAGTGCTTTAAGCTGATCAGGGACGAGATCGACTTTTTCCGCAGGAGCGGTACGGAATTGGTAATAAGAGACTAAGCCACTATCGACAATAGTTTGAGCGACCGTTTGACAGCCCGGACAGCACATTTCACGTTTTTCACCCAATATATCAACGTTAAAGTTCGTGTTGGCTGGTACATCTTCACCACAGTGATAACACGTTTTGTTCATGATCTTAGTTCATTAATGGGGTTGACGAAGTTGGGAAAGTAATACGTCCTTGAATCAGCCATTGGGCGTCATGAGGAGTGAGCTCAATAAACCAAGGTCCTTGGAGTTCATGATCGAGTTTTACTCGGTAAATACCTTGAGCATCCGCGGTAACTAGCTGAGAAAAATCTCGATCTGGAAGCGTTCTGTGAGCAAACATTGCTTGAATGGCGGGGTAATGGGTAAGTTGGCCCTTATCAAACGCGATGAGCACATTATTACCTTCAGATTGAATGGTGGCGTGCAATTCTAGTTCTTTGGCTATGTTGATTTTACTAAGATCGATATTAATGCCTTTGCCTTTTTTATAGTAATCCTCAGTCACTAATGAAACAGAGTTATTCGCAAAAACAATGACAGTAGCGACCGTCCAGATCACCACTGTTAGCGGTAAAATGATCAGGAACCAGGGCCAGAATTGTTTATACCAAGGCTTTACCATAAAAAAGTTCTCTACAACGATAAGAGGCTAAAAAATATAAGAAAGACAGCCCCTTGAAAAGGGGCTGTTATTAGAATGTTACTTATTCTCTGAATTGCTTAAGCTCCAGACATAAGCTGCAACCAATTGAACCTTATCTTCACCTAAGATATCGATCCAAGCGGGCATCACACCAGAACGACCGTTCATCACCGTTTCGGTTACATCGGCACGTGAGTCACCAAATAGCCAGTCATTATCTGTTAGGTTAGGTGCACCAAAAGCTGGATTACCTGCACCGTCTGTACCATGACAAGCAGAACAAACCGCAAAACGAGCTTTACCTGCTTCGGCTTCTTTGGCATTAACAGAACGACCTGATAGGCTCAGTGTATAACTTACAACTTCTTTTACACCTTGTTCACCTAAAATGTCTTTCCACGCGGGCATTTGACCGATACGGCCATGACGAATGGTTGTTACGATAGCTTCTGGTTCTCCGCCGTATAGCCATGCCTTATCAGTAAGGTTTGGGAAACCCCGTTGACCACGGGCATCTGAACCATGACATTGAGAACAGTTTTGTAGGAACAAACGTTGGCCGACTTTAAGTGCGTCACTATCTGCAGCGATATCTGGGATTGCGCGTAAGTTAGTCGTACCATCTTGGTAAGCTAAACGTTTGAATGCCTCACCATAATAAGCATTGGCGTCGTCCAATTCTTTTGAATATTGAACAAGGCGCTTATCTTGCTGTGCTGCTGCAATTGAAGCGCGTGATTCTTCAAGAGAACGTACTGTTTGATCTGAACTTTGCCAGCCAAGAATACCTTTAAAGCTACCTAAACCTGGGTAAAGTGTTAAATAGACGGCCGCGAAAATGAAAGTACTTACAAATAGATAAGTCCACCATTTTGGCAGCGGGTTATTAATCTCGCGAATACCGTCGTACTCGTGCCCCATGTCAACGCCTTCTTCAACCCCCATTTTGTCTTTCAGACACCAAACGAGGAGAATGGCGCAACCGAGCAAAGTACCAACGGTAATTACGATGATCCAGAGACTCCAGAATGTAGTCATTACTTAGTCACTCCTTGTTTTTAGAGGTATGTTGCTCTTCATCGGCAAAAATAAGGTTGGCAGCTTCATCAAAACGCGCTTTGCGTTTTTTACCATAAGCCCACCAAACAACGCCTATAAAGCATATGAACAGCACTATGGTCCAAATACTGTGAATAGTACCGATATCCATAATTACCTCTGTTATTTCATTGCGTGACCAAGAGATTGAAGATAAGCAATGATGGCATCCATCTCTGTTTTACCTTCTACATCTTTTGTCGCATTTGCTATTTGTTCATCAGTGTATGGCACACCAAATTGGTCACGGAACAACGACATTTTTTGTTGCGTGTATTTGCCATCCAGAGTGTTTTTAGCTAACCATGGGAATCCTGGCATATTTGACTCAGGAACCAGTTCACGTGGGTTCAATAGGTGAACACGGTGCCATTCGTCAGAATAACGCCCACCGACACGTGCCAAATCAGGACCTGTACGTTTAGAACCCCATAAAAATGGATGTTCCCAAACGCTTTCACCCGCGACAGAATAATGGCCGTAACGCTCCGTTTCAGAACGGAATGGACGAACCATTTGGCTATGACAAACGTTACATCCTTCACGGATGTAAATATCACGGCCTTCCAACTGCAACGCAGTGTAAGGTTTCAGGTTTTGCACCTCTTCGGTCGTTTGCTTTTGGAAAATCAATGGAGTGATCTCTACAAGAGCGCCCCAACTGATTGCAAACACGATAAAAATGGCTAACAAACCGACATTACGCTCAAGTAATTCATGGCGATTATTAGAATTAGAACTCATTGCTTAATTCTCCTTATGCCGGCTGCACAATAGCTTTTAAGCTATTTTTCGGTGCAGAAATTGTCTTATAGGCGTTGTAAGCCATCAGGAACATCCCAGACAAGAAGATGAAACCACCAATAAAGCGAACAGTATAGAATGGGTACGATGCTTGTACTGACTCGACGAAACTGTAAGTTAATGTTCCATCAGAGTTTACTGCACGCCACATCAAACCTTGCATTACGCCGGAAATCCACATTGCAACAATGTACAAAACGGTGCCGATAGTAGCTAACCAGAAATGCGCATTCACCAAACTCATGGAGTACATGCGTTCTTGTCCGAAGAGTCTAGGGATCAAGTGGTAGACAGAACCAATCGACACCATGGCTACCCAGCCTAATGCACCAGAGTGAACGTGACCAATCGTCCAGTCGGTATAGTGAGAAAGTGCATTGACCGTTTTGATTGACATCATTGGACCTTCGAACGTAGACATACCATAGAAGGACAAAGACACAATCAAGAAGCGTAGGATTGGATCATAACGTAACTTATGCCATGCACCAGAGAGCGTCATGATACCGTTAATCATTCCCCCCCAAGATGGAGCGAATAAGACAAGAGACATCACCATACCGAGAGATTGAGTCCAATCGGGTAGAGCAGTGTAGTGCAAATGATGAGGGCCTGCCCAAATATAGAGCGAAATCAGAGCCCAAAAGTGAACGATAGACAAACGGTAAGAATAAACTGGGCGTTCAGCTTGCTTAGGAACAAAGTAATACATCATCCCAAGGAAGCCCGCTGTTAATAGGAATCCTACGGCATTGTGTCCATACCACCATTGAACCATCGCATCAACAGCACCAGCATAAATAGAGTAGGACTTACCCCAGTAGATCGGTAAGGCCATACTATTCACGATGTGCAGTACGGCAACGGTAATGATAAACGCACCGAAGAACCAGTTAGCAACGTAAATATGGGATGTTTTACGTTTCACTAAAGTACCAAAAAACACAACAGCATACGCAACCCAAACAGCTGCAATGGCAATGTCGATTGGCCACTCAAGTTCTGCGTATTCTTTACCAGAGGTATAACCTAAAGGTAAAGAAATGGCAGCGGAAACGATGATGGCTTGCCAGCCCCAGAACGTAAATGGAACTAACGGACCACCGAATAGACGAGTTTGGCAAGTACGCTGAACAACATAGTATGATGTTGCAAACAGGGCACTAGTACCAAACGCAAAAATTACCGCATTAGTATGCAGAGGACGTAAGCGACTATACGTCAACCACGGCGTATCAAAGTTTAGCTGTGGCCAAACTAATTGAGCGGCAATCAAAACACCTACAGCCATACCGACTATACCCCAGAGAATTGTCACAAGGGTAAATTGGCGGACCACGGTATAGTTGTAGTTTTGTTCAAGCTGCTTTTCTTGGCTCATTTGCATGCTTCCAATGTTTAATTAACTACACTTTTACTTCCAACACGACTTTCGTCGTAACACCACCCAAATCCACAATAAAAACAATGACATTCATTGTGTTAATTCTTATTGCTGACTTTATAAAAAAGTGGCATTTTCAACGTATAACTATACTTCAATTAACAATTCAATGACAGTGTAGTAACCTTACACTCCATCAGGATTTGGCCTTTTATTTCAAAAATTTGAAGTTTGTTACACGAGGAACATGCATTCATGGCTGCAGTAAAACTATCAAAAGCTCGACTTGCTCAAATCATAATCACATTGGCAGTTTTGATCAGCGCTTTTGTCTGGAGAACATGGTCATACAAAAGTGACCCGGTTGTAACATGCCATATGAGCCACCCTTGTGAATTTCGTATTGATGGTCGTGTCGTCAACATATCTCGCCATACTGAATTGGCTTCAGATTTCACTATCTATACTTTCTTACCTTGGGATGAAGATTGGTCGATAGTCGTTGATGGTAAAACGACGTATCAGCCTGGAAAGTTACAGCTTTTTGTAAAAAAAGAGGTGAAAAGCTCAAACGTGAAGATTAACCATCGTATAACGCTCAAATTGATAGATGTCATGTAAAGTATCACCCAAAAGCTAAACCATAGATTGGTGCTATTTAAACGCATTGTTATATCAGGTATAAAGAGCGTCATGTAGCGTAAGAAAATTTGTGTAATGCGGCTAAAAACCACCGTTTCCACTCAAACAAGCCTTGAATCTTGCATCCATGAGCTCCAAAAGGTCATAGATAAAAAAGATTTGTCGAATTTGGTTTGCTATTTCACTCAAGAATTTGATGCAGAGCAATTAGCTGCATCATTGATAATGGCTTTTCCTAACATACCCATTATTGGTTGCTCTTCATGCCGAGGCGTGATGACTCAAGATGGCTATTTTTCTAACCCCGCAGTAGGGTTACTAGGAATTTACGATCTCCCTAAATCTGCATATACCAGTGCTTTAGTTTGCTTGGATGAACATCCCTGCGTATTAACATTGGTCGATCAAGTGATTGATGATGCTCTCAGTCGAGTTAATCGAAGTGGAGAGTTACCTAGCCTTGTCCTTCTACACGCAACTCCAGGCATTGAAGAAACCTTAATTGAAAGTATTGATAGTAAATTTGGTTCACAAGTTCCGATTATCGGAGGTAGTGCGGCAGATAACTACATTGATCAAAACTGGTCAATATTCACTGAACAAGGTGTAACCCACAAAGGGGTTGCTTTGCAGTTGATGTTTCCTTCTCAATCAGTGTTTAGTGGATTTAGTGCGGGATATTCACCTACAGAGTTTTCAGGTTTCATTACTAAGGCTAAAGGAAGAGTAATAGAAGAAATTGATGGTGAACCCGCGAGTAACTTATACAAAGAATGGGTGGGAGATCATTCAGGAATTCTGATTGGGGATGAGTACATTTTTGACCATGTAACTCGTTTTCCTTTAGGGCGAGCGATCGGTGAGAGCTCGGATTTTCCTCAATATAAATTAACTCATCCAGTTCGAAGAACTGACACCGGTGGACTCGAAGTCTTTGCGAATGTTGAAGTAGGGGAATTGGTTAGCTTAATGACTGGATCTCAACGACAACTGATCGAACGGGTGTCTCGTGTTATTCAGGAAGCTAGTTATAAAAGTTATCTAGATAAACCTTTACTTGGCTCATTAACCATATTCTGTGCAGGTTCCATGTTACGTTTAGGCAAAGATATACATAAAGTTCACCATAAAATGCTGGAACAGCTTGATGGATGCGATTTTATTTGTCCTTTTACTTTTGGTGAGCAAGGGCGATTCATCAATGGTGAGAATGCACATGGGAATTTAATGATTTCTTCAGTTGTATTTTGTGAGGAATAGTTGTGAGTTCAGAACATACTGAAAAGTTTAATGAACTGAGCCTTGAGCTGAAAAAAAGTATTGAACGTGAAAAGCAATTAGCTGAAGAGAATAGGGTAATTCTATCGGCAATATCTGCTTTTAGCATGGCTGCTAATAAGAATGAAATTTTTGATGAATTAAAAAATTTACTCAATCGATATATCAAGTTTGATGAATTTGTTGTTATCTCGAAAGAAAAGGATTGTCAGGTTTTTAATACTTTGCTTTCATCTAACAACCTATTAGATGGCTTAGCTTGGCCTGTTGGAGAAAAATTTTCCCGCGTGCTTGATGGTGAGTGCATATTATTCTTTGAACCATTTAAATTAGAAGAGTTTTCTTGTTTAAAAGAACACTATAAAGGTAAGGCTAATTCAGTATTAATCACTGGAATTCAAGCGCAGGTGAGCAACTCAGTATTGATCTTGATTGGTCATAATAAGGGGCAATTTTCCCTCGAAACAAAAGCTACGTTGTCACGTTTTCGGCCGTTGCTTGAAAGGGCCATCTCTGATATTGAGCATAAAGAAGAATTGATAAAACTTGTCGAAATAAGGACTCGAGAACTCCGTTTGGCACAAAAGTTTGCTGAACAAGCTAATCAGTCAAAATCTAATTTTCTCGCGATGATGAGTCATGAACTAAGAACTCCATTAAATGCTGTTCTTGGATTGATTGATGTTTTGCGAGGTGATTCAACAAGTTATCAGGCTGAGCTGCTTGAGCAAATGGAAAACTCAGCTGAATTGCTTTTAATTATTATTAATGATGTTCTGGATTTAAGTCGTATCGAATCTGGACATTTCTCATTACATTGCCACTGGGTTGATTTGAAGAAGAAACTAGACCAATCATTAGTGTATCATCGACAAATTGCTCAAGAAAAAGGTATTGCTTTTAACGTTCAGACTCATATCAATGAAAGACTAGAATACTATACGGACTCCGCTCGGTTAACTCAGATTCTTTTTAATATTGTAGGTAACGCAATCAAATTTACTAAATCTGGACAAGTGGATATTGATTTGATCTATGGCACGCATCAAGTCACTTTTCGAGTTAAGGATACAGGTATTGGTATAGAGAAAAATAGAATTGACCGGTTGTTTACGCCTTTTATTCAGGCTGATAACTCTATAACAAGGAATTATGGTGGTACAGGATTAGGATTGGCAATTACGAAACACTTAATTGAGTTGATGGGAGGGTCAATTCAAGTTGAAAGTGAACTAGAGGTCGGAACCACATTTATATTGCAAGTTCCAATCCACTCACGGATAAACAGTTCGATACAGGAGCACATTCATTTACAACCGCTGTCTGGTATAAATAACCACCATATTCTTGTTGTTGAAGATACAAAAACAAATCAAACGGTCATACAACTCTTGCTGACAAAGATGGGGTGCAGTGTGACTATCGCTGAAAATGGATTACAAGCAATAGAAATTTTAAATAAATCACCTGAGTTCGATCTTGTGCTCATGGATATTTCGATGCCAGTTATGGATGGTTTGTCAGCAACAAAAATAATCAGGGGGTTCAATCAAGAAATACCTATTATCGCATTAACTGCTCACACTGCCGGAAGTGATAAACAAAATTGCATAGACGTCGGAATGAATGACATCGTACTAAAACCAATCCGAAGTAAAGATATCATTGATGTAGTTAAACGGTTTCTTGCCTAATAATCATACTTAGCATAGTAGATGATAAATATGATTATTAGGTATTTTATGGTAAATAGATTTATGTTTAATCTTGGTAGCTCTGGTAGGTAAATCCGTTTGTGTTCTTACGTGGTTGATATTTTATTTAACATAATCCACATAATACGTACTAATGTGTTTTGGTTTTGTAACGGATTTCAACTGCCATAAAGACACATTTAACTACAATACGCTTTGACGGTTTGTGCATTCACTTGACTTAGTGTTCAAAATTGCTTGTGCGGTTCCAAGTGGATTTCTAGAATACGTCACAGTATCCCACAAGCGGTGCTTTGCTTTTTTTAATGGACTTTTCTATCTGTGATTTGATTTTCTTCGCAACACGATTTAATTCTGCATCATCCGCAGAGACTGAATGGCTAAAAACAAGAAGATATGCACAGAATGCTAGTTTTAATGATTGCAGCATTATAATCACCTAAAAAATAACCCCAGAAAATATACCTGAAAATTTTCTGGGGATTGTAAATGCTTACATTATTTGAGGATGAACAATGCTTTTCATGCAACTGAGCTGTTTCACGTTAATTGATGTTAGTGACCTTTCTTTGCTGTTGAACTCATGTGGTTAAAACCTTGATGCGGAAACACGTTGCGGATTCGCTGCTGCACTTTTTTGGGGATTCTCTTAGAGAAAACCAGCTTTGCTCCCGTTCTTTGTTGATAAACCTTTAGTTGCCCAGAAAACGTTTCATGTTGAGCAATGTCAACCAAGTTATGCTTAAAAGTATGCGGTAGATGGCCTTTACTCTTAATCAGTTGTCCATCCTTAAATGTTACGACCAAAACCGGTCTATCAACGGCAACTAACCAGAAAATGATTGCCGCAGCGATTAATATTACATACAACATGCATACATCCTTATTCTGACAATAATCGATTAAGATCTTCTTTCAGACTATTTACCGTTTTACTGGCTTTTTCACTTCTCGAAGCTTCACTAAGTAAATACTCAATGGCATCAGATAATGTACAGCCTAATTCATTGGCTTTATGAGATAACTTCTCCCACACTCTATAGTCTAAATCGATAGATTTCTTACGAGTATGAATTTGTTCTGCGTTAAAGTGACGTTTACGTTTAGCCCTAATAGCTTGTTTGAGCTTGTTGTCGAGCTCCGGCGACATATGCTCTTCAATCCACACTAAGACCTGTGTGGGATCATGTTCAAGCATTTTGAGCTTTTGTACCGCAGACTCAATTTCACTTCGATCGATATAATGTGTGATCGCTTCCCCATCCTTCCACTTGTTGATGAGATATTGCCATTTCCAACCACATTCTAAATTTTCAAGTTGTTGATATTTCATCTTCGGTCATTGTCCATTGTTGTACAGTGACAGCGTAACCCAGTATAGGGAGGCTTTCAATTCTCATCGTTAAAAAAGCGAGCGAGATCATTGTTGAGTAATGCTGTTCGCTGCGGGGCTTTTTCTATATAATTTGGCTCTTTTCAATCAGTTCGATATCTCATGACCCAAAGCATCTGGCGCAGTGTAACGCCTCAATTTGAGCAGTTTAACAAAGTCCTTGAAAACTACCCTAACCTAGCTCCCAATTCACTGATAGAGATCCAACCTCGTTTGGCCAGTGCGTTTGACCAGTTTTTACATCTTGATGGTTTTAGTCGAATTTTATTGATTAATGCACCTGATAACTCCATATATCGGTCATATTTTAAAAATGCTTTGTTAAATGAGAACCACGATGTACCGGTTGTGACCACCGAAACATTAGATATTTCGGATATCTTTGGACAAATTAAGGTTGAATGTGGTGCTATCACTCAACAGGTTGCAGGATGCCTTGAACGGGCGAATGGTGGTTTTTTAATTGTTTCTGCTAATTTGATCTTAGCTAACGCAAGAGCTTGGCCAATGTTAAAGGCTGCGGTTTTGGGTGAGCCTGTCTCTCCTATTAATTGTGATCCGCGATCTCCTTCACCTATCTCTCAAACTCAAAGCTATGATGTAAAGTTGATTGTGGTTGGCGATCGTACTCAATTGGGCGATATTGATTTTTTGGATGCAGATATCCACTCTGGTTTATGTCTGTTCTCTGAGCTTGAAATGGATTTGAAGATTGATGAAGAATCGATTGAATTTTATCTAGGATACTTACTTTGGTTATGCGCTCAATATGGTTTACCGCCATTAGAGGTTTCTGCTATTAAGTCATTAATGACGGCAGGAGCTCGTTTTACTGAAGATCAACACTACGCTCCACTGTGCCTCATGTGGCATAGATCTTTACTCGAAGAAGCTCGCTTAGAATCTCAAAATCAACGTATTGACGCTGAACATATTGAGATGGCTTTAGATAAGCGTTATTTGCGAGAGTCTTACCTACCTGAGCGTGCATTAGACGATATTCTTGATGGTCAGGTCATTATTGAGACACAAGGTGAGCAAGTGGGTCAGGTTAATGGTTTAACGGTGATCGAAGTCGCTGGACATCCACTGGCTTATGGTGAACCTGCACGAATTTCTTGTGTTATACATTTTGGTGATGGTGATATTGCTGATGTGGAGCGAAAAGTAGAACTCGGCGGCAACTTGCATGCTAAAGGCATGATGATTATGCAAGCCTTTGTGAGTAGTGCATTGAATCTTGATGGCCCCTTACCTTTTTCTGCCTCGATCGTTTTTGAACAATCCTATAGTGAAGTTGATGGCGACAGCGCATCTTTGGCTGAGTTATGTTCACTTGTGAGTGCATTATCTGAATATCCGATAGATCAGCAAATTGCAGTAACCGGAGCCGTTGATCAGTTTGGTCGAGTTCAAGCTGTCGGTGGTTTAAATGAGAAAATTGAAGGCTTTTACCAAGTGTGCTGCCACCAAGGATTAACGGGAGAACAAGGTGTCATTCTACCTAGTTCGAATCTGAAACACTTGGCTCTTCATAAATCTGTCGTAGAAAGTATCAAGAATGGTGAATTTAATATTTGGCCGGTTTCGACCGTCGATGAAGCGATTCCTCTCTTAATGGGAAAACCCTTCCGTGGTGAAGATGAAGATAGTGTAATAGCGAAAATCGCTGAACGAATTGATAATTTTGAAAAACTTGTACAGCCACACGGAATTGTGGAACGGATCAAAAACTTGCTTGGCTGGCACTGATCGGAGTTGTTTGGCGTACACGTGTTCACTAACATGCATCCAACAAAAGATGGAGTAATCAATAATGCAAAACAAACGTGATTCGTACAGTAGAGAAGATCTTTTAGCTTCGAGCCAAGGTAAGCTGTTTGGTGAGGGATATCCTCAACTTCCCGCTCCCAATATGTTGATGATGGATCGTATTACTAAGATGTCAGAAACAGAGGGTGAATTTGGTAAAGGCTTGATCTTGGCTGAGCTAGATATCACGCCTGATTTGTGGTTCTTTGATTGCCATTTTCCTGGTGACCCAGTGATGCCTGGTTGCTTAGGTTTGGATGCAATGTGGCAACTGGTCGGTTTCTTCTTAGGTTGGGTTGGCGGTAAAGGTAAAGGTCGAGCACTTGGTGTTGGTGAAGTTAAATTCACAGGACAAATTTTACCAACAGCCAAAAAAGTGACCTATGAAATCAATATGAAACGTGTCGTTAATCGTAAGTTAGTTATGGGCTTAGCCGATGGCCGCGTGTTGGTTGATGGGAAAGAGATCTACGTCGCCAAAGATCTTAAAGTCGGTTTGTTTCAAGATACATCAGCGTTCTAACTCATTTTCTCTAAACGAATAACAGCCCTTTAAGGGCTGTTTTCCTTTGCTTAAAAGCTTTAATTAAAGCTTTATGTTGTATGGGAAATTATTTGCAGAGACCAGAAAGTTTATCGTTTCTAGCATCACGCCAACCACCTAACCAATAAGAGCGTACTTCCGTTTGTTGATAGGGACATTCATCATGGGATCGACCATTTAGGCCGGCTTTATATCCTTGTGACTGAGCTCTTTCTAGGCGATCACGCTTTTGTCTCTTCATAGTTCTGTCCTCATACGGTAACTTTGGTATAACGTACAACTATTAAAGTTGTGTGGATCTTTTATGACCACACCATTAGAGAATCGATCAATTTTTCGTGTTTCACAAGCAATAAAAAAGGCACAAGCCCAAATCTGTGAGCTTGTGCCCTTCCTGACAATATTTACAATTTTCTACGGAACCCTAGCAATCCCAACACGGTTAGAAGCCCCAAACCTAGGCTACCTCCTTTACGTTCAGAGGCTTGCTCTTCGGTTGGACGTGTTTGAATATTGTTGCTTGTTGCATTAGTAATTGGAACTAACTTCACAGCTACTACGGTTTCCTCACGGTTACCACCACCACACAATGAATTGTGTGCGGTTGTATCGTATCCACCATCACATTTTAGTGCTGTGGCAGAGATAACGCCGGCATCATTAATATCCGTGGCATCAATAATCCGGAACTGGTTATTGCCTGTGACTGAACCATCATTGGTTAAATCATCCAACCACCATGCTTTATTCGCAAAAATAGCCATGCGATTCGCATCACTGCCATTTGTGTTGTATGGGTAAATGAACCCTCTTTTACGGCGTGGTTTACCGTCGTTTTCTCGAGTGCTATCCGCATCAACTTGTCCAACAATCTCGTTGTAACTATTGATGGAACCCGCTTTACCACCTGCCCCTGCAAAGAAAATACCGCCACTTAAAAATGATGCTGTTGGAGTGCTTGCTGAAACATCATTAATAACAAACAGACGATTGCCCGCCGCTCCATTTTCAGGTCGGCTACCTGCACGTTTGGCCTCGCCTAAAGCAACAAGATTTTTATTCACATCAGTAACTACCGAGTTGCTATGAATATAATCGCCGCTAATTTTTGCCTCTGCACCAGAAACGGCTTTGGTTGTCCAATTGGCGGTATTGGAAAAGTTAGCTAGGCTATCAAGTTGAAAAATAGAAGCTTGCATATAGTTATTATCGGCATCGTGGGTGCTATAACCTACTGCGTATAGCTTATCTCCGCTTTCAACAACGTCACGCATAGTGCCTTGTGCAAGGCGGTTACTTTTGTTTTCTGTATTACTTGGCCAGTTAAGCTCAATGGCAGTTCCATCAGTTTTCCAAATCGCTGGTTTTGAAGAGAAATAATCACCTTCGTCACTTTTAAAAGGACGAGATACACTGCCTACTGTATAAGCACCATCAGTTTTCCAGGCTCGAGTATAAAGAAAACCCGCGGTGAAATTAGGCGCTGAACCAGTATAACGAGCGGTGATAGCGCCAGCGTTTCGACGATACGTTGTCACGTCACCAGCTTTCACGTTGATTCCGATAGGTTGTGCAGTCTCGGTTAGGCTATTGATGACTACGTTTTGGGACTCGTCGATAGAATTTCCCGTTGTTCCAGTCCCTACAAAAGCGATGGAGTTTGGAATTTGTGATGCGTTGATTTCTGCCTGCCAACGATTCCAATGTGGTTCAGCCCATTCATCACAGGTTGAATACAGCAGCTCGTTGTAGCAGTAACTTTCAAAATCCTTGAGCTCTTGAACATATAAGAACGCATTATCAATTCCGAAAGCCACTTCATCACGGTAACTTAAACCATCTACTGCTTTGCCTGTGCTGGCTTTTTCAATGCGAGTTTCACCTGCTAAAGCAAAGTCTGTACATGCTATTTCATCAGGAGAACCAATATCAATTGACGAGCTCGTGAAGCAGTTTTCAACAGCATCTGGGTTACTTGCTTGGATCGCTACTCCCCATGCACTGTCGAAGTTTTGTCCTGTGCTTGGGGTCACTTCCATTACTTGGTAGAGTGCCGCGTTGGCCGTTTGGGTAGCAAGCAATACTGCGCTAGCTAAAATCGAACGTTTAAAAGTAATACGACTCATGTTTTCTATTCACTTTCCTGTTGCATCGCCTCAAGCTCTTCCCAACGCTCAAAAGCAATTTCGAGTTCCTGCTCTGTTGCAGTTAACTTGTCTAAAATGGGTTGTGTTTTATCGACAGGCTGACTGAAAAAGTCTGGATTATTGACAATGTCTTGTAACGCTGCGATCTCAACTTCCAGCTCTTCTAACTTTTGTGGAAGAGCTTCAAGTTCGCGTTGCAGTTTATAAGATAACTTCTTCGGCTTAGTTTTCGATGGTGCGGATTTGGGAGACTCCTCAACCACTTTTTCCTTTTTGACGATATTTTCAGCAGCTCTGCTTTGTAAAACTTGGGCACGTTGTTGCTGTGCGTCGTGGTAACCACCGACAAACTCTTCAATTTTGCCATCGCCTTCGAAAATCCAACTTGAGGTGACGGTGTTATCTACGAATTCACGATCGTGACTGACGAGCAATAAAGTACCTTGGTAATTGGCAAGCATTTCTTCCAAAAGTTCCAAGGTTTCGATATCTAAATCGTTCGTTGGTTCATCAAGCACCAATAGGTTGTTGGCTTTGAGTAAAATTCGCGCCAGTAACAAGCGGTTTTTTTCACCACCAGAGAGCGCTTTTACTGGGGTTCGTGCACGTTTTGGTGAGAATAAGAAATCTTGAAGATAACTTAGTGCGTGACGAAGACGTCCACCCACCATGACTTCTTGTTTTCCATCCGCGAGGTTATCAATAACGGTTTTCTCAGGATCAAGCAGTTCACGATATTGATCGAAATAGGCGACTTCGAGCTTAGTTCCACAGTGCAGTTTACCGTTGTCGGCTTGTAAATCGCCAAGCAGGATTTTTAGCAGCGTACTTTTACCACAGCCATTGGGGCCAATAAGTGCAATGCGGTCACCGCGCATAATGTTAAAGCTAAAACCATCAACAATCGTTTTGCCACCAATCGAGTAGTGAAGATTTTCGCCTTCAAAAACGATTTTGCCTGAGCGGTTAGTATCATCAATTTGCAGGTTAACTTTGCCCTGCACTTCACGACGTTCACTGCGTTCTTGGCGCAGGCGTTTTAATGCACGCACTCGCCCTTCATTACGAGTTCTACGTGCTTTAATCCCTTGACGGATCCAAACTTCTTCTTGAGCGAGCTTTTTATCAAATTCTGCATTTTGTAGTTCTTCAACACGCAGCATTTCTTCTTTCTCATTCAGGTAATTTTCATAATCACCAGGAAATGAGCTAAGTTTGCCTCGATCTAAATCCACAATTCGAGTTGCCATGGATTTGATGAAAGCACGGTCGTGAGAAATGAAGATGATAGAGCCACGAAAATCTTTTAGGAATCCTTCAAGCCATTCAATAGTGGTGACATCAAGATGGTTTGTTGGTTCATCAAGAAGCAGCACATCAGGATCACAAGCTAGAGCACGCGCTAGTGCTGCTTTACGCTGCCAGCCGCCCGAGAGGTCTGTGAGTTTGGTGTGCCCATCTAATTTTAATGAGCCTAATACGTTTTTAATTCTGTCTTCAAAACGCCAAGCACCAGAAACTTCAAGTTGCTCCTGAATATGGGCAAGTTTGTTAATATTCGATTCGGTTGGATCGGTTGCGACGAGATCTAATTGATCTTGATAGATCTTTAATTGTTCGCCGATGCCTTGTAGACCGCCGGATACATAGTCAAAGACGGTTCCCGCTTGGTTACGAGGTGGGTCTTGTTCTAAGCGCGACACAACGACATCTTGCATGATTTGCATTTTGCCGTCGTCCATTAAAATTTCACCGGCAAGCACTTTCATGAGCGTAGATTTGCCAGCGCCATTACGGCCGACTAAACACACCCTTTCATTTTCTTGTAACGCAAAATCCGCGCTATCCAATAATGGGTGATCACCAAAAGCAAGTTGACCGTTATGGATGGTAATTAATGCCATTATTCTGTAACCACTCTAGTAATTCTTGTAAGTTAAAAGGCCAATTCAGTTCGTTATCTTGGTAAACCACAACCGGTATGGTGACCCCGTAACGAGAAAATAGTTGGTCATCAAATGCAATATCTATAATCTTGAGCTGTTCAGCCAATCCCGCTTGATCAAGCAGCTCATAGGCCATCTCACAGAGATGGCATCCTTCCGTGCTATATAGAGTTATCATTCATGCCTTAATTTTGATGGGTGATCAACCAGCAGTTATGGATCTGTTTATTACGCTCAAAATCCAGTGGCAAGGTCTGATGCGAAATATTCTGCGCATTCAGCCCCAAGCTTTGTAGCGCTTCCAAGTCCATTTTGAAATGACGTTTATTGTTAGAAAATACAATAGTGCCTTCAGGGCGTAACAGACGTTTGAGGTTTGTCATTAAAGTGACGTGGTCACGCTGAACGTCAAAGGTTTGTTCCATGCGTTTAGAATTAGAGAACGTCGGAGGATCGATAAAGATAAGATCATATTGACCTTGCGCATTGGCTAACCATTGGAGGCAGTCAGCTTGAATGTATTGATGCTGGCGTCCTACTTGTCCGTTGAGTTGCATGTTTTCTTTTGCCCACTCAAGGTAGGTTTTTGACATGTCAACCGTGGTGGTTGATTTTGCTCCCCCACAAGCCGCATGGACAGTGGCTGAACCTGTATAGGAAAACAGATTCAGGAAATCTTTCCCTGCGGCCATTTGGCCTAAACGACGACGGGTGATTTTATGATCTAGGAACAAACCGGTATCGAGATAATCATAAAGATTGACGATCAGCTTTACGCCATATTCATGAATCTGCATGGTTTGTGCTTGTTGTCCAAGCTTCTCATATTGAGAGGTGCCCTTTTGTCTCTCGCGGACTTTAAGTACAACATTGTTTGCATCTACGTCTAACACTTGAATTGCAGCGCGGATGATATCGGTTAGACGACGCTTCGCTTTTTCTTCCGGAATATCTTTCGGAGCCGCATATTCTTGAATCATGAGGTGATCTTGATAAACATCGATTGCCACATTGTATTCAGGCAAGTCTGCGTCATAAAGACGGAAACAGTCTAAGCCTTCGCGCTTTGCCCATTTGCCAATTTTGTTGAAGTTTTTCTTCAGACGGTTAGCAAAATCGGGAGCAATTAGAGATTCTTGAGCCGTACTGCTGTTTTCAGTTGTGGTCAGATTATTGTCACGAACTGCGATTGTGTAATTTTTCTGGTGACAAGGTAACGCACCATTGTTCAGTTTGAATTGTTTATCTGCACGCATACGCAAACAGCTGAGTAATTCGTCTGAGCTCGAAAAAATAGAAGCTTGGCAACCACCAAACTCTGCTTTGAGTTGCGCGCCGAATGCCGTGTAAAGTGCAATTAAGCCTGGGTGTGTACCTAAACGCTCACCATAAGGAGGGTTACAAATTACAATACCTTCCGCGAAATGCTCTGGGCGCTTTACTTTTGCTGCATCACCCACCGTAAAGGTGATTAACTCTTCCACGCCAGCACGACGAGCATTGTCTTTAGCTGTTTGTAAAACACGGCTGTCGTTGTCTACGCCATAAAAGTGAGTGTCAACTTTTTTGACTCCACGCTTACCTTGTACGCTAGCTTCCGATTTTACACTTGCCCACAGTTCCGGATCGAAATCTTCTAATGATTCGAATCCCCATTTCTTGCGCTGCAATCCAGGAGCAACATTTGCGGCCATCATTGCAGCTTCAATAAGTAAGGTACCAGAGCCGCACATCGGGTCCATGAGAGGTTTATCTGCTTTCCAACCACTACGCAGAATAATTGCTGCCGCTAAAGTTTCTCTTAGTGGTGCTTTACCTGCCTCTGTTCGATAGCCACGCGCATGCAAACCAGAACCCACCATATCAATACCAAGTAATGCGTTTTCTTTGTGTAAACGTACGTGGATATGAAGATCGGCAAGATCTTTACTGATCGATGGACGAGGTAGGTTCTTCTTAGTAAAGCAGTCGACAATCGCATCTTTAACCTTCATCGCGCCATATTGGCTGTTACGAATCTCTCGGTTAGTACCATTGAAATCGACGACCAGTTTTTTCGAACTATGGAAATGGTTAACCCAGTTAACCGAAGTCGTTGACAGATAAAGGTCTAAGTCGTTCTGGCATTTAAATTCAGCCACAATACGAACAAATCTTGATGCGAGACGGCTCCAAAGACAGCAACGATAGATCTGCTCATTGGTTGCTTTAAATTTAACCCCGGCCTGAACGGGTTTTGCATCGTTGATCCCCAGTTGGGTTAATTCTTCAACTAATAGATTTTCAAGGCCGTTAGACGTCACCGCTAGATACTGATTCATAGTGTTCTTTTGCTGATAAAAATGGTCTCAGATTATAACTGACAATGTGAACCATACCTAAAGCTAACTCATCAACAAGATAAAAAAACTCAGTTTTATCCTGTCTTCTCAGTGAAAGCCAACCTCATCTAAGAATGTTGTCAGTGTGCACACACTCCTTTTCTATCCATTGACTGATAAAGCTCCTGCCACTCATCTGACTATTTATTCACTCTTAATTTGGTATATACCAGTGTGGTTTTTACACTGTAAATAAATTACAAAGCAGCTTAAACGGGGAATTTTTGTTGGGAAACATTAATGTGAAAGCTATAAAGGGATTTCTTAAGCACAGAATGAATGTTTGAAATTTGTACCAAGCTCACAATGTGTACTGAGCTGCCTTGATATTTGAGGCAAAAAAAATCGGCTTACGCCGATAAGAAATGAAGGAACGAAATGAGAAAGGAACGAAATTTTACGAAAAATCTAACTGACCATGGCCATTGGTTGTGTAAGGAAAAGTGTATTAGCGTCAGACATTCTGTCATGCATCACTTTAATCACTTGGCCAAACTCTAAGGTCTTGTTCTCGTTAAGAGCAAATGAAACGAGATCGGTATAAGCACAAAGGCTAGCATTCTCCCCTACTTCCAATGCGATAAAAATGCCATCATTGAGCCCATTACGTAAGCTAATGAGATCGCCTTGTTCTGGAAGATACTGAGCGCTCTGTGAATCAAAAAACCAGCTTTTAGGTTGTACTGGCTTGTGAAAACGCTTGGCAGCGATACAGTAAAGCGCCAGTTCGGCTTTGCGAGGTTCACTTAACGGAAGACAAGCGATTCGTTCTTTATACAACTGAAAGTCTGAGGCATCGTCTACCGTAAAGTGGTTTTCTGCAAACGCACAATCCACCAAAAGATTTCGGCTCAGGTTTGTACGAAATAGCATATCGTCACCAAGGTTGAGCATCAGATAACCTTCATTATCTGAGTAATACCAACTCCATTTGTCACTTGGTTTAAGCATTGTTCCACTCTCAACGATACATTTAGGGGACTAGGTAAAACGCTTAAATTACCTTTGCCTATGAATACCGGTAATTTTATGAGGGCGTTCAGAAAAAAAAAGAGGAAATGCGCTACGCATTTCCTCTGTAATTCAGACTGTTCATTTGGAAAAACTAGAGGTTTTTGACAATATCTGCGACTAAGCGTGGACCTTGATAAATAAAACCGCTGTAAACCTGAACCAATGTTGCCCCCGCCATCAGCTTTTCTTTAGCGGAGATGTAGGAGTCAATCCCGCCAACACCGATGATCGGAATTTCTTCACCCAACTCTTTATATAAGCATTTGATCACTTCCGTGCTGCGGGTTTGCAATGGACGCCCGCTTAGGCCTCCGGTTTCTTCCGCATACTTCATTCCTTCGACCAGTGAGCGATCTAAGGTGGTATTGGTTGCAATCACACCGTCAATCTTATTCTTCAATAAAGACTGACAGATCTGTTTGATTTCATCGTCACTTAAATCTGGCGCAATTTTTAATGTCAGTGGCACATATTTATCATGCTTAGCGGCCAGTTCTGATTGGCGCGTTTTTAAAGCGGCAAGTAATTCATCGAGCGCTTCACCGTATTGCAGTGAACGAAGTCCTGGAGTGTTAGGTGAAGAAATATTCACGGCAATATAACCAGCGTATGGATAGACCTTATCCATACAGATTAAATAATCCTCTACCCCTTTCTCAATCGGAGTGTCTTTGTTTTTACCGATATTGATCCCGATGATGCCATCGTATTTAGCGCGTTTAACATTCTCAACCAAGTGATCAACACCAAGATTGTTAAAACCCATACGGTTGATAATGCCTTCCGCATGCACTAGACGGAACAGGCGTGGTTTATCATTACCTGCCTGTGGTCTTGGTGTAACCGTACCAACTTCAACAAAACCAAAACCCATTGCGCCAAATGCTTCAATGCACTCGCCATTTTTGTCGAGTCCTGCGGCTAAACCGACTGGGTTCTTAAAGGTGAGTCCCATGCATTGAACAGGACGATGAGGAAGTTGTTGACGATAGAAGAGATCGAGAGGAGTACCGGTGAAACGTTTGAAATTAGAGATGGCCAAATCATGTGCTTTTTCAGCATCCAATTGAAAAAAGCCAGCTCTGGCTAAGCGGTAAAGCATAATGCCTCCGAAAGAAAAAAGCCCCGAATAAACGGGGCGTTATTATTGACTCATTCGTCAGGCAATTCAATGCTTATTCTGAAGTAAGGCAGTTTAAGTTGAGCAAAGTCAACTCTCGTAGTGCCACGGAGAACTTAGCGAATTCATGCACGCTACCTACTTTGAATTCATTAAGAATGTTTTCCCAACGCGTGATCGACACTTGGTTTCGCTCCAACCACTTATCCAGTGCCGGCTCAACACTGGTTAAGTTACCACTGAGTACCTGAGCGGTTAATTGACGCTGTTGCCAATCAAGATCTTCTCGGAATGAAGCCCTTGCGAGCGCCTGCCAATGGTTATCAACAGCCTGTTGATTGATCTGTTTTAAGAACCAGTGCAATGAAAGTCGATCTCCTAAGCTAAAGTAGAGTTTGGCGGTTTGAGCGACTGCCGTGTTTTTCTCTTTAGCAACACTGGAAATATCCAATGCGGAATAGAGGCTAGAGAGACGTGCCACGTAATGAGCAAGCTCTTTCTCGATCCCCTTCTCAATCCATGTTTCAGCCATGAGTTGATGTTCCGCAATCTCTTCTTTTACCAATACGTGATCAAGCTGCTCGGTGATCGCTTTTACATCATCTTGGTAACGTTCAATCATGCTCATAACGTTTGGTTTGCCAGTGCGGTTACGCAGCAGCCAACGAGTTAAGCGTCGTAATGTGCGGCGCACTAGGAACATCACATCATACTGGGCACTGCTTTGCGCAATGTTGTCTAGGTGGCGAACTTTTTCCAGTACGGTACCAAGGCCATAAATTTCGCGAGCTGCAGCATAAGCGTTAGCAATATCTGTCACGCTTGACCCCGTTTCTTCTTGCAAACGAGTAACGAAGTTGCAGCCCATTTCGTTAACCATTTGGTTCGCTAAGGCTGTCGCGATGATTTCTACTCGTAGCGGATGGTTCACCATTTGCTGTGCATAGTGACCGCGTAACTCCGTTGGGAAGTAGTTAACCAATTGTTTTGCATGAAATTCATCTTGAGCAATTTCTTCACTGGCCAGTTCTTCTTTCAGTGCCATCTTGCCATAAGCCATCAGAACAGAAAGCTCTGGGCGAGTTAAGCCCATGCCCTGTCTTTCTCGCTCAAGTAAGGTTTCATCATCAGGAATGTATTCTAATGCGCGATCTAGGTATCCGTTTTTCTCCATATGGTGGATAAAGCGGATCTGCTCTTTCATCAGAGAAACGCCCTGAGCTTCAGTAACAGAAATGGACTCTGACTGGCCGTAAGCATCTTCAATAACAATCGTTCCGACTTCATCTTTCATTGACTCAAGGATTTGGTTGCGCTGTTTTAGTGTTAAATCTCCGTTTGCAACTAAACCATTGAGGAAGATTTTGATATTAACTTCGTTATCTGAACAGTCCACGCCGCCAACGTTATCTACGAAGTCGGTGTTGACTCGGCCACCTTTCAGCGCAAATTCAATACGCCCACGTTGAGTCATACCGAGGTTGCCACCTTCGCCGATGATTTTGGCATTCAATTCACGGCCATCAACACGCAATCCGTCATTCGCTCGATCACCGACATCGGTATGAGTTTCGATAGACGATTTGACATAGGTCCCGATACCACCATTCCAAAGTAGATCAACTTCCATTTTCAGGATCATCTTGATCAGCTCGTTGGGAGCTAAAGATGCCTTCTTGGTGTTGAGCATTTTCTGCATTTCAGGTGTTAGCGTAATGGCTTTTGCCTTACGAGAAAAAACACCCCCGCCTTTAGAAATCAGCTTAGAGTTGTAATCTTCCCAACTTGAACGAGGCAGGTTGAACAAGCGGTTACGCTCTTCCCAACTGCTTGCGGAATCTGGTGTTGGATCAATGAAAATATGGATGTGGTTAAAGGCCGCCAGTAGACGAATGTGTTTCGACAACAGCATGCCGTTACCAAATACGTCCCCTGCCATATCGCCAATACCGATTGCAGTAAAGTCCGTAGTTTGGCAATCAATACCCATTTCACGGAAATGGCGTTTCACCGATTCCCAACCACCTTTAGCGGTAATACCCATGGCTTTATGGTCATAGCCATTAGAGCCACCAGAGGCAAAAGCATCGCCTAACCAGAATTGGTATTCTGCCGAAACTGAGTTCGCTAAATCAGAGAAAGTGGCTGTACCTTTATCTGCTGCAACCACCAAATATGGGTCATCTTCATCATGACGAACGACATTTTTCGGCGGTACGACTTGCCCTTCAAGGATGTTATCAGTGACATCGAGCAATGCACGAATAAAGCGTTTATAGCAGCGCTGACCTTCGGCGAAGATTTCATCTCGAGTGGTGTAGAGATACTGCTTCTTACACACAAAGCCGCCTTTCGCACCCACAGGAACGATAACGGTATTTTTCACTTGCTGTGCTTTAACTAAGCCCAAGATCTCTGTGCGGAAGTCTTCTTGACGATCAGACCAACGCAACCCTCCACGAGCTACTTTGCCGCCACGTAAATGCACCCCTTCGATATCTGGAGCGTAAACGAAGATTTCAAAAGCCGGCACCGGCGCTGGAATTTCTGGAATATCGCTTGGTTTCATTTTGAGTGATAACCAAGGTTTTGGCTGTTTGTTTTCGTCCAACTGGTAGTAGTTGGTACGCAGAGTCGCATTAATCATTTCCATGTAGCGACGGATGATCCGGTCATCATCAAGGCTTTCAACTTGATCTAACTGTTCTGTGAGGGATTTGATCAGTTCGGCTTGGCCTTTCT
Organism: Vibrio sp. AH4; assembly: GCF_030710545.1. Classification (NCBI taxonomy): domain Bacteria; kingdom Pseudomonadati; phylum Pseudomonadota; class Gammaproteobacteria; order Vibrionales; family Vibrionaceae; genus Vibrio; species Vibrio sp. AH4. The sequence continues at coordinate 2,384,110 of NZ_JALAIV010000001.1, forward strand.
CACTACCTTTGTATTTAGGATCAAAGCGATGTACAAAAAGATCCACCAAGCCTTTGGCAAGATCAGGGTGATGGCTGAGCGTATCTTCAATGTAGTGTTGGCTAAATGGGAAGCCAACTTGGCGCATATAACGTGCATAAGCACGCAGAATAGAGACTTCTCGGCCAGAAAGTGATGCACCTAGAATCAGGCGGTTAAAGCCATCGCTTTCCAACTCGCCTGCCCAAATCGCTGCAAATGCTTGTTGGAATCGATCGCGCGCTTCGCGGAGATCAACTTGCTTATCGCTTTTATGCAGCATTGAAAAGTCAAGGATCCAGTATACTTGGCCATTCGCTTTGACCACTTCGTAAGGTGATTCGCCAATCACACGTAATCCTAGGTTTTCTAGCATAGGCATTACGTCTGACAAATGGATAGGTTCATCTTTGTGGTAGAGCTTGAGTCGAACGGCTTTGGAATCTTTTGCCGTTTCTTGCAGGCGATAGAACAACATACCAAGTTTATTGTTCTCATCGAGCGCTTCGAGATGTTCAATATCCGCTAATGCAGAGCCTGGCATAACATCTTCTTTGTAAGAGCGAGGGAAAGCTCGTTGGTATTCTTTTGAGAGAGGCAAGCCGCGGCTCTCGCCAAAATTCGCTACGATGGCTTCTGCGAGACGATCATCCCACGTGGTTGAGGCTTCCATTAAGTTTTGCTCTATTTTTTTCACATCGACGTCAATATTGTTGTTATCAACCCGCACGATATAGTGGGTACGAGCTAAAGAACTTTCGGAGAAATAGGTTGTAAATTCAACCTCTTGCTCACAGGAAAAGTAGTTTTTGAAGATACGTTGGCTTTGGCGACGCAGCTCGGTATTGTGGCGTTCTTTGGCAACATAAACCATGCAGCTAAAGAAGCGACCGAATGGGTCTCGACGAACAAACAGACGGAGTAGATCGCGATCTTGCATCTGCACGACTCCCATGCCTACTTCAAGCAACTCTTCTTCTCGTGCCTGCAGTAATTCATCGCGTGGGTAGTTTTCTAGAATGTTATGCAGTGCTTTGTAGGCATAAGATCCTTGGCGGTAACCACTGGCAGCTAAGATGCGGCCAACTTTTTCACGAATCAGTGGGATGCTTTCCACACTCTGGTTATAAACGGCGGAGGTGTACAAGCCGGTGAAACGATGCTCGCCAATCACTTTGCCTTGGGCATCAAATTTCTTAATACCGATGTAATCGGTATAAGCTGGGCGATGAATTCGCGATTGCTTATTGCCTTTGGTGAGGATCAATAAGAATGGTTTTTTCGCTTCTAGCCTTGCGGAATCTGGGAATTGTGACAGTTTTACGCTACGTACGCGTTCATGCTCTGAAAATAAACCTAAGCCAGCCTCTTGAGTTGGAGTGAGCTCGGTTTCACCATTCTCCTCAATCAAATCAAACTCTTTGTATCCCATAAACGTAAAGTTATGGTTACCAAGCCAACGTAAGAATTGAATCGTTTCCGTTAAACGCTCTGCTTCAATGGGGAGCTGATTATGCTCCGCTTCTAGCTGGTTAATGACTTGTTCAAGCTTGTTAGACATCGGCTTCCAATCTTTAACCACAAGTGCCGTGTCTTGCAGGATATCGAGCAGTTCATTTTTGAGCTCCGTCATCTCTTCTTTGCTACTGAGACGATCGACTTCGATATGGAACATGGATGTCAGTTGACCTTCACCTTGATTGATGCTTTTTACCGAACCATCTTCATGGCGTGCAATGTGTGCGGGCCCGTTTAACATTAAGTGGGAGGCCAATCCTAGGCGGCTTAATGCCATTTTGATCGAATCGACCAGAAATGGGCTATCTGGAAGAACAATTTCTACAATCGTATGGGTCGACTGCCAACCTTGGCGACTGACCGTTGGGTTAAACACTCGTACTGAGCGTTCTTCGGCGGTTTTTTCATTAATATGGTGCCAGAGGCTGAGTACCGCACCATAAAGATCGGACTCGTTACGTTCAACTAAATCGTCTTGCGAAATATTGCTGAACAGGTGTTGTCCAAGTTGAGTCACTAAGGGTTGTTGAGCAAGCTCTAGTTTGTCTTGAATCAGTTGATACACTTTTTCAAGCAAAACTGGCATCAAAGTTTCACGCGCAGTCATGGTCGACTCCAGAATTTGATTCTTATTTTTGTAGGGTGTGTGCAATAAGCATAGTGCTTACTGTGAGTAATGCGGGGTTTATTGTAAGAGTTTTATTGATAAATGGTTAATTGTTTTGGGGTTGTCATGGAGTAAAAGTGTGAGAATGTGACTAAAGTACCTATTTAAACTACTGCAAATTGATGCTTTTACAGAACTTCTAACTTAACGAAACGATTATTTTGGTCAGTTGTTAACCGAAATCGACCTTTTACTCCAATTTGGCTTAAGAATGGCCGTAGGCGAGTAGCTGGAAGTTGTAACCTCAAGCCTTGTTCTGTTATGACCACGACACTGCTCGCCGCGCCAGAATAATGTGCGACAAAGGTTTGATAAGAGATGTTTAGAGAGAAAAAATAGTTGTTCATGCAGGTATGAGGTGGCACTAAGTGCCACCTAGTTTGCCCTTTATTGTTGGCTTATACGTCGAGTGCTTTATTCACTTTTTCAAACAAATCACGCGCAAGATTTTCCATACTTTTCAATTGTTCGAGCTCTTGTTTGATCAATGCTTGGCGCTGTTCATCATAGAGTCGGAACTTAAGTAGTGGATCAATCAGACGTGAAGCTACTTGTGGGTTACTACTGTTAAGCTCACGCAGAATTTGCCCCGCGAAGCGATAGCCTTCCCCTGTTTTCGCATGGAAATTGACTGGGTTAGCATTCAAAAATGCACCAATTAAGCTGCGAGTACGGTTGGGGTTTTTCAAGCTAAACGCTTCATGTTGCATTGCCTGCTGAATCACCTCCAACACTTGAGAAGATGGGTTGGAACCTTGCAAAGTAAACCACTTATCCATCACCAAGCCATCGTGCTTCCACTTGTCGCTGTAATCTTGCATCAAGGCTTCACGGCATGCTAATTGTGCCTGATTGGCGGACGTCATGGCTGCTATGGTATCTGTCATGTTGTTTGCTTGTGCATACTGCTTTTGTACCAATGAGTTGCCTTGTGCTGTATAAGCAAGGTAGCTCAAGCACACGTTGCGTAGCGTACGTTTACCGATTGCTGCATGCTCAATCGAGTATGTGTCTTGCTTTAACGTGTGATACGTTGCGCTGAGCTCATCCTCCAATTCGGTCGCTAGAATGACTTTGATTTGGGTAAGAACTTGAGCAATGGCATCCACATCAACGCGCTTATACCAGCCAGACACTTCGTTATGGCTTGGCAGCGAGAGCATTTCTGCAACAAATTCAGCATCCAAATTATCACTGAGCAAAACACCACGGAAAGCATCGATCACTGCTTCTGCCAGTTCGACTGGTTGACCCTGTTGTACACGTTCAACATTGGTACGAATGTATTTAGCAAGCAACATCTGCCCTGCATCCCAACGTGCAAATTCGTTACGAGCATGCACCATCAGGAAAATCAGCTCATCATCACTGTATGCGTATTCCAATTTCACAGGCGCTGAAAACTCACGCAGCAGTGACGGAATCGGCTGCTGTTTGACCTGTTCAAAGCGGAAGGTTTGCTTAGCTTGTTTCACATCCAGCACGTTAGAAACTGGTTTCCCGTTACACTGTAGCGGAATAACATCGCCATTTGGCGCGTACAGTTCAATATCAAATGGAATATGCAGCGGTTGTTTTTCATTCTGCTCGTGAGTTGGTTCTGTGTTTTGCTCTACCGTCAGCTCATAGCTTTGTGTCGCAGCATCAAACACACTACTCACTTTGAGCGTTGGAGTGCCAGATTGGCTGTACCAAAGACGGAACTGCTGTAGGTCGATACTGGAGGCATCTTCCATCGCGGCGACAAAATCTTCACAGGTGGCTGCGGTTCCATCATGACGCTCAAAATAGAGCTTCATGCCACGTTGGAATTTTTCTTCACCGAGCAATGTGTGCATCATTCGAATGACTTCACTGCCCTTTTCATAAACGGTCAGAGTATAGAAGTTATTCATTTCAATGACTTTATCCGGACGGATTGGGTGCGACATTGGGCTAGCATCTTCCGCAAATTGTGGGCCACGAATGATGCGCACATTGCCAATTCGATTTACCGCACGCGAGCCGAGATCTGAGGAGAATTCTTGATCGCGGAATACGGTTAAACCTTCTTTCAAACTCAATTGGAACCAATCTCGGCAAGTGACTCGGTTACCTGTCCAGTTGTGGAAGTATTCGTGGCCAATCACGGCTTCAATACCGAGGTAGTCGGTATCCGTCGCCGTTTTCTCATTGGCTAGCACAAACTTGGAGTTGAAAATGTTCAACCCTTTGTTTTCCATGGCTCCCATATTGAAGAAATCGACAGCGACAATCATGTAAATATCGAGATCGTACTCTAGCCCAAAACGTTGTTCGTCCCAACGCATAGAGTTGATGAGTGAAGTCATTGCATGCCCAGCACGATCCAAATTGCCTTTATCGACAAAAATTTCTAGCGCAACTTGGCGACCAGATTGCGTGACGTACTGATCGCGCAACACATCAAAATCGCCAGCCACTAAAGCAAACAGATATGCAGGTTTTGGATGAGGATCTTGCCACTTCACCCAGTGACGTCCCGCATCTAACTCACCTTGAGCAATTTTGTTGCCGTTGCTAAGCAGATAAGGATTCTGAGCTTTATCTGCAATAACGGTGGTGGTGTAACGAGCCAGAACGTCAGGACGATCCAAGTAATAAGTAATGCGGCGGAAGCCTTCCGCCTCGCACTGCGTACAGAATGCACCACCAGATTTGTATAGACCTTCCAGTGCGGTATTGGCTTGTGGATCAATTTGAGTGACCACGGTGAGGGTAAAGTCACTCGGTAAACCGCGGATTTCTAAGTTTGCCTCTGTAACGGTGTAATCTTGCCAATCCTGCCCGTTTACCTTGAGTTCTTTAAGCGTAAGCGCTTCACCATCAAGGGTTAAGGTATTGCTCTCATTTTGCTGTTTAATGTGAGATACCGCAGTCACCAGAGTGGCATTGTCATGAAGATCAAACACCAAATCGATATCGGTAATGGTGTGTGAAGGCGGTTGGTAATCAAGACGGTATTTGGTTTGAGGAATGTGAGCCATTGTCGTAATCCTTTTTTGACTTTATGTTCTGTGACAAAACGCTGAGCGTTAAGTTTGTGAGTTTGTAATGCATTAATGAGACAAGATCTTAGGCCTGACGTAATGAATAACAACCCCTAAATGTAAAAAAAGCAGGGAGCTTATCTGTAAACTCCCTGCCACTCTTAACGTTTGCTATTTTATTGAACACGATTCATCACGACGGTCATACCATCATCGATTTCCAAGGTCAGTTGATCTTGATCGAGCACATAGCGGGTATCGTGTTCACCTTCTGAGTACAACAGCACTAACCGATTACCTTCGGTATAATAGACGCCGCGATGTGTTGCTTCATGACCATTGGGATTAACGATATGAAATGAAAAAACAAAATCGGGTTGTAAGGTTAACTGGATCAGGCTGTGATCAACGCCCTGCTCCATGCCCTCAATTTCATTGCTGCTCCAATTACCCGCCAAGGTATTGGGTAATCCTTTGGTGAAGGTAACTCCATTGAGCGTCAATAAATGATGATTGTTTTCGTATTGGTAAACTTGAGGGTCGGAACTATCTAGCCCTAGGATGATGGTTTTCTCATCGGCAGAATAGTCCCCATTCCAATGATCCACGCTGTAATCTTTTTTCTGAATATCAATCGAAAACTGATAATCCGATGCCAAACTTAATTTAATGACTCGGAAATTTTCATTGGACTGTTCAGGATTTGGATTCAGTAGATACCAATCGCCGAGCAATAAAGGTTGATCAAACTGAGTTAAGTCAGCCCGGCTACCAGGAGTAGTATTGGCACTGAGTACGGTGGATGATGCGGTAAACAGTATGCTGATCACGAATGTGAATATCCATTTCATCGGTATTCTCCTCACTTTTTTGTAAGCGTAGGCAGAGAGAATATGAAATGCGAAATTATTTGATGCTCATCACATTAATTTTAAAAGCTAAAAAAGTAAAAAATAAAACGGACCCGCAGGTCCGTTTAAATAATAGCTTTTTAAGCAATATGTTAGCGAGTGATCATGTCAAGCATAATGTTTACTGACTCATCTAAATATGCATCAGGAGCTTCGTAATCTTTCGGTACATCCTGCAAGCTCGCATAAGCTGATTTACCTAACGCTTTTTGGCGTTGGTTGATACGAGCTAAACGCTCTTCATCGGCTTTAGCACTTTCTTCTTTGCGTACTTTCTCATTCAGAGATAACAGATTGTCATCTTTTTCTGCACGATATTTGGCAATATCTTGCTCAATGAATCCGAACTCTAAGTCATTCGACACACGTTTTTGGTGTTTGGCATCAAGGCTTGCAATGATCGATTTGAAATTATTCAAACGTTCATATTTTGCTTTATCAATGCTATCCCAAGGTAGTGCATTATCTTCAACGCTTTCACCCGTTTCGGAAGGGTCAACCGCTGTTGGATAGGCAATATCAGGAATCACACCTTTATTTTGAGTGCTTCCACCATCGATTCGATAGAACTTTTGAATCGTGTATTGTACGTAGCCTAGCTCTTTATCAAACAGATCGTAGATATGGTTGAGAGAACGATGCTGCTGCACGGTACCTTTACCAAAGGAGTTTTCGCCTAAAATAATAGCGCGACCATAATCTTGCATTGCAGCGGCAAAAATTTCAGAGGCGGAAGCACTGTAGCGGTTGATTAACACGGTCATCGGGCCGTTGTAACTGATGTTACCGTCAGTATCCGAGTTCACGTTAACTCGACCATAGCTATCACGCACTTGTACCACTGGACCACTGGTAATAAACAGGCCGGAAAGTGCGGTGGCCTCCGTTAATGCCCCACCACCGTTATTGCGGAGGTCGACAATAATGCCATCGACTTTCTTGGCTTTCAGCTCAGTCAGTAATTTCTCAGTATCTTGAGCTAAGCCAACATAAAAACTCGGAACTTCAAGTACTCCGATTTTTTTACCAGATTTTTCAATAACTTCAGACTTTACAGCTCGATCTTCCAGACGAATTTTATCACGCACCATAGTGACAACGTGACTTTTAGCATCCTTTCCTTCGGGTAAAACCATCAGTTTTACTTTACTGCCTTTAGGGCCTTTGATGAGTTGTACGACGTCATCAAGTCGCCAACCGATCACATCAACGATTTCTTCGCCATCTTGGCCAACACCAATAATGCGATCCCCTTCACCTAGCTGTTTACTTAATGCCGCAGGGCCACCAGCGACTAATGAACGGATGATAGTGTAGTCATCCGTCATCTGCAGCACGGCCCCGATTCCTTCTAATGAGAGGTTCATCTCTGATTGGAATTGTTCTGCGTTACGCGGTGACAAATAACTGGTATGCGGATCGACTTGACGCGCAAACGCATTCATATAAACCTGAAAAACGTCTTCACTTTTGGTTTGTGTGAGTCGCTTCATGGCGTTGTTGTAGCGTTTTTCTAACGTTTCTTTGATCTCTGGCCACTCTTTACCTGCCAGCTTCAAATTCAGTGCGTCATACTTTACACGTTGTCGCCATAACTCATTGACTTCTTGGATATCTTTAGGCCAAGGAGATTTAGCACGATCTAACTCAATGAATTCATCACTATCGAAAGTCATCTCTTTATCAAGCAAAGAGAGTGCGTATTCAAAACGCTCAAAGCGCTTTTCCATCGATAGATTGTATAAATCGTATGCAATCTGGTTGTTGCCCACTTTCAGCTGATCATCCAACTGCAAAGACCACGTTTTGAATGAATCAATATCGGCTTGCGTGAAAATGTTACGGCTGTAATCGAGCATCTCAAGATAACGTTCAAACATTGCTTGAGAAAACTGATCGTCCAGATTGAATTGTTTGTAATGAGAACGGGTAAAACGTGAAGTGACACGTTTCGCTGCCGTTTCGTGTTGAGCTTCAGGGGCAAGAAGAGGTAAATCTTCTGGTTTGATTTTGGCTTCTAAAGCCTGAACTGAAGAGGCTGCTAGCCAAAGGCTAGCAGCAATCAGAGATATTTTTGAACGGCATTTCATGCGTAGGAGTATCTCCCTTATGCGCGCAAGTGCTCCGCTTTCACAACCATTTGTAGGCCGTTGGCAAGTTGAACACGCACATCTTCCTTACTGATTTCAACGATGGTCGCAGCCATGTTGCCTTTACCCATATTCACATTGACTTGTTTGCCGACGTTAAGCTCTGACGCAACCAGTGCGCGAGTTTCTACGGGTTTCTCCACTTTCGGTGCATTTTGAGGACGACGAGCTTGTTGTGGCTTTTTCGCCTTTGGCTTGCTTGCCTTCGCTTCTTCACGCACTTTCTTTACTTGTTCTTTACGACGAGCTTCTACGCGAGCTTTGCTCTCTGCCAGTGCCGTTTGTGCGTGTTCTACGTGTTGTTCTTCTAGCTCACCGCATGGGTTACCATCAAGATCAACACGAGTTGCGCCAGGTTTTACACCATGTAAATAACGCCAAGAAGAGGTGTATTGTCTTAACGCGGCACGAAGCTGAGTTTTGCTTACTTTAGGGTCGTCATTCAAGCGATCAGCAAGATCCTGAAAAATACCAATTTTCAGAGGCTTTGCTTCACCTTCTAAAGTAAAGCAGTTAGGGAAACATTCAGCAATGTACGCGATCACTTCTTTGCTGTTTTTTAACTTTTCAGTGTTTTCCATGAGGATTCCTGGTTATTGCGGCTGCCCGCCAAACATTGATGTGTAAATATGTGCGGTATTATAAAGACCTGCAAAGGAAAAACCACAGGCAAAGGGCAATTTATGCCTTATTAGTCTGTGAATTGAGCAGCTTTTCTACTTCGCTCATCAAATAGGTCAGACCTTGTTCGTCGATTTCACTGAAACGGCCAACATTTGGGCTATCAATATCCAACACACCGGCAACTTTTCCGTTAATCGAGAATGGGATAACGATTTCGGAGTTACTTGCGGCGTCACAAGCAATGTGTCCTGCAAACTGATGAACGTCATGCACACGTTGTACTCGGTTTTCAGCGATCGCGGTACCACAAACCCCCTTACCTACTGGAATTCGAACGCAAGCGGGCTTGCCTTGAAAAGGACCTAAGACCAATTCATCTTGTTGCATCAAATAAAACCCAACCCAATTAAGTTCGGTCAATTCCATATTCAGTAAGGCACTCAAGTTAGAGAGGTTCGCAATCAGATTGCTTTCACCTTCTAATAAAGCTACGGCTTGTTTGGTTAAGCGCTGGTACTGCTCTAAATTCATATTAACTTCCATTTGAAAACTAAAGACTTCACTTTATGAACTACGTACAATACAAACCCTATAAATAGGATGCATTCTCATTATTATGACGTACTTCAACGACACTATTAGCCGCTCTTGGCTGATAACTCAAGTAAAAAAACATCGTACTAAACTTCTATTTGCCAACATTATTGCGGTGATTGCAACTTTGATCAGTGTCCCTATCCCGCTCTTAATGCCGCTGATGGTGGATGAAGTCTTGCTAAACCAACCGGCTCAAGGGGTTGAGGCAATGAATCATTTATTGCCTATCAATTGGCATACCGCAACGGGCTATATCATGCTCACCTTGCTGATGGTGGTGCTAATGCGCATTGCTAGCCAACTATTGAATATTTTACAAAATCGTCAATTTACCTTGGTTTCGAAGACGATCACTTATGAAATGCGCCGGAAAATGATTGAAAAGCTTGGGCGTATCAGCATTCGTCAGTATGAGACTCGTGGTAGTGGCGGGATTAATGCCCATTTGATCACCGATATAGAAACGATTGATCAATTTATCGGTTCGACACTGAGTAAGTTTCTGATTTCTCTGCTTACGGTGATTGGCACCGCCATTGTATTGCTTTGGTTGGAGTGGCGACTTGGCCTCTTTATTCTGTTAGTGAACCCGATTGTTATCTACTTTTCTCGAATGCTGGGCAGCCAAGTTAAGCATTTGAAGAAACGGGAAAATCAAGCGTTCGAGCGTTTTCAAAACCGTTTAGTAGAAACGTTAGAGGGAATTTATCAATTACGAGCAGCAAATAAAGAGCGAGAATTTTTAAATCGCCTTATCGCAGATGCGGATGCGGTACGCGAAAATGCTGATAAATACGCGTGGCAATCTGAAGCTGCAGGCCGCCTCTCCTTCTTGCTTTTTTTACTCGGTTTTGAGCTGTTTCGTGCGGTCGCGATGCTAATGGTGGTGTTTAGCGATCTCACGATTGGTCAGATCTTCGCGGTATTTGGTTACTTGTGGTTTATGCTGAGCCCTGTACAAGAGTTGTTGGGGATCCAATTCTCTTGGTATGCGGCCAAGGCTGCCTTGAAGAGAATCAATGGGCTATTGGAGCTGGAAGAAGAGTTTCGTCCGGTCAGCAAAGTGAATCCTTTTAATGAGCCTAGGGAAGTTGAGATTAAGATTGAGCACCTCAATTTTTCGTATGATGGTGAAAATCAAGTTCTGCACGATTTGTCGCTCACTATTCCAGCGGGTAAAAAAGTGGCGTTAGTCGGAACCAGTGGAGGAGGCAAATCGACCCTCATTCAGTTGCTAATGGGGGTGTATCGTGCACAAAGTGGCGCAATTCGTTTTAATGGACAACACTGTGATGACATTGGGTTTGAAGTCATACGAGATCAAATTGCCGTTGTTTTACAACAACCTATACTGTTTAATGACACTTTGCGGCATAATCTCACGCTTGGTGGCCAGTTTAATGATGATGCTTTATGGCAAGCGTTAGACATTGCTCAGCTGCAAGATGTGATCGCAAAACTGGATTTGGGGCTGGAAAGCCAAATCGGCCGGAATGGTATTCGTCTCTCTGGCGGTCAAAGACAAAGATTAGCGATTGCGCGTATGGTGCTCAGTAACCCTAAGTTTGTGATATTGGATGAAGCGACTTCGGCTTTGGATACCGCGACGGAAGCGGCCTTGCACCGAGCGTTGTCACAATTTTTACAGGGTAGAACGACGTTAATCGTTGCTCATCGCCTTTCGGCAGTGAAACAAGCGGACTTAATTTATGTACTGGAAGATGGACATGTCAGCCAATCAGGCACGCACAATGAGCTTTTGGAACAAGAAGGTCTCTACCAAACTTTATATGGCAATGTCCAATCACATTAATTCTAGTGACAACGTCACTATGGGCGGTGTTATTTGTCTATGACACCACCCTTGCCTCTTCATTCTCATGCCATGCAGCCGAGCCATCTTCGTTTGTGTCCCGGCTGCGAATTGGCGGTGGATACCGTCAAGGTCGACCAAGGGCATAGTGCCTATTGTCCCCGTTGCGGAACGCAGTTGTATCGCGGGGGCTCTCCTTCTCTGTCTGGTAATTTAGCCCTTGCCGTCACATGTTTGCTGCTGTTTATTCCTTCGCATTTTTTCAGCTATATCAACATTCGATTGTTTGGTGTCATGATCCCAGCAACGCTTCCAGACGGAGTGTTCGCCTTATGGCGTGAAGGCTATTGGGCATTAGCGTTATTAGTCTTATTTTGCAGTTCAATAGCCCCACTTATTTTATGTTTATCTGTGCTAGGGGCGCATTGGGCTTTACGTTTTCGCCATTTTCAGACGTTACGTTATTCCTTATTACTGATCCATCATCTCAAAGTGTGGGTGATGTTGGATGTATTCTTGGTTAGCGTGGCGGTGTCTTGCTTTAAGCTCAAAGACTACTCTGATATTTATGTAGAGTCAGGATTATTAGGCTTAGTGTTACTGCAAATTTTCACTGTCCTTTTGTTGAGTCGCATTAGCACTCGTCGTTACTGGGAAACTTGGCGAAAAGAAGAAGATTACGATTTGTCCTTGAAACAAGTTCACTGTCATAACTGCCATCTTTCTCAACCAGAAAGTGGGCACTGTGTGCGTTGTCAACATAAGCTTTATCATCGTAAACCGAACTCTATCGAACGGACGTGGGCCTATGTATTAGCCGCAACAGTGGCGATTGTGCCTGCCAACGTCATTCCAATTTCGATTCTCATCACAAACGGACAGCGTCTTGAAGACACCATATTCTCAGGGGTTGCTTCATTAGTGAAAAGTGGCATGTGGGGAATCGCCGTCATTATTTTTGTGGCAAGTATTGTTGTGCCCGTGATTAAAATTGTCGGACTTGCTTACTTGCTGCTGGCGATCAAATTTAAACACGAAGTGCATCAGCGCCAACGCATGATGATTTATCGTGGCATAAAATGGATTGGTAAATGGTCTGTCATGGATCTGTTTGTGATTTCTATCATGCTCACTTTAGTTGATCGAGGGCAAATCCTCGATTTTACCCCCGGTTATGGGGCGGTGGCTTTTGGTATGGTTGTGGTGCTCACTATGTTGGCGGCGGAAAGTTTGGATCCTCGCCTACTCTGGGACAATCCTGACGTTACCCGTACTCAACAATAGGTTGTTTGAATGAGTCAAGAAAATACAACGCAAAACTCTTACACACCGGACATTCGCAAAAATCGCGGAATCTCTCCACTGTGGATTTTGCCGATTGTGACGATGGCCTTGGCAGGCTGGCTAGTGTTTAAAGCGATACATGATGCAGGAGTGAGAATTCAAATTCACTTTGATAATGCGCAAGGGCTGGTTGCCGGGCGCACCACGATTCGCTATCAGGGCCTAGAAGTGGGCATGGTGAGAGATATTAAGCTGTCTGAAGATCTGGATAGTATTTACGTGGAAGCGGATATTTACCCAGAAGCAACCCAACTACTGTCGAACCAAACACGTTTCTGGATGGTGAAACCTACCGCCAGTTTGTCGGGAGTTTCGGGGTTAGATGCGTTGGTGTCGGGTAACTATATTGCCATTCAGCCAGGCACGCTCCATCAAGATGATTATCCGACGAGTTTCAAAGCATTAGAGTCAGCCCCCTCGGACTTGTTGGCGCAACGTGGGTTAACCATTTCTTTGAAAGCGCGTGATTTGGGCGGTATTTCTGTCGGTTCTCAAATTGTCTATAAGAAAATCCCGATTGGCGAAGTCTTTAATTATCAATTGGATGAGAATGCCCAATCGGTGATTATTCAGGCATCCATCAAAGATGAATATCGCCACATCATCAATACTGAGAGCCGTTTTTGGAACGTCAGTGGTGTTGGGACAAGCATCGGTTTCGAAGGTGTGGATGTGCGTTTGGAAAGCTTAAGCGCCCTGCTTGGTGGCTCGATTGCCGTGGATTCACCGGAAGAAGGTAAACCGGTTGAACAAAATGCGCAGTTTCGCCTCTATCGTGATTTAAAAACCGCCGGACGTGGTATCGCGGTATCGATCACTTTACCCGATGGCAACAACATATCCGCGTCCGGAGCTCCTATTATGTATCGAGGCATCGAAATTGGGCAAATCACCGATGTGCAGTTGACCGATAATCGGAAAAGCATCGTCGCGGCAGCCGCGATTCAGCCGGCATTCAGCGACATGCTCAATAGCGGTAGCCAATTTGTGTTAGAAGAAGCTCAAGTCTCGTTAGCGGGAGTAGAAAACCTCACTAACTTAGTGAAAGGAAATTTCTTAACCTTGATTCCGGGTGAAGGTGAACGGACACGAAATTTTCATGCGGTGCGTAAAAACGAGTTCAAATACGCTCGTTCTAACAGTATTAGTTTTAAATTGGTCGCTGATAACTCATTTGGCCTAGAAGCAGGCACGCCTATTCTGTATCGCGGAGTGACCGTAGGTAGCGTCACGGCCGTGAATTTAAAGCTCGATTATGTTGAATTAAATGTGCTGATCGATGAGCAATATGGTGCGTTGATCCGCTCACAGAACCGCTTTTATTTAACTGGCAGTGCTTCAGCAGAGTTAACTGAATCAGGGCTGTCGGTTTCGATCCCACCCGCCAAGCAGTTGTTACTTGGCTCCATCAGTTTTGCCAGTGAAGGAAGCTCTACCCCATTAGAACAATATCGCCTCTACCCTAGTCAATCTTTGGCGGAACTGGCGAAATACAACCAATCAGGCTCTCGTTCATTAACACTCTTTGCTAATGAGTTACCGTCGATCAGTGCTGGCTCCCCACTTCTATACCGCAACTTAAAAGTTGGTAGTATTTCTGGTTTCACGCTAACACCGAAAGGGGTACAAATTGAAGCCACTATCGAAAAGCAATATCAGCATTTATTAACGCCTAACACCGTGTTCTGGAACCGCTCAGGCGTCGAAATTAAAGCTTCGATGGATGGTGTCGATGTGAAAGCCGCACCCCTGCAAACGTTACTGCGTGGTGGCATTGCGTTTGATAGTCTACCGGGTATTGAAAACAAAGTAGGTTCGATGTGGAAGCTGTATAACGACTATGATCATGCCCGTCGTTATGGAGAGAAAATCACGCTTACCGCGTTAGGTACACTTGGCGTTAAAGTGGGTACTCCAGTGCAATACCAAGGAGTGCAAATTGGTGAGGTATTTGAAATCATTCCAGATTTCGAATCTGAATTTGTCAAACTTTCCGCACGAATTGAGCCACAATATGCCCCCAAAATTGCTAAGCAGAATTCACAATTTTGGTTATCGCAGGCCAAAATTGGTTTAAGCGGTATTGAAAATGTACAAAACCTATTAGGCCAAAGTATTGAAGTTCAACCTGGTGTGGGTGATAGCCGTTACGAGTTTGAACTACACAAAGAAGCTCGCCACGGCGGTGCAGGTAAAACCTACACACTCCAAAGTGAGAAGCGTGGATCGGTGAATGTTGGCACTCCTGTGCTGTACCGCGATATTGAGATCGGCAAAGTGATCGATGTACGTCTCGGTGAATTCGCTGACCGAGTGATTACCACCATTCGTATTGCGCCGCAGTACACTTACCTACTTCGCCAAAACAGCGTGTTTTGGAATGTGTCAGGGCTCGATATGTCGATTGGCATTACAGGAGCCAATGTGAAGGCTGGTACGTTTGATAGCATGTTACGCGGTGGAATTACTTTTGCTACGCCAGAGCAGAAGCAATTAACGCCTGCGGCTCCTGAAGGACATACCTTCTATCTCTACCCACAAGCACAAGATGAGTGGAGTAAGTGGCGCACTCCTATTCCTAAACCATAACCCTTCTCCGTTTCACGAAAAGCAGCTTTAGGCTGCTTTTCTTCTTTTACGGCTACCTTTAT
Organism: Vibrio sp. AH4; assembly: GCF_030710545.1. Classification (NCBI taxonomy): domain Bacteria; kingdom Pseudomonadati; phylum Pseudomonadota; class Gammaproteobacteria; order Vibrionales; family Vibrionaceae; genus Vibrio; species Vibrio sp. AH4. The sequence goes on from NZ_JALAIV010000001.1 coordinate 2,399,411, forward strand.
GTCATGAACCTATCTGGGTATAATCGCCGACCTTATTCATCAACGGAATTTGCCTGTGCATCCGAACATTTCTCTTCCCGAAGAATTCATTACTTCGATGGCGAAAATACTGCCTGATTCTACCCAACTTGCTGATTTTATTGCTGCCTGTCAAAGGCCATTGCGCAAAAGTATTCGGGTAAATACGCTCAAAATTTCTGTTGCTGAGTTTTGTGAACGTGCAGCTGAGAAACATTGGCAGTTATCGCCTGTTCCTTGGTGTGAGAACGGTTTTTGGATCGAAGCCGATGAAAGCCTCGTTCCACTCGGTAATACTGCCGAACATATGGCGGGTCTTTTCTATATCCAAGAAGCCAGTTCGATGATGCCTGTTTCCGCCCTGTTTATGGGAAATGAACAGTATGATTCGGTTCTCGATATGGCCGCAGCACCAGGTTCTAAGACAACTCAAATCGCCGCTTTGATGGATAATGCAGGTGTTTTGGTAGCGAACGAATTCTCTGCGAGTCGTGTCAAAGTGCTGCACGCCAATATTGAGCGATGTGGCATTCGTAATGCTGCTCTAACCAATTTTGATGGTTGCGTATTTGGCGGATGGCTTCCAGAGCGATTTGATGCGGTGTTAATCGATGCGCCTTGCTCTGGAGAAGGAACGATCCGCAAAGATCCCGATGCGATGAAGAATTGGAGTATGGATGCTATTCATAGTATCGCATCCACTCAAAAAGCTTTGATTGAAAGCGCGTTTCAGGCCTTAAAAGTTGGCGGAACGCTAGTGTATTCGACATGCACTCTCAGCCTTGAAGAGAATCAACAAGTGTGTTGGAACCTCAAGCAAACTTACGGTGAGGCTGTAAGTTTTGAATCTCTGGATAACTTATTTGAGCAAGCTTCAATTGCGTTGACCGAAGAAGGCTTCTTGCACATTTTCCCGCAAATGTACGATTGTGAAGGTTTTTTTGTCGCCAAAATCCGCAAATTGGCATCCGTACCGGTTCCTGAGGTCAACAAACGTCTTGGAAAATTTCCTTTCAATAAGGCAAGCCTAAAACAGCAATCAGAGATTGCAGAGCAACTTCAAAAATCTCTTGGTATAGCGCTACCATCGGATTCACAAGTCTGGCTACGCGATAACGATGTGTGGTTATTCCCGCAAGCATTAGAGCCAATGTTGGGGGAGCTGCGTTTCTCTCGCATGGGAATAAAAATTGCTGAAGCACATAAATCGGGTTATCGCTGGCAGCATCAAGTTGCAACCTGTTTAGCCTCCGAAAGTACTACTCATAGTGTGGTGTTGGATACCGCTCAAGCACGAGAATGGTTTATGGGTAGAGATGTCAGACCAGAAGGACAAAGTGGTCAAGGTGAGGTGATCGTCCGTTATGCTAACGATGTGATTGGGTTAGGAAAATGGGTCGGCAATCGCGTGAAGAATGGACTGCCAAGAGAGCTTGTGAGAGATAAAAATCTATTCTGAATCGTTGAACTATAGTATGAAATTCTAAAAGCCTGTCGCTAATTTCAGTATATGTACTAGGCTTAGTATTAAGCAACCTCCTACATTTTCGATTAGCGCAGGCTCTTTGGAGCCATTCCCCTAGGCCCTAAAACCTTACGTTTTGGGCCTTTTTTTAGCTCTAAAATCCTCTATAACAAGAGGTTAAGCTAGACGAATACCGTCATTTTCAATCACGATTTTGCCTTGCTTATACAAACCGCCGATGGTCTTCTTAAAGGTTCCTTTACTCGTACGGAAAGTGGCAAAAATTGCCTCTGGTGTTGATTTATCACTCAGTGGCAGGAAACCACCTTTCTTCTCTAAGGTTTCTAAGATCTTAGTGCTTAGCTCATCCATTTTCTCTACCCCTACTTTTTGCAGGGACAGGTCGATTTTGCCATCTTCGCGCACACTCTTAATGTAACCCTTAAGTTTCTTACCGATGAACAGCTTGCCAAAGACATCAGAGGAGAAAATCATGCCCCAGTGCGTACCATTCACAATCGCTTTGAAACCGAGCTCTGAGCGTTCAGCAATCAGCAAATCAACTTGCTGGTTTGGCGTGTATTTAGCTGGTGTTTTATCAAGCCACTTGTTGAACTTGGTTGTGCCGACAATACGCCCCGATGCTTTATCGGTGTAGACGTAAACCAAGACGGTTTGGCCAGCCGCAAAACGGGCACGCTGCTCACTGTATGGAATAAGCAGATCTTTGTTTTTGATGCCCCAGTTGGCAAAGGCCCCTGTGTTGTTAACCCCTTCGATCGTCATTAAGCCCCATTCGCCCACTTGAGCAATCGGAGTTTCAGTTGTGGCAGCGAGTTGGTTTTCAGAGTCAAAATACAAGAAAACGTCAATAAACTGCCCAATTTCAGTACCTTCTGGCACGAAGCGCTTAGGCAGTAAGGTAGTGCCGTATTCTCCCGCATCCAAAAAAACACCAAATTCGGCGAATTTCACCACTTCTAAACTATTAATTTGACCAATGTTAATCATATAAAACTGTCTCACAGCAAATTTGCAGAGATTATACGTTATCTCTGTTATGCTTTCTCGCATTGGAGCAATAAATCCGGCAATTTTTACAGGAGTTTTCGTTGATTACCGTAGAGCAGCAAGATGCGGCAACCTTGACGATTGTCAGTCAGATGAAGGGCAGTAAAGAGCTCGACTTAAATTTTTATCTGTTTATCCCGGGTGAATTGGATATCTCACCAGAAGTGATCTCAGAGTCTGAGTTTTTTTACAGTTCTATCCACCAACAGCGTTCCTATTACAGTGATCAAATCTTATTACCACTAGTGCACAGCCGCCTCGCCCAACGTGGGCATCTTTCTTCTACGCAATACCGGGTAAGTTTGAGTTTGTTTGCTTATCAGTATGTTATTGCCTTGGACAAAGCGGTTTCGCAACTCAATAACACCAGCGATACGGTGACGACGGAAGAAGTGGATAGCGTGATTGAGCTGTCCTTGGATATTTTGCGCCGTTTGCGTCGTAGCATTCCTTATGAAGAGCAGCTTAAGCGCTATTATGCCAACATTGATAACTACCTCTCGTGGTATACCGAGCAGAGTTTCTTATCCATGATTGCGCACATGACGCGCGATAATGAATATAAAACCAATAAAGAACGATTGATTACCTTAGTGGAGAAAGAGCAAGCCCACCGCGCGCTCAATCAATACAACTCCGATAAAGCGAACCAAGACATCACGCGGCTAAGTAACAAAATGCGCTTGTTGCGTCGTCTCATTGAACACCCTGTTATCCTCAATGAAAAAATCGCTTCACTGGGTAATAACACTAAGCGAGCAGTAAAAGGACTTGCCACTGGGTTGGTGATGATAGCCGTAACGATTACAGCGGTATCCGCACGGGATTACTGGGGTGAAATTACCGCGTCTTTTATTATTGCGATGTCGTTTATCTATGCCCTACGCGAAATTTTTAAAGATGATTTGCGAGATATGCTGTGGCGTTGGATACGTAAAGGGAGACCCAAATGGCGACGCCATTATTTTGATCCGACCACAGGCAAACAAGTCGGCGATAAAGAAGAGTGGTTGGATTACAAAAAGCTAAGTGATTTACCCGATCGCATTCAAGCCATTCGTAAGAAACGCATTGTGCAGCGTGAAGAGCAGATCCTGCACTATCGCTCACATACCGAAATGTCCACCTCACGCTTTATGAGTGGTTATGAAGAAACACGTGAAACGCTAATGATTGATCTGCGCTCGATCATGCGCCAGATGGATAAAGGATCAAACCACATTTACCAGCTCAACAATGGTCAAGTGAGTCGAGAGTCGGTCGAAAAGCGACACCTGTTGAACTTGATCGTGAAAGAGAACCACCACAAAGGCGAGCCTACCTACTATCGTTGGAAAATCGTGCTTAACCGAAGCCGAATTGTGGATATTGAATCTATCCCGCAGACTTAGCGACCTTCAAGGAAAGGGTTAACCAAAACTCAGCCATCGGCTCATCTCCATGTAAGGTTGGGCAAGTGGCTATGATATGCACTTCTTGGTTTACCCTTTCCCCTGTTCGCGAAGTTTCTTCTAACATGCGATCAATCTTCTCACCTTCTACGCAATGAAAATGGACTGCGGCTTCGGGGCGTTTATGAAACTCTCCTCGTACCGCTTTGAACGCTAACGAAACACGGCAACCGCGTTGATTGGCTTTATGCATCGCCATATACCCGCCAGCGACATCCGCACCCACCGCCAGTACTCCAAAATACATACTGTTAAGATGATTTTTATTGCGTCTTTTGAGCGGAATGCGTACTTCTACCGCTTGGTCATCAAGCTTAAGTATTTTCGGGCGACATGCCCAAATCAATGGCACTTTAAAAAAACCGAACAGATTCAAGTAAAGATTGGCTTTCGCTAAAGGTGACAGCATAAAAACTCCGCACAGTAAGTTGTCCGACCACTTCAATCTATTCATCTTAAAATGTCAAACAAATGTTAACAAAGTGCCATATCACCGTGACTTTCGCGAGTTAGGAAATAGTGAGTAGCCTCGGTATGGATTTTGATTTGGTGAAACTCTCATCAAAATGCCCGTTATTGAGCGGATTTACACGCAATCGATGATCTGTTTTGGGTGCAGTGGTTTATTCTCGTTGACAAATTCGTTATCTTTAGCGCTTCGCAACAAAAGGACAAGCGCTCCTATGCCACTGAAAACCGATGAATTAAGAACCCAAGCATTGGGCCCGATGCCGACACCGGCAGAATTGAGTCACGCACACCCAATCACTGATGAAGTCGCGTTACGGATTGCGCAGTCTCGTCGCCAAATTGAAAACATTCTGACTGGAGAAGATGATCGCCTGTTGGTTATTGTGGGTCCTTGTTCAGTACACGATACCGATGCCGCACTCGATTACGCTCACCGTCTTGCCGCGTTACAAGAAAACTATAGCAATGAATTGTTTGTCGTTATGCGGACTTATTTTGAAAAACCGCGCACCGTTGTGGGTTGGAAAGGTCTGATCACGGATCCGAATTTAGATGGTTCGTATGCTTTGGAAACCGGCCTAAATAAAGCCCGAAAATTGCTTCTCGATGTGAATAAGCTCGGGTTGGCCACAGCAACCGAATTCCTCGATATGATCACAGGTCAATACATCGCAGACCTCATCACGTGGGGGGCAATTGGCGCACGTACGACAGAGTCGCAAATTCACCGCGAAATGGCCTCTGCACTCTCCTGCCCTGTTGGCTTTAAAAACGGTACAAACGGTAACGTGAAAATCGCGATTGACGCAATTCGCGCAGCGAAAGCATCACACTATTTTTACTCTCCAGATAAAAATGGCCGTATGACCGTATACCGCACAAGCGGTAACCCATTTGGTCATATCATTCTGCGTGGCGGCGATACTGGGCCGAATTTTGATCAAGCCTCAATTGATGAAGCTTGCCAACAATTAGCACAATTTAACCTCCCTGAGCGCTTGGTTGTCGATTTTAGTCATGCCAATTGCCAAAAGCAGCATCGTAAACAAGTCGATGTGGCGCGTGACATTTGCCGACAACTCGAAGCGGGTAGCCACAAAATTGCTGGCATTATGGCGGAAAGTTTCTTGGTTGAAGGCAATCAACCAATGCACGATCTCAATAACCTGACTTATGGACTTTCAATCACGGATCCTTGCTTAGGCTGGGATGATACTGCCATGATGCTCGACATGCTGGCACAATCCATCAAAGTCCGTCGCTCTCGTAATTAAGGAAATACCCATGCCTTCTTTTGATATTGTTTCAGAAATTGATGCTGTAGAACTGCGTAACGCAGTAGAAAACTCAACTCGTGAATTGGCTACTCGATTCGATTTTCGTAACGTAGATGCCCGTTTTGAGCTGAAAGAAGAAACGGTCAAGTTGTCCGCCGAAGATGACTTCCAACTTGGCCAGATGATGGATATTTTACGCGGAAACCTCGCTAAACGCGGTGTTGATGCACGAGCTATGAATGCTAAAGACTCCGTGCATATTGGTAAATACTGGCACAAGGATGCGGATTTCAAACAAGGTTTGGAAGCCCTACTGGCAAAGAAGATCGTGAAATTGATTAAAGATGCCAAAATCAAAGTGCAAGCCTCAATTCAAGGCGACAAAGTGCGCGTGACGGGTAAAAAGCGTGACGATTTGCAAGAAGTGATGGCAATGCTGCGCGAAGCGAATTTGGAACAACCGCTGCAGTACAACAACTTCCGCGATTAATCTTGTCGTTGGAATGCCAATACTAGGATAAAAAAAGCCCCGTTTAGCGGGGCATTTTTTATCGGTTCACGTACTCACTCATCGCCATTAAGCATGTTTGTACTGTTTACTGGCAGAGTGATGCATAGCACGTTTTTGCGCCGCCAAAATTTCTTCCACTAACCTTGGCACTTCAATACTCGCTTTGCCATAGCGCTTCTCAGCAAACTCGCTTTCCACCGCACTAGGTTCTAAATTGATTTCTATCGTATGTGCGCCATGCATGCGTGCATCATGCACAAAGCCCGCTGCGGGGTAAACCACCCCTGATGTACCAATAGAAACAAACAAATCCGCTTGCTCAAGCGCGGCATAAATATCGCCCATGCGCAGCGGCATTTCACCAAACCAAACAATGTGTGGACGCATTTGTGCAGGCATTTGGCAGCAGTGGCATAAATCGCCGTTACGGATATCCTCTTTTTGCTCCACTGTTTGATTGGATTCAGGACAACGCGCTCTCAGCAATTCACCATGCATATGAATAATATTCTGGCTGCCGCCACGTTCGTGCAGGTTATCGATGTTTTGAGTAATCACCGTGACACTGCCCTGCAACTCTTTTTCCAGTTTACCTAGGGCAAGATGTGCCGGATTGGGCTGAATCGCATCAGAGAGCAGCTTACGGCGGCGTTGGTTATAAAACTCCAGCACCATATCTGGATCGCGTTGAAACCCTTCTGGTGTCGCCACATCTTCAATACGATGATTTTCCCATAGTCCATCCTGAGCGCGGAAAGTTTGAATACCAGACTCCGCAGAGATGCCTGCTCCAGTCAGTATCACAATATGTCGATACGGTAAGCTCATAACCCATTCCTTTTTTCGGCTTTAGTTTAAGCTTAACACTGAAGCGTTATCAACCCTAGAAAACGCAGATTAGACCATAGTAGTAACAAGGCTATTGATGGGAAGAAAGAGAGAGCGTTGCAGAATGAGTCATAGTGGAATTGAGGGCTTCTCGAACCGAGAAGCCCATCCAAATCGGAATTACTCTTCGCTGGTTGCGGAGATTTTGTGAATGGCTAAATCTGCGCCATTAAACTCATCTTCTTGTGATAAACGTAACCCCATCACTTTATGCAAGATGCCATAAACCATCAGTGCGCCACTTAACGCAATCGCGATGCCCATTAAGGTTCCAACAATCTGTGTGCTGAAGCTTACGCCCCCTAAGCCACCGAAGGCCGTTTGGCCAAAAATGCCTGCGGCAATGCCACCCCACGCCCCACACACGCCATGCAGCGGCCATACACCGAGCACATCATCAATTTTGGTTTTATTTTGTAATTGAGTGAACAGCCAAACAAACACGGCACCCGCAATCACCCCCGTGACCAATGCACCTAAAGGATGCATTAAATCCGATCCGGCACACACGGCGACCAAGCCCGCTAATGGACCGTTATGGATAAAACCTGGGTCATTTTTCCCAACAATTAACGCGGCGAGAATACCGCCCGTCATTGCCATTAAAGAGTTCATCGCCACTAATCCGCTGATGCCATTCAAAGTTTGTGCTGACATCACGTTAAAGCCGAACCAACCGACACTTAGAATCCATGCACCAAGCGCTAAAAAGGGAATGTTGGAGGGAGCAAAGTTGGTGTGTTTGCCAGCGCGCACGCGGCCACGACGCATGCCTAAGAAAGCAACGGCAACCAGCGCAATCCAGCCACCGACGGCGTGAACAACCACTGAGCCTGCAAAGTCGTGAAATGGTGCGCCTAAATTGGCGGCAAACCAGTCTTGTACGCCAAAGTTACTATTCCAAATGATCCCTTCAAAGAAAGGGTAAACCAGCCCGACCGTAAAAAATGTCGCTAAAAGAATAGGATAGAATCGGGCGCGTTCAGCAATACCGCCAGAAACAATCGCAGGAATGGCCGCCGCAAAGGTAAGTAGGAAAAAGAACTTCACTAAATCATAACCATTGCCTTGTGAGAGTGTCGCGGCATCAGCAAAGAAATGATGTCCATACGCAACCCAGTAACCAATAAAGAAATAGGCAATCGTAGAAACCCCGAAATCTGCCAAAATTTTCACCAGCGCGTTAACCTGATTTTTCTTCCGAACCGTGCCGACTTCAAGGAAAGCAAAGCCTGCATGCATCAAAAACACCATGATGGCGCCGAGCAGCAAAAATAAAGTGTCTGAACTTTGGGTCAGGGTTTGAACGGCACCTTGAACCTGACTTACGCTATCGCTCATCGATATGATACTCCATCGTCTGTTATGCACTTTTCCTGTGCTTTGTTGTTATTTTCACCAAGTTGGTGAGAAAAGAAGATTTAAGCTCGACTGAGCAAAAGCTGTTCCAGTTTTTTGCGCTGATGATGAAATAGAGAATAATTTATCTAATATATTGATAAATAAGGTAGTTAGTCTGGGAGTTTCTGAACAAACAGAAGTTGGTTGTTACATTTCGCAACAGAATTGCACCAATTTGGCACTTTAGCACCAAAACAACGCGCACAAGAACTCAGCAAAATGTTGCAGGGTAAAAAATACCCGGCTGTTTGGCCGGGTATGGAATTACAGATTAGGCCCTTTGGAGGGGGAATGCGATAAGTTATTTTGATACTGTTGCATGCCTTGGATCATACGCCAGATCCAGATCGAGATGGCTCCGACGGCAATGATTGCGCCCACATAAGGAATGCCATGTCCAAGCTTGGCAAGCCAAGATTCCGGCATCCAGTAGCGATTCACACCCATGATGATGCCGTTCGTGGTTGCAACCGTCACAATCAGTACCACAAAGAAAGTGAGATAGAGGAAGAAACTGCGAATTAAGCCATAGTAATGGGAATTCGCTATCTCACCATCTTGGTTCTTATCCAGTCGGTAACCCGCATAGATAATGCCAATCACGCCCGAGAGCAAGCAGGTGAATGGTGTCAGCAAGCTTGCAATGTAGACAAACCACACTGACTTGTGCGCTCTATCTTGATTCATGGCTCACCTCTCCTTTCGTTTGGTTGAATGAGACGGGTTGAGATTCCGCACTTACCTCTTCAATTTCACCGCGGCGTTTTACTTCTTCATACCAAAGGTCATGATGCTCTTTCGCCCACGTTTCATCCACTTTGCCGGTCACCATGCCTTCTAATGCGCCTTCCATACCAAACAGACCAATATAGATATGGAAGATAAAGCCACAGATTAAGATCAGGGCTGAGAACATATGAATCAGATTAGACAATTCCATGTGGCGACGCGTCTGGTCGAAAATCGGAAAATCGAGCACCAAGCCACTAATGGCCGCAAAGGTTCCAAACACAATCAGTAACCAGTAAATGGCTTTCTCCCCAGCATTAGAAAAGCCTGCTGAAGGGTGTGTGCCTTTGTGTTTACCGACCATGCCACCGAGTTTCATAAACCATTGCACATCCACTTTATTGAAAATGGATTTGCGCCACCACTTGAGCAGCACAAACATCAGCAGAATGAAAAACAGTGGTCCCATGTAGTTGTGATACTGCTTCGCGGCATAGATGATCCAGCCCCACAGCTCACTTGGGATATACGGTTTTAAGAAGTGCTTACCGTACACCAGCATCAAGCCACTGAACGCTAAGGTCAGGAAGGTAAACGCCATGCTCCAGTGCAGCGCCCTATCTGAGCGTGACCAGCGATTCAGCTTACGTCCGGTGCGCGGCTTACTCAGCATCAGCGGACCGACTGCGATATACGCTAGCACGACCATTGCTATGCTGCCGAAAATCGCCACCGCACCAGCCGGAGACATCCATTTCTCTTTAAGGATAAACCAAGTTTCACCCGGTTTACTGATCAACACGCCATGTTCAGGAGACTGAGACGTGGTGTAACCCGCTTCGCCTTGTCGTACCTGACGCCAAAAGTCTGCGCCAGCCAGTTGGGTCATCTCTTTTTGCACCACATCCGGTTTTGCGTTCTCTTCTGCCATCACGGGTTGAGCCAACCAGCACAGCAGTGCTGCCAATAAAGGCAGCACAAAACGAGTGGCGCGAGAAAGTTTTTGTCTCATAGCCACTTAACTCCGAGTTGCGTCATAGGCGAGATCTTCACCGTTCGTCCAACCGGCACCTTTCGCTCCACGTTCAACCACGCGTTGACGGAAAATATCGGAGATTTTCTCCGCATCCCCCGCTAACAGTGCTTTGGTAGAACAGAGAGAAGCGCACATGGGCAGTTTACCTTCCGCAATACGGTTGGCTCCGTATTTACGACGTTCCTCTTCTGAACCCGGCTCTGTTTCAGGACCGCCAGCACAGAAGGTACATTTGTCCATCTTGCCGCGCTCACCAAATGAGGCTTGTTTTGGAAACTGCGGAGCACCAAACGGACAAGCAAACAAGCAGTAACCACAACCGATACAGAGATCTTTGTTATGCAGCACAATGCCATCTTCGGTATGCACAAAGCAGTCTGCCGGACACACCGCCATACAAGGTGCATCGGTACAATGCATGCACGCCACGGAAATCGAGTTTTCACCCGGTTCACCATCGTTGAGCGTAACTACGCGGCGACGCTGGATGCCCCATTCCAGAGCATCATCGTTTTCATTTTTACAGGCAGTGACACAGCCGTTACATTCGATACAGCGTTTGGTGTCACACAGGAATTTCATTCTTGCCATGGGTAAGCTCCTTACGCTTTACGAATGTTACAGAGGGTGACTTTGGTTTCCTGCATCAAGGTGACAGGATCGTAGCCGTAGGTCGTGGCGGTGTTTGCCGCTTCCCCAACCACGTAAGGCTGTGTCCCTTCTGGGTATTTCGGACGCAGATCTTCACCTTGGAATTTGCCACCAAAGTGGAATGGTAAGAACGCCATGCCCGGTTTCACACGACGTGTCACCATAGCTTTGACTTTGATGCGCCCTTTCTCTGCACCTTCAACCCAAACCATATCGCCATCCATAAAGCCTAAATCGTTGGCATCTTTCGGGTTCACTTCAACAAACATCTCTTGTTGTAGCTCGGCTAGCCAAGGGTTAGAACGGGTTTCTTCACCGCCGCCTTCATACTCGACCAAGCGACCCGAGGTAAGAATGATCGGGTATTCCACTGATTTATCTTGCGCTTGAATCGATTTGAACAGGGTTGGAACACGGAAGATGAATGCTTGGTCGTCCCACGTGGGGTAATCAGCCAGCAGATCACGGCGTGGGGTATATAGAGGTTCACGGTGCAGCGGTACGCGATCTGGGAATGTCCACACAATCGCACGCGCTTTCGCGTTACCAAATGGAATACAGCCGTGTTTGATCGCGACCTCAGAATACCGCCATCAATTCAACCTTAAACCATAATTAAACCAACATCATCCACAAACATACATACTCACTTTAAAAACATCCCACCATCCTATTATATACCTCCTCAACAACTCACCCCAAACATTTCACTCTCAAATTACCCCCACCAAACTATCTACTCATACAACCTCCCCTCCCCACCAACCCCAACCCCCCCATCCACCCCCCCCCCCCCCCCCCCCCCTCATTACCTTACTAAACCCTCCCCAACTTCACCTAAAACTCATCTTACATACCCCTCCCTCATATATAACTTTTATAAAACCACAACATTCTAACCCCCCCATTCCCTTCCACCCTACTACACTCCAATCCCCCTTCCCCCAACTGCCTCCCCCACCTCAATTAAAAATTCCTATATATCCCCTACCAAAATTATCCTAAAACCCTCTTCACATTTCAAATAACCTTACTACCCCCCACCTAACCCCCCCCAATAACCCAACCTCTTTACCCTACAACCCACCCCCATTATCAAAACCCCCCCCCCCCCCCCCCCCCCACCCTCCATCATAAACAAACCCCTAATCCACCCCCCCCCCCCTCACCCCTAAAAATAATCACTCACCATCAAACCTATTAATGAGAGAGATAGAGATAGAGATATAGATAGAGTCACCCACCCAATCACCCTCCCCATCCACTCCTTAACTCCCCCTACCCCCCAACCCCCCCCCATCCCCCCTACTGTAAAACCCCATCTATTACTCCGTGATATAACTACTAACTACCCCACCCACCTTATCTCACTAACCAACCTCCCTCCCCCTAATTAACAATAGTTAACCCCCCCCCCCCCCCCACCCACATCCCCCCCCACCCTCCCATCCCCCCAAACCCCAAACCACATCCCTAATAAAACCCCTTACCCCTTCATTCCCATCCCAACTCCCCCATTTCCTCTCCATAATAAACCCTAATCCTCTTAATACAAATAAAACCCCTACCCCCCCCACACTACCCCTATCCCCCCTTCACACTCTCCCCCCCCCCCCTCCCTCCCATACCACCCCTCCCCCCCCCCCCACTCTCATCCCATCTTCCCCCTAACACTATCCCAATTACCCCCTTTAAAATAACCCCCCCACCCTCCACCAACTCCCAAACTCAATCCCATTTAAAACCATTAACCTACTACAAAACATAATAACCCTTAAATAAACATAAATCACTATCCAAAATCTATAATCCCAATCCCTAAAACTAATCTCCCCCTTTCCCCTCAATAATTCACCCCTCCTCCTGTGTGAGTGTGTCTCTAATCCCCTCTCCCACACAAGTAATCATAACTCACTATAAAATAAATAACCCATATTATATTATATACCCCCCCAACCCCCCACCCCCCCCACCCCTTCCCTCCTTATCTTGTACCTCTCAATTCAAACTCATATTGAATAAAACAACAACATCTCAAACGCCAATTATACCTCTCAACAACTTCATTATACCAAAATTCCACTACATCTCTTAAAAAAAACCAACCAAATACCTATATTCTTAAACAGATCAAGTGTGATGTGTGATGAAAAAATCCCACCCACCAATCCCCCCTCAATCCTCCCCCCCACCCATTCCCCTACCACACTTTCTCTCATATCTCCCCACACCACTTCAAAATCCTCCATTACCTTTATCATTCCCTCAATCTTCACTTCACCCCCTAAAAAATCCTCATAAAACATCAAACTCTAAACACCAATATCATCCAATCCCACATTATATCTCAACTTCTTTTAACATACACCCCACATCCCATCCCCACTCCAACCCTAATATCCCTACCAATCCATCTAATTACCAAAATCCCCCACCCCCCCCTATATAACCCCCCTCAACCCCCTATATTCTATTTCACACTACAGATCCAATTATCTACAACTTATATTATCCCCCACATTTATTCCAAATTACTTAACATAAATCCCTTCACTAAACTTATCTAAATCACATCCTATTCATACACCCTCCACAGTTTCCATAACAACACTTAACATCATCTACAATTACACCAAAAACAATTAATTCATTACCCCATTCACAATCAACAACCACATCCTCTCAACTATCATCAATTTAAAATCTTCTCCTAACACCTATTCCTATAACCTGTGGTGTGCTCCAAACTCCCCTATTCATCCTCCATCTAATCCATTTTTATCACCCCCCCTCCTTCAACAAATACCATACAAGAACCCCTAAATAACAACATCTTATAACCCTCCATGTATGTGATCCCATTTATCACCTTAATAACTAACACAACCTAAAATATCTCATCTACTCAACATCTCATTCCATATCAAAACTTAAACCATCCTTCTAATAAAACATATATTCACCAACCTCTCACTGACCCCCTCATCCCTTATTCCTATAAAAACCACCCATACTCCTTCACCATCCTCTCATACAAAAACCAATAAATTACCTCATAATCCCTTAAATATCTACACCACTTTAATTACCACACTTATAATACACCACCCTCCATAAAAATCTAAACTATCATCCCAAAAAACCCCACCCCACAAACAAACACCCCCCCCCCAGTAAACAAACCCCCATCACAACAACAACCCCAACCCCCCCCCTCCACCCCCCCAACACCCCCCACCAACCCCCCAAATCACCCCCAAACTCCCATCAACTCCCTACTCAAATTAAACCAATTAACAAAAACAACCATCAATACACAACCAAAACCACCTCTCTCTCACACCACATATTATTACCAAACCTTTCCCTACATCAAACCAACCCTTAAATAACCCTAACCACTAAAACACCCCCTTACCCCCTTAACCCATCCACTCAACCTCAACCCTCAACAATCTCCATCAATTATCATATATACCACTACCCCCAATAACACCCCACCCCCCCTCCCTAACCCTCTATCTACCTCTTTCCCAACACACCCCAAATATAATATTCATCATCCCCTCCAAATTCACCCCCTAAATACCCCCACCCCCCCCCCTCATTCATCATCCCTTAAATCCCCCCTAATAATTCCTAATTCCCACCCCCTCAAAACTACAACACCTTTCATCACGCACCCACCCACATCCAAATTAAACTCCCCTCAACTCCCTCTCACATAACAATTTCACTCTCAAGACTAATACAACACTCTAGACCTCCCCCAACCAGCTTCCAACCCATCAACCTAAAATCTTCCATCTTCTATACCATACCTATCTCTCAACAAATACCCAATCCCATATTCCAATTACGCTACACCCATCCTACCTCTACCCCCTAAACCTCACATGATACTCTTCTCTCCAAATTCATTCCTATATATCTTTTATATCCTTCTTTGGCTAACTCCTTCCCACGCATACGCACCAAACCCTAGGTGCCATTGGCCTCAAAGTCCAATTCGGCTAGAAAGGTGCACAGCTCTGCTGAGGGCACATCACGCAGCAGTGTGGCGAGCAGCAGGTAGATGTCTGAACGCATTGACTGTGAATGTGTTGACTGTGAACGCACAGATTGCTCTTGCATGGCTTTCTCCTTAATACTTGAGCTGCTGCTCAGGGTCATGTGCCATGGCTTCAAACATGTCGACTACCCGACAGTCTTCGCACATCGCAATCCGATTGAGCGCTTCCGGCGTGGCGAAATGTGAGTGACCTCGTAACTTGGTTTGCAACATGGTAATCATGGATTGTGGCGCGAAAGGCTTATGGCAGCGCAGGCACTTAGCGGGCTCTTCTTGATGCAAGGTCACCACTCCTTGACGTGCCGCTTTGTTCCAGTTGAGTTGTGGCGTCGCGCTAAGCGCTTGTTCAGGGCAAGCTTTGACACACAAACCA
Source organism: Vibrio sp. AH4 (assembly GCF_030710545.1). Taxonomy (NCBI): domain Bacteria; kingdom Pseudomonadati; phylum Pseudomonadota; class Gammaproteobacteria; order Vibrionales; family Vibrionaceae; genus Vibrio; species Vibrio sp. AH4. Next base: position 2,414,825 of record NZ_JALAIV010000001.1, read on the forward strand.
CACTGCACACAGTCTTGCTCAATAAAGCGTAAGGCAGGGCTATCACCCGCCGGATGCAGTGCACGCGTTGGGCAAACCGCAACACAGCTCATGCATAAAGTACAATCGCTTGTTTGGCATTCAATGGTGCCGTAAGGTGCACTGATGCTGAGTGGTTGAACGCTAGGTTCAGCATTGAGTGTTTCCGCTAACGCATCCAGCGCGGTAAACAGGCGTTCGCGCTTATTACCGATTAAGTCACCCAACTTAAGCCCAAGCGGCTGTTCACACAGTACCGGCATTCCCTCACGTAACGATTCGAGATAAAGAATATCAATCGTCTCTTTTGCCAAACCTAAGTGAGTCAGCAGGCTCTGCGCCATACTCACTTCTTGGTTGAGAATGCGTTGAATGGTTTGTGGCATGTGACGACTCGCCGCAAACAACACTTGAGTTGCACCGTTAACTAAAGCGGCAAACCAACTGTCGATACCGACGGAAGGCAGCTCTTCCACCACCACCGGAATGACATTGTCTGGCAAGACATTTAATGCCATGACGTTGTAACTTTCATGACGAGAACTGCAGATCAGCACGATCGGTTTTTCACCGCCGGCTTGGTGGTAATTCGCCAGTAATCGCTCAATAAATTTTTGAGTATCGGTAGGATTGGGCAGCGCGTAATGAATCGCTTCGGTCGGGCAAGCCGTCGCGCAGGTTCCGACGCCCTGACACAGATAAGGGTTAATTTGAATGCGATGCCCTGTTTGCTCTGAACCTTCACTGGACAGCGCGCCAGCAGGACATGCATCCACACAGCGTTCACACCCTTTCACACCACGTGAACTGTGCGCGCACAAGTCTGTATCCAGACGGAAATACTTAGGTTTATCGAAGGTACCCATCAGAGTTGGGATCTCTTCCAGCGCATCCGCCAGCTTTGGATAACCACGTCCTACCGGAAAATAACCGGGCACAGGCACTTCTTCACTCATTAAACCATTGAGTGACATATCCAATACGATATCAAAGGTATTTCCACCTATCGCGGCTTGCGCCAAATTGACTCGTTTACCGTGGTTTTCTACGTTCACCGAGAAGGCGCCGAGGAAACCGCTGATTTCAACCGTATCGGCGTAGTACAAATTGCTTTGTGTGCCAGGCTCACCATCCACAGAAAGGAGCGTGATTGAAGCCATACTGCTCAGTGGCTCGGTAATACGCTCAATGAGCATCGTGGGCCCAATAATTAAGGTATGGCCACCACTTTCGTAACTTACGGTAGGAGGAATAAGATTGGTCAACTCAACCGTATGCTCAATCGCATACTGTCTCGCCCGACCATTTGGAGACGTCGCTTGTTGTAGTAGGTTGTTTAACATTGCTTGCTTCCGCTTATAAGAATCACGAGCGTGTTGGCTCGTTTTACATAAGCTAAAGCAAATAGCGTTCCAAATTTATTTTATTGAAAGATCAGAGAATTTATCGATAACGGGGATGAGAAATGAAAAGCCACAATAAGAGTGAGACATTATGTCTCACTCTACCTATTGAGGAGTAAGTCAAAATGTCCCTAATCTCTATACGGTATATTTTGTCTCACTGTTCAGTGTGTCAGATGCCGCAGTATCGCAAGAAGAAAGCGTATTGTGATCAGAAAGTCGCGCAAAATCCTCCGCGAATTCGGTCGCAGAAGCTGTCGTTTCATCAGGCATGCTTAAATCAGGCATAGTTTGATCAGGCATAGCTTTTTCAGACTTAACGTCTGGCGTCGTTTCTACCTCATTACACCATTGACGTAAGGTTTGCGCGACTTGCGTGGTGAGAGTTGCTGTATTGCTGTAATCCGCGTTGTAATCATCCAGCATACACACTTCACTAAACTCGCCGCTTAAAAACAGCTTACGCAATGCGGCTTTCTTCAGTTCTTGCGAAGCACCGGATACCAACAAACTCGCTACGCTGGGTTCTTCATTCTCTGCTGAATGAGGTTGTTCGAGCGCATCACTCACCAAACCACTTTTAGTGTCTACCGAAGATTGATTAGCAATCGACTCTGCCTGCGCAGGCTCTGAGTTCAAACTCTTCGTTGTATCAAGCGCTTGCTCTGATTCTGCGGTTAATTTACGTTGTGACCAACGAGAGAAAAACGTGTTTTCAGTTACCACAAGACCTCCCCGCGCCTTCACGTTTCTTGCGGCGAATTTCCAGTAGCTCACCGTGACGACCAATATAGGCTTCCATCCACGCCTGCATGGGTAGCGGCATATCGGCCGACAGCACCAGATAATCGCTGTCCATATAGCGGCTGGCGACGGCTTGCGATGCGGTCAATTGCACGATTTTAAGCGGCTGATCTTCAATCGGATCTTCGGCAACCAAGAACAGCTTTGGCGCTTGTGAACTGAGGTTAAAGCGATAGTCAGTACGCTCGTCACGATACAAGTGTAAGGTTGCAACATATTGACTCTGCGCCTCTGGCGTTAAACTGAAACCGTGCAACATCCACTGCGTGGTTTGCCAACGGCCACGTGAGACCAAACGCGGCTCAAGGTTGCAAGCGAGCGGCCAAGCGATGTCGGTTTTGCTATGAGCAGCATCCGTTAAGGATTCAGGAGAAGTTTGTTCAGTCATAACCCATACTAAATTAACAATCAGAGTTGAAATTAAAGCAATAATTGCGCCATTGGGTTCCAGTACCTTGCTTTAAGTAGAGCGACATCATCACTTTTGTTCAGTTTGTTTTTGATTCGGCACCCTTTTTGCTACATTGACGGCACTTTTTCTTATTCGCTCTACCCTAAGATTTGCACTGACAGATCGGCGGTGAATAAAGCGAGCATCACACAGGAATCCAGAGTGGCTAAACCTTCCATCATCAAAACCAGCGAAAATCCTCTGCAAACCATTGAAGTTGAAGTGTATGACGAATACGGCGAAAAACTGGTGAAATCGATCGCCTGTGAACGCCCTCTCACTGTCCTGCTCAACTGGAAAGAGATTGTGACCTTGATGACACTCGGTTCACGCCCCGAGTCTTTAGTGTTGGGCTATTTGAAAAACCAAAGTTTTATTTCCGATCCGGAAGCGCTCGATTCCATCATCATCGATTGGGAAACCCATTCGGCCGCGGTGGTTACGCGTGAAAACATTGACCATTTAGAGCCTGCGCTGAAGAAAAAAACCGTCACCTCCGGCTGTGGCCAAGGCACCATGTATGGCAACGTGATGAAGCAGCTTGAGAATTACCAAGTACCACAACAACCAATTAAACAATCACAAATTTACGCGGCTCTGGAAGCGTTGACCCACTACAACGACACCTACAAAAAAGCCGGCGCGGTGCATGGCTGCGCAATTTGCCAAGAGGATCGGGTGATCTCTTTTGTGGAAGATGTCGGTCGCCATAATGCTGTGGATACTTTGGCCGGTGAAATGTGGCTCAATGGCATGCGTGGTGATGACAAAGTTTTCTACACCACAGGGCGTTTAACCTCCGAGATGGTGATTAAAGTGGCGCAGATGGGGATTCCTGTACTGCTATCGCGCTCGGGTGTGACTCAAATGGGGCTTGAGCTTGCGCAACGTTTTGGCATTACCACGATTGCTCGCGCTTCCGGTCGCCGCTTTCATGTGTACAGTGGCGCAGACAAAGTGGTGTTTGATGTGAAAGGCCACAGTGAAGAAGCATAACAACGTTTATGCACCATAACGGGTTTGAACGTTTTTCGGATAGCAAAAGAGCCTCACGCAGAGGCTCTTTGTATTATTTGGCATGGAAGAAAATATTGGCTTGGGAAATTAACCTTCAACGCCGCGTGATTTCAGGAACTCAGCGTAAGTGCCTTTGAAGTCAGTGATTTTACCATCACGGATTTCGAGGATGCGGGTTGCCAATGAGTCTACAAATACACGGTCGTGTGATACGAAGAATAGCGTGCCTTTGTACTGCTCTAATGCGTTGTTCAAAGACTCGATTGATTCCATATCCATGTGGTTGGTTGGTTCATCGAGCAGCAGCATGTTCGGTTTGTGCATCATCAGTTTGCCAAGCAGCATACGACCTTGCTCACCACCCGACAGCACTTTCACTGACTTCTTGATGTCATCTTGACCAAACAGCATACGACCCAAGAAGCTGCGCACCACTTGTTCGTCATCGCCTTCTTGACGCCACTGACCCATCCACTCCATCAAGTTCAGATCTTCCGCGAACTCGTGAGCATGATCCTGAGCGTAGTAACCAATGTTCGAGTTTTCAGACCATTTATAGGCACCGCTGCGAGGCTCAAGTACGCCCGCTAGTGTATTGAGCAGTGTCGTTTTACCTGCACCGTTCTCACCGATAATGGCAACACGCTCACCCACTTCAAAAATCGCGTTGAAGTTGCTGAACAGGTCATGATCAAAACCTTGGCTGAGGTTTTCAACAATCAGGGCGTTACGGAACAGCTCTTTCGATTGTTCAAAACGAATGAACGGGTTCTGACGGCTAGATGCCTTCACTTCATCCAGTTTGATCTTATCAATCTGTCTTGCACGAGAAGTCGCTTGTTTTGCTTTCGATGCGTTCGCAGAGAAACGCGCTACGAAGGTTTGTAGCTCAGCAATTTGCGCTTTCTTCTTCGCGTTATCAGACAACAGACGCTCACGGGCTTGAGTTGCCGCAGTCATGTACTCATCGTAGTTACCTGGGTAAATACGCAGCTCGCCGTAATCCAAGTCCGCCATGTGGGTACACACTGAGTTTAAGAAGTGACGGTCATGCGAGATGATGATCATGGTGCAGTTACGCGCATTCAGCGTATCTTCCAACCAGCGAATGGTGTCGATGTCCAAGTTGTTGGTAGGTTCGTCAAGCAGCATGATATCTGGGTCTGCAAACAGGATTTGCGCCAGCAGCACACGCAGTTTCCAACCAGGAGCCACACTGCTCATCAGGCCGTAATGTTGCTCAAGAGGAATACCCACCGCCAGCAGCAATTCACCCGCTTTGGATTCCGCCATGTAGCCATCCATCTCGGCGAATTCCACTTCGAGATCGGCAACACGCATACCATCTTCTTCAGTCATTTCTGGCAGCGCATAAATACGGTCGCGCTCTTGTTTTACCTTCCACAACTCTTTGTGACCCATGATAACGGTGTCGATTACCGTGAACTCTTCGTACGCAAACTGATCCTGATTCAGCTTAGCAACGCGCTCGTTTGGATCGTAGCTCACGTTACCGCCACTTGGTTCGAGCTCACCACTGAGGATTTTCATGAAGGTGGATTTACCACAGCCATTTGCCCCGATTAGACCGTAGCGATTACCTTCGCCAAACTTAACTGAAATGTTTTCAAACAGTGGCTTAGCGCCAAATTGTTGAGTGATATTCGCTGTAGAAATCAAAGCCTGTACCTTAGTGCGTTAACATTCCCGTCCACTTAAAACGGCGCACTTTGAGTGGCTAAATTAAGCTGACAGGGATCACAAATAGAAAAATCTGCGCAACGTTACTTGTTCAGCGCCCAGACTACAAGCCCTGATTTACATAACGCGCATGAAAGTCGGTCATCTCAAGTGAAATGACCGATAAAATAGAACATTTTTCGGATGACGATTATTGAATCAGCAAGGTCTCGCGAAGTTTCGCTTCATTTTTGGAAGGCAGGAAGATACTGAAAGTGCTACCCACACCCAATTCAGACTGCACTTTAATTTCTCCGCCAGATTGGCTAAGCAGACTTTGTGATACAGAAAGTCCAAGCCCCGTCCCCTCACGCTTGGTGGTGTAAAACGGATCGAAAATGCGTTTGAGATTTTCCGGCTTAATACCACAACCTTGATCTTCAATGTGGATCACCGCGCCGCGGCTTTCTTTCTCTTCCACCCAATCTTCGCTACGAATAGTGATACGACCTTTGCCGTTCATGGCATGAATCGCGTTCATCTGTAGGTTAACCAGTATTTGCAGCAGTTGATGGCGATTCACCTCCACCGAATTGTGCGCTTTCAGCTCCAGCACAAATTCAATGTCGCGTTTTTTCGAGCCGGTTTTGACTAAGGTAATACTCTCATCAATGATCGGATTGACGTGCTGCCACGTGATTTCGTCCTGCACTCCGCCTTGGCGACTGTATTGCAACAAGCTGCGGGTGATGTTTCGGATCCGCTCGATTTGCAGCAAGATGGCATCAATTTCCTCTTCGACTCTGCTCGCATCAGCACCAAGCTCAAAACGAATTAGCTCGGTATTACCGAGAATCACGGCGGTAGGGTTATTGATTTCATGCGCAATCCCAGCCGTGAGCTCACCAAGTGCCGCCAGTTTTTCATGCACCACTAACTTATTGCGCGTTTGGTTAAGCAAGGCAATGTGGTGTTCAAGCTGCGCGGTTTTCTCTTGCAAACTGGCGGTGCGCGATTGCACTTTTTCTTCTAACTCGTGCGCCGCTTGCACAATCTCTTCATTACGCTGTTGCAACTGATCCAGCATATTGTCGAACTGTTTGGCAAGCTGTGCGAGTTCGTGCTTGTCATCGAGACCAATCGGGCCGATTCGCTTGATTTTACCGAGTTGAACCAATTTTACGACGCGATGTATACGCTCAATCGGACGAAACAGATCGCGCGAGCCGCGGTACACAAAGAGACCTGAAATCACTAACAGGAATAGCGTCGTAATCCCGACTTCTAAAATATTGGTGACATAGGCTTTTAAAAACGGCCACATTAAATAGCCGGTGTACAGCATGCCAATTTCGTTATGGTATTGATCGCGAATCGGCTGATACGCGGTGATGTACCAAGCATCATATACATACGCCAGATTAACCCACTGCTGACCACCTTTGAGCACTTGATTAAACACTTCGGATGACACCCGTGTGCCTATCGCGCGCCCAGCGTGAATTGTACTATCTAGTGGCACGTTGGTGCTGACGCGTAAGTCATCCAAAAACAGGGTTAAAGTGCCCGTTGGGCGAAGCTGATCTTGATGGCTTGGGTAGATGAGATCTCGAATTTGATCAACTAAGGTTGTGCTGTTATTGAGCAGTAAACCGCCATCCAAAAAACCTATGATGTCACCGAAGTCGTTGCGCACGGGAATCACGGTACGACTGACTAATCCCCGAGTTTCGATCTGCTGAGCATTAAGAATCGGGATTTGCGCTTGCTTGGCTAAATCGGGATCGAGCCTTTCTAGCTCATCTGCACTAAGTACATCAAAGAAAGATTCTCGCTTGGTGAGATCGAGATAACGAAACTTCTGCTCTAAGCTATCCACTCGCTCAAAACTTAAGAAGTCCAAACCATAGCGACCTTTTTGATTCTGCACCCAACGCGGCAAGGTACTGAGCGTTTCCGCCTCTTGCAGACGCTTGCGGAAATCGTACGACTCAGCAAACGCGCTAACGTGATTAGCTTGTTTCTGTTGCAGCAGAGTTACACTGTTTTGCGCCACGCCTAACCGCTCAGACACATCAATTAAAGCGCTGTTCCAGGTGTAGTGCAGTGACCAGTAGATGGTGATCGCAATCAGTGCGAGTAACGTGAGAAAAATTGGCGCTGAAGTCAAAATGAGCAATCGATAGCGCACCGTGGTTTTAAAACGGTGTCGCCATTTTTGCCACACAGCCCATCTAGCTTTCATGGCTAGTATCCTCGTTCTCCCACTCTTTGTATTTACGTTCCAAGGTTTTACGTGCCACACCTAAATCGCGCGCCGCTGCGGATTTATTGCCATCATACAGCGCCACAATTTGCTGAATATGTGCTTTTTCCACCGCACGCAGAGGCCAATCGTTGGGATATCCCAAGCTGGGTTGCGTGACATTGTCACCAGAGGAAACTTTGGCGCTGAGACTTGGTGACATTGTCACCTCAGGTTCGACATGAATAGACAGACCATTGAGCTCTCGCCAATAATGCGCAGGCGGTTTGCCCAATAACAAGCAGCGCTCAATTAAGTTTTTCAACTCGCGAATATTGCCCGGCCAATCATAATCTTGCATCGACGAGATATCTTCATACGCCCATTTAGGCATTGGCATCCCCAGTTCCGCACAGAGCATTTTGGTGAAGAATGGCAGCAGTTCATGCAGATCTTGTTTGCGATCACGCAGTGGGCTGACTTCGATTTTCAACACATTAAGCCGGTAATAAAGATCGCCGCGGAAACGCCCATTTTCAACTTCTTGTTGCAGATTGCGGTTGGTGGCGGCCACCACTCGCACGTCGACACTCACCTCTTTTTCCGAACCCACTGGTCGCACTGTTCGTTGTTCTAAGACTCGTAATAAAGAAGCTTGCATGGTCAATGGCATTTCACCGATTTCATCCAAGAACAAAGTGCCGCCATTGGCAACACGAAACAGCCCTTCACGACTCTTCTTCGCGCCGGTAAATGCTCCAGAGGTGTGCCCAAAAAGTTCACTTTCCAGCAGTTCTGGCGCAATCGCGCCACAGTTGATCGGCACAAAGGGACCTTGTCGACCACTTGCTTCATGGATGCCACGCGCAACTAACTCTTTACCGGTACCCGATTCCCCTTCAATCAGCACCGAAGCGCGCGACGGAGCAAATTGAACAATGCGCTGCTTGAGTAATTCGGTTTGTACTGAGCTGCCAATGATTTGTGTTGTGCAGTGGCGCTGAAAATCACGCTGCAAGGCGTACTGCAAACGCTCATTGAGGCGTTTATTCATACAGCGTTGCACCGCTTGCAGCATCTGTTCGAGATTAAAGGGCTTGAGGATAAAATCGCTTGCCCCCAGTTTGAGGGCGCTAATAGCGGTATCAAGATCCGCGTATCCGGTCATAAAAATCACATCAGCACGGTGACCCGGATCGGTAAACGCTTCGTCCCATTCAATGCCGGAGCGTCCCGGTAAGTTGATGTCTAAAATCAACAAGTCGTAGTGATGCTCACTGCGAAGTTCCTCAGCATCTTCAATGCTGCCCGCCGAATCAACGCGCGAAAACCATTTGCTCAGTGCTTTTTTTAGCACCATTTGCATGCCGACTTCATCATCAACAACTAAAACGGAGAAAGCTTGATATAAATGGGTTTGATTGAGATCCAAGACTGGTGACATAGAGATTCCATACGCATTGAGACAGAACGACTCAATTAACCTTACATTGGCTAAGACTAATTTGCGACATTTTGTCCCACATTGCTCATTCTGTCACTGCCTTTAAGTAAGATTTGTTGGAATCACCGCCTTTTTGAAGGGGATTTTCAACTGGATTATTCAGAATGATGTTGGCATCCCATTTGCTATACCTTTGTTTCGTATAAACTCATCAGCAATTGATTTCATTCAGTGATATCAGTGTATTAGCTGATATAGATCACTGACTTAACCTCCAACGTAACGTCATGGAATTCATAATGAAAAAAACGACCTTTACCCTCGCGGCTGCTTCACTCATCTTAGTCAGTTACTCAGCTTCCAGTGCCGATGACACTCGAATCCGTCTTGCGACTACGACCAGCACTTACGATTCTGGTCTGCTGGATTACTTGCTCCCCAAATTTGAGCAAGATACGGGCTATAAAGTGGATGTGATTGCTACTGGTACAGGTAAAGCGCTAAAAATGGGCGAAAACGGCGATGTGGATCTAGTCATGACCCATGCACCTAAAGCCGAAGCCAGTTTTGTTGAAGCGGATTACGGTGTCCTACCACGTAAACTGATGTACAACGATTTCGTGGTGGTTGGGCCAGACAGTGATCCAGCCAAAATCGCCGATGAAAAGAACATCGCGAAAGTGTTTGAAAATATCGCTAAGAGCGGCGCGGTGTTCATTTCTCGCGGTGACGATTCAGGCACACACAAAAAAGAGCTCGGAATTTGGGCACAAAACAACATTGAACCGAACTTTGGTGGCTACCGTTCTATTGGTCAAGGTATGGGGCCAACGCTGAACATGGCATCTGAAATGCAAGCGTATACCCTCACAGACCGCGGGACTTGGCTAGCTTACAACAATAAGCTGGATCTCAAAGTGCTGTTTGAAGGCGATGCGCAACTGTTTAACCCTTACCAAGTGATCATTGTGAACCCTGAGCGTTACCCGACAACTCAATACCAAGCCGCTAAAGTATTTAGTGATTGGCTGGTTACCCCTAAAGGTCAGCAATTGATTAACGATTACAAAGTGAATGGCCAGCAACTCTTTGTTGCCAATGCGGATAAACAGTAATCACTCATGAGTCTTTGGCAAACAACTCTTGATGCTTTACATCTGTTGGTGAGTCTAGACGCTAAGCTATGGGAGATCGTTGCGGTCTCCTTTAGTGTCTCGCTGACTGCGATTTCGTTGGTACTGGTACCCGCTGTGGTGCTCTCTTTTGTGCTGGCGCACACCAATTTTCGCGGTAAATGGACTCTGCTTTCGCTGATCAATACCCTGCAAGCGGTTCCGACTGTCGTGATCGGTTTACTGCTGTATATGTTGCTGTCACGCTCAGGGCCATTGGGGGATTGGCAGATGCTGTTTACCCAGCAAGCGATGATTTTAGGCCAAGCACTGATCTGTTTTCCGATTCTGGTTGCCATGATGCATGGCGCGTTACAATCCACCGACCGCCGCTCTCTGGAAACTTCAATGACGCTGGGCGCTTCCATTCCTAGACTCTTTGCAACCTTAGTTTGGGAAGCGCGTTTTCCTTTAATGGCTGCCACCATCGCGGGCTTTTCCCGTATCGTGACCGAAGTCGGCTGCTCAATGATGGTCGGTGGCAATATCATGGGCCTGACCCGCAACATCCCAACGGCCATTTCATTGGAAAGCAATAAAGGCGCTTTTGCGCAGGGTGTGGCGCTGGGTATGGTGCTGCTTGCCTTAGCGCTAGGGCTCAACTTTCTGCTCTCTTCCCTGCGTGGTAAAGGCTATTTGAGAACATAAGGCAAATAATGACGATTAAACTCACCGCGCAGCAGCTTTCCATGCGTTTTAAAGATCGCGTGTTATTTCATATTCCCGAGATCGCCATTGGCCCTAATGATGCCATTTACCTTAAAGGCGACAATGGTGTGGGTAAAACCACCTTATTGAAAATTCTCGCGGGCTTGTTAGAGCCGAGCAATGGTAGAGTGCTTGGCCGAAAACCTTGGTGGCAGCGCTTATTTTTGACCTCTGCAACGTCTGAAGTGGTCTACCTTCATCAAAGCCCCTACCTGTTTGATAACACGGTTTATCAAAATGTGGTGTACGGCATTCGTTTCAGTGGCTTGTCTGCGCATGAAAAACGAGCGCAAGTGATCACAGCCCTGCGTATGGTGGGATTAGAAACGCTGGCCGATGAGCATATTTCTGTGCTCTCAGGTGGAGAAAAACAGCGTGTGGCGATGGCACGAGCGTGGATCCTCAAGCCTTCCATTTTGCTGATGGATGAGCCGAGTGCGTCATTGGATCAAGAATCTATCGAGAGATTGGTTATAATGGCGCGAGATTTATTAGAGCGCGGCTCCAGCCTTGTGATCACTAGCCACCAAACCAACGCCCTCACGGCGCTGTGTAAAAAACAGTGGTGGATTAAAGATCGCCAACTGATTGAGTCGCCTTTGCTGCAGATTGTGAAAGAAAAAAATGACAACCACACAGACACTTCCCACTCTTCAAACCTCGGACACTAGCTGGGTTATTCTCGCTGGCGGACAAGCCAGCCGTATGGGGGGACAAGACAAAGGGCTGATCCAGTTGAATGGTCAGCCGCTTATTCAACATGTGATCGATAAACTGGCACCGCAAACCCCTACTTTGCTCATCAATGCTAACCGCAACCAAAATCTGTACGCGCAATTTGCGCCCGTGATCAGCGATGAGTTTCCTGATTACCCCGGCCCTTTAGGTGGTATTCATGCAGGTTTAAGTCATGCTCCGACCGATTGGGTCGGCTTTGTCCCTTGTGATAGCCCGTTAATTTGCGATGATTTAGTCGCCCGTTTCTGTCAGGCCGCCAAACCCGAGAGCGATATCTTAGTGGCCCATGATGGTGAACATCAACAACCTGTGTTTACCCTATTTCATAAACGCGTGTTACCCAAACTCAGCGCCTTTTTAGCCCGCGGCGATCGCAAAATCATCTTGCTTTACGATGAATGCCATACTTCTTATGTTGATTTTAGCGATGCACCGAGCTGCTTTTTTAATTTGAATACGCCACAAGAGTTGGCGCAATTTGGAGCGTTACACCCATGACACCTTCTGCAAACCAGAATCCTCAACGCCCTAACCTGCCACTACTCGGTTTCGCTGCCTATTCTGGCACCGGAAAAACGACGTTATTAGAAGCCCTACTTCCTAAGCTGACGGCGGCTGGCTTGCGCATTGGCCTACTGAAACATGCACATCACGATTTTGATGTCGATAAGCCGGGCAAAGACAGTTATCGCTTACGTAAAGCAGGGGCATCTCAAATGCTGATTGCTTCGCGTAACCGTCATGCACTGATGACCGAAACTCCCGATGCCGAAGCGGAGTTTGATTATCTGCTGACTCGATTTGATGCCGAGAAGCTGGATGTGATTTTGGTTGAAGGCTGTAAAAATATCGCCTTTCCAAAAATTGAACTGCACCGCGCGGAAGTCGGTAAGCCTTGGCTTTACCCTCACGATGAAAACATCATTGCGATTGCTGCCGATGAGACGGTCGAAACGGCTCTGCCGCAAATGAACATTAATGATCTCGATGCGATCAGCGATTTTGTTTTGCATTATGTTAAGCAGTGGCATGAACAGAAAACGCAGCAATCTGTTGCTTCAGATTCAAAAAACAGTGCGGCGGCATGCTGCGACACCTTATCCCCTGCTTTCCTTTCTGTAGAGCAAGGCCGCGAGAAGATCCTGTCGCTCATTTCGCCTTTGGCAGAGACAGAATCGGTAGCGATTCAAGAGTGCTATCAACGCGTACTGGCGCGTGAAGTACACTCTCCGATCAATGTGCCCGCCTATCGCAACTCGGCGATGGATGGTTATGCGCTGCGCAGTGATGATCTTGAACGTGATAGCTACCGTGTAGTGGCGGAAGTGCTCGCCGGTAGTCATTATCCGAAAACGGTTGAGCTAGGCGAAGCGGTTAAGATTATGACTGGCGCGCCAATGCCACTCGGTGCCGATACAGTGGTCATGCGTGAGCAAGCCACGCAAAACGGCGATGTGGTGAGTTTTGCGGGTGCAAAAATCAAAGCAAGGCAAAACGTACGCCAAGCGGGTGAAGATTTGGCACAAGGTCAAGCGGTGTTTCACTCTGGCCAGCGTTTACTTTCTCCAGAAATGGGCATGTTGGCGTCACTAGGCTTCGCACACGCGGACGTATTTCGCTCGCTTAAGGTGGCGATTTTCTCGACTGGCGATGAAGTACAAGCGCCCGGCGGTGACATTGAGCCCAACTCTATTTTTGATTCCAACCGCTTTACTCTGACAGGATTACTCAAACAGCTCGGCTGCCAAGTGATCGATCTCGGCATCATCGAAGATAACGAAGCCAAAATGGTGCGAGTGCTTGAGCAAGCGGCAAAACAGGCTGATGTGCTGATCACTTCCGGTGGTGTTTCTGTGGGCGATGCGGATTTCATCAAATCCGCGCTAGAAAAACTGGGGCAAATTGATTTTTGGCGCATCAATATGCGTCCGGGCCGCCCATTGGCGTTTGGTCAGATTGCAGGAAAACCTTTCTTCGGGCTACCGGGCAACCCTGTCGCGGTAATGGTTTCTTTCATCAACTTTGTGGAACCTGCTCTGCGTAAAATGCAAGGTGAACAAGGTTGGCAACCACTGAAAGTCAATGCGATTGCGTTGGAAGATTTGCGTTCTCGCCAAGGCAGAACTGAGTTCAGTCGTGGGGTTTACGCTTTTAATACGCAAGGTCAACTGACAGTACGTACCACGGGCAAACAAGGTTCGGGAATTTTGTGCTCAATGAGTGAAGCGAACTGCTTGATTGAAATTGCTCCGGCGATTGATACGGTAAAAGTCGGTGAAAGCGTGACAATCATCCCACTTCAAGGCAGAATCTAGCCCGTTTATTTAGCGTTGAGAGAGAAACATGGCTCGTACCATCATCTACACCTACAAAAACCAAGAGAAAACGCTGACTTTCTCATACGAAAAGCATCACAACATTCATGAAGCGGTTGCCGAAGCTGAGGGCATTGACCTGACCGAATTTCTGAAGATGGAGATGCAGCTGGAAGCGATTTCAGATACCAAATCGGTACGCAACTTCCGTGATAACCACTTTAAAAAGCTCGGTTTTGGCATCATAACTCTACAACCCAAAGAGAATTTTGGTGTAGGCAAAAAACCAAAAGCGACTCGCTAAGCCAATATGCTTTAGCTGTAATTTTAAAATACCGATACCCAAACTACCTGGAGTTGCAGGTAGGCGGCAAGCGAGTGAATCCCCATGAGCATAGACAAACTATGTGATTGGGGTGAATGAACGCAGCCAACACCGCTGCAACTTCAAGTAGAAAGGGAAAAGGGCTTGCAGTGCAAGCCCTTAATTTATTCTGTTGATCTTCAACTTATTTAATGTTGAGGAAAGCCGCTCCGCGCACACCGCCTGAGTCGCCATGTTTGGCTTTAACGATTTTCGGGCATTTCGCAACAGAGAGCAGATGCTTAGGCACACGCTTTGGCATCTCTTCATAAATCAGATCGTAGTTTGACAAACCACCACCTAACACAACGACATGCGGATCGTTCGCGGTAAAAATGTTACCGAAACAGATCGCCAACAGCTCCATAAAGCGCTCAACGTGCTCAACGGCTTTGTCTTCACCCTCTTTCTGTGCGTTGATGATCTCAATCGCCTTTTTCTTTTCGCCGTAGTAGTGCTCATACAACAGCTCAAAACCACGGCCAGAGAGATAGTTATCCATACAACCTTTGTTACCACAACCACAGCTGAGCAATGGCGCTTTTTCACCAAGGTGGAACCAGGCATCAATCGGTAGACGCATGTGACCAATTTCGCCAGCAACGTGGTTACGGCCTGAAAATACTTTGCCTTGGTAAACCAAGCCGCCGCCAAAGCCAGTGCCTAAAATCAACCCCATCACGGAGGCCGCATCTTTTAACTCATCGTCCCAAGCTTCGGAGAGTGCAAAACAGTTCGCATCGTTTTCTACTTTTACGGTGCGACCCAGTTTCGCTTCCAGATCGGCACGCAGCGGTTTGCCTTTTGCAGCAGGTACGTTCACCGTTAACACGCAACCATCGTCGGCATCTTCCATTCCCGGAATACCCAGACCGACTGTGCCTTCCACTCCAAACTGAGCATCGTATTTCTGCACCAGCCCTGCAATCG
Organism: Vibrio sp. AH4; assembly: GCF_030710545.1. Classification (NCBI taxonomy): domain Bacteria; kingdom Pseudomonadati; phylum Pseudomonadota; class Gammaproteobacteria; order Vibrionales; family Vibrionaceae; genus Vibrio; species Vibrio sp. AH4. The sequence continues at coordinate 2,430,114 of NZ_JALAIV010000001.1, forward strand.
TATCGATTAATTTTGCATAATCATCGGTCGGTGTCGGTACACGTTCAGTTGCAACACGCTCTAACTGCTCGTTGAACGCACCAAATTCAATTTTGGTTCCGCCAACATCAAAGCCGTAATACATGGCCCTCTCTCCTCAATTTCCTATCCCAGCCTTGGGGAAAAAATAAAAACACAAAAGTGAGGCGTATTATCCACAAGGGATTACCAACAGTCCGTGACAAACCACGTATTTATCCTGCGAATGCCACCGATTGCGCAATAAGTGCTCAGCATCACTGTCAAGTTTAGAGGCAGCTCTCGCTTTGCTGATGTGCGATCCATGTATGCAGCGCAGGTTTAGCGGTGTTGGGTTTATTGCGCGATTTGCACATCAGGTAAGTTTCTTTAAAGGCTTCAAACCACAGCGATAACGTATCCGCCACCTGTTGTTGACCAAACATTTCCAACACCAAACACGCCACTTCTGCTGTCGCCAAGTGTTGCTCGTTTTCCGATTTACGCATGATGTATTGAGACAAGCGTTCCGGCTCAACCGATACCAAAGGTAATTGCGCAAGATACGGTGATTTACGAAAGATGCGCTTCGCCTCACGCCAGCTACCATCAATCAATACTAATAATGGTTTTTTTCCTGAAAACTCAGTGGGGATCGGGCTTAATACGCGAGTTTTGTCTTCTTCCGTTTCCGCAGGAAAAATCAGCACTGGGTAATAGGCCGAGTTATTGAGTAATGCGAGCATCTCTGGGTTTGGCTCGGTACGGCTCCATTGGTACACGTAGGTCTCTTTCACCGTATCCGCAATCAATCGCCCAGTATTACTGGGTTTAAATACTTCGTTTTCCGACACAATCAGCAGCACCGCAATGTCACTTTCAATGTCGGGCTGATGAACACACAAGCAGTGCGTCAGCTCAACCAGACAGTACAAGCAGCGTTTTATCTTCCCACCTCGCGCTAAAAATGGCTTGGTTGAACGTTCTAGGCGATATTGATATAAGTGATGGAAAGCGTGAATTCTCATGGCGCGTACTACAGACTGAAAAATGGCAGCGATTTTACTGACCAGGAGGGTTTTGCGCTAGTAAAGTTTGTCCGCCATAAACGAAGAGCAAGGAAAGCAATATGAATGTTTCTGTTGAACATATTCGATTAGGCATTTTTTTCGCTGTATTAGTGATCTGCGCCTTATGGGAATCCAATTATCCACGGAAAACGCGATCTCAAAGCAAGCTGGTTCGTTGGTTAAACAATTTGGGATTGGTCAGTTTTAATAGTTTTTTGCTTTCCGTGCTGATGCCTTTTCTCGCTTTTAGCGCCGCGCAATGGGCTCAAGCTCATCAATTCGGTTTGCTTTATTGGTTAGAGACCCCATCAATATTGGCTTTAATCATCTCCGTCGTGCTGCTGGATGCTGTGATTTATTGGCAACATCTGCTGTTTCACCGCATTCCTTTGCTATGGCGTCTGCATCGTATGCATCATGCCGATCAAGATATCGATGTGACAACCGGCAGCCGTTTCCACCCGTTAGAAATATTGATTTCGGCTTGGATTAAAATTGGAGCGGTGACGTTATTGGGCGTTTCCCCGATTGCCGTCGTGGTTTTTGAGGTGGTATTGAATGCCAGTGCGATGTTTAACCACAGCAACGCCAAACTGCCTTACAAAGCCGATCAATGGTTGCGCTTACTGGTGGTAACGCCAGATATGCACCGTGTCCACCACTCCGTATTAGTGCACGAAACCCACTCTAATTTCGGCTTTTTCCTCTCCATATGGGATCGCTTGTTTAGAACTTATATTGCTCAGCCCGAAATGGGACATGAGCGAATGAAGATTGGTTTGCCACTGTTTCGCCAAACACGAGAACAGTGGCTGGATAAAATGCTCACGCAACCGTTTCGAGACAAATAGATCAATCCAACTGGTATTTATGCAGCATGGCTTGTTGATGTCCTGCGATCTCCGCGACTTGCTCGGCACTTTCTAACATCGCATCCAACTGGCGCTTGGTTTCTTGACCTTGTTCGGATATTTCTGCCACAGCTTGACTCACGTCCGCCGTTGCACGCTTCTGTTCTTCGGTGGCATCGGTAATTTGCGCGACTCGAGTACGAATGTGTGATACTGCACTTTCGATCTGCATAAACGTGCTTTTCACCTCTTCACTGGATTGCAGAGCTGAAACCATTTCCTTGCGTGATTCATCCACAGCTTGGCGCGATTTCGTTGCCGCGTTCACTAACTCGTTCATCATGTCGCGGATATTGGCCGTCTGTTTACTGGTATCGCTGGCTAATTTACGGACTTCATCAGCGACCACTGCAAAGCCACGACCTTGCTCACCGGCGCGAGCGGCCTCAATTGCTGCATTCAGCGCGAGTAAGTTTGTGCTATCGGCAATCCCGCTGATCATATCCACCATTTCGCGAATACTGGTGACGCGCTGATTAAGCTCAGACATGGCCATATCATTCGCACTTAAGGTGTTTTCTAGCGCTTGTAGTCGGTGTTGGTTTTGCTCAATCACTTGAACCCCTTGCGCGGAATGCTCGGCCGCTTGCACAGAATCGGTGAACGAATCATTACTCACTCCGGCAATTTCACGGATCGAGGCTTCTAACTGATTAATCGTCGCCGCCATTGCAAGCAAGGCTTGGTTCTGTGCTGACAAACTTCGGTTGGACTGTTCTGCCGAGCCATAGCTCAGCTCTGCGGTTTGATAAAGTGTTTCACAATTGCGCGTAACCAAAGCAATCGATTCATGGGTAGAGGTAATCACTTGGTTGAGCTGTGCCGCCACATTTTGAAAGTCCTGCGGCCCCACTAAAGCGAGTGAATGATTCAGCTTATGTTCCGTCAGTTGGTTCAGGTGTCGAGTGATGTTGCTAAGAGAGCGCCCAATCCAACGGCGCAAGCTGAACCACACGATTAAAATCGCCAACACTAAGATCGCACCACTCACTTGCTGAGTTATCGTTACCGCAGAAATGGTATCACTCACCTCTTGTTTGCCTTGTTGAATATGTTGCTGAGCAAACGCAGACCATTGATTGAGTTGTGCCACTAACTCTTGTGTCACGATAGCCGCTGCGGAAAAATCTGTGTTTTGGTGTTGGGCATCTTCAAGTTTATTGAGGATTTGATCGATGATAGCTTGCGCTTTAAAGCCAGACAAAACCATGTCATAGGGTGCAGTTAAACTGGCGTAGTCTTTGATTTCTGGATACCACTCTTTGAAATCATCAAAAGCCAGTTCCAACCCCGCCAGTCGATTTTTCAATTCTTGCCGATATTTCTGCGCAGCCGGCATTTCTTCTTCAATAAGCAGCAATAGAAAAGTGCTTTCCATCGCACTGGCACTGGCCGTAAAACGGTTAGCGGCATCGATCGCCTCTGGATTGTCGCTCGCAAGGAAAGAAGCGATGCGACTCATTTCTGGCCCTATCGAACTTAGCCCATAACGAAATTGCTTCGCTTGTTCATTAATCTGTGTTGATTTGCTCAATTGCAGTTGCTGCAGATGTAAAATTGATTGAGCTAATTGATTGAAGTGTTCAATGTTCTTCTTCAATGGTGCAATCTGCTCACTTTCTGCCACACCAGAAAGCTGAGTGATACTTTGCTCTAGTAGCGTTATCTCCGTTCGAGCTTGTACATCAAGTTTTTGCCATTCATTCAATACTTGAGTTAATTCGGTCTCTGTTTTACTGCGCGTTCCATAGCCGAGGTATTTCACCTGCTCAAGGTAGTTTTGCGTGAGCGCAGCATTATTAAGCGCAAAGGGCAAAGCTTGCTCAGATAGCTGAGTAAATTGCGCGCCAACCCGCTCTATGCCACGTAAACTGGTGACAGACAAACTGATCATCAGTATGGTGATGCACAGAAACACTGTGCCAAGCGCTTGTGTGAGTGAGAGATTTTTTGTCAAAGCCATGAAAATACGTCTTAGGATTGAGAGTCGACGTCATGGTAGGTAGAGCTTGTTTCAGTTTTATTTCACTTTTTTGTCAGTAAGGTGACTCATGTTAGTGGTTAAGCAAACGTTTTCCCTGTTTTTTCTCTTATTCCTTGTAGGGTGTGGCTCTACCCCCTCTTCTGAGCCCGATTCGTCCTCGCTAACGCCTGATTTGAGTGATCGTTCTTTTCCCAGTTTTTCGAGTGTCTTCACAGAATGGCGCGGCGTGCCATATCAATTCGGAGGCAATAACAAAAAAGGAATTGATTGCTCTGCTTTCGTGCAAATTGCCTATCGAGACGCATGGCAACTCAGCTTGCCTCGGACAACCGAATCACAAGCGCAAACGGGGCAATTGATCAAATATGAACACGCGCAGTATGGCGACTTAGTCTTTTTCAAGACTTCACGCACTAACATTCATGTGGGCGTTTATTTGGGGAATAAGCAGTTTATGCACGCTTCGACATCGAAGGGCGTGATCATTTCGCGAATTGACAACCCTTATTGGGCTGCAAAATTTTGGCAGTTTAGGCGGATTGAGAATCCGCCTCTGGTATCCAATTAAGGCCTGTCGGGTTAGTCGTATTTGGCGACTGCCGAATCAAACAAGTTTTTCACTAACGCTATGTATTCATCCAAAAAAGCAATCTGCTCATTGGTCGCTGGTCGATGCCAAACACCGGCAAGGACTTCGGCAAGATCATCGACTACAGAGTCTGTTTCTTTTAGAAGTTGGAAGCGAACACTGGAATGAAGCTCAGGGTTTTGTTCAAAAATAGCCATAATGTTGCTTGCCACCATATCTGTGATGACATCTTCAACACTTTCCGTTCCCGTATCCCCTTCCTGAGTAAAAACATCCATATTGAATGAAAGATGTTCGATCAGGGCCAGATATCCATCGGTTTCTACAACCACATTCGTTCTCCGCTTTACTGCTGCTGTTCGCCAGTTGGTTTCTATCTTTCTTTAATACTAAGACATGAATAACTATTTTCACAGATGGCAGGTGCTAGTTGCTGCACTTTCCACCAAGAGTACGGTTAATTCGCTCAATCCAGCTTAATTATGAGCCAAAACTGACTGACTGAGAGGAGTTTTATCTCATTATTAGAAAAATTGTTTACACCGTGATCTCATGGCGCGTATCGCTGCAGATAGTACGAAAGTGAACTCAATGATTTTATGAGTTAAATCACACTTAGTTGTTTCTCTGACTGCAATCTTTACTCAAGATAGATTTATGTGCACTCATAAACTTTCATATTGGCTAGCTTGGCATACACTAGCCTGTAACCAGATTAAAAAACCGAGAGCTTGAATTATGTGGCCAGCAATTATTCAACAATTGTCTGAACAGATGGACAAAAATTTTCACATGGTGGAAAAAGAAAAAGTGCATGGAGGTGACATTAATGAATGCTTTATGGTCAGCGATGGGATTGATCGTTACTTTGTCAAAACTAACCAGCGCGAGTTTTTGAGTAAATTTGAAGCCGAAGTGGAAAACTTACGCGTCATGCGTGAATCCAATACGGTGCAAGTTCCGCACTACCTTGTGCATGGAACCAGCAAAACGCACGCTTATCTGGTTCTCAACTATCTTGCTATCAAGCCATTGGATGACGCCGAAAGAAGTTTTGAGTTTGGCGTGCAACTAGCCAACTTGCATCGTTGGGGAGACCAGAAAGAGTTTGGCTTCGACATCGATAACTACATTGGGGCAACGGTTCAGCCCAACCCTTGGCATAAAAAGTGGTCATTATTTTTTGCTGAGCAGCGAATCGGCTGGCAGTTACAATTGCTGCAAGAGAAAGGTATTCATCTGATTAATATTGATGAATTTGTTGACCTCATAAAATCTCGTTTAGCTAATCATACGCCTCGCCCTTCCTTGCTGCATGGCGATCTCTGGTTTGGCAATGTCGCAAATTCTGTACATGGACCTCTGTGCTTTGATCCTGCCTGCTATTGGGGAGATCGTGAATGTGATATTGCGCTTGCAGAATGGTTTGGTGGTTTTCAGCCTGAATTTTTCCAAGGCTATGAAAGTATTTGGCCATTAGATTGGGGATATGAAGAACGTAAAGATATCTACAACCTTTACCATGTGCTCAATCATTACAATCAATTCGGTGGGCATTACTTGGATGAAGCGCAGAAATTGATGGATAAGATATTGTGTTACTGAATGAATTTCTGCTAATTGTTGATTTTTATAAATATATTGACTCTGGTGATTAATTGTTGGTTTTATGTTTGCCTTCAAACTTTAGACTTAATTTGATTCTTTAAGAAACTTCCCTGATTAGTATTACTGTATCTCCAAGGACGTAAGGAAAGAGATATGAGAAACTTCACAGAAAAGTCCGTTATCTGCCCGCATTGCGGCCACGGTATTCGTTTGACTTTAGATGCTTCGAATGGAAGTCAGGAGTTTTACGATGACTGCCCCGCTTGCTGTCACGCGATCCACCTCAATATGACGGTCGATGAGTTACACGACACCATTGAATTGTATATTGATGCTGATGACGAACAGATTTTCTAGCACTGTTTGTGTTTAGCGTTATCTCTACATAAGAGCGCCAACTACGGCGCTCTTTTCACACCGCCTCGATCAAATCAACCAGTTACGCCGGTTTCTGTTTGATGCATTTAGCTTCAACCTGACAATTTGTGATTTATATCAGTTTTTCATGGAGCTTATTGCGACATTTCATTATCATTCCGTCCAGTGCCATGAGTTGAGTATTGCTTAATTTGTTCTGGCTCCCCTTTTTGTCCCCCCTTTGGAGAATTCTGTGCATCGTTACAAAATCGAAGCATCAAATTTAATTAAACTTGCAACGCCAGTATTGATTGCTTCCGTTGCACAAACTGGTATGGGCTTTGTCGATACAATAATGGCCGGTGGCGTCAGTGCGATTGATATGGCCGCGGTATCCATCGCTGCTAGCATCTGGCTTCCTTCCATTTTATTTGGCGTAGGTTTGTTGATGGCACTTGTGCCTGTGGTAGCACAGCTCAATGGTGCGGGTCGTCAACATAAAATCCCGTTTGAAGTCCATCAAGGGTTGATCTTAGCGCTATTAGTTTCTATCCCGATCATTGCCGTGCTCTTTCAAACCCAATTCATCATTCAATTTATGGATGTTGAACAAGCGATGGCAACCAAGACGGTCGGTTATATGCATGCGGTGATGTTTGCGGTTCCCGCTTATCTTCTGTTCCAAGCGCTGCGCAGCTTTACTGATGGCATGTCGTTAACAAAACCGGCCATGGTGATTGGATTTATGGGCCTTTTGCTCAACATTCCACTGAACTGGATTTTTGTGTACGGCAAATTTGGAGCGCCGCAACTTGGCGGTGTCGGCTGTGGTGTTGCAACCGCAATTGTTTATTGGATTATGCTGCTTCTGCTGCTGTTCTATATCACAACGTCTAAGCGCCTCGCTCATGTCAAAGTGTTTGCCACATTTCATAAGCCACAGCCCAAAGAGTTATTCCGTCTATTTCGTTTAGGGTTTCCTGTTGCCGCAGCACTGTTCTTTGAAGTCACCCTCTTTGCCGTGGTGGCGTTGATGGTGGCGCCGTTAGGCTCAACCGTGGTAGCCGCACACCAAGTGGCGCTTAATTTTTCGTCACTGGTATTTATGTTCCCAATGAGTATTGGGGCGGCCGTTTCAATTCGTGTTGGACACAAACTCGGTGAGCAAGACACTAAAGGCGCCGCTATTGCCGCCAATGTAGGCCTAATGACGGGCTTAGCCACCGCTTGTATCACGGCGTTGCTGACAGTACTGTTCCGTGAGCAAATTGCATTGCTCTATACCGAGAACCAAGTTGTGGTTGCTCTGGCAATGCAGTTGCTATTACTGGCAGCGATCTATCAATGTATGGATGCCGTACAAGTAGTTGCAGCGGGTTCGTTGCGTGGTTACAAAGATATGACGGCGATATTTCATCGAACCTTTATCTCTTATTGGGTACTCGGTTTGCCTACCGGTTACATTTTAGGTATGACTAACTGGTTAACTGAGCAACCAATGGGAGCCAAAGGTTTCTGGCTTGGCTTTATTATCGGGCTTTCTGCGGCGGCGTTAATGTTAGGGCAACGTTTGTTCTGGATTCAAAAACAGAGTGATGACAAGCAGTTGCACCTTGCAGCCAAATAGTCACCAATGAAAAATGAAGGCCAGCCATACGCTGGCCTTTTTATTAGGAAATCAGAGTGCATCGGAAAACCTTACTGCTTTTTTTATTGGCAATACTTAGCGGTTGCGATCATGAGGCAGCGATTGAGGACGACTTTGCAAGTTACTTAACTCGTATTGCCAATGTACAGGAACAAGCGGCTTTCACGCCTCCGGTTTGGACGGCACAAAGTGTATCGCCAAAGCGTGAATTGATGACGCCACTTGAACCTTTGACGATCGGCTTGTTAGACAGTTACGAATTACGTCAATGCGGTTTATTTGAGCGTATCGCTCAGCGCAATTCGATTTTAGGTAAGGTACAAGATGCATTTCGCGAGTGGGATTTTCAAATTGCGTTATTAAACGGGCTCGACACCTGTTTGCTAGAGCCCAAACTCAGTCCGGCGTTGAAAGCACAGTTACTTGAGATCAAAGTAATTAAGCAGCAAGAACTGCCTAGTCGTTGGAATAACTTACTCTACACTAGTGATGTGATGAGATCGCAACTGAGTGGTGCAAAGTGGTATGACGCCAATTGGAGCACTGATGAATTACTTTTCGCACTTCAGCAGTTAAATCAAATTGATATCAATATTAAACAGCGGCTACCTATCCCCGAGCTTTCGCTATTTACTCAACAAGAAATATTGGAAAAACAGCGCTTACTGGGCCACCTAAAGTTTTCATTAGACCGAGCAACAGATTGGCTTGATACGCTATCCCGACAACTGATTGATCACGATGATGTCATTCTCTGTGGTGTAAACCGAAATCAAACTAAGCTCACTTATCTGCGCAATGTTTTTCAAAGTCAGTATATCGAAAAGGTGCAACCCTATTTAGCGAGCCTTGACCAAGCGTATTATCAATTTGCACCTCAATTGTCTTTGTTTAATCAGCTTAACTCGCCCTTTCCGATACAAGCGAGCCATCAGCGTTTCCGTGATGCGGTCCAAAAACATGCGCACTATTGGCAACAACTTTTCAAGCGTTGCAGCATTACTGTCGGCGCAAATCAATAACTGGCTTTCTCTCGAACATAGCGAGCAAATCGTGGTTTACCTTCTGCGGTCAACCCGTTATAGCGATAGGTGATTAAACTGCCAATTTCTGGTGGATCTGCACGTTCCGCATCACTAAACCCACTGCCGATGTAGAATTCAATTCCGTCGGGAGTGCGTACTAAAATCGATCCCATTTTACCTTTGTACTTTCCTGAGCCTAAGCGATAACCAATCACCGTGGCTTCGGCATCTTGATGTTTTTTAAGTTTGAGGAGATCGTTACTGCGACCCGCTTGGTAACGAGCATTAATTTTGCGCAGCATTACCCCTTCCCCCGATTTTCCACTGATATTATCTAGATAACTCAGTAGTTCTTGTTCAGACTTTATCGGAGTATGTTCAACCAATTTGATGTGCTTTTTATCTAACTGATTAACCAGATAAACGAGATTGTAGTAGCGCTTACTGTAATCACCTGCGGCATCTGGCATATCAAACAGCATGAAATCAATACTCCGCCATGCTGATTCTGAAGGTTGCATATCCAACACCGTCTGCTGCACAAGAGCAAAGTGTCCTCTTCCGGCCCACAATTCCCCTTCTAACGGATAAGGTGGCAGTGGCTCGATAAACCAGGCAGGTGCCGCAATCGGATTTCCGTTGCGTGTAACAAGCTGTTTTCCGGTCCATATTGCGCGAATACCATCCAGTTTTTCACTCTTCCAGTAATCGTAAATGTTAATACCGTGTTGGTAGTCGTTTGCGAAAGTAATGGGAATGAAAGCGAGGGGGCTATCATTCGCCAATGTTTGCTGTGAAAGGAGTATTGCAGCAGCAGTGAGTGTCAGTCGTATCAGCATGGTCATGTCCCTAATGAAGATGCGACGTCATTTTCATTAGGGTAACAAATGAATAAAAGGGCAATTCATTAACGATGCGAAACGGTTCATTAATTTCCCTTATTGACTAAATAGCGTATTACATCAAGAAGATCCGCCTTTAACCAAACCGTTAAGAGTTTTGCGTTGAGGGAGACTGCCGCAGTTGAGATAAGTATTTAATCCACTGTTTAGCACTTTCCGAGGCTTGAATACTGTCAGCCCGTTTCGCTTGCAGCAACGCCGCATCGATCTGATTCAATTTGTAGAGGGCGCGTGTTTTTGCTAGCGCAACTTGCGCCTGTTTATCTTGCTCTTTCACCCTATTTAGCTCTTCTAACGCTTGTGCATAATGCCCTTCTTGCAACAAGAGTTGTGCTACCTGCCAGTGATATTTGGCCTCTTGGCTAGAAGCTAAGCGCCAAGTTTTGATCGCGTGATCCCACTCTTTCGCACGTTGCCAGTAAATGGCTCGTTCAGTAATGAATTGGAGATTACTTTCCGCCTCTTCTAAGCTTTCCATCACTCGTGCGGCACGTTCAGGTACCCCATTTTGCGCGTAGAGCTGAGCCAACAAACGTAAATCCTGTTGGTTAAGTTCAACCTTTTGCATTTTGGCGAGGGCTAAAGTGCTGAGTGCCTCTTTCTTCAACCCAACACGCAGCTCTAGGCTCACCAGTTGACGCCACCATGCACTCTTTTGTGGTTCGAGTACCAACAAACGTTTCAAGGAGCTGATTGCCGGTTTCCACTGCTCCAAATTGAGCTCTGCTCCCAATTGTAGGGAAAGAGGCAAAACGGCATCTTGCGATTGGAACTGGGCGTATTGCCCAATCCCTTTCAGAACAGATTTCCACTCTTGCAGCTGAAAATGCAGTTGAGAAATTCTCAGCCAAAGCTCATCGCCTTTCTGATTGGCGGGGATAGATTCTGACAGCACATAATAATGCTTCAGCGCCGGACGATACTCTTGTTGGCTGGTCAGTAGATCGGCCAACATTTTCCGAGTTGACCACGCTTGTTCATCTTGCAGCTCATTACTTTCTACCGCCAATTTTAGTGATGAAATCGCGGCCGGAATTTGCTCATTCTGCCAGTAGAACACCCCGAGCATACGGGCAACGTAAGCACGGTCATAACTTCTACTCAGTTCTGTTTGCTTGAGAACGTCAATCGCCTCTTTCACCTTGTTTTCTTGTACCAGCTGGTTCGCCTTGACGACTTTACTGGCCGTAAACGGGCTTAGCTCTGCGGCATGACTTGCAACGGATAAACAGGACAGAAGAAGATAACTTAAGATTCGTCGTTTCATTTTTGTAACTTAAACTCCAGTCGAACCGTCAGCCCGGTTTGAACCACGGCTTTACCATCCACCATTTTCGGTTGGTATTTCCAGTTACGCAAAGCCAACATCGCTTCACGTTCAAAATAACGTTTCGGGTTGGCATCCACCACTTCAATGTCACGGGTCTTGCCCAGTTCATCAATGTTAAAGCGTAAAGTCACGTAACCTTCGACCCCACGTTGCAACGCTTTGGCTGGATAGTTAGGTTCAACTCGATGCAAAGGCATCACTTGCTGGTTTACCGAAAACTCTCCAAATTGTGGTGCATTCACTGCCACGCCTTCAATCGCGGTGCTGAGGTTTAAATCCACTAGCGGATTGAGTGATGACACATCCATCGCGGCAGTTTGCTCAGATCTCGCCGGCGCTTGAGTTGGCACCTGCGGTACTTGTGGCTGCTCTGGTACGCTACGTTGTCTGCGTTGTACATCTTGCTCTTGCTCTGCCATCACCATAGTAAAACTCAGTGCCGCAGTTGGTTTAGGAATGCTTCTCCCGCCGTTATCCACCATCCAAGCCATCAGGCTAAACAGTGCCAACGTAACGGCGAGAGCCATTGGACAGGCTAAGATCAAGCGCCCCATTAGGGCTTCTCCGCCGCGAGCGCAATACTTTTCACACCCGCACCTTTTGCTGCATCCATCACTTTTACTACGGTACCATTAAACGCATGTTCATCGGCTTGAATCACCAGTGAGGCATCCGGTTGATCCAACAATAAATGTTCTAAAGTCGCTTGCACTCGCTCCACATCGACCTGACGTTTATCAATGTAGATGTCATTAGCCGCAGTAATCGCAACAAAAATCCCGGCTTGCTTTTGGCTCACCGCATGCGCTGCGGTGGGTCGATTGACCTCCACACCCGATTCGCGCACAAACGAGCTGGTCACAATAAAGAAAATTAACATGATAAAGACGATATCCAGCATCGACGTGAGATCGATCTGCGCTTCATCTTGCTTGGAAGGTCTGCGCCCTAGCCTCATGATTGGCTCCTTAACGCTTGTTCTAATTTCATTTCAAGTCCACGACAGGTTTTGCTTAAACGTGCGTGAACAAAGAGTCCGGCTAATGCGGCTACCATGCCTGCCATGGTGGGTAAGGTGGCGAGTGAAATGCCCGAGGCCATCAATTTAGGATCGCTGCTGCCTTGAGTCGCCATGACATCGAACACCGAAATCATCCCCGTCACCGTACCAAGCAGCCCGAGCATAGGACAAATGGCCACCAGAACCTTAATTAGATTAAGATTCTGATGTAATGCAATGTGTGCTTCGCCGAGCCACTGCTCGCGAATGGAACGGGCAAACCAACTCTGTTGATCGCTACGTTGTAACCACAAGGTAATCCAATGCTGACGTTGCTTTGGAAACGCCAGCGTTAGGAATAATACGCGCTCAATCACCAGTAACCAGCACAGCAATACGACAGCCGCTAACCACCAAAGTACCGCCCCGCCTTGAGCCATAAATTGCTCAAGCGGCTGCCAGTATTCCAGTAGGAAAGAGAATGCTGAATTCATCATTCGCCCTTACGCGGTTTGTTTAACAAGTGGTTGAACTGATTGGGCGGAGCAGTCAAGCTCTGCTTGTTGAGCAACCAGTCCAATCCCTTGTTTCTCCAGAATATTGCGAATCGCTTCGGCTTGTGCGCTGAGAATATTGTGCGCCAGTAAGAGCGGAATCGCCGCAATCAAACCTTCCACGGTTGTCACCAAGGCCATCGAAATGCCGCCCGCCATGACTTTCGGGTCGCCGTTACCAAACTGAGTGATCACTTGGAAGGTTTCAATCATCCCGGTCACTGTGCCGAGCAGGCCGAGCATTGGTGCCAGCGCGGCCAGTAATTTCAACATGGATAAACCCGTTTCAAGATGATTTTGCTCATCCACCACCGCTTCCAACAAGCGCAGTTCAAGCGCTTCCACACTGCGTTGCTGCTCTTTGTTGTAAACCGCCAAAATTCGTCCCAGTGGGTTATCACCCGGCTGCTCAGGATTTTTGAGCTGTGCTTTAATCTTCTGACGCAGGGTGGCCAATACTGTGCCACGGTACAGAGCGATAATCAGCCCCACACCCAGTAATACGAGGATCACGTTACCAATCACGCCACCGGCTTGTAGGCGCTGGCTGAGTGATGGGGTTAAAGCCAACTGCTCTAGCAATAAGCCACGTGAAGGATCTACATTCATGGTGACAACGTCACCATGAATGAGGGATTGAATTCGACTTAAGGTTGGGAAATCTGACGGCAGTTGTTGATAACTCACCGCTTGTTGACGTGAGTTATCCCACTTCACATAACCTTTTTCAGTGACCAATCCGAAGGAGCCTAAACGCAACGCTGGCTCTGTTTGCGTTTCACCCTGCCCGTTTAGCCAAGCAATTTGCGTTGGTTTAACTTGGCCACTGGCTTGAATTTCTTCGTTCATGGCTTGCCACAAACTGCGCAGTTGAGCCATTGATGGTAAGGTCTTCGCTGCAACCACTTCATCAATACTGTTTTGATGAGTACGAGGCTCAACACCAGTGACCGATTGATCCAGTTCACTTTGCAGCTCTTTGGCGTTTTGACGTACTACACCAAACATCTCACCTAAGCTGCCCGTTTCCAGTCGCAACGTTTCTTCAAGGCGCGCGAGTGTATTTTCGTTGTCACTGAACTTGGTCGATAGCTGATCCGCTTCTTTTTGCAGGCGGTTGCGTTCCGCGAGCAAAACGGCTTTCGCAGCTTGCAGCTCTTGTTCAGTTTGCACGAAACCGGATTCTCGCTGCTGGTTATGCTGCTGTTGCTGCGCTTTATCTTGATTGGCTTTTTGCACTAAGCCATCCACTGCGTAAGCAGAGCTGAAACCCAGAGCTAAAGGCAGGGTTAATGCCAACGCCAAAGCGGAGTGTTTACACTTCATTATTTGGCCTCCGCTGCGGTCAAAGATACAGGCAAGTTCAACAGTGTCGGGGCAATTTGCTGTTGTGCCAGTTGGTAAGCGGTATTGAGATCGTTTTTGTTCGCATCCGGCAGTGCTTGCCATGATTGCTGTTTTGCATCCCAACTCCAGAATTGTTCACCATCAAGGCTGCGAGCCAACAGCACTAAACGGCCTAAATAAAGCACTTCGGCTTCTACTTGCTGTGTGGAAGACAAGGCAATTTTCGCTTGGTAAGTACCCAGCTTGTTACCGTAATCCAGTTCGATTTGGTATGCCTCAAGAATACGGCGATATTTTTCAGCATCACTGACATCAGCACGCGGCATAAGTTCTTTGAGCTTGGCAATGCGTTCTTGACGGGCTGTGAGACGGATCGGTTTATCCTGCGCTACCCACTCCTCAAGTCCATCAATCATGTCGTACATCAATGGCACAATCCCTTGACGAGTACGTTTGATCTCTTCCGTTTGCTGCTCAAGACTGCTCATCTCTTGCTCTTGGTTCGCAACCAGAGACTGCAAATGATTGCGATAAGTTTGCAAGTTTTTGACTTCTTCATTCAATTGCTCAATTTCCGCGCGCAGCACTAAGGTTTTTTCTGCACTTTGGTCAATTTTTTGTTGGCTTTGGGCAGAAGCTTGGTTGGTACTGTTTTGAATTGCTTGCGCTTGATCGAGCGAAGCGGCATGCGCGGGCAAAAGTGCCGAGGCGCAAAGAAGTGAGAGACATCTTTTCATAGAGTGTGATTTGCCTTTTTAGGAATGAGGAGGATTCTATTGAGAAACGCTCTCATTATCAACCAGCTTATTGATTGTTTGTACTTTCAAGTACATAAATTGCCAATCATGCACAAAAAATCAACACGCACGCATTCGCCCTAGTTTTGAAATCGGCGCATACGATTGCTTAATGACATAATTCCTTGATAGATCTTTCATTTTTCTGTCATTAACTAGCCACCGCACTGTAACTTTTACTCGCCACTATACCTTCCAACGAAACACCAACAGTCTCGTTCGAAACTTACAAGGAATGAATCAATGAATAAGGTATGGTTATCTGGCTTGTTAACCGCAACGGTTTCTGGCGTATTTTCAACTTCGACCCTAGCGGCAACAGAAATCACATGGTGGCATGCTATGGGTGGTCAATTGGGTGAAACCGTCAATTACCTCGCCAATGAGTTTAATGCTTCACAAAGCGATTATAAGCTCACTCCGGTTTACAAAGGTTCGTACACCGAAACGCTTACCGCGGGCATTGCTGCGTTTCGTGCAGGCCAAGCGCCGAACATTCTGCAAGTGTTTGATGCCGGTGCAGCCACCATTATGAGCGGAAAAGGTGTGGCGAAACCGGTGCAAGATCTGATGATTGAATCTGGCTACCCTTTTACTTCACAAGATTACATTGCCGGTGTGCGTAACTTTTATGCGGACAACAAAGGCAAAATGGTTGGCATGCCATTCAACAGCTCAACACCTGTGCTGTATTACAACAAAGATATGCTGGCATCCGTTAACGCAAAAGCCCCACAAACCTATGAACAGCTAGAGCAAGTTGCCGCTAAGTTAGCTGAAAAAGGCCAAGCCGGATTTGCCCAATCCTTAACGCCGTGGATCATGTTTGAGAACTTCAAATCTCGCCACAACCTACCGCTTTCTGATAAGCAAAATGGCTATCAAGATCTCTCGACGAAAATCATGTTTAACTCTGACGACATGCTGATGCATGTGAAAAAGCTCAAAGAGTGGTCGGATAAAGGTTATTACAAGTATTACGGCAGTGATTGGGATGCCAACCAAACTCCATTCGAACGTGGTGAAGTGGCGATGTGGATGGGCTCTTCTGGTTCATTCGGCGGTCTGCGTAACCGCGTGAAATTCAATCTTGGCACGACTTACCTGCCTTACTGGGAATCGGTCACCAAAAACCCAACCCATACCTTTATTGGTGGTGCTGCCCTGTTTGCTCTACAAGGCCACAGCAAAGAGCAAGACAAAGGCGTAGCGGCATTCTTCGCTTATTTGACCAAGCCTGAAACGCAAATGTACTGGCACAAAACCACTGGTTACGTGCCGGTGACGAATGCGGCCTACGAGCTCACCAAACAATCAGGCTACTACCAAGAAAACCCGGATGCAGAAGTGGGCGTGAAACAGCTTAGCCTGCCGGATGGCGAGTGGACCAAAGGCTATCGCCTCGGTTACTACCCACAAGTGCGTGAAGTGATGCACCGAGAATTCGATAACATTTTTGCAGGCCGCTCAACAGTAGAGAGCAGCTTGAACAAAGTGGAAAACGAAAGCGCCAAGCTGCTGGATCGCTTCGCACGTACTGTGCAATAGCCTCAATGGCCGCCATTCGAAAGATGGCGGCTTATCTTCTCTTACGTCAATTTTGAGTTTATCTGTGCAACGTCGACAACATTTCGCTCACACTCCGCTGCCCTATTTGCTGCTTGCGCCGCAAATCGTGATCATCGCAGTGTTCTTTATTTATCCTGCCGCACAAGCGATTTATCTCTCTTTTATGTTGGAAGATCCTTGGGGGCTCTCCTCGACTTTTGTTTGGTTTGAAAACTATCAGGTACTGTTTAGCTCAACCGACTATCTTGACTCACTGGGCTTTACTCTGCTGTTTTCGGTGATTGTCTCTTTTCTTTCGCTGGCGCTTGCGCTGTTACTCGCGGTAAAAGCCGACAACATCATTCATGGCCAAGGTTCGTATCGCGTCACGCTAACGTGGGTGTATGCCGTCGCGCCGGCCGTCGCGGGCATCATTGGCGGTTTTCTGTTTAATCCGCACATTGGTGTCCTGTCCGACTTTTTCCAATACATCGGCTGGCAATTTAGCTTTCAGACCGACCCTGTGGATGCCACGATTGCGCTGATTTTGGTCTCAGTCTGGAAGCAGGTATCGGTCAACTTCCTCTATTTTCTGGCGGGTTTGCAGTCGATTTCCTACGCCGTTCGCGAAGCGGCACTGCTCGATTGCCAAAGCGACAGCAAACGCTTTTGGAGCATCACCTTTCCGCTGCTCGCACCGACTGGATTTTTCCTGTTGGTGATTAACCTCACTTACGCCTTTTTTGACACCTTCGGGGTTATCGATACCATGACCAATGGCGGCCCGGGAGGCAGTACCACCTCACTGGTGTACAAGGTGTATCGCGATGGTTTTGTTGGTGCAGACCTTGGCGGCAGCTCGGCGCAATCGGTGGTGTTACTCGTGTTGGTGCTGGCGCTGACTTGGTTGCAGTTCCGTTTTGTTGAAAAACGTGTTCATTACTAAGGAGTTACGATGAAAAGTAATCGACTCTCCGATCATTTGATCCTTATCGCTGGCGCACTGTTTATGCTAGTGCCGCTGTGGCTGATTTTCGCAAGCTCAACCCATCAGCCAAACACCATTGTCTCGGAAGGTTTGCAATGGACTCTTGGCGATAACCTCAGCGCAGTTTATCAAGAAGCATGGAATAAAAGCCTCGGTTTTGCCGGTAATGTCACCGCGCAAACCATGATCGTTAACTCGATGATCATGGGCTTGGGTTTTGCGATTGGCAAAATCGTGATTTCGATGATGGCGGCCTATGCCTTGGTCTATTTCCGCTTGCCTTATGCCAGCGCGTGGTTCTGGTTGATTTTCATTACCTTACTGCTGCCGCTCGAAGTGCGGATTATTCCCTCGTACGAAGTGGTGTCCAATTTAGGCATGCTCAATAGCTACACCGGCTTAGTGCTGCCATTGATTGCCTCCGCTACCGCGACCTTCTTCTTCCGCCAGTTTTTCAAAACCATACCGGATGAACTCTTAGAAGCGGCACAACTGGATAACGCAGGACCGGTGCGCTTTTTTATCGATATCTTGTTTCCCCTCTCGAAAACCATGATGGCCGCAATTTTCATCATCATGTTTGTGGTGGGTTGGAACCAGTACCTGTGGCCGATCATGATGACCACGGATGAGCAGTACAACACCATAGTGATGGGCATAAAACAGATTCTCAATAACATCAATGAAACCAGCTTGCCGCGTTATGACTACGCATTTGCCATGGTGATCCTCGCCATGCTGCCCCCCGTTTTGGTGGTGGTGATTTTCCAACGTTGGTTTGTAAAAGGATTAGTCGAAAGTGAAAAGTAATCAGAACTCCAATATTCATCTGCTACGCAGCGTCAAACACGCGGAGCCTGTTATGTTAGACATCAAACAACTGGTCAAAACCTACGATAACGGCCATCAAGCGGTGAAAGGCGTGGATCTGTCGATTCATCAAGGAGAATTTATCGTGTTGGTCGGTCCATCGGGCTGCGGGAAATCCTCCATTCTGCGCTCCATCGCGGGTTTAGAGAGCATTACTTCCGGCGAAATTCATCTCGCGGGACGCCGCGTCGATAACGAAAAACCGGCCAATCGCGACATCGCTATGGTGTTCCAAAACTATGCGCTCTATCCGCATATGAGTGTCTACGATAACCTCGCCTACGGCCTTAAAAATCGTGGTGTGGATAAACAAACCATCGCAGCGAAAATTGCTAAGGTCGCAAAAACTCTCAAGATTGAAGAATACTTAGACCGAAAACCAGCCAAACTTTCCGGCGGACAACGCCAGCGCGTGGCAATGGGACGAGCGATTGTGCGCGATCCGCAACTGTTTTTGTTTGATGAACCTCTCTCGAATTTGGATGCGGCGCTGCGCGCGCACATGCGCTTAGAAATCAAAAAACTACAGCGTGAACTTGGTGTGACGAGTGTGTATGTAACCCATGATCAGGTGGAAGCGATGACACTTGCTGACCGCATTGTGGTGGTCAAACAAGGAGAAATTGAGCAAGTCGGCACGCCCGCCGAAGTGTACCATCAGCCAGCCAGTACCTTTGTCGCGAGCTTTATCGGCAGCCCTGCCATGAATTTCCTCCCTGCTTGCATCAAGCAAGGTCGATTACACATCGCTGGCAAGTACTGTGACTTGCCACAGTTTGACGCCATAAGTTCCCAAAACATCACGTTAGGCATTCGCCCTGAACACGCATCATTGCAGCCATTATCCAACGCGATTGAGTTAAAAATGGATATTCAAGTGGTTGAGCCACTTGGCCCGAACCAGCTGGTGCATGGCAAAATTATCGGTTTAGAAAGCGAGCAAGATTTCATCGCGGTCACTGCCGAGATTCCGCTCGATACACATCAAACTCTGCCGATCTGGGTTGCCCTTGAGCATCTGCATCTTTTTGATCAACAAGGTAAACGCTTTGTCCAGTCACACCGTTCTTGTACACAGAGCGGCAAAGTCGCTAGCACTCGTCAGCAATAACATTCGTCAACCGTAAGGAAACCTGTGACTTTATTATCCACCCGCCAAAAGCAAATCTTGGAATATTTGCAACAGACCCACGGGGTGCTTTCTAGCGCCCTACTTTCCGAGCGCTTTGAGGTGTCGGTACAAACCATTCGCAAAGACATGAATGATCTGAGCGATAAGGGCATGGTGCGACGCGTGCATGGCGGCATTTCACTGCCCAGTCCAAATGACAATTTATCGTTCAGTAATCGCGATCTGATTAACCTTACCGCCAAGCAGCGCATTGCGCAGAGAGTGGCGCAAGAATTACCAGAAGGATGCAGTATCTTTCTGGGTATCGGTACGACCCCGAAACAGGTGGCGCAAGCACTGCTCGATCATCCCGGTTTGACGGTGGTGACCAACAACCTCAATGCCGCACTAACCTTAAGCCGCAACCCCAATATCAATTTGCACCTCGCCGGCGGGCTAGTTCGCCATTCCGATGAAGATACCGTCGGCGAAGCCACAACCCGCTTTTACCGCAGCTTTAACATCAAGGTCGGGATTTTTGGTGTGGGCGGGCTCAATTCTCGTGGTCAATTGCTTGATTTTACGCCAGAAGAAGCCAATTTAACCCGCGCGATCATAGAACATAGCGAACAGTGTTGGTTAGTTGCAGACAAAAGTAAATTAGAGCGTTATGCTCCCGTGGTCAGTGGTGAACTGTCTGAAATGCATAGGCTCTTTGTCGATCAGCACACGTCTACTTTTCAGCAGTTGTCTCTTTTGCACCACGTCGAACTTATTGAATCGTGATTTGAGTGTGGTTCTCACTAAGGAAGCATGATGCCTTCAATCATCGTCGGCCACCGTGGGGTGGCTGGAACGTATCCAGAAAATACCCGTGTCAGTGTACAAGCGGCTATCAACCTTGGTTTATCTTGGGTTGAAGTAGACGTACAACCGACCAAAGACAATGTGTTGGTTGTGTGTCACGACCATACGATTGACCGTTGCAGTAATGGCAAAGGTCGCATTGATGAGTACACACTCGCCGAACTGAAACAGCTTGATTTCGGTGCTTGGTTTGATCCCCGCTTCGCGGGTGAACCGATCATGACACTGGAAGAGTTGCTTGAGCTTGCGGCAGAGCACGATTTAGGGCTGAATATCGAAGTTAAAGTCGACAAGCACGATGTAGCCAGTGTCGTACAGAACTTAAAAGAACAGCTAGATCAAAGCCCACTGGTGGCCGACAAAATCTTACTGTCGAGCTTTAGCCACGACATTATTTTGCAACTGCACCAACACTGCCCAGGCTACAAATTGGGGATTTTGAGTGAACGTTTAACTCAACGTGATCGCCAAGTGCTCAAAGAAGTGAATGCGTTTAGCTGCAACCTCAACTACCGCTGGATCACGGAAAAACACATCCGTGATTTAAAAAATGGGGGTTATCAGATTTGGTGTTACACCCTCAATCAAGTGGATAAATTCCGTTATCTCGACAAAGTCGATGCGATTTTCTCCGATTTCCCAGAACGTTTTATCAAGTGATATTGACCACACCACTGGTTGTAAAGTGATTAAAAAGCAAAACGCCCATTTTAAATGGGCGTTTTTTATCAATGCCTTTTGTCTCAACACTATCTATTCAAATAGTGCTTTATCGACCTTGATCACCACTTTACGTACCGGCTCACCTTCGCCTTCTACGGCAATCAGTGGACGATGCGGTTGACCGGGGTAAAACACAATGAAATCCCCCGCCACCAGATCGACAAACCGTTCTTCGGCTAACTGCGCACTGAACGCCAAATCGCGCGTGGCCAGCAAGTCTTCATCCAATCCCTTAAACGGCGCTAGGCTATAACCAAAACGCTCACGCCCTTGCAGTAAAATTTGCACATCCAAATAACGCGCATGACACTCGCTACGGCGCAAAGCTAATGGTTGAGTGTGATCATCCATCACCAGGAAAAACGCAGAATCACCTTGCAATTCGTGCTTACCCGTCGGTAGCGATGTTGCTACACGCTGTAATACTTCATCAATTAGATGTTGCAATTTAGGTGACAGTGCAGCGCAAAACTGGCGCTGCGCCATATTGCCAATAAACATCAAAAATTCCTTATTGGTACTGCTCGCCTGCGGCGGCGACAAAAGCCATTTCCACACGGTAATCTGGGTCAGCCAGTTCCGCTTTCACGCAAGCGCGGCTTGGTGCGCAACCTTCAGGGAACCACGCATCCCAAATTTGGTTAAGCACTGGGAGATCGGCAAAGTTGGTGACATAAATCGTCACCGATAAAATACGCGAACGATCGCTGCCAATTTTTACCAATTGGCGCTCAGCTTGCGCTAGAACTTGCTCAACTTGGCCTTGCATGTCAGCTGACGTGTCACTATCGGCGACTTCAACAAAATGGGCAATGCCATTAAACACGGTGATGTCAGACCAACGAGTGCCTGGGTTAATACGATGTATCGTCATGGTGTTCTCTTTTTCTGTTATTCGGTAAGAGCATTCCGCCTCTTACCCCTTCCATATCGAGGTGCAGGATAACCAAGATGAAAAACAAAATCGCCCTCTGCTCCCGCAGTTTTCATTATCCCCTGCGGTTTTATTTATAGATTGAGCGATAACGTTGATTCGCGGGCGATTAAACATCCCTGATAAAGGCGATGCTGTGCATCTTGTGGTTTTTTATTGGCAATCTCAATGGCCAAACTGATTGCTTGCTGAGTTAACTCGCCGATCGGCAGACTCACGCTAGATAAACTCGGGATAGCAAAAGCGGCCGCGGGTTCATTATCAATCCCGATTAAGGAAACTTGCTTGGGTACATGAATGCCATGTTCATGCATGGCACGCATTGCGCCGAGCGCCATATCATCGTTACAGGCAAAAACCGCCGTCATGGAAATGCGTTGTTGCAGCAGTTGTTGCATTGCCTGATAACCGCCAAGCAGTGTGTTATCCCCCTCCACGGTCCACGCGAGATCGGGTTCAATACCTTGCTCATGTAAAGCCTGTTGATAGACCTGATAGCGAATTTTGCCTGTCTCGCTCACCAGTGGTGAGGTAATACACGCGATGTCACGATGCCCTAAATTCAATAAATGCTGCATCGCTAACTGAGCAATTTGCGTTTGGTCGAGGCCAAAACTGTGTAATTGCGGATGATGTAAACGGCGATTGAGGATCACCAACGGTGGCGAATATTGCTGTTGTAATTCAAGCAATTGCACTTCACTCAAATGACGACTGTACAGCAAAATGGCATCACAACGCTGCGCCGCCAATGTAGCAACGGCTTCTTTCTCACCTTGCTCACTGTTTTTGCTGTTCACAACCAACAGTTTTTTTCCAGCTTGCTGCGCGCCTTGTTCGGCTTCAAACAAGATGGAACCAAAATAGCTGCTCTCAAAATGCGGCAGCACCAAGCCAATTGAGTTTGTGGTATTGGTGGCGAGCGCCTGCGCCAAACTGTTGGGCTGATAACCGAGCTGCTGCATGGCGGCAAGTACGACTTCACGCGTTTGTGCTTTGACTTGGCCCGTTTCATTCAGTACCCGAGATACTGTGGCTTTGGAGACACCTGCCAATTTGCACACATCATTTATGGTTGCCATCAACAATCCTTCAAACTGAATCCGCAAAAATTAAGCGGCGACCCAAAGGCCGCCGACACGATTTAAAGCTTTTCACCGTTACTGGCGATCACTTGTTGATACCAGTAAAAACTTTTTTTCTTAGAACGCGCCATGGTGCCACTGCCATCATCGTGTTTATCCACATAGATAAAGCCGTAGCGTTTTTTGTACTCGCCGGTGGTGAAAGAGACACAGTCGATACAACCCCAAGGAGTGTAACCCATCACTTCAACACCATCGTAGTTGATCGCTTGTTTGACCGCAGCAATATGCTCAGAGAGGTAGCGAATTCGGTAATCATCGTTGATTGAACCATCCGCTTCCACGGTGTCCAGCGCGCCGAGGCCATTTTCTACCACAAAAATCGGCTTTTGGTAACGCTCATACAGCTCAGAAAGCGCATAACGTAAACCTTGTGGATCAATCTGCCATCCCCAATCAGACGCAGGAAGATACGGGTTTAAGCGGCTGGTTTCAAACAAAGAGGTGGTTTCGCCCTCTTGTTCTGGCGCTGCAGAGACAATGTTGGTCATGTAGTAGCTGATGGCGAGATAATCCGCGCACCCTTGGCGTAGGATCTGCTCATCACCATCTTGCATCACGACTTCAATACCCTTGCGTTGCCACTCTTTACGCAGATAACTGGGGTAATAGCCACGAACCTGTACATCACTGAACAGATATTTCTCACGCATCAACTCTTGTGCCAACAACACATCTTCCGGACGTGAGGTGGCAGGATACAGCGGCATCATATGGATCATGCTGCCAATTTTAAAATCCGGATTGATTTCGTGCCCCAGTTTCACCACTAATGCGCTGGCAATAAATTGGTGATGTAGCACTTGGTACATGGCTTGTTCTGGGTGGTCTTGCTCAGCGTAAAGCATACCTGAGTTGCAATAACCAAAGATCGGCAGCTTCCAGTTGCGTTGGTTATTGATTTCATTAAAGGTGATCCAATATTTCACCTTATGCTGGTAACGGGTCATCACCACTTGCGCAAATTTGGTGAAGTGATCAATCAAGTCGCGCTTGAGCCAACTGCCATACTGCTTTACCAGATGCAACGGCATTTCAAAATGTGACAACGTAATGACGGGTTCAATATTGTGCTTTAAAAGCTCATCAAACAAATCATCATAAAACTGTAAGCCTGCCTCATTGGGCTGCGCTTCATCGCCATTCGGGAAAATCCGTGTCCAAGCGATTGAAGTACGAAAACATTTGAAGCCCATTTCAGCAAACAGCGCGATATCTTCTTTGTAGTGGTGATAGAAATCGACCGCTTGATGGTTTGGGTAAAATTCGCCTTCCATAACCCCATCGGTAATACGGCGTGGTACTTCATGCGCACCGCGAGTCAACACATCAACAATGCTCACGCCTTTACCACCTTGATCCCAACCGCCTTCCACTTGATGCGCCGCTACTGCACCACCCCACAAAAAATCGTTAGGAAAAATAGACTTACTCATTGATGACCTCTCTCACAAAATTGGCAATTCATTTTTAGCCAGTTCAAACTTCTGACACTATAACTTAAACATTTTTACAATGTAACCGGTTTCTGAAACCGGTTACAATATGAAATATCCGCAATATGACCATGGTCAATGTTACCTATCACAAGTATCGGCAATTCTAATTGGTCTCGACAGAATTCTCTGACTAGACTCTAAACGTCAACACAGTATCTCAACTCATTCGAATACAAGCTGATTTCACTTTTCGAGTGATCATACAATTAGGCAAGGAGCAATATAATGGATAACCATAAAACAGGTTCTAGTGGCCAATGTCCTGTGATGCACGGTGGTGCAACTTCGGCAGGCATCTCTAATATGGATTGGTGGCCGAAAGCGCTAAACCTCGACATCCTTCATCAGCATGACAGCAAAACCAATCCACTTGGTGCTGATTTTAATTATCGCGAAGAGCTGAAAAAGCTTGATGTTGAAGCGCTAAAGCGCGATCTGAAAGCGTTAATGACCAACAGCCAAGAGTGGTGGCCAGCCGACTGGGGACATTACGGCGGTTTGATGATTCGTATGGCATGGCACTCTGCGGGTACCTACCGTATTGCCGATGGTCGTGGCGGCGGCGGTACCGGTAACCAACGTTTTGCCCCACTGAACTCATGGCCCGATAACGCCAACTTAGATAAAGCACGCCGTTTGCTGTGGCCTATCAAACAAAAGTACGGTAACAAAATCAGCTGGGCGGATTTGATCATCCTCGCGGGGAACATGGCTTATGAATCGATGGGCCTCAAAACCTTTGGTTTTGCCTTTGGCCGCGAAGACATCTGGCATCCAGAAAAAGACACTTACTGGGGTTCTGAAAAAGAGTGGCTTGCCAAATCTGGCGGTGAAAATAGCCGCTACTCCGGCCAGCGCGATCTTGAAAATCCACTCGCAGCTGTAATGATGGGGCTAATTTACGTCAACCCAGAAGGTGTGGATGGAAACCCAGATCCACTCAAAACCGCGCACGACATGCGTGTCACCTTCGCTCGCATGGCGATGAATGATGAAGAGACAGTAGCACTAACAGCGGGCGGTCATACGGTGGGTAAAGCGCACGGTAATGGTAACGCTGCCAACCTTGGCCCTGATCCTGAAGGCGCTGAACTGCACGAACAAGGCTTGGGTTGGAATAATCATACCAGCCGTGGTGTTGGTCGAAACACCGTCACCAGTGGTATTGAAGGTGCGTGGACCACTCACCCGACCAAATGGGATAACGGTTTCTTCTACCTACTGTTCACTTATGAATGGCAGCTCACTAAGAGCCCTGCGGGCGCATGGCAATGGGAACCTGTCAACATCAAAGAGGAAGACAAACCGGTTGATGTGGAAGACCCAAGTATTCGCTACAACCCAATGATGACCGATGCCGATATGGCTCTGAAAGTGGATCCTGAATATCGCAAGATTTCAGAGCGCTTCTACAAAGATCCCGCTTACTTCTCAGAAGTGTTTGCGCGAGCTTGGTTTAAGCTGACTCACCGCGATATGGGACCGAAAGCGCGCTACTTTGGCCCAGATGTTCCGGCAGAAGAGCTGATCTGGCAAGACCCTGTTCCAGCAGGTCGTAAAGATTATGATGTGAATGCGGTCAAAGCAAAAATTGCGGCGAGCGGCCTAAGCATCAGTGAAA
Source organism: Vibrio sp. AH4 (assembly GCF_030710545.1). NCBI lineage: Bacteria > Pseudomonadati > Pseudomonadota > Gammaproteobacteria > Vibrionales > Vibrionaceae > Vibrio > Vibrio sp. AH4. The sequence continues at coordinate 2,456,539 of NZ_JALAIV010000001.1, forward strand.
TGGTCAGCACCGCTTGGGATAGTGCTCGCACTTACCGTGGTTCTGATAAACGTGGTGGCGCCAACGGGGCGCGTATTCGCCTCGCTCCACAAAAAGATTGGGAAGGCAACGAACCTATGCGCCTTGGCAAAGTGCTGGCGGTATTAGAGAAAATTGCTGCTGAATTCGGCATCAGCATTGCTGATACGATTGTTCTGGCAGGTAACGTAGGTGTTGAACAAGCGGCCAAAGCGGCGGGCGTGAATGTGACCGTGCCTTTTGCACCGGGACGTGGCGATGCCACACAGGAACAAACCGATATTGAGTCGTTTGACGTGCTTGAACCTCTCGCCGACGGTTTCCGTAACTGGCAGAAAAAGCATTATGTGGTTACACCGGAAGAAATGTTGCTCGACAAAGCGCAACTGCTGCGCCTCACCGCTCCAGAAATGACGGTGTTAATTGGCGGACTGCGTGTGATCGGCACTAACTACGGTGGCAGCCAACACGGTGTGTTTACTGACCGCGTAGGTGCGTTGACCAACGATTTCTTCGTTAACCTGACCGACATGAACTACACCTGGAAACCTACGGGTCGCAACTCTTACGAGATTGTTGAACGTAAGAGCGGCAAAGTGAAGTGGACAGCCACTCGTGTTGATCTGGTGTTTGGTTCTAACTCCATCCTACGTGCTTATGCCGAAGTGTACGCACAGGACGACAACAAGGAAAAATTCGTGAAAGACTTTGTTGCCGCATGGACGAAAGTAATGAACGCCGATCGATTTGATCTGATCTAATCCATCTTTCCCCCCTTTCAAGGCTGCCGAGTGGCAGCCTTTTTTTAATACAAAAAAAGCCCGCAAAAATATGCGGGCCAAATAAAAGGCATGGATAAAGCTAATTAAAAGAAGTACTTAATACGTAGACGGAGACCAAGATCTTTGTCTTCTGTATCGCTCACTTTTGAGTAGTAAGTACCTAGGTAAAGATTAAGCGCATCCACATCCCATACATTAGCAATCTCATAAGAAGCATAGGTTGTGTTTTGCTTTTCTTTCGCACTACCTAGCTCGTTTTGTGAATAGATGTGCCCCAAACCAAAACCGTTGAACAGCAAGTTAGCGCCAATCGTGCTGTCTTCTTTCGTCTCAGCAGTATCAAAATCACGGAATGCGTAGTTGAGGTTTAGGCTTAACGCATCGGCAGAATAGTTGGCAGTTACGCCGTAGCCGATAAAGTCATTAGCCGCATCTTTTTTGTCTGCAGTTACGTTAGCTTCTACACCACCCGCGATACGGAAGGATTCAGTGGCTTGGAAAGCAATAACTGGGCGCAAGAATACTGCGTTTTGATCTGCCGCTGACTCATTTTTAAATAGTGAAGACGCTTCGAGGTAAACATTACCAAGCTGTTTAGAGAAAGCCAGTTGGCCATTATCGCCGCGGCCACGCGCTGCATTGGCACGGTAAGGTTCAGTACCCGCATAAGCTAACATAGTATCTTGGCCGACTGGAAACAGGTCAAACGCTTCAAAGCGCCCAACCTTGAGTTGCCAATCTGCTTTTTTACCCATCGCGAACCAAGCATCATCTAGGTCTACATCGCCATTCGTTTTCAGTAGAGGTTGAGCTTGCATACCAATATAACGATCCCCCGATACGTTATGTTCAGCAGCAAACTGCACTAATACACGTCCACCCTGTTTAAACTCTTGCTTGTCAGTCTTGTTTTTGTCGGTGAAGTCGATATCAAACTCAACATCACCACTCACACTGAACTTACCCAGTTCATTTTCTGTCGTGATGCCAGCTTGTGCATTAAGTGCTGCAGAAACCAAAAGAGAAGCAAGCGCTAATTTGTAGGTATTTTTCATTATTGTCTCCGTTGACATTTTGTCATTGATTTTTATAGGTATTCCATTGATTTTTTGAACAATCTTTTATGATGCTCAAACAAACACGTTATGGTGACCACTGCACTCATCCATAAGACTCACCACAAGCGATGCGCATAATACATTCACTTTTTTTATGTTTTAAGTGATGAAGATCTCAAGTGGGAACGTTCCATAGCGATAACATTCATAGATAATGAAGAAAATCACGATTATGAAAATATTTTGAAAGGTAAAATAAATATTGGCATGAATATTAAGTTAATTATCACGGTGAATTAATCATCAATCACAACATAATCATGATAAATAAGTGTAAATACTCTAAATTTCGCGAGCGCTTTGTTCGATTTTTGCTAAAGCGTATCTGCGAATTTGATGATGGAAGAATGAAGGTGTTAAGTAAAAAACAACGTTTTTTTGAACTTTCCATATCATTCCAAGTCTGATTTCAGTCTGTAATTAATTGATAAAATAAATGAGTTTTCTTATGACAAAACGTTGGACACTTCTGGCAACCTTGATTGGTGTTGGGCTTGCTGGGGGGTATTACACTTTGGCTTATTCTCCTGAAACGTCATCACCGTTGCCAACGCTCAGTGTCAGCCGTGGCACAATCGAAAAGCAAGCTGTCGCCGTAGGTCAGATCGTGCCTTCGCATGCGGTCGCGATAAAATCACAAATTAACGGCATTGTCGGAGAAATTTACGTGCACGAAGGTCAGCACGTTGAACAAGGACAACCGCTGATCAAAGTACGCCCCAACCCAACGCCACAAGCGTTAACCGATGCCTCTACCGAACTCATGCAAAGTGAGGCCAATTTAGAATCAGATTTACAACGCTTAGACAACCTTGAGCGTTTAGTCAAACAGCAGATTATTCCTGCCAACTATGATGATTACGTTCGTGCGAAAGCCGATGTCAAAGCTAAGAAAGCCGAAGTGCAGCAAAAACGCCAGAATTTGGAATTAATTCGCAGCGGTGAAGCATCGATTGGGCAAGCAAAACTTTCCTCTACCCTTTACGCCCCCATCAGTGGCACGATTTTAAATATCAAAGTCGAAGTCGGAGAGCCCATCATCTCCACTGAATCAAGCCAAGCCGCAACGGAAATGATGCAACTAGCGGATATGAAAAATATCGTGTTCAAAGGTAGCGTCAGTGAGCATGATGCCGCTCAGCTCAATGTTGGCATGCCCGCCACCATCAAGGTTGCGCCTTATCCTGAACAATCGATTCAAGGTCAGGTCCGTAAAGTCGCCATCCAATCTGAACGCTTAAATAATCCAGAAAACAAAGAGAACAAAAGTTTTGATAACGGTTTTGAGGTTGAAATAGCTCAACTGCAGATCCCCGAGAGCATCACGTTACGTTCTGGTTTTTCTGCCAACGCTCAAATTACCTTGCAGCAGGCTGATAATGTACTCACCTTACCGGAGCGGGCGCTCAAGTTTGAAGCGGATTCGCCCATGGTGTTGATTGCCGATAACTCAGCACAAGGCTACACCGCTCATCCGGTCAAGCTAGGTTTGTCTGACGGAGTACAGGTTGAAATTTTAGAGGGGGTTACCGAACAAGAAAGTGTTGTGGATAACAGCATGCTGGGAGGCCTGCATGAATAAACGCTTTCTCACCGCTTGGTTATTGGGCAGTTTTTTTGTTCCACATGCGGTATGGGCATTGTCTATCGAACAAGCCTGGCAGCAAGCCAAACAACAATCACCCGATGCGCGAATTGCTGAACTCTCCGTGCAGCTTAGTGTGCAAGATCAGCATTTAGCGAAAAGTGAACTCTTGCCCTCGCTGTCCGGTACTGCAGGGGTAAACTGGTCAGAGAATAACAACGGTTCCAACAACTATGGCGCAACACTTGAACAAACCTTGTGGGACAGCCGAAAATGGAGCGCGTTAGATAAAGCAGACGCGAGCTGGGTTTTAGCCCAGCTTGAACGCAACCAAGCCTATAACCAACTCGCCCATCAACTTCTCACCGCTTACTTTGAGTTGGCCGAAGCCCAAGGTAATTTGACGCTTGCCCAACAGAAACAAGCCGACGGTAAACAGCTCTTGGCCATTGCTGAGCAACGTTATCTCGCGGGAAAAATCAAATCTGTCGAGCTGGAAGAGCTGCGCGTTAATCAGCTTGATGAAGAATCCACCATTTTAAATGCTCAAGCGCAACTGGAAACCAAGCGTAGCCTGCTTGCGATTTTGATTAATGCTTCGGCGCCACAAGTGAGTGAAGTCAACACACACACCCAAACGCCAACGTGGACATTTGATCAAGAGCTCGATCATTGGCTAACCGCCGCCAAAGATCACAGCCCCGACCTCCTGATTGCTATGCAAAAAGTAGCAATCAGCCAAATTGCCAAGCAGCAGAGCGAAAGCGGCTACTACCCTACGTTACGAGCTTCTGCCGGCTATCAAGATGGCGATCAACAAACGGGCGAATTTAATGCCGGCGTAACACTCTCAATCCCCCTTGACTTAAATGGGGCAACACGCAGCGATAACGAAAAATCTCACCTCAACTGGCTGATGGCACAACAGCAACAACGCAAAGTGGAAATCGAACTGGATCAAAATCTGCGTCAGCAGGTGCAACAAATCGAGATCGAGTGGCAACAAATTGCAATGGCCGATCAGCAAGTGACACACCGAGAACAAGTGTTACGCAGCAAACAGAAACTGTTTGATGCCGGTTTAGCCGAGGCTTCTGATTTAATTGATGCGCATAATAGCCTGTTTCGTGCCAAGCATAATCTGGCCAGTCGCTGGTATGCCTACTGGCGTCAACGTATTGAGCTACTCAAATTAACAGGTCAGTTGAACGATAATGCCATCGCGCAGCTTTCAGGAGCGTTTCGCTAATGCGCATTTTGTTACAGCAATCATGGCAAACCCTGCTCGCCCATCGCCTTAAAAGTCTTTTGGCGATCACTGCCATCAGTTGGGGCGTGGTTTCTGTCATCCTGTTGATGGCACTGGGTGAAGGTTTTTATCGTGCTCAAACTGAATCGTTTCGTTTTCTGTTGCAAGAAACACAAATGGTGGCTTCAGGGCAAACCAGTGAGGTGTGGCAAGGGATGCCTGCACGCAGAACCATTCAACTGACCGAACCCCTGATGCGAGAAATGGCACAGCGCCCAGAAGTTCAACGTTATTCGATTGTATATGACCAGCGAGAGACCAAGATCACCCAGCTGCGAGGGACACCAATGGGCAGTATGGTCAGCGGTGTCGATAGCGGATATTTTGAACTGGCCGGTTTAAAACTGACTGTCGGGTCACGAGATTTCAGCCCCTACGACAATCACAATCACCGCCGAGTCGCGATTCTGGGTGACCAAATTGCGGCCAATAGTCAAATGAAGATCGGGGACTGGGTGAAGATTCGCGGCATTACATTCCGAGTGATCGGCATTATGGATGATGAAAGCAGCCGTTTTTCATTTGGTGACAGCAACAAGGTATTCATTCCTTCTGCAACGTTTAAAGATATTTGGGATCAGCAACCCAACATGATGTTGGTGCTACCAAGCGAAGGCGTGTCCGGCTGGGCTTTACGTGAGCAGCTCAGAATGATCTTTGCTAAACGGTTACATTTCTCCCCAACTGACCAAGAAGCCGTCTTCCTTCCTGACTTTGGTAGCGGAGTCGAGGTGATTACCGCGATTTTACGTGGTATCCAAGCCTTTCTAGCCGCCAGTGGCATGATGACGATGGCTGTCGGCATCTTAGGGGTCGCCAATATGATGTTTCTGGCAGTGACCGAACGCACCAGAGAGATCGGTGTGCGACTCGCGATTGGGGCAACACCACAAAAAATCCAACGGCAATTTCTGCTCGAAGGATTGTTACTGGTTATTTTTGGTACCGGTCTGGGTTTATTGTTTGCCTATCTCGGAGTGGCCTTACTGAAATACATTGGATTACCAACATGGCTTGGTGAACCAACAATCACGGTGACAACCTTAGCGTTATCACTCACTGTAACCGGTGTTTTAGCACTTGCGGCAGCCTATTTCCCAGCACAACGAGCCGCGCAACTAGAGCCAGTGGTCGCTCTCAGTAGTCGGAGCTAAGCCATATGTTACCGATAAGACAAATTATGCAAGAAATGGCGGCAGAAAAATTGCGCTTGGGCCTCACCATTTTAGCGGTGGCTTGGTCAACCCTGTGTATTGCGGGTTTACTGGCCGTCGGTGAAGGGCTTCGCAATGGAATTGTGCGCACCATTCAAAATGGCAATGGCAATCTTATTTATGTCAGTGGCGGCTTAGCGACTCAAACTTATGGGCGTTTTCATGAGGGACAAGCGATTTCTCTCACCGAGCAAGATAGTCAAGTCTTGGCCGCTCTGCCTATGGTCAAACGCGCGCTTCCTTCGGCCGAGTGGCAAGAGCTGATCACGTTTGCAGATAAGCGTTCATGGATGATGCCTTACTCGGTCAAAAGTGAGTATCAGGCGATGAATAAACTGCGCTTGTTACCCGGCGGGCGTTGGTTTAATCCATTGGATGAATCTCAACAAAGAAAAGTCGTCGTACTCGGTTATCAGCTCGCGGTACAGCTGTTTAACCAACAAGAGGGCGATTGGTTTCGTGGTGGAGAATTAGAACAAGATCCAATTGGGCAAATCGTTAAAATTGGTGTGCATCAATTTACCGTAATTGGCGTGTTGGCAAAAAACAGCGGCAATATTGAGCAAGGCTCACCCATTGATTACAGCGGCTTTACGCCTTTCAGCACTTGGCAGCGTTTTCACCCCAACCAAGCGATCAGCGGAATTAACCTTGAACCGACGGTGGGCAGTGACCGTCAAGCGTTGGCAGCCACGGTACAGCAAGTGTTAAAACGCAAATATGGTGCGAGTTTACAAGATGAACAAATTATCACGGTACAAGACCGTTTCTTGAATCAAAAAAGCATGCAGCAGTTTCTACTGCGCTTGCAAAGCTTCCTCGGCATTATTGGGTTTATTACTTTGGCCGTAGCGAGTTTAGGCATTACCAATGTGATGTTTGCTACCGTGAAACGAGCAACCCGCGATATTGGTGTACGCATGGCGGTGGGGGCAACGCCCAATACCATTCGCTGCCACTATTTGGCTCAATCACTGATCACGATGGGCATGGGAGGAATCGCAGGCTTAGGTGTCACATTGGCGATGACTCGTCTACTCGCCGCCATCCCTTTACAGGGTAACCCAATTTATGACCACTTAGGCCAACCAATTCCGGAACTGTCGCTCAGCGTCATTGCGATAGTGATTGTCACCCTTACCGTCATGGGCATTGTTGCCGCATGGTTGCCTGCTAACCATGCGGCGAAAGTGACACCGTTACAAGCATTACAGAGTGAATAATGAAGTCGTTATCTTCCGCTCCCTTGGTGGAGCTACAGCAAATTTGTAAACATTACACCAGTGGGCAAAACGTGGTTAAAGCGCTTGATGGCGTTGACTTAACCATTCGCCACGGTGAATTCTTGGCAATTCTCGGCCCATCGGGTTCGGGCAAATCAACCCTGATGAACGTACTGGGCTGCTTGGATAAACCCACCGCGGGACACTATCAACTGGACGGACATCCCGTCGATAGCTTAAGCACCCAGCAACTAGCTGCGATCCGCAATCAAAAAATTGGTTTTGTGTTCCAAAGCTTCAACCTATTGGAATACGCCAGCGCGCTGGATAACGTCGCCCTACCTTTGGTGTATGCGGGAGTGAAAGCTAAAGAACGTCGCCGACGCGCCACGGAACTCTTGACCCGAGTTGGCCTTGCGGATCGCTTAGATCACAAACCCAATCAGTTGTCAGGCGGGCAAAAGCAGCGCGTTGCGATTGCGCGAGCGCTGATCAATCAGCCGCAAATTCTGCTAGCCGACGAGCCAACTGGTGCGCTGGATTCAAAATCCGGAGCCGAAATTGAAGCACTGTTCAATGAATTGCACCGCGAAGGTCGTACCATTATCGTCGTCACTCATGATAACGAGCTGGCCAAACGCACTAAGCGAATTGTGACCATTAGAGATGGGCAAGTCGTCAGCGATGAGCCCACCACTTAATCACTCAATATTGAGGTCATAAAACAAACGGCGCATCAAGCGCCGTTTGTTTGGGTTCAAAAATCATAAAGGGGGTCACAGATAACTCAGATCGGTCGCTTTGCCTTTGAAAATCCGATACACAAAAAAGGTGTACAGCAAGATGGTCGGCATGACGATCACCACACCAATCCCCACCACCATCAAGGTATCAGGGGAAGACGCCGCCTGCTGCGCAGTCATGAGTCCGGGGACGATCTCAGGAAAGAAGCTGTACGCGAGCCCGAGAAAACTCAATCCAAAAATCAGCACCACACCAAAGAAAGGCCATTGCACACCCGCATCATTCACCGTCGGTACGCGTTTGAGATAGCGATCCACCACTAAAATCGTGGCAAAAACGATAATAGGGATCGGCGCAAGCAGGATCACCTCAGGAAAACTAAACCAACGTTCTGCGACTGCAGAATTCACCCATGGATTGACCAAACTCACCGACAGCACCCCTAACGCGGCCAGCCATCCCGCTTTACGCGACCAGCGGGCGGCACGCACTTGCAGCTCTCCTTCGGTTTTGAGCACCAACCAAGCACCACCAATATACACATAGGCGGCGGCCACACAGAGCGCACTCAGCGCCGCAAAAGCATAAGCTTCGGGCGCAGATTCAAACCCGACGACATAACGGCCAATCATATAGCCTTGAGTAAGCGCGGCCAGCAGAGAGCCGATTTTAAAGCACAGATCCCAATAATCTTTGTGGTCGGCTTTGGCTTTTGCCCGAAAATCAAACGCGACTCCACGCATGATAAGCGCAATCAGCATCAACGCAGTCGGCAGATAAAGCTCAGTAAATATCAAGCTATGTGCCGTAGGAAAGGCAATCAGCAAGATACCGACCGCCAACACTAACCAAGTTTCATTGGCATCCCAAAATGGGCCAATCGAGGCAATCATTCGATCGCGCTGCGCCACATCATTACGCGGCAGTAAAATGCCCACGCCCAAGTCATAACCGTCCAACACCGCGTACATAAATACGGTGAAACCCAACAACAACAAATAAATTTCTGGCAAATACTGCATCATAGCGCGGCCTTTGTAGAGCTTGGTGAAACCTGCGGTGCTTGTCCGGTTTTACGCGCAAGGTAAAACAGGGTGTGAACATAAGCGACCAACAACACAACATAAGTAATGAGATAAAGGGTCAGCGAGATCCCAACCGAGCGACTGGCCACAGTGGTCACGGCTTCAGCGGTACGCAATACGCCACTCACCAACCAAGGTTGGCGACCAATTTCCGTGACATACCAGCCCGCTATCGTGGCCACCCAACCCGAAAAGGTCATGCCGATTAAGGCGTACATATAGGGTTTGGGCAGCGGTTTATTACGCCATAAACGCCAAGCGCCAAACCAACTGACCAGCAGCATCAATACCCCTACTCCCACCATGACCCGAAACCCAAAGAACAGTGGTGCAACGGGGGGATGATCTGGCGCGAAGGCATCAAGTCCAACAATTTCCCCGTTCATATCGTGGGTTAAAATCAAGCTGGCCAGATGTGGAATACCAAGAGCAAAATCATTGCTGCGAGTCTGTTCATTTGGCAGAGCAAACAGCAGTAGCGGTGCGCCGCGCTCGGTCTGCCATACCCCCTCCATCGCCGCGATTTTCGCGGGTTGATGTTCTAAGGTGTTGAGGCCGTGTAAATCCCCCACCAAGATCTGCACGGGAATCGCTAACGCAGCCACACTCACAGCCACTTTTAAACCCATTTTGGCGGCTTGATGTTTGGCGTTACGCAACACTTGATAAGCACTGATCCCGGCAATCAAAAAACTTGCCGTCAATGCCGATGCCAGCAAAGTATGCGCTAAGCGATATGGCATCGAGGGGTTAAAAATCACCTCCTTCCAACTGGTGACATGTACCACGCCATCAATCACTTCATAACCGGCTGGAGTGTGCATCCAACTGTTGAGCACCAGAATCCAAAACGCGGATAAACTTGTGCCCACGGCCACGAGCACAGTCGATAAAGTGTGCAACCATTCCGGTACTCGCCCTCGGCCAAACAGCATCACGCCAAGAAATGTCGCCTCCATAAAGAAGGCGGTCATCACTTCATAGCCAAGTAAGGGACCAGCCACATTGCCCACCCGTTCCATAAAGCCCGGCCAGTTAGTGCCAAATTGAAAACTCATGGTAATGCCCGACACCACCCCAAGAGCAAAAGTCAGCGCAAACACTTTTACCCAGAAATAGTAGAGATCGAGCCACTGCTCGGTCTGCGTTCGAATATAACGCCATTTGAAAAACACCAGCATCCAGCCAAGGGCAATGGTGATAGTGGGGAACAATATGTGAAAACTGATATTGGCGGCGAACTGGATCCGCGACAACATGAGGGTATCTAACATCTCTTTTCCTCAAACAATGAAACAAACCAGTGATGGTGTCTTCAACACTTTCCATCGTTATTGACTGTTACGTCATGGATACTGGAATGGTTTAGTCAGCGCAGAGTCATTTCTCCGCACTGCCAAATTTGATTTGTATCAATTTTCAGAAAGCAAACCGAGGGAAAAGGTGTATCTAAAAGCGGAGAAATGATGACAAAACATTACGTGCTAAGGGTAAAAAATGAAGAGACGGATCTCGATCGCGCCACGCTTGAATCGCTGCTTGACCCGAAAAAGCTCACACAAGGCGGGATTGCCCATTAAACCTTAGCCATAAAACCCAGCCATAAAACAATTCGCCCCTCATTGGAGGGGCGAATTCTATGAAAGAGCGAGGCTCTACGCACCAATCCAACCTAGCCATTGCCACCAGAGATAATCGAGTGGCATCAATACTAATAATGTGATCGCTGCCAATGGCAAGGTAATCTTCAATAGCTTAGCTAAAGGTTCTTGAGAAAGTTGCATAGCCACCAACAAAGGAGCAACCTGATAAGGAAAGATGACCGTTGAGAAGCCAATCACTTGGGTCATCAACACCGCGGACAGTGAAAAACCGGTGGCTTGCGCAAAATCCGCAGCCATTGGCGTTAATACGGTAGGAACACCAGGCACAGTTGCCACAAGGCCCGTTAAGGTCGCAATCCATGACAAGGCCATAAAACTTTGAAATGGAGAATTCGCATCATTTGGCAAAAACTGACTCAACCCTTTACCTAGCTCCGACCCTAACCCAGAATTATTGACCAATGTCCCCAAGCCAAGTGCAGCAGCGACAAAAATCACAGTGGCAAAATCTACCGAACTGTTAAAACTTTTCGCATCTAAAACACCCCATTTCGGTAAGAGTAAAATAATGGCCGTTGCTAAACCGATCCAAGCTGCGTTGATACCATGTAGGCTATCCGTCACCCAAAATAGCAGTGTGATCCCAAGCAATAATGCTACTTTTCGCTGTTTCGCTACATCATCAACACGTTTTTCCTTTACTAGAGGAGGTTGACTATTCAGACGATCAGGAAACATCCACAACACTAGCAGCACGATCAAAATGGATTTGATGAAACCTAAAATCGGGAAATGCAACAGCAGATATTCTGTGTAACCAAAGCGGATGCTAAATAACTGCTCACTGGCCCCAGTCAGAATCATATTAGGTATGTTAGAAGGCAATACCGCAAAACTTGGCATGTTACAGGACAAGGCTAACGCGGTTGCAACGCCAATTCGGCCGTTACTGCCTCGATTAAGTCCTACCTGATCGGCTAACGCCATACCAATTGGCACTAAAATAACCGCTCTGCCCACGGATGAAGGCATCACGAGCCCAAGCAAAGCCGCGCTGGCAACTAAACCCGCAATTAATTTTGGGTAGCTGGTCGTCAGAACCGGTGCTATAGACGAAGCGAGACGTTGGCTCAACCCTGAAACGGAAATCGCACTGCCAATCACAAAACCAGAGATGATCAGCCATACGGCTGTTGAGCCGAATCCAGAAAAAAGTAGCTGCGGATCGAGCAAATGAAAAATCGTACTGAATACGAAAAAAATTAGGCCAGCCATAAATGGCGGTACAAATCCGGTGATCCACAAGATCAGGGTAAGCAATACCACAGCAGCGCTGTAAGAAAAGTGTGCAGGATAAGTACTCAACGGAAAAATACCCAGCAACAATACGGCAGATAACCCAAAATACAATGCGAGTTTTTTAAAGCTGAAATCACCTTGCATAGTGATCTCCTTATGAATTGGTTGCTTAATGAACATATGCCTCCTACTATACTCCACCTTGAATGGCGCATTAAGGTAGTGATATGCCAAAGCCTATCTCCAAAACGACATTATTTACCCCTAGTGATGCTCCATTTATCCTCGATCCGAGCAAACCTGTGCTTACTCACGCACGAGATATGCAGGCTGAAACTGGCATTGAGCCGCACTCTCATCCACGTTCTCAGTTGCTTTGGGCAGCAAAAGGGGTGCTACGTGTGCGAAGTGACACTGCGGTTTGGGTGGTTCCGTCCACACATGCGGTTTGGATCCCTAGCGGCCTTCCCCATCAAGTGGTGTGCGAAACCTTAGCTCACACTCGTAACTTGTATATTGATCCAAGCTTTATCGTTCGAGCACAAGATGAAAAAGTAGTAATGGTGTCCATGAGCTCACTGATGCGTGAAATCATCCTCCGACTCACGGAGAATGTTCAACCTTACAGGCCAGAGGCTTTACATCGCCTCGGGCTAGTTGCGATCGATGAGCTAGAAGGGCTAGTCAGCGTTGATACTCACCTACCCGCAGGTTCGGATCCACGGCTAAGCCGAGTGATCCAGCGTTTAATTCGCGAGCCTCAAGCCAACTTTTCGCTTGCGGAGCTCGCCGAAATTGGCGGAGCAAGCATCCGCACTATAGAAAGGCTATTCAAATCCGAAACAGGTTTAACTTATCGCCAGTGGCGTCAACGTTTTAGGTTACTTAACGCCTTAGAAAAGCTACATCAAGGAGGTAGCACAACGGCGGTTGCACATGATTTAGGATATTTGAGTGTGAGCAGTTTCAGTGCAGCATTCAAAGCGGAATTTGGTAGAACTCCGCAAGAATATGCGAGTCATAGAACTCTTAACAATGGCGGTTTTTCTGCCTGTTCTAAAGCTCCTCTCTGACGATGTATTCTTGGAGTACTGCGACAAAAGCGAGCGAGTAAGAAAGCCACGTGATGAATCGAGTTCAATCTCATTAAGCAAACTTGCTACGAAATACAAAATACACCGCACCAATTAAGCACAATCCAGCCCACAAATAATCGAGCTTTAATGGTTCACGCAGATAAAAGACTGAGAAAGGCACAAACACCATTAAGGTGATCACTTCTTGCAAAATTTTAAGTTGCCCAACATTTAGCGCGGTATAACCAATTCGATTGGCGGGTACTTGCAGTAAGTATTCAAACAGCGCAATGCCCCAGCTCACCAACGCCGCAATAATCCACGGTTTGTTATTCAGCTCTTTAAGATGCGCGTACCAAGCAAAAGTCATAAACACGTTGCTGCAAACTAACAGCCCGACACTGATAAAGATCGGATTCATTCTTTACTCTATCCTCTAGAAATCATCGCCTACAAACACAGCTGTACAGACATAGCAGAGCGCTTGTTATTCGGCATCTTGTTCATGCTTGGGTTTAGCGCGCACAATTCGATACATGTAGAACACAATTATCAGGTTAATCAATAATGTAGAGATACTTAACCAACCGGGATGGGTCAATAGCTCATACAACTCAAACGGCAAATAAATCGCACCACTGAGTAAAGCGAACCATTCCGTCCACAGTAGGTTATGCCATAGACCGTAAGCTTCAATTAAACGGATCATCCCATACACTAACGCACCCGCGGCTACCCAATTCAAATCGAAATGAGCAATTAGCCCTGCTTGATGCATCACTTTTTCAGGCCAATAACTGGCTGGATTAAGGTGTAAGTGCAGCAATAAATCTTGCAGCAATTGTTGCAAGCTATCACCGGCAAAGTGGTGTAACCCCAAGCCCAACAGTAGCGACACAATCCCTTTGGTCGACTCTAAAATCGCGACCGCTTTTAAGCCTTGGTGTGTATTCGACATGCTTATTTCACCATAATTCTTGCGCTCGATTACTTCGCTAGTTGATAAGTAATGACATACAGCTCATCGATATTGGGGTAAATCTCTTGGATCAACGCCTTGAGTTTGGGTAATTCTATCGCTTCTTGCTCAGCGTGAAACTCGTTGATCTCATCAAACTTGAGCGGTTCAACCGCCAGAATATCTATCTCACACACTTTACGCTGGGTTTCTAAAGTGAACACTTCAACGCGAGTGCCGGGTACGTAATGGCTCTCCGATTTATCACGGATGGTGATGGTCTTCTGGCCAGAGGCCACCAAGGGGGTCAAAAATTCAAAAAAGGTAATTTGAGTTGGGACGGACATATTAAGAGCCTCGATAAATCGCGTATCAGGGGTGCTTTATGAAGCATTCCCCTAATGAGGTCAAGGGATTATCGAGGCTGTTTGTGTGATGAATCAGCGAATCGCGCGTGGCGCTCAATCATCCACATCGACTTCTTAGATACACCGAATTGCTTTTACTTAAAACGCCGATAAAGCCAGATCCACTGCTCGGGATGTGCGGTGATCGCTTGCTGCATCATGTCGGCTAACTGCTGCGCATCCTGCGCAATATTGCGACTTAAGTCATCGGTTTGGTGCAAGGCAAAGCGCGAGAAATGCAGTCTCTGCGTCATCCCCTCACTGAGCGCATAATGAAAATAGATCGGGCATTCGAGTCTATGCGCAAGGAAAAAAGGCGTTGCCGACAATTGTGTGGCTTGCCCAAACCAACGAACAGGCACACCTTCAGTGCGCATATCCGTATGTAACACCACCCATTCACCTTGTTTGATCCGCAGTGCTAACTCCAACATCAAGTTTTGCTTGCGTAGCAGATAGGGAACTCCGGCTAATTTCGCGGCTTGGGAGATCATGGCATTTTCATCTGGACGATCGCCTGAGCTGCCCGCCCCAAAAATGGTGACGGCTTTTTTACCTTGCTGGTTAAGCCACCAAGTCACCCCATCGTAAACGCCCATATGGGGACAAACGATAATACCGCCGCCTTGGTTATCTAGGATCTCTTGAACCAAGTCAGGCTGTTCAACTTGATATTGGTAACGCTTAAGATGGCAAAACCCGAGTAAATTCTTCAATGATAAGCGCGTGGATTGCTCAACAATGGCCTGCTTTTTTACGTCACTCAAATCAGGTAACGCGTAATTAAGTTGTGTTAAAGCCGCTGCCATTTTTTTCCGACTTATCGGCTTAGCCACGAGGCGGCATAAACCATTTTTTATCGACAGTGGTAAATAAAATAAGCCTGAGGTTAACGCTTTTAACCAAAAAATACGCACGTTATTCCCCTACTTCGCTCACTAACCAATCAATGACTTCATTGACTGACGATTCCATGGTTAATGGCATATCAAATAGATTAATTTGTGCCGAAAACTGGCTTTCTACTTTGGCGACAATATCGATGAAAAAGAATGAATCAAACTCATCGAAAAATTTATTGGTGAGTATCGATGAAATACCCTCAATACTGGTTTGTAATCGCTCAATAAGAATATTTTCAATGGCTTGTTTCATATATCTGACTCGCTAATTGTTGTTGTAAAGCTTTAATATCGGTTTTGCCATTAGCATTTCTTGGTAATTGTTCAATGGCATACCAACGCTTAGGCACAAAAGTCGGATTTAATTGTTGTTTGCATTGGCTCAACCACAGATCTGGTTGCCATTGGGTATGGGTATCCACAAACGCCACCGTACCGCTGGCATAGCCCGACTCACTTAAAGGCCAAGGTACAATCGCCACGCTGTGCGCTTGAGTCACGCGGCGAACAACGGTTTCAATCTCTTCTAATTCCACCCGTTGTCCGGCAATTTTCACTTGGTGATCGCGGCGCCCAAGATGAATCAGCACGCCATTTGATTTAGTGACAATGTCACCTGAACGATACCAAATACGCCCTTCGTGCTGGAAAAAGGCACTTTGCGTATTCAGCGGATCATTCAGATAACCATTGACTAATTGTTTGCCCGACAGAAGTAATTCTCCGCGATACCCTTCGGGTGCAGATTCAAAGCGCATCAACTCACCTTGTTCGTTGATGATGGCTAAACACTCCTCTTCAAAAGCACGGCCAATCGGCACCGATGCCATACCTGAATGGGCGACAAATCGATGATAGGTAATGGCAATCGTGCATTCTGTTGGACCATACAGATTGATCACCGACTGCTGAGTGGCTTGTTGCCATTGTTCGGCTAAATCATGCAGCAAGGCTTGTCCGCAGAAAAAACTCAGTCGCAGAGAAGGTAAACTGTGTGGGGTTAAGGTTTGTCTTTGTAGGGCCAACTCAATAACAGTAGGCACAGAAAGCCATACCGTTAATTGATGGTGACGAATAAATTCCGCTGAACTTAATTTCGCTAATTCAGGCACAACATATAAACAAGCACCAGAGATCAAACTGTAAAAAATATCATGTACCGAAAGATCAAAAGTCAAATCAGAATATTGTCCCACTCGATCTTGCGCATTGAGTGGAAATAGTTTGTCAATTTGGCTGATATAGCTATGCAAATTACTGTAACTGACCGCAATACGTTTGGGCTTACCAGTCGAACCTGAGGTTTGCATGATATAAGCGTACTCATGTTCATTATCTAAATGGTATTTCGCTACCAGTAATTCCACATCTTGTTCGGTTATTTGCACTGTGTGAAAAGTGTGCTGAGGATATTGCTGACGTAACGGTTCCATATCCACATCAGGCAGCGCATAAATGTGTAATCGGTCAAAGCAAGTCTCAAGTAAGGAGGACAAACGACTCAATTGCTGCGCGTCTACCATGATGGAATCACATTGTGTCGCGATCAGCGTCTCTTGGATCTGTTCTGTTGTTGCTCGCGCATTGAGCGGAATATAAGTCATACCACCCAAATAGCTCGCCCAAATCGCAGAATAAGCCGCGAGATCGCGCACCGAAAGGATCGCAACTCGCTGCACGCCCTGTAAATGCCAATAGTCACTCAATGAGAGTGCTATATCGGTCATCTCTTGATAGGTGTAGGTTTTCTGTTTAACCCATAATGCAGGGGCATGTCGGTTAGCCTGAATGGCCGCCAAAATAGAGTGTCTTGTCTCGCAGTACATCGCCATTTTATTGATAAATTGGTTATGCACGACACCATAACCCTCTCTCTGTAACAAATCTGTCGCAGAATTGTATGGCATTGTCAGCTACCGCGATCGAATAGGCATAGGATCGCCCAAGCGGAAAAGAATCACTCGATACTTGGTTATTAGAAAGGATTAGCCCTGTTTATATCTCTGCCTATTCCTCCAAGATGGAAGATGATAAAAGTAGCCATCGATATGACGGCTACCTCTTGCATTCTTATTGTCCAATCACACCACAGACAATGCGTGCACCACCACCGCCGAGCATCATCGGATGATCGGAATGGTTATCGCCCCCGGCATGAATCATCAAGGCCTTGCCTTTCACCTCATTCAGCGTGAAGCGTGGCGCCAATACCGGTTGATTAGCAACGCCATGCGCATCTACATACAGCGCAGGCAAATCACCCAAATGGTTATCATTGGTCCACGGATAGCCGTGTTGACCTGTATTTTTCGGATCATAGTGACCACCAGCGGCTCCGCCTAACACGGTTTTGCCATCTTTGGTCGAGGCTTCACATGAACCATTCGCATGGACATGAAACCCATGAACACCGGCAGGCAATCCCGTTAATTGCGGGGTAAATACCGTACCATAATCACTGGTGGTTAACGTGACATTTCCCAAGGATTGCCCAGTGCTTAAATCCGTCATTGGGACCGTCATCGTCTGCGCCAAAGCCGGAGTAGCCAACAGTGCAGCAACAGCAAACAACGTGTATTTTTTCATTTTTCTTTCCTTATTGTTGAGTGACAACCGCACCTATCGACGGATTTTCATAAGCCACCGCGTCAGAGGGTTGTATTTGCGCTGCAACTTTTTCTTGATGCAGCATTTTTAACGTTTCAGATTGACCGTATAACTCAGCAAATTCTTGCACTGAAAGCCCTGATTTATTACGAATATCTTCCGCACACTCGGCTTGATATAAAGTTCGTGCAATTTGTATCTCTCTTTTGATTAATGCTCCCATCAATGCGGTGTTGCCGCGTTTATCTTGTAAACAAGCGTTCGCACCAGAATGAAGTAAAAGTTCAACTGTTTGAGCATTCCCTTGATAAGCAGCAACCATCAATGCGGTATAACTCTCAGGATTGCGTTGGTTGATGGGAAAACCTGCCGCAAGAAATTCTTCCACTACCTCGTTGTTACCGGTTCTTGCCGCCGCAAAGAAAAGGGTAATCAGTGACTGATATTCCTCTTGAGTATTGATTGATGGCTCAGTGGCATGCAGCAATCCGTAAGGTGCTATCAATAAGCTCACTAAAACCCACTGTCGAAGCCACTTCATCATTCGTTTCCTGTTGAATTAAGAAGGGTTAATGGAGAATGCCCCACAAGAGCCCTGTTTTTCGGGCAGAAAAGAGCAGAATTATCTCTTGTGGAGCAAATGAGGAGCCCTGATTCAGAGGCGTTAAATCTGGCTTTGAGCTTTTTTCATCACACGTTGCAGATCGGTGTTCGTCGCTTTCGCTAAGCGAGTGCCATAATCTTTATCCGCTCGATAGAAATGGCTCACCATCGTGATTTTTATGTCCACATCTTTCACTTTGTTGAGATCACCCGCCAAGTTCATGATCAGATCTTGCTTATCTTGCTCACTCAAGCTGCGATAAAGCACGCCCGCTTGATAAAAGTTACGCGGATTGCTGATCGCTTTTTGCTGCACAGTTCCTGTAAGTTGGGTTTGAACTGCTTTAAATTCAGGAGCTTCCTTCAACTCAAGTTTGCGACTTGGTTCGTAGTTGATGTCTGATTGAGTTTGCGCACTATTGCTAGAACCTTCTTGATTGTGGTTATTCACCTCAGCCAAAGGGCGGTTAATCGGCAGTTGCGATAAATTGGTGCCAACGCGGTACAACTGCGTGTCGGCATAAGCAAATAAGCGCCCTTGCAACAAACGATCTTCCGATGGTTCTATTCCCGGGATCAGGTTAGATGGTGCGAAAGCCGACTGCTCCGTTTCTAAAAAGAAATTATCCGGCACTTTATTCAACGTCATCGTGCCCACTTTCTTCTCGGGAATATCCAACCACACTTTCGTGGCATCGAGTCCATTGTAATCCAGCTTGCTTAGCTGCTCGGGTGAAAGCACTTTCACGTAGAGATCCCACTTCGGATGGTTGCCAGCATCGATTTGCGTGTAGAGATCATTGGTCAGATGATTGAAATCCTCACCCTGCACTTTGATCACATCATTGGGACGCAAATTCTGAATGCCTTGCTGGCTCTTCCAATGGAATTTCACATAGTTCACTTCGCCTTTCTTATTAATCCATTTATAGGCATGTACTCCAAAACCATCCATTGTTCGGTAACTCGCAGGCGTACCTAAATTGGTATACACCCATGTCAACATATGGGTTGATCCTGGTTCATGACTGAAAAAGTCAAAATAACGATTTGGATCTTGAATATTAGTGACTGGTGAGGGTTTTAATGAATGCACCATGTCTGGAAACTTGATCGAATCACGAATAAAAAATACAGGCAGATTGTTTCCAACCAAGTCCCAATTTCCTTGTTCAGTATAAAATTTGGTCGCAAAACCACGTGGATCGCGCAGCGTTTCTGGCGAACCTTTTGAATGAATAACGGTAGAAAAACGTACAAATACCGGCGTTACTTTCCCTTTATTGGCAAAAGGTGCAGCAGAAGTCAGATCACTAAAATCATCGGATGCGACAAATTCACCGTGTGCGCCTGTTCCTCTGGCGTGCACCACACGCTCTGGAATACGCTCTCTCGCAAAACGCTGCAATTTTTGGATCAGATGAACGTCTTGCAGTAACACACTGCCATTTTCACCTGCGGTAATAGAATTTTGGTTATCGCCAACTGGCGCACCATTGTCTCTTGTTAGAGTTTGTGCCTGTACGGATACCGTCACTAACCCCATTGAAATAATTAAAAAGCTTTTTGACATTTGCATGGTTGCTCTCCAATGCGCCCTGCCATTATTCGAATTAACGAAAAATGCGTAAATCAAAAGCTCTTTTCTGCCCAGCGAGAATATATCTCCGCGCTATTATTTTGTTTAATGGAAAATAACGATGAATTTGATAGAAAAAATCGATATAAACGAAAGTTTAATAAATCATGCCATTTTACTTTTATAGTATGACGTTATTTTCACCGATGCTTTTGTGATATCAATCCAAAAATTAAATTAGCATGAAATAATTTAGCACATCATGTTTCATGTGTATTTTTAAATCAAAAAGGCATTAATGAATGCTATGGGATACTTATTTAGAAACGAAACATAAATAATTCACAAAGAAATGAATGATTTTCTTTAAGAGGCAGGTCATCTCTCTTGAGCAGTCACAAAACACGCTTTCTCCGAAAACAATTCACTTTTCTACTATCGAGGAGCTTTTCATGCCCAACCTACCTACTCGCACCCAGACTCAATACGGCTATCTTATTGGCGTGTTTGGTGTTTCATTGATTCTTATTTGGCTAGGCATCTATAAATTTACGCCAACCGAAGCTAAATTAATCGAACCTCTTGTTCTCAACCATCCACTGATGGGTTGGAGTTACCAAATTCTCTCTGTACAAGCCGTTTCGAATTTAGTCGGTGCAACAGAAATTATGGTAGGTTTAGGTTTACTTATTGGACTTCGCTTTTCTAAGGTGGCTTATTACTCAGGAATCGCAAGTGTGGTGATTTTTATTACCACACTCAGCTTTTTGCTCACCACTCCCAACACTTGGAAAGTATCTGATGGAATTTTAGTTCCAAATTTCTTTTTGTTAAAAGATATTCTCTTTCTCGCCATCTCCATTCATGTCATAGAGAAAAATAAAATCTAAACTTAATTATTATCTTTAGGGTGCAATAAAACAAATAGAGCATCAAATAGTGCTCTATTTATTTGCTCTCTATTGGTTATACTCATTCTGTTTTAATCAATCTTGTATTGATGTGAGATAACTTTGATAGCGTAATGGAAACCTTTTGAGTTGAACTCACTCAGGTAGATAACGACCAATCGAGCGAATTAGGCCAGCTATATTACTGACTTCAAGTTTTTTCATCACATTAGCTCGGTGTACTTCAATCGTGCGCAGCGACACACACAACGCATCCGCCATTTCTTGGTTTTTCATTCCTTTGACGACTAGCTCAGCAATATCACGTTCTCGTTTTGTCAGGCTCTTGAGTTTACTTTGCATATTGTATTGTTCAGCACGGGTCGCGGATTGCTCAAGGGCGTGGTCGATCGCTTTCACCAACTCATCCCCATCCACTGGCTTTTGGAAAAAATCACACGCCCCTTCTTTTAATGCCTCTACCGCCATCGGCACATCACCGTGTCCGGTTAAATAGATGATACCCAAAGGGCTATGGTGTTGATTCAGCCAACGTTGTACTTCTTGCCCATTCATTCCCGGCATGCGGCTATCCAAAACAGCGCATCCGGCTTGCTGCGCATCCACCTGTTGCAAAAATTGCTGGCCACAAGAGAAGGCTTGCAGTTGATAACCGTAGCTTTCGAGTAAAAACTGCAGTGACTCTAAAACGTTTATTTCATCATCAACCAAATACACCGGGTGAGGATTACGAAACATGCGGCTTCTCCAAATAAGGTAAAATCATCGTGACCTCACAGCCATGAGGAGACAATGAGCGTAAGGCTAAACTGCCTTGGTGTCTTTCTATCACGTCACGGCAGATGGCTAGGCCTAGCCCTAAACCGTCACTTTTTGTGGTGTAAAAGGCTTGTTGAACGGTGTCACTCGACTCACTCAACCCAATTCCATTATCGATGATATCGATGATCACTTGGTCATCGCAGAAACTGACATGCAAATCGACATAGCACTTATAGGCACAATCTCGCCCGCTGATGCAGGCATCTTTGGCATTGGTCAGCAAGTTGAGTAACACCTGCTGCAGGCCTGTAGCATCGGCATAAATCGGCTCTGCCTCTCCGGAATACAGCACCGCCAATTCAATTTGATGGCGCTGAAACTCGTAATCGACCAGTTTGATGGACTCATCGATCAATTGCGGTAAATCCACCCAACTTTTTTGAGTCGGTTGTCTATGGATTAAGGAGCGTAAGCGTTGAATGATGTTACTTGCCGTACCCACTTGCTGCTGGATTTTTTGCAAAATCGGCATGAGCACTTCTGGAGGAGTGCCTTGCTCCATACGTAACTGAACACCCTGACTGTAATTTTTGATCGCCGCCAGCGGTTGATTAAGCTCGTGAGCCAAGCTGCTACCCAGTTCCCCGACGATGGTGATGCGCTGTGCATGTTCCAACATGGCACTTTTATGGCGTAAATCGTTCAGTGTTGCACGTAACTGCTCACGGCTGCGTTTAAATTTCCATTCCAACCAGAAATGGTATGCCGTCAGTAATAGTAACGTCAGTAACCCGGCTATAGTGACAGTTTGGTTTTTGTATAACCACTCTTTGACTTTCTGGGATAACGGCTTTTGCAGAGGATGCAGATCCAAGTGATGATAGACTTTATCCACATTCACACTCGGGGCGGGCAGCATCCAACCTTTGTTTTGGGCTGCGGCGGCCGCCGCATGATCAGACGGCATATCAAACAAGGCTTGCGCCACTTTTTGCCCGACCTCCAACGGAGCACGCTCCGTCATTGCCAATGTCCAATTCGGATACAGCGGCGTACTTACTGTACACACTGAGTTTTCAGGATGAGAGGCATTCAGCACGCGCACGGAATGACGCTCCACTTTGCCCTCTTTGATCATGTGCTCCAACGTACATGCCGGAACAATCGCTACATCGACTTGCTTTTCAAGCACATCAAGGATCAGGTTATCTGTCGGTGGGCCTTTAAATTCCAGATTGTCAAAAAATCGCGCATGGTAATACCCTAATTGATCCAGTTCATAACGTAAGGCGAGAAAACCACCAAACGCTTTTTCTGAAACTGCAGCCATGTGCGCTTTTTCAATATCTTTCAGGGTTTTATATGATGAGTCTTGGCGCACAACCACCACTGATGCAATCGAACGGTTGGGGCTTTGGCTAAATTCGGTTTTTTGCGTTGCCAACCAATGAATGGGGTACTCGCGCGCCAATTTGGTCGCTTGCCCCGGACTGGTCAGAATAAAGTCGAGGCGATTATGTAGGAATGCTTCTTCCAGTTGGTCAAAATCGTAAGTATGTAAATTGAAGTGATAATCTGGATTTTGCTTCGCCAACCAATCCATCGTTGGTTGCCAAGTCTGCCGCGCATTTGAGTGACCGCGTAACGCAAGAATGCCTACATCAAAGGCTGTTCGTTGCTGATGGCCTGCGGTGCAGACCATAGAAACCACCCACACGCTGATACCCAGTATTACTTTTGACCCAAATCGATTCACAAACCACACAACCCTAAAACAGTGGACGCGCATTTTAGCACCAACCCCCCTATTCACTTTGTTGCGTCAGATCAATCCCATCGCATTATTGTGGTTTACCACAATAGTGGTAGTTCATCGAATTACGCAAAATCCGACCCCGGTTAGAAGTCGGTGGCCCTCTTGCCATATAAGAGCACCTCATACAAACGATAAAGCTCATTAACCCACTTCATCCTGATTTCGAATTCCGCCTGCTGAGCTTCTGGCTTGGCAGGAAATTTTTAAAATCTAATGGAAGCAATGCAATGAAGAAGTCAACAATTGCCTTGGGGATCTTAGCGGCAACCGTCGCTATTGGTTACCCAACGTACAAGGCGATGTTTTCCACACCGGTAGTCACGGTTGATGCCGCTCAGCAAGCGGATAAATTCGCCAGCTATGCACACCCTGAACATTTCATCTCCCCTGTCCAGCTCAAGGCACTGATGGATAGTCAAGCCGATGTGGTGGTTATCGGGGCGCTCAATCCTCTCAAGCCTGACGCGCCAATTTCTGGCTCTCATACTTTGTGGCGTAACGACTATTCTGCCGCGAAAGGGGAATATGACTTTGATGGCATGCGCAATAGCAGTGATGACATGGCAAAAATGCTCGGTGAATTTGGCGCAACGGCACAGTCCACGATCGTGGTCTATGCGGCGGGCTCACACCATGATGCAGCTCGCCTTTACTGGCAGATCCAAGGCTTAGGTCATCAAGACGTTCGTTACCTTGATGGGGGTTTGAATGCATGGCTAGGCGCCGGCCTACCTACTGGTGATGAAGCAGAGAAAATCTCAGGTGTGACTTACCAAGCTCCTAACCCAGCGCAAGAAGCGAGCACCCTTGCCACACTCGAAATGGTGGTCGCGGCTCAAAATAATCCGGATTGGGTCATCATCGATACCCGTGGCACAGAAGAGTTTGCAGGAACCACCACCGTCACTGGCGCATTTGGTCCTGGCACGATTCCTGGCAGCGTTCACATCAACTGGACTGAGGCACTCAACAAAGACACCACGCTAAAAACCGCTCAAGAACTGCAAGCCGTCTATGGCGACTTGGTGAAAGGCAAGAAAGTGATCGCGTTTTGTCAATCTGGCGTCCGTTCCGCCCACACCACCATGGTGTTAGCCGACATTCTGGGTGCGCAAGAAGTCTACAACTATGACGGTTCATGGATTGAATACAGCCATGCACATTATGAGCAGCAGCACCCTGAAGTGGTCGTTCTCAACGGCAAAAGCTAATCAACACGGGATACCCATTGAATGAACAAGGTAATTTTTAGCCAAAAGCTGTATGACACAGCACAGATGATTGTTGATGGCTGTATGGGCGATGCCGATCCAGCGTGTCAAACCGCTTGCCCAATGCACACCGATGTAAAACAGTACGTTCGCTTAGCGGGCGAAGGGTTATACCAAGAAGCACTGGACGTAATCCGTAGCAAACTGTTTTTGCCACAAACCCTAGGCCGTATTTGTGCGCATCCTTGTGAAGCCGCTTGCCGCCGTAATACGGAATTCAAACAACCGATCAGCGTGGCGGGCATCAAACGTTTTGTAGCGGAGAAAATGGATCAGCAAGCGCACTGGGATCTCACCATTGCTCCTGCGACGCACAAACACGTTGCGATTGTCGGTGCAGGCCCTGCGGGCGCTCAAGCCGCCATTGAACTGCGCCGTTTAGGCCACCAAGTGACCATCTACGAAAAACTCGAAGTGTACGGCGGCATGATGCGTGTCGGCATTCCTGAGTACCGTCTTCCTCGCAACGTCATCGATTTTGAATACCACTACCTCAAGATGCTGGGCATCGAAACCCGTTTTGGTGTGGAAATTGGCCGTGATATTTCATTCCAACAGCTGCGCGATGAACATGATGCGGTCATTCTGGCTCATGGTGCGCACATCGGTTCAATCATTCCTCTGCCAGGTCATCAAAGTGAAGGTGTGTTCTCTGCAGTGGAATACCTCAAAGAGATCGCAGAAACCCAACAATTCCCACGCTCAGGTCAACGTGTGATGGTGATTGGTGGTGGTGACGTAGCGATGGACTGTGCACGTTCTTCATGGCGTATTGGCGCAAGCGACGTATTCCAGTGCTCACTAGAAGCCATGGATGCTCTTCCTGCGAGCCAGATCGAGATTGATGAAGCGCAAGAAGAAGGCGTGGAATTCCATGCTGGTTGGGGACCTGTCGCGATTGAGCATGAAAATGGCAAAGTGACTGGCATTACGCTCAAGCGCGTACTTTCGATCTTCAACGAGCAAGGTCAATTCGCGCCACAATACAGCGAAGAGAGCAAAACCATCTTGGTGGATACGGTGATTTTCGCCACCGGTCAAGTCGTGGCAGATATTACTGATGGCGCACTCGAACAAACCCGTGGCGGCCGTTATGTGGTGGATCAACAGACTCTCGCCACTCAGCTTGATGATGTATTTGTGGCGGGCGATGCCTGTGGCGGTAACATCGTGATCCAAGCGATGGCGCTTGGTCGTAAAGCGGCATTCAGTGTTGAACGTTACTTGAATCAGGTTGCCCTCACTGAAGGCCGTGACTTTGTTCAAGAGTACAGCTACCCATCACGTTTGGATGTACCACTTCCGAAAGGCACTGTAGACCAACCGCGTTTGCATGGTGAACTGCGCGATGCCGAGGAGCGTAAACGCGATTTCGCTCAAGTCGATTTTGGGTTTAGCGAAGAGCAAATCCGCCAAGAAGCCTCACGCTGCCTGCAATGTAGCTGCAAACTGTGTATGTCGGAATGCATCATGATGAACGATTTCGGCGACTGTCCGAAAACCCTGTTCAGCGACTTTATTGACTCACAAGAGATGGATCCGCTACTGGCTTACTCTTGCAATGCTTGCGATCAGTGCACCATCGTTTGTCCGAAAGATTTCCCAATGAAAGAGATGTTCCTTGGCGCGCGTGCCGATTTCGTAAAAGCCAACAATGGCGAGTCTCCAATGCCGGGGCATAAAGCGATCAACATGCACCAAAAACTAGGCTTTTCAAAACTCTTCACCATGGCCAAACGCACAGGAGCAGCAAAATGAGCAATAAAGTGTTTATGCCGGGATGCAGCTTGCCATCCTACTATCCAGAAGGTGTGGCCGCGATTGCGTCTTACCTAAAACAAGTCTTCCCAGAGATGGGCGCTGTTCAAAAATGTTGTGGCAAACCAACTGCAGCGATTGGTCAAACTGACCTTTTCAAACAGCGTTACGGTCAACTGCAAGCCGATTTCGACAAGTTAGAAGCCGAAGAAGTGATTGTGGCGTGTCAAAGCTGCTACGGAATGATCAAAAAAGCCGGAGCAAAACAAAAACCGCTTTCACTTTGGAAACTGCTGCCACAAATCGGTCTGCCAGAAGAACTGCGTGGCAAAGCCAAACACAGTGACGTGGTGTTTACCATTCACGACTCCTGTTCAACACGCTACGAACAAGAGCTGCAAGACGGTATCCGTTGGATCCTAAACGAGCTGGGCTACAAAACGGTGGAACCAGAACACACCCGTGAGAACACACGCTGTTGTGGCTTTGGCGGCATGGTGGTACCCGCCAACCCAGATGTGGCTAACCGTGTGATTCAACGTCGAGTTGATGAGTTTGAAACCGATTATGTGGTGGTGTACTGCGCCGCCTGTCGCGCCTCGATGATGGGGGTTGGCACGCAAGCATGGCACATCCTTGATCTAATGTTTGGCCCGGTTGTGATGCGTGGTGATGAAGCACCTGTAAACGTACTGGCTAGCCCAGTCAAAGCTTGGTTTAACCGCTACAAATCGAAAGCCGGCCTCATCAAATGTATGTCTGTGTAAGCGCTCTGAATAAGGAAATGTAACACCATGAAATTTTTGAAATTGGCTATTTTAGCCGCTGTGATTGGCCTAATTCTGTTTGCTGCAAAACAAACAGGAATTCTTGAAATCATTACTGACATCAAGAGCCTACAAAACTGGATCGCGGGTTTTGGCTTCTGGGGCTATTTTGTGTTTGTGGCCACCTTCGTCTTCGCTTGTGTCTTTTTGCTACCAGGCAGCGCATTCACCATTGTGGCTGGCATCGTGTTTGGCCCAATTAAAGGCGGGATTTTAGCGCTGTTCTCTGCCACGTTAGGCGCGGTTGCCGCGTTTGTCGTAGCGCGTTTTCTGCTGCGTAATACCATCATGAAAAAGTTCGGCGATAACCCGATCTTCAAAAAGATTGATGATGGCGTTGCTCAAAACGGTACTAGCTTTTTGATCCTGACTCGTTTGGTGCCGGTGTTCCCGTTCAGCCTACAAAACTATGCATACGGTCTGACCAGCCTTAATCTGGGTACTTACGCGATTGTTTCACTGCTCACAATGGCTCCGGGCGCTTTCATCTTCGCTTACATGGCGGGGGACATTGCGACCAATGGCGTTTCCGCCATGCTGTTGGTGAAATTCGCCGCTGCAGGTTTGGTTCTGTTTGGTATGTCTTTGATTCCAAAATACATCGCCAAGAAAAAAGGCATTAACATGGCTGACCTAGCCAAGTAATTGCCTGTTCTCGTAAAAAGTAAGCCGCTTATTCGTAAGCGGCTTTGCTGTTTTCCCTCATATGCCTTTTAAGTTGAGAGTTTTGCTTATGTTACGCCTTTTTTACCTGCTGTTTGTGATTGTCTGCGTGGTGCCGACCTTACCAGGTTTATTGGGTGTCACTGTTGCAGCTTTCGGTTATGTGCCTCCGGTCGGTTTAACCCAGTTCTCATGGTTTGGCTTTCAAGCGGTGGCACAATGGCATGGCGTGGGACAATCCATCGGCCTAACGATCTTTTCGACGCTGGCTAGCACCTATCTGGCCTGTTTTCTCTGTTTTATGATCTTACAATCCGCATGGACGAGCCGTTACTGGACGAGCATCGAACGCTGCTTATCTCCGTTACTCGCGATGCCGCATGTGGCGTTTGCTATTGGTTTTGCTTTCTTATTTGACCCCACCGGTCTTGGTGCACGTCTGTTACACGCCTTATTTAGCCAAGGTTTGGGTTATACCTCTAGCGAGATGTCATGGTTCGTGAATGATGCCCACGCGCTTGGTTTAGTGATCATGTTGACCTTAAAAGAGCTGCCATTTCTACTACTGATGAGCATTCCACTGCTCAAACAGATCCCGATTGAAAAAATGCACAAGGCCGGCGCATCACTGGGTTATCAACCGAGTCAATTCTGGTGGAAATGCATTCTGCCACAATGGCTGGTGAAATTGCGCTTTGCGCTGTTTGCCGTACTGGCTTATGGCGTTTCAGTGGTCGATGTGGCACAAATTTTAGGCCCCACCAACCCACCGACTTTTGCGGTATTGGTTTGGCAGTGGTTTAAAGAACCCGATTTGTCCTTGTTACCCCGTGCGGCGGCAGGAGCGGTCATCCTCTTTGTTCTTGCTACAGTATTGCTCGGTTTCGCGCTGTTGATTGAACGCGGCATCACCCAAGGTTGGCGACAATGGCAATACTCAGGCCGTTTTGCAATTGCACTTCCGGGGATATCGCTGTTTGGGGTGCTGTTGGCTTTTACCCTCGGTTTACTGCCCTTGCTTGGAATATGGAGCATAGCGCAACGCTGGCGCTTTCCCGACCTCCTCCCTAGCCAGTACAGCTTGCGCTTTTGGCTACAAGAGTGGCAAGGCCTTAGCGCAGCGTTACAGCCAACGCTGATCATTGGACTAATCAGCGCGACTCTGGCGCTATTGCTGGCCATATTGGCGCACGAATACCGCTTACGCAATCGACTGGCGGTACCAAGTTACCTGCTGGTTCTACCGATGCTTTTGCCTCAACTCTCAATTTTGTTTGGCTTACAGGTGATGACCCTGATCATCGACCAAGGCAGTTATGGATTTTGGGTTTGTTGGTCACACCTGTTTTTTGTGTTTCCTCTGGTGTACTTAGCATTAGATGGCCCTTGGCGCAGTTTTAACCCCAATTTCACGCGTGTAGCGCTTAGCCTTGGAAAATCACCGTGGCAAGCATGGGTACAGGTGAAGCTGCCGATTTTATTTCCTGCAATTGCTTTTGCATGGGCGGTGGGCCTGAGTGCCAGCTTTGCTCAATACTTACCGACACTGATTTTAGGCGCAGGACGCATCACGACACTCACTACCGAAGCCGTTGCGTTGTCCAGCGGGTTTGACCGCCGAGTCACTGCGATTTATGCCCTATGGCAAGCCCTGTTACCATGGCTATTTTTCAGTTTAGCCATGCTGCTTGGCACTCTACCTCGCCGATTAAAACACAAACTTACCTTCCCGAAATTTGCTCATGTTTCGCCATTTCGCCTCCAATGGAAATGGCAGTTAAGTAACCAGTAAATCGTTTTGATTTAGAGCAATAAAACAACAAAATCATCAATATGTGGCAGAGAATAGACCCAAAAGTAATAAAACTGTCACATCCAACCTCTACTGTTTCATCCGTTAAATGCCAAGTCGTAACGGGTCACTATGAACGGTATCCACCCCCACCAAGCTGAATTGAACAATATTTTGCGCCAACAGTGCATCACTCCCCTATTCCAGCCGATTGTACATCTGGCGAGCGAGCAAGTGCTTGGCTATGAATCGTTAAGCCGTGGCCCCAAACAAAGCCCACTGCATAGTGCCAATGCGTTGTTTGAAGCCGCCGAGCAATGCCACCGTTTGCCTGAACTAGAGAAAATTTGTGTGCACAAAGCCGCGGCAGCGTGGTCAACATTTGGTCTCAATGCACAACTTTTTATCAACCTCAGCCCAGACATGTTACTGCACTCTCAGCACAATCAATGGGAACTGCCACAGTTAATGCAGCGCCATCATTTATCACCCCACCAGGTGGTATTTGAGATCTCGGAACGCACTCCTGCTTTGCAATTAGAAGAACTGAAAAGTTCGATCCATCACTTGCAAGCACAGGGTTTTTCAATCGCGATTGATGATATGGGTTCGGGTTACTCAGGTTTAAAACTGTGGTCTGAACTTCAGCCGGATTTTGTCAAAATTGATCGCTATTTCATCCACAACATCGATAGCAACCCCATCAAGCTCAAGTTTGTGCGCAGTTTGGTACAACTTTCCCAGCAATTAGGTTGCCAATTGATTGCGGAAGGCGTGGAAACTCGCTCCGAATTGCTGGTGATTGCCGATCTCGGCATTGATTTAGTGCAAGGCTACTTATTCGGCCCCCCTCAACCTACGCCTTTACTGGCTTATCGTGACCATAGATTATCGATTCCTCACCGCCGCCAGTTGGAGGTGAATTCGGCAGCAACGCATTCTGAGCAACCGATGCACTTCATTACTCGAGTTCTGGGTGAAGCGCCATTGATTCCGACCGTCTGTAGCCCAAGCTAACCCTTTACCACAGGATGTGATGAACTATCAGCTTATGGAAACTGCCAATCGTTGGAAAATCGCGCTTCGCTCCATAAAAGGTGAATTGCTCATTATCGGAATGATAGTGGTCAGCATCGTATTGATTAATACGCCTAAACTGCTATTTGAAGAGAAGATCCACGCCTACGAAAGAGATCAATTGCAACTCACCGTTGCGTTACAAAAAACACGCATTGATTACGCAAGCGCCATTCTTGAACAGTTCGATTCAGCCTCGTTACACCCTCGCTTACAAGCGTTTTTTACCCAAAACCAAGGCAACGTGTGTGTCATTGGTTATGGCTCCCCCCAACGTTGCCCATCCAACGTCATTAATGCAGTAAGATCGATGTCATCCGCCGCCGAAAGAGTGGCAGAGCCCAAAGTCCGAGTCGCTTTTGCTGAAGATGTCACGCTGTTCTTCAAGCCCAACGGCAAGCAGATCCGCGTGTTATGGTTTCACCACGCCCAATTCTGGTCTGTACAACAAAAAAGCATCAGCTTGGTTCTGGTCAGCGGCAATAACATTCAATTTTTAGATAACCCGATTTCTCACTATAAACCTCTACTCAACTACACGATTCTGCGTCACCGAGATAATTACGGTACGGTACACTTTGAAAATACCGACATGAGCTTTTTGCGCTGGAGTATCGGTGATCATCAACTGATCAGCGTGTTCAACGACAAAGTGCGCCTGTTTAACTTGATTTATTGGGTGATGTCAGCCAGTTTAACCCTTTTACTCATCTTAGCTTGGCTACTGACTCGGCTAAACCTGCAAAAAGTAACGGCTCAGAAACACGCCTATCTAGACAATTTAACTCGGCTCCATAATCGGCATTTTTTGAGCAAAATTAGCCCCAAAATGATCGAACATCCTCATTCGGTCGCCGCGATGATCGATATTGATCACTTCAAAAAAATTAATGACAAGTACGGTCATATCACCGGAGACCGTATTCTGCAGGCAGTCGCTCGTTGCTTAAGGAAAAACATTCGCGATACCGATGTACTGATCCGCTATGGGGGTGAAGAATTTTTGTTGCTGTTTCAAGCGCCATCCATTCATGAAGCATGGTTGACGCTCGATCGCTTGCGTGAACGAGTGAAAGAAGATCACCTTTTGTATGGCACCAGTATTTCTATCGGCTTTAGTTACATAGAGGCAAGTTTACCTGCCGCCATTTCACGAGCAGATAATGCCCTGTATCAAGCCAAAGAGGCAGGCCGCGATACTGTGGTGGCGGCGGGTCAGCCTTCATCAGACTCAGTAAACGACCTTTCCATCCCCTGCTAAGCACCCGTTATTCATCCTTTTGGTAAATAAACTGGTAGCAAGTGCGGTAATGGTAGTGCTCTTGGGGCCGCAAAATACAACTAGGTTGGGGCCATTCAGGATGGTGCGGCGAATCGGGCAAAAACTGTGTTTCTAGCGCAATACCAGCATAATCGACATACTCTGAACCACGCCTATTTGGCGTTCCACCTAGCCAATTTCCAGTATAAAGTTGCATCGCAGGTTTATCCGTCGTTACCTGCAATTGTACTTTTCCATCGGCAGAGTAAAGTTTCGCCACCGGCTGGTGCACATCGCGCTTTGGCGCAAAAAAGTAACTGTGGTCATAACCTTTGGCACTCACTTGCTGCGCGCCTTGTAACAGATGTTCACCAACCTTCTTCGGTGACGTAAAATCAAAACCCGTTCCCACTACCGATTGCAATTCACCGCAGGGAATTCCAACGGCATCCGTGGGCAAATACTGCGCCGCATCAATCCAAAGTTGATGTTCAAGGCAGAGCTTGCCACTCTCCGCGCCATCTAAATTAAAGTAGGCGTGGTTTGTCAGGTTCACGGCTGTTGCACGATCAGTGGTGGCTTGGTAGTCGATATTCACCCCACCTTGCTCATCCAACTGATAGGTCACTGTTACGTGGAGATTGCCCGGAAAGCCTTGATCCCCATCAGCAGAAAGCAGGTGAAAGGTCACATGCTGGGCGCTTTGCTGCGTGATTTGCCAGCGCCGACGGTCAAAACCTTGGGCTCCGCCGTGTAAGGTATTCCCAGCTTGATTAGTACAAAGCTCATAGCTTATGCCATTGATGCTGAATTCACCGCGCGCAATGCGGTTGGCATAGCGCCCAACACTCGCACCCAAATAGCTACCTTGACGTAAAAAATCCGCCATGCTGTTCACGCCAAGTAATACTTCACGTGCTGATTCACCGAGCGGCAATCTACAGCTTAACCACGTTGCTCCAATATCCATCAGCACGACACGCATTCCGGCTTGGTTGCTCAACTCAACAAGGTTGGCAGGTTGACCATCGTAAGCCACCTGATTTGTCATACCGTCAAATAATGCGTTCATTCATTGCCTTATACGTGTTCAATCAGACCTGCGCCCGAAGTTGCATGACAAACATAAATTGACTCTTTTAAGCCTGTTGCCGCTTGATATTCGCGCTCCACTGCACGTTTCACGGCATCCACTTGAGTGGGGTGCACAAGTGCCACCACGCAACCACCAAAGCCACCGCCGGTCATGCGTACCCCGCCTTGCTCCCCAATTTCTGCTTTGACGATTTCTACCAGCGTATCAATCTCTTTG
This sequence comes from Vibrio sp. AH4, assembly GCF_030710545.1. NCBI lineage: Bacteria > Pseudomonadati > Pseudomonadota > Gammaproteobacteria > Vibrionales > Vibrionaceae > Vibrio > Vibrio sp. AH4. The sequence goes on from NZ_JALAIV010000001.1 coordinate 2,490,102, forward strand.
ACTGTGATTTCAAAATCATCGCGCATTGATGCATGTGATGCCGCCATTAACTCGCCTAAGCGCAGCATATTTCCTTCACGTAGAGCCTGCGCCGCCTGTAAGGTACGCTCGTTTTCTGTGATGATATGACGCGCCCGCTTTGCCACCAATGGATCCAGTTCCGCTTGTTTCGCGGTAAATTGAGCCAAGGTCACATCACGTAATGCCTTGACTCCGAATGCTTTGGCTCCCGCTTCGCATTGTTGGCGGCGGGTGTTGTATTCACTATCCACTAAGCCACGTTTTTTATTGGAATTGATGATCACAACAGCCATCTGCTCTGGCATCGAAACCGCTTCGGTCTGCAAACTGCGACAATCCAATAACAAAGCATGGTTAGCTTGGCCTTGCGCCGAGATCATTTGATCCATAATCCCGCAGTTGCAACCAACAAACTGGTTTTCGGCTTGCTGCCCATTGAGCGCGATTTCAGCTTGGCTGATTTTTAACTGGTACAGCTCTTTAAACGTTTGCCCAATCACCACTTCTAATGCAGCGGATGAACTCAGCCCTGCACCCTGTGGCACATTGCCAGACACCGCAATGTCTGCGCCATGAAACTCATAGCCGCGCTCAATCAAGCATTTCACCACACCGCGAATGTAGTTCGCCCACATTTTCTCAGGCTGAAAAGTAATCTCTTCACGCAGATCAAATTGGTCAGTGTCATTGCCATAATCAACAGCCACCAAACGCACGAGAAAATCTTCACGTTTCGCAGCCGCAACAACCGTCTGATAATTGATCGCACAAGGCAGTACAAAGCCATCATTGTAGTCGGTGTGTTCACCGATCAAATTGACTCGCCCCGGAGCTTGTACTCGATGTGTAGCAAAATAGCCAAAGACTTGCTCAAAGGCCGTGTTAACGTTTTGGATTAATTCTGACATAGGGCTTCTCACTTTAAATTGGAACAACCGCACTGTGCTCACTACAGTGTCATATCGTTTTTACTGCTCTTTGTAATGTACATCGCTCACTGCACGCAGGCGCTCTGCTGCTTGTTCTGCAGTTAAATCACGCTGACTTTCTGCCAACATTTCATAGCCAACCATGAACTTGCGGATGGTTGCGCTGCGCAGCAAAGGAGGATAGAACAACGCGTGCAGTTGCCAGTGTTCTATGTTGGTCTCAGGTTCAAAAAAGGGCGCGTAATGCCACCCCATCGAGTATGGGAAAGCACATTGAAATAAATTGTCGTAGCGACTGGTCAGCTTTTTGATCGCGAGTGCGAGATCATCACGCTGCTCATCATTCAGTTCATTCATGCGGCGGATATGTGTTTTCGGCAGCAGCAGTGTTTCAAATGGCCAAGCCGCCCAATAGGGTACGACAGCCAGCCAATGCTCGGTTTCCACCACGATGCGTGTACCCTCTTTAAGTTCCGCTTGTACATAATCCACCAACAAGTTGCTGCCATGGTTTTGGTAATAAGCCTTGAGATGTTGCTCTTTGCGTTCAATTTCATTGGGTAAAAAACTGTTCGCCCAGATCTGTCCGTGCGGATGGGGTTGAGAACAGCCCATCGCTTCTCCTTTATTCTCAAAGGCTTGAACCCAAACGTACTCTTTACCCAGTTCTTCGATTTGCTCATTCCAGGTTTCGATCACGTCGCGAATGTTCTTTAAAGGCAACTCTGGCAAGGTTTTACTGTGATCTGGAGAAAAGCAGATCACTCGGCTTAAACCACGCACGCCTTGAGTTTTGAACAACGGATTGTCGGATTCAGGAGCGGCCGGAGAATCGACCATCAGTGCCGCAAAGTCATTGTTAAACACATAGGTGCCTGAGTAATTCGGGTTCACATCGCCAGAAATACGGGTATTGGATGGACATAAAAAACACTGCGCATCGTAGTTAGCTAACTCAGCTAACGCGGGTTTTTCATCCGCTCCGCTCCAAGGGCGTTTTGCTCGATGCGGTGATACTAAGATCCACTGCCCCGTCAAAGGGTTATAACGACGATGTGGATGATCCACAGGGTTAAATTTAAGCTCAGACATAGCGATCTCTCCGCTTCTCTCCAACAATCCGTTGAGAAGACGATCATCAATATTCAAAAATTAGGCTGGCAGCGCAATTGCCCTGCCTTTAGCAAAAGCATAGCAATCTTCTCTACTGACATTCTGTGAGGCTAATCGCACAGTGTAAACGTTTCCATCTTTATTTAAAGTAACGTGATGACAAGGCCGAGCCATATGCTTAAACAACCAAACGAGGACAATCAATGAGATCAAGGAGATGAGATTTTAAGTCTCAATAACCGCGTAGGGTTAATCTGTAGAATGTTTTAAGGCTAAACCTTCACAAGTTAAACGTTTACACAAGGGTCATAGAGTGTGAAACCCAACGAACATCACTCCGTTAGGTTCATTGGTCATAATCAAGAGTCGAAAGCGTAATCATCTAACTGAATTTTAGGGGCTCGCAACGCATTCAGCGCCCCCAGTAGCGCGAGCAGTCCTGCAACCGCAAAACCAATTTGAAAGGCATGCAGCACCTCACTTTGTGGCATTGCAGCAATCGCTTTCAGGCCACTGTGTGGAGAGAGCCCCGGTAGTAAAGAGTAGATCAAGGTGCCAAAAAATGCGGTACCCACCGAAGCCCCCAAAGAACGGCTCAAAGAAGCCATGGCGGTAATCCGTCCTAAATTTGCCTTGCCCGCTAACGTTTGAATCAATACTTGAGTTGAGGGCATTACCGTTCCTAGCCCTAGACCGCACAAGGCTGCAATCACACTGACCCATTGCGCCGATAACGGAAAAAAGGCTAATGCCGCAAATGCACAACTGCTTAAGCTCATACCAAAAACGGGTAAAAATTTCGGCACACCTGTTTTTGCAATAACTTTACCGGTGATATAAGCACCACCAATAATGCCGCATGAGAGTGGGATTAACAGCAAACCCGATTGCGCAGCATTGACCTTGAGTCCTAATTGCAAAAAAATGGGTAGGAAAAAGATCAATGCAAACAGACATGCGGCAAAAATAAAGGTAGACAGTAACGGAATATGAATCTCTCTGCGGGCTAATAAATGCAGCGGAAGAAAAGAGGATTTAACACGCTTTTGCTGAGTGATAAACAGCAAAGAGGTGAGAACGAATAAACCAACCAGTATCAAACTGGTGCTGGAGAACCATGAAAAATAATGTCCGCCCGCCGACAGCCAATAGATGATGAGGGTCATCATACTCGGAAAAAGGATCAGCCCCGCAACATCAATCGATGCTTCCGATTTGCGTGAACTTTGCACAAACTTAAATCGCGCCAAGCGATGTAGCGCAATTCCGACTAAAGGCAAATTGAACCAGAACAGCCATTGCCAAGAGAGGTAAGTTACTAGCATCCCGCCAAGTACGGGGCCACCAATACTGGCCACCGCAAACAAAGAGGAAAAATACCCTTGAAACCGTGCACGCTCACGCGGAGGAACCAATTCACCAATCAGGGCTTGCGACAAACTCATCAATCCGCCACTGCCTAACCCTTGTACAATACGTCCAGCGACAAGCCACGGCATATTGATTGCAAACGCACAAATCACTGAACCTAAGGAAAAAATACTCAACGCGATCATTAACATCGGTTTGCGTCCATACTGATCGCCCAACCAACCATACACGGGAACACTGGCGGCACTGGCTAGCATGTAGCCGATTGCAATCCATGAGGAGAGTTGTAAATTGCCTAGGTCACGTACGATCGTTGGCGTCGCTGTCGCGAGTAGAGTTTGATCCACGGCGGCCAAAAACATCGGCAGAAATACGGTAAAGAAAATACTGAGAAAGGTTTTTCTATCCACTGGCTGTGACATACATCCCCCACTGACACCCTGCGTATTACCAGATCAATTTCATAGCACAAACACACGGATATCATAAAGCAATCCTAGCCGCTCAGTGAGTAGATATTGCAACCTAGCTCCACAAGCCTCTGACCAAAAACTCATGTTTCGAATAACGTGTTCAGCCGATCGCTTGCTTTTCTGGTTAACGGAATAAAGGAGGGAGCGTGAATACATGATGAATGAAAAGCACATTACACAAAGGGACGTAAGTGAAAATGCTTGAATCACAGAAACAACAAAGCCCGCATTACGCGGGCTTTATTACGTGTTCATACTGAACGAATTCTGGTGCGTCTAAGTGGACTCGAACCACCGACCCCCACCATGTCAAGGTGGTGCTCTAACCAACTGAGCTATAGACGCATACTGTGTTGAAGTTTCTCATGGTGCGTCCGAGTGGACTCGAACCACCGACCCCCACCATGTCAAGGTGGTGCTCTAACCAACTGAGCTACGGACGCATCGCTTGAGAACGAGGTGGATATTAACGGCAGATTTTCTGACGTGCAAGCCCAATTTCTTTGTTTTTGAACCGTTTGGCTTTTCTATCATCAGTTTGATGCTTTTTTACACTTCTGCCATTTGTTTTCCTCTATTCCACCCCTAGAGTACGGGCGATTTCAAGAATTAGAGCGCCGTCTAGTTTTGTGATATGCATTCAAGATCAATGTTGATCCGAGCAGGTAAGGCTGTACTATAAACGCTTAATTTTAGCCCCGAAGAGGGTAAGTCATGGATGCTAGGTTATTCGACAACACACAAACACTGCGAGCGTCAGTGTTGTGCGGGCTCAGCTTTTTTTGGGCTTTGATCGCTTTTTTGATGGCGCTGATCAATTTTTGGTCGCAGCCAGAAATTCAACTCGGGCTTATCGAGTTGGTTTGTGCTTTTTATTCTCTGTATATTTACACTCTGGCCAAACGCCGCGCTCACACGCAGGGGCAGATTTATCTGTATCTATTTATTCTCACAGGTACCACCCTTTTCGCGACCTACATGAAACCATTAGTGATGGGAATTTATGTTTGGAGCTGTTTTGTGCCTATCCTTTTTTATATTTTTACCTCAACTCGCTTTGCTTTCCTCACTTCAGGTCTCTTCTTGATCTTGCAAGGCAGCGTTGTGTATTGGCAATCACACAATGATCCCTCGATTTCTGGGTCAATTTTACTGCACTTTTGTTTTGCCTATATTGGCCTTTGGGTCGTGGCTCATGTGTATGAGGAAAATCGCCGTAAAATTGAGAACTCCCTACTCTATCTTGCATCTAGAGATCCTCTTACTGGGGCTCATAATCGTTTGTCACTAACGACCTCCTTCCATCACTTTGAACAGTTTAGTGATCAAACATCACTCAGTTTATTGGTGATTGATTTGGATTTTTTCAAATTAATTAACGATCAGTATGGCCATGATACGGGTGATAAAGTTCTGGTAGAAACCACACGCCTGCTGGCTCAAGTCGTTGGTGACAGTAATTTATATCGGATTGGTGGCGAAGAGTTTTGCGTAACGCTGTTTGATCAATCTTTAGAACAAGCAGAGAAAGTTTGTGAGCGGTTAAGAACCATCATTAGCCAGCATTTATTCGCTTTTGGTGATAAGCGTGTGCAAGTGACCATCAGTATCGGTGTCTGTGAATACCAACCAGGAGATCAACTCAACGATCTCCTGAAATTTGCAGATATTGAACTGTATCGAGCCAAAAAGGCTGGAAGAAATCAGGTTCGTTTATTTCAACATGCGCAGTTCAACGTCAACCGAGCGAATCAACAAACCGAGAATCTGTAATTAGTTATTCTCGTTAGCCTCTTCATCTTCAAATTCGTAAACCACATTGTAGTTTTCTGTGTAAGAACAGTGTGGTTGGCGGCTACAAGTGAAGAAGCGTCGCCCACGGTATTCGCCTTGAGTAGCCACTTTGATCACCATCGGGCTGCCGCAACGCTTACAAAAGCGCACTTCTTGATCCGGCTGAATGAGATCAATGTGCGCCGCTAGCAGACGTCGCAATTTTCCCACTTGGTAGCTCATCCGAACATTCGTACCAATCAAAGGAATATTGGCAGATTTGCACACGTGGAGCAGCAGCTTCTCGCGCTCAACTTTGCCTTTTTGCAGCTCTTTACCATCATCCAATTCAATGACGACTCTGGGTTCAAGCGTTCTCGCATCACACACCAAAAAGTCAAAGTAGCTTTTTGATATCTTGTTATAGGCAATAAACCAATGCTTTTTGCTTGGTAACTTATGCGGCGTGATCACATTCGCCATATTCACTTTGGCCAGTACCACACCGTGGTCGCCCACTGCACTAACTAACGCGTTATAAAAAGCGCTTTCTTTCATATCGAGCAGCGGCCCTCTCTTTTTATAGGCATACTCTTTGGTGTCATCGTGACGGATCACGTACTTTTGAATAATGAAAAAAAACAGCACAAGTAGGATGACGACAATAAAAATTTCAACCATAAATCATTTGAACCGCAGTAATGAAAGAAGTGACATCCTGATGTATTCAAGAAGTGCCAACCTGTTATCACTTCTTGCAATCAATGGATGATCGATTTGCTATTGATAACTGATGTTGTGCTGAAAGACCAGTTTGGATTATTGATTTTGTGCCGAAAATAAAGGAGTTAGAGCATTCTTATTGAAAGAAGGTGGTTGAGTCACGAAAAAGGCTCACCATTAATTCTTCTCTGGCATTTTCAGTTCAATCACTTGGCGTTGATTGAGCCGTAATAAAGACAGTGATTTTCCCCAATATTGCTCAATCAAACGATCCATTAACCCTGATTCTACGGCCTTTTGCAAAGCTTGTTCTAACGTATCTTTGTACTGGGCAGTTTTAGGGCTTAGATAAAATCTAAAATCATTTTGATACTGGAGAAGCAGATGCTGTTCAATAGCGAGATGGGGATTGAGGATTGATTCTTGGTAAATTTCAGTCACACCACGAGGGAAATAGTTCACCTCTCCAGTGACGCTAAGCTTTTTGTACAGTTCTCTCCATTCCCCATTTTGAATATAAAAAGGCAACTGATTGTAACGCCAGACAGTAATATCTACCCAATGCTCACCTAATCCTGCAATCAACAATGTTTTGCGCAGGTCACCTAATGTGGCAACGTTGTCGAATCGACTTTGCAGGCTAGGAGGTATGAGCAATATGCGCTGCCCGATCAAACCATGCGTCAGCGGAATATCGATATAAGCAAAATGTTGATTACGCTCTGGACTTTCTAATAACCAAGTCAGTGACAGTTGGTCATTCTCCACCATTTTCACTACACGCTTTTGGGGAAGGTGTGGATAAGGCGTCTCAATAATCAGGTCAATACCTTGGTCTGCTAAAGCGCGAGTGAGTAATTCATGGTAGTAAGCGTGACCATTATCGCTTTGTGCCGGTAACACCAACGTTATGGTTTGATTACCCGCCCAAACGCTGGCTGAAAAGAATAATAAAAAACACGGCAACCAAGATATTCGCATACTGCCTCCACCGCTACTTTATCCTCTGCCATCTCATGGTGCGGTATTGCCAAGATGTCTACTGTTGAAGGTATAACGTTTTCACAACAAAGAGACTCTTATCATTGAGAAAAGCGGAGCTTAGCTCCGCTTCTATTACATGTTGAGTACGTATTTATCCATCATCGACACCATTCTGCCAATTTCTGGTTTTGTGATGGTGTCGTTAGCCCCCAGTGCCAACGCCTTGGCGCGGTTATCATCACTCATCAATGAGGAGAACATAACAATCGGCATTGAGCGGTAAGATTCATCATCACGCAGGCGCTTGACTAAATGCATACCGTCCATGCGCGGCATTTCAACGTCAGTGACAACCGCATCAACCAATTCGCTAACGGCAATATTCTCTTCTTTCGCAACGGTTTTGATCTCCATTAATTTCTCAAAGGCTTCACCACCGTCTTTACAAGCAATGATGTTATAACCCGCAGAACTCAACGTATCTTGAATCAAACTACGAATAAAGGCAGAGTCATCTACAACCATAACGGTTTTGGCGTTACGCTTGGTAACCATCCGTTGATTGAGGTCGACTTTTCTATCGACCGTCACATCGTATTTTTCCATGCTCAACTCAGGGTTGATATCGGCAATAATTTTCTCGAAGTCGAGGATCATGATGAGTTTTTTATCTTGGCGTACCACCGCCACCACACAATCTTGCTCACCCGCCTCAAGAAATTGACTCGGTGATTCTACGTCATTCCAAGAAATACGATGGATCCGGCTAATACTGTCGATCAAGAAGCCGTTGGTCATGCGGTTAAAATCCGTCACGATCACATATTTTTTGCTGATATCGGTCGAGGTAGGCACACCAAGCCATCCTGCGAGATCAACGAGCGGCGTCAAAATTTCCCGTGAGGAAAACACCCCTATCATATGTGGTTGGGCATTCGGATAATCGGTGGTTTCTGGAACTCGAATAACTTCGCGAACTTTCGCGACGTTAATACCGTAGTAACAGGTTTTGGTTCGCCCATCAGGAAGCACTTTCTCAAGATGAAATTCGATGATCTCTAACTCGTTAGTGCCGCTTTCAGTCAAAATGGTACTGCTTGGGTTGCTCATAATCGTCACATCTTCTCGGGATGGTTATCAATATTTATCGAGTATTGCTTGATACCGATTTACGCCATTTTCATCAACACTGTTTTTAATCAGTTCAATGCCTTTTTGTAAATCTGCTAATACCGACTTATCTATATTTTTGTTAAATGCGTAATACAGTGAACCTTGCATTAAAACGTACACCGTTTCAAAGTCTTCAACGGGAATGTTTTCTTGGCTCATCCACCAGAGTGCAGTCCTTTCATCATAGGCCAACAAATCAATACGGCGCTTTAGTAGCTGTTCAGCCAAACTGCTCACGGTTGAACCTTCCACCATTGATTCTCTTGGTACACCTAATTGCAGTAATTGCTGCTCTCCAATGTCATCACGGATCACGCCAATTCGATAATTCCCTAAATCAATCGGATTGGTCACCGTGATGTGGCTTGATTTGCGGGCTAGCACGACCACTTTTATATCGGCAATCGGCCCCACCCAGTTAAATAAATTTTCGCGATGTGTGGTACGAGTCGTCGAAAACAACACACCATCTGACTTCAGGAGCGCCGAACGGTAAGAACGTGGCCAAGGTTGCACTAAAATATGTTCTGGACTCAAGGTTACATGAGTTACCGCAGCAGCTTGTTGAAGTAAATCAACCGCAATGCCTGCGGGCTTACCATCTTGTTCAAAGTTTAGTGGTGGATAATTCTCTGTGTAATACGTTAGCGAATCCAAACCTTGGGCTTGAACATTGACACTCCATCCAAGAACAACACCGAGTATTGCTGTCAAACAAAAACGCCATTGCATCTGTCGACCTCATCACATTCGTGTAATCTGTTTAAACTTTAGATGCAGTTATCCGATCCGTCTAATCAGGATGTGTGGCGCAGTACTCGGCGGTATGTTCGTTCTGGTCGTCCAACCGTACCATAAGTGAGATCCGCCTCCAACTCTCCAGCACTGATAAGATACTCAAGATAGCGTCGAGCTGTTGTGCGGCTTGCCCCAATTTTGTCACCCGCTTCATCGGCAGTCAGCATGGCAGAGTCTTGAAATAACACACGAATTTTATCTAACGTTACCGCATCAATTCCTTTCGGTAAACGCTGAGGCAACGTTTCGGTCGCATGTGGGGTAAACATTTTATCTACCTTGTTCTGATCAAAATCCGCCCATTGCTTTAACTCACTTTGCCGCAATTGATATTTTTTTAAGGCCGCCTCAAGTCTTGGAAACATCACTGGCTTGAGTAAATAGTCCACTACTCCTCCGCGCATCGCTTGTTGTAGGGTTTCCACCTCGCGTGCCGCCGTGATCAAAATAACATCACAATGCACATTGCGCCCACGGATCCACTGCAAAAACTCCAGCCCCGTACCATCAGGAAGATAAACATCCAGTAAGATAAGATCCGGATTAAGCACTTCCACTTGCAGACGTGCGTCAGCTTGTGACGTGGCAATACCCACGACATCAAAACCGTCTAATTGATTGAGATAACGATGATGAAGTTGAGCTATCGCAGGGTCATCTTCAATGATCAGGATCCGGGTATTCATTACATTTCATCCTTGGGTAAATAGACCGTCATTCTTGTACCTTGTGTTTTGCTATGCATTTCCAACTGCCCTTGATAACGATCGGCCAGTTGTTTGACCAAATAAAGCCCCACACCACGATTTTGTTTCGCTTTGCTCGACACGCCCTTTTCGGTCAGTTGCCAATGCTCCAGCTCTTTGGGTAACCCACAACCTTGGTCATCCACCTCTAAAATGATTTCATTGCCAAAATCACTGATCGACACTTCAATCACTCTGCGGTCTTGTGGAACCACGTTGAGTGCTCGTACCGCGCTCAACGTAGCATCAAACGCGTTATCAATCAGATTGCCAAGAATGGTAACTACATCTTCTGCTTTAATATGCTGTGGCAGAGCCTCAAGGCGAGCCCCTTCTTCAACCCATAATTCTAAACCGAGTTCGCGAGCGCGTTCCGTTTTTCCAAGCAGCATTCCAGCGATCAGCGGGTCCTTAATCGTTTCGCGCAAAAATTCAATAAGCAACTGATAATGCTCGGTTTCTTGTCCAATCAATTGTTGTACAGACTCAATCTCCCCCATTTGCAACAACCCACTGATGGTATTTAATTTATTTCTATGCTCATGGGTTTGTGAACGCAGCATCTCAGCGTATTCACGCGTTTGAGCTAACTGTTCAGTCAATTCATTAATTTCATCGCGCAACCGAAAGCTGGAAACCGCACCAACCACTTTACCCTCGACGACAATCGGGCTTCGGTTAGCGATAATCCAATGTTTATTCAGATAAAGTTCAATATCGTGATCCGTTCTGCCAGTGGCAAGTACCGTATAGAGATCACTTTCTGGCAATAACGTCGTTAAGCGTCGATTCAACGCCTGCTCGCGCTGCAAACCCAAGATCTCACAAGCACTTTTATTAATAGAACGCAAAATGCCTTTGTCATCGATGCTAATGATCCCCTCCTTCAAGGTGCTCATCGTCACGTCTAACTCAACATACAATCGACCGATTTCTTCTGGTTCAAAACCTAAAATCGCGCGCTGAAAGCGGCGGGAAGCATAGCTAGAGACCAACGCATTGGCTCCAACCACTAATAGTGCGGTCGCAATCAGGTAAAACAAGAAAGGCTCGACTCTATCTTGTAGCCGTTCAATCAAGTAACCAACCGAAACCACCCCAAGAATTTCACCATCACGCCCCACAACCGCCGCTTTGCCGCGCACAGATTTACCTAAAGAACCTTGAGCAAATGAAACATACGCTTCGCCATCAAGCAAAGCTCTATCGTTATCTCCGCCAACCATGGGTTTCCCAATACGTTCATTAAGCGGGTGAACAAGCCGAATGCCTTTATTGTCACCAATCACGATAAACGCGGCACCAATCAATTGGGTTAATTCACGATAAGCTTGTTGTTGTTCATCACTGGCATTGCCCGTTTGGATCATCGAAATCACTGCAGGTGTTTGAGCGAGAAACGCTGCGACCCCCAGCGCTTTTTGCCCCACTTCTTGTTCTTGGGAGTGTTTGACATAGATAAATCCTGCCGCAACCAACAGTAGCAGCTCGATCAATCCCGATAATGTCATGATGATTAACATTCGCTTGCGGAAAGTAAGGCTGTTCCACACCATAGTTCACTCCTTGTTGGCGAGTGAAAACTAACATCAATTTAACATGGGTGTGAAGTTGTCAGTACATAAGTGTGAGGCTGGCACGGGATCCGTCCTCTTCACTTTTGGTGAGTGGATTTTCCAGTACCGCCAAGCAAAACTGATTGCATATCTGTTTTATGGCACAGGTCACAACAAATCTGCACTTCGTAGCCGCAACTTCGTTGGTTAAGAAGTATACTTAATGCGCAGTGAGCATAAACCAGAGTGGGACGCAACGGAAACCTAACAATCACAATAACCCGTGCGACCAAGTTCACTCAACAACACGTCAGAAGGAATAGGGACATGAGAAGAGATGCTTTTGGAATTTGCCTTTCAAAAGACATGCTTTGCGAGCATTTACACTCAACGTTCACCCATGTGAGAGCTTATGAAATTGAGCCAGAGACTCATGATGAAATGCGCGTATTGTTCGCGTTTCCCCAAATGTCCGGCAAAGATGTTCTCACCACGATGCAGGGAACTAAAAAATTAGTCTGGAGAGCCGATTACCACTGCCCTTCTTACCCGCATTGCTAACCGCTAATCAGTATTACTGGATGGCGGTTTATCTCGCAGCCAATCATGGATTTTTGGCGCAACCACTTGTTATCCCAAAAACTGACTTGCTCTTGCAAGTCAGTTTTTTATACTGAACTCGTTAACTCTTTGTTTGACTTCATCACTCAAAAAATAGAGCATTAGCTCTAAATTCATTCTGTCGAGTCCAAAATGAAAGTAAAATTCCTCTCTTTGGTGGTCTGCTCTTTACTCTCCATGCCGACTGCCCACGCAGCACCTATCTCCTTCCAAGATGCTTGGGAATTGCTGCAACAACAAAACAACTCGCTTGCCGCACAAAGAGCTAATGTTGAACGCTATTCCCATCTAAAAGACGCCACGCAAAATCTGAACTTACCTTCGGTCAGCGTAGGGGCGAATTTTACTCGGCTTGATCAGGATGTAACGCTTTCAGGAAAACAAATCTTTGATAGCACAGGTCAACCTCTTCCAGCGTTACCCCCGACACTCGCGCCATTACTTGCAGGGCTGGGATCGATTCAATCCACCATCACCGAACGCGATATTTTCACTTCGTCGATCCGAGCCATTTGGCCCATTTTTACTGGCGGCAGAATTACCGCCGCTCAAGATGCCGCCGCAGGTAAACAAGATGAAGCGAAAAGCCAACTGGCGATGGAAGTACAAGCCCGCTATGAGGATTTAGCCAAATATTACTTTAGCGTGGTGCTTGCAAAAGAGGTGTTGGAAACACGAATTGCGGTAGAAGAAGGGTTGACTCAACACCGAGATCACGCGCTTAAGCTCGAACAACAAGGGCAAATCGCTCATGTTGAGCGTCTACAAGCCGATGCGTCTTTAGACAAGGCCAAAGTCGAACGCAAAAAAGCACAGAAAACATTAGACATAGCCCAAAGTGCACTGACCCAAATTCTGGGCGCCACTGAAACGGTAGAACCTAGCGGCGCACTTTTTATTAATACCAGCCTACCCCCGTTGCATGCCTTTATTGAGCAAACGCTAAACACTTATCCGGGTTTGAACTTACTGGATGCCAAAGAGAAGCAAGCCAGCAGCCTGATTAAAGCGGAACAAGGCAAATACTATCCTGAAGTTTACCTTTACGGTGATTACAGCCTGCATGAAGATGACTCACTCGCCAGCCAAATGAAACCCGATTGGTTAGTCGGGGTAGGAGTGAATATTCCACTGATTGAAAATACGGGCCGTAGTGAGCAAGTTAAAGCCGCCAATAGTGCCGTCAATCAAGTACGCTACTTAAAAGCGCAAGCTAAGCAAGATCTCAGCGTATTAGTCGAAAAAACCTATTTGGAAGCCGAACAAGCGTTAGAAGAAGTCACAGGGCTGAACTCCAGTCTGAATTTGGCACAAGAGAACCTGCGTTTACGCCAAAAAGCGTTCAGCCAAGGTTTATCCACCTCCGTCGATGTGGTGGATGCCGAACTCTATCTGGCGAGCATTCGCACTCAGCAGTCATTGGCTAGCTTTAATTACCTTATTTCACTGAATAAATTACTGGCGCTGTCGAGCGAGATGAACAGTTTCTCCACTTATCATCAATCGGCAGTCTCTCTCTCTTCGCTACACAAAAATACAGCAGCCAAGTAAAAGGAATCGCAATGAAAACCGTAAAAACCACCTTAATGACCCTCACTGCTGTTGCCGTTGTCGGTTGGATTGGTTATCGCTTTTATCAAGCTTATCAACCTGATCCTGTTACGTTGCAAGGACAAATCGAATCGCAACAATACAGCATTTCCTCCAAAGTACCGGGGCGTATTGATCAGGTTTTGGTACGCAAGGGCGATCAAGTTGAAAAAGGCCAACTGATTTTTACCCTGCTCAGCCCTGAAATTGATGCCAAATTAGAACAAGCGATCGCTGGTCAAAAAGCCGCCGGTGCACTGGCTCAAGAAGCAGAAAACGGCGCGCGTGAACAGCAAATTCAGGCCGCTAAAGATCAGTGGCTTAAAGCTCAAGCCGCAGCGGATCTCGCCGAAAAAACCTATCTTCGCGTGAATAACCTTTATGACGATGGCGTAATGCCTGAACAAAAACGCGACGAAGCGAAAACTCAGTGGCAAGCCGCCAAATACACCGAAAGCGCCGCACTACAAATGTATGAACTCGCGAAAGCTGGCGCACGTGAAGAAACCAAGCAAGCTGCGCTCGAAAAAGCACGTATGGCTGCCGGTGCGGTGGCTGAAGTCGAAGCGTATGCCGCCGATACCAAGATTCAAAGTTGGTTTGATGGTGAAGTGTCACAAGTGTTGATGCACAGTGGAGAACTTGCCCCACAAGGTTTCCCTGTCGTCACCGTGGTGGATACACAAGACTCTTGGGCGGTATTCAATGTTCGCGAAGATCTGCTTAAACACTTCACTCAAGGTACTCAGTTCGAGGCCTACTTGCCTGCGCTCGATAAATCCGTTGCGTTTAAAGTCTCTCACGTTGCTGTGATGGGCGATTTCGCGACTTGGCGTTCAACCGATGCAACCCAAGGTTTCGATCTGCGAACTTTTGAGGTAGAAGCCCGTCCTGTCACACCCACTGAGGGACTACGCATGGGTATGAGCGTTGTGGTTAAGCTGTAAGTTGTGATTAAACTTAAGATGAAACACGCCATCCCTGCTCAATGGACGTTACTGCGTCACGACCAATGGTTACTCTCATGCTTAACTTGGGTGCCGCTACTCCTTGCGGCTTCCATCTGGTGGATTTTTTCACAAGGTATCGCACGGGATCTCCCCTTCGGTGTAGTCGACCTTTCCCACAGCCAACTTTCTCGGCAACTGATCCGAGAAGTGGATGCCACCTCAACTCTGCAAGTCAGTGAGCATTATGCGAGTGTGGATGACGCAAGCCAAGCGATGCGTAGTAATCAGATTTATGGCTTTATGGTGATCCCCACCCAGTTCGATAAAGCGATTTATCGCCAAGAGCAGCCGCAAGTGACGACCTTTTACAACAGCCAGATGATTCTGGTTGGTAAGCTGGTGAACTCTGCCGTCGTGCAAGCGCAAGGAACGTTTAATGCACAGGTTGATGTGGTGAAGAATCTCGCCGCTAAAAGTCATACCACGACGCTGGCTGCAATGGGGCGCTCAGTTCCCGTGCGAACCCAAATTACGCCTCTTTTTAACCAAAATACCAACTACGCACAATTTCTGGTGTCGGCCATTGTTCCTGCTTTATGGCAAATCACGATTGTCGTCAGCACTATTTTGATTCTGGCGGCCAACTATCGTCATTATGGCTTGAAAACATGGCTAGCCGATGCACCGCTGCGACATTTAACTCGCACCCTATTCCCTTATCTACCGATTTTTATGCTGCAAGGGCTCGGTTTTTTAATTTGGTTTTATGATGTGCTGCGTTGGCCGATGTTTGGGCATTTTTCAGTATTATTGTTTGCACAAGCCATTACGGTTATCGCTTGCGTGATCATGGGGGCTTTTTTCTACTTCCTCACGCTCGATCCCGCTCGTGCAATGAGCTTTGCCGGTGCATTCACCGCACCCAGTTTTGCGTTTATGGGCATCACTTTTCCAGCCAGTGACATGAATTCCCTCGCACAAGCATGGCGTAGCCTATTGCCCATCAGCCATTACATTGAAGTGCAAGTCAACCAAGTTAGCTATGGTCTGGAGGCTTTCACCTCTCTACAGCCTTTAGCGGCCATGGTGGGCTACCTACTGCCTCTTGGTTTAGTGCTGATCTTGATCCACAAACATTTATCTCGTGAAGCCGGAGAAGCCGTATGAGTCTGTGGCAACTGTTCAAAGCAGAATTAAAAGCGCTCATCACCAACCCCGTTGTCGTATTGACGGTCTTCGGCGGCGTAGTATTTTATTCTTTCCTCTACCCACTTCCCTACGCCAAGCAGATCCCGCGCGAGCAGACCGTGTCAGTGGTCAATCTCGATCAGAGTCAAGCCAGTTATCAATTAGAGCGAATGGTAGACGCCACACCGCAAGTCAGAATTGTTCAGCGAGACCATACGATTGCCGATGCCAAGCAGGCATTTTTAGAGAAGAAAGTTGCAGGCATCTTAGTGATTCCGGAACATTTCTACAAAGATTTGCTACTGGGTAAAAGCCCAACTCTTGCTTATGCAGGCGATGCTTCTTATTTTCTGGTTTATGGGACGATTGTTGAAGGCTTAGCCCAAGCAGGCGGCACACTCGCTGCACAAACAAAAGTAAGCCGGTTAGTGATAGAAGGTGAGCCGATGGCGTTTGCGGCGCAGCATTTTTCGCCGACCAGTACCAATCTAAAGCCCACATTTAACCCACGCATGGGTTATGTCGATTACGTCGTACCCGCCGTTTTTGTATTGATCCTTCAGCAAACATTGATCATGGCAGCGGGTCTTATGGTCGGAACCCAAAAACAAGGACATGGTTACTGGAGCCGAGTTTCTCCCGCCAAACTGCTGTTGGTGCGCAGTCTCGTATTGGTTACGGTCTATTACTTGCTAAGCCTATATTATTTCGGCGCTAGCTTTGATTTACACGGCGTGAATACATTAGCAAAACCAAGTGATCTACTCCGTCTGCTCCTGCCGTTTTTATTAGCCTGTAATTTTGTCGGTATTGCGTTGGGATCAGTGACTCCAAGACGCGAACTGGTCACTTTGGTGGTGTTAATTAGCTCGATGCCACTGATTTTTACCGCTGGATTTATTTGGCCGTTGGAAATGATCCCTGCGCCTTTAGTCTGGCTTGCGCAGTGCTTCCCAAGCACGCCGGCAATCCAAGGCTTTCTGGGTTTAAACCAAATGGCGGCCAGTTGGTCAACCATAGCACCAAAATGGACACTCCTTTGGGCACAGGCTTTGGTATGGGGCTGTTTGGCGTTTTATCTTTTACGCCGAGATCTTCAGCGTACCGCTAAACACCCACAATAATGCCTACTCTTGCCACTGTTGTCGCATGCGTTCGACAGTGGCTTCATCCACCCCATGCACGTTTTGATAGCGTTCCCGACACACAAGGATTGTCAGCTTAGCTCGATATTTTCGGGCAAGTTTCCGATACACCGCCATCTCCCAATGCCGCACAAAAGTGTTGGACACCACCACATTTTTGCCCTGCTGCAAGCTATACTCCGTCTGCTGTTGACACCATTCATGCGCTTGGGCTATCAGCTCAGGACGAAAATGGTACTCTCCCTGTTCATTCACAAAATACATATCCGCTTCCAGATGCACAGCTGGAAACGTTTTGGCTAAAGTCGATTTGCCAGAACCGGGTAAACCGCGAATAAGGGTTAGATGGGGGCGCATAATAAGATCACAGTGGGAAAATGAACTGAGTGATACTAACTTAGATTAAGGATGCATGCATTTTGCTATCGACAATAATTTTCGGTTGAGTTATAAGTCTAGATGTTTAGACGTCCATATCAAGCTTAGGGAGAAAGCTGTGCCGATTAGAATCCCCGACCAATTACCCGCGAGTGATGTGCTACGTAACGAAAACATCTTCGTTATGTCGGAATCGCGTGCTTCGACGCAGGAGATACGCCCACTCAAGGTGTTACTTTTAAACTTAATGCCAAAAAAAATTGAGACGGAAACTCAGTTTTTACGCCTCTTGTCCAACTCCCCTTTGCAGGTCGATATCGAGCTGCTGCGCATCGATGACAGGCCAAGCAAAAATACTCCAGAAGAGCATCTCAACACCTTCTATCGCCAATTTGAGCTGGTCAAAAATCGCAACTTCGATGGGTTAATCATCACGGGCGCGCCGCTGGGCTTAGTGCAATTTGAAGATGTCGCGTATTGGCAGCATCTACAAAACATCATGAGTTGGGCGAAAGCGCATGTGACTTCCACTCTTTACATCTGTTGGGCAGCGCAAGCAGGGCTAAAACTGCTGTACAACTTGCCTAAACGCACTCGTGAAGAGAAATTATCCGGCGTGTATTACCATGATATTCACAAACCTTTTCATCCACTTTTACGCGGGTTTGATGATCGCTTTTTAGCGCCACACTCTCGCTATGCCGACTTTGAAGCTGACTTTTTGGCTGAGCATACTGATCTCGATATTCTCGCAACTTCCGATGTGGCGGGCGTTTACCTTGCGGCAACGAAAGACAAACGCAACGTCTTTGTGACCGGACACCCGGAATACGATGCCTTTACCTTACATAGCGAATATGTACGCGATTTAGGTGAAGGGCTAAGCCCTGCAATTCCAGTAAACTATTACCCCAATGACAACCCAGATAATAAGCCTTGTGCCAGCTGGCGTAGCCATGGACACTTGCTATTTTCTAACTGGCTTAACTACTGTGTTTACCAACAAACACCATACGATTTGGAAAAATTCAGCGAAGCCAACTTCACCAAAGATGAATAACCATTTCTGGGCCGCTCCACGCGGCCTTTTTTATACCTTCATTCATGCTCACATGGCTTCAATAGTGAGCGACATCAAGCAGATAAAGTCGGTAAGATTTGCCAACTGACTCGCAGACTTCATCCTCATTGCTCGGTCTTCCGTCTTAATTGCCTATCATAGGTTCGTTGAGTGGAGGGACATATGAAAAGAATGTTGGCAGTCGGTGTGATATTGGCCTTAAGTGGTTGTGTCACCGTAACCGAAACATCAGATATTGCAGCACAAAGCGATCCAACCGAAATGGCTGAAGCACGGATTGCCCTTGGTTTAGGCTATTTAGAAAATGGAAGCATGATCAAAGCCCGAGAAAACCTAGAAAAAGCACTGCAACATGCCCCCGATTATTATCGTTCACAACTCTCGATGGCTCACTATTTTGAGATGGTGGGAGAAAATGACTCGGCGCGAAAAATGTATCAATCGGCGTTAAATCAGCACCCCAAAAACGGGAATGTACTGAATAACTTTGGTACTTTTTTGTGTAAACAAGGGGAATATGATACGGCGGATCAGTACTTCCGCCGAGCAGTCGAGCAACCCTATTATTACCTCATTTCGGCGAGTTACGAGAACGCCGCACTGTGCGCCTTAAAAGCAGGGAAAAATGATAATGCCCGTGAGTATTTCAAGCGTGCGGTGGATCATGACCCGAATCGACTGATGTCCATTTTACAGCTCACCAAAATGGAAATTGACGCCGGAGATTACACTCAAGCACGGCTGCGGTTAATGGCATTAAATCAACGTTACGGCTACCAAAAAGCCTCACTCAAACTGTTGGTTGAGCTAGAAAAGCGTGCCGGTAATTCAGCATTAGAGCAAAAATACCAAGCACTACTCGAAGCACAATCCTAGGTTTATTAAAGATTCGTCGGACGACCATTGCCTTTGCGATCGCGGTAGTGAATACGGCGTAGCCGACGTACCTTTTTAGCGCGCTGAATTTTTTGGTATTCGCGATAGATAACCCGAATAAAAAAACCAAGCCCAATCAGCAACAAAAGCGTAAAGACACTCATAAAAGGAACACACAGCCAGTGCGGTTGACAGGGTGCATAGAGCGGAACATCTTCGATTCTCATCTTGCCCCTCCTTTGTTAGTCTTTGATCGAACTGCATTTATGGATTAATGCTAGTCTGTTAACAACAGATTATCACTTTGTTTTCCACCACAGCTTGCGCTGCTCTGCATTTTGAAAACTCCAAGCAACAAAACGGCTGATCTTCTGTCCTTGTGCCATCTCTATTACATGTATCGACTGAGCGCCCAATTTTTCGAGCTGTTTTTTCATGCCGCGTACATTGTCACCCTTAGAAATCAGAGTGCTAAACCACAGCACTTGCTCGGCAAACTGCTGGCTTTCTACCGCCATTTTACCAATGAAAGCCGCTTCTCCTCCTGGGCACCATAACTCGGCTTTCTGACCACCAAAGTTTAACGCGGTACTTTGTACTGAGTTACGCGTTATTGTTCGGCCATTTTTACGTTGATTCGCTTGCAGATTGTGTTGTTTGCGTAAGGTACCTTGCTGTGCTTCGGCAAGTGATGCATGAAATGGCGGGTTGCATGTCGTCAGCGTATAACGCTCTCCCACTCTAATAATGCCTTGAAAGATATGCTGGCTATTATTTTGCAGGCGACACTCAATATGGCCTTGCAACGTTGAGTTGTTTTCAACAATCAAACTCGCCTGTTTAACTGAGACAGGATCGACATCACTCCCAACCCATGACCAGCCATATTCCGTTACACCGACAATCGGATAGATACAATTTGCGCCCACCCCAATATCTAGCGCTGTAACTTGCGAAGGGTTTAATTTTGGATTGTCCTTAAGCAGCAGATCGGCCACGCGATGAATATAATCCGCACGACCCGGAATGGGCGGGCATAAAAAGCCCTCTGGAATATCCCAATAGGTGACACCGTAATGCAGAGCCAAAAGCGCTTTATTGAGTAACTTGACCGCGACCGGATCGGAAAAATCAATCGTCCATTGCCCTTTGGGATTTTTCATCACATGGGATTGCAACTCTGGCACGACCTTAATCAGTGCCGGAAAATCATACTGCCCGCGGTGACGATTGCGTGGATGTAACCCAGATTTAACGGCAGCGACTTCCTCACCTTGTACTTTGTGGGTTGGCGGCTGCTTAGTTTGCTGCTTTTTCACAACTGGGTTATTGGCTTTCGGTTTTCGATTTGTTTTTTGCTCATGTTTTGGCTTAAGTGGAGTGTTCATGCTTTGCCTGCCTTGAGCTCTAGCACCATCATGTATAGCCGTGCATCCAGCTCTAACTGGTGATAATTCGGTTCCATATGGCAACAGAGCTGATAAAACGCTTTGTTGTGTTCTTTCTCTTTTAAATGCGCCAGTTCATGCACTACTAACATGCGCAGTAACGGTTCAGGTGCTTGTTTAAAGACATTGGCAATACGTATTTCATTTTTCGCTTTCAGTTTATTGCCATGCACCCGAGAAACGTAACTGTGTAACCCCAGCGCATTATTAATGAGATGAATTTTTCCGTCATACACCACTTTACTGAGCGGAGCCGTTTTCTTCATATACTGGTTTTTTAAAGCCATGGTGAAGTCAAACAGCGCTTTTTCACTCTGGATATCGTGCCGCTCAGGATAACGCTGCTCAAACCAAGGTATCAGCTTGTCGTTTGCGATCAGTTGAGCAACTTGTTCAACAATGTGTTGGGGATATCCCTGAATGTACTTCAGTGCAGGGTGCATACTCATTTCGCGTGCTCAGTTCGGGTTACAAAAAAGGTCGGCAAGTTTACTCAATTTCCACTCAAGAATCACCTACACCAATAAGTATGAGCGCTTCAAGTAGGAAGGGGATATTTGCATCTCTAGCCGACTCTCGTTACACTTTGCGCCCTTTGATTCATGAGAGATACCAATGAAACGCGTGGTTTTGTACATAAAAGATAAATGTCCACATTGCAAAGACGCCCAGCGTTATCTGGACTCAAAAGGCATTAAGTACCGCTTATGCAACGCAAAAATGGAACGCGGCCGCAAAGAGCTTGATGCTCTCGGCGCTCGCAGTGTTCCGGTACTAAAAATTGGTGATCGTTTGATGATCGGCTGGAACCACACCAATTTTGAACGTATCTACAGCAGTAAAGATTAATAGCAGCAAAGATGAATGCTCTTCTTGGCGCTAAACGTACTTTTTCACAAACTCGATGAAAGTACGATCGGCATTGGACAGATAACCTTCTTTACGCCAAGCCAATGCGAGATCAAGCCACACCGGCGGTTCAAACGGAATCGCCTTCACTTCCGGTTCATTGCTGGTTACCAACTCCAACAGCGCGGTAATCGCATACTCATGTTTCACTATGCTTAAAATCATAGGTAACAAATTGGTTTCAAAAGAAAAATCTGCTGTGAACTTATGTTCTCGGCACACTTTATCAATAAAGTCTCGGTGAAAATAACCGGGTTTAAACATCACCAGTTCATGCTCAAAAAACTCGGCAAAAGTAAGATAACGACGTTCAGCTAACTCATGATTTTTGCCAACCACAGCAACCATTTGCGAAGAGAGCAGCGGATCTGCTGCCAAATCGTCCGGCAGATCGTGATTCAAAATTACCCCAATATCCAACTCACCTGACAGCAGCATTTTACGGATCGATTGAGTACCCGCTTCAATCACGGTCATTTTCAGATTCGGAAAGTGGCTTTTAAACGCCATGATGATTTGCGGGAAAAAATAAGAGCCCATCATACTTGGCGCGCCAAGGCGTACCTCACCTTTCACGACGCCTTTAAGCTCATCGACCGCCAATTGAGCATCATTGACCTGTTGCAAAATGCGCTTGGCATGTTCAAGCAACACTTCACCTTCATGGGTCAACGCGACTTTTCTTTCATCTCTTTTGAATAAGGTAACACCGAGCTGCTGCTCAAATTTCTTAATCGAAATGCTCAGCGCCGGCTGCGCAATATGCAATTGCTGCGCGGCTAAGGTGAAACTTTCCCATTCTGCTACGGTCACAAAATGGCGCAATTGTCGAACTTCCATCATATATTCCGCATATCACAACCATAACTTTAATATATTTTATTAATCGAGATGCCACTGCTATCGTGATCACATCGCCACCTTTTCGCATCTCGGATCCGCTGTATGATTGAACTGCATTCTCCTCAATATTTAAAAGTGACCTTTGCCCTCGCTTTGGGTTCATTTTTAGTCTTCTGTAACCTTTATCTTTTCCAACCTATGCTGCCCTATCTCGCTCATCACTTTGCGGTTTCGGAAACCCAAATTAACTGGTTGTTTGCAGCGTCAACCTTAGCCTTATCACTTTGCCTCGTGCCTTGGGCAGTCACTTCGGAAGCCGTTGGGCGACGCTTAGTGATGCTGACCGGTTTATTTGCTATGCCAGTGATTGGCTTAGCCATGCTTTATGCCGAGCAGTTTTGGTTTTTGGTGCTCACCCGAGCTTTAATGGGCGTGGCTTTAGCGGCTTTTGCTTCGGTTGCGGTGGCGTACATGGTGGAAGAGCTTTCTCCGCAAGCGTTTGGTAAAGCGATTGGCGGATACATTGCCGCAAACTCACTGGGTGGTATTACCGGCCGAATTGCTGGAGGATTACTCACCGATGCCCTTGGTTGGCAACATGCGGTCGTTGCAATGGCCATCTTTACTCTGCTTGGCGCACTTTTGGTAGCGTATTTACTGCCCGTTCAACAGCATTTCAAACCGCAGCGTGGGCTGTTTTTCCATCACAACCGTGCGTTGGTCAAACATCTGCAAAACCGCACACTCTGGCTCGCTATGTTGATTGGCGGGGTTAACTTCGCGCTGTTTGTTAACCTCTATTCTGTTATGGGGTTCCGTTTAGTCGCCGAACCCTACTCACTACCGATTGGAATTGCTTCACTGATTTTCGTCTGTTATTTGGCTGGCACACTGAGCTCAAAGCTCACCGCCAACTGGAACCGGCGTTTCCCCGCGATTCCCGGCATGATGCTTGGCGCACTCATCAGTCTGGTGGGCATGCTGATTGCGCTGATTGAAGCGATACCCGCCATGTTGGTCGGTTTGATTTTGATTAGCTTCGGCGCCTTTTTCACCCATACTTTGGCTTACGCTTGGGTCAGTCAAAAAGCCACCCAAGCCAAAGCTACCGCGACCGCACTGTACTTGGTTCACTATTATATTGGCGGTAGTTTAGGCGGCTTTTATCTGCTGTACTGTTGGCAACACGGTGGCTGGGAAATGGTCACACTCGGCGGGTTGGGGCTTTACTTCGTCTTGTTTATCCTTGGTTGGCGCTTAAGCCAACAAAATAAACAAACGCCACAAGGCAGTCAGGCTTTGGTCAGCCCTTCAGCCTAAGTTGTGCTATGCTCTGCGCAAATTGATATAAACAAAACCTAAAATCTGAGCTCACCATGTCAATGGAAACCATCATTCAAGAAGTCGATCTCTGGCTTAATCAGGTCGTGATCGGCTTAAACTTATGCCCATTTGCCGCAAAACCACAGCGTAATCAGCAAATTAAAATCTATGTCAGTGAAGCCAGTGATGAAGAAGCACTGCTGCAACATATTTACGATCAATTGCTTGAGCTTGATACTAAAGAGCCGCAAGAGCTTGAAACGACTCTCGTCGTTGTCCCAAACCTGCTGCACGATTTTGTTGATTACAATTTTTACATCGACTGGGTGGAAGCGTTAATTCGCCAGCAAGACTGGGAAGGTGTGTTTCAAGTCGCAACGTTCCATCCTGATTACTGCTTTGCAGGCACAGATCCAGAGGATGATGAGAACCTCACCAACCGCTCACCCTACCCGATCTTTCACCTGATCCGTGAAGAGAGCATGGAAAAAGTGCTGAAACACTACCCAAATCCAGAAGCCATCCCAGAGACCAATATCGCAAGAGTCAGCAGCCTTTCTGCACAAGAAAGAAAACAGCTTTTCCCTTATCTGTTTCGCTAAACACATCCGCATATTGATGGCTAATCGTGCCAACTAATACGAAGTAGACTTCATACTCTCCAGAGACAAAAATCCCGCCAGTCGGCGGGATTTTTATTAAAGGCAAGTGCTAGTCTTCTTTAATCTGGATTATCGAAGCCAAGTCATTCATTAAGTCAGTCGCGGAGACTCCATCTAGTTGGATTGTGACTGAATCATTCCCCTGTCGCACTGTGAATGACGATGAATGATCATCACCCGTCACCGTTGATTTAATGCTTTCCAATAGTGCCGTCACATCTTGATCCGATGGATTATCGAACAAATCACTTAAATCAATCTTGTCTTGATGAATAGTAAAGTCGGTAATTCGATCTCTACCACCATCTAAATCTCCGGCAACCCATTTGAAGAGATCTTCACCTGAGCCACCAGTTAGGATGTCATTGCCAAGGCCACCGATCAGAACGTCGTTACCTGAATCACCACGTAAAACGTCATTACCACGACCTCCTGAAAGATAGTCATTATCCGCACCACCTCTGAGTGCATCGTTGCCATCACCGCCAATCAGAGTGTCATTACCCGCTCCGCCATAAGCGGCAAGGTTTCCACCTCCGCCATAAACGGTATCGTTACCACTACCTAAATTGACCGTATCAGTAGTTGGTTGAAGGTGAGAATCTTTCAATACACTATCTAGTAATTTACCATCCTGATCAGTAATCACGTCATTTTTCATAAACGCGCTATTCGCTAGCGTGGATTGTGATGGCGTGGAATTACTAGAGTTAGGAATTGAGCTACCAGTATAAACCGTATTATCCGCGCGACTAATACCTAACTCAATGTAATCGTTACTATCTCCTGAATGGATCACCAAGTCCGTATCAATCGTAACTCCGACATTTTGCACGGTATTACCCAAGGCATTACCTCCCTCCCAATAACCACTTAGAGAAATATTCAAGTTGGCATTATCACCATCGGTTTTGTTCAACAAGAAAGAATCGACACCGCCACCTCCTACATACTCATTAGGATGTAATACCGTAACCGGAATTGTCGCACTCGTCGTTGCACTATCTTGGTTACTGCTTTCAGTCGCCGTAGCTTCAACGGTAATATTGAAATTACCATGGTTCGGCGTCTTAATTTGTAAGCTGCTGTAATCCCATCCTGTAATATCTACCTCACCGTTTGAACCCACTGTAACTTCATGACCTTGATCGTCTTTCAATATCGAACCTTCTGGCATCCCTTTTAATTTAAGACTCAAGGTTTCAGAGGTATCGGTATCATTCAGTGACGTGGAAATTTCACTCAGTTTAATGAAATCTCCGCGGTAGCCCATATTATCAACAACTTTAAATGCCAAATTATCTAAAATCGCCCCATAGCTATCAGCGTTATCTCCTTCAAACAACAGACGATATTCCCCGGTTTGATCTATAGGAAGCGTGACTTTTTGATCTTTCAACCAGTCCGCATTGGTTGGATTGAAATCATAAAGCGTGATTGCTTCTGCCATGATAGGAACACCGTAAGCGTTCAGAGGAACAAGCTTAATGGTTAAACCTGAACTGTTCACAGAACCAGCACGAGCTGCAATATCAAACTCTAGCTCATAAAAGCGACCCGCTTGAGCATGAATATTGGTATACAGCGTCTTGTCACCGTTATTGAACTCAATTTCCATGACTTTATTTGTTGAAGAACCACCGGATACATAGATATTTTCGTAACCGATTTCAACTTTCCCGCTATTGTTGCTGGTATGCCATGTTCCAATCGTGTTCAAACCGTGAATCTGATTCGCAATCACGCCATCCCAACTGCCATTCAATCTCACATCCTCGAAATTGATTGCAGCAACAGAGGTATAGCCGTTGATAGTAAGGTTCGGTGCATCAGCCACCGCCTCGACATGGATGTTCAGTGTTCCGGTTGCTCCGGTATTGGTGGTATAGGTAATTTCTGGCAGTGAGCCGCTCCAGTTATCTTTTGGATCAAAGGTATAATCACCATTTGCCTTAAGCACTAGAGTACCTTCAGCCAGCTGATACGTCGTATTGCCAGCGGTATAAACCCCATTGACGCCCTCAACATGGAAACTGGTCACAGAGAGAGTGCTGTCTATATCGCTATCATTCGCCAGCACATTACCTGTCGCAATAGTATCTTCTGAGATCGACTTATGATCAGGTTGAGTAACCGTAGCATCATCAACAGGGGTGATGGTGATGGCTAGTGTGCTCGTTTTTCCAGTGTTGGTTGTGTAGGTAATAACTGGAACTTCACCATTCCAGTTATCTGCTGGCTTAAATGTGTAACTGCCATCCGAATTGAGCGTCAGTTCACCTTGCTCTAAACTAACAGGGCTACCCACTGCGTGAGAAGTGGCATCATTACCTACCGTGAAATGATCCACTGAGGTGTTTTTGCTTCCATCATTGGCTAACACATTACCCGCTACTTCGGAGTCTTCCAAACCAACCTTATGATCTTGGTTAGCATTGAAATCCGCCATCGTAACTCGGTTCACATTGATAGAAAGTAGCGCCGTTGAAGTATCACCATCGCCATCTTTCATGGTGTAAGTGAAAGTTTCGATTGCATCATTAGGAATCGAAGATGCATTCGCTGTCACTTGGTATGTGTAGCTACCATCAGCGAGTAGGATCAAATTACCATACAGACCCGCAATCATAGAGCCAACGCTGCCTGAAACACCGGAGCTCACGTGATTACCAGAGGCAGCTCCGACAATCGTCATATCGACATCTGCCCCAGAAACATCATTGGCTAATACGTTGCCTGATGTAGATGGCAATTCATACCCTTCACCAGGGCCAACACGAACAACTAATTCATAGCTATTCGTTGCGTTTTCACCCGTTCTAATTTCCGTCACGATTTGATTAGTGCCTGGGATCCTAAAGCCAATCACTTGCAAGGTATAGAGAGCCCCTGCATTTTCAAAAGTTACATTGGTATTACCAACTTTGATGATGTCTTTTGATGCTTCCGGATCATTGGTATTTGGTGTTTCGTTGTGATCAAAATTCAGCTTCAACGTCACAGGTGTGAGCACACCGTGAGCATCTGTCACGGAAAACGCAACATCCATACTCGCACTGGTAATCGCACCACCTGAATAAACGGGATAATTGTAATGAGTAAAAGTACCTAAAATAATATCTTGGTTTAAGGCGAACTCACCATTTAGAGCACTATCGTTATCGATAAATCCGTAGCCAGAGCTGTATGAACTGGCGGGTTGCCCCCAACGGATTTGGTCTTTACCGCTGTCATTATCTAAGCCGCCACCATTTGGTGCGTTGGTTCCATCAAACGTGGTTACGTTGGTACCATTACTCCATGATGTCCAGTTAGCAACCACACCAGATACCGTGAAACTGTCAACAACAATGTCTACTTCTCCACTATCATTAAGAGCCGTAGAAACATCATCGACAATTTTAACATCTAAGCTATCAGTGACCTGACTACCATCTACATCAATGACAGTAACAGAGATATGATCGGTATAGTCCGCGCCATTTGCATTAGTGGCTGAATCGTTATCCACATTGTCATTCAACGTATATTCATATTGAATCGTTCCACCAGTGAGATCACCACTGAACCCCGTCAAGGTTAGTTCACCATAAGGCGTTGAAATCGTTGCGTCAGAGGAGTTCAATGCAAGCAGTTCGGTCACATTGAAACTATGACCAGCAATAACTAAAGACGCTAATCCGTCAATAGAAGTAAAGCTAAAACTCCCTACTTTACTAAGAGCAGAGTTATCTGGTGACGAACCATCCGAAAGATTCGATTCATGAACAGTTAGTTCAGCATTCGCCCCATTCAACCCAGAAATACTAAGCGCTTCATCCACGTTGGTTTCGTTCAGCGTCACCTCGATGGTGTCTGTGGTGTCCGCGCCCGAACCGTCTGTGCCCGTCGCCGTCACCGTGATGGTGTGCGTGTTTCGGCCAGACTCGTAGTCGTTGGTGAACGCTTTCGCACCCGCCTCGGTCAGACTCACATTGCCGTTCGCATCCACCTGGTAGAACGGACGCTCTTTATTCACATCATCCGCCGCGTACACGTTGTGCTCTTGCGCGATGCTGTAACTGATGCTGTCGCCATCGGCGTCGGTCGCTGTGACTTTGCCCAGCGTTACACCCGCCGCCGTGCCTTCCGCATAGTTGAACGTCTCACTCTCTTTGGTGAAGACCGTGTCACTGTCGTTGACATTGGTTTCGTTCAGCGTCACCTCGATGGTGTCTGTGGTGTCCGCGCCCGAACCGTCTGTGCCCGTCGCCGTCACCGTGATGGTGTGCGTGTTTCGGCCAGACTCGTAGTCGTTGGTGAACGCTTTCGCACCCGCCTCGGTCAGACTCACATTGCCGTTCGCATCCACCTGGTAGAACGGACGCTCTTTATTCACATCATCCGCCGCGTACACGTTGTGCTCTTGCGCGATGCTGTAACTGATGCTGTCGCCATCGGCGTCGGTCGCTGTGACTTTGCCCAGCGTTACACCCGCCGCCGTGCCTTCCGCATAGTTGAACGTCTCACTCTCTTTGGTGAAGACCGTGTCACTGTCGTTGACATTGGTTTCGTTCAGCGTCACCTCGATGGTGTCTGTGGTGTCCGCGCCCGAACCGTCTGTGCCCGTCGCCGTCACCGTGATGGTGTGCGTGTTTCGGCCAGACTCGTAGTCGTTGGTGAACGCTTTCGCACCCGCCTCGGTCAGACTCACATTGCCGTTCGCATCCACCTGGTAGAACGGACGCTCTTTATTCACATCATCCGCCGCGTACACGTTGTGCTCTTGCGCGATGCTGTAACTGATGCTGTCGCCATCGGCGTCGGTCGCTGTGACTTTGCCCAGCGTTACACCCGCCGCCGTGCCTTCCGCATAGTTGAACGTCTCACTCTCTTTGGTGAAGACCGTGTCACTGTCGTTGACATTGGTTTCGTTCAGCGTCACCTCGATGGTGTCTGTGGTGTCCGCGCCCGAACCGTCTGTGCCCGTCGCCGTCACCGTGATGGTGTGCGTGTTTCGGCCAGACTCGTAGTCGTTGGTGAACGCTTTCGCACCCGCCTCGGTCAGACTCACATTGCCGTTCGCATCCACCTGGTAGAACGGACGCTCTTTATTCACATCATCCGCCGCGTACACGTTGTGCTCTTGCGCGATGCTGTAACTGATGCTGTCGCCATCGGCGTCGGTCGCTGTGACTTTGCCCAGCGTTACACCCGCCGCCGTGCCTTCCGCATAGTTGAACGTCTCACTCTCTTTGGTGAAGACCGTGTCACTGTCGTTGACATTGGTTTCGTTCAGCGTCACCTCGATGGTGTCTGTGGTGTCCGCGCCCGAACCGTCTGTGCCCGTCGCCGTCACCGTGATGGTGTGCGTGTTTCGGCCAGACTCGTAGTCGTTGGTGAACGCTTTCGCACCCGCCTCGGTCAGACTCACATTGCCGTTCGCATCCACCTGGTAGAACGGACGCTCTTTATTCACATCATCCGCCGCGTACACGTTGTGCTCTTGCGCGATGCTGTAACTGATGCTGTCGCCATCGGCGTCGGTCGCTGTGACTTTGCCCAGCGTTACACCCGCCGCCGTGCCTTCCGCATAGTTGAACGTCTCACTCTCTTTGGTGAAGACCGTGTCACTGTCGTTGACATTGGTTTCGTTCAGCGTCACCTCGATGGTGTCTGTGGTGTCCGCGCCCGAACCGTCTGTGCCCGTCGCCGTCACCGTGATGGTGTGCGTGTTTCGGCCAGACTCGTAGTCGTTGGTGAACGCTTTCGCACCCGCCTCGGTCAGACTCACATTGCCGTTCGCATCCACCTGGTAGAACGGACGCTCTTTATTCACATCATCCGCCGCGTACACGTTGTGCTCTTGCGCGATGCTGTAACTGATGCTGTCGCCATCGGCGTCGGTCGCTGTGACTTTGCCCAGCGTTACACCCGCCGCCGTGCCTTCCGCATAGTTGAACGTCTCACTCTCTTTGGTGAAGACCGTGTCACTGTCGTTGACATTGGTTTCGTTCAGCGTCACCTCGATGGTGTCTGTGGTGTCCGCGCCCGAACCGTCTGTGCCCGTCGCCGTCACCGTGATGGTGTGCGTGTTTCGGCCAGACTCGTAGTCGTTGGTGAACGCTTTCGCACCCGCCTCGGTCAGACTCACATTGCCGTTCGCATCCACCTGGTAGAACGGACGCTCTTTATTCACATCATCCGCCGCGTACACGTTGTGCTCTTGCGCGATGCTGTAACTGATGCTGTCGCCATCGGCGTCGGTCGCTGTGACTTTGCCCAGCGTTACACCCGCCGCCGTGCCTTCCGCATAGTTGAACGTCTCACTCTCTTTGGTGAAGACCGTGTCACTGTCGTTGACATTGGTTTCGTTCAGCGTCACCTCGATGGTGTCTGTGGTGTCCGCGCCCGAACCGTCTGTGCCCGTCGCCGTCACCGTGATGGTGTGCGTGTTTCGGCCAGACTCGTAGTCGTTGGTGAACGCTTTCGCACCCGCCTCGGTCAGACTCACATTGCCGTTCGCATCCACCTGGTAGAACGGACGCTCTTTATTCACATCATCCGCCGCGTACACGTTGTGCTCTTGCGCGATGCTGTAACTGATGCTGTCGCCATCGGCGTCGGTCGCTGTGACTTTGCCCAGCGTTACACCCGCCGCCGTGCCTTCCGCATAGTTGAACGTCTCACTCTCTTTGGTGAAGACCGTGTCACTGTCGTTGACATTGGTTTCGTTCAGCGTCACCTCGATGGTGTCTGTGGTGTCCGCGCCCGAACCGTCTGTGCCCGTCGCCGTCACCGTGATGGTGTGCGTGTTTCGGCCAGACTCGTAGTCGTTGGTGAACGCTTTCGCACCCGCCTCGGTCAGACTCACATTGCCGTTCGCATCCACCTGGTAGAACGGACGCTCTTTATTCACATCATCCGCCGCGTACACGTTGTGCTCTTGCGCGATGCTGTAACTGATGCTGTCGCCATCGGCGTCGGTCGCTGTGACTTTGCCCAGCGTTACACCCGCCGCCGTGCCTTCCGCATAGTTGAACGTCTCACTCTCTTTGGTGAAGACCGTGTCACTGTCGTTGACATTGGTTTCGTTCAGCGTCACCTCGATGGTGTCTGTGGTGTCCGCGCCCGAACCGTCTGTGCCCGTCGCCGTCACCGTGATGGTGTGCGTGTTTCGGCCAGACTCGTAGTCGTTGGTGAACGCTTTCGCACCCGCCTCGGTCAGACTCACATTGCCGTTCGCATCCACCTGGTAGAACGGACGCTCTTTATTCACATCATCCGCCGCGTACACGTTGTGCTCTTGCGCGATGCTGTAACTGATGCTGTCGCCATCGGCGTCGGTCGCTGTGACTTTGCCCAGCGTTACACCCGCCGCCGTGCCTTCCGCATAGTTGAACGTCTCACTCTCTTTGGTGAAGACCGTGTCACTGTCGTTGACATTGGTTTCGTTCAGCGTCACCTCGATGGTGTCTGTGGTGTCCGCGCCCGAACCGTCTGTGCCCGTCGCCGTCACCGTGATGGTGTGCGTGTTTCGGCCAGACTCGTAGTCGTTGGTGAACGCTTTCGCACCCGCCTCGGTCAGACTCACATTGCCGTTCGCATCCACCTGGTAGAACGGACGCTCTTTATTCACATCATCCGCCGCGTACACGTTGTGCTCTTGCGCGATGCTGTAACTGATGCTGTCGCCATCGGCGTCGGTCGCTGTGACTTTGCCCAGCGTTACACCCGCCGCCGTGCCTTCCGCATAGTTGAACGTCTCACTCTCTTTGGTGAAGACCGTGTCACTGTCGTTGACATTGGTTTCGTTCAGCGTCACCTCGATGGTGTCTGTGGTGTCCGCGCCCGAACCGTCTGTGCCCGTCGCCGTCACCGTGATGGTGTGCGTGTTTCGGCCAGACTCGTAGTCGTTGGTGAACGCTTTCGCACCCGCCTCGGTCAGACTCACATTGCCGTTCGCATCCACCTGGTAGAACGGACGCTCTTTATTCACATCATCCGCCGCGTACACGTTGTGCTCTTGCGCGATGCTGTAACTGATGCTGTCGCCATCGGCGTCGGTCGCTGTGACTTTGCCCAGCGTTACACCCGCCGCCGTGCCTTCCGCATAGTTGAACGTCTCACTCTCTTTGGTGAAGACCGTGTCACTGTCGTTGACATTGGTTTCGTTCAGCGTCACCTCGATGGTGTCTGTGGTGTCCGCGCCCGAACCGTCTGTGCCCGTCGCCGTCACCGTGATGGTGTGCGTGTTTCGGCCAGACTCGTAGTCGTTGGTGAACGCTTTCGCACCCGCCTCGGTCAGACTCACATTGCCGTTCGCATCCACCTGGTAGAACGGACGCTCTTTATTCACATCATCCGCCGCGTACACGTTGTGCTCTTGCGCGATGCTGTAACTGATGCTGTCGCCATCGGCGTCGGTCGCTGTGACTTTGCCCAGCGTTACACCCGCCGCCGTGCCTTCCGCATAGTTGAACGTCTCACTCTCTTTGGTGAAGACCGTGTCACTGTCGTTGACATTGGTTTCGTTCAGCGTCACCTCGATGGTGTCTGTGGTGTCCGCGCCCGAACCGTCTGTGCCCGTCGCCGTCACCGTGATGGTGTGCGTGTTTCGGCCAGACTCGTAGTCGTTGGTGAACGCTTTCGCACCCGCCTCGGTCAGACTCACATTGCCGTTCGCATCCACCTGGTAGAACGGACGCTCTTTATTCACATCATCCGCCGCGTACACGTTGTGCTCTTGCGCGATGCTGTAACTGATGCTGTCGCCATCGGCGTCGGTCGCTGTGACTTTGCCCAGCGTTACACCCGCCGCCGTGCCTTCCGCATAGTTGAACGTCTCACTCTCTTTGGTGAAGACCGTGTCACTGTCGTTGACATTGGTTTCGTTCAGCGTCACCTCGATGGTGTCTGTGGTGTCCGCGCCCGAACCGTCTGTGCCCGTCGCCGTCACCGTGATGGTGTGCGTGTTTCGGCCAGACTCGTAGTCGTTGGTGAACGCTTTCGCACCCGCCTCGGTCAGACTCACATTGCCGTTCGCATCCACCTGGTAGAACGGACGCTCTTTATTCACATCATCCGCCGCGTACACGTTGTGCTCTTGCGCGATGCTGTAACTGATGCTGTCGCCATCGGCGTCGGTCGCTGTGACTTTGCCCAGCGTTACACCCGCCGCCGTGCCTTCCGCATAGTTGAACGTCTCACTCTCTTTGGTGAAGACCGTGTCACTGTCGTTGACATTGGTTTCGTTCAGCGTCACCTCGATGGTGTCTGTGGTGTCCGCGCCCGAACCGTCTGTGCCCGTCGCCGTCACCGTGATGGTGTGCGTGTTTCGGCCAGACTCGTAGTCGTTGGTGAACGCTTTCGCACCCGCCTCGGTCAGACTCACATTGCCGTTCGCATCCACCTGGTAGAACGGACGCTCTTTATTCACATCATCCGCCGCGTACACGTTGTGCTCTTGCGCGATGCTGTAACTGATGCTGTCGCCATCGGCGTCGGTCGCTGTGACTTTGCCCAGCGTTACACCCGCCGCCGTGCCTTCCGCATAGTTGAACGTCTCACTCTCTTTGGTGAAGACCGTGTCACTGTCGTTGACATTGGTTTCGTTCAGCGTCACCTCGATGGTGTCTGTGGTGTCCGCGCCCGAACCGTCTGTGCCCGTCGCCGTCACCGTGATGGTGTGCGTGTTTCGGCCAGACTCGTAGTCGTTGGTGAACGCTTTCGCACCCGCCTCGGTCAGACTCACATTGCCGTTCGCATCCACCTGGTAGAACGGACGCTCTTTATTCACATCATCCGCCGCGTACACGTTGTGCTCTTGCGCGATGCTGTAACTGATGCTGTCGCCATCGGCGTCGGTCGCTGTGACTTTGCCCAGCGTTACACCCGCCGCCGTGCCTTCCGCATAGTTGAACGTCTCACTCTCTTTGGTGAAGACCGTGTCACTGTCGTTGACATTGGTTTCGTTCAGCGTCACCTCGATGGTGTCTGTGGTGTCCGCGCCCGAACCGTCTGTGCCCGTCGCCGTCACCGTGATGGTGTGCGTGTTTCGGCCAGACTCGTAGTCGTTGGTGAACGCTTTCGCACCCGCCTCGGTCAGACTCACATTGCCGTTCGCATCCACCTGGTAGAACGGACGCTCTTTATTCACATCATCCGCCGCGTACACGTTGTGCTCTTGCGCGATGCTGTAACTGATGCTGTCGCCATCGGCGTCGGTCGCTGTGACTTTGCCCAGCGTTACACCCGCCGCCGTGCCTTCCGCATAGTTGAACGTCTCACTCTCTTTGGTGAAGACCGTGTCACTGTCGTTGACATTGGTTTCGTTCAGCGTCACCTCGATGGTGTCTGTGGTGTCCGCGCCCGAACCGTCTGTGCCCGTCGCCGTCACCGTGATGGTGTGCGTGTTTCGGCCAGACTCGTAGTCGTTGGTGAACGCTTTCGCACCCGCCTCGGTCAGACTCACATTGCCGTTCGCATCCACCTGGTAGAACGGACGCTCTTTATTCACATCATCCGCCGCGTACACGTTGTGCTCTTGCGCGATGCTGTAACTGATGCTGTCGCCATCGGCGTCGGTCGCTGTGACTTTGCCCAGCGTTACACCCGCCGCCGTGCCTTCCGCATAGTTGAACGTCTCACTCTCTTTGGTGAAGACCGTGTCACTGTCGTTGACATTGGTTTCGTTCAGCGTCACCTCGATGGTGTCTGTGGTGTCCGCGCCCGAACCGTCTGTGCCCGTCGCCGTCACCGTGATGGTGTGCGTGTTTCGGCCAGACTCGTAGTCGTTGGTGAACGCTTTCGCACCCGCCTCGGTCAGACTCACATTGCCGTTCGCATCCACCTGGTAGAACGGACGCTCTTTATTCACATCATCCGCCGCGTACACGTTGTGCTCTTGCGCGATGCTGTAACTGATGCTGTCGCCATCGGCGTCGGTCGCTGTGACTTTGCCCAGCGTTACACCCGCCGCCGTGCCTTCCGCATAGTTGAACGTCTCACTCTCTTTGGTGAAGACCGTGTCACTGTCGTTGACATTGGTTTCGTTCAGCGTCACCTCGATGGTGTCTGTGGTGTCCGCGCCCGAACCGTCTGTGCCCGTCGCCGTCACCGTGATGGTGTGCGTGTTTCGGCCAGACTCGTAGTCGTTGGTGAACGCTTTCGCACCCGCCTCGGTCAGACTCACATTGCCGTTCGCATCCACCTGGTAGAACGGACGCTCTTTATTCACATCATCCGCCGCGTACACGTTGTGCTCTTGCGCGATGCTGTAACTGATGCTGTCGCCATCGGCGTCGGTCGCTGTGACTTTGCCCAGCGTTACACCCGCCGCCGTGCCTTCCGCATAGTTGAACGTCTCACTCTCTTTGGTGAAGACCGTGTCACTGTCGTTGACATTGGTTTCGTTCAGCGTCACCTCGATGGTGTCTGTGGTGTCCGCGCCCGAACCGTCTGTGCCCGTCGCCGTCACCGTGATGGTGTGCGTGTTTCGGCCAGACTCGTAGTCGTTGGTGAACGCTTTCGCACCCGCCTCGGTCAGACTCACATTGCCGTTCGCATCCACCTGGTAGAACGGACGCTCTTTATTCACATCATCCGCCGCGTACACGTTGTGCTCTTGCGCGATGCTGTAACTGATGCTGTCGCCATCGGCGTCGGTCGCTGTGACTTTGCCCAGCGTTACACCCGCCGCCGTGCCTTCCGCATAGTTGAACGTCTCACTCTCTTTGGTGAAGACCGTGTCACTGTCGTTGACATTGGTTTCGTTCAGCGTCACCTCGATGGTGTCTGTGGTGTCCGCGCCCGAACCGTCTGTGCCCGTCGCCGTCACCGTGATGGTGTGCGTGTTTCGGCCAGACTCGTAGTCGTTGGTGAACGCTTTCGCACCCGCCTCGGTCAGACTCACATTGCCGTTCGCATCCACCTGGTAGAACGGACGCTCTTTATTCACATCATCCGCCGCGTACACGTTGTGCTCTTGCGCGATGCTGTAACTGATGCTGTCGCCATCGGCGTCGGTCGCTGTGACTTTGCCCAGCGTTACACCCGCCGCCGTGCCTTCCGCATAGTTGAACGTCTCACTCTCTTTGGTGAAGACCGTGTCACTGTCGTTGACATTGGTTTCGTTCAGCGTCACCTCGATGGTGTCTGTGGTGTCCGCGCCCGAACCGTCTGTGCCCGTCGCCGTCACCGTGATGGTGTGCGTGTTTCGGCCAGACTCGTAGTCGTTGGTGAACGCTTTCGCACCCGCCTCGGTCAGACTCACATTGCCGTTCGCATCCACCTGGTAGAACGGACGCTCTTTATTCACATCATCCGCCGCGTACACGTTGTGCTCTTGCGCGATGCTGTAACTGATGCTGTCGCCATCGGCGTCGGTCGCTGTGACTTTGCCCAGCGTTACACCCGCCGCCGTGCCTTCCGCATAGTTGAACGTCTCACTCTCTTTGGTGAAGACCGTGTCACTGTCGTTGACATTGGTTTCGTTCAGCGTCACCTCGATGGTGTCTGTGGTGTCCGCGCCCGAACCGTCTGTGCCCGTCGCCGTCACCGTGATGGTGTGCGTGTTTCGGCCAGACTCGTAGTCGTTGGTGAACGCTTTCGCACCCGCCTCGGTCAGACTCACATTGCCGTTCGCATCCACCTGGTAGAACGGACGCTCTTTATTCACATCATCCGCCGCGTACACGTTGTGCTCTTGCGCGATGCTGTAACTGATGCTGTCGCCATCGGCGTCGGTCGCTGTGACTTTGCCCAGCGTTACACCCGCCGCCGTGCCTTCCGCATAGTTGAACGTCTCACTCTCTTTGGTGAAGACCGTGTCACTGTCGTTGACATTGGTTTCGTTCAGCGTCACCTCGATGGTGTCTGTGGTGTCCGCGCCCGAACCGTCTGTGCCCGTCGCCGTCACCGTGATGGTGTGCGTGTTTCGGCCAGACTCGTAGTCGTTGGTGAACGCTTTCGCACCCGCCTCGGTCAGACTCACATTGCCGTTCGCATCCACCTGGTAGAACGGACGCTCTTTATTCACATCATCCGCCGCGTACACGTTGTGCTCTTGCGCGATGCTGTAACTGATGCTGTCGCCATCGGCGTCGGTCGCTGTGACTTTGCCCAGCGTTACACCCGCCGCCGTGCCTTCCGCATAGTTGAACGTCTCACTCTCTTTGGTGAAGACCGTGTCACTGTCGTTGACATTGGTTTCGTTCAGCGTCACCTCGATGGTGTCTGTGGTGTCCGCGCCCGAACCGTCTGTGCCCGTCGCCGTCACCGTGATGGTGTGCGTGTTTCGGCCAGACTCGTAGTCGTTGGTGAACGCTTTCGCACCCGCCTCGGTCAGACTCACATTGCCGTTCGCATCCACCTGGTAGAACGGACGCTCTTTATTCACATCATCCGCCGCGTACACGTTGTGCTCTTGCGCGATGCTGTAACTGATGCTGTCGCCATCGGCGTCGGTCGCTGTGACTTTGCCCAGCGTTACACCCGCCGCCGTGCCTTCCGCATAGTTGAACGTCTCACTCTCTTTGGTGAAGACCGTGTCACTGTCGTTGACATTGGTTTCGTTCAGCGTCACCTCGATGGTGTCTGTGGTGTCCGCGCCCGAACCGTCTGTGCCCGTCGCCGTCACCGTGATGGTGTGCGTGTTTCGGCCAGACTCGTAGTCGTTGGTGAACGCTTTCGCACCCGCCTCGGTCAGACTCACATTGCCGTTCGCATCCACCTGGTAGAACGGACGCTCTTTATTCACATCATCCGCCGCGTACACGTTGTGCTCTTGCGCGATGCTGTAACTGATGCTGTCGCCATCGGCGTCGGTCGCTGTGACTTTGCCCAGCGTTACACCCGCCGCCGTGCCTTCCGCATAGTTGAACGTCTCACTCTCTTTGGTGAAGACCGTGTCACTGTCGTTGACATTGGTTTCGTTCAGCGTCACCTCGATGGTGTCTGTGGTGTCCGCGCCCGAACCGTCTGTGCCCGTCGCCGTCACCGTGATGGTGTGCGTGTTTCGGCCAGACTCGTAGTCGTTGGTGAACGCTTTCGCACCCGCCTCGGTCAGACTCACATTGCCGTTCGCATCCACCTGGTAGAACGGACGCTCTTTATTCACATCATCCGCCGCGTACACGTTGTGCTCTTGCGCGATGCTGTAACTGATGCTGTCGCCATCGGCGTCGGTCGCTGTGACTTTGCCCAGCGTTACACCCGCCGCCGTGCCTTCCGCATAGTTGAACGTCTCACTCTCTTTGGTGAAGACCGTGTCACTGTCGTTGACATTGGTTTCGTTCAGCGTCACCTCGATGGTGTCTGTGGTGTCCGCGCCCGAACCGTCTGTGCCCGTCGCCGTCACCGTGATGGTGTGCGTGTTTCGGCCAGACTCGTAGTCGTTGGTGAACGCTTTCGCACCCGCCTCGGTCAGACTCACATTGCCGTTCGCATCCACCTGGTAGAACGGACGCTCTTTATTCACATCATCCGCCGCGTACACGTTGTGCTCTTGCGCGATGCTGTAACTGATGCTGTCGCCATCGGCGTCGGTCGCTGTGACTTTGCCCAGCGTTACACCCGCCGCCGTGCCTTCCGCATAGTTGAACGTCTCACTCTCTTTGGTGAAGACCGTGTCACTGTCGTTGACATTGGTTTCGTTCAGCGTCACCTCGATGGTGTCTGTGGTGTCCGCGCCCGAACCGTCTGTGCCCGTCGCCGTCACCGTGATGGTGTGCGTGTTTCGGCCAGACTCGTAGTCGTTGGTGAACGCTTTCGCACCCGCCTCGGTCAGACTCACATTGCCGTTCGCATCCACCTGGTAGAACGGACGCTCTTTATTCACATCATCCGCCGCGTACACGTTGTGCTCTTGCGCGATGCTGTAACTGATGCTGTCGCCATCGGCGTCGGTCGCTGTGACTTTGCCCAGCGTTACACCCGCCGCCGTGCCTTCCGCATAGTTGAACGTCTCACTCTCTTTGGTGAAGACCGTGTCACTGTCGTTGACATTGGTTTCGTTCAGCGTCACCTCGATGGTGTCTGTGGTGTCCGCGCCCGAACCGTCTGTGCCCGTCGCCGTCACCGTGATGGTGTGCGTGTTTCGGCCAGACTCGTAGTCGTTGGTGAACGCTTTCGCACCCGCCTCGGTCAGACTCACATTGCCGTTCGCATCCACCTGGTAGAACGGACGCTCTTTATTCACATCATCCGCCGCGTACACGTTGTGCTCTTGCGCGATGCTGTAACTGATGCTGTCGCCATCGGCGTCGGTCGCTGTGACTTTGCCCAGCGTTACACCCGCCGCCGTGCCTTCCGCATAGTTGAACGTCTCACTCTCTTTGGTGAAGACCGTGTCACTGTCGTTGACATTGGTTTCGTTCAGCGTCACCTCGATGGTGTCTGTGGTGTCCGCGCCCGAACCGTCTGTGCCCGTCGCCGTCACCGTGATGGTGTGCGTGTTTCGGCCAGACTCGTAGTCGTTGGTGAACGCTTTCGCACCCGCCTCGGTCAGACTCACATTGCCGTTCGCATCCACCTGGTAGAACGGACGCTCTTTATTCACATCATCCGCCGCGTACACGTTGTGCTCTTGCGCGATGCTGTAACTGATGCTGTCGCCATCGGCGTCGGTCGCTGTGACTTTGCCCAGCGTTACACCCGCCGCCGTGCCTTCCGCATAGTTGAACGTCTCACTCTCTTTGGTGAAGACCGTGTCACTGTCGTTGACATTGGTTTCGTTCAGCGTCACCTCGATGGTGTCTGTGGTGTCCGCGCCCGAACCGTCTGTGCCCGTCGCCGTCACCGTGATGGTGTGCGTGTTTCGGCCAGACTCGTAGTCGTTGGTGAACGCTTTCGCACCCGCCTCGGTCAGACTCACATTGCCGTTCGCATCCACCTGGTAGAACGGACGCTCTTTATTCACATCATCCGCCGCGTACACGTTGTGCTCTTGCGCGATGCTGTAACTGATGCTGTCGCCATCGGCGTCGGTCGCTGTGACTTTGCCCAGCGTTACACCCGCCGCCGTGCCTTCCGCATAGTTGAACGTCTCACTCTCTTTGGTGAAGACCGTGTCACTGTCGTTGACATTGGTTTCGTTCAGCGTCACCTCGATGGTGTCTGTGGTGTCCGCGCCCGAACCGTCTGTGCCCGTCGCCGTCACCGTGATGGTGTGCGTGTTTCGGCCAGACTCGTAGTCGTTGGTGAACGCTTTCGCACCCGCCTCGGTCAGACTCACATTGCCGTTCGCATCCACCTGGTAGAACGGACGCTCTTTATTCACATCATCCGCCGCGTACACGTTGTGCTCTTGCGCGATGCTGTAACTGATGCTGTCGCCATCGGCGTCGGTCGCTGTGACTTTGCCCAGCGTTACACCCGCCGCCGTGCCTTCCGCATAGTTGAACGTCTCACTCTCTTTGGTGAAGACCGTGTCACTGTCGTTGACATTGGTTTCGTTCAGCGTCACCTCGATGGTGTCTGTGGTGTCCGCGCCCGAACCGTCTGTGCCCGTCGCCGTCACCGTGATGGTGTGCGTGTTTCGGCCAGACTCGTAGTCGTTGGTGAACGCTTTCGCACCCGCCTCGGTCAGACTCACATTGCCGTTCGCATCCACCTGGTAGAACGGACGCTCTTTATTCACATCATCCGCCGCGTACACGTTGTGCTCTTGCGCGATGCTGTAACTGATGCTGTCGCCATCGGCGTCGGTCGCTGTGACTTTGCCCAGCGTTACACCCGCCGCCGTGCCTTCCGCATAGTTGAACGTCTCACTCTCTTTGGTGAAGACCGTGTCACTGTCGTTGACATTGGTTTCGTTCAGCGTCACCTCGATGGTGTCTGTGGTGTCCGCGCCCGAACCGTCTGTGCCCGTCGCCGTCACCGTGATGGTGTGCGTGTTTCGGCCAGACTCGTAGTCGTTGGTGAACGCTTTCGCACCCGCCTCGGTCAGACTCACATTGCCGTTCGCATCCACCTGGTAGAACGGACGCTCTTTATTCACATCATCCGCCGCGTACACGTTGTGCTCTTGCGCGATGCTGTAACTGATGCTGTCGCCATCGGCGTCGGTCGCTGTGACTTTGCCCAGCGTTACACCCGCCGCCGTGCCTTCCGCATAGTTGAACGTCTCACTCTCTTTGGTGAAGACCGTGTCACTGTCGTTGACATTGGTTTCGTTCAGCGTCACCTCGATGGTGTCTGTGGTGTCCGCGCCCGAACCGTCTGTGCCCGTCGCCGTCACCGTGATGGTGTGCGTGTTTCGGCCAGACTCGTAGTCGTTGGTGAACGCTTTCGCACCCGCCTCGGTCAGACTCACATTGCCGTTCGCATCCACCTGGTAGAACGGACGCTCTTTATTCACATCATCCGCCGCGTACACGTTGTGCTCTTGCGCGATGCTGTAACTGATGCTGTCGCCATCGGCGTCGGTCGCTGTGACTTTGCCCAGCGTTACACCCGCCGCCGTGCCTTCCGCATAGTTGAACGTCTCACTCTCTTTGGTGAAGACCGTGTCACTGTCGTTGACATTGGTTTCGTTCAGCGTCACCTCGATGGTGTCTGTGGTGTCCGCGCCCGAACCGTCTGTGCCCGTCGCCGTCACCGTGATGGTGTGCGTGTTTCGGCCAGACTCGTAGTCGTTGGTGAACGCTTTCGCACCCGCCTCGGTCAGACTCACATTGCCGTTCGCATCCACCTGGTAGAACGGACGCTCTTTATTCACATCATCCGCCGCGTACACGTTGTGCTCTTGCGCGATGCTGTAACTGATGCTGTCGCCATCGGCGTCGGTCGCTGTGACTTTGCCCAGCGTTACACCCGCCGCCGTGCCTTCCGCATAGTTGAACGTCTCACTCTCTTTGGTGAAGACCGTGTCACTGTCGTTGACATTGGTTTCGTTCAGCGTCACCTCGATGGTGTCTGTGGTGTCCGCGCCCGAACCGTCTGTGCCCGTCGCCGTCACCGTGATGGTGTGCGTGTTTCGGCCAGACTCGTAGTCGTTGGTGAACGCTTTCGCACCCGCCTCGGTCAGACTCACATTGCCGTTCGCATCCACCTGGTAGAACGGACGCTCTTTATTCACATCATCCGCCGCGTACACGTTGTGCTCTTGCGCGATGCTGTAACTGATGCTGTCGCCATCGGCGTCGGTCGCTGTGACTTTGCCCAGCGTTACACCCGCCGCCGTGCCTTCCGCATAGTTGAACGTCTCACTCTCTTTGGTGAAGACCGTGTCACTGTCGTTCACGTTTGTCAGGTTGAGTGTGATGTTCGCGGTATCGGTGTTCACCCCATCGGTCGTCTCAACGGTCAGAACGATGGATGTCGCGCTTTCGTAGTCCACTTTTGTGGTGTCGAGCACGATAATCTTACCGGTATCAGGGTCAATGCTGAACGCGCCGTCTTCACTGGTGGTGCTGCGGGTGTTGTCGCGGTGCACGAAGGTGTATTGCAGTGCTTCACCATCGAGGTCGGTATCGTTGCCGGTGCGCGCTTCCTGCACATCGTACACTTCGGTGCCGTTCGTTATGCTCTCTGGCACGTTATTCACAGTCGCGTCGTTGATGACCGGCGCGTTGTCGTTCTCGTTCGTCAGGTTGAGTGTGATGTCTGCGGTGTCTGTGTTCACGCCGTCGGTCGTTTCGACTTTCAGGACGATGGACCTGGCACTCTCGTAGTCCACCTTGGTGGTATCGAGCACGGTGATCTTACCGGTGGCGGGGTCGATGCTGAACGCGCCGTCTTCACTGGTCGTGCTGCGGGTGTTGTCGCGGTGCACGAAGGTGTATTGCAGTGCTTCACCATCGAGGTCGGTGTCGTTGCCAGTGCGCGCTTCCTGGACGTCGTACACTTCGGTGCCGTTCGCGATGCTCTCTGACACGTTATTCACGGTCGCGTCGTCGATGACCGGCGCGTTGTCGTTCTCGTTCGTCAGGTTGAGTGTGATGTCTGCCGTGTCTGTGTTCACGCCGTCGGTCGTTTCGACTTTCAGGACGATGGACGTGGCACTCTCGTAGTCCACCTTGGTGGTATCGAGCACGGTGATCTTACCGGTGGCGGGGTCGATGCTGAACGCGCCGTCTTCACTGGTCGTGCTGCGGGTGTTGTCGCGGTGCACGAAGGTGTATTGCAGTGCTTCACCATCGAGGTCGGTGTCGTTGCCGGTGCGCGCTTCCTGGACGTCGTACACTTCGGTGCCGTTCGCGATGCTCTCTGACACGTTATTCACGGTCGCGTCGTCGATGACTGGCGCGTTGTCATCCACGATGGTCGCTGTTCCGATAATAGCCGTCTCTTGAGTAGCACTTTTTCCACTCAGTGTGAAGGTCTCATTTCCTTCGTAAAT
This sequence comes from Vibrio sp. AH4, assembly GCF_030710545.1. Lineage (NCBI taxonomy): Bacteria > Pseudomonadati > Pseudomonadota > Gammaproteobacteria > Vibrionales > Vibrionaceae > Vibrio > Vibrio sp. AH4. The sequence continues at coordinate 2,534,097 of NZ_JALAIV010000001.1, forward strand.
GCCGTCATCGGCAGTCGAAACTTGAACGCTAAAGCTGTTTGTATTGGTCGGAACAGCCACTTGGAAAGTGCCATCTTGATTAACTGGCACTGTCTGGCTCACACCATTAATGACAACGATGACTGAGGTACCATTGAAATCGACATCTTTGGTAGCGGTACCACTAGCCAGTGTCAACACGATTGTAGTTTCAGTGCTAATAGTACCTGATAGGTTTACAGAGAAGGTATTGTTGCTGCCTTCGGCTGCACTATCTCCTGTGATTGTATTAATTACAATTGGAGAGTCAGGTTCTTCTGCTACAACTGGAATAATGGGAGCAGTGGGAGCTTGAAGCAGGTTCAGCAAACTCAAACTTTGCGTTCTTGAAAGTCCTAGTGCTTCAAAGCCTGCTGTATCAAATTGGGTAGCGGCAATAATTTCTGTACCATCACGGTCAATTGAAGCGGCTGTTGTCAGTGCAGAGCCTTGAACTCCGCCTGCGGCTGGGGCTAGGTCCTCCCCTAATGCGGTAGGATCGGCGCCTTGTTCTAGAGCCGTTAAAATCTGCTCAATATCATTGGTTATAGGTTGGGTATTGCCTTGAGCATCCGCAAGTTGCGCGCTAAGTTTGGCTTGTTCACCGGGAACTAGGCTACTACCGTTGGGATCTAGGATGATCGCGCCTTCTGGCACTGGTTCACCTGAATTGATTACCGTAACATTTCCATTTCTATCAATAACAAGCAACTGGTTGGCTGCCAGATTCGTTAAAGACAACAAAGCATGAATTCCCATAGATAGCCTCAAACTCTAGTACTTTTAAGTGTCTTGCTTGTTGACACTTTTCCTTTGCCACAAAATCAATACAGAACTAATGTTAACTTTAGTTAAGAATCCATTTAAAATTCCGCGCGACACGCTCGCTCACATCACAATCACATCTAGCAAGCGCATGAGTTCTGAACTAAAATCACATTATTACCATTTGGTATTGTTAACTTTATTCCAAAATATTCATAAATGAAATCACTTCATACTTTCAGTTTACATTGTTATAGCTATGTCACAGCGGTTTATTTACGTTGAAGTGTGATACGCTTCTCGCGTGCATCACATTCTTTCTAGCGGTAAATACCCCCTATGTCTTATAAATGATAATGAATCTGGATTAGACTAAAGGTCATTCATCGAGTAGTGACCCACATTGGGAGAACGTTTTTGAAAGGATTACCATTAAAAGCGATTGCACTCGCTATCGCATTGAGCAATCCGGTTTCTGCGCAGACATTGGAGCAAGCGGTATCCATCACGTTGGCATCCAATCCGGAGCTAAAAAGTGCATTTAACCAATTTAAAAGCCGTGAGTATGATGCAGAAGCGTCCTCAGGTGCTTACTTGCCGAAAATCGATCTTGATGCGGGTGTCGGCTATGAATCTATCAATCCAGCTGAATCTAGCGGTAATAGAAATACGGATTTGACGCGAAAAGATGCGACATTAACTCTGACTCAATTGATTTGGGATGGATCAGCCACACTCAATGATATGGATAGAACTGCGGCTGAAGCTGAAGCGGATCGCTATCAGTTATTAGCTGACGCATCAAACATGGCTTTGGAAGTGAGCAAAATCTACCTAGATGCCACTAAGGCTCATGAAATTCTGACGTTGTCTGAAAATAATCTTGCCATTCACAAATCGATTTATCGTGATATTAAAAAGCGAGCGGATTCAGGTATTGGTTCAACCGCCGATGTAACACAGGTTGAAGCTCGTTTAGCAAAAGCACAGAGTAACTTGCTTGCTGCACAAAATAATCTTTTAGATATACATACCCAATTCCGCCGTCTCGTGGGACAAGAACCTTTGGCTCTTGAGTTTCCTCGTGCTGACGAAAATGCCATACCGCCTTCTGTAGAAAAGGCGTTAGAGCTGGCTCAAGCACATCACCCTGTGATTAAAGTGTCACAAGCGGATGTGGATGCAGCTCGTTTCCAATATAAGCAGTCAAAAGCCCCCAATTACCCAACACTCTCCTTTGAGGCCGCGCAAAGCTGGCGTAATGATGCCGGTGGCGTAGAAGGTAGCAGTGATGAATTTAGCGCGATGTTACGTCTGCGCTATAACCTATATAACGGTGGCAGTGATAGTGATCGCACTGAAAGTGCAGCTTATCAACTTAACCGCTCGAAAGATTTACGTGAAAAAACGTTCCGTACGGTTGAGGAAGGACTTCGCTTGTCATGGAGCGCTCTCGATCTCACTCTACAACAAAAAGAGTTTTTGGCCGATCATGTGGATTCAGCTTCAAAAACCGTGGTGGCTTATCGTAAGCAATATCAAATAGGCCAACGTACTCTGCTCGATCTGTTGAACACGGAAAACGAGCTCTTTGAAGCCCGTAAAGATTATTTGGAAGCCAAATACTCCGAGCAATATGCCAAATATAGAGTGATGAATGCATCGGGTAACTTATTGGATGCCTTGAGAGTGGATATTCCTCAGGAATGGACAGCGAAGGTGGAGTACTAATATGTCAATCAAATCATGGGCTCTGCCACTATTTCTTTGTACCGTAACCACCTCTGCATTCGCCAATCAAGGCGAATATATTAAACATGAGGGTGATGAATACGACTACCGTGCGACTCCGCTTGCTGATCAAATTGCCGATCTGAAAGACGATGATAATGACGGGGTCATTAATGCTCGCGATCTCTGCCCTGATACTCCGAGAGGTTCTGAAATTGATAATGACGGTTGCGGGACATTTATTAAGGCATCACAAATGCAGCAATTACACATTTTGTTTGCCAATGATTCTAGCGCAATTGAACCCGCATTTTTGACGCAAATCCGTCAGATGGCTGAATTTTTGCAAGGTTATCCATCTACATCGATTGAGCTACAAGGTTATGCAAGTAAAGTGGGACGTGCTGACTATAACTTGGCACTTTCAAAACAGCGTTCTGAAGCCGTTCGCGATCAGCTCATCCGTGACGGCATCGATCCGAGCCGAGTCAATATCGTCGGTTATGGTGATAGCGTTTTGGAAGCCGAAGGTGAAGATGACATCAGCCATGCTCGCAATCGCCGCGTGACGGCGACAGTTGTCGGTTACAAGGGCGAAGTCGTCAAAGAGTGGACGATTTTTACCACTCTACCTATGTAGTTACTGATATTGAGATAAAAAATATCCTCCGGCATAGCCGGAGGTTTTTCATATGCGCCTATAAGGCTTTCTTACAAGCAGCACCCTAACAGGCGCATTACGATCTGACATTTGCATATGACGATTAATTACGGCCCGTAAACGGGCTTCCTGCATATGGGATCGACAATTGCTCTCCCATTTTATCCTGCTCCAACTGATGCTTTATGTAGTTCTGTATCTTGGTCGTATTTTTACCAACCGTATCTACATAATACCCTCGGCACCAAAATTCCCGATTCCGATATTTAAATTTCAAATCTCCGAATCGTTCATAAAGCATTAGGCTACTTTTACCTTTCAAGTACCCCATAAAAGCTGAAACGCTCATTTTCGGCGGAATTTCTAAAAGCATGTGGATGTGATCCGAACAGCACTCTGCTTCAAGAATGTTCACATTTTTCCATTCACATAGTTTCCTCAATATTTCTCCCACTGCTCTACGTTTTTCTCCGTAGAACACCTGACGTCGATATTTCGGTGCAAAGACTATGTGGTATTTACAGTTCCAGCGCGTGTGCGCTAAGCTCTTTTCGTCCCCCATTGGGATCCCCTTTCAATTTCTGTTTAACTCTCGCAGTTGCCAGACCGCAAGAGTGTTTTAACAAATTGAAAGGGGCTTTATAACTGACTTATAGCTGAAAGCTTTACGGAACCCCCAGCCTAGCTGGGGGTTTTCTCTATACAAAGAAAAGCCGTGATTTTTCACGGCTTTTTTGTTAATGGCACTTTGTATCAACATCACTTTATTCAGCAATAGATTTTATTGAATCGACCATAAAGACAAAGTACGTTTGAAATCTTCATAGCCAAACTGGTTAATTCTCTCAATCTCACCATTTTGACGTTCACAATACACTGACGGCATTTTCAAGCCATTGAACCAGTTGAGTTTGACCATGGTGTAACCTGCGCTATCTAGAATGTGCAGTTTTTTCCCAACTTGTAACGGCTCGTCAAACTTAGCTACGCAGAATTGATCGCCGGCTAAGCAAGAACAAGAGCCGATCACATATTCGTACTGGCCATTATCACAGGCTTCTAACACTGAAGCGGGTTCTTTGTAAATCAATGTATCTAAGCGGTGCGCTTCCGTCGCTGAATCAACAATCGCAGTTTTCATGCCATTTTCAACAATATCCACCACGGTCACTACAAGATCGGTCGTTTTGGTGATGACGGCTTCGCCCGGTTCTAGATAAAGTTGGACTGCATGACGCTCAGCGAACGCTTTCAGTGCTGCACCCAGCTTATCGACATCGTAACCCGGCCACGTAAAGAAGACGCCCCCACCTAAACTAACCCAATCGAGTTTATCGAGGTAACGACCAAAACGTTCTGAAATCGCATCCAATAAACCAATGAACGCATCCACATCTTTGTTTTCACAGTTCATGTGGAACATGACGCCATCAATAGTGTCAAACACACCTTCATCAATATGATCGGCTTGTACACCTAGACGAGAGAATTGACGAGCTGGGTTCGCTAAATCTTGTCCCGCGTAACTCACGCCTGGATTGATACGCAGACCTAGAGATGCTTTACCTTCAACTAAGTGACGGTATGCTGCTAATTGAGATTGTGAGTTGAAGATCATCTTATCGCAGATATCGATGACTTCTTTCACATCATCTTCACTATAACCCACTGAATAAGCGTGGGTTTCACCACCGAAAGTTTCATAGCCCAATTTCACTTCAAAGGGACCAGAACTCGTTGTGCCATCCAGATAGGGTTTGATGATGTCAAAAACCCCCCATGTTGAGAAACACTTCAGTGCCAACACCATTTTCACACCTGAGATTTCCTTCAGATGTTTGGCAATCTCAAGATTCGCGATAAGTTTTGCTTCATCAATCATGAAGTATGGGGTTTTCAATTCATTTTTTTGCATGTCAGTTCCTCTTTCCTGCACTGTTTCCATTCATACTGATCCGTAGCAAAAATGGAAAAACAGCCATAACCATTAGGTTATAGCTGTTTAGGATTATCCACGGAGTTTTTCACACTCTGCGTACATTATTTGACGATTTGAATATCCGGCTGCCCCGGCTCAAGCTCCATCACATCCCAGTTAAGGCCAATCAATGGCATCGTTTCTAGGAAAGGATCAGGATTAAGCTGTTCCATATTAAACACCCCCGCTTCAGCCCACTCACCACGGAAGAACTGTAACGCAGCCGTAATGGCGGGAACGCCAGTGGTATAAGCAATCGCTTGATGTTCTACATCGTGGTAAGCCACTTCATGGTCGGCATGATTGTAGATAAATACGCTACGCGCTTTACCCTCTTTCTTGCCTTGTACCCAAGTACCAATGCACGTCAGCCCTTTATAGCCAGGTGCTAACGAGGTTGGATCGGGAAGCATTGCTTTCAGTACTTGTAGTGGTTTAACGACCGTACCATCCGCTAACGTCAGCGGCTCTGGGTTTAACAAGCCGATATCTCGCATCACATTGAAATAATTCAGGTAACGATCGCCAAATCCCATCCAGAACTCAATACGCTTAGCCGGTATGAACTCTTTCAATGAACGCAGTTCATCGTGTGACATGGAGTAAACTTTGAATTTTCCACATTTGGGAAAATCAAATTCCAGCATCCGAGTATGGCAAGGCACGCGCTTCCATTGACCTTCATCCCAGTAGATGGAGTCACCCTGAATTTCCAACAAGTTGGTTTCAGGATCAAAATTGGTCGCGAATTTCTTGCCATGATCGCCGGCATTAATGTCCAACACATCAATCGTGTCGATTTCATCGAACAAATATTTCGCCGCGTAGGCCGCAAATACGCTGACTACGCCCGGATCAAAACCTGCGCTTAAAATCGCGGTGATCCCTGCCTGCTTAAATTTGTCACGAAACACCCATTGTGCATCGTACGCTTCAGGAACTTGCTGACCTTCAGAGCATAAATCAACCGAAACGGAAGTATCCAAATAGGATACTTTCGCTTGGTAACACGCTTCCATAATGGCAACGTTAACCCATGGTGGCCCAGCATTGATCACTAAATCTGGCTTTACTGCATTAATCAGTTTCACCAATGATTCAATATCGTCTGCGTTAACCTGACGCGCTTCTAGTTTCTTGGAGGAGTCTTTAAGGTTGTTTTTCCCTTTGATCGATTCAATGATTCTTTCACATTTCGCAATCGAGCGAGATGCTATCGTGATATCACCCAGCACGTCGTTGTTTTGTGCGGCTTTGTGTGCCACAACCCAACCTACGCCGCCTGCACCAATCTGTAGAATAGACATAGTTCCCTTACCTTTAGTCCGCTAGCTCAACCGCTAGAGTTTCAATTTTAGCCAGTAGAGAGTCGAAATCCGACATCGTCAAACATGGGTTCAAAATTGTGAATTTTAAGGCCGTTTTGCCATCCACGATGGTTTCGCCAAGAACCGCGACACCACGTACCAGCGCCTGAAGGCGAACCACTTTGTTCAGTTCGTCCAGATCAGAAGCTTGCTCATTTACCGCGCGGAATAACACGGTAGACAAAGATGGTTCAGCCAAAAGCTCAAAGCTTTTATGCTGACGTACCAGTTCCGCCACCTGCTTGGTTTGAGCGAGCAGATGATCGTACATGGCACCCAGTTGTTTAGGTCCCACGTTTTGCATGGTCATAAACACTTTTAGGGCATCAAAACGTTTGGTGGTCGAAATCGACTTATCGACCAAGTTTGGCAACGTATCGTGCTCACGGTTTAGGTAATCTGCATGGTGCAGCAGATACTTAAAGTTATGCTTGTCTTTGAGCAGCAATGCGCCACAGCTAATGGTTTGGAAAAACAGCTTATGGAAATCCACACTGATGGATTGAGCGCGCTCGATGCCGTTGAGGCGATCTTTATGACTGCTCAAGATCAGTGCGCCACCATAAGCACTGTCCACATGCATCCATAGTGCGTGCTTCTCAGCCACATCGGCGATCGTCACCAGATCATCAATCGCACCGTGGTCGGTGGTTCCTGCGGTGCCCACAATGGCAAACGGAATGAGGCCTTCTGCTTTGGCTTGCTCAACCACAGCTTCCAGATTAGTCACATCCATCGTGCCGTTGGGTAGCGCATCAACAGCAAGAATCGCTTTCTCACCGAGCCCCATCCAAGACGCCGATTTTTGTACCGTGAAGTGGGATTTTTTCGAGCAAACAATACGCAGCTTGTCCGCATACTCAGGCAGGCCCAATTTCTGGATTGAATGGCCACTGAGCTTATCGGCGATCCAGTCACGAGCCAGCATTAAGCCCATCTGGTTGCTTTGCGTGCCACCACTGGTGAAAATACCGTCTGCTTGCGCGCCCAGTTCATACTTTTCACACATCCAATCCACTACTTTCTGCTCAACAAAGGTTGCCGCAGAAGATTGATCCCATGAGTCCATGGATTGGTTCAATGACGCAATAATGGCTTCAGCAACAACGGAAGGCATTAAGGGTGGCGTGTGTAGATGCGCGATACAGTCAGGATGTTGAACCATGATGGAGTTTTTCGCAACCAATTCAGCGGTTTCAGAGATAACGTCTTTTAGTGATGCATTTTTGTTATCCAGATCAACTGCGTAAATCGCCTCTTCCAACACTTTAGGATCAAGGCCAGAATAAGGGGCTTTCACCTCTTCAAATACGGCTTTCATCGCAGCGGTGGTATGGTTCATCACTTGTGAGAACTCTTGGCTGCCCATGTGACCGGTATGAATAAAGTGTTTTTTCCACTCTTGGTTGGCTTGCTCAGGATCTTTTTTACCACCGCCAGCAGCAAGAATCGCTTCTTCAAGTACGCGTAACGCGAAATCGAGCTGTTCAAACGAAATGATGACGGGTGGCAAGAAACGAATCACGGAACCATCACGGCCGCCTTTTTCCACCATCAAGCCGCGCTCTAGTGCTGCGCGTTGAATGGCAAGAGTCAATTGTGGCGCTGATTTCGGTTCGCCAAATTTGTTCAGTTCACCGCTTGGATCTTTAATCTCAAGGCCGAGCATCAAACCTTTACCGCGCACTTCAGCAACGCAGTTGACTCGGCTTTGGATTTTTTCTAAGCCAGCGCGTAAGTATTGACCCGCAATACGTGCATGCTCAACCAAGTTATCACGCTGAATGATTTCCAGTGCTTTGGCGCCAGAAACCATCGCAAGTTGGTTGCCACGGAAAGTACCTGTATGTTCTCCCGGACGCCATGTGTCGTGCTTTTTGTTGATGACCAGAATCGACATTGGTAAACCGCCGCCGATGGCTTTTGATAAGCAAAGAACATCAGGAATAATGCCTGATTCTTCAAATGCAAAGTTGTGGCCTGTTTTGCCCACACCACACTGGATTTCATCAAAAATCAAAAGGATGCCGTGCTCATCACAAATACGGCGCAGTTCGCGCAACCAGAATGCTGGCGCAGGGATCACCCCACCCTCACCTTGTACTGGTTCAACGATGATTGCAGCGGGTTTCATGATCCCCGCTTCATCGTCATTCAATAGACGTTCAATGTAACGAATGCTCGCTTTCGCACCTTCATCCCCCCCTAAACCAAACGGGCAGCGTAAGTTGTATGGGAAAGGCATAAAGTGCACATCAGACATCAAGCCAGTACGGCGTGCTTTGGTATTGAGGTTACCCATCATACCCATCGTGCCGTTAGTCATGCCGTGGTAGGCACCACGGAAGGCAAACATGGTATTACGACCCGTAGTTTGCTTAGCAAGCTTAATCGCCGCTTCTACGGCATCCGCACCCGATGGGCCACAAAACTGGATCACACACTCTTCACCCAACGCTTTAGGTAAAAAGCCTTTCACGGTTTTGATGAAGTGAGTTTTCGCTTCAGTGGCAATATCCAGAGTTTGGTATGGCAACCCCGAATCGAGTTGTGATTTTAATGCTTGGTTGATTTCTGGATGGTTATAGCCAAGCACCAAAGTACCTGCGCCCGCCAAACAGTCCAAGAAAATCTGCCCACGGGTATCTTCCACCAAACAGCCATAGGCTTGCTTAATGGCAATAGGAATACGGCGTGGATAAGAACGCACTTCAGATTCATGCGCAGCTTGATCAAGCAGCACTTGGTCTGGCGTGAGATCGTAGAGACCGTCTAATAACGGCACTTGAGTTGAAAACAGAGTTGCGATGTGGTTATCGACTTCAAAGGCTGTACTCATCTTTTTCCCCTTGAGATGATTCGTTTCCGCCTTTCCGGTTTAGGTTATGGAAATGGCGAATAGCAAAATGCTCCGCGTTTGCGCATAGGCAAGCCGGAATGTAGGTCATCGCTTGGATGACAAAATGCTAAATCAGAGAATCAAGGTTCAGTAATGCTACTGTCCTGTTGAACAGGGCATAGAGGAAGTACAAAGCTGATTAGTGTGTATAAGTTAAGTGAGTTCAATGTTGGGTTTCCCATTCACATGCCGCTCCGCAGCAAGAGTATCCCGTCTATCGACAAAAGGACTTGTCGATACCTACCCTACGTGGTGTCACAATCAGCCTGAATGGTCACCACGCGTGTCCCCCAGAAGCTCAGTCCGAGATTGGCGCGAACCTTACCATAAAAAGAAAGTCAAGCGCAATCGTTTTTAATAATTATTCGCATCAGTTGCATAGTAAAATTGACATAAAACGTTATAAGCCAAATTTCTTTTGCCATACAAATTTTTTATACCTCTATATCTCAGCAAAGAGAATCAAAGCGATACAAAAATGCCCCCGCAGTGCGGAGGCATTATACTCACCAAATCATAGTGATTATTGTGCAGATTTCAGCGGTAAAGAGAGGCGCAACAATGCATAACCCAATAGAGCTGCCGTAGTAGAGCCCATCAGAATCCCCAAACGTGCGTAGGTGTCATAAGCCTCATTCACTTGGCCAAAAGCCAGTGATGAAATGAAAATCGACATGGTAAAACCAATCCCACACAATACAGACACTGCAAAAATATGTCTGAAATTAATACCCTCTGGCAACTTCGCCACGCCCAGTTTTACTGCAGCCCAGCTGAAGCTGAAGATACCAATCGGCTTACCTAAGCAAAGACCTAACGCGACACCTAATGGCAGCATCGATGTTAAACCGGCTAGAGAAACGCCTTGTAATGAGATACCTGCATTGGCAAAAGCGAACAACGGTAAAATACCAAACGCCACATAAGGATGCAGTGCATGTTCCAGATGCTTCAGTGGAGAGTGCTCACCCTTGTTGCCTTTCAGTGGGATAGCAAAACCAATGACCACTCCAGCCAATGTCGCATGTACGCCCGATTTCAATACCGCAATCCACAAAATCAAACCCGCCACTAAATACACACTGAGTTTAGTCACGTGTTTAGCGTTAAGCATGAACAGTACGCCTGTCATAATAAAGCCAACCGTCAGCGCGATGGTTGAAAGATCACTGCTGTAGAACAGAGCAATAATCACCACAACACCAAGGTCATCGATGATCGCAAGCGCCAATAGAAACACTTTCAAGCTCACCGGAACGCGTTTACCCAGTAAGGCCATAATCCCTAGAGCAAACGCAATATCTGTCGCGGCAGGGATCGCCCAACCTTGAATTGCCTCTGGATCATTAAAATTGAACATCACGTAAATCAGTGCAGGGGCAAGCATACCACCCACTGCAGCAATTGCCGGGAAAATGGCCGTTTCACGCGATTTTAAAGCACCTTCCAACAACTCGCGTTTTACTTCTAAACCGATCAACAAGAAGAATACCGCCATTAGGCCGTCGTTGATCCAGTGTGAAACCGACATCCCAAACAGATAGGTATGCAAAAAGGCTTGATAGCCTTCAGCCATTCCTGAGTTGGCAATGACCATAGCAATCGCCGCAGCAATCACCAACAAGATGCCCCCTGCCGATTCCATTTTAAAAAAGTCTCGAATCATGTCAGACATAAGTTTGTCCTTAAATTATGTTAATAATTGATTAACAATAGAATGATGACCCAGAGTGTAGCTAGGCTTGAGGCAATGGAAAAATCGATTGTAATGAGGCATTACTTCGGTTTTTCCGAGTTTATTCAGATTTCAGTGTAAATTTCACCTAATTTCAGTATAGACATAGCGCTTTGCATGCCAATGGTAAAAATGGTAACGGATTGTTTTATCTTACCGGCATAACAAAGAAAGCGCATAATGCGCTTTCTTTGAGACAAACAGTAATGAAGGTATGTCAGCCTTAATAACCCGATAACTGCATAAATCCGGTTTCGTTATGGCTGCCTAGTATTTTTATTCGCCCTTCCCAATAGGGGATTAAAAAGGCTTGCCATGCATCTCGATCGAGCGGTTCAATAGAAACATCAATTTGTTGCTTAGGAATGATTAACCGCCAACGTAAAGGAATGCGCTTACCATTGCTGAGTTGAGACGAAGAGAGTGACTCTAGCTGGATATCGCTATTCGACAACACGATATTCTTACCCTTACGGTCATACAACATGCCGTAGAAATAGTCTGGAACACCATCATGACGAAATCGATTGACGCTTAACCAGCGCTGTTCATCTAGCGGAATAACGAAGTGATCGGTTCCGGTTTGCTCTGTCGCGACCAGTTCACTGCCCCACTCTTTGCTTAACCACGCTCGCCCACTGACACGAAGCGCAGGCTGGTTAATATTGGGGGCGAATAAACCATGTACGGCAATGTAAGGTTGTTGAAACTGGTAACTCGCCAACGAAAGTAGATCTTGCCGGATTTGATATCCGCGATCGCCGGAAAGCACGTAGGGACCCAGTGCTCTCAGTTGCAAATTCAGTGCGAAATGGTCCGCGCTAATATGTAAATTACCGGGTAAAGGCCCCATTCCAAGCGATCGCCAAGTCCAATTGTCAATCCACATACGGAAAGGTTGATCACTGCTCCCCGCTTGACCAATTCCGCCACGAGCTATTTTTTGATCCCGCAAAGCCATTTTCTTACCGTTAATGACTACCGAAGAGAAGTACAGCTGTGGTGTCTGCCACCCCATCGTATCGCGTTCGTCCTGAGCTAAACGCAGAAAATTCCACTGAACACTGAATGTGTTGCCACTTTCATCTTCAAGCCAGGCGTAAAATCGCCACCACTCTTGTTGGAATTCGGGACGAGAAGCGAAATCCTCCGGCAAACGGACGGGGTGATTGGGCAGCACAGGTTCAAATACCGCCTGCTTGGTATGATTGGGGTGGTCTGGCGAAGAGAGCAACATATTGTGATATTCATTTTGCTCGTAGCCAATAAAGCCGGCCACAAAGAACAAGGCGCCTAAACAGAGCCAAATCCATTTATTTTCTCGCAGGTGAAAACGGCGCATTACAATGCCTCTCGCAACGATTTCATCGGTGATTTCCGTGCTAAACGAATCACGGGTAAAGCGCCAGCTAAAATCAGCGCAACCATTGACCAAACCACCGTATGTACATATTGGCCAGGCACCATTTGTAACTGCATTGTCCAACCAAAAGAGTGTTTAATCACCACATCAATCACCAATTTGGCCAAGGTCAACCCCAATGGCAAAGCAATTAACAAAGAAATCGCACCAAAAACAAACAATTGCATCCCGCCAATCAATACTAATTCTTTCCCAGAAACACCAAGACAACGCAGTAAGGAAACGTGACGTTGACGTGATGTTTCTCCAGCTAGGGTTGAAAAGAAAATGCCACAGACCGCAATAAACAGCGTGATATTACCCAACGTTCCTGCAATGGAGAAAGTACGGTCAAAGACTCGCATTGCGTGCGTATGAATATTGGTGTTATCAAAAATACGATCCGCATCCAGCCTGAAAATGGTGTCGAGGCGTTTTTTAACGCTTTCACCGGTGAGCCCTTCTTTGAGCACGACCGCCAACGCAACGTTACCAGTACCGGCAAAGGCTTTCATCCAGTTTTGATGCGACATCATCACCTGATGATAAGGATTACCATAATCGTAATAAACACCAAACACCGCCCACCCAGAGCCCATTGGCTCGGGTAAATCAATTAAGTCACCCGGACGGATGCCAAGTTTCAATGCCATCGACTCACTCACCATCACACCACGTGCATGGTGCAAGTGATACCAGTAATTCGGCACACCTAACTTCACCGTCAAAGAGTCCAATTCACCATCAGAAGCGCCGGTACTCACGACTTGCACTGGACCATGCTGAGAGGCAAAATCTTTTTCCCATCGCCACCACACTGAATCGACCTCAGGTTGTTGCCCGAGCCATTGACTCATGCGCGAAGCCATACTGTTACTTGGATAGAGGTAAATATCTGCGGCGAGTCGCTGGCTCAACCAACGATCGGTGGTATCACGAAAGCTGCCTACCATGGTTTCAACACCAATATTGGCGGCCAACGCCACCATGAAAGCCATGGTTGCCACACCCCGATAACTCATGCTCGCAGCCGCATCGGCGAAGAACCAGCGGACTTTGACCCAACGCAGCGTATAAGAAAAACTGGTGAACAGTGTCCAGATAATGTATGGCGTAAACAGCGCAACACTCAGCAGCATCAAACCAATAATCGCGAAACCTGATTGTTGGCTTTGAGGGGCTTGGTATATCGCTACTGCGGCAACGCACAGGGCGCAAGCTAACAACGCTTGCAACTTAAACTCTTTACCAGCGAAACGGACTAACGACAATCGAGCCGATAAGCGGATCGGTTGTGAACGTAATAAGCGTACCAAAGGCCAAGCACATGAAGCCAGCGCCGCAAAGAGTGCCATCAGTAAGCTGTAACTACTCCATGACCAATCCCACCCGATGTCCAAATCCACATTGGCGTTATACAGATAGCCTAAACTGCTGGCGACCGCAGGAATTAATTGGTTAGCGAGCAATAAACCAAACACGTTACCGCACAACCAGCTGACGAGCACCAACAGCAGCAGTTCAACCATCAGTGCCTGCCCTAACTGCCAGCCATTCACCCCCATCTGTCTGAGTGTGCCAACTAAAGGCTGACGCTGTACCATTGAAAGTGACATTGCCTGATAAAAAATAAAGATGCCGACAAGGAAAGCCAACATGCCCATCGCGGTTAAATTCAGGTGAAAGGCCTGCGTTAACGATTCCAACTCAGAACGGGTGCTGCGCACCAAAGTCAAACCATTCGGCAAACTCTTCTTCAAACGATCCAACTTAGCGGCGGGCATATCCGCACACGCTATCACCGTGAGCCCGGAGCCCTTTTTCAGCATGCGCACTAATGACAAATCAGCCACCACTCGCATTCCCGTCACTTGGTTATGCGTATCAATGGTGATCGGGCCGAGTTTCGAACCATCGGTCAGCGCAATGTAGTCCCCTTCTTGCCAGTCTTGTAATTTGGCTAACTCTTGACTCACCATGATCGGATATGGCGGATTCATTAATTGCAATCCGGTTTGTTGCGCCAATGTTTTACTGCTGTCTAAAGACAGTAACGCAACAGGATCAACGCCTTGCAAAATAATATCTAAGCCAGAAGTGGTACTGAAACGATAGTCATCAAAAGGCACACATTGCTGAAAACCATCTCGACGCAGTTGAATATAAAAACCTTGAGGGATTTTATTGGCGATGTGTTTAGAGCGAATACGATAAGGCAGAGGATTGGAAAACAGTTTTTCACCATGCTCGTAACTCTGTCTTGCATGATGATTTATGGCCGTAACGCCAACCAGTAAGGAAACCCCAAGAGTTAAACCAAGCCAGACCAGAAAAATCTGCAGCGGATAGCGACGATAATGACCCAATAGCGCTTTAACTACGGGCCATAACATGCAGCTGTCCTCCTTGCAGACGAATACAGCCATCCATATGTTGTGCGACTTTTTCACTGTGCGTCACCAACAATAGTGCGCAGTTCAACTGACGCGTCAGCGAGGTCAGCAAACGCATCACTGCTTCGGCATTACGCTCATCCAAGCTGCCCGTCGGTTCATCGGCAAGGAGAATTTTCGGTTCCATATACAAAGCACGAGCAATCGCTGCTCTTTGTTGTTGGCCACCAGACACTTCTTCAGGGTATCGGCCAAGCAGAGGCATGAGATCTAAAGCAGAAAGGATTTGTCGCCACAAGCCGGCATCTTCAGGAAGCCCTTTAAGTTGGCGACAAAAACGAATGTTATCGGCAATATTCAACGTTGGCAGCAAATTATATTGCTGAAAAATCTGCCCAATATTATTGCGGCGAAATGCGGTGCGGTTGTGCTCTGAGGTATGGTGCATAGGGAAGCCGGGAAACCAAATTTCGCCAGAATCTACGCAGTCGAGTCCCGCAATAAGATTAAGCAATGTGCTCTTACCCGAACCACTTTCGCCCATCAGCGCTAACTGATCGCCTTGATTTAACGTCAACTCAGCCCCCTGCAACACAGGATGAAACTCATCACCGTCTACATAGCCTTTGCATAGGTCTACCAGTTGTAACATCAAACCACTCATTGCCGAAAATGAAACTGGGAACAGAATCTACACCAAAACCCCAAACGGAGAAAGCATTTTGGCTAGCAGATCACACTATATGCATTAATTTGCACCAATCGACCGATGAGTGTCTAATTTTCAATCAAATTCTTCATCCACTTCTTGCTTTTCATACGGTGTAGTGAGCCAAACCACTTCACGGCTTCTTCGGTAAGGAACAGCAAATAAATCCATTCCGGATCGACTTTAAGCACCAAGGCGGCAAAAGCGGCCAATGGAATTCCAATACACCATTGCGCAACGATGTCTTGCCCTAGGCAGAATTTCACATCGCCCCCTGCTCGCAACACACCCACAATCACCGTCATAGGCAGTGAACGCAGCACAATGCCTAGACTCAAGATCAAAATGAATTTTTCTGACAGCTCCCGAGTTTCCGGCGTCAGCGCAGTAAACGCACCAAGGACTGGAATTTGCAAGAGATACAAGCAGATGGCGACAACTACTCCCACCAGCACACTGCACGCAGTGACCCCAATTGCTTGGTAATAGACGGCCTGATAATTTTTGGCACCGAGTTGATTACCCACCAGAACTGCGGCGGCATTCGACATGCCGATCAATAGACTCAACGAAATCGACTCAACTGGGGTCATCACCGATAACGCCGCGAGCCCTTGCACGCCCGTCTGCCCCATAATCGCATGGTAGGTGAATAACCCAGCAGCCCAGATCAAAAAGTTAAACGTTGTCGGCAGAGAGAGGCGTAGAAAACGGCTGATCTTGGGCCAGTCAATCACCGCTTTCACATCTAACCAACCAAAGGCCATCAAATGCTGTTTGCCATACAAATAGCTGTATAAACAAGCCACTTCAATTGCCCCACTGAGCACGGTGGCTATCGCGGCACCTTCAATCCCCATCGCAGGGAAGCCGAATTTACCAAAAATCAGGATCCAGTTAAGCAGAACGTTGGATAAGATACCGATACCACTGAAAAAAGTGCTCACGCCAGGCTTGTGCATGGCACGCAAGCCAACAGCCATACTACTCACACACGCTACCGCAAACATGGTGAACGAGGTAATCACCAAATATTGGCTACCTAAGGCGTTGACTTGTGTTGATTCGGTCGTCAGCGACATAATTTGTTGTGGGAAGAACAAGAACAGCAACACGGTGAAAAAGGCAAAGAAGTTAGAGACTAACCACGTGAGTGCCGTACTTTCACGCACACCTTTGCGATCCCCTGCCCCCCAATATTGCGCGGTCAACAATGCACCACCCGTGGTCACACCCACCAACATAATGGTGGTCACAAAAGTAGCGCGAGCGGCAACGCCAACGGCCGCAATTTCCGCTTCTCCAAGTTGACCTAACATCAAGACGTCAACCAACCCTCGGCTGGAAAACATGATATTTTGTAGTGTGATCGGCAACGCGATGGCGATCAGGCGGCGAAAAAAATCCCCTCTCATGTGGGATAAAACTTGAGAGACAACAGACACAACATCACTCCACAGCGTGTGATATCCCCTTCCTAATCAGTCCATAAACTCGACTAAGGAGGGCATAGTAAGCAGAAAAATCCGCGTTATTATACTCACGCGTGCATAATCACAACAAACGATTAAAAAGGATGACCGAATGAAAAAGGTATTAGTGTTAGGTGCATCAGGTTATGTAGGGGCGCAACTGCTGCCATTACTTCTGGATGCGGGATACCAGCTCACCGCAGCCTCCCGTCAAATTGAAGCGCTCAACACTCGTCTGCCTACTCATCCCAACTTGACTCGGCTCAGTCTCGATCTCGCTGATCGTCAGAAAACGCTCGCGACCATCCCCAATTATGACCTAGTGTTTTTCTTAGTGCATGGTATGGCTCATGGGGGAGATTTTGTCGATTACGAGCTGTCATTGGCACAAAACGTAAAGGATGCGCTCGATCTTCCGCATAATCAGGTGCGACATGTCATTTATTTAAGCTCTTTGCAGCCAGAATCCGGTCACTCGCCACACCTACAAGCTCGTTACGATACCGGTCGAATTTTGCGCCAATCTCTCGTGCCCATTACTGAGCTTAGAGCTGGTGTCATTATTGGTTCTGGTTCTGCGGCTTTCGAAATCATGCGTGATTTTGTGTATAACCTGCCCGTGCTGATCACGCCCAAATGGGTTGACTCCAAGGCCAACCCTATTGCGCTAACCAACCTCAATACTTATCTGCTTAAGTTTGCCCAAGAACAGCCACGCGAACATCAGATGTTTGAACTTGGAGGACCCGATGTATTGAGTTATCGAGAACAATTTCGCATTTTGTGCGAGCTTACTGACAAACCGTTTCGCTTGTGGTCGACACGCTTTCTCACCCCGCGCATGGCTTCACGCTGGTTAGGCATGGTCACGTCCGTGCCAAGCACCATTGGTCGCTCTCTTCTAGAAGGATTGACCCACGATTTTATTGCGGACACCCATTCAATAGCGGCACGCTACCCGCAAGTGTTAATTTCCTACCGTGAAGCTGCCGCCCAAGCGATGGAGAGTGAGGGGACTTTTGTGCGTAGTCAGGTGTGGGGCTTTGATCCTAACGCCATTTTACGTTGGCAGCCCGGGTTTGGTTATTACCCGAAACAGGCGGGGGCCAGCATCGAAACCGAGTTAAGTAGTCAGGAACTATGGAAAGTGATCCGCACCATCGGCCGTCGTGACCAAGGTTACTTTTTTGCCAACGTGTTGTGGCGCACACGAGAATGGCTCGATCTCTTTTTCGGCGGTGGTAAGCCGATCCGGCGTTATCCGGCCGGTGCTGAACTGGCGGTCGGTGATTTTATTGATTCTTGGAAAGTGATTCGCTGCCAACCTCAACAGTTTTTGTCGCTGCTGTTTGGCATGAAAGGTCCCGGATTGGGGCGTTTGGAATTCACCATTGATGATTTAGGTGATAAGCGACGCCTCAACGTAACAGCTTGGTGGCATCCACAAGGTTTTCTTGGCCTCTTGTATTGGTATGCAATGATGCCGGCCCACCTGTTTATTTTCCGTGGCATGGTGCGAGCAATCATAAAAAAATCCCGCCGCGATTAAGCGACGGGATCAATTTATAGAGAAACTCAAATGGATTTATTGAGCGCGAAAGGAGAGCGGAATCTCAGCCAACTGTGTGCCTTGGTTAGCTGGGAAAATCAGGTATTCACCGTGATATTTCACATTCGATTTGTAATCGGTCTGCTTGTGTACCATAAAACCGGCCGCAAAGGCTTTTTCAACAAAACCGGCATGATGACCACGCACAAACCAGTTCATCGGTTTGACTAATAACTCGCCATCGAAACAGGCTTCACACTGCACGGAACACAATGCCAATGAGTTCTGACCATCGGTAAAAATCTGCACTTTGCCAGCATTGACTAACGGCTCAGAGGTTGAAACTTCCCAACCCGCTTGCTCCATTTCATCCAAAAACGCTTCGATCTGCTTATCGGTAATCGGCGTATGGTCTTGCTCAGCAAAGAAATGGGCGTAATACGCAGAGATGCGTTGAAACGTCGGTAACAGTTGTGATTCTGTCCCTTTTGAACGCCCTGCTTTCTGCCACTGAGTTAAATTGTCGCCAACACAACGATGAAAACGTTGCGCTTTCAGTGCTTTCGTTACCCAGTGCACTAAAAAGTGGTTATTCGCGACTGGTGCATTCGCCAGTTTGCCCGCTTTATGTTCGGCCTCTAATTCTGCCAGTGCAGTATTCACCACATTTTGAATTTCTAAATGGTAGTTCGCCATTACGCTTTTTTTCCTAACGTCCAGTAAAAGGCGCCTGATAACACAGAGCAAGCCGCCATCACAAATATCATTGGCCACGTTTCAGTACCTGGCATTGCAGCAACCACAGCCCCCACAATCGAGCCGGTACCAAAACGCAGCGTCCCCGCTAATGACGAAGCTGTACCCGCCATGCGTGGGTATTTACTTAGCAGTAATCCCATGGAGTTACTGCCTATGGTGGAAATAGTGCCAACAAACAACACCACAAAAGGTACCGTTCCCCACAATCCCCAATTCATTAACCAACTCGAAAACAAGCCGATACCGGCAATCAACTGGATAAATAAGCCAAAGCGCAGCATGTTGTGGGAACCGACCTTTTTGACAAAACGGCCGTTAATGCTGGTCATGGCGATCATCGCCACAATGTTCAGTCCAAACAGGTAACCAAACTCACTTGGACTGACACCATAAATATCAATATAAACAAACGCCCCAGCGGTTAAGAAGGCGAACATTCCCGCAAATGAAAAAGCACCGGAGAAGATCAGCCCCATCGCTACTGGGTTTTTGCAAAGATTATAGTAGTTACGAATCGTGCTACGAAAACGCAGTGGTTGACGATTCTCAGGGCTCAGTGTTTCTGGAATTTTCCACATCACCATTGCGATCACGAGCGCGGCAAACAGTGCCAGTACCCAGAAAATCGAACGCCAACCGAACCAAATCGCTAAATGCCCACCGATCATCGGCGCCACCAAGGGCGCGAGTGTCACCACTAAAGTAACAAACGACATCGCACGCGCAAAATCTTCACGATCAAACATATCGCGCACCACGGCTTGGATAACTACCGCGGCAGCAGCGCCCGCAAAACCTTGCGCTGCACGAATATAGGTTAACGCATCAATCCCATTCGTGGTGGCGCTGACCATCGCTGCGATGCCGAATAGAAAGATACCGCATAGCATCACTGGGCGGCGGCCATAGCTGTCAGCGAGTGGACCATGTAGTAACTGCCCTATAGCAAAACCTGCGGTGTATGCCGTCAGGGTAATCTGTACCGCACCGGCGTTCACGCCAAAATCGCGGGCAATCGTTGGCATAGCAGGCAAATACATGTCGATCGCCAGCGGTGTCAACGCACCGAGCGCACCGAGCACAATATAAAGCAGCAAGCTCATTTGTGGGGCTTGTGGGGTATTTATGGTTGGGGCAGACATAATTCTCCGTAGAGTTAAATTCATGTTTTGGCATACACCTTACAGTGTATGCCAATCAGAGATTGCTTGATGAGGCAATAAATCGTGGGGGACTTGACGCTCAGGCTGAGCGCTAAGTCCTGTCGGTCTATGGTCTTAAAAAATGCCGCGATTAACTAGTTCTAATTCGGAAACAATCTATTTCCTAAATCTCTGTTTATTTCCAGATCGAAGCAACTTCGTCTTCCGTTAAATAACGATATTCGCCGGGTTCCAGTGCCTCATCCAATGTGATTTGACCAATTCTCTCACGATGTAACCCAATGACTTTATTACCCAAAGCCGCAAACATGCGTTTCACTTGGTGATATTTACCTTCATGAATGGTCAGCAGCACTTCGGTTTCGCTAACCACTTCCAACTGTGCAGGCAAGGTCAATTCACGCTCACCACGCAACTCAATGCCTTGGGTGAATTGATCAGCATAATCGGCTTGAATCGGATCGGCCAACCATACGCGGTACGTTTTCTCACACTTATGTTTTGGTGACGTCACACGGTGTGACCACTGACCATCATCGGTAATCAGCAGTAAACCGGTGGTATCCACATCCAAGCGTCCTGCAAAATGTAAATCTTCAATATTCACTTCGTCGAGCAAGGTAAATGCGGTTTGGTTGAAACCATCTTCATGTGAACACACGACCCCGTCAGGCTTGTGCATCATAATGTAGCGTGGGCCGTGCAGCGTAATTTCGCGATCTTGCCACTCAACACGTGACGTCTCTTTGAGCTTGAACGCACCGCTTTTTTGTACAACATCGTCAACGGTGACTTCACCACTTTTGAGAAGTTGAGTGGCTTCTTTGCGCGTCGTACCGAGCGCATCACACAGGAATTTGTCTAAACGCATGCTTACCTCATCTGCTTGAAGTCGGCTATTATACAGACCTGTCACGACAATTACCCAGCGCAATTGCATCTCACGCATCCTAAGCGATGCAAAACACATCAATTGCCCAAAACTTCGGTAACTCCCAACGGATGTATACGTTACGACCTTATCAAGCAGACTCAGTTAAAGCGGTAGTACACTATTTTCGCCAGCACTCGACCCCAGCCGTGATTGTTCTGCCAACCGGTGCAGGCAAAAGCTTAGTGATTGCTGAACTCGCCCGCTTAGCACGGGGGCGAGTTTTGGTGTTGGCGCATGTCAAAGAATTAGTTGAGCAAAACCATGCCAAATATGAAGGCTATGGCCTGACGGGAGCGATTTTTTCGGCCGGATTAGGCCGTAAAGAGACCGATCAGCAAGTGGTGTTTGCCTCAGTACAATCGGTAGTACGCAACTTAAGCGAGTTCCAAAATCAGTTCTCTTTATTAGTAATTGATGAGTGCCACCGTGTGCCGGATGACAAAAACAGCAGCTACCAAAAAGTGATCAGCCATTTGCTGGAACTCAATCCAGGAATGAAAGTGCTTGGGCTAACGGCTACGCCGTATCGACTCGGGATGGGATGGCTCTATCAGTACCACACCCGCGGTTTAGTACGTAGCGAAGAGCCCCGTTTTTTCCGCGATTGTATTTTTGAGCTGCCGATTCATTATCTGCTCGACGAAGGTTTCCTCACCCCCGCAAAACTGATTGATACCCCAGTGATGAGTTACGACTTTTCACAGCTTAAACCGGCGAATACGGGACGCTATCGAGAATCGGAACTCGATTTAGTGATTGAGCAATCACAGCGTGCCACACCGCAAATCATCGCGCAGATCATTCAGTTTGCAAAAGATCGGCAAGGCGTGATGATTTTTGCTGCGACCGTGCGCCACGCCGAAGAGATTTACCGCTTACTGCCCACCGAGCACTCCGCTTTGGTGATTGGGGATACCCCAACGCCAGAACGTGACCGCATCATCCAAGCCTTCAAACAGCAGCAGATAAAGTTTTTGGTCAATGTGTCCGTGCTCACCACGGGGTTTGATGCACCGCATGTCGATTTGATTGCGATTTTACGCCCCACCGAGTCGGTCAGTTTATATCAGCAAATCATTGGTCGAGGGCTGCGTCTTTCTGAAGGTAAAACTGACTGCTTAGTGCTCGACTACGCGGGAAATCAGTACGACTTGTATCAACCTGAAGTCGGTGACCCAAAGCCAGATTCAGACAGCGAAATCATCACCATTCCCTGCCCTGCTTGTGGTTTTAACAATAATTTTTGGGGCAAGTTGGATGCGAACGGCTTCTTGCTTGAACATTATGGTCGCCGCTGCCAAGGCTTCTTTACTGATGAAGAAACGGGCGAGCGTGAACATTGCGGTTACCGCTTTCGAGCGAAATACTGCAATGAATGTGGTGCGGATAACGACATCGCAGCGCGCATCTGCCATGAATGTGATGCCACCTTGGTTGACCCTGATAAAAAGCTCAAAGAAGCGCTCAACCTGAAAGATGCACTGGTGTTTGAATGTACCGACATGAGCTTGAAAGTTCATAAAGACGCCAAGGGGAAAAGTCAGTTGCAAGTGACTTACCACGGGCAAGATGCGGTGCAAGTACACCAATTTTGGTCACTAGGCACGCCACGCCAAAAGCAGCAATTTCGCGATCAATTTGTGCGCCCACATTTGGCGGATAAACATCGGCCTTTCGAGGCAACAACGCCGGCGAAAGTGGTGGATCATCAGCACCGTTTTCGACCGCCTTTGTTTGTGATTGCCCGTAAATCGGGACGTTTTTGGGCTATCCGCGACAAAGTATTTGCCGATGAATTTGCCTCTTCAACCGAGAGTAAACCGCCATCGTCCTAGCCATAATGATGAGGGGGCAGGAATTCACTTTCTGTTCATTTTTCTCCGGTTATACTCGCTGCAGGTCCAAAATTCAGGTATTGACTATGCACATTCTCCGTATGCCGCTGAAGCCGCAAGCGAGTACCCTACTCCTGCTGCTCTTTTTAGGGTTCTCTCTTCCCACTCATGCTGACAACAAAGTGCGTGATTGGGAACAAGGTTCGTATCGTGAAGGAACGCAAATCGAAATTGATGAAGACCAAGATGATGTTTACCGCGCCGTTCAAAAAGGTCTCATTCGTCCATTTGCAGAACTCTACGCAACGGTTGATCAACAACTGAATGGGCGCTTAATCAAGGTCGAACTTGATGAAGACGACAGCGAATGGATTTATGAGCTGAAATTGGTGTATGACAACCAAGTGTTTCGTGTGGAATATAATGCGGCCACGCTTGAATTGATGTCGATTCGCGGTCGCAACGTCATTCGTGCCATAAAAAAATAACCGAGCAAGCCATGAAAATATTAGTTGTTGAAGATGATGTACAGTTGGGTAATCAAATCCTATCAGCCTTAGATCAAACGGGCTGGGTTCCCGAGCTCTCACAAGATGGGATTGATGCGCTGTATCGCGCCACTGCCGAAGAATGGGATGTAATTGTGCTCGATCTCGGCCTGCCCAAATTGGATGGATTGACCGTACTCAAAGGTATTCGAGATGAAAACATCAACACACCTGTGGTGATTTTGAGTGCGCGAGACACCCTAACTCAGCGTGTGGAAGGTTTAAATGCGGGTGCGGATGATTACCTTACCAAGCCATTTGAAATGGTGGAGCTGATCGCACGTATCCGCGCTCAATTACGTCGCGCTTCAGGCAACGCTTCTCCAGTGATGCAAGTGGGCGATCTCAGTTTAGATACACGCACTTCCAAAGTGATGTGGCGTGGACAAGCCATTAGCCTCACTGCGTTGGAATATAAAGTGATCGCTTATTTCATGCATAACCCAGAGAAAGTGATTTCACGTACCGAATTGGTCGAGCACATCTACAAGCAAGATTTTGATCGCGACTCCAATACCATTGAGGTATTCATTGGACGCCTGCGTAAAAAAATTGCACCTGACGTGATCAAAACCGTGCGTGGTCTTGGGTATCAACTGCATGCCTGCTAAGCCACGCGCCTTACGTCATCTCAGTTTAAAAACCCGCTTGCTGCTTACGGCCACGTTGTGGCTTAGCGCGATGATCTTAGCGGCGGGCTACCTTATTCCAAACCTCATTCATCAATACTTGATTCAAGATGTGCAGAGCCAGTTACAACTCTCGATGGATGAGATCACCGCCAATCTGGAAGCGAATCCGCAGGGGCAACTCACCCTCTCAACTCGCCTTGCCGACCCACGTTTTGCACAGCCGTATAGCGGATTATATTGGTCAGCCACGTTAGGGGAACAAACCCTGCGTTCACGTTCGTTGTGGGATCGATCTTTGACTGAGGAAACGCATGTGCACGGCCCCATTTATCTGGGGGCAAACGGGGAATCTTTAATCGTGTTAAAGCGTACCATTTATCTGCCAGAGTTTTCACAACCCATCACCATCACGATCGGCTTGGATGATGCTCCGCTCAAAGCCACTTTAAAGCGGGTCAGTAAAGAGTTGTGGATGATTTTAGGTTTACTGTTTAGTGGAATACTCATTCTGACCGGCGCTCAAGTGACGTGGTCACTTCGACCACTTTCGAAAATGCAGCGTGAACTGGCCGCATTGCGAAATGGTCAGCAGAATTCGGTGAATGGCGATTACCCGAAAGAAATTTCACCACTGGTCAATGACCTCAATGCCTTGCTCTTTCACTACCAAGAATTGCTAGAGCGGGCTCGTCATCATGCCGGTAATTTGTCTCACGCATTGAAAACGCCGCTTTCGGTGCTCAAAAATGAAGTCACACAACTGAACGATGCGCAGCTCAAAAGCCAGTTGCAGCCTTCCGTAGAACAGATTCAGCAGCAAATTGACTACCATCTCGGGCGTGCTCGCATGGCAGGTTCTGCCAATATTCTCTCGGTCAAAACGGCACCAAGCCTACGAGTCGATGCGATTTCGCAAGCGTTTGACAAAGTGTATGCCGAGCGCGAAATCACGCTGGTTAATGAACTGGATTCGGACTTAGAAGTGGCCGTTGAACCAACCGACTTTGATGAGATGATCGGTAACCTGCTCGAAAACAGCTACAAATGGGCAAACAGCTTAATTCGCGTCCATAGTTATCCGATGGATGAACACTGGGTGCAGATCTGTATTGAAGATGATGGACAAGGCATTCCGGCTGACAATATTGAGAAAGCGCTCAAACGCGGTGTTCGTTTAGATGAAACCACACCCGGTACTGGGCTTGGCCTTAATATTGTCAGTGAAATGGCACACAGCTACCGTGGGGCTCTGGCTTTGGGTGAAAGTCGTTTGGGTGGTTTGAAAGCAACGCTCACGTTAAAAACACCGTCACAGGACGTAAAAGCCGCCAAATCACGCTAAAAAAGGTATAAACCCCGATTTTCAGTTGCTCGAACAATGAATGAGTGCTAGTATCCGCGCTCGTTTCTGACCCTATTCATAGGCTTGGAAACTCTACGACACGGACAAGGTCGCATTGTCCTGTCACTCTGTTTTTTACTAATTTGAGAGTAAATACTATGAAATTCGAAGCAGTATTACGTACTGACCTAGGTAAAGGTGCGAGCCGCCGCCTACGTAACACTGGTTACTTCCCAGCGATCGTTTACGGTGGTGAAGCAGCTCCAGTTTCTATCTCACTGAACCACGATGACGTGATGAACCAAATGGACAAGCCTGAGTTTTACGAAGCTATCGTTCTGGTTATCGACGGCCAAGAAGTGAAAGTGAAACCACAAGACGTTCAACGCCACGCGTACAAGCCAAAAGTTGAGCACATGGACTTCATCCGTATCTAATTCCCTACCAAGGAATTAATCGGATTAAATCCAGCCTTTTGCATAAATAAGATCATCGGCATTACCAACCGAGAAATCTAAAAATTCGAGACCCCGATAGCTACCAACTATCGGGGTTTCACCGTTTTAGGTACAACACAATTTCACCATCGATATTGTTCTCTTAATCCCAACTCTCTTGTGCAAATCGTGCCTCTCTTGCTTGCACTAAACTGCACTGTGTTGCCACCATCAGCTCAGCGAGTGTGATAGCGGGGTTTTGGCTAATTAAGCGCTGTAGTTTAGCTTCTAAAGGTTCCAATTTATCGCTGTGTTGCTTTAACGCCATTTCGAGTTTTCTGATCAGATATTCGGCATCTTGATACTCAGTCGGCTTAATTTGGGTAACAAAGTGTTGTACAGAGATAGCCTCTCCCACTAACTGCCAATTGCGTGAGCGGCGAATACGCTTTAACTCACAACCCAAAGATTGGGCCTGAGGTTTTAAACGCTTAATGGTGTCACTACCAATCCGATGAATCAAAGAAGGTAACATGACAGTTACCCATTGATCGCTGATTTCCACACTTCGCTCCCATCAAAAACAAGGCATACTCACCTATCGTGCGCCGATTCATCCAATAATGTTCAATGACTTATTCAGCACGAGACGTGAGTTGATACCTCACTTTACCTTGTGTATCAAGCGTAAATGACCAAACGCTTTTTTCCGCTTGAAAACGATACAACCCCGAGAACTCACACGCTTCCAGTTGTTCAATAAATTGCGCTAAATCTGCTTCAGCAATCACAAAAGATCCTTGCGAATAGTTACTATCCAGATTATTCGCAACCTGAATTTGCGTGGTTGAGGCGGGAAGAATTGGCGGCAGCCAGCCGCGTTCAAACAGATGATCCGCCTGAGCCTGCTGATAATCGGCGTAGTAATTTTCAACCACATCTGAACAGCCCAATAACACCAAAGTAAAAGTAAGGAGTAACTTTTTCATTCAAACCTCATGGGTTGTTATGCTAATAAATATAAAACCGATTGAGCGCGGATTTTACAACAATTGAGAGCTGTGCAATGTCCGATATTGTCAGTAAACAGCAAGAAGCCACAGATTCGTCCCCTATACCGATCATTCAATGCCTCACAAGGAAGTTTATGACCTTAGTCACTGAAACCCGCCGTCTAGTCATTCGGCATTTTGAGCACTGCGATACGCCATTTATTATCCGTTTGCTCAATGAAGAGTCTTTTATCCGCTATATCGCGGACAAGAATGTGCACACCACTGAAGAAGCCTTGAACTATCTCACGAATGGTCCCATTGCCAGTTATCATGCCAACGGATTTGGTCTCAATATGGTTGAGCTCAAGGCCTGCGGTACACCTATTGGCATGTGTGGTGTCATAAAAAGGCCAGAACTGCAGCAACCCGATCTCGGTTATGCTTTTTTGCCTGAGCATTGGCGAAAAGGCTATGCCGAAGAGGCGGCAATAGCAGTATTACACCACGCTTTCCAACACTTTCATTTCCAGCAACTCCTCGCGATAACCCTACCTAACAACCAAGCCTCCAATGCTTTATTGAAGAAAATCGGCTTTACCTTGCTTGGTTCTTGTGAGCTGTATGGCGATGAAAATAACCTGTATCAATATCGACATAAAAAATCATGATCTACCTATCATAACGCCGTGAAATTGATGCCAGTGATGTCGCTTGAACCATACTGAAATGAGTTCAACTTCAATAACTTTCTCATTTTTTGTCGGGGGTGGATGATGGTATCCAATCTACAGAATCGTGCTCATCGCACGATAGCAACAGGCACTACAAACTCATTGCATAGCGTTGGTCTTCGCTTAAAACTGATTGTAGTGCTGATTGTCGTTTCAATTCTTTTTTTAGGGTTTAAGGGACTAACGGGCATGCAAGATGCCGCCGACTCTATTGAGTCGCTCTATACCAAAGGCATGCAGCATACGATTCGGGCAGGTCGCATATTGGATGAGTTAGGCAGTGCACGTAGCCAACTACTCTTGGCTTTTCAACATGAGCCTACTTCTAAATATGTACTCATGCATGACCACCCGCTCCAAATCCACATCGAGGCGATCCAAACCTCCATCTCTGATTTACATGAAATTATCGACAATCAGATTCTCGCCACCGCCTTGGATGACAAAGAAAAAGCCGTTATTTATCCATTGAAAGAGAAACTAGACCAAGTCACTGACAATGGTTTTGAACCGGCTCTCGCCCTACTTAAAGAAGAAAAATACGATGAGGCCAACCTGATTCTGTTACAAAAGATCAATCCTCTTTATGGCGATATTAAAAAAGCCGCAGAAGCGTTTCTGGATATCCAGATCCAAGAAGGTAAAGCCAACTTTTCCAGTTCACAGTCCGATATTCAGCAATTTATTTGGAGTGTCAGTTTGCTAGGTACCCTCGCTTTAGTCGTCACCACAACCCTAGCGTTATTGATTGCCAAGCGAGTGAACAATGCGGTTCACCAGTTGGCGAGTTCCGCAACCAATATTGCCAATGGTGACCTCACGCAGCGGATCCCCATAACCGGAGACGATGAATTCTCTGATATTGCAGAATACGTCAACCGTATCGTGGGCAGCTTTCAAGAGGTGATCAGCAGTAATCGGCATTCGATTTCTGCATTAGCGGCTGCCGCCGAAGAGAATGCAGCAGTCGCAATGCAAACGAAGCAGAACATCGTGGAACAACAGTCACAAACCCAGCAAATTGCCACGGCCATTCATGAATTTACCGCTACGGTTCATGAGGTTGCACAAAGCGCAGACTTAGCCGCCGAGGCTTCCGGAGAAACTGAACAAGCCGCAAAGCAAGGGCGTAAAGTGGTTGATGAAAATATCGCGATGATTGAGAAC
The DNA here is from genome assembly GCF_030710545.1 of Vibrio sp. AH4. NCBI lineage: Bacteria > Pseudomonadati > Pseudomonadota > Gammaproteobacteria > Vibrionales > Vibrionaceae > Vibrio > Vibrio sp. AH4. The sequence continues at coordinate 2,563,319 of NZ_JALAIV010000001.1, forward strand.
CTTTCCTCTGATTTACAAAAAATGCTCGCAGCAATGCAACTGCTTGCCAAAGATTCAGAAGATATCGGTAGTGTGGTGGATGTTATTCAAAGCATTTCTGAACAGACTAATTTATTGGCGCTCAATGCTGCTATTGAAGCGGCACGCGCGGGGGAACAAGGGCGAGGCTTTGCAGTGGTTGCCGATGAAGTACGAACCTTGGCAAGCCGCACCCAAGAATCGACAAAACAAATTCTTCAAACCGTGCAACGTTTACAACAAAGCAGTCGAGATTCTGCTCATTTAATTGAACAGGGGGTGGATGGTGCCTCAAAAGCGGTCGAAAAAGCGCGTTTAGCCGGTACTGCCCTGTCGCAAATTACGGCTAACGTAGATCGTATCTCAACCATGAACACACAAATTGCCACCGCATCAGAAGAGCAAAGTGCAGTGACAGAAGAAATCAATAAAAACATTATCACCATCAGTGATATCTCCAACCAAACTGCATTAGGAGCCCAACAGAGCTCCGAAGCCACACTGGAACTGGCAAGGCTCGCTGAAGCAATGCAACAAGAAATCGTACGCTATAATGCTTAACTGAAGCTAACTGATTGAGGCGGAACATAATCCGCCCTTTCAGGCACATTTTCAGGCACACTCATTAAATCAGCACAACCTTGTAGAGCTTTATTCTAGATTTGGCTCCAAAAGCCTCAGAATTTGATCTTGAGCCACAAACATAACTTTGCTGAATGTTTTATCTCTGTACTACATGCAAAGCGTGGTAGTTTGAGCCCAATAGAGCTATGGCTCTATTTATTACAACAATAAAAAGGGTTCACCTATGCATAAATCACTCTCCTTAGCCGTGCTTCTGACTCTCGTGCTGGTTGGCTGTCAGTCAGAAGAAACACAATCTACTCAACTCAGCTCACAGGCAAAGGCGGATGCGGTTGTCGCTCAAAAACGCCAATTGGCAGAATCGTTCAGCCAACATTATGCGGCATACGCGCAAACGCTAAAAACGCAGATCACCGCAGATAATCTCAGTATTTCCATGTCGGAATTGGTTGACGTGGCACCCAACTCCGAAATCAGCCAACAGTTGCGTTCAGCCGATAATCGAGTTCGTTCCCTAAAAGGGATTGAGCAATACACGGATCAATTGCTGCAATTACGCTTAGCCGATGCCTCAATGCTACAAGAATGGCAAGAGGGTCAAAGCCCGCTGTTTGCATTTGAACCCAGTGGTAACGATGAATCTTGGCAGTATATTGAGGCTTTCGATGTGTACGGACAGATCCACCAGTTAGATGTTTATCAATTACCCGATGTCCCTGTCTTTGTGGTGGATAACGATAGTGCAATCGAACTAAAAGCCGGTCTGCAAGTGATGCGAGCAGAAATGCAGCGTTTGGGACAAAATTCACAGCTTGCAACAGAAGAAAGCAGCTCTGTTGAATCATCCGCTCGTGCACTCAATCGTAGCGCGGACGCGGATACCCCACCACTCTCTACCACTGTGCTGAAAAAAATCCGTTTGCAAGATGACAAAGAACCTTGGATTTCAGGACGTGCCGAAATTTACGCATTAGTTACGGGGGTAGACCCAAGCCGCGACGCCCCAACCATTGATCTGATTGATATGCCCTATCTGGATTACGACCAACAAGACTACTTCCCGAATCAAGTCGTCATCCACTGGGCTCGTTATCGTTGGGGCGCGGCAGACATGATTCTGATGGAGCAAGATGATGGCACCGACTACAAAGAGTTAGCTAAACAGCTCGTTAAAGTAGCCGAAGAAGTGCTCAAACTCATCCCAGATCCAGAGGTACAAGGTTACGCCATAATTGCTCAGATTACGGGAAAAATTATCGAGGCCATCCCAGATGGGTTACTGGTCAATGACGATGACTTTGTTGATGTGTTTTACACCTTAATGCAGGACACCTCTTACACGGATCACCCTGGCGCGAATGGTAATGCTGTCGCAACATTTGAGCCGCTCACCATCTATCCGACCAAATAATTTTTCTGCTCACATACAAAAGGCAGGCTTACGCCTGCCTTTTGCCGTTCAACGGATAGTACAAATGCTTGATGACTAGGCTAAAAATGCAATCCCATTTGCAATAATTCCGCTCTTGCTTGATGCGCATCCACAAATTGGAAAGCATGGAAACCTTGCTGACGCGCCCCCGCTACATTCACCAACATATCATCCATGAAGACACTTTCTTGCGGATCCAAATGCTGACTTTCTGCCAAATATCGATAAATCGCCGGATCCGGTTTGAGTAACCCGCACTCACTCGACACAACCGCGCCTGTGAATTTTGGCCAGAAGTCATACTGCTCTTTTAAGTAAGCCACAATTTCATTGACGTTGTCCGTCAGTGCATAGAGGCGGTAACCCGCTTGCAGCAAATCATCCATCAGTTTTTGCGTGCCAAGCAGTAACACTTGCGTTTCTTTAATGTGGAAGAACAGTTGCTCTAATGTATCGTGGGGAAGACCAAGTTGCTGATGAAACGCTTGCTTCACTTCTTTCTCGGTGTAGTGGCCTTTATTGAGGTCACGCCACAGTTCACTTTTAAATACGCTTGTCGCTAATGTGGCACTTTGTTCACCCTCACCAAAGGTCAGTTGAGCAATCTCTTGTGGCGCCCATTTCACAATTACGTTGCCGACATCAAATACCACATTACGAATGGCCATTCCGGACTTCCCCTTGCTGAGTTAGAGGCAAGAGTTTAACCAACTCACCCACATATTATTGGCTAAAGGGTCACAAAGTAATCAAATGATTCAGGCACAAAGAAAGGCAGCACTCGAACCATTGGCTTGGGGGAAGCATCAGGAGCGATGTGCGAGTGCTGCTGTTTTTCGGATTATCAATTCGATGATCGGGTTTTGTCTGGCTCTGGAGGTGTTTGAGTAAATAACAACTCAAACAATGCAACTAAGGCCATCCGCTCAATCACACAATTCGTTTGTTGAAGCCGCAGCTGGTAATAAGCGGCCATCGAGTGTTCATAGATTAGCAATTTGAACATGCCCTGCACTCCTTGTTGTGTCGCCATCGCTATTGTCTCTCCGATTAAGGAATCTAAAAACTGAGTAAATTGCTGCACTTTGCTCCGCTTTTGCCGTTTGAAATGCCTTATTTCGAGCTAAAACACTCATCAAAGTGGAAATGAGGAACAAACAAAACACAGGTTTTCACCATTAAGAATGCGGATTTTCACTACAATAGCCGCAAGATGACAGGAGCATGAGGTAACCGTGTCTGATCTCAATTTATTACGGTATTACGCCCGACTCGCACCATTGGGCGTCGGCAACAATATAAAAACCACATTGCCCGAATTGGCAGAACGGCTTTTTACTAGCCCTCGTCATGCGCGAAATTTACTGGTGCGCCTCAATCAACTGGGGTGGTTAACTTGGACGCCAAAAGCAGGACGACATCATCGTTCCTCGTTGCAATTGCACACCGAACTCGCCCAGCTCAAAGAACAACTAGCCGCAAAACGCGTACAACTGGGCAAATATGAAAAAGCCCTCGCAATATTGGATAACGATGAGATCGCTTTCGCCAGATTGCTGAAGAAAACGTCAGGAGCCACACTTCAAGAAGGCCGACTGCATATTCAATTGACTTATAAACGTCCTTTTGAACCATTACTGCCCCATCTTCCTCAGCGCAGCAGTGAACGTTTCTTGATCCGTCAAATTTACAGTTGCTTGGTCAGCTCTGATGCTGATGGCCATGTATACCCCGAACTGGCGCATCATTGGCATTATGATCCGCAAACTTGGCAATGGACTTTTTATCTGCGCCCCGAGTTAACCTTTCATAATGGATCCGCAATTGATGCCACAACCATCGTCAGCCTATTTGCCAAGCTCTCCAGCCTTGAGACACACCAAGCTGAACTGGCACACATTATCGATATAAAAGCGCCAACCCTGTTCAAAGTCGTCTTTAATCTCGATCGCCCGGATCCAGGTTTTGCCGGCTTAATTTCAGGCGTGAAATACGCGATACAACCTGTCAGCCAGCTCAATTACAGTCAGTGTCATGATGGACAAATGCTAACGGTTGTCGGCTGTGGCCCCTTTGAAGTACAAGAGCACACCCAGCACAAACTTAAACTTAAGGCATTCAGCCAGTTTTATGGTTGCCGAGCTTTAACTGATCGGGTCACGATTTGGCAAGTCGATGAAGAACGTTTAAGCAACCCGCAAATTGAAACCAATCAACCAGAAGCGAATGCAGCCAGTTGCCATCATCAAGTCATCACTGATTTTCCTCATTCTTCTACCGCCACTCAGCATCAAAGCCGAGTCGAAGATGGTTGCTTAATGGTGTTATTTAATCAATCCGCCCCTGCGGCGCTCACTCAAGCACAAGCGCATTTATTAAGTGAAAAACTCAATCCAATCTCAATTGAAGAAAATATCCGCCAACATGGGGTGATGTTTGGGGTCGAACCCGCTTATAACCTATTGCCTGCGTGGCGAGCAGTATTGAAATCACCCGCCCCGTCCGTGACATTACCCAAAAAGTTGACACTGGCACTCTACAACTACACGGCACTGCAAACTTGCGCTCAAGCGATGGCTCGACTACTGGCTGCACAAAGTATCGAATTAGAGATTCATACCTACACGTACCGTGAGCTTCAGCAACGGGCGCTACACGGTGAGCTAGACGAAACCATGGTACTGACCAATATCAATTTGGATGACAACCGCCATGCTTCTGCGTTTGCCATGTTGTTTAGTAACCCACTGCTGCACGCTTGCACGACTTCGCGAGATAAAGCTTGGCTAATGCAGCAATTAAACACGCTACGTGAACAAACGCCGCTGCCTGAGTATCTGCATCAACTCGAACCCATTGCGTCTTTATTGGTGAGTGAATCTTGGCTTGCGCCCCTTTTCCATCATAGACAAACCTTGCGTTTCCATGGGGTGTTACACGATGTTGCCCTCACCAACTGGGGTTGGCCGGATATTCGCAATGTCTGGTCGGCAGATTAATTAACCCAACGCTTTGCCCAAAAACGCAAAAGCCAACCTCTGTAGGTTGGCTTTGAATCAGCAAAAAAATGGCTGAGATCTAGATGAGTTAGAAAGCTTTACGACGACGTAACCAACCACAACCAAAGAGTAACGCTAACGCTGCACCACCCAAGCTACCACCACCATCGCCCGAACGACTATCGGTTAGGGTTGGGAAGTCAAACAGTTGCGAATCATGGCTGAACTGGCTCACGGTCACTCGGCTTTGTGCATCATTGTTCAAAATGCTGCGTTGATACACCAGTTTCACGGTATTCACCGAGCCATACATAGAAATGGTCGCGTTGCCTTCGGTATTGTTATAAAAGCTCTTTTCTACTTTCCCGTTTACGTAGACTTGAAACATATCAAACACCGAGTCCGATGAGACTTGGTATCGGAACTTAAGTCGACCGGTAGGCAGGTTTTCTAATACGATCACCGATTCCTCGCCTTTTTCCAAAGCGGGGGTCTGTAAGCTATTGTTTTGTAAAGTCCATGCATGGTCATTGACGTGTGTATTGTGCGCCGGCAAGTTCGCTAAGTAATTGACTGTAGCAGCGGGAGCGGCGGCTAAAGCGTCAAAGTAACGCCAAGCGTAAATATGCCCACTGCTCATTGTCGTTGAACTCACATCTAACTTAACCTGACCTTTGGTCAGTGCGCTCACTTCATACGCCACATCCACATAGCAAGAGGCTCCGCTAACTAAATTCGTTGGGCAAGTATTGGTAATCGCGCCGATCAACGTACCTGCAGACCCTGTCGCAGTAGGATTGGTCAAGTTGATTGCGTTAGCACCGTTATTCGTAAAATGAAAACGCTCTGTGTAGCGGTTAAGGCGTACGATACCGAGATCCTGCTTCTGACGATAAGAGAGGCCTAGGCGTTGTTCGTGCAACCAAGTATTAAACTCACTGAGTTTGGTATACACGCCGGGCTTATTGGGTTGAGCACAGCCATTCCCCCAACTCACTACACCCATTTGCACTAATCCATTATTCGTACGAAAGAAAATTGGGCCACCACTGTCACCCGCACAAGAATCTTTTCCTGCTGCACCAGCACAAAAAACATTAGCGCCTTGTGTGGCATAGCTTCCGCCTTTAGCACGGCATTCATCCATAGGCATAAAAGGCACATCAACTTGGTGTAACGTTGTCGGGTAATCGCTTTTCAGGCCATTCACCTCTTTACGTGCACCAAAGCCAATCACCGTCAGCAAGTTGTCCTTACTTAACTCGTTGAAATCGTCAGGTTCTGCAATCACACTCGTTTGGTTCAGTACAGGAATACTTTCAAGCTCTAATACGGCGATATCATTACCACCTTCAGCATAGGTATACGCTTCATGCACGTAAATCTGCTTGACTCGGATACGTTCAGCCGTGTTGGTACTTTTCATATCATATGCACCAACAATAACATCAATCTTGGCGGGATCTTTTTTATTGACACAATGTGCCGCCGTCAAAACATAACGACTACCGAGAAAACTCCCTCCACACCACGCATCACTGCCGTTATGGGTGGTGAGTGCAACCATGTATGGCCATGCGCCTGCATTCGCTTGTTCTCCACCAATAATACGGCTAGAGACTCCGGATTCCGTTCCAGAAGCACTGAACTGAAAAGATGTAAAAAGGAGTGTTCCAAACACTCCTGATAAAAGGGTTTTGTTCATAGATACCTCTGATAACTCCCATCCAGATTATTGATGGGAACGGTACCATATCACCAAAAGATAAAATGTAAAGCAATATGAATAGATCATTCACAGAAATATAAGGTTATGAACGAATTTCACACTGGATATCTTTTAATAATTAGTGATTTATCACTAAGTCATTCAATACTCTGCATTTATAAAAGGAGATCTTCATTCATAAAATTAGAATAAAAACTCTATTTATTGAATTAACCTCATGTTTCATAAGCACTAAGTTTTAATGAAACCGAACAAGATCTTATAAAACACAGCTCAAACATACTGATAATCAATAGGTATTACTGTGTCTTTTCAAAAACGCTTCCAACGTCATCCAATCACTTTAGCCTGTCTGTTTGCAGGACTTTCTCATCCTATCTATGCGCAAGCCGCCTGCGAGATTCAAGATTTACAGCAAGCTCAAGATCTCCCCGAGCAAATTGCCGCTGCAAATCAAGCTTGCTATAGCTCATGGTTTTATGCCCCTGCCACAACGTTGAACAACCTTTACAGCGAAGCCTCCCTTACGTATTTGCACACGGTGCTGGATGCAGAAATTACTCGTTACACCGGAGAAGCAGAACAAGCCCGCCGATTAGAAAATTATGGCGAGTTTATCCGGGCGGCTTACTATGTTCGCTATAACGCCGGCAGTGAGCCTTATTCTCAAGCGCTCAGTCAGCGTTTCGGGCAATCCATTGCTCGCTTTTTGCGTCATCCGCATGCTTTTGACCAAGGCCGCGAACAAATCGGAGCCATGAAAAGCCTGAGTTTAATGGTCGATAACGTCAAACAATTGCCCTTGACGATGGATGCCATGATCTTAGCTCTGCATCGCTTTAACCAAGAAACCGCGCAAGACACGCAATGGGTGGATGGGTTAAATAATCTCTTTCGTGCCATGTCTGGCCACATTGCAAATCCTGAGTTTTATCGCTATTTAGCCGCCAACACTCAGCACATCGATGCCTTATATCAATTCGCTTTGGATAATGAGTGGGCATTAGATACCGATGCGGGATTTTTGATTTACAACGCGTTACGCGAAACAGGCCGTTTGTTGGTCAGCCCAGATGCGACAACCAAACAAAAAGCATTACAGGTTATGCAGCAGGTGATCACTCGTTATCCATTGGGTAGTGAACACGACAAATTATGGCTCGCCGCCGTCGAGATGTTGCGCTATTACGCGCCCGATGCGTTACGCGCACAAGGCATTGATTTGGAGGCAGCAAAACGGGATCTCGCCGCGCGCATTTTACCCAACCGCTACGCATGCCAAGGCCCTGCCATCATTCGCTCACAAGATCTTTCCGATACGCAAGCCGCCGAAGCTTGTCATGTGCTCAATCAAAAAGAGCAGGATTTTCATCAAGTGGCTAACACTGGTTTCACTCCTGTCGCCGATGACCATAACCAACAAGTGGAAGTGGTGGTGTTTGCCAATAACAGCAGCTATGTAAACTACTCGGCTTTCCTGTTTGGCAATACCACCGATAATGGCGGCCAATACTTAGAAGGCAACCCTGCGGATCATAATAACCAAGCTCGCTTCATTGCTTATCGTTATGCCAATGATACCGATCTGTCGATCCTCAATTTAGAGCATGAGTACACCCATTATCTTGATGCTCGTTTTAACCAATATGGTTCATTTAATGACAATCTCGCACACGGCCACATCGTTTGGTGGTTAGAAGGTTTTGCAGAATACATGCATTACAAACAAGGCTATCAGGCTGCCATTGAACTGATTTCACAAGGTAAATTGAGTCTGTCTGATGTGTTTGCGACCACCTACTCAAATGATACGAACCGCATTTATCGCTGGGGGTACTTAGCCGTACGTTTTATGCTGGAAAAACATCCACAAGATGTCGAAAGCCTACTGGCACTCTCGCGCTCTGGGCAATTTGCACAATGGGCAGCAACGGTAAAAAACTTAGGTGAACAATACAGCGCCGAGTTTGCGATTTGGCTTGATACGCTAAAAACAGACACACCAGAAACCCCAGATCCTGCAGTACCCGAAACAAAACCGGAGGCATCGGTCACGGCGCTGAGTGCCAATCAATCTGTCACCCTTTCAGGACAAGCATATAGCGAACATCTTTTCTATATTGATGTGCCTGAACACAGCCGTGAATTCCAGATCACGATTGCGGGTGATGGCGATGCCGATCTCTACATGAGTTATCAAAAAATTGCGCATTATTATGACTATCAAGTCAGCGAATTTACTTCCGGTAGCCACGAGAGCATTAGCATCAAAACCGAGCAAAATGGATACATCAAAGCTGGGCGCTATTACCTCAGCGTGACAGGACGTGGCGATTATTCCGAGGTCACCCTCAACTCACAACTAGTGACAGAGCAGCCAAATCAACCCGATGAGCCTAAAGATGATCTCGCGCCATTGGTGCTTGAAGCCGCTCAGGCGCAAATGCTCACCATTCATCAGCAGCGTTATGCGGCGATCTATGTCCCAGAAGGCGTCAGTGAAGTGCGTGTCTGGCTCACCGCTTCAACGTCACAGGAAGGAAATATTGATCTGTTCGCCGCTAGAGACTATTGGCCAACGCGCGAAAAGTTTGAGCACGCCTCCACGAGTGAGGGCAGTAACGAATATTTGCGGATTCCGGTTACACAGGCAGGTTACGTGCATTTTTCTTTAAATGCACAAAAGGCTGGCGGCAACGTCGAGATGGTCGCTTATCTCCATTAACCTTCAACCTGATTGCCCTCACCTTGGTGAGGGCAATCATCATCAAACTTCTTCTAGCACCCCTTTTTCTGCTCGACAACGAGAGCGGAAAGTCAGCACTTTTTTATAGAGATCGGCATACTGCGCGTTGAGCAACTCTTCTTCACTCATTAACTGATGAATGGTGTGATGGCAGTTTTTCAACAACAATTCCGTTTCCGCTTCATTCAGCGACTTGGGCCAGTAGCGCGATAAAATCGTCACCACTTTCATGCATACCGTGCGCAGTGTCGGGCATCTATCCAAAATTTCGATATAGATATCAAGCAGGGAGTCAATCGTGAGTTGTTTATTGCACAGGGCATGGTAACGCTGTTCTAACCACTCCAATTTATCTTCATTGGCTTGTTTTAGGGCTTTACCTAGCGCAATTTTACTTTCTAAGAGAATTCCAGTTTCTTCATTCAACAACGCTTCATTACACCAACTGATGCATTTTGCGAATTCAGAATCAAAGGCCATCACATTGAGTAACCATGTAAAGTGGTACCGGTCTTCAAATAATTCGAATGGCTTCGCTCGATAAATTTTATTTAAAATCTCCACGGAAACCGCGAAATTACCCTCTTCCATCGCAAAATGGGCGGCGATCAATTCTAACTGTGGCAGCAGTTCTTCGTGCTGGCCTTTATCATAAAGCCCTTTCAGGATCGACTTCGCTTCTTGTAACCACATAGAGCGCTGCGGTTCCTTTGCCTCCCGTACCGCATATAACAAACTGCGAATGAAATTAAGGTGCATATGATGGGTATTGCGATGGGTCTCTTTGTTGATTTCCGAATACAAGCGGTAACGCTCAAGCGCCGAAACCGTATCACCCACAGATAAACATAAGTTGGCAAGCACCCATTCTCGATCTGTGTGTCCAGGAACAATTTGGTTTGCAATCTGCAGATGATGGATCGCTTCTGGAATCGAGTTGTTACTGAGGCTGATGCTCGCAGCTTCTACTCGTGCTCGAACATTATTTGGCGCATTCGAAAGCAGGTCTTGAATGACTTGATTAGCTTCAACATGACGCCCCGTTTGCTTTAAGGCATTCGCAAGGCCAATTTTCGCCCAATCGAAATCTTTGTGTTCAAGAGTTTCAAGGTAGACTTCGCGCGCGTTATCGTAACGACGCAACTGGGTTAAAAATTCCCCGCGGAATTTTTGAATGACGAAATAGTAATCTCCATAAAACGGTTCTAATTCATCGCACAAACTTAACCCCAACTCAGGATCTCCATCTCGTTCAGCTTGATAGAGCGCTTTCAGCGCATGTTTGCGTGAAATTGCATTAGTCAGCCGCTCTTGTAAGGTCAAGATATTGAAAGGCTTGAGTATGTATTCATCCGGTTTAAGTTCCAAAATCGAATGCACAACGTAGGATGAATTCTCCCCTGTGACTAAGATGAACACCGACTCATGTTTTAAAAGATTGTAGTGTTTCAACTCTTCAAAAATCTGCTTACCATTTAATCCCTTACCAAAGTTATAGTCACAAATGAAGATATCAAACTTCTGCCGACTGGCCATAAAAAGCGCCGCTCTAGGGCTCTTTACACTCGTCACTTTTGAGTCATTAAAACCCAGCTTTAGCAACATAGTACGTAAACTGGTGACCACTATCTGAGCATCATCAATCAGTAAAACACTGAGCTCAGAAAAAGAAGGGCTATTCATTTTCATTGCTTGTAAAACGTCCTAACTCAATTCTAAAAATCTAACCAACTCTACTGCAGATTTAATCCCTAGCTTATTCATAATCCGAGCCTTATAAGTGCTCACGGTCTTCTGGTTAATGTCGAGCTGTAATGAAATTTGTTTGTTGGTCAGCCCTTCCACTAACATTTTCGCCACCGTCATTTCTCGCTCAGAAAGCTGTGCGAGTAGATTGTCCTGCGCCATCGGGCGCACTCGGTGTTGCTCAGCTTGCTCTAAAATACGGCTAGCGGTTTCTGCTAATGTATTCGCTTTATTGACCACAGGAGTCACATGGTTCTCCATCAGGAAATCCGGCGTTAATCCATCCTGTACCGTCACGATCATACCTTGATAGTAAGGCGCTAATAATTCATAGAAGGCATCCACACTCATGGTGGATAAAAACTTACTGTCGACAACGAGAAGATTGATCGGTAAATCACGCAGCTTATGCAAGGTTTGCTCAATATCCTGAGCCATAAAAACGCGGCTCACTTTCTGCTCTTTCTGCAGGATCTTTTGCAGTGCCTGCGCACTCAATGCCTGCCCATCCACCAGTAGAATTTGCCAACCATCATCGGTGCTCTGACAATCTGAACACTGGCGACGGTTTTTCGTATACAACTCACTGAGCTGAGCCACCGGCATCGGCTTCGCGGCATAGTAACCTTGGCATGTATCGACCCCAATATTACGCAGGTACTGCCACGTTTCTTCGGTTTCTACCCCTTCGACCACACAATGTAAGCCTAAAGATTGAGCCAGCAGCAGGCACATATTGGTCAGTTGCTGATGTTTGTAGTTGGTTGCTAAATCGTGCACAAAACTGCGATCAATCTTCAGCTCGGTAAAAGGCAGTTGAGCCAATTGCCCCAACGAAGCATAGCCAGTGCCAAAATCATCGATCGAGAGTCCAACGCCATACATACGCAAACGAGCAAGGTTTTCTAACGAGGTTGTTGTACCGTTATACACTTCATGTTCGGTCAACTCTAAAGTGAGCTTGCTGGCCGCGAAGCCATGCTTTTCACAAATCGTGAGGATCGGGTCGCAGATCGACTGCTGCAAATTACTTTGACTGATGTTGACTGAGAGCTGTAAATCCGCCGCAATACTGGCAAGAGCAGAAACGGCTTTCTCTAGAACAGTAAGAAACAACTTATCATGCAAACCACACTGTTCAATCAGTGGCAGAAATACCGCAGGGCTTAACATGCCATGAGTGGGATGCTCGTAACGGACTAAAGCCTCAACGCCCACCATCGCTCCGGTTCGAAAATCAAACTGTGGTTGGTAGTAGTTAAAGATATGATCCTGTAAAAAGGCTTGTTCAATCTCATCACAGTTAAGAACAAGCGAGGATCGATAAACGGTTTCAGGAAGGGTCTGTTTCTGAAAACCATCAATCACTTGCTGCAGGTCTTCCACTTCATAGGGTTTAGACAGGCTATCGATGTAAGCAAAGCCTGCCAAGCTGCACATATTGCGGGTTAATTCCAGCACCGCGTCATCCACAGCACTGAGGATGATCACCCCCAGCTTGGGGTACTGTTCGCTCAGTTTGGAAAGCAAACTGATCCCATCCATATGAGGCATACGGATATCGCAAAACATCAAGTCGATATCCACTTTGTTACATAATTCTAAGGCAGCAAATCCGTTTTCAGCCAAGATGACCTCGTCCATCCCAAGCTGTCTTAACTTGAGTTTCAGGCTAGTCGCCTGAATACGGTCATCTTCCACTATCATTATTTTCATAACGTTATTCGCTCTGATGATCATTGAGCCACTGTTGTGCCTGCTCTATCACTTCATGCATGGCGTTGATCAGTTGCTGCTTTTCCACTATGAGTTGCTGTGGGTCGTTTTGTTTCTCTACTGTTTTCGCTAAATCGGCGAGCTGCTGTAACTGGAGAGAGCCCGCGGCGCCTTTTATTCGGTGTGCTAGTGCTTTGACATCACATTCAGGTTGATTCAACAAAGCGATGTCTTGACTCAGTGACTCTACTACCACGATCGCCATCTCTTCACGCTCATCCTCTTGGTAAGTATCAAGCCAAGAACGTTGCGCAGTGTTCACCACTTGCGCGCTCAGATAGCGGCTTAGCACCTTACGTAAATTCGCCAAGGTATACGGTTTATAAATCACCTTATCCATTCCCGCTTGCTGGGCTTGCTCAGCCGCAAAGCGAGAATCTTCAGCGGTACAACCAATCACCGCCCCTTGGAACTGCGTGATCTCTTGTTTCACTTTTCGTGTAAGAGCAAAGCCATCCAGATTGGGCATATGACAGTCAGTGATCAACAGATCATATTGCTGAGGATTCTCCAACAAGGCTTCTAAGGCTTGCCGACCATCATTCACTAGTGTTGCACTCAAACCTAGTTCACTGAGCTGTTTTCTCATCAATAAACGGTTAATCGCATCATCATCGGCAACCAGAACATGACCTTTCAACAACCGAGATTGTGTTGGTTCAGCCTTCTCGCTGGCGTCACTTGCCACTTCACGGAGCATATTCAATAACAGATCGGGATAAATATTGTGGCTGTTTTGATCAACAAAATGCCCACCATCCTGAACTCGTATCCCTAAAGCCTTTGCCCATAGTAGATACGGGGAGCGGTATGACAGAGCCAATACCTGATCTTGGAATTCATGACAGGGTTGCGTGGCAACAGGAATGCTCACGCTAACTTGAGTACCCTGACCAAATTGACTGGTGATATCAATGCGACCTTGCATCAGCTCAATCAGATTCGAGACAATGGACATTCCTAGTCCAGTTCCGCCGAATCGCCGTGTAATGGTGCTGTCAGCCTGTACAAAAGGCACAAAAATAGAGTCGATCTGCTGCTGTGTCATACCGCAACCCGAATCTTCCACCACTAGGTTCAACTGTTCAGGCGTTACATCCACTTTCACGACAACCCGACCTTGTTCGGTAAATTTGATCGCATTTGAAAGCAGATTGGTCACGATTTGGTTAAAACGCAAGGCGTCAAAATCGACCACCAACAGAGGGTTTGGTAACCATATCACATCAAACTCAACTTGGTTCAGCTGCGCTCTGGCTTCAAAACCACGCAACAGTGGGCCAAGTTCATCCGCCAGATTGTAGGTCGCAATGTCTAGTTTAAGCTGCTCTGCCTCAATTTTTGAAAAGTCTAAAATATCGTTAACATGCAGTTTTAAACGCTCTGCGGAACTAATCGCATTGGTTAACAATAATTGGTTTTCACTTGATTTGAGTCGCGAGGCAAGAATTTCCATCAAACCTAACATGGCAGCAATCGGCGTACGCAGCTCATGACTCACCACCGCTAGGAAATGGTTACGCGCTTCGACTGCTTGTAAGGCTTGTTCATTGGATTGACGAAGTGCCTGCTCTGTCTCTTTGAGTTCAGTGATATCGTTAAATAAGGTGAGGTAGTACTGACCATGGTTGATAGGATGCGAGATCGCGCGACGGATAACATGGAAATAGTGCCCACCAATCGAACATCTCGCTTCCGGAGCTTGGATAATCAGTGAGAATTCAGCATTGACCTCTTCAGGCAAATCAATAAACGAGCAATCAGGGCGCTGGTTAAAACAGTCATTGTTACTGCAAACCTGATGATTTTGACGATAAGCAGCATTGGTTAATACCACGTCCCCATTCGCATCAGAAATAAAGATCATGCTTGGAATCGCATCCAATAATTCCGTTAGCCAACGCAACTGTTCTGCCGACAACTTAGCAATTTCCTGTGAGCTACGTAATTTAAGGCGCAAACGAGTCAGCAATAACGTAACAGCCAACCCTACACTCAACAGAATGCAGATCGTTACTAAGGAATAAATCAGCACTTTTTGTTTATCGTAACCAAATTGTACCGTTACGCGATCATACGCCGTTTTGATCTCATCGATTTCTTGCGGGCTAAACGTGGCAAGGACTTTTTGTAGCATCTTTTGTAAGCCACGAGCATCTTTACGTACCAACATCGTGATATCAGCGCGAAGATTTTGACCTTCCAGTATTGGCTTTGGCATCAACTTAAAAGAATTTTGATAACCATCAAATAACATTTGATTAATCAATACCTTGTAAAGCAAACCATGCGTGATATCACCTTTGTCGAGAGCTTGTTCCAGATCGTAAACTGTGCGGTAGACTTTCACGTTTGCTAAGTTTTGTTGGGCATCGATATAAGTACTAAATTTTCCAGTGCGATCGAGAATGCCAACCGTCTGAGTGGTATACGGTTTCGTGGTTTCTATGTACCCAAATTCAATATCTGTAAACTTGCCGGTATCAATGAAATATCGCTCGTCGAGATAATTCCTGTTGAAGAAAGGGATAAGGTCAACCTTACCTTGCTGCAACATATCTTCAACATCACGGCCATACGCGGGAACGAACTCAAATTTTAAAATACTTTTAGCACTGATTCTTTCTAATAAATCATGTATATAGCCTTTATATTTCCCTTCTCTATCATCCCAATATGAGATAGGAAAAAAGTCATCTTGAATGGTATAACGGACGACAGGATTAACGTTCTCATTACGAAGTATTTTTAAATTGGCTTGATCATTTAAAAAATACACATCCGCTGAATTTAACTTATTTTTTGTAAGGCCATTTTTATCGGCTAAAAGGACTTTATTGATCGAAGACAATAATAATGGGTGATGAGTATTGATTAATATACGGTTAGTTTGCGTACCTAAACTGGGGTCAAAAATCACTTTACCTAACGATAAACGATTTTTGCTTAAAAAATGGTTCAGTGAAACGTAATTGGTAATCGTCGCATCAGCAACACCTTGGCGTACCATTTCAGCCGAACTGTTATAGTTACGAGCCATCAATATGTTGGGATAGCCTCGGCGTTTTAACACCTCGCAATATGATGTTCCTTGAATACAAACCCACTTTAAACGTTCAAATGGTTGATCTTCCATGGCTTTATCTCTGAGCCATATCACGCGCACATTTTCATACAATGGCTCAGAAAACAAAAACTTACCTTCACGAGATGGCGTCTGACCAAAGCCAATCGCCATATCGGCCTTGCCAACTTTCACGGCGTTCAGCAAATCTTCGATCGTATCAAACCCTCGGTAATGCAGGCTGATTCCAAGCTCTTTTGCAATTCCGGAGGCAAAATCATGTTCGATCCCCATTGGGTCTTGGGCAATCCCCCCCCAATATGGCATCCATACTTCTTTTAATACTGCAATCGTTACTTCAGATTTTTCATGTAGATAATCTTGTTCAGCAGCACTTAAATACTCAGCTGCACGGACAGAAAAAGCCATCACTACAAAGAGTAATGTAAAGAAATATCGTTTCAACAATGGTCAACCCGTGACATAGATCTCAAACATGTCCAAATAATAG
Organism: Vibrio sp. AH4; assembly: GCF_030710545.1. Classification (NCBI taxonomy): domain Bacteria; kingdom Pseudomonadati; phylum Pseudomonadota; class Gammaproteobacteria; order Vibrionales; family Vibrionaceae; genus Vibrio; species Vibrio sp. AH4. Next base: position 2,579,925 of record NZ_JALAIV010000001.1, read on the forward strand.
TCTAATAGTCTGGGGTTGAGCAACCTTATTAATAAAACCGCGTGTTATTAAATTCAATTATCTCTACGAACTTATTTAATGAAAGAAAATTCCTACACAACCAATATTAAAAATGAATAAAGAAACAATAAACCAATCAATTAATCATGCAAGATTATTATTGCTGACCAAATTTTTACCTAATTATTACAATACAACCCTTTTTCTGGCTTGATGCACCCATCCTGCACTTCTATAATCCTCGCCGCTCAAGTGATTGAGTATTTTCTTTTTTCAATAGTGATGGTGTGGATACTCTCCGACCTATTGAAAGGAAACCTACTGTGTAATTACAGCATCTCGTTAGGCGAGGCTCCTGTACAAACATAGGCCACTGATCTCACGACATCCAGAGATGCCCAAGATCAGGACAGTTTTCATCGGATTAAGGTGTTAACCCAAGTGGCTTTCGCGTGAGCGAATACGTTGTGCAGTGCTGAAGCTGGGACTCGGGGATGAAGCCTTTTTCATACCATTTCCTTTTCGCTCGTCCAATTATTGCTGTTTTCTTGCATCAAAGTTTAAACAATTCAGGTCTGTCCTGAGTCACATGAGGTATGTGTGATGAATGTAATGAAAACAAACCACTCTGTTGTTGCAGCAGCACAACTGAAACAACTCAATGAATTTGCTCGTAAACTTGCCCATTCTTCACGCGGTGATAAATGGGTTGAAAAGTTAGTGAAACTCACCGAACCAGAAATTCATTTTGTCTTACAACAGCTCACTGGCGAGCAACTGGCTGAACTTATCGCCCAGTTGCCTACTCAACGAGCAAGCCAATTGCTGTGTGCTATGGATAACAACACCTTGAACTTGGGCTTGGATTACGCCAACCCTCGCTATGTTGAAAAAGCGCTGCGCGGCTTATCTGAAGAAAGCCGACTCAGTGTTTTAGAGCAAATGACGGCGGATCATGCATTGCGCTATCGTGAGCGTCTACGTTGGGGAGAAGAGAGCGTTGCAGCTCATATGCACTCACAGCGTTTACCGCTTCTCGAATCACATACCGTAGTCGAAGCCAAAGAGGTGCTGTACGAATCTTGGGGTGATCCGCAAGCTCGCCATCGTTTGTATGTCACCAACCAACATGGCTTGTTGCTCGGTGCTATCAATCCTAAGACACTACTGATGGCACACTCGGATCAAGCACTCACTGAACTAATCGAACCACAATGCCTGACACTCGATGCCGATCTCGACCAAGAACAGGCGGCGCGTTTGCTGTTGGAGCATAACCTCTCTGTATTGCCGGTCGTGCATCAGCAGCAGTTAGTCGGTTTTTTCCATCTGGAAGAAGCGGTCAGTATCTTGGAAAGAGAAACCACGGAAGATGCTGAAATGCAAGGTGGATCAATGCCACTTGACGCAAGCTACTTGCAGACGTCACCTTGGCAACTGTGGAAAAAGCGCATTGTGTGGCTGCTCGTACTGTTTGTGGCTGAGGCTTATACGGGTACCGTATTACGCTCTTTTGAGGAGCAATTGGAAGCGGCGATCGCCCTCGCCTTTTTTATTCCACTGCTGATAGGCACAGGGGGTAACAGTGGCACTCAAATCACCACCACCATAGTGCGAGCCATGGCCGTAGGTGAAGTCAGTTTACGCAATATCGGCACCGTCTTACGTAAGGAACTCTCTACCAGTACACTGGTTGCACTGGCTATGGCTATCGCTGCGTGGATCCGCGCTTGGACATTGGGCGTGGGTCCTGAAATTGGTCTGGTTGTCATGCTGACGATTCTGGCGATAGTGCTGTGGAGTGCGTTGGTGTCGTCAGTCATCCCGATGGTGCTACGCCGTTTGAATGTTGACCCTGCCGTGGTCTCTGCTCCGTTTATTGCCACCTTAGTCGATGGAACAGGGCTTATCATCTATTTTGAAATCGCTAAGCTGATTTTGCCTGAATTAGCCTAACCAGCAGACCCTGCTAAAAATAACCGCCAGCATCAGGCTGGCGGTTATGCACTCATCTCTTTAGCAACGCTGGGCTAACGTAAGCGCAGCACACTTACTCGATACAAGAGCAACGACGCCAATAGAAATCCACAACCAACCATTTTATTCAATGGCATCGTCTCATCGTAAATCACCACACTCAGCACCAAGGTCCAGATCGGTTCAAGCAACATGAGTAACGCGGCATTGGTCGGGTTAGCTCCTTTTTGCCCCATCGTTTGCATTAAATAACGCAAACTGGTCGCGAGTAATACACTCAGCGCGAACCACTTCCACGTGACAGGGCTAATGCTGCTTGGCCAACTTTCGGTCAACCACGATAATAAAACGCCCAAACACCCAGCAGTGAATAATTGCAGCGTGGTCAGTAACATGGGTGGAAGTTGGCTAGAAAAGCGACTATTGAAGTTAAAATGCATAGCCAAACAACAAGAGGCGGCTAAAAACCACAACTGATTTGCCGCAAAGTGCCATGTTCCATTCCATGCCAGTAAAAACAATCCAACGACCGCAACGGGTAAGGATCGCCAAAAAGCACGCATTGGTCGCTGACCAAAAATCGGCCAAGCGAATAACGGCACAAACAGCATAGAAAGGCTCATGATAAATGCTCCCTCCCCTAAGGTATCGCTGATTGAAATAGCGTGGATCCAACAAAAAAGTGACGCGGCGAGTAAAACCCCCACCCCCATCGATTGCAAACACGCTTGACGCGATGCTTTTTTCAGCGCGCCTAAGCAAAAAGGAAGTAAACAAAGTGACGCAGCAATAAAACGCAGGCCAATAAAGCCAAAAGGAGGAAGTTCTTGAATCGCTTGCTTCGAGAAAACCCATCCCCCAGCAGCCAACAGGGTTGTCAATACAAGCAGCAGCTCAGCAGGAAAACGTGTACGCATTAATTATGTTGTTCATTCGGATAGTTATGACGGCGATTGTGCGCGAAATTCGTGCCGCATGCCAGTCTCTATTCTTATTTGCGCATCCTCTTACCTATGTTTGAACAAAAACCAAGCAAACAATCAAAGTTACTGAAAAAAATAAAATTTAAGAATTAAATTTCAATAATTACTAACAAATAAAGAATTAAACGCCAAGTTTTTCAAAATTTCATAGTTTGCAAGGTAAGCACAAGTGGACAATAGCAGTGAATATGACCAGCCTCTCAAAATGATCATAACCACTAATAGGAGTAGGATTCGCCGCATTATTATTTTTAGATAAGTGAGATTTCAGTGAAAGACTCTCAGGAAGTTACCCAATTTAGTGCTGCCCGTTCAACGAATTGGACCCAACATGATACCTATTGGCTACTGAGCTTATTCGGTACTGCTGTGGGTGCCGGTATTTTATTTTTACCGATTAACATTGGTCTGGGTGGTTTTTGGCCACTGGTTCTTATGGCGGTACTGGCATTCCCAATGACCTATCTTTCGCATCGCGGACTTGCGCGGTTTGTGCTTTCCTCTCGCCGTCAGAATGCAGATTTTACCGATGTCGTCGAAGAGCATTTTGGCCAAAATGCTGGCCGTTTAATCTCCCTACTCTACTTTCTCTCTATTTTTCCTATTTTGCTCATCTATGGTGTTGGTTTAACCAATACTGTCGACAGCTTTTTAGTCAATCAAGCCGATCTCGTATCGCCACCGCGTGCGCTGCTTTCTGGTGTTTTAGTGTTTGCACTTATCGCGATCATGCTCAGTGGCGAAAAAATTATGCTCCGCGCATTTGCTGTGATGGTTTATCCGTTAGCGGCCATTCTCGCTCTACTTTCGCTTTACTTGATCCCTTACTGGTCTATGCCTTCGTTTGATTTCCCGCAAACCAGCGATTTCTTACACACCGTGTGGCTTGCCGTTCCGGTGGTGGTCTTCTCATTCAGCCATGCGGCCGCCATTTCAAGTTTTGCTAATATCCAGCGTCGTCATTATGGTCAGCAGGCGGATCAAAAATCTGAGCAGATTTTACGCCGCACCAGCGTGGTATTAATTCTGTTTGTATTGCTGTTTGTTTTCTCTTGTGTGTTGGCCCTTTCACCACAAGCTCTGCAAGAGGCGAAAGCCCAAAATGTTTCCGTGCTGACGTATTTAGCGAATGTGACCGATAATCCCTTTATCGCCACCTTAGGCCCATTGGTGGCTTTCATTGCGATTACCTCTTCTTTCTTAGGCCACTTCCTCGGTGCGCGAGAAAGCCTAACGGGATTATTGACCAAGAACCTCGGTGTCACCATGCGCTTTGCCGAGCGTATCACCATCGTTTTTCTGTTTGTCACCATTTGGATTGCTGCGATCATCAATCCAAGTATTTTGGGCATGATGGAAGCACTTTCTGGCCCCGTCATCGCGATGATTCTGTTTATCATGCCGATGATTGCCGTATTCAAAGTGCCAGCGTTGCACGCACATCAACACCGGTTCAGCACGTTCTTTGTTCTGATCGTGGGTTTGCTTGCCGTTTCGGCTCTGATTTACAGCCTACTGCGCTGATCCTCCTCCCTTGTTGGCTCCCTAATGGGAGCCAAATTCCACATTGCCGTCTTTATGATGAATAAATCCGGTACTGCCAGTCACAGAGTTCGTTGATAATCAGTGCAAGATTTCATCTTCACAACATACACTTAACTCAAGGTGTAAATCGGTTGTCGAGCAAAATGGCGGTGGAAAACATGACCCAATCCTTTTCAATTGCAGCACTTTTCGTCTTATTACTGAGCGCATGTACGCCAGAAGTTCCCCCTCAAGCACTCGGCACTTTAGAGCGTGACCGCATTACATTCAGCGCCACCAGCAATGAAATCATTCGTGAGCTTCCAAAAGATGAAGGCGCTTTCGTGAAAGTGGGTGACGTTTTGGTCAAACTCGATACCCGAACTCAATCAGCCCTACTCAACCAAGCCATGGCACAACAAGCCAAAGCGCAGGCTTCGCTCAGTAAGCTGACCAATGGCGAGCGACCAGAAGATCTTGCGGTCGCGCAAGCGCGAGTCGCTAAAGCAGATGCCCTCTACCAAGAAGCCGATCTCACCCTACGCCGTAAAACAGACCTTGTTGAAAAACGCCTGATCAGTCAATCCGAGGTGGATACCGCGCGATCGGCACGCGATTCCGCCCGCGCTGAGCTAGCCTCAGCCCGTGAAGAGTTCAGCAAGCTGACCGCAGGAGCACGCATCGAAGACATCGAACAAGCACGTGCGGAACTGGCCGCAGCTCAAGCTAACGTGGCTTTACAGCAGCAAAAACTGGATGAACTTACCATCATCGCTACCCGTGACGGCATCTTGGATAGCGTGCCCTATCACTTAGGTGAGCGTGTCACCGCCAATACGATCGTGGCCATTGTACAAGCCAATCGCACACCTTATGCGCGGGTTTATGTCCCTGAAACCCATCGGGCAAGTTTTACCTTAGGTCAAATCGTGCAAGTTCATGTTGACGGTATTGAGACGACCTATCAAGGCAAGGTTCGGTGGATTGCCAGTGAGCCGTCGTTTACCCCTTACTATGCATTAACAGAAAAAGAGCGCTCACGCTTGATGTATTTGGCCGAAGTGGATCTCCCTGAGAGTGCGATGTCACTGCCATCGGGTTTGCCCGCCCAAGTCGATTTGCCGTAAGGAGCCACAATGAGCGATTACGCCATCCATGCCGAAAATGTCGTCAAACAATTTGGGCACTTTACCGCTATAGAAAACATTAACTTAAAAGTGGAACGCGGCAGCATCTATGGCTTTCTAGGGCCGAATGGTTGCGGTAAATCGACCACAATTCGTGTGCTCACGGGGTTGTTACAACCCACGGCAGGACAGGTCAACGTACTTGGGCTCTCAATTCCCAAGCAATCCGAACTGCTGCGTTTGAAAATTGGTTATATGACGCAGAAATTCTCTCTGTATGACGATCTCACCGTTCAAGAAAACTTGCAGTTTATCGGCCAAATTTTTGGCATGAATCGACGCACCTTAAAACAGCGGACCCAAGAGCAACTGAAAACCTACGGCCTGGATGAACGTCGTAAACAGCGAGTCTCAGGCATGAGTGGTGGGCAAAAACAGCGCTTAGGATTAGCCGCAGCCACTATGCACAATCCAGAGTTACTGTTTCTCGATGAGCCTACTTCTGCCGTCGATCCCGAAAACCGGAGAGAATTTTGGGAACAGTTGTTTGATCTCTCTTCACAAGGCACCACGATACTGGTCACAACTCATTACATGGATGAAGCAGAACGCTGCCACCGCTTGGCCATTATGGAGGCAGGCGAGATCCGCGCCGATGATGAACCGGAAAAGCTCATGCAACAAATGGGCGTGAATATTGTTGAGATCAAAGCCCCTGCTCTGCGTCATTTAAAAGAGCAGTTGCTTACCTTGCCGCAAGTTCGCTCGGCGGCACAATTGGGAGTGCGCTTACGCGTATTGATTTATCGACAAGTCGATGACCCCATTCTTTGGCTGCGCCGCACGTTCCCGCATTTAGCACAAGCAGAACTGACTTTGGCACGGCCAAGTTTGGAAGATGTGTTCGTCACCGTGACGGGTAAGGGGCGACAATGAACAGCCTATTTCGGATCAAAGCAGTTCTGGTCAAAGAGTTTCGTCAATTGTCACGAGATCGAATTACCTTCGGCATGGTTGTGATGATCCCCCTCATCCAACTGTTGTTGTTTGGGTTTGCCATCAATACTGATGTACGTAATATTCCTATCGGTGTTGTCGATCAAAGCCATTCTACATTCAGCAGGCTTTTAGTGGAGTCAGTGAAAGTCACCCAAGTTGTCAGCGTCAAGCAGCATTACTTCACCGTGCCAGAAGCGGAACAATCCATCGAAAGTGGCGTCATTCGCGCCGCGCTGATTTTGCCTAAAGATTTGGTGACACGCAGTCAGCAGCAGCGTGAACTTGGGCAATGGCTGATTGATGGTTCTGACACCATGATTGCCGGCGCGCTGAGTGGCCTAAAAAATATGCCTCTCACCGACTTTACGGTGCTGAAAACACCACCGGCCTCTCGCACTTTTGAAATCACATTGCTTTACAACCCTAGCCGACGTTCAGCCGTCAATATTGTTCCCGGCCTGCTTGGGGTCATTTTGACCATGACGATGATCCTATTTACCAGTGCCGCGATTGTGCGTGAACGCGAGCGCGGAAATTTGGAGCTACTAATTACCACGCCCGTACACTCGATTGAGCTGATGATTGGTAAGATCGTGCCTTATATTTTTGTTGGACTCATCCAAGTGGTGATTATTCTTGGCTTGGGGCATTTTATCTTTGCGGTTCCAATCAATGGCTCACTCAGCCAGATTTTATTTGGCACATTGCTGTTTATTTCCGCCAGCTTGACCTTAGGTTTAGTCATATCAACCATTGCCAACACTCAACTACAAGCCATGCAGATGACGGTGTTCATCCTACTGCCTTCTATTCTGCTCTCCGGGTTCATGTTCCCGTATGAAGGCATGCCTATTGCGGCACAGTGGATATCTGAAGTACTGCCCGCCACACACTTTATGCGGGTGATCCGAGGAATTGTGTTACGTGGTGCAGACTTAGTGGATTTGTGGCGCGATACCCTCTGGTTAGCGCTGTTTACCATTTTGGGATTACTGATTGCCGCCATGCGCTTTAAAAAATCGCTTGATTAGCCCCTAATTGGGGCAAATCGAGGCCTAGCACTGAATACTATGAATGAGATAGCGAAATAAACGGCGAGGATAGCATTAGAAAATGTACGGCAAATGAACGTTGACGATAGTGTGACTGAGTTCTAACTTTTTAACTCAGTCGCTCGAAAATCGGAGGTTTGCCAATGAAACGTAACAGTAAGAGTTTTCGCCTGAAAATGATTAAAGAGGTCGCCACACGTAGACAACGAGTGGAAAGTTGCAGCGACCCAATGGCTCGGTATATTTACGAAATGATGACCCAAGTAACAGATCCTAATGCCAACGAACCTCGCAAGTTTGCTGGTAACCATTTTGATGATCAAGTGGGAGGTTGGGTCAGTGACTTATGGTCTGAATGATCCACTCAAAACAGAGTGGGCTGAGCGTCAGTCGTTAGCGGTTCACTTTCGCTCAGGCTCTCTGTTTGCTTCTGACCACGCGCCTCCGCCTGTTTACGGCGATAACGCTGTCGACAAAGTTTAATCACATGCAATTGCTGAGCTGGGGTCATACTCAACCAACCAAAACGCTCTTCCCGCTTGCGTAGGCAACCTTTGCAATAGCCTTTCTCATCGACACTACATACCCCAACGCAAGGGCTGACAATATTGAAAAACTCAAGTTGCTCCATGAGTAACTCACATCCTTATTGACTAACTTCTGGCTCGCCTCTAAAGCGACTAGGTTCAAAGTTTCATATAAACCATGACCTTATGCTGACAAAAACAGTGTTTTATTCACTATACTGTGCGGGTTTCCACATTCGGAGTGAATATTATGAAGCTTAGTTCAAAATCGTTACTTGCTGCAATTACCCTACCTGTATTGATGACAGCTTGTGCAAGCAATGGTGATAACGTGCAAATTACTGCTCAAGATCTTCAACACCACAATTGGCAACTGACCCAAATTGATGGCAAAGATGTGGCGAAAGATGAACACAATGAAGCACCTCGTTTAGAAATCGGTGAGAAAATGATGGCCAGCGGCAATGCCGGCTGTAACAACTTCTTTGGTAAAGCAGAACTTAAAGATAACCAATTCCGCATCGAAAAAATGGGGATGACCATGAAGATGTGTCTAGGTGATGTGATGGATACGGAACAAGCCGTGTCACAAACACTGACCGACTGGAGCAACATCACCCTAACCAAAGAAACATTGACCCTGAAAAACGATGTTCACACTCTAACGTTCACTCTACGTGACTGGGTAAACTAACCCTCATTTCAGAGCGATTGAGCGTTTAACGGCAGCGGATTAAGCTGCCGTTTTTGTATCTTCATTTCCCTACAGACAACAAGGAAACCGAGCATTTTGGTTTTTTTCCTTCATAATGAAAGACAAGCATCATTTTGTCGGTCTAAGAACACGATACCGTCGAATAATAAGGACAATTCATGAAAAAACTGCTGACCTTCTTCTCTGCGTGCGCCCTTTCACTTACCGTTTCTGCGCAGTCATGGGAAGACATCACTGAAAAAGCTCGTGGGCAAACCGTTTACTTTCACGCATGGGGCGGTAGCCAAGAAATTAATAGCTATTTGCGCTGGTCTGCCGATCTACTTAAGTCGCGTTATGGCATTACTCTGCAACATGTCAAAGTGACCGACATTTCTGAAACAACCACTCGTTTAATTGCCGAAAAAGCGGCAGGTAAAAACGAACAAGGCAGTGTTGATCTGGTGTGGATTAACGGTGAAAACTTCAAATCCATGAAAAACAATGGGTTACTATATGGCCCGTTTGTTGAGATGTTACCTAGCTGGTCAATGGTCGATCAATCCCTGCCCGTAGGCAGTGACTTTTCTGAACCCACCGAAGGGCTAGAAGCACCGTGGGGGGTGGGGCAATTGGTGTTTATCCATGACAAGCAACTACTGAATAATCCTCCGGCATCATTTGCAGAATTACTGAGCTATGCGCAAGCCTTTCCAAATCGCATTAGTTACCCACAACCACCTGAGTTTCATGGCACCAGCTTCTTAAAAGCCGCGTTAATTGAGCTTACTCAGTACGCCCCTGAATTGAATCATCCTGTCGATCCCGCCACTTTCCAGCAAATCACTCAACCGCTCTGGCAATATTTGGATGAGTTGCATGCCGTCGCTTGGCGTAAAGGCAAACAGTTTCCTTCAGGTTCCGCGCAAATGATGCAACTGCTGGATGATGGGCAATTAGATCTCGCGATCACTTTCAACCCTAATGCGGTTTTTTCAGCGCAAGCGACCGGGAAATTAGCCCCAACCGCACAAACTTATGCGATGAAAAATGGCGCATTGACCAACATTCACTTTTTAGCGATTCCTTGGAATGCCAATGCCAAAGAAGGCGCTTTAGTGGCTATCAATTTCTTGCTCAGTGGGGAAGCTCAGTCACGTAAAGGTGACTTAGCGATTTGGGGAGATCCTTCGGTACTTAAACCGCAATATCTCAATGGCAGTGCGAAAAACACTATGCTGTTCCCAGCCATTGCAGAACCTCACCCAAGCTGGCAAAGCGCACTAGAAACCGAATGGCAAAAACGTTACGGCAACAGTTTGAAGTAACGGTATTGCCCCATGCTCAGGTACGTTTATTGGAGCTTGATCTGTCTTTGTATCGCGCCAATCCTACCCGGATTGGCGGGGGTTGTGATCTCCTCTTTAGGCTGCCTGAGCGCGCTTGAACACTCGGCTTTTTCGTTACAAGGTTTTAGCCAAGTATGGCAGTGGCAAGGCGTTGAATACGCCTTACTGCTATCGTTCAGCTCTGCCCTATTGAGCACTTATTTAGCCCTTTTCATCAGCTTCGCCATTTTACAGCGCTTCTGGTCGCATCCTCGATGGCAACGTATCGAAAACAGCCTCTCGCTACTGCTTGCCCTGCCCCATGTCGCCTTTGCGATTGGGTTTGCATTTTTGTTTTCGTCGACAGGTTGGTTTGCTCGCCTGCTGCATGAGCTATTTCAATATCGAGATCACAGCCAAGAGATCACTGGCTTGGTACATGACCCTTATGCTCTCGGCCTTACGTTGGCCTTGGCCATTAAAGAAGTCCCTTTTATTTTGCTGATCAGCTTACCGATTTTGCAGCAGCTTAATTTAGCCAAAATCCAAACGCTGAGCGCTTCACTAGGTTATTCACCGCAACAGATGTGGTGGAAAGTCGTCTTTCCACAATGGTTACGCAAAATTCGTTTTACCTTATTTGCAGTCGCCGCTTACGCAATTTCTGTGGTTGATTTCAGTTTAGTCTTGGGGCCGACCACGCCGCCCACTTTCTCAGTATTAGTATGGCAGTGGTTTAATGAACCCGATTTGAGTTTACTGCCAAGAGCAGCATCTGGTGCAGTACTCCTCTTGCTACTCGCCACGGTTATGTTGCTCATCATCTGGATGATCGAATGGTTACTGACTCGCGGTTTTCGTGGTTGGCAATTCTCCGGCCGCTATGCGCCCCCGCTACCACAAAAAACCTTACTTACCCTTTTGCTGCTCACTTCAGCGATGATAATTCCTCTCACAGCAACGTGGAGCGTGGCACAACGTTGGCGTTTCCCAGATCTCTTTCCGACTCAATGGACTCTGCAGTTTTGGCAAGACGAATGGCCAAATGTATTGCTGAACATAGAAACCAGTGTGCAACTTGCTCTGTGCTCCGGCACCCTCGCATTGCTGATTGCTGTATTCGCCCAAGAGTATCGTTTACAGAGTCAACGGGTTATCCCAGTCTATTTGATAGCGCTACCGATGTTGTTGCCACAACTCTCACTGCTGTTTGGGCTTCAAGTCTTGTCATTGGTGATTGCCTCAAATGCGTATGCTCTATGGGTGGTTTGGGCGCACACCTTTTTTGCTTTTCCCTTGGTCTACCTTGCGCTCAGCGGCCCATGGCAAAGTTACAATCCCGATTATTCAAAAATGGCTCGCAGCTTAGGTAAAAATGAATGGCAGATCTTCTGGAAAATAAAACTGCCATTGCTATTTCCAGCCTTGCTTTATGCGTGGGCAGTGGGGATCAGCGTTAGTCTTGCTCAATATCTTCCCACCTTAATGTTGGGTGGTGGGCGTTTAACAACCATCACCACCGAAGCGGTTGCACTTTCCAGTGGTTATGATCGCCGAGTGGCGGCGATTTACGCAATCTGCCAAGCCGTATTGCCTTTTGTGTTCTTTTCTCTTGCCCTTTTGCTCGGACGCGTGCAAATTCACCGCCATCGAGCAGTCCAATTTAAAGTGGTATTTCATGATTTTTTCTCTCGAAAACCTCGCCATCCATAGACAAGACGGTAGCTGCCTATTGGCAGACTTTAACCTGACTATTGCAGAAGGTGAGATTGTTAGTTTAATGGGGCCTAGCGGCTGCGGAAAATCAACGCTACTCAGTGTGATTGCAGGGCATCTCGCGACGGATTTTACCTTTCAAGGCACCCTTAAACTCGGTGATGTTCAACTCAACTCATTGCCAGCCCACCAGCGCCAAGTCGGTATTTTGTTCCAAGATGACTTACTCTTCCCACATCTGAATGTGTGGGAGAATCTCGCGTTTGCACTCCCCAATACCGTGAAAGGAGAACAGCGCAAAAAAATCGCGCTAGCGGCACTCAAGAAAATAGCGCTCACCGATCTCGCTAGCTCCTTTCCAGAACAGATTTCAGGTGGACAACGAGCGCGGATTAGCTTGATGCGCATGTTGCTTGCTGAGCCCAAATTAGTCCTGCTAGATGAACCGTTCAGTAAACTGGATAAAACGTTGCGCAGCCAATTTCGTGACTGGGTATTTAGCCAACTTACCAGTGCAGGAATTCCGACCTTAATGGTGACTCATGATGATGATGATGTACCGGTAAGCAGCCGTGTCATTGAATGGCCAACCGAGGTGAAGCATGCTTGATCGTTACGCTATCAAAGCGATTCGCTGGCCAGTTACTCAAATAGCCAGCGTGTTGGATAAAGCCAACATCACGGCCAACCAGGTGACACTGCTGGGTTTCGCCGTTGGCGTTCTCGCGCTACCGGCTCTTGCAATGGAACAATATGGGCTCGCGCTGATTCTGATTGCCGTAAACCGCATTTGTGATGGGCTCGATGGCGCACTGGCACGCCGCCAAGGTTTGACTGATGCTGGTGGATTTCTCGACATCAGCCTCGATTTTTTGTTTTACTCTTTAGTACCGTTTGGTTTTGTTCTTGCCAATCCCGACCACAACGCGATTGCAGGAGCCTTCTTAATTTTTGCCTTTATCGGCACAGGCAGTAGCTTTCTCGCCTTCGCGGTAATGGCCAGTAAACGTAGCATCGCTAACCCAGTTTATCAGCACAAGTCTTTGTATTACATGAGTGGACTCACCGAAGGGACCGAGACTATCGTGTGTTTTGCACTGATGTGCCTTTTCCCTAACGCTTTCTCAACCATCGCTTGGGTGTTTGGCGCAGCCTGTTGGTTTACCACCATAACTCGTATTTATTATGGCTTCCAAACATTGCAGCTTGCAGAAAAGAGCGAAGCTGCACAGCCGTAATCTTCTACCCTCATCGCCTAAACCGTAGACAATGAGGGTGAATTTCCACGCTAAAACGAGCTTACTCTTTCGCGCTCACCTTCAAGACTGGCCAAGGCAAATCCCATGGAGATAGCCAACTTTCAATGCCTTGACCCACCGCATCTTCCTGCCATTTTTTACCTAAGTGTGAAAACTGGCGCGGATCACACAACCATTGGTAGACCTCACCTTGATAGGCAAAACGCAACGCAAAAGCGTGTAAATAACCGCGATCGGCCTCATCCGCAGTATTGTAAATAGGATCCCCGACAATTGCCGATCCTATAGACTTAAGTGCCACGCGAATTTGGTGGGTTTTTCCTGTGTGGGGTTTACATAAAAACAGTCGCTCACCCGGTGCCGCTGTGGTGGAAAAAAACTGAGTTACAGCTGGATTATGTTGTGAATTCAGAAGTTTCCATGATGAGCGACGTGAGCGCTCCATATCACCACTCACCAAACCCTGCTTCTTTTTCGGTTTTTTACTCCCAATCGCTAAATAGAATTTTTCAACCGAACGTTTGGCAAAACCTTGTGATAACTCGCTCGCGGCTGCGGCATTCCTCGCCAGCAATAAAATCCCCGAAGTCATCTTATCTAAACGATGTACCAAATAGAGTTGGTGGTCACCGCTTTGCGCTGCCACTTCTTGAAGTAGCATCGTATCCCCATCATCTTTATGGACTGACACATCAGGATGTTTGTTGATAAGCAGAAAATCAGGATGGGTAAACAGAATATCAAACATAAATACGCCTCACTTTGCGACGTGATTATACTTAAAACCCTTTCAGCCTAAAGAAAAAGCGGCTCGAAAGCCGCTTTACTGTAGAACTTGTCTCTCTGAAGTTTCGATTAGGCAAAAAATACCATCAACATCAGAACTGGGCAGACCAGACGCACATACCAAGGCCAAATCTTCCAGAACAGACTGTTTTCAACATCCGGGCAACCTTGTTTTAGCTCAGACAGGATCTGGTTACGATTCCAAATCCAACCAGCAATCAACGTAATCAGCAGTGCAATAATCGGTTGTGAATAAACGGTTGTGAACTCAATAACCAATCCGAATAGACTTGAGAAGTTCAGAACAATCACACCTGAAATCACCGTGACTAAACCACCAATCCACAATACCGCAGTAGAACGTTTTTGCTGTAATTCTTCAACAGCACAAGCTACCGGTACTTCTAACATGGAGATGGAAGAGGTTAACGCTGCAATGATCATTAACAAGAAGAAGATGATGCCAATCACCGCACCAATCGCGCCCATGGTGTCAAACATCGCTGGCAGAACCGTGAACACTAAAGTATCAGAGTTGAGTAACTCGCCGGAGGTGGAGAAAATTTCTACCCCGTTGTGTTTCGCCACAAACATAGCAGGCAAAACCATCAATCCCGCAATAAACGCAACACCCGTATCAATCAATGCCACTTGAGCGGCGGTTTTTGGCAAGTTGGCTTCTTTATTAAGATACGAGCCATAGGTGGTCATCACACACACACCTAAAGAGAGTGAGAAGAAGGCTTGCCCCATCGCACTGACCACGACCTGTGGCGTGAAATGGCTGAGATCTGGAACCAAATACATTTTGAGCCCGTCCATCGCACCTTCTTGGGTGAAGATATACACCGTCAATAGGCCAAACAGAACGAACAACAGCGGCATCAGTCGGGTGGACCATTTTTCGATGCCGTCTGCAACGCCGTTGCGCACGACAAACATGGTTAAAGCCATGAAGGCCATCATCAAAACAAGATTTCTCTCGGTACTAAAAGAGGTTAACCAATGACTTGCACTCTCTCCACCCACCAGTGTTAGACCGCTACCAAACAGTGACCCTACTAACCATCCAGCGACAATCGCATAGAAGCTGAGGATGAGTGAAACCACCACCATCCCAACCAAGCCCAGTAGAATCGCACCCACTTTACCTTTAGGCCAAACGGCACGAAATGATCGAATCGGGTTTGATTGACCATAACGGCCAATAGTTAGCTCTGCCACCAACATAGGGTAAGCCAATAAAAACACCATACACAGGTAGACCAAAAGGAAAACGGCACCACCATTACTCGCGGCCTGAGTGGGAAATCCCCACACATTGCCAAGACCTACCGCAGAACCTGCCGCGGCCATAATAAAACCAAATCGAGAGGAAAATTGACCTCTAGAGCTACTCGCCATATTTGCTACCAATGAATTGTGTTTGCTTAGTTATTTGCAGGTGTAAAATAATAATTACACCCGATAAAGTCATCACTAACTTTAGAAGTATGGCAAGTAAATCAGTTCGAGAATAAAATTGGAAGTCCGAACAGTCTATTTTGCTATCAGCAATTTAATTTTGCGGTGTGTTTGTTTATTTTTCACTCGAAAGCTGACGCGTTGCACTTATTTTTACAAATTAATAACAAGATCATCCTGCCAAACTCTTCGATTAATTTGGCCACTTCGCTTTCTTCTCTTATGCTTTCGCTTTACTATCCCAAATGAATTTCAGTTTCTTCTTGGATAAGAATGGACAAGCTCTATCACTTTCTCACCCTGCTTAGTATTGGTATCTACTGGTTATTAGTAGCAGGTGTGACTATTCGTGTGGTTCTTAAACGGCGTGCGGTCAGTGTATCGTTGGCTTGGCTGATGGTGATCTACATCATTCCATTTGTTGGCGTACTTTGTTATTTCCTATTTGGCGAGCTCAATCTTGGCCGCAAAAGGGCGGAACGTGCTAAAGAGATGTTTACCCCTTTTGGTCATTGGTTTCGTTCTTTAAATGATTGCCAAGCCCATGTGCAAGAAGGCATGGGTGCTCATATTTCTCGTATTGATGAGTTATGTAATAACCGGATGGGCATCCCTGCCCTCAGTGGCAATACTCTATCGCTTCTGAACTCCCCTAATGAAATTTTACATGCGGTGATTGAGGATATTGAACGCGCTCAATTTCAAGTTCGCATGGTTTTTTATATTTGGCATCCCGGAGGTTTAGCCGATGGCGTTGCTTCGGCTTTGATTCAAGCCGCCAAACGTGGCGTGGATGTCAAACTTCTCCTTGATTCCGCAGGAAGCCCGCGATTTTTCCGCAGCCCTTGGGTACAAATGATGCGTGATGCTGGGATTGAAGTGGTTCAAGCCTTGGAAGTGAGTCCATGGCGTATTTTCCTGCGCAGACTGGATTTGCGCCAACATCGCAAAATCATCGTGATTGATGATGAAATCGCCTATACCGGTTCAATGAACATGGTTGACCCAGCGTACTTCAAGCAAAACGCGGGGGTGGGGCAATGGATCGATATCATGGTACGTGTCACTGGCCCTACGGTGAACGTACTTTCTGCCATTCACTGTTGGGATTGGGAATTTGAAACGGGATTACGCCTATTCCCTCAAAGTCCAGAGTGCAGCCTTGAGCCTAATCAACCTCAGCATCCCATCCAAGTGGTGCCGTCAGGTCCTGGGATGCCAGAGAATTTGATCTCGCAAGTGCTCACCTTAGCCATCAACCAGGCTAACCGTTCTGTTTGTATTACAACGCCTTATTTTGTTCCTAGCGCAGATTTACTCGCAACGTTGAAAATGACCGCTCAACGAGGGATCCATGTCGATATTATCATTCCGAAAAAGAATGATTCACTGATGGTGCAATGGGCTTCACGGGCTTTTTACGGCGAGTTACTTGAAGCTGGAGTAAACATTCATGAATTCGATGGCGGCTTGCTGCACACCAAATCCGTGGTGATTGACCAACAATTTTGTTTAGTCGGAACCGTAAATCTGGATATGCGCAGCCTGTGGCTTAATTTTGAGCTTACACTCGCCGTAGATGATCTAGAATTTACCCAGCAAATGCATTGGCTACAACAGCAATACATTCTGCAATCTCATCCTGTGATTGAAGCGGAATGGGTACAGCGGCCATGGCATAACCGGTTCTTAGAGCGAATCTTCTATCTATTTAATCCTCTTCTGTAGTTTTCTCACTGCGCAGGGTTGCAATCCTGCGCGGCTCCGTGTTTTAAATAAACTTTTATAAAGTCAGACAAGGACAGCCGATGTCAGAAGGTAATAAAACCCGCCTAGTCACTGCGGGGCGCAGTAAAAAATGGACTCTCGGAGTGGTCAATCCCCCCGTACAACGTGCATCAACCGTCGTTTTCGATAGTGTTGCGCAAAAAAATCAGGCGGCCGTAAATCGCGCAAACAAAACTCTGTTTTACGGACGTCGTGGCACGACCACCCATTTTGCTTTTCAAGACGCTATGGTTGAAGTTGAAGGCGGAGCAGGATGCGTACTCTACCCTTGCGGTGCAGCAGCGATCACCAATGCTATTCTCTCTTTTGTAGCGCAAGGCGACCATATTTTGATGGTTGATACCTGTTACGAACCTACAAGAGACTTTTGTGAAAAGGTGCTCAAAAAGCTTGGCGTTTCAACCACCTATTACGACCCTATGGTCGGTGATGGCATTCGTGAACTGATCCAACCCAATACCAAGGTGCTGTTTACTGAATCCCCTGGCTCACTCACCATGGAAGTGCAGGATATCCCAACACTTTCTCGTATCGCTCATGAGCATGACGTTATCGTAATGCTCGATAATACGTGGGCCGCGGGTGTGCTGTTCTCTCCATTTGAACACGGCGTAGATATTTCAATTCAAGCCGCCACTAAATACATTGTGGGTCACTCAGATGTCATGCTTGGCACTGCTGTCGCCAACGAAAAATGTTGGGAACAGTTACGAGAACACAGTTACTTGATGGGTCAGTATGCCTCACCTGATGATGTGTATATGGCAATGCGTGGCCTACGCACACTCGATGTGCGTCTACGTCAGCATGAGCAAAATAGTTTACGCATTGCTCAGTGGTTACAAACACGCCCAGAAGTGGATCATGTGCGCCACCCTGCGTTAGAAACCTGCCCCGGACATGCATTTTTCCAACGTGATTTCCAAGGTGGTAATGGGCTCTTCTCGTTTGTTCTAAAAAGCACACATCCAGCGGCAACCACCGCCCTACTCGATGGGATGAGCCATTTCCGAATGGGATTTTCTTGGGGTGGTTTTGAAAGCTTGATATTAGCGCATGAACCGAAAGCCTTTAACACTCTACGTTCCGTCGCCAACCCTCGCTTTGCAGGCACATTAATCCGAGTTCATATTGGGTTAGAAGACGTAGAAGACTTGATTGCCGATCTGGAAGCGGGTTTTGCGCGCTACAATCAGGTAGCCAATGCATAAACCCTCCTCTATTTTCTAATCTGTAGGGGCTTTAGCCCCTACTGTTTGACAGCATGGGGAGAATTTGCACATCCCACTATATGGTCATTCACTAATCCACAAGCCTGCATAAAGGCATAGCAGATCGTTTCACCCACAAACTTAAATCCTCGTTTTTTAAGAAATTTACTCATGGCCTTAGACTCTTCCGTTGAAGCGGGAACCTCACTCATATTTTGCCAGTGATTAATTTTGGGTTTCCCGTCCACAAACTGCCATAGCGCGGCATCCAGTGAGCCGAATTCTTTTTGCAAAGCCAATGCGGCGCGTGCATTAGAAAATACTGAAGCAATTTTACCGCGATGCTTCACCACATCGTAATGAGCAATGATCACATCAACATGACTTTCATCGTATTGCGCTAAACGCTGCAAATCATAGCCCACAAAAGCTTGGCGATACCCTTCACGTTTTTTCAATACCGTGAGCCAGCTTAGTCCCGCTTGTGCCCCTTCTAAGGTAAGAAACTCAAATAACCGAGTATCGTCGTGTACGGGAATGCCCCACTCATTGTCATGATATTCACGTTCTAACGGATGATTCATCGCCCATGCGCAAACCGGTTGTTCAATATCAGTCATAAAGCCTCTCAAAATCAGATGATCATGCCCATTTATACAACGATTGGTCATACCGAGAGAAGCAGGTAACTGGGATAATCTCGCGCAGTCACTCAATTGCGACGAGTCGTCTTCATTTTCCCGTTTCTCATCGCAAACAAAATCTCAACAAACAGAATTGCGCCCACAAAAAAAGCGGCAACCCTGCCACTCAAAAATGTTTAAAGGTTTTGGAATTCACGATTCACTTTAAATGCTTCGGAAGTGACATACGCTTCCATGGTACGTACTTTTCCGTCAACAGAATCCAGATCTTGCTCTAGGGTGCGCATTAATCCACGCGCATCTTGCCCTTGTACCCAAGCCTTATTTTTGAGGGTGTGTTCCTGCTTTTCTCGCAAGCTCTCTTGGTAGTCTACAGGCTGCTTTTCTAGCATCAAAGCCATCGCCACATACGCCACCAACACAAGAAAAGTTCCCCCCAATAAAGCTGCCGTGATCACCAGAATACGCACCAACCACGTTTCAAGGCCAAAATAGTTAGCAAGCCCCGCACATACTCCTGCTAACTTGCCATTGATAGGATCGCGGTACAGCTCTCTTTTATTCATAATGACGCCTCCAATTCGGCGCTTCGGCATCGAGAATCCGCTCAAGGTTTTCCACTCGTCCACGCAAGCGCTCAGCTTTTTCAGATAGAGAATGCAGTTGGCGCATTTCTTCGTCAGAAAGCCCAGATTCGGCTCGACGCTTACTTCGATAATGAAGGAGTAGCCAGAGCGGTGCGACAAAGATACAAAAAACAATCAACGGCACGGCAATAAAGAATGAGGACATAATCGACTCCCAATTATTGGTCTGATTTCATCTGAGCTTTTAGCTTGCTCAGCTCTTTTTCAATGTCATCTTGAGCTTGTAACTCGGCAAACTCTTGCTCCAAAGAGCGAGTTTGTCCAGCTTGAGCATACAAATCCGCTTCCGCTTCTAACTCATCCACTTTACGTGAAAACTGTTCAAATTTCGCCATTGCTTCTTCTGTACGCCCCGCATGCAAGTGGCGCTGCACATCACGGCGATGACCTGCGGCTTGGCTACGTATCGCGAGCGCTTGTTGCTTCGCACGAGTTTCGGTGATTTTGCTTTCCAGCTTACCAATCTCCCCCGTCAGCTTATCAATGGTTTCCTCAACCAGCGTCTGCTCGGTATGTAAGCCTTTCAATACCTGTTGTAACTTCTGCTTTTCAATCAGCGCCGCACGTGCCAAATCTTCCCTTTGTTTGGTGAGCGCCAGTGTCGCTTTGTTTTGCCAATCTTCTAGCTGCGCTTCCAGTGACTCGACTTTACGTGCCAACTCTTTTTTGTCGGCCATCGCTTTCGCAGAGTTGGTACGCACTTCAACCAGTGTATCTTCCATCTCTTGGATGATCAGACGGATCATTTTTTCTGGATCTTCTGCCTTATCCAGTAGAGCACTAATGTTGGAATTTACGATATCTGCAAAACGAGAAAAAATACCCATGACGATTCTCCTGTCAGTGTGCGAGGCAACCACGCCTCACGATGGCAGCGACAGCCCCATGCTGCGCGTTGGATACCAAGAACAATCCAAATAACATGCCAATAAAAAATATCTTTATTTTCAAAGCATTATAAATAAACTCATTTTATGACTGAGCATGCTATGATGAGATTCACCAATAGTTGGTCAATTTCACCACTTTGAGGAATCGCGATGCAACAGAGCTTACTTGGCGAATCACCCGCGTTTTTAGCCGTATTGGATAAAGTTTCGCGCTTAGCTCCAATTGAGCGTCCTGTGCTTGTAATCGGTGAGCGAGGAACCGGTAAAGAACTTATCGCACAGCGTCTGCACTACTTATCAAAGCGCTGGGAACATCCACTGATTTCACTCAATTGTTCAACCCTCAGTGAAGGATTGATCGATTCAGAACTCTTTGGCCACGAATCCGGCGCTTTCACGGGAGCAAAAGGTCGTCACCAAGGCCGGTTTGAACGCGCAGAGAATGGCACGCTTTTCTTGGATGAGTTAGCCACGGCTCCACTTGCGGTACAAGAAAAACTGCTGCGAGTGATTGAATACGGTCAGTACGAGCGCGTGGGAGGCCATCAAGTGCTGAATGCGAATGTACGTTTGGTCTGCGCAACCAATGCTGACTTGCCTAAAATGGCCGAGCACGGTCAGTTTCGCGCAGACCTGCTCGATAGATTGGCATTTGATGTGATTCACTTGCCACCTTTACGTCACCGACCCGACGATATTTTGCTACTTGCTGAACATTTTGCCATTCGGATGTGTCGCGAACTCCAACTCCCCCTGTTTGTTGGGTTTAGCCACGATGCACGCAAGCAACTACAACACTATCCTTGGCCAGGTAATGTTCGTGAGCTAAAAAACGTCGTTGAGCGTGCGGTATATCAACATGGTCTAAACCGCCACCCCATTGTAACTCTGATTTTTAATCCATTCCATTCGGGTGACGTTGTCACACAAGAGACCTCGAATAATATTGAGCCACTCACAACGGCACCCCGTTTTCAATTACCGATTGACTATAAGACATGGCAACAAGAGTTAGACATTGAATTACTGCAAGCGGCACTGACGCAAGCCAAGTTTAACCAAAAGCAAGCCGCGCACTTGTTAGGCCTGAGCTATCATCAATTTCGGGGGATGATCAGAAAATACCCCCAGATGAGTAACGAAAACACCCCACTCTCGGATGAGTGATGTACTGTAAATACGCCATTTCATTTGGTTTTGCCGAGAAAACAATGGTAAATTAACGGGATTTTGAGGCTGACTAGTAATGCTAGTTCCGCCTCGTGACTGACTCAGATCACTATGAACGCATTTATACGATTTACCCTAGGACTGTTCAGCATGAGTTTGCTGACAGGCTGCGGAGAACACATCGATCACAGTAAGATTCGCAGCAGTGGTTTTGTCTACTGTGGTGAGAGCGCGCCATCTACCTTTAACCCACAATTGGTCGATAACGATATCACCTCCGATGCTCTCGGACCGCAACTCTACGACACCTTGCTCACGATTGATCCGCAAACCCAATTACCCGTACCGAGCGTAGCCAGCGGATGGACGGTTAATGCGAGCGGTACCGAGTATCTGTTTACTCTGCGCCCTAATGTTGAGTTTCAAACTACCGCTTGGTTTAGCCCCACTCGGCCACTCAACGCCGATGATGTGGTTTTCAGCTTCCGACGCATCATTGACCCGACAAGCCCTTTCCATAAGATCAACCAAGCCCAATACCCTTGGTTTAAAGGCATTGATTTCCAAAATTTACTCGTCGATGTCACGGCTATTGATGACTTAACAGTGAAGTTTATTTTAAGCCGCCCAGATAACAGTTTTTTGTCTAACATTGCCACCAGTCATGCCGTCATTCTCTCTTTAGAATACGCTAACCAATTGATGATTGATGATGAAAAAGAGAAGTTGGATACCTTACCTGTCGGCAGTGGCCCCTTTTATCTTACTGAATACCATCCGCGTGATTTGATCCGCCTAAAGCGCCACCCTCACTACTGGAATGGCGTCGCTAAACTTGAACAAGTGGTGTTTGATATTTCACAACGCGGTACCGGAATGCTCGCCAAATTACTGCGTAATGAATGCGATGTTCTGCATGCACCGATCTCCAGTCAGGTACCGGCGATTGAACAAAATCAGGATATTGAACTGACAACAACCCCAGCAATGAATGTGGCGTTTATTGCCGTCAACACACAACATCCCGCGCTCAATGATAGCCGAGTACGTAAAGCACTAAACTTTGCGATCAATCGGCAAAATATTTTGGACTCCGTTTATTACGGTACTGGTAGCATTGCCTTTACGGTCTTGCCTCCTACTTCTTGGGCTTACCAACAAGATGCAGTACAAATCCGTTACGATCGCAATTATGCTCAAGCGTTATTGCGCGAGGCGGGTTTTGAACATGGGCTTGAATTGACCATGTCAGTTCCGGTCGATCCCAAAGCGTATAACCCTAGCCCACGTAAAACCGCAGAATTAATCCAAGCCAACTTGGCTGATATTGGCGTCACCTTGCGCTTAATTACCGAAGATCGCTCCGAACGCCAAGAGCTTGCAGAACGCAACAATATTGACCTGTTTTTGAGTGGCTGGCGCGGTGACACAGGTGACCCAGATAACTTCTTACGCCCCTTGCTCTCTTGTGACTCCAATCGAGCAGGGTTGAACGTCTCAATGTGGTGTGACAGTGATTTTGACTTCTTGCTAGACTTAGCTTTAGAAGCCAACAAACCACGTTATCGCCTAAATCTCTATCATCAGGCGCAAAATATCCTTAACCAAGAGTTTCCCGTGATCCCTCTTGCACATGGCATACAATTTACCGCCTACAGTAAATCGCTAACCGGGGTTCGCATGAGTCCTTTTAATGTTCAGCCATTTAATACCGTTGAGAGGGTGGCCGAGTAATGTTCGTGTATACGGTACGAAAATTTAACCTATTTATCATTACACTCTTAATCTTGACCATGGTCGGCTACAGCCTCGCTCGCTTTGATCCCCATTCACCATGGACTTTGTTCAGCTTTTGGCAAGGGTGGTCCATTTACTTAGTGCAGTTAATGGAGCTCAATTTCGGTGTCAATAAAAATGGAGTCTCGATTCTCAGTGAGTTAGCGGTCGTATTTCCGGCCACCATTGAGCTGTGTTCTATTGCCTTCATTATGTCACTGCTGGTGGGTATTCCTATCGGAACCATCGCTGGGATGCGACAAGGTAAATGGCTCGACACCATCATCTCTTTCATCTCCATGTCTGGATATTCGGCGCCCATTTTTTGGCTCGCCTTAATGATGATTATGGTGTTCTCACTGCACTTTCAATTTTTCCCAGTCGCAGGGCGCTATGACTTACTGTATCAAATCGAGCATGTGACAGGCTTTGCCTTGATTGATGCCTTCATGTCGCAGTCGCAATACCGCAGCCAAGCGCTCCAAAGTGTGTTGGAACATTTAACGCTCCCCTGCTTGGTGCTGGCTTTGGCTCCCACCACACAAGTGATTGGGCAAATGCGGGCATCGGTTGCGGAAGTAATGAACCAAAACTACATCCGAGCAGCCAAAATTAAGGGTTTATCCAATTACGAAATCGTTACCCAACACGTCTTACGTAATGCCATTCCTCCGATGATCCCAAAATTTGGTGTTCAACTGTCTAGTATGCTGACGCTGGCGATTATTACTGAATCTATCTTTAACTGGCCGGGCATTGGTCGTTGGCTGCTTGATGCGCTGGCTAACCGTGATTTTATGTCGATTCAAGCCGGTGTTATCGTGGTCGGCACCTTAGTATTAACCGCCAACATTCTCTCTGATTTGCTCGGCGCGGTGGCTAACCCTTTGGTAAGGAAAGAGTGGTATGTTAAGCGATAGCATTTATCAAGAAGAACACATTCCAACCCAGTTTGAGCGTTTCTGGCGTAGCTTTCGAGCCAATAATCTCGCCATGTTCGGATTATGGTGCCTGCTGTTTATAGCCCTCGTGATCGCACTATCTCCTTGGCTTGCACCGTATGATCCACAAATGCACTCCAGCAAATTACTGGTACCCCCATCTTGGGATCCCGCCGGTAGTGTTGATTACTTCCTCGGCACGGATGACTTAGGACGCGATATTTTATCTCGCCTGATTGATGGCTCACTCCTGAGTATCGGGGCTGCGGTGCTCATCACTCTGATTGCCACGTTACTCGGTGGTACCATTGGTGCATTAGCGGGCATGACCAAGGGTTTGCTTTCCAGCACACTGAACCATCTGCTCGATACGGTAATGTCGATTCCGTCACTGTTACTGGCTATCATTTTTGTCGCCTTTTTAGGGGCTGGCGAATTTAACGTACTCCTTGCGATTGGCTTAGCGTTGATCCCACGTTTTATTCGCTCAGTGTATGTGGCAGTACATAATGAAGTAGAAAAAGATTATGTCATGGCCGCACGTTTAGATGGTGCCAATGAGTTTTATCTGCTTTGGCATTCCATTTTTCCCAACATCCTGCCGATCATCGTCACCGAAATTACTATGGCTCTTTCCATTGCTATTTTGGATATTACCGCGCTGGGATTTCTTGGGCTCGGAGCACAATCGCCTAGTACGGAATGGGGCTCCATGCTCGGTAATGCGGTCGAACTTATCTACATTGCACCTTGGACAGTCACTCTTCCCGGTCTCGCGACTATGTTTACGGTCGTGGTCATTAACCTTGTCGGCGATGGCGCACGTCAAGCGTTGAATGCAGGAGTCGAATAATGCCTATTCTTGATATTCGTCATCTGACGATTGAAATTGATACTCCGCAAGGTTTAGTGAAAGCTGTAGATCGCATGAGCCTGACCATGAACGAAGGTGAAATTCGTGGTTTAGTGGGTGAATCTGGCTCTGGCAAAAGCCTCGTTGCTAAAGCGTTGGTTGGGGTATGTAAAGAAAACTGGCGCGTTACGGCTGACCGTATGCGCCTTGGAAACATTGATTTACTGCAACTGACTCCACGAGAACGCAGACGCGTGATCGCACGTGATGTGGCGATGATTTTCCAAGAGCCTTCCACCTGTCTTGACCCTTCTGAAGAAGTGGGCAAGCAGTTGATCGAATCGATTCCTTTCCGTACTTTTGAAGGCCGTTGGTGGCAGCGTTTTACATGGCGCAAAAAGCAAGCCATCGCACTGCTGCATAAAGTCGGCATCAAAGATCACAAAGACATCATGTCTAGCTACCCTTATGAGCTGACCGACGGTGAGTGTCAAAAAGTGATGATTGCCATGGCGATTGCTGCGAAACCGAAATTGCTGATCGCCGATGAACCCACAAACGACGTTGACCCCATCACTCAATCGCAAATTTTACGTCTACTCAGCCGGATGAATCAGGTAAACAGTACCTCAATCTTACTGATTGGCCATGACTTAACCACCATCACCCAATGGGCAGATCGAATTACGGTGATGTATTGTGGCCAATCGGTTGAATCGGCAGACACTGCAAAGATTGTGGTAGAACCCAAGCATCCCTATACGGCTGCACTTCTAAAGGCAATGCCCGATTTCAGTGACTGGATACCCCATAAGCAGAAATTACAATCACTGCCCGGTTCGATTCCGCCACTACAACATTTGCCAATTGGTTGTCGCTTAGGGCCTCGCTGCCCTTATGCGCAACGTCAATGTGTAGAAATGCCACGTTCACGTTGGGTCAAAAACCATAAGTTTTCCTGCCATTTCCCGTTGAATATGGAGACACCACAATGAGTGCGCTGTTAGAAGTCACCGATCTACATAAAGACTTTGTCACTCGTTCCGGTTTTTTACGCAAGCAGATCCAACATGCGGTGAAGCCCGTTAGCTTTACTTTGGAAGCGGGACAAACCATTGGTTTTATTGGACAAAACGGTTCAGGAAAATCCACACTCGCGCGTATGCTGGCTGGAATGGTCGCACCAACGGGGGGGGAAATCCGCGTCAACGGTGAGCTTTTAGAACACAAAGATTACGCGACCCGCTGTAAGCTCATCCGGATGATTTTCCAAGATCCCAACACGTCGCTCAATCCGCGCCTACAAATTGGCAAGATTCTGGAAGGCCCCCTGAAACGGAACACCAGCATGCCGCCAGAAGCCCGTATGCGCCGCGTAAAAGATACCTTGCAGCGCGTTGGTTTACTGCCAGAACACGCCTACTTTTATCCTCAAATGCTCGCAACTGGACAGAAACAGCGGGTTTGTTTGGCTCGCGCCTTAATTTTGCAGCCATCCATCATTATTGCCGATGAAGCGTTGAATGGTCTGGATATGGCGATGCGTTCGCAAATCCTCAACCTATTTCTGGAACTGCAAGAGGAAATGGGCGTTTCGTTTGTGTATGTATCCCAGCATATCGGGGTGATCAAGCACATCACTGACAAAATCATCGTGATGCATGAAGGGAATGTGGTGGAATCCGGCAATACCCATGAAGTGTTGGCCGACCCGCAGCACCCGATCACCCAACGTATGATTGAGAGCCACTTTACCAAGGCTCCCACCTTTAAGTATTGAGTGATGAAAAGAGGGATTGCGCTCGGGCTTCTCACCCTTATTAGCCACAGTGCCTTTGGTCAAGAGAATTGGCGCGATCCCGCTTTTATCGAACAAGCCTTTCTCGCCGTAGCGATGCACAACGAATATTCCGTAGGTGAAAAACCACTCAGTAAATGGCGCAAGCCCCTGCGGATTTATTTTGAACATCAAGTGCCTGATAGTGATCTGCATGAACAGCTTGCGCGAGCTCACCTCAGCCATCTTTCGGCCATAACCCAACACCCGATTCAGGTGGTGAGCGACAAAACTCAGGCGAATGTGATTTGGGTATTCACCCAGCAATCAAAGTGGCAGCAGGTGCTAGAAGAAGTAGCAGGAAAATCAGCCACGCAGTCGATGCATGGAGCGATTTGCCAAGCGAGTTACCAGAGCGACATCGTGACTTCTGAGATTATTTCAGCGTCGGTCGTCATCCCCGTCGACCAAGCACGTGACCATGGCAAACTGCTGGCCTGTATCGTGGAAGAAATTACTCAAGTGATGGGGCTGCCTAATGATTCAGAGCTTGCCTACCCTTCCATTTTTAACGATAGAACCCCGGAAGATTTGCTCTCTCCCCTTGATGTCGTTTTACTGTGGCTACTCTACGAACCCGATATCACCACGGGCATGAACCAACACCAAGTGCAGTCGGTGATCCGCACCAAAATCAAACAATATCAGCAGCAAGGTAGATTAAAAAAAGCGGTGCAAGAGGCACACTCTTCACCGCTCTATGAATGGCTTCGTTAGTTATCTCGCTCAATCCACACGCGATTAGCGACGATTTGCCAGTTTTTTCAGTTCAAAATCGAACTCATCTGGAAATAAAATGACTCCTTCTTCATTGTCGTTTGGAAAAACAACAACGGAGAGATCATCTTGCTCCAAGCCCTGAGTCCAACGGCTAAACCATTTGTTAAGGCCAATCGATTCTGGCTCACACTCTGCCCAGTCACCGGTTGCCCACGCTTGTGCAAACTCACGGTGCGGCCACACTGGAACGCAATCTTCCTCTTCCGTATTGAGCATTACGCAACCGTGTTCATCTTTTAAAATCCATACTTGCTGGTTAACCACAATCTCTTTCAAGCAGTAGTTGAATCGTTGCTCTTGGTCATATTGGTTGATGAGCGCCATTTGCTCTGCGGTTAATGGATTAGACATCTTCTTTCCCCATTGGAATTCATGGCTCTTTCCGAGCGAAAGATTGCAGGACAATGCCTACAACCAGAGATAAAAAACGCCCACGGCATACTAGCGTGAGCGTTGCTTAAGGAGAATGTTAACCGCGAAGTGGCGATCAAGCCAGTTCCGTTTGCAGCCAAGGCCAACCTTGTTTCTTACGGCTTAGGGTGTTTTCCATCATCAGCACACCCTCTTTTTCATGTTTAGCCAGTTTTTCTGACCATTCGCCTTTAAACAGCAGGCGGGTTTGTGCCGTCGTGATATCGGTCAGCATCAGCGCTGCAAGAGCCAATGATTCCTCATCACAACGACGTTGCAGATCTGCCTCTAAGGCATCAATCATGTCTGCCACTTGCTCTAGCGTAGCCAGTTCAACCTGACCCACCACCAAATCACGGCCATTGAATGGGTATGCTTTGAGATCTTTCTCGACCAGTTGCGCTGCGCTTAAACCTTCAATATCGGTTTTGGCAATCAACAATGCTTTAATAAAGCCTTCCAGATCGGTAATTCCGGCCAATACCGCCAACTCAGCAACGGCGTCTCGGTCTTTTTGAGTACAGGTTGGAGAAGCAAAACCTACGGTGTCAGACAGAATGGCAGAAATCATCAATAGTGCCATTGGACGAGTGATTGCTGCGTTTTCCATTTTGAACAGGTTGAACAAAATGGTGCTGGTGCAACCGACAGGCCAAATCCACGCTTCCAGAGGATTCACCGTCATCACATCCCCTAAACGGTGGTGATCGACAATACCAAGGATCTCTGCCTGATTTAGGTCATCTGGCGCTTGTGCTAAGTCAGTATAATCCACCAGCCAAACTTGCTCACCGGCAACACTGGTGCACAATTCAGGTTGTTCAACACCTGCGACATTGAGAATATGTTGAGTTTCACGGTTAATCTCACCTTGGCGAACCGCTTTCGCTTCCAAACCACGCGCTTTTAAAAGCTCGGCTGCCACTAATGCACTACAAATACTGTCACTGTCTGGGTTCTTATGACCAACAACTAAAATCATCCTGTTACCTATTTTCTCTTTTGCCATCAAGCTGGCGTAAACAAAGGGTGCACTCTACTTAATTTAATATTTTCTTCATGGAGCTAAATCAAAAAAACCTTTTTCTTCCATCTGTAAGTCTCGAATCTCATGTGACTTTGCTATCGAAAGTCGCCTCTACGTTTGCTCTTTTGGTCATACAACGTATAATCGCGCAGTTTCTATCATTAACTGGAGGATTTCTGATGATTGTCACTAACCAAATTCAAAGGGCATGGTTGGGTTAACGGAAAGTCCGTTTTCAATTCTATTATCGCACTACGCGACTTCTCCCTTCCCTTCTCCATTTGCCCAGTCAAACTGGGGTAATTCTATTTAATCAACGAATTAAACCCTGAAACTATGATTTAGTGGGTGCTTTCTCGCACCGGGAAAATTCGCAATGAACAACACAATGACTTCTTTTCAGCCTTACACGTTAACGCAACTTGGCTGGAAACCTTTTTTTCAACAACAACTGACGCTCGAAGATTACGAGAATACGCAAATCTGTCGCGTCATCGCTCATCATCGTAGTGGCTATCAACTTTGCAGTGAACAAGGGCAAATCCATCTCGCCATTCATCACGCTCAACCGAAAATGACGGTGGGCGATTGGGTTTTGCTGGATGAACAGCAGCAATTTAAACGCCTACTTGAGCGTCAAAGTGAACTGAGTCGAAAAGCGGCGGGCAGTAAAGTGGCGGAACAGTTGATCGCGACCAATGTTGATACTTTGTTCATCGTCTGCTCGCTCAATGATGACTTTAACCTCAGCCGTATTGAACGCTATCTGAGCATCGCTAAAGAAGCGCACATCGAACCTGTGGTGATACTCACGAAAGCCGATTTATCTGAACAGGCAGATCAAAATATCGCGCAAGTTCAAAAGCTCAGTGCCACGCTTTGGGTCGCGGCAGTCAATGCTCTCGAACCAACCAGTGTAGAAGCATTACGCCCGTGGTGTACAAAAGGCAGAACCGTCGCATTTATTGGTTCTTCTGGGGTTGGTAAATCAACACTGACTAATACCTTGCTTGGGAGCGAAACCCAACTCACCGGTGGGATCCGTGAAGATGACAGTAAAGGCCGCCATACCACCACCGCGCGTTCGGTTCACATGATCCCGGAAGGTGCATTGATCATCGATACACCGGGAATGCGTGAGCTCCAACTTGTCGACTGTGGCGAAGGGGTTAGCGAGACGTTTTCAGACATTGAAACCTTAGCGTTACACTGCCGTTTTAAAGATTGCCAACATCAGACTGAGCCGGGATGTGCCGTTCAGCAAGCGATAGACAATGGCACTTTGGAAGCAAGACGCTTACAAAACTATTTCAAGTTACTGCGAGAGCAGGCTTATAACTCCGCCACACTGGCGGAGCAACGAAGTAGAATGAAGCAGTTTGGGAAAATGTGCCGCCATGTACTAAGTGATAAGCAAAAACTCAAAAGCAATTATTAACCTCAACTGACACCGCCTCTGCCTGCCCGAATGAGGGTTGCTCATTTTGGATAGGTAAAGGCGGCGTTTTCAAACCTTACGCTTGATTTAATCACCGCTAACCTACCGTCAAAATGGCTCGGCTCTGCAACCCTTTCGCCAAATTGACGACCAATAATTTGCTTGGCTCACTGCTCAGCAGCTCACCACTCCAATAGTCATACCACTGTACTGGATGGTTGGCGACCAAAGTAAACTCCTGTTCCTTGCCTTGAAAATTAAACAAGCAATGCAGGTCATTTTTATCGGTCAGTGGCAAAAAAGCATGGCGTAAACTCAGCGAAGTCAGCTTGGCGGATTTCTGGCTATATTGAAAACGCTTGAGTAAGCGCTTAAGGCTCTGTTTGGCAAACGGAGTAAGTTTTGGCAAAGGGTCGCCAGACAATAACAAACCACCGCTGGCGAGCAGCAAATTACGATGGAATTCGTAGCTGGTACGATCGGCACTTTGGTTTGGTAACGGGGTTAACGTTAAGCAATCAGGATCAATTTGCCACAGCTGTCTGTGTTGCCAACTGCGCATCAAGGTTTCGCGAGCCATTTGACAAAAACGATCGGCATTACGCTCCACATCGTCCGACACCCGCATTGCATCCACCAAACCCAGTGATGGCCACATCGGCGCATTACAACCGAGCAACCATGCATCACCGGCCCCTTCGGCTATCGCTTGCATGCCCATTCGGTACGCTTCGATCCCCGTGATACCGGATTGAAAACGCTGGCCTTGTAGCGTTCCCCAATAGTTGGCATCCAGCTTAAACAGCTCAACGCCCCACTCTTCACGCAAGGTTTTGACCACTTGGGTCAAATGCTCTTGCACATCGGGGTGCGAACCATCCAGCACATACCAAGGCGTGCAACGCCAACCGCCATAAGTGATCTCTTCGGCTTTGAGTGGCTCACCTGCGGCATTTTTCACAAACCAGTCAGGATGCTGACGAAAGACCGCCGAATCCGCTTCAGCGATAAAAGGCGCGAGCCAAATGGCGGGCTTTTTGCCCTGCGCACGAATATCGACAATCACTTGTTGAATGCCACTGGGGAATTTTTGTGAGGGTGTAAGCCAATCGCCCATAAACGCTTGATAGCCATCATCCAATAGCACCCATTCCAGCTCTGGATGACGCTCTGCGAGTACCGCAACATTGTCTTTAATGTCTTGCTCAGTGACTTCGGCATAATAGGCATACCAAGAACACCACCCCATTGGTGCGGGATCTTTGATATGGGGTCTTGGCGGATGATGGCGCGAGATCGCCTCTGCATAGGCTTGATAAAGCTCCGACATAGACTCGCCTTCTAAGCAGATCACCGATTCCAGTTGGTTGGTGACCCAGTCTTGCGGGCGGCTCTCTTCGCCATCGATAAAAGCACTCAGTATCCAGTGTTGCGGGTGACGATGCACTTCAAAAAAACCGGCAAAACGTTGGCACGAGGTGAAACCAAATAATAGATAACGGCCAGCGGCTTCTATCATCAATGTGTTGTAAAAACGCTTCGGCGCATCATGCGGGTAAATGCGGTAACTGAGGTTGTTATCAGGACAACGCCCAACTTCTTGAATTTGGCTCAGCGTTCCAGAGGCTTGTGAGAGCATTTGGAAACCATCACCGACCAAGCGCGCATCTGACTCGACATCCAACACCGTGCTAAATAGCGGATAACGGCGCTCAAAAGGACGGTTATGTAACCCGATATACTGTGCAGAAAGCTCATTGTCCGCAATCTCCAGTTCAATATCAGCTTGCTGCGCTAGGATCTCTCGCCCATTAGCGAGTCTTAAGTGGCTCATTGACTCTCTCCTTTTTGCCCTGAGTGTCGGCGTAAACATCCACGCATGACGTTAGATGTTTCACGTTTTACGTGATCCACAGGTTTGATTGGCGACAGATTAAGCGGATTTACTGATAAAAGAGAAGAAAAAAGCCAGCGATGAACGCTGGCTTGAGGGATAACGCGCATTTTGCGTTAAAGAGACGATTAGATGACTTCGATTGGGCCACCGAATGATGTCACGGGTGGAACTTCACCACGGAATTTCTCGAATTCCACGATACAGGTATTCGCCGAAGTGGCTTGCGCCAGCTCTGACGTTCCCAGATCCAGCGTCAGTGTATTGGGATCGCCATAAGTACAGATCGCACCGACTTTTTCTGTCAGCGGGCCATACCAAGCACCCTCTTCGATACGGATCACGCCACGTGGATAGCTGTCACTTAGCACCGCGCCCGCCAATAGCTGCCCACGGTCGTTAAACACACGCACCAAATCACCCTGTTTAATGCCTTTCGCTTTTGCATCAATTGGGTTGATGTAAACAGGTTCACGACCTTGCACCGCGTAAGTGGCACGGAACGCTTCAGCTTCACACATTTGTGAGTGCAGACGCTTGTCTGGGTGGCATGATTGCAGCCAGAACGGGTATTTCTCAGAGCCAGGACCACCGTGTGAACGTTCGGTTTTCTCGAACCACATAGGGTGTTCTTGGCAATGTTCATAACCGTAGCGACCGATCTTACGTGATGTAATTTCGATAAAACCAGAAGGCGTGCCAAGCGCGTTGATCTCAGGATCTTTACGGAAATCCGCATGACGAACCCAAGGCGTACCCGTACCAAAATCAAGGAAGCCTTTTTCCCAGAACTCATCGAATTCCGGCATCGCAAACTTGCCATCGTTGGCTTTCTTACATTCGTCATACAGTGAGCGTACCCACTCCATTTCATCCATACCGCGGGTGTACTCTTTTTCACGGCCAAAACGACGAGTCAGCTCAGTCATGATTTCAAAGTCAGTGCGTGACTGGAACAACGGGTCAACCAAACGATGCATCGCAATCAGGCCTTTACCTGAGTATGAGCCGTAAGAGTCGATGTCGTTACGTTCCCACTGGGTACAAGCTGGCAGTACGATGTCAGAGAAGCGGCACGTTGCCGTCCAGCTGAAATCAATCGTCACCACAGTTTCCAGCTTCTGGAATGCACGCTTCATCTTGTTGCGGTCTTGGTGGTGATGCCATGGGTTACAACCGGAAATCACCATCATTTTGAAGCCCGGCAACGTCACCGTGTTACCGTTGTGGTTGATCTTCTTACCCGGCTCAAGAATCGCATCAATCCAGCGGGCGACCGGAATCGTGCTGCTGTAGCCGTTGAAGTCATTGTTATCCCACTTTGGCTTCGCACCTTGGTCAAGGTTACGTGGGAATCCGCCAGGTCCCGCAAAACCAGTTGACGGTACGCCGATGCCTGAATAGTGGTGACCATAAGAAATACCGCCGCCCGGCAGGCCAATTTGACCAATCATCGCCGCCAGTACCGCGCCCATCCAATAAGGTTGCTCACCATGCTCTTGACGTTGGATACACCAACCAAACAGCAACTGAGTACGCCCTTTCACCAACATATGGGCGAAATCGCGAATGGACTCTGGCTTCACGCCACAAATTTTCGCCGCCCACTCAGGGGTTTTCTCAACCTTATCTTTGCTCTTACCCAATACGTAAGGGATGAACTCTTCAAAGCCCAAGCAGTAAGTTTCAATAAACTTCTTGTCGTACAGATTTTCGGTATACAGCACATGCGCAACGGCCAACATAAACGCCACATCCGTTTGTGGGTTGATGTACAGGTGATCATTTTGCAAGAAACGCTGTGTCTTATTCTTCACTGGGTCAACGGAAACCACGTTGATCTCGCCTTTCGCGACTTTCTCTTTTAATTGATCGAGATAGCCGAAAGACTGGTGCGTTTCACAGTTCCAACCCACTTGCAGATTTTTCACTGGATCGTTTGCCCACAAGATGATGTTGTCCGAGTTGTCTAAAATCTCGCTCCAAGAGGTACCTTGCGCGTAAACTTCGGTCGAGCCCAGTACATAAGGCATGATGGTTTGGCCAGCACCAGTCGAGTAATCCCCAACTTTGGTGATGTAGTTACCATGCATACCCACAGCGCGCTGCATCATCGCGGTACAGTTGTGGAAAGCACCGGTTTGGTTCCAACCCGTTTGGCCTGCGTGCAGTGCCCAAGGGCCGTATTGCTTCTGAACACGCTCTAATTCACGGTAGAACAGGTCCATCGCTTCATCCCAAGTCACACGGATAAAACGGTTGTTACCACGGGTTTCTGCGCTGTATTTGTGTTTTTTCAACCAATCGAGGCGCACCATTGGGTAACGCACGCGAGATGGGCTGTACAGAATGCCTTGAATGCCGTTCAACATTTCCGTTGGGTGGGTATCCAACTCCAACGCTTTCAGCTCTTGTACCTTACCGCCGTAGATGTGGGCGCGGAAGGCGCCCCAGTGAGAACCAGAGACTTTCCAAGTTCCTGTGGTTTCTGCCGCTTGGGCAGAAACTGAGGTCAGTAGGCTTGGGCCAATAATCGACGCCGCACTGGTGGTTGCGACACCTTTCAGAAAACTTCTTCGTGTAATCGCCATGTTATGACTCCGTATGACGTTGCTTAGTGATGGCCTTCAGCGAAATCTGAAGAGTGTTTTTGCAGGTACTTCAGTACCAGCGCTTCACTGTCGGTATCGAAGTTAACGAATGCCAACATACCGTCGAACATGCCAGGCCAAGTGTTGGCATCAAAGTGTGCTTCATCCGGTTGGGTATGACAGACAGAACAGTTGGTTTGGTATGCTTCACGCGCTTTTTCCCAAATAGGGTTGATGTCACTCAGCATGGCTTCTTTTTTCATCCACACTTTCGCGCTGACTTGTTCCCATGGCAAACCAGTCAAATCATCAACTTTCTGCTCGCCCGTGGTCACAATCGCATCCGACATGGCGGCATCTTTCAGAAGTGAAGCTACCGCAATGTTCATACCGAAATCTTCTTGAATCACACGGCCAAAACCTTTCGATTTACGCCAACCATCAATTTCAACTTGCATCATGTCGCCTTTTTCGGCTAACACTTTCACTTCAGAAGCTGGGTTGAGTAGACCCGCTTCAACTTTACCTTGCTCATCTTCATACACAGGGAGGAAACGCACGCTGACCAAAGTTCCACCATTTGAGTATTTGGTGTTCGATGCCATGCCCTCCAACTCACCAATCAAGCCACTTGAGCTCTCCATGTTTTTCGGCAAGTTATGCGCAATGCCCTTGTGGCAGTCGATACAGCTTTGATCGCGCTCAGCCGCTTGCTTCATTTGGATGCGTGCCGTCGCGGACATTTGGTCAAAATCCATCGATTCGTAGTTATGGCAGTTTTTACACTCAAGGGATTTGTTGGCAGCGAAGCGATCCCACTCATGTTTGGCCAACTCAATCCGGCGCTCTTCAAATTTTTCAGGCGTGTCTAGATCACCAAAGATTTGCGCAAAGACTTCTTTCGAGGCTTGCATCTTACGCGCGATTTTTGCCGTCCATTCATGGGGAACATGGCAATCAGGACAAGTCGCACGTACGCCAGAGTGGTTTTTCCAGTGCACTGTGGTTTGTAGCTCTTGGTATACGTTGTCACGCATGGTGTGGCAGCTAACACAGAACTCTTCCGTATTGGTGGCTTCCAATGCGGTGTTAAAACCACCCCAGAAAATCACCCCAGCGATAAAGCCACCGAGCGTCAGTACACCCAAGCTAATGTGTACTGCTGGACGCGTCATGGTGCGCCACATTTTCAAAATTAACGATTTCATCTTCATTGTCTCTTAATTATCGAATTCAGTCGTAAACCTGCGGATTAAAAACCGCCGTGTGCGCCCGGAGGGCCAAACACAAACATCTGCAGCATCCACACGATAAATCCATACCCACCTACAAACGCGACGCTTAAAATGGGAAAGAGAACCACTGTGATGAAGAGGAATGACTTCCACTCCAGAGAGCGTTTTTCACCGCCTTCAGCTTTTTTAACATCACTCATACATTTGCCTATATCTTCGCAAGAATTTTTGCCGATCCAGATGATTACAATGAACGTCAAACAGGATTGATTGACGCAAATGTTAGACCATAGCTTTATTGTGGTTCAATCGAAAAACGCCTCACAGGCCTTGTTATTCCATAGTTTTTTGAGTTAGAACGGAGATGTGATCGAATAAAAAACGACGTGAAAAAATATGAACGGTTGTGACAAATTAATATTGTTTCACTTATGTGAAATAGAAACAAAATCACAACAAGCCGAGCTAAAGAACGATGACATGATGCTAGGTGAACAAGACATTTGCGGGCAACCGTTCCCCCTGATGTCTCTCGCCAATACTCCAACCGCCAATCCCCCTTGGCTTTCCATTACGCCCCAACAAAGCGCAAGTGCACAACCAATGTGCAAGATTTTTAAGATATTTCTGCAAGGCAAGGTTACACACGCAGTTTACTCTGAGTTATCCACAGAAAATGTGGATAAGGCCATCACGTTCCAAAAGCCTTTGCACCGAGAAGGCGAGAAGCCCCCCACTGACATCGCTTACTTTCCGACACATAAAAAAATCCCCGAGTAAAACTCAGGGACTTTTCAGAAACAGCTAATTTTCAGCAATAAAATCAGTCTTTAAGGTAAATCAACCAATACCACATACCCACAAACACACCACCCCCAACAATATTACCTAAAGTCACTGGAATGAGGTTATTGACGATGAAGTTAACAAAGTTGAGATCCGCATAGTTGGCGATATTCGCACCAGTCATCGCCCAGAAACTGTCTGGTGCGAAATACTTTATACCAATCGCCATTGGCACTTGGAACATGTTAGCAATACAGTGCTCAAAGCCTGCCGACACAAACATAGCCACAGGCAGAATCAGTACCATGACTTTATCCGTCAGCGAACGCGCACTAAAGGTCATCCATACCGCTAAACACACGAGAATGTTACACATCAATCCAAGAGCAAAAGCCTGCAAAAACGTATGGTGCAGCTTGTGCTGAGAAATCGCCATCGCGTTGAGACCAAGTTGGCCACCATCTTCCATGAACTGGCGAGTCGCTAACATAATCAATACTAGGATTATCGAACCACACAAGTTACCGAAATAGACCACAGTCCAGTTCCGTACCAGTTCTTTCCACGAAATTTTGCCACTCGCTTTCGCCACTAGGATGAGCACCGAACTGGTGAATAATTCACCACCGGTAATCACCACCAGAATCAAACCGAGGCTGAAGGCCATGCCACCCAGCAGTTTGGTGACACCGTAAGGCATATCATGCGCCCCTGTGGTCACCACGGTGTAAAACACAAACGCAATACCGATTTGAATACCTGCGGAGATCGCAAGCAAGAATGATTTATACGCGGCTTTTTTGGCTTTACCTTCACCAGTAATGGCCGCACGTTCAGCCATTTGCGGAGGGAGAAGGGAATCGAATTGGTTATGATCCATGAGCTTGTTACATTTTGACACACAACAGAAGAGGTGGCGGATAATCGCTCTATTTCCTCTTTTGTTCAAGGGCTATTTTTCATGTTTACGAAAAATGTTTAGATCGAGAGCTGTCGCAGTGCCATCCCCCGATATGTTGTCCTCTTAGCCGCCTTTTCCCTTGGCTTTAGGCGCTGAAAAAAACGCCAGATCGGGTGAAGATAACAGTTCTGCTTGTACAACGTTGCGTGTTGT
Organism: Vibrio sp. AH4; assembly: GCF_030710545.1. Taxonomy (NCBI): domain Bacteria; kingdom Pseudomonadati; phylum Pseudomonadota; class Gammaproteobacteria; order Vibrionales; family Vibrionaceae; genus Vibrio; species Vibrio sp. AH4. The sequence continues at coordinate 2,618,394 of NZ_JALAIV010000001.1, forward strand.
CTTCCGGCAGCCTATTGTGGCGGCAACAACAGCTTGAAAAGGTAACGCCCATGAAATTCACTCAACAGCATATCGATGAGCTTAATCTACTCCTGCAATTTGATTTAAGCAGCGCAGCGACCGGCATCAAAGTGCACCACGAAGCCACTGAAGCGATGCAAGCTGCAGTAGTACGCTTGTATAACAAAGGGTTGTGTACCCAGCCTGATGGCGGTTACCTCACCGATGAAGGCATCGAAATCGCCGAGCACGCGGATCGCGTCTTGCGTGTATTAAACGCCTAACTGTCCTTACAATGAGCGCTGTACAGCGCTCATTGCCTTTCTACCCCTCATACACCTGTGTTACGGTAACGGGTATTAGACACTCGAAAGGATTAGAGGAAAGCGCATGCAACGAGTAGCCGTGATTGGGGCTGGCTGGCTAGGTTTACCGCTCGCACAATGGCTTAAACAACAAGGTCATACCGTATACGCCACACGCACTACCGCACAAGGTGTTGCAACCACACAGCAACAAGGTATAGACAGTTTTCTCTGCCAATTAGATCGACCCGATGGATTGAGCCAAGCGTTGCGCGATAGAGAGTGCGATACCCTGATTGGCTGCTTCCCTCCCGGCTTTCGACAAGGCCACGGAGAAGATTATCCCAAGCATTGGCAAACGCTAGTGTGGCAAGCCAAACAAGCCCATATTCAAAAAATCATCATGATCAGCTCAACCTCGGTTTATCCTGATATTGCCAAACCGATGAATGAGCAAGATGCCTCATTAGCTCTCGCGCTGGATAACGCAGCATTTGATAGTAAAGCACGCGTTCTACTCAAAGCTGAGCAACACGTGGTTACCTCAGGATTGGATTACACCATTGTGCGATGCAGTGGGTTGATTGGCCCTCATCGCCACCCTGCCCGCTTTGTTAGCAAAATGCCTCACGTCAGCCGGCTTGCGCCCGCCAATATGCTGCATCTTTCCGATGCGATGAATATTGTGCATTTTGCGCTACAACAACTGCCACGCACGATTATTAATGCAACAACACCAACAACGGTCAGCAAAGCGGAATTCTATCAAGCCGCCCTCCAAGCGGTTGGGAGCTCTCTTTCTCTTCCCGCAATCACAGATAAAGCCGATAAACTTATCTTGTGTGACAAATTATTGGCAGCGGGTTATCACTTCCACTTCACTCATACATTAGAGGCTGTACAAGGTTATGAGTAAGCACTTGTATCAACACATCGAAATGCTGTGGGATTATTTGCAACTTCATCAACAACCCAAACCTGCCGATGTTATCTTGGTTTTGGGCAGCAATGATCTCCGCGTGGCAGAACATGCGGCAAAACTCTACCACCAAGGTCTTGCCCCTCGTGTGCTTTTCTCAGGTGGACTTGGTCGCTTTACGCAAGGTGTATTCGAACAAACTGAAGCCGAAACGTTTGCGGCTATCGCCAAGGAAGCAGGCGTACCAGAAGAAGCGTTATTGCTTGAAACACAATCCACCAACAGTGGTGAGAATATGCTTTTCAGCCACCAAGTGTTAACCCAGCAAGCCCACCCTGCACAACGCATTTTGTTGCTACAAAAGCCTTATATGGAGAGAAGGGCTTACGCGACGTTCCTGCAACAATGGCCTGAAAGCGTAGAAAGCGTGCAAGTCACGTCTCCTAGTGGTGGTTTTTTTGACTATTTAACCTCCGAACTCACGAGCGATTTTGTGCTCAACGCCATGTTAGGTGATTTTGAACGTATTCGTGACTATCCTGATCTTGGGTTTCAAATCAAGCAGCCGATTCCAGAGCCCGTTACGTTGGCGTATCAAACCCTATTGCCCTTTAAATTTACCCCATAAATGCGATGAGTTGGCATCGCATTTGCTTAATATCAATCTTGGAGCGACCTCCGTTTTCCGAATAGCAAGAAAGGAGTCTGATTATGGAATTGCAACGTCACCACTGTTACGACCTGATTCACATGGGTATGCGTGAACTACTTGAGGATCGTATGGGTTACTACTCCGCGCTCGACTATCAACAAACCTTGTATGGCATGACGGGGAAATCCAGTTGCTTAACCATGTCGGATGATGAATTAACCTCGACCTTACAAGCCTTAAAGAATGAAGGTTACTTAGTCGATTTTAACGCTCACCCTCTGCGCTAACCGCAAAGAACAGCCCGCTCACTCCACGGTTCACCCGAGAGGTGCATGACCAAACTCGAAGGTATTGACGCATTTTTGCTCAATACCTTGCAGTGCGCTATGATTCGTCATCTATACTGATAACTATCATTATTACTATTAATCACGTCAGCACTGATTAGGTCACCCATAAGGTTGAACAAACCATGCCGCCTATCGATACTCAACAAATCATTGTTCCACCAAGCATGTTGGATTCTTGGCAAGAGATCGTCGATCTGATTGCGGAGATCACGCAATGCCCCGCCTCGCTTATCATGCGTATTCATGAGAGTGATATCGAGGTTTTCACCAGTAGCCGAACTGCGGGTAATCCCTATAAACCCAAAGCAAAGGATTCTCTTGGTCACGGTCTCTATTGTGAAACCGTCATTAAAGAAAAACGCATGTTGGATGTACCCAACGCCCTTGCCGATCCTGACTGGGAAAACAATCCCGATATCAAATTGGGGATGATCTGTTACTGCGGATTACCTGTATTTTGGCCTGATGACACCCCATTTGGCACCATCTGTATCTTGGATAGCCAAGAGCGGCATTTTGATGATCGTGTCCATTCATTGCTGTCACGCTTTCAATCTGCGATTGAAGGGCAGCTCGAAACCTTGTATCACAAAGCCGAGTTACGAAAACTCAATCAAGAACTGGAAATGAAAGTCGCTGAACGTACCCAAACGTTAGCCGATTTAAGTACCAAATTGCTCAAAGAGATTGAACAACGCACGGTGGCGGAAGATTTCGTCGAATTCCACCGTCATTTTGATCCACTCACCAAACTGCCCAATCGAGTCACCCTCACGGAGCGTTTGCAGCCTCAACTCATCAACATTGCCGATGACCAGCAGATCACACTCATTTATTTTAGTCTGCGTAACTTTAAATCGGTGAACGACAGTTATGGCTACCAAGTCGGTGACCAAATTCTATCCGCACTCTGCCAGCGCTTGAGCCATAATCTGCCAGAAAACTGGCTATTGGCTCGAATCGTCGGCTCAGAGTTCGTTCTAACAGCGCGCCATAAACGTAGCCAAAATGAAACCAAAAAAGTGATCAATCGGGTTGTTCAAGCATGCACTATGCCTTTTAACACCAACAACTTGAATATTACTCTACAGTGCCATTTAGGCGTAACGCTCGCTCCAATGGATGCCACCGACTCACTCAGTTTCATTCAACGAGCAAGTTCAGCCATGAGTTGGGCCAAAAAAGAAGGTATACAAGTCTCCTTCTTCAATTTGGCGACACAAAAAGCCACCGAAGAACGCTTACAACTTGAATCCCATCTGCTGCACGCATTGCGTCTTGGTGAGCTTGCCGTGCATTTCCAACCCATCGTTGATTTAAAGCAGAATGGTAAAGTGATTGGAGCCGAGGCCTTATTGCGCTGGCATAACCCACAACTGGGGAATATCGCGCCCGATCGATTCATTCCTTTGGCAGAAAGTAATGGGCAAATTATTGAGATTGGCTATTTCGTTCTTCATCAAGCCCTCAGAAAAGCCGCAGAATGGTGCAAATTAACCACATCGCCGTTCAAAATTGCCATTAACATTTCGCCAATTCAATTTCGTGAGCAGCGATTTGTCGAGTACCTCAAAGACATGATGACGCTCTATCAACTCCCTCCTGGCACCATTGAGCTCGAACTGACAGAAGGCATTTTGTTACAAGATGAGCATTACGCACAAAGTGCTTTAGCCCAACTTCGCCAACAAGGCATCAGCATTTCACTGGATGACTTCGGAACAGGTTACTCCTCATTAAGTTACTTACAGAAATACTCGTTTGATACCTTAAAAATCGATCGTAGCTTCATTAATCAGTTGGAATACAACGAGCAAAACCGTGAGCTAACCCGCGCGATTATTGCGATGGCGCATAAACTCAACATGGCGGTCATTGCAGAAGGGGTAGAAAAAGATTATCAAGCCGATTTCGTGCGCACAGAGGGGTGTACATTTGCTCAAGGGTACCTGTATGGCAAAGCGATTCCGGCCGATGATTTTACCCAACTGTTGGTCTAAGCCGCGATCAACCCACGTCACAGTAACACTGCAAACGCAGTTAATTTCTAGCGAATGCAGATTGGCTATTCAGCTCTGAGGCGACTTTCGTTAGACTGTCGCCAATCATTTGACTGGACGTACCCAAAATGAAACAACTGCTCGACTTTATCCCGCTCATCATTTTTTTCGCCTTATATAAGTTCTACGATATTTACGTTGCTACGGGCGCTCTGATTGCCGCGACAGCCGTACAAGTGATCGTCACTTACGCCATCTATAAAAAAGTAGAAAAAATGCAGCTCATCACATTTGTGATGGTCGCCCTGTTTGGTGGTATGACGCTCGCACTGCATGATGACAACTTCATTAAGTGGAAAGTCACCATTGTCTACGTGGTGTTCGCACTAGGCCTCACGGTGAGTCATCTCATGGGTAAATCGGCCATCAAAAGTATGTTGGGCAAAGAGCTGACACTGCCTGAGGCGGCATGGTCTACCATCACTTGGGCGTGGGTTGGTTTTTTCAGCCTCTGCGCCGCGCTCAACCTGTACATTGCTTACCACCTCCCTCTCGATGTGTGGGTCAACTTTAAAGTCTTTGGTCTGCTTGCCGCAACGTTAGTCTTTACACTACTGACTGGCGGATACATCTATAAACACCTTCCTAAAGAACAAAAAGAGAAAAACCAGTAAATTCCACTGGTTGCAAAGGGGTGATCCCTTGACTGATTTGTGGTTATAATCCGCCCCTCATCCACAGCGACCGTATTCGGTCGCTGTTTCGTTTGCTGTGGATAACCAAATGGGTCAAATTGTGAATTCTCCGAAAGGCCAGCTTCTGCTGCGCACGCTGGCAATGCCTGCCGACACTAACGCCAATGGTGATATTTTTGGTGGCTGGATCATGTCTCAGCTCGACTTAGCCGGTGGCATCCTTGCCAAAGAGATCTCCTGTGGACGGATCGTGACCGTTTCGGTCTCAAGTATCACTTTTAAAAAACCGGTCAAAGTCGGTGATGTCGTATGCTGTTACGGCGAATGTACTAAAATTGGCCGAACTTCGATGTCAATCAATCTTGAAGTCTGGGTGAAACCGGTCAAAGAAGATGGTGTGGGTGATCGTTTCCAAGTCTGTGAAGCAACCTTTAACTACGTCGCGATTGATGCCAATGGCCGCCCAAGAGCGATAAGCCTAAGCAACGGATCACAGAAATCATCTTGATAAGCTGTGTTTCACCACTGACTTGCGTAGAGTATTGACTTTGCGTTTATAGCGAAACGTCTTGATGTGATTGGTAGGCGGTAAGTTGGCAGGGTTATAGTCAGTAGATAAGGAAGGAAATGTATGTGGTATGTCATTTTTGCGCAGGATGTTGAAAATTCTTTAGAAAAGCGCCTTAGCGTACGCCCAAAGCATCTTGAGCGTTTACAACAGCTGCAGGATGAAGGTCGTCTGCTCACCGCAGGCCCAATGCCAGCCATTGATTCAGATAATCCCGGGCAAGCGGGTTTCACTGGCTCGACTGTAATTGCCGATTTTGCATCACTGACAGAAGCACAAGCGTGGGCTAATGCTGACCCTTATGTGGCAGCCGGCGTATACGCTAATGTGATTGTTAAACCTTTCAAAAAAGTATTCTGATATGAAAAATATTGTCCTGAGCAGTTTGATCGCATCGACTCTTCTTTTCGTCGGCTGCAGCTCTGGCTCAGCAGAGAAAGAGCGCAACCTAGAGTTATTAGCAGGAAATCGAGCCAGCTTACTCTCGACTGAGCTGCCTCTAGAGTTTGGTCCGCTGAACATTTTACGTGCAACAGCGAAAGGCAGTAGCATTGAGCTAATGATGGTATACAACGCCGATGCGAAAAATGCCAAACCCACCGAGCAGGTGCTACAAAGTGCATTAAAAACCTTTTGTACCAATAAAGACATTGGAGCGAACCTCGATGTTGGGATCAGCTACCGAATCCAAATGCGCAATACTCGTGGTCAGTTGATGGTCGATCAGTTGGTCACAAAAGAAACCTGCACTAAGGGCTAAGCCCCTGAACACACAATGTGTGCGCGTAAAAATAAAGGCCTCTTGATGAGGCCTTTACTGTTTTTAATGAAAGCGAAATTACGCTTGCCATTCGCTACGCAGCGATTTCGCTGCGTTCACCATGTTGGTCAGTGCTGCTTCCACTTCTGGCCAGTTGCGGGTTTTTAGACCGCAATCTGGGTTGACCCACAAACGCTGTGCTGGGATTTTTTCTGCTGCTTTGCGCAGCAGATCTTCAATCCATGTTTGTGCAGGAATGTTCGGTGAGTGAATGTCGTACACGCCTGGGCCAATTTCGTTCGGGTAGTTAAACTCTTCAAACGCTTTGAGCAGTTCCATGTTGGAGCGCGATGTTTCAATGGTGATCACGTCGGCATCCAGTGCCGCAACCGATTCGATGATCTCGTTGAATTCGCTGTAACACATATGGGTATGAATTTGCGTTTCCGGACGCGCGCTACCCGCGGAAATCTTAAACGCTTGCACTGCCCAATCTAAATAGGTTTGATGATCGCGTTTTTTCAGTGGTAAACCTTCACGAATCGCTGGTTCATCAATTTGAATAATATTGATGCCTGCATCTTGCAGATCCGCCACTTCATCACGCAGTGCCAACGCTAATTGCTGAGCAATCTCTTGGCGACTGATGTCTTCACGTGGGAAGGTCCAGCATAGAATGGTCACAGGCCCCGTCAACATCCCTTTCATCTGCTTAGAGGTCAGAGATTGCGCGTAAGTTGACCACTCCACCGTGATCGGTTTTTCACGTTCGATATCCGCCACCACAATCGCAGGTTTTACGCAGCGTGAACCGTAACTCTGCACCCAACCAAACTGCGTGGTTTGGAAACCGGCGAGGTTTTCAGCAAAGTATTCCACCATGTCGTTACGTTCCGCTTCACCGTGCACCAGCACATCTAACCCTAGTGCTTCTTGGCGTTTAACCGCATCAGCAATATGACCTTTCAGTGCTTGCACATACTCTTGCTCGCTCAGCTTGCCTTGGCGATACGCACTACGCTCAGTACGGATCTCTCCTGTTTGTGGGAAAGAGCCGATGGTCGTGGTCGGCAAGAAAGGCAGACCCAATACTTCTGCTTGGTGATGAGCACGCTCAATATATGGCGCACTCCGCTCTGCCAATGCCGCCGTAATATTGTTGATGCGCGCTTGCACAGAAGCCTTATTCACCGTGTGAGAAGATTTGCGCGCAACAATTGGCTGGCTGTAGGTATCACACGCTAAAATTGCGGCGGCATCCCCCCCCAGAGCACGGCCGAGCAAGGCGACTTCGGTCACTTTCTGCTTGGCAAACGCAAACCAACTGCGGGTTTCTGCGCTCAGATCGCCTTCCAGATCCAGATCGACTGGGCTGTGCAGCAGTGAACAGGAACTGGCGATCCACAAACGCTCACCCAGCAAGGTTTTCACTGGCTGCAAACGAGCCAGAATGGCACTCAAATCGGCACGCCATACGTTACGGCCATTGATCACACCCGCAGAAAGCACCCAATCAGACGGCAAGCGGTTAACTATGATATCTAGCTGCGCTGGAGCCGCCGAAATATCCACATGCAAACCATCGACAGGCAGTTCGACTATCTTATCAAGCGTGTCTAACACTGAATCAAAGTAAGTGGTCAGCAGCAGTTTTACGTCACCACGAATCACTTGATAAGCCAGTTTAAATGAATCTTGCCAACGTGGTTCTAACTCTAAAGCCAGAACAGGCTCATCGATTTGTACCCACTGCACGCCTTGCTTCGCCAGCTTGCTCAGAATCGCTTGGTAAGCGGTCAAGAGACGTGGCAACAACGTTAAACGATCAAACCCTTCTTCCACTTCTTTACCTAAATACAGGTAACTGATGGGGCCAAGCAGCACAGGTTTTACATCGTGACCCGCTTGCAGCGCTTCATTAACCTCTTCAAACAGTTGTGGCCAGCTCACATTAAACGTGTCGTGAGAGCTGAACTCCGGCACGATATAGTGATAGTTGGTGTTGAACCACTTGGTCATATCCGATGCTGCGCTGCCCGCTCCGCAACCACAGGCATTCTGTGACTGACCACGACCGACGCGAAACAGCGTATCTAAATCCGGAAAACCGTGGCTATGGCGCTTAGGCACATGGCCCAGTAATAGTGTGGTGGTGAGTACGTGGTCGTACCAAGCAAAGTCACCCGCGGTCACAAAGTCTAATCCGGCTTCTTTTTGCAATGCCCAGTTTTGTTGGCGAATTTGGCTGCCGACCTGTTTCAAAGCCGCTTGGTCAATCTCACCACGCCAGTATTTTTCAAGAGCAAATTTAAGTTCGCGTTTTTCGCCAATGCGGGGATAACCAAGAATGTGTGTCGTTGTCATGTGAAAATCCTTTGTCTGTTCTTAATAGGTCGTAGAAGTTCTTAAGCCAATTCAGCACATCGAAAGATGTCTGGATGGCTAAACTATCTCGTTGTACGCCGTTGAGGACAAGGTTCATTTATTCAACTTGTTTATGAGTAATCTTCATGTTGGCACTGGCGATTATCAATTTACCTTTACTATTTATAACCAAACTGCTTGGAGTTGCAGGTAGGCGGCAAGTGAGTTCATCCCCATGAGCATAGACACACTATGTGATTGGGGTGAACGAATGTAGCCAACACCGCTGCGGCTTCAAGCAGGAAGGTTATAGCCATCTAGATGTTTACAGCTCCGAAAAATCGGCGTAACTTAGCTAAAAATTCATGTTGGCTTAGGGATAAGTGAGGAGAGTTCATGATAGAGCTGAAACATTTGAAAACGCTGATCTCGCTACGCGATACCGGTTCACTGACCGCCACCGCGACCTCGTTGCATCTCACCCAGTCTGCGCTCTCGCATCAGATTAAAGACTTGGAAGCGCGAATTGGCGGGCAGCTTTTTTTGCGTAAAACACGCCCAGTGCGTTTTACCACCGAAGGCGAAATTTTGCTGCGTTTGGCGGACGATATTTTGCCTAAGATGTCGCGCGCCGAGAATGAACTGGCGAGCCTTAAAGAAGATGTGAATGGACGCCTGCACATGGCGATTGAGTGCCATTCCTGCTTTCAATGGCTAATGCCCGCCCTGCGCGAATATCAGGTCAGCTGGCCAAATGTGGCGCTGGATTTTTCATCCGGCTTTGGGTTTGAGCCTCTACCCGCGCTGTTAGCGGGGGAATTGGATCTGGTGATCACCTCAGATATTTTGCCGCGCTCAGAAGTGCATTATGAGCCGCTGTTTGATTTTGAAATGCGCCTTATCACCGCCACCAACCACCCGTTGGCAGACAAAGCCGGTATTGAACCCCAAGATTTGATCGATCAAACCATGCTCACCTATCCGGTGCAAAAGCAAAGATTGGATGTGGTGAAGCACTTTTTGCAACCCGCAGGCGTTGAGCCCGCACGCTGGAAGCAAGCCGACAATACCTTGATGCTGGTACAAATGGTGTCGGCAGGATTAGGCGTTGCGGCGCTACCGAATTGGGCAATCAGCGAGTTTTCACGCCAAGGATTAATTACCAGTAAACCATTAGGCAAAGGCTTATGGCGTAGGCTTTTTGCCGCCACTCGCCATAGCGAAAAAGACAAACGCTACTTACAAGCCTTTTTCGCCACCGCACGCCAACAATGCAAAAGCCACCTTGATGGGATCAAGATGGCTTCGGTATAGAAACGATTAGCGTGCGTAGGCTTTAAACTGGTTGGTAAGGGGATCGTATTGATAACCCAGTACGTCTAACTTACCCACCAGATGTTCAATATCCATTTCATACGTGCTGATCAACTCATCCAGACTGTCACATTCCAAACGCAGTTTTTCATTGACGATGCCTAGCAAAATCACGCTATCGATGTTTCGTACGTTGCTCAGATCCATCACATCACTCCTGATTGAATGTCCACCTGCAGCATTTGCTGCCCCATTCCATCAAGCATAGTCGCTATTTGGGGAACGAAAAGTGATCTGTGCAACCCATCGCAGTGAGCAAAATTAAAGTGGGATCTGGTAGAGGCCGTGCAAACCGGTTGCCGATGACAGAACCAAAATCTCAGCGGCCACCAGTTGCCATTTGTTCACCGTTTTACCGGAGATCAAATGCCAGCACCAGACGACAACCCCAGCAATCAATAAACCAAAGCTCACTAGGATCGGCATCACCAGTGCTTGAAGCTGTTGCTCACTCAGCCCTGAAATATAAGGCAAGAGACATAATGCCGTCAGCATAGCAGACACAATACTTACCACAGGCAAAATGCGGTGAAAGGCTTGTAGCCGAGAGCGCGCCAGCGTCAGTAATAGATGTCCGAACATCGCGCCAAGCAGAAAAATCGACACAAAGATAGTGAGTGACGCTGGCCATGCTGGCGCTTCACTGATCAAAATCCCCACATACGCTAATGCCAAACCATTGGCTAAATACAATACCCATAACGGGCCTTCTTCACGGGTCTTTTTGGTCTGTACTTGTGAATAAAAGTAAAACAGCGCAAACACCACCATAAAGGCTTCAATTTTGATCGAAGCAATAGCGAGCCACAATACGGCCAATGCAGGCAGTACCTTATGAATACGTCCACGTTGCCCAGGGCATATTTCGCCCTTGACCAACACCAGAGTCAAAATGATTTGCGCGCCCAATAACATAGGAGCGAATACCGAAATCAGAGAATAAAGCATAGTGTGCCAAACCAGAGAGCTGTCGAAGCCGCCGATAATAGCAAACCTAAATCAAGAACCCCAAGTGGCGATACGTCAATTTCCTTCTCTTAGAAAAGAGAAATGTGACACTGACTACTCAGACCAGATCGCAAATTGATTAAAAGTTCAGCGCCTCAAGCAAAAGCGGGGCGACAAAGCATCACAATGCGTTATAGTTCAATCCTAACTATAATCAGAGGCTTATATGAAGAATAAATACTTAGTTGGCATATTATGCGTTTTGCTTGCCGGTTGTGCCGTACAGCAAATCCATCGTCCATTACAGCCTGATCAACGCTGGGTTACCCAAACACTCCCGAATGGTCTTATCTATCATCTTTACCCAGATACGGAACAAGAAGTTTCGATTCGTTTGTATGTACATGCAGGCTCCATGCAAGAGACAGCAGAGCAAGCGGGTTACGCCCATTTCGTCGAGCATATGGCTTTCAACGGAACCCGACATTATCAACACAATGATGTGATCCGCATGTTTGAGCAAAGCGGCGCACAATTCGGTGCGGATTTTAACGCTTTTACTGGCTATGATCGCACCGTTTATCAGCTCGATCTACCCAACTCGCAAAACATCGATAAAGCACTGCTGTGGTTTGCTGATATCGCCGATGGTCTGAATTTTGATGCGGATGAAGTAGAAAAAGAGAAAGGGGTAATATTGGGAGAGTTCCGCGCATCGCGAACGGAAAACCTCAATATCAATCAACAATTTTACCAACACATGATCCAAGGCACTTCCTACGCTGAGCATGATCCCCTCGGCACGCGTGAATTAGTGCAAGCCGCTACACCAGCCAGTTTAAGTGCATTTTATGAACAGTGGTATCAACCTCAGCTAACCGAGTTAGTCATCACTGGTAATTTTACCCTTGAACAAGGCCAACAATGGGTGGAGAAATATTTCTCCACTTGGGCAACCGGGAACACTACCCCTCCGGCATCGATTTATGATCATCCACAAAACCGACAAGATCTTGTGACACCAATCATTGCTGGAGAATCTCCTAGCTTGACTCTGGTTTTTCCTCAAGGTCACGTCGCCATCACTGATTTCGCTGAGCAGCAAGAATTTTGGCGTGATGATGTCACGGAACAACTCATACAAGCGCGCTTAAATGCTGCATTCAGTGATGCAGCACAAGCTACGGCGGGCATCTATTCCACTCGCTATGTGATTGAAGATCAACGCTATTCCATCATCAGTGTGGCCTTTGCCAGCGAACAGAGAGAGAAAGTACAAGGCATACTATTAGACACGCTCGCTTCACTCCGTGATTATGGTGTTACTCAAAATGAGCTCGACATTGTCTTGCGCGGTTATCGTGAAAGTTTGACCTACCTGCAAGACAATCGCGCATCAATGACACCGGTTGAGCATGCAAACCAGAGAGTCTTTGCGATTGGAGCCAACGAACCAATACAGTCTGAGCTCGATTATAAAGCCAGTTTGAATGCGTTCTTGAACGCGGCACAACGCAAGAACATCAATCAGCATATTGAGCAACAACTGCGTCAGCACAGCGTATTAGTGATTGGTGCCGCGGCCAACGAAGACGTGGCAATGCTGAACAATACGCTGCCGCAGTTACGAAAAACACTCGCATTACCTGGCATTGAACCGATCGATCCTCAAGTGGACAGCCCGTTCAAGTTGCAAACCGTCGCTGGCGAGATTGTTCAGCAGCTCGATATAAATGAAGAGCCGCCTGTCACTTACTGGCAACTTGACAACGGTATTGAGGTTTACTATTTGCGCAATCCTGAAGCAAAAGATCAGGTGTATTTAGAATATTCCAGTGCCGGTGGACAAGCCGCCTTACCATCAGATTTACTCCCTGCCGCAGAAATTGTGCCTTTTATTGCTGTACGCAGTGGCTTGGGGGAATTGAGTGGATCGCAGTTTGAGCGCTATTTGCGTCAAAAAAATATTGGGTTTTACAACTATATCGGGGCAACCAGTCACGGGATTGAAGCGACCAGCAAAACTCAGGAATTACCTGAACTGCTTGAAGCGCTGCATATGCTGATCACCACAATGAAAGTGAACCCAGAACAAATGGAGGCAGTGAAAAACGAGTTTACCCAGAACCGTAACGCCTACTTTGCCTCACCTTTTGGTTCTTTCTTCCGCGCCGTTACCGACCAAAGCTTTATTGCAGGCAGCCGTTATCGTTTACGCACGCCAGAGCAAGTTTCTCAAGTGACGGAGCAACAAGTTGAACAAGTGCATCAGATCCTGTTTGGCGAACAGCGTAATAACACCTTGGTGGTGGTGGCAAATATTGAACATTCCCAACTCACTCCTTTGTTACGCCAATACATTGCTAGCTTGCCACTGGCAAAAGGGCCCCTTCCCGTGATGACCAACCAATTGATCAAACCGGTCGCTCCACGCTTAGAATTGGCACTGAATAATGAAAACGCCACTCAATATGCGCTGCGTATTCTCTCTGAAACCCCATCTCGTGACGCCAAACTGGTGTTCATTGACGATATAGTGCAGCGGATTGCAACCCAGCGCATGCTGGCCGAAGTACGCGAGCACAAAAGTTTAGACTACACACCTCAAGTGGTGTCTTATTCCGTGGATGGTGAACCACTCAATGATTGGATTTTCTCTGCGTTAGTTGATCCGAAAAATCAGCAGCAAGTCGCGGATGTGATGCACGATGTGGTACAAGAGCTTGTGAAAGGAGCCTCTCAGCAAGAGTTGGAGGTGGTGACACAGAAGTTTCTGATCGACATGAAACCGCTTTACAAAAGCCCAGCACAGCAAGCCTTTTTCATGCAACGCTACGCGATTCATCAATACGGGATTGAAGCGACTTACAAGATTGAGGCGGTAACACAATCCATCACACTGGATGACGTTAACCAACGCATTAAACAGCTATTCGGCCAACAAGCGACTCAACAAGAAGTGATTTTTAAACCTAAAGCACAGTAACTACATTAGGCGACTGACTTATTCAATAAAGCCCGTTTTTCGGGCTTTATTGCTAATGTAAACTCGCTAAATAGTCTAACAGGCGGTGTGCCGTAATAATCCCTTTGTAGGCTTTACCAGACACGAGCACCCAAGGAGAGCTAGGATATCGGCGCACTAAAAACGGAATTTGTGCCACATCATACTCCGCCGACAACGTAGTAAATTGTGTTTGCATAAATTGGTTCACCGGCTTGCGCCACATGGCGGCCTCGCGCGCGGTTTCCAACTCCGTACCCATCGTGGGGGTCAGGTGTAAATTCAATGATGCCCTATCGACTAAGCCAACACACTCGCCAGCGGTCACTACCGGCAGCACATCGGATTGAGTTGCCTTAAAATACTCTACCGCAAGCGAAAGAGGATCACCGGGGTCGAGTCGATATTGAGTGAACATCGCCAAACTTTGCAATGATGTCGGTTCTTGGTGCTGTTTTTCTTCTTCACGAGTTGCCAGCTTAAAGTGTTTGCGGTACTCCATCGCATGAATGAGGTTATGCAGTGGCAACGGCTCGGTAAAGAAAAATCCTTGCAGTAAATCCACCCCTAGTGATTTGAGAACATGCACCTCATATTCGGTTTCAACGCCTTCCGCCACCACCTTTACCCCAAGCGTATGCGCTAAGTCAGTCATCATTTTGACTATCGCATAACGGCGTGAACCAATTTCAATCCCTGACACAAATTCACGATCTATCTTTAAGAAATCAAACTGACATTCCGTCAAGTAAGTGAACGATGAAAAACCCTTTCCAAAATCATCAATCGCAATGGTCACCCCCATTGCCCTTAAGTTTTCGATGACTTGGTTGCCATGGGTATGAAAGTCAAAATAAGCACTTTCCGTTAATTCAACAGTAATACTTTTTGCGTGGCAGGGTTGGGTCGCAATGAGGTTAGCGGCATTGCGCAGTATTTGTTCCGGCCCCAAATGGCTGTTCAGTGAGCGGTTAACGGTGATCCCAACATGATGACCAAATAAAGTTTGAATTTTCGGTAGATCATTTAATGCCTTACGACCGACTAAGCAATCCAGTTGGTCGATCAGGTTCAAGTCTTCCGCTATCGAGATCAACTCTTGGGTTGAGGCATGCAAAATCTCTGGAGCCTGAAAGCGGCAGAGCGCCTCAAACTTCACAATTGACCATGTTTGGCTATCAATAATCGGCTGGTAGAAAACATCAACATCTTCGTTTTCTATCCATTTTTGAACCCACTTTTCCAACGATTTCCGCCGCTCGATTTGTTGATGGATCGCGCGGTCATAAAAATTAATATGCCGGCTCTCCCCTGCGTGATGCTCTAACATGGCTTGCACGGCATGAGAAATTAAGCGCTCCACTTTATCCGTATCCATCCCCAAAACGGATACTCCAAGCCGCCCTTTGGTCATGGCTTGATGCACAACCTGACCACCACGCTGATACAACTCAGCAAAAAACTGCCGCAAGGTGCGATGCAAACCATTTAACGCCGGATGACCGCCCTCGTTCTGCGATTCTAAAAGACACAGAAAAATCCCTTCGCCATGATAGCCACATAGCTGAACCTGCTCATTTTTCGCCAAACTACCCGCTAGCCGACGGATTTCCGCATAATATTTGTCGCTACTGAATTGGGGTTGTATGGCTAACACGAAAGTGGTGGCGGTTGCCGAAGGCAGAGCACGCTGTTTTAACAACTCGACAAACTTAGTTAAGGTAGGCAATTGAGTCAAAAGCTCAATATCACCGGCTTGTTTATCAATCACTCGATCCAGATGCTGCGCAAGATCGGTGGTAAAGCCGATATAAAATGTTTGATCTTTCTGTGGACTCAAGCGTTTAACCAGAAGATCTTGTGGCCATACTTCACCCGAAGCGCGCTGAGATAAAATCGTACCGTTCCACCAACCTTGCTCACGCAGTTGATGCCACATATCGAGATAAAAATGTTGCGAATGCTTACCTGAATTAAACACGCTGGTTTTTAAACCCAATAAGTCACTTTGTTGGTAGCCCGTCTGCTCTTCAAAATAGCGGTTACAAGCCAATATTCGGGTTTGCTCATCCGTAATCACCACACCGTGGTGGCAATTATCAAACAAAGCATCAAATGCGAAAGCGGATTCCATACCAGAATGGAAAATCAGCAGTGGGGTAATGCTGCCACTGATGATCTGACTACTGACTTCTTCAACCGTGAATGCCACCAACGCCACCAGTTTTTCGCCACTCACCAACAGGCTGTTTACGCTCTGGGGCTCAGTATTCGCATCCGCCAAGAAACAAGCAGCGTGCTCACGCTGAGTGAGTGGTAAATACTCAAGAAAATCCGCTGGCTTATCGATAGGGTGATTATCCCCCACCAATGATTGCCACATCACCACATCATAATCCATGCGTTGACTGGCCACCTGATAGCACCAATCCACTGGAATATAACGAGGTTGTGAACCGGAAATCTGTGTTTGTGCGGTTAATAAGTTCACATTCATCCTGTATCCCTAACTGATGACGTAAGTTTATCCTATGCTCACCTTAAAGCAGCCTTCACTGACATACCATGAACTCTAACGCATAATACGGCCTGCACTCTAACTAAAGTATTAGTTGTCTGGCGCTAAGCTGCCAGTTTTCTCTTGCTTAATGAGCAGGTTTCGTGAGAGCTCGTACCTGTTGCTGAAATAAACCCCCAACAATTTCGGGGCGATGTTACGGTAGATACTGGCCTT
Organism: Vibrio sp. AH4; assembly: GCF_030710545.1. NCBI lineage: Bacteria > Pseudomonadati > Pseudomonadota > Gammaproteobacteria > Vibrionales > Vibrionaceae > Vibrio > Vibrio sp. AH4. Next base: position 2,635,067 of record NZ_JALAIV010000001.1, read on the forward strand.
GCAAGCCGCTATAATGCCGCCCTCTTAATCTTGAGGCCAAAATATGCACAGCGAAGTAACCCCTATCCACCACTACAAAAAATACTGGGCCGAGTGTTTCGGCACAGCACCATTTTTACCGACCAGTCGTGAAGAAATGGATCAATTAGGCTGGGATAGCTGTGACGTTATTATTGTGACCGGTGACGCTTATGTTGATCACCCAAGCTTTGGTATGGCGATCATCGGCCGTCTATTAGAAGCCCAAGGCTTCCGTGTCGGCATCATTGCGCAACCGGAATGGCAAACCAAAGATGCCTTCATGGCGCTTGGCAAACCCAACCTGTTTTTCGGTGTGACCGCCGGTAACATGGACTCAATGATCAACCGCTACACGGCGGATAAAAAAATTCGTCACGACGATGCGTACACCCCAAATAACAAAGGCGGTATGCGTCCGGATCGTTGTTCATTGGTTTACTCACAACGTTGTCGTGAAGCCTATAAAGATGTGCCGATTGTGCTTGGCGGTATTGAAGCCAGCCTACGTCGTGTCGCACATTACGATTACTGGTCAGACAAAGTTCGCCGCTCAATTCTGCTGGATGCCAAAGCCGATATTTTGCTATTCGGTAACGCAGAGCGTGCGCTGGTTGAAGTGGCTCACCGCTTAGCCAATGGCGAATCGATCAATAAGATGATTGATGTACGTGGTACGGCAGTAAATCTGGCGCAGGTTCCTGAGCACTTTAAAGTGATCGATTCAACCCGAATTGATCAGCCAAACAAACCCTTTGTGCCCAGCAATCCGTATGAAGTGGAAACCCAGTGCGCGACCAAAGGTGATGAAAAAGAAGAAGCCAAACCCATCACCATTCGTCCATCACGTCACGATGCGAAAACCACTGCGGTGCGTCTGCCCTCGTTTGAAAAGTTGGTGAATGACCGTATTTTGTATGCGCACGCCAGCCGCGTATTGCACTTAGAAACCAACCCTTATTCGGGTCGTGCGCTGGTTCAGCGTCATGGCGACCGTGAACTGTGGGTTAACCAAGCACCGATTCCACTCACCACAGAAGAGATGGATTTCGTGTTTGGCCTGTACTACGCCCGTATCCCGCACCCTAAATATGGCGATGCGAAAATTCCGGCGTACGACATGATCAAAACCTCGGTCAACATCATGCGCGGCTGCTTTGGTGGCTGTTCATTCTGCTCTATCACCGAGCACGAAGGACGCATCATCCAGAACCGTTCGCAAGAGTCGATCATCAATGAACTGAAAGAAATCCGTGACAAAGTGCCGGGCTTCACCGGTGTGATTTCCGATTTGGGTGGCCCAACCGCGAACATGTACCGCCTCGGCTGTTCAGATCCAAAAGCAGAAGCGAACTGTCGTCGGCCAAGCTGTGTGTTCCCGGGCATCTGTCATAAGCTGAATACCGACCATAAACACACCATCGATCTGTATCGTGCAGCACGTGATGTGGATGGCATTAAGAAAGTGGTCATCGCTTCTGGCGTACGTTACGACTTGGCGATTGAATCGCCTGAGTACGTGCGTGAACTGGTGACTCACCACGTCGGCGGCTATTTGAAGATTGCTCCTGAGCATACGGAAAAAGGCCCACTGAGCATGATGATGAAACCGGGTATGGGTACGTATGATCGCTTTAAAGAGCTGTTTGAAAAATACAGCGCTGAAGCGGGCAAAAAACAGTATCTGATCCCTTACTTCATCGCTGCTCACCCAGGGACTGAAGATGAAGACATGGTCAACCTCGCACTGTGGCTGAAATCCAACAACTACCGTTGTGACCAAGTACAGAACTTCTACCCATCGCCAATGTGTAACGCAACCGCGATGTATCACGCAGAAGTGAACCCACTGAAACGCGTGAAATACAAGAAACCGGAGAAGGTGCCAGTGGCGAAAGGTGAAGCGCAACGTCGCTTGCATAAAGCTCTGCTGCGCTACCATGATCCTGCCAACTGGCCAATGATTCGCGAAGCGCTGATTGCGATGGGTAAACGTCATCTGATTGGTGACCGCCCTGAGTGTCTGATCCCAGAAAAAGATTCAGACCTAGTTACCCCAGCACAAAGCCGCAAATCAGGTCGTCATGGCGCGAATCGTTTTGCGACCAAGCATACGCATAGCCAACCGGGCTTTGATGCGCTGCGTGGTAACAAATCTGGCGGGCAAGGTCGTCCGAACAGCGGCAATAAATCGAATCAGGGCAAACCAACCGGTGGTAAACCGACAGGCAGTAAGCCTGCGGGCAACCAATCTGCTCGTGGTGAGCAAAACCGAGGCCAACAAGGTCAACGCGGTTCAGCGACAGGCGGTAAACCACAAGGCTCTGGGCGTCCTGCCAGCCGTGGTAATACTCAACGTCAGCCGCAACGCGCACGTTAAGTATTACCTCTTTCAGCCTCCCATTTGGGAGGCTGAATGTTTCTCCTCAGAGCATAGGTACCACCGAAAGCAGTAACAATCCTCCCATCGCCCCATTAAACCAACGCACATAATTGGGATGATTCATCCAGTAGCTCAGTTGCTTTCCTGCGGCAGTCCACACACTGACTGAAGGTAAATTCACTAACGCAAACACCAACGCAATCAAACCGAGCTGTAGCCAACTCGCATTCGGGTTAAATACACTCACCGCCGTCAGCGCCATTGACCAACCTTTCGGGTTCACCCACTGAAACAACGCCGCCGCCACAAAAGACATTGGCTGATACTCTTGCCCGTCTTTGGATGGTCGACTCAGAGCAATTTTGACCGCCAGATACACTAAGTACAAAGTGCAGAGAATTTGTAACCCTTGTTGAAGGATCGGATAACGCTGAAACAGTTCCGTCAAGCCAACACCGACCAGAAGCACCATGATGCTAAAACCAAGCGTAATCCCCAACATGTGCGGGATAGTGCGCAGAAAACCGACATTGGCTCCTGAGGTCATTAGCATGATGTTGTTAGGACCCGGCGAAAAAGTAGACACAAAAGCAAACGCCAACAGCGGCCCGAATAAGGTGTAATCCATAACAATGTTCTCGATTAATGTCAGATGCAAAAATATTAATCGCTACCTGGCGCAATTTTGTGTTTATATGAGCGAACAAAACACTGAGTGCACAACAAAAGAGAACAATGGATAGGTTTGACGAAAGAATATTGCACGAGCTGCAACTTGATGGCCGAGTCTCGAATGTAGAATTGGCCGAGCGCGTGGGGTTATCGCCCTCTGCTACCCTGCGTCGCGTACAAGATTTAGAGCGCAAGAAAATCATCAAAGGCTATCGCGCGGTATTGGATAAGACGCAGCTTGAGGTTGGTTTTATCGCGTATGTAGCGATTGGCTTAAACAGCCATACCAAGCAATCACAGCTCAGTTTTGAGCAGCATGTCCGCTTTGCTAAAGAAGTCGTGGAATGCCACAACATCACCGGCATGAACGAATATTTGCTGCGTGTGGAAACCAAAGATCTGGTGGCTTACAAACGCTTCCATGCCGATGTGCTTGGCGAATGTGCGGTAGTCAAATCCATTACCACCATGGTGGTGATGGATTCGCCCAAAGATGAGCGGCAGTAACCGGGCTGATCACGCACAAATCCGCTCTCATCCCTGTTTAAGGAAGCAATTGATACTCTTGCTCAGAGACACTCTCTAGCCATTCGTTACTCGCCCCTTGCGCAGGGATCGCCACCGCAATGTGTGAAAACCAGCTATCTCGCGCTGCACCATGCCAGTGCTTTGTGCCTGGGGCGATATAAACGGTATCTCCAGGGTGCAATTCCTGCGCGGGGCAGCCCTCCTCTTGGTACCAACCTCGCCCAGCCGTCACCAGCAACACTTGCCCGCCTTGATGATGAATGTGCCAAAAATTGCGACATCCCGGCTCGAAGGTTACATTAAAAATCGGCAAATCAGTCTGGTTTAGCAACGATAAGTAACTGATGCCCGTAAAGTAATTGGCGTAGGCTTGGTTTATCTCACCCAATGGAAAAGGGCTCACGGAATACAACTCTTGTTGTGAAGACAACACTTCGGATCGACGATCGGCAGGATGATGACTCATGATGAAAATACCTCTGAGATGAAATTAAGATTTGGTCAAATCACCTCCATAAGCTATGCCTTCAACCGCTCACTGCGCTAACCTATTTCTCGCGAATGATTGCCTAAAAATCCAAAATGGAATTTACCGTCTCCTACCAATCTCACTGAAAAAGACACAAAATAAGCAAATACTCATTAATAAACAGCAAGATGCAAACAAGAAACACAAAACACCTACTCATTTTGTGTCATCTGCTGCTTATCTAATCCTCTTCACATTCATACGAGAGATGCTATAACTACCCTAGTTTTCGCACCTCAATACCATAGAGCCTATATGCAATCTTTTCCTGACACCTCAGCCGCCACCCATCTACTCGCCTCTCAGATTAAGCAATGGACAGGTCAGAATAACCAAATGGAAACCGCGATCAGCGGTCTGCGGCTCAGCCGATGGACAAGTGAAACCCAACCTGTCAGCTACACGCATAAATCCAGTCTTTGCCTGATTGCTCAAGGAAAAAAACGCGTTTTTCTTGGTGAAGAGTGCTTTGTATATGATGCCAACCATTTTTTGATTTCCTCGGTCGATCTACCCGTAATTGCCAACATCATGGAGGCCAGTGAAGAGAAACCCTACTTGGGGATCATTCTTGAATTAGATATGCAGGAAATCTCTCAGTTGATTGTGGATAGCCAATTTACGTTTGAGTCCAATAATACGCCTTCACAAAGCCTCGCCGTGGGTCAGCTATCCCTTCCAATCTTGGATGCCTTTACCCGCCTAGTCGCCTTACTTGATGAACCCGCCAACATCAACATTCTTGCGCCTCTCATCAAGCGCGAGATTTTCTATCGGCTATTGCAGACCGAGCAAGGTGCTCGGCTGAGTCAGATTGTTGCCCCCGGTAGCCATAGCCATCAAATTTCCAAAGCCATTGATTGGCTCAAGCACAATTTCGTCAAACCTTTGAATGTCAGTCAGCTCGCCAACTCAAGTGGGATGAGTAAATCCGCGTTTTACACCCACTTTCGCGCAATGACGGCGATGACACCGCTGCAATTTCAAAAGAAGCTCCGCCTAAGTGAAGCTCGCCGTTTAATGCTCGCTGAAAATATCGATGCCATGACCGCCACCTTTAAGGTTGGCTACGAAAGTCCGTCACAGTTTAGCCGAGAGTACAGCAGGCTCTTTGGCGCCCCGCCAGTCAAAGACATCAAAACACTGCGTACCGCGAACCTGCTCTGAATTCGAGTACAAGAAGCATGGTGAATATGCTCATCAACCCAAGCCGCTTTAATATGGAAGATTAAGCAATCCAATTACCCAACCAAATGGAGAAAAATTAATAAAAAACAAATAAAACAATAAATTAAAACCAAAATATCCACATGGAAATAAATGGCGCTATAAGACCACATCACCCATTGGGAAAAATAGGCAAGAATCAAAGAGAATTGGATATTCAGTCACTCCCCTTCACTGCGTAAGATGAACCACAAATAGAGCCATGCTTGCCCAAACTCAGTTTGAAAATGGCAAACCGCAGGCTTAACTCATCGACCTTAGAGAAGGAAGTAACCATGCAACTCGATTTTTCCTACTACAACCCAACCAAAATTCATTTTGGTCGCACCGCACTTGAAAAACTGCAAGATGAACTCCCTCACTATGGCGAAACCGTCATGCTGGTGTATGGTCGCAATGCGATAAAAACCAATGGTCTTTATGACCAAGTGCTCGCCATGCTCAGCGCTGCGGGGAAAAACGTGGTGGAATTATCCGGCGTAATGCCGAACCCAACTTACGCCAAAATGATGGAAGGTGTTGCCAAAGTTCGTGAACATAAGGTGTCCCTGATTTTAGCTGTCGGTGGTGGCTCGGTCATTGACTGTGCAAAAGGCATTTCCGTCTCAGCTTATTGTGAAAGCCAAGATCCATTCCAAAAATACTGGGTAGAGTTTCAAGATGTGGATCATGAGATCGTTCCTGTAGCCTCGATTCTGACGATGGTCGGAACAGGTTCAGAAATGAATGGTGGCTCGGTAATCACTCATGAAGCGATGAAGTACAAAGCAGGACGCGTATTTCCTGCCAACGTGTTTCCAAAGTTTTCGATTCTAAATCCAGAATACACCTTCACCGTACCTCAATATCAAATGGTCTCCGGTGTGTTCGATACCATGTCGCACCTGATGGAGCAATACTTCTCCGATCAAGGTGCCAACACCACTGATTATGTGATTGAAAGCCTTTTGAAATCATCGATCGATAACTTACGGTTAGCGCTACAGAACCCGCAAGATTATGAAGCAAGAAGTAATCTGATGTGGAATGCAACGTTAGCACTCAACACCGTCACAGGGCTTTCCAAGAGTCAGGACTGGCAAGTACATATGATTGAGCATCAGCTCGGTGCCTATACAGATTGCGCACACGGTATGGGGTTAGCGGCGATTTCGTTGCCTTACTATCGCTTAATTTACCCCTATGGATTGGACAAATTCGTGCGTTTTGCCACTCAGGTTTGGGGCATTTCACCAGAAGGGAAAAGCCCAGAGCAAATCGCTCAAGCCGGGCTGGATGCGCTAGAGCACTTCACGCAGGAATGTGGCATTGTCACCTCATTGGCTGAACTGGGTGCAACCAAAGCCATGCTGCCTGAGATTGCACAATCGACGATTATCTTTGGTAACGGTTATAAAACACTAACCAAAGAAGAAGTGCTCAACATCCTCGAAGCCTGTTATTAATCTGGCACCGACTCAAGGGCGACACTCGTTTTCCACTGCCTAGAGTGGAGCCCTTACAAAAAAACGCCTTCCAAATGGAAGGCGTTTTCATTTTAAGCACTGATGAGCATCAGCTATTCCGTCAACTCACCGGCCAGTTCTTCAGCGAATTTCTGCTCCGCCGTTTTTGGCTTTTCAGTTTGCGCAAAACCGCGTAGCCCCACAACATGCACGTGCTCGTGATCTTTAAACACTTTACGTACCAGTTTGTAAGTGGTGCCCTTCTCTGGGCTGATGTTCTCTGGCGCAGCAATCAGTAACTGCATATCCAGACGCTCACACAGCTCAAACAAGGTGGCGATGGATTTGGCATCCAGACGCGCAGCTTCATCGAGGAACAACAGGCGACACGGCACAATATCTTTACTGCGCAGACGACGCGACTCTTCTTCCCAGCTTTGCACCACCATCAGCAGGATTGACTGACCGGTACCGATCGCTTCACCGGTCGACAATGCGCCCGATTCCGCTTGCAGCCAACCATCCGAACCACGGTTGACTTCAACACTCAGCTCTAGGTAGTTACGGTAATCCAGCAGCTCTTCACCCAGCACTTGCGGTGAGCGTTGACCCATATCGATGTGTGGGTTCACGCGTTGGAACAGCTTGGCCATCGCTTCAGAGAAGGTGTAACGCGCACTTTCAAACAGATCTTTGTGCTGCGCTTGCTGCTCAGACAATCCTGCCAGCAGGATTTCATGACTCTCACGCACTTTCACATTCAGGCGCACGCCATTCACCTGACCAAAGGAGATGTTCGACAGTCCTTGGTTGAGCATACGGATACGGTTTTGTTCACGTTGAATTGTTTTGCGAATGATGCTGGCTACCGAATCTGAACTGATCGCCAAACGCTGTTCACGTTGAGTCAACTCTTCGGTCAAACGAGCCAGTTCCACTTCCATCTCTTCAATCGCTTCGACCGGATCGTCGGTGCGAATGATGTCTTGACGAATGCGCTCACGCAGATGCTGATACACCGCAATGTAGAACAGCACTTTACGTTCAGGGCGCGAGTTATCTTCCGACTGACGCAATGCATCACGCAGATCTTCATTGTTGGCGACCGCGAGACGCAGCGCACCCAAGGATTTATCCGACATTGAACGCAGTTCATCTGCAGATAGGTAAGCCAGCTCACGCTTGTGCAGACGACGTTCAACATCATTTTGGCGCGCAAGACGCAAGACTGAGCACCAACCCGCTTTCGCGTTGACCACAAAAGTGCGCAGGTCTTGATAATCTTTCTCGACTTTCTTCATGCGCTTCACCAGCGCTTTCATTTCCAGCTCAGTAGATGTGATGGTACGTTCGTATTCACTCTTACGGCTGCGTGAGGTGTGTAGACGTTCTTGCAGCTCATCGCGACGACGCTGAGCACGCTCAATCGCGCCTTCGTCAGCATGCACGCCAAACTCTTGCAGCTCTTGTTTAAACTCTTGTACCGTTTCCAGCTTAGCTTGGTGCGAACTTTTCAGTGATGCCAACAGCTGATTGTATTGACTGAGCTGAGCTTGCGCCTGTTTCAGCTCTTCACGGCTGCGGGTACGTTCACTTTCCGCCTGCACCAATTTCGCTTTGAGCTGTTCACTCAGTTCACTGCTTTGGTTAAGCAGATCCACCGAGTCGGAATAGGCGAAGTGGTGACGACGCTCAAGCAGATCCGACAGCGCAAAAATTTGCGCTTTGAGCTGCTGCAGTGCTTGGTCAGCTTGCTGGTATTGCTGCTCCAACACATCAAACTGCTCTGGGTCGGCATCGAGTACCGCCGCCACTTTTTCCAGCTCGCTGATGGTGCGGCCATGTGCAGCGATAAAGGCTTTTGCCTCACTCAGCTGTTGCAGTTTCTCTTCAAGCTCGTGGTAACGCGCTTCTAGTGACTCTTCGTCAAGTAGACCCATTTGCGGTGCGAGTTTGTCTAGCGCAGCTAAGGCTTGTTTGCTCGCTTGCAACTGGCTACGCAGTTGCTGCTCTTGCGCTTCAAATTCGCTGATGGAGCGCAGCAGTTGATTACGCTTATCGCGCGCATTCGCTAAGGCTTGTTCAGGGTCGGCATCAAACGCCACTTGCAAATGCATCGCCACAAACTGGTTGAAGCTGGTGTACAGACGTTGCAGCTTTTGCGAATCGAACGAAGCTTTGGCGTGTTGCTCAACCACGTCATCACGCTCTTCTCGCAGCAGCTCTAAACGCTGCTCACGCGCCGCGCGGCCAAACAGTGGAATGGCTGGGAAGCGCGAGTAGCGCATTTGGCGCTGGTTAAGCTGAACGCACACCGCACCTTCCAGCTCTTCGGCATTGAATGAGCTGTCATCAAACGCATCTACATCGCCTTCGATGAGGTAGAGATCTTCCGGACAGTCATCCAGTTCAACCAGTTTTTCTTTGATGCCAGAGAGATCCGATACCACAATCGCGTGACGCGCAGGACCGTACATCGCGCTGAAATACGGCGCATCATCAATGGTGATGTCGTCATAGATTTCCGACAGCAGTACACCGCCGAGCGTGTCCGCCAGACCTTTCAGACGCGGATCGTTAGAGCCCCCCGGAGACGCTAAACGCTCAATTTCGCTATCGAGTTTCGCGCGGCGCTCGGCGAGCTTATCTTTCGCCATGGATTGGGCTTTTTCCAGCTCCAATACTTGCTGCATGTGCGCCATGACAGATTGGCTATCGGCCAGTTCTGCACCACTTTGCTCGCGTAGCGTTTCTAACGCATCGTTAGCTTTGATCCATGCTGGCGCAATCGACTCAAAACGGGCGATTTGCGTTTGCAGCTCTTGCTCTTGATGGCGCAGTTGACCACGTTGTTCACGGCAGTTTTCCTGCTCGGTTTCCAGCTCTTCTAACAGTGCAGAGTGGCGCTCACGCTCTAACTCTACGGTCGCGGCATCATCCAACGCCACCATATGTTGCTTGTGGTATTGGGTTGCCAGCTCACGCACGCTGCGTTGCTGCTCAAGTTGGCGCTCAAGGTCACGTTGTTGTGCTTGCCACTGCGCTTCATTTTGCACCACATGTTGGGCGTCACGCGCTTGGCGAATTACTTGCTGCGCTTGATTCGCAGCTTCACTGCGCGCGACCTCACCCAGCACGCGTTTCACCAATTCAAACGCATGGTTGAACTGCTGCGCCGCGGCCGAAGACATATCCAGCTTGTGTTTGAGAGCCAACAGTTCGCTGGTGCGCGTTTCCTGCTCCGCTTTCAGCTGAGTCGCTAACGCTTGCGCACTTTCCGCAGTGAGTTCTGGCTTATCCAGTAAGCGACGCGCTTTATCGAGCGCTTGCACCGCTTGTTGATATTGCAGAGCACGGGTCTGCTGCACATCGAGGGCTTGCTGATAATCGGCCAATTGCGATTTGAGGCTGTCGACTTCCTCTTCACTGATGGTGGCGCGTTCTTCGGCCATCATCACTCGCTCATTGGCTTCTTCCACCACCATCATCTGCTCTTCGAGGCGGAAATTCAGCTCTTCGAGATCTTCTTGATAGCGTTCAATTTTTTCCTGCTGACGCAGCGCGTTTTGCACCAATTGCAGGTGGTCAGACGCACCTTGGTAATCTTGCTCCAGCGCCGACTCTTGCTCAACCAGCAGTTCTAACTCTTCGTGAACACGGTTCAGCAAGCTGTTTTGTTCAATCAGGGTTTCACGAGAAGAGAACAGCTCACCGCGCAGAACTAAAGTTTGTCCCACTTTGTTACGGCGATCATTGGCGTGGCGCATGTAGTCCGCGGCCACATAGTTGGTCGATTCGGTGATCAAGTGTTTGAACAGATCGCGATCCGCTTGCGTGGTCTTGATCGCTTCCAGCGTCATGCGGTTTTCACGCAGCGCGGATTCCATATCTTGGAACGCTTTCTTCACGCCGCCATTTTGTGGCAACAGATAATCACGCAGTGAGCGGGTGATTGCACTGGAAATACCGCCGTAAAGCGAAGCCTCAATCAAACGGTAGAATTTTGAACGGTCAGAGCTGTTACGCAGTTTTTTCGGGATCACGCCAAATTCAAACATCTGCGCGTGGTAGTCGACAATCGACGGGAAAGATTTGAAATGCGCGCCTTCAATTTGACCCACCGCATCTTTCACTTCGTTGATTTGACGAACACGCGCATGTTTGTCCGACACGGTTTCGACCAACACATCGGTCGGCTTAACATGACTTGGCAAACCTTGGATCAAGAAAGGTTTGATATCCACTTTCTTATCGCGTCCCGCCACTTGTTGCAGCTTCACCGCAAACAGTAAACGTTGGTTACGTGAGTTCACCACATCCAACGCGGCGTAACACGCCCCCGCTTGCAGCTTACCGTACAAACCTTTATCACGTGACGCTTGCGAGCTCCCCGCTTCGGTGGTGTTACGGAAATGGAGCAGGCTTTGGTCTGGGATCAAAGCGGTGATAAACGCCGCCATAGTGGTAGACTTACCCGCACCGTTACCACCGGATAAGGTGGTCACTAAATTATCAATGTCAAAGGTACGCGCAAAGAAGCCGTTCCAGTTGATCATGGTTAGCGATTGATATTTACCTCGTTCAATCATGCTTCATCTTCCCACTCGGTTTGCTCTTCGTCGTACTCGGTTGCTGGGTTTTCCAACAGGCTTTGCTGGCTTGGTTCTGGGGTATGCACCACGGCTTCACCATCACGGATCAGGCGCAACTGCGCTTCACGCACATCACCACCCAAACGTACATCCGCACCAAAACGGAATACCGCTTCAGTAATGCGGAATTTGGCCGTATCACCAATGGTGATCACCATACCGAGGCGACGTAAACGGCGCAGCGAGGTACGTACTTTTTCAAACAGCTTCTCGCGATCCAGATCCGAGCCGCTCGCACGGTTGGTCACCAGCTTCATCAGCTTCTTCTCTTCCACCAAGGTCAACAGCTCATCGTACAGCTCTTGGTTGGTGAAAATGCCTTCGTGCGCTAAACGCTCAGGACTCAAATAGAGGAAACAGAGGACTTTACCCACCAGCATATCCAGCTCAGAGAGCACACTGCGGTTGATAAGCGACGTAGAACGCGGACGCAGATAGAAAAAGCCTTCCGGCGCGCGTACTAGTTCGGTGTGGTAACGTTGATAAAACAGCGCCAAATCCGGTTCAAAATCAGACAGGAAGGCGTGGTTATCCAAATCGTCACTGGAAACATGACGACCTGCGCGCAGCAAACTGTCTAGCGCTGGGAATAGCGGGTTCGCAATCGCTTTGGCCAGATTCTCTGACATGTATTCATTAATATCGGTCGATGACATTCGCTTGTACCTTTGCGCCAAAATCGTTGATCGCCGTCCAGTCAGGCTGGATAGCGCGGTAGTCGGACTCGGAGTAACCCAGTCTTACCGCTTGGTCGACAACCATTCGGGCTAAATCGAAATGATGGGTTCGTGGATGGCTGGCTAGGTAATCACGCAGCACAAGGGCTAAATCAATTGCTGCGCCCTGCTCTTTATGCACTTTCAGCATGTCGCCAATCCGCTGCGCAAGTTCATCGTTCACTTGTTGCAGCTCTTCGTATTCCACTTCCATCGGCACATGACCGGTGACTTCTTCGTCACGCAGGGTCAAAGTTTCATCACGCAGATCGGATAGACGTTCTGCATCGGCGAAAGTGAGATACCAAGGTTGTTCAAAATAGTCGTTCATTGACTGACGCAGACGTTGGCTGAACGCGCGGTTCTGGTCCATATCAATCGCGGTACGAATAAACTTGTGGACGTGGCGGTCGTAACCGATCCAAAGATCAATCGACTGCTGACCCCAACTCGTAATGCGGTCGAGCTTCATTTGCAGCGCAAACAGCGTCTCTTCGATGAAGTCCAATTCCAGATCGCCATACACGCACTCCTGAATATCGAGGATTTGCGTTTGCAACTCATCGCCTGCCGCTTGCAAGGTATCTTGCAGCTCACGCAGTGTGGCGGAAGTTTCGGACAGCAAGGCTTCACAGTTGTTGATCGCATCGCGCCAATCTTTATTCAGCAGATCCGCAATCTGCTCTTTGACCGATTGCTGCTGCTCATCCATCACACGCTGGTTAAGGTCGATGCGATCGAAGATTTCACTCACCGAATATTTGAGCACGCCAAACACGTTTTTGCGCCAATGAGCGACACTGCCACCCTGCTGCGCAGATTCCACGGCTTTCGCCATCTCATCCGCGACCATAGAGAGTTGGATGGATAGTTTGAGTTTGGAAAATTCGCGATGACGAACATAGTAATCGGTAATGCCGATCGCTAAAGGAGTCAGACGGTAGATGCTGGCACCTTCCGTCATTTCGCTGGTAAAGCGACTGAGTAAGCGCTGCTTGACCAGATCATTAATCGCATTGTTAGCCCGAAAGGCTGAGGCTTCTCCCGATTCTGCAAACAAGCGCGTCACTATCGCGAATGCATCGTGAAGTTCCCCTTCTCCGAGCTCTTCATCAAATCTTTCATTACTGAGCACAGCAATCGCGAGCAAAAATGCCAGCCGCTCAGTAGGCAGATTCAATGAGAAGTCATACTGTTTTACCCAAGTGACGAGTTCGTCGATAGGCTTTTGCACAGTATCCTGAGTAAACTCACTCATTGTGTTTCCTGTTATTGTTTTTTCTTAGCCCATACGTGAATGTATCGGCCCAATGAGAGGTAAGGCTCCTGACGGCAGAATTTGCGCTCCAGTGCCACCAAATCCTCATACTGGTATTCGCCCATGTTTTTCATGTTTCCGATGTAATCACTGAAACAACGAATACCGGATTTCCCGCAGATCTCAAAACCCGATTCTTCGATCCATTGGTAGACCTCTTCGGGGAGTAAGCCTTTCTGCGGTTGTAATTTGAACCGTTTGCGGTGCGGCATATCTTCTAGCACGTGCGGAATGTTGCCACACACGGCGTTTTTGTAAACCAAACCGTGATAGTTGTAAAACATCACCGACACCATGCCGCCCGGTCTGACTTGCGCCAGCAAATTTTGCAACGCTGGTTTGGGTTCCGCTAACCATTCCATCACCGCATGAAACAGCACCAAATCCACGGGCGCATCAAGGTGTGCTTGAATCGTCTGCACTGGTGAATGGACGAAGCGATACTGCTCAAGCAGGCCATTGTTTGCAATATCCTGCTCGGCCAATTGCAACATTTCCGAAGAAAGATCACAGAGTGTCACTCGATGCCCAAGGCGAGCGATTTTTTGCGATACTTGCGCCAAGCCGCCACCTGCATCGAGTACGTGCAAGGGAACTTTTTGCGCGTCCAGTTGACTGAGAAGCTGCTCCAAATCTTCCCAAACAATGACTTGGCGGATCTCACCTTTGTCAGAACCGTATATATTTTTTGCAAATTTGTGGGCAATATCGTCGAAATTGCGATCTTCTGTCACAGTAGCTTGAGTTATGATAACGAACCGTGCCTGCTATTCTGTCATACGAATGGCAGGAATAAAGAGGCTTCGACTCTTTTTATACTCAAGTGCTGTTTTTTCGGACTGTTTTCTCTATGTTTGAGCTGAAAAAAATTTTTTCTTCACTGTTGATGCCTCTGCCAGCGCTGCTGATCATTGGTTTCGTGGGCCTGATGCTGATCATGTTCACGGCAAAACGTAAAACTGGCTGCCTAGTGGTGTTGTTCTCCCTCACTGGGTTATTTCTGGTTTCCTTTCAACCCGTGGCGACTCGTTTATTGATGCCACTTGAACGTACTTACACGGCATTTTTACCCGTAGAAGGTACTCTTGACTACGTGATGGTACTCGGTAATGGCCATGTGGTTGATGATGACATCCCTCCCACCTCCGAGCTTACTCGTGCTGCGCTCATGCGCTTAACAGAAGGCATTCGTATTAGTCGTATGTATCCGGGTTCAAAACTGATCCTCTCCGGTTACGCTGGTGGTAGTGAAGTTAGCCACGCTCGGATGATGGCGCGTGTCGCTTTAGCGTTAGGCGTACCGAAATCGGATATTATTTTGCTGGAAACCGCCAAAGATACTTGGGAAGAAGCGCGCCAAGCCGCGGCTTTCGTGCAACAAAAGCGCATGGTACTGGTCACCTCAGCAAGCCATATGAAGCGTGCGATGCGCGAATTTGAATCGGCAGGTTTAACGCCAATACCAGCACCGACTAACTACTTAGGTCATCTCAATATTGTTCAGCCTTGGGATAAATACATTCCTAAATCACGCTATCTTGAGCAAACCGAACAGTATTGGTACGAAACCTTAGGCTTATTGTGGCAAAAACTGCGTGATACCGTTGCCGGAGATGGCAGTGAACAGGTAGGAACGCCCTCTGTCGTAGAAGAAGCTCCGACAACGCCCTAATCGTTTCCCCTCCGCCAAGTTGTTAAAAATGTAAAAAACCGGCAAATACGCCGGTTTTTCTTTGTTGATGATAAGCAGTATGTATGCAAATTGAGTTCAAACGAGCTTAATCCCCTGCGAACATGTACCCTTCACCGTGAACTGTGACAAAAATTTGCGGGTTCTTCGGATCCATTTCCATCTTGGCGCGCATACGTCGAATCAACACATCAATAGTACGATCATTTGGCGCATCCACACGATGGCTGATCATATTCAAAATGCGCTCACGGCTCAGCACTTGATTAGGATAAGAGGAAAGTGCAACCAACAACTCGTATTCTGCTTTGGTGAGTTTAACCGGCTCACCATTACGGCTCAAAGCACGACGCTGTATATCGAATGTCCACTCGCCAAAGTAAACCAACGTATCGTCTGTCTTCTCACTGTATTTATCGCGGCGAGCCAACGAAATACGCCACAACAAGTTTTTCACTCGAACTTGTAGCTCACGTAAATCGACAGGTTTAGTCACATAATCGTCAGCACCCATTTCAAGGCCAACAATTTTATCGATACTGTCTGTGCGTCCTGTCACTAAAATAATGCCAATCTCCGACTGGCCACGCAGCTCTCGCGTCAATAGCAATCCATCTTCACCAGGCAAGTTAATGTCTAGCAAGACTAAATCAATGTCATTGAGCTCAAGTGCTTCTCTCATTTGTGCGCCACTTTCCGCTTCTGTTACTTGGTAACCTTCATTTTGAAAGTAACCGCTTAACTTACTACGGGTGACGAGGTCATCTTCAACCACAAGTACGTGATAACTCATAGTGCACCATTTTAAATAACGGGATTTATCGCTCACTCATTCTATTCACATTTGTTAATAATTCGAGGAATATCGTGAGAAACCCCACTTTTCCTTGATGCAACGCAAGCTTTATTTAACAGATTAACAACGTGTTCTTTTCTTTTCACAACTTGTCATATCTTGCATGATAGCTGTTCATTTTTATGGTTTAGACTAAGCGTCAATCGATTGGGAGTGCAAACATGATCCAAGAACTGAATATCCTCAATGAAAAACGCGCAGAAATTTACTGGTGGCTGTCGAGTCTCTTTTTTAAAGAGCTGACTGAACAAGATATCGCACACTATCACTCAGCTGAAATCCGTACTTTCTTAACCGGACTAGCCGATGAAGAAAGCTTAGCGACGGAAGTGAAACATTTGATTGATGCACTCAATCGCTTGCAAGATCGTCAAGATGCACAACTGGAACTTGCCGCTGATTTTTGTGATCTATTTTTAAAGTCCGATCGTGACTCAGCGCTACCCTATGCCTCTGTCTACACTGACAAAGGGTTACTCAATGGCAAACCGGCACAACTCATGCGTGAGTTACTGAGCCACTATAACGTGAATGTGGATCCGAACCTTAATGAGCCCGCCGACCATCTCGCGATTCAACTCGACTTTCTTGCGCATCTTGTTATCAGCAATAACCCGAATCAAGAAGGCTCTGACGTTAACTCCGCTCTCAAAGCACAATCTGATTTTATTGCTCAACACTTATTGAGTTGGTTATCCGTTTTTGTTGAACGTTGTACACAGTTTGACGCATTTGGTTTCTACTCGGCGGCGGCTCGACTAACGTTGGCTTTTTTACAACAAGATCAACGTTACATTGATGAGCTTCGCCAGAGTCTTTAATCACAACGTAGCGATTTTTAAGCTGCCCACTTTGCTGTTGCAAAAAGTCAGGGGCATAAACAAATCAATTGTGAAAGAACTTAAAGTTTGATGAATGAATTTCGTTGCGGTGGATACATTTGCAGTCTAAAATCCACCCGCAAACGATAAAAACGAATAAAAATGTAAACCGCTGTTTCTTGGCGGTTTTTGTATTTTTATTACTTTAGGCATAATGATTGAAGCGCTTTACGTACGGTATATGTGGTTCCTCGCCGCACAGAGTGTGAAGATTCGCTCAGTCTCGCCTTACTTCTGCTGATTTAATTAACCAATAACATTCGCTGGCATCAGCAGTCATCGACAGGAACACTCTATGGCTACGATTAAAGATGTAGCGCGCCTTGCTGGCGTGTCTACCACTACCGTTTCTCACGTTATCAACAAAACTCGCTTTGTGGCAGAAACCACCCAAGAGAAAGTGATGGAAGCGGTTAAGCAACTCAACTATGCACCGAGTGCGGTCGCACGTAGTTTGAAGTGCAACACTACACGCACTATTGGCATGCTAGTGACTCAATCAACAAACCTGTTTTTCTCTGAAGTGATCGATGGTGTGGAAAGCTACTGTTACCGTCAAGGCTACACCTTGATTCTGTGTAACACGGGCGGCATCTATGAAAAACAACGTGATTACATTCGCATGCTGGCCGAAAAACGTGTGGATGGCATTTTAGTCATGTGTTCAGACCTGACTCAAGAGCTGCAGGAAATGCTCGACGCTCACAAAGACATTCCAAAAGTGATCATGGATTGGGGTCCAGAAACGTCGCACGCTGATAAAATCATCGATAACTCAGAGGAAGGTGGCTATCTCGCGACCAAATATCTGACGGATCGTGGACACACAGACATTGCCTGTTTAAGTGGTCATTTTGTCAAAGCCGCTTGCCAAGAGCGTATTCAAGGTTTCCGCCGAGCGATGGCTGAAGCGCACTTACCCGTGAATGAAGATTGGATTCTAGAAGGTAATTTTGAGTGTGATACCGCAGTCCTTGCTGCCGACAAAATCATTGCTATGGATAAGCGTCCAACTGCCGTATTCTGCTTCAACGACACCATGGCATTAGGTCTTATGAGCCGTTTGCAACAAAAAGGAATTCGTGTTCCTGAAGAAATATCCGTGATTGGTTACGATAATATCGAACTGGCCGAATACTTCTCTCCACCACTGACCACCGTGCACCAACCTAAGCGTCGTGTGGGTAAAAATGCGTTCGAAATTCTTTTAGAGCGTATTAAAGATAAAGAACACGAGCGCCGAATTTTCGAGATGCATCCTGAGATCGTCGAACGCGACACTGTGAAAGACTTGACAAAATCCTAACTTTCTTGACAATTCACAGAGCCTATATTTGAAAGCTTGTCACATAAATATGACAAAACTAATGTAGAGCGAGTATTATTAACATGGCTCATTCTCACAATTGAAATATCAGTATGTGAGAATGACCCAAGTTTGGTTATTTTTTATCAGGAAAAATGTCACGCACAGGGCAAACCATTCGAAAGAGTGGGACGCAAAGCCTCCGGCCTAAACCAGAACATAGGTAGGTAGCGGGGTTACCGATGGCAAAAATGCATACACTATGTTGACTCATCATTGACACGGCAGTTGCATGATTTTGCTAATTTTCTCGGACCTGATTTGGTGGCGTATGTAACAATACTCCGAGACTAACAGCATGGATAAACCAGTATTAAAAGATTCAATGCGGCTCTTTGAGCAGCTAGGACGTGTGAAATCTCGTTCAATGTTTGGTGGCTTTGGTATTTTCGTCGACGAAACTATGTTTGCGCTTGTGGTTAACGATACGCTGCACATCCGTGCAGACGATGCCACAATCGAAAAGTTCAAACAGCAAGGTTATGAACCTTATGTTTATAAAAAACGTGGCTTTCCTGTCGTGACTAAGTACTACGCTCTACCTGATGATTGTTGGAGTAATCCAGCCTCTATCTTAAGTGAAGCTCGTATTGCGCTTGAGGTCGCTAAGACCGAACGTGAAACACAAGCACAAGCAAAGCCTGACCGTTTGAAAGATCTTCCCAACTTGCGTTTAGCAACGGAAAGAATGCTCAAGAAAGCCGGTATCGAAAGCGTCGAGTCTTTGCACTCTTTCGGTTCTGTTGAAGCATATAAAGCCATTCAACGTACCCATTCGGCAGAGGTTAGCCTTGAGCTGTTATGGGCTTTAGAGGGAGCAATCGAAGGTAAACATTGGTCAGTGATCCCACAAAATCGTCGTGACGAACTACTAAGACACCTTTGATTTCTCGTTTTGAGTCTGTCTTTCCTCGCCGAGTTTGTATGAATACCTTGAGTAAAATCTGATAACGCGTCCACTCGGGCGCGTTATTTTTTTGAAAGAAATACGCTGCATCCCCTGTCTTCTACTTCATAGCCCTTGTTCACACCAATCGGGCGAATTTATTTTGAGTAGATATACTTATACCCAAGTCTTGAGGCAATCGCTTTCATGACTAAGGGATAAGGTATTCCATTTATCACCATCAAAAGCTTCAATATCAAAGTGCTGACTAGGTACCGCTCATGAACAAAAAGCTCATCATTGCCCTTATTTTGATCGCGATAACGGCGATCTTGGTGACACAATTTAGCCACTATCTCACGTTAGATGTCGCCAAAGCCAAGCAAGCCGAGTTGGCAAACTACATTGATGCACATCTTGTGCAAGCCGCATTTATCTATTTTGTATTGTATGTCCTACTGACAGCCTTTTCGGTCCCCGGTGCCACTGTCGTCACCCTATTGGGTGCCGCACTGTTTGGGTTTTGGCTCAGTCTGCTGCTCGCCTCTTTTGCAAGTACGATTGGTGCAACACTTGCCTTTCTCAGCAGCCGCTTTTTATTGCGCGATTGGGTTCAAGCTAAATTTGCCGATAAGCTGTTAACCATTAACCAAGGTGTCGAACGGGATGGGGCTTTTTATCTGCTCTCGCTACGCTTAATTCCCATTTTTCCCTTCTTTTTGATTAACTTAGTCATGGGGCTCACGCCAATTTCCATTTGGCGTTACTACTGGGTCAGCCAATTAGGCATGCTGCCTGGCACCGCGGTTTATCTCAATGCAGGTACTCAACTGGCTGACATCTCTAGCTTGAGTCAGATCGTTTCTGCGCCAGTGCTCGCCTCTTTTGTGCTGCTAGGTGTATTCCCCGTGGTGGTGAAATGGTTAATGAATAAAGTTCAACGCCGGCCAATATCATCCCCTATAAAATAGGCTTTTAAACCCCATCAACCATGATGAAAATTTATACTGCAAATCATCCTTTAGAGGCTCATATCTTGATGCAGTTGTTGCATCAACAAGGGATTTTGTGTGAATTGCGTGGAGAGATGCTCTTTGCGCTGCGTGGGGAGCTCCCGATGGATTCCAGCAGCGCGCCATCACTTTGGCTAAAGAAACCTCAGCAGAAAACCGCTGCCGAGCAAATCATCGCTGAGTTTCTTAATCCACCAAAGCAGTCTCACTGGTTATGCCCTCAATGCGGCGAAAGCCATGAGGGACAATTTAGCGTTTGTTGGCAGTGTGGGTTTGCCCAAAATAATGAGTGACGGCGTTAACGGATCTGGCGCTGAATAAATTCTATCGAACGCTGGTTAAACAGTTCAGGCTGTTCCACATTACATACATGTCCACAATTGGGGATCTCATACAGTTCACTTTGCGCATGCAGCGCCACCATCTCCTTCACCGGGTGGATAAACATGTAATCCTTCTCCCCCATCAAATATAAAGTGGGGATCGGTAATTCACGATCACGGAAGTAGCGCATCATGGGATTGACTTCAGCCGTTAATGTAAACCAACGTTTAAATTCTTTCTGACACAGCTTTTGAGCTTCACGGATAAAGAGATGGCGTGATTCTTTTTGGCTGCGCTGCGGCATCACAATGTAAGCAAATAAGCGATACAGCCACATATAAGGGATGAGATGTTTGCTTAAATGCCCTAGCCTGACCAACAGTTGTGAGCGAGCATTGAGCCGCGTTACCGCCCCCCCAAGCACCATGGAACTAACTCGGTGCGTTGCCAGCTCGGCAAGGTTACGCACTATGATCGTACCAAGGGACATGCCCACAAAATGGGCTGACTGAATTTTCAGATGATCCAACACTTTAAGCACATCAAGGGTGACCGTTTTGAAAGTATAGCGATTGGCTATCCAATCTCTGAGCAATTGGTTTGATTTACCATGCCCACGCAAATCGATGAGTAACAAGTTAAAATGCTGACGATAGGCTTTGATCTGCTTAAACCAAATTGAGGAGCTGCCTCCAGCACCATGCACGAAAACCACCCATTCGTGACTGGTAGGATGAAGGTAGGTTTTATGAAACAGAACGTTTTCAGCAATCGCAGACATTGGCACCTCGTTATTACGCAGGCCAAGACTACCATAAACCGTGTGTGGAAAATCACTTCAGTTGTAAGAAACTGTTGAACCGAGCAGAAAATAAAGGCACCCAAAGGTGCCTTAGCTTTAAAATTTACTTCTAACCAAATCGCGCCAAACGATACATTTTCATGTATTCCTGTGCTGACTCTTCCCAACTGAAGTTTTGCTGCATCGCACGTTGCTGTACTTTGAGCATGTCCTCAGGTTGTTGGAGATAAAACAGCAAGGCACGCTGCATGGTGATCAGTAACGCTTCAGGTGTGGGTTCTTGATAACCAAAACCCGTTGCACGCTCAGGAAACTTATCGTAATCGTTCACCGTGTCTTTCAACCCGCCAACTTCCCTTACGATAGGTAACGTGCCATAAGCCATGCTGTAGATCTGGTTCAACCCACATGCCTCAAACTCGGAAGGCATTAAGAAGAAGTCAGATCCCGCTTCAACCCAGTGGGCTAAACGCTCACTGTAGGTCTCGACAAAAGCAAACTTATTGCGATGAGAGTGAGCAATTTTATTCAGTCGCGCTGCGACCTCTGGCTCACCCGTCCCGACAATCACCACCTGGACATCATTACGTAAGAACTGCTCCAAAATAGGCAACAGGTAATGAAAGCCTTTTTGGTGTGTTAAACGACATACCATGCCAAACATAGGAACATTGGCAACAGGCAAATGTAACTCTTCTTGCAATGCGGTTTTACACAAGGCTTTACCCTTGCGCATCGATTGTGGTTCATCATTGTAAGTGGTTGGCAAATAGTGATCGGTTTGTGGATTCCATTCACTGTAATCACAGCCATTCACAATACCGTGCAAATCCCTTGCGCGACGAACAAAATCATCGACTAAACCATGCGCGCCGAGCGGCGTTAAAAGCTCAGAAGCATAATTTGGGCTCACTGCGTTAATTTTATCGGCAAAGGCAATTCCTGCTCGCAACATGCTGACATGGTCATGGCCATATTGCAGAAATTCCATACCCGATAAATTAAGCTCAGGAATCACTTCCAATTGGTGGTAAGAAAAAATCCCTTTGAAAATGGCGTTATGCACCGTGAGCACGCTTTTGACTTGTTCAAAAAAACTGTCATAGCGGTAACGCGTTTTCAGCAGAAAAGGAACCAAACCGGTATGCCAATCATTGGCGTGAATAATATCCGGTTGAATCCCCAATTTAGGGAGTACGTCCAAACACGCTGCGGAGAAAAAACCAAATCGTTCACCGTTATCGGCATACGCTTGGTTATTCTCGGCATACAGAGCCGGGCGATCAAAATAGGCTGGGCAGTCAATTAAATAGACTGGGATCCCTTCTAACTCGCGTTTAAGCACTCGATAATGAGTGTGCGGCCAGTGAGTAAGCTCGGTTTCTAGAACTAGCTCTGCCTCTTCTCTACCCGGAACTGAACGATAAGCAGGCAGCGCAATCGCTACCTGCTGATGCAACGCTTTCAACGCCTGTGGTAGGGCTTTTGCTACATCAGCTAAGCCACCACTTTTTACCAGCCCCTGCACTTCCGACACGGTAAACCAAACGTTGAGTTGTTCCATTCTAGAATCCTACCTTTGAACCTTTTGCGATGACCACAATGCCTTCATCGGAAACGTGGAAACGTTTTCTGTCCATTTCCAGATCTTCACCAATGATAGTGCCTGCCGCAATTTCAACATCTTTATCGATAATTGCGCGCTTAATTGTGCACCCAGCACCAATTTTTACGTCGCCCAAGATAACAGATTCACTGATAAAAGAGCCAGCAGCAATGTTACTGCGGAAGCCCAGTACCGACTTGTAAATGGTTGATCCTTGAATATAACTTCCCCCAGAGATCAAACTGTCTGTCACTTTGACTTTTTTATCCTTCACATCCACAAACGTTGCGGGTGGCAAAGGTGGGTAATAGGTGTGTAGCGGCCAGCTACGGTTATACAAAGAAAATGGCGGTTCTTTATCGAGCAGATCCATATGAGCAGACCAATAGGACTCGATAGTACCCACATCACGCCAATAGGTAGACTCTTTCTCGCCTTTGATTTTGTTGGTCGTGAAGTCATACACGTACACTTTACCGCGCGGGAACATTTTCGGAATAATGTCTTTGCCAAAGTCATGGCTAGATTCAGTATTTTCCGCATCTTCACGCAGTTCTTTGCTCAACGTTTCTGCATCAAAAATGTAGTTACCCATCGATACTAGCGCCCATTCAGGTTCACCGGGGATCGACTTAGGATGGCTTGGTTTCTCTTCAAACCCTATCATTTTGCCGTGTTCATCAACTTCAATGACACCAAATTGTGAAGCTTGGCTGATCGGCATACGCAGTGCAGAAACCGTCAGTTCCGCTTCCATGCGACGATGGAAATCGAGCATTTGGCGAATATCCATCTTGTAGATATGGTCTGAGCCAAAAATGCAGACTTGATCTGGGGCAACAATTTCCACAAAACGTAAGTTTTGATAAATCGCATCAGCAGTGCCTTCATACCAACGTTTTCCATCACGCATTTGCGCAGGAATAATGTCGATAAAGCGATCTGTGATCCCCGACAGATTCCAGCCCTTTTTCATGTGTAGATACAAAGACTGTGATTTGAATTGCGTCAATACGTAGATACGCATCAAATCGGCGTTAACAAAGTTATTGAGTGCAAAGTCGATTAGGCGGTAGCTTCCGCCAAAAGGAACTGCCGGCTTGGTACGGGTTTCTGTCAACGGTTTCAACCGTGACCCCTCGCCACCCGCCAAAATCATGCCTAATACTCCAGCCATGTGTTGTTCTCCATTCTTTTATAATATTTACCGAACCACGAAATAGGTTTTGCTTTGGGGGCTATATGGTGCGGTGCTCCATGCTTACCGATGGCAAATTTGTACGACAGCCAGCACAAATGTGCTGAATAAACAATGCAATCGGTTGGCTATACGTTATCGAATCCGCAGCAGAATACCAATCAATTTCTTGAAATCTCCGTGGTCAAAAGGTGAATGATGGAAAAGACTTATTCCAACTCACACTCTGTTGGTGGTTCAATTACATAAACCTAACAGTAAAAAATAACGCAATCTTGAATTACTGAAGTGGGTTCACCTCCTGATTGATAGAAATGGCTTAGCGAAATAATTCGCCCAATACACTGGAAAGAATGAGTAGAGGATAAAAATCGGACTGAGAAAGAGCATTTGGATCGGAGTGCAACGATTTGCGAGGAGGTAACTCCGGATCCGGCTAAGGAAGCTCAGATTGAGTGGTTAATCTCATAGTAAGGAGGAAGAGAGGTGAAGACTCTCTCTTGAGTCACACTCTGGTAAATTGATTGTGAAAGGCATCAATAGCGTGTGAAGTTTCTCAGAATCGCTTCGCAAAGCGTCATGCAGAAATAAGACAAGGCAGCACGAGGCTGCCTTGTTATAGCGAGGAAATGACGGCGAGAAACTATTTCGCGTTTTTACGCTTATCCGTCACCAACCATTGCCCATCTTGGAAGATCGCCATCCAACCTGATGGCTTACCATCCGTCTCGGTACGAACGTAATGCTCTTTCTCCTTACGAGAGAAACGCACTACAGCCGGTAAACCATCCGGATCCTGCGCCGGAGCCGACGTCAGATATTGGTATTTTTCAGGTAAGCGCTCTGCAAAACGCTTCAACTCTTCCACTAACGGAGCACGAGTTTCACGAGATTTAGGGAAGTTGCTTGCAGCCAAGAATAAGCCTGACGCACCATCACGCAGCACAAAATACGCATCCGAATTTTCACATGGCAATTCAGGGAAATGCACAGGCTCTTCTTTCGGTGGTGCAACTTCACCGTTTTTCAGAATCTTACGGGTGTTTTTACAGGTGTCATTGGTACAACCCATGTACTTACCAAAGCGGCCATTTTTCAGCACCATGTCTGAGCCACATTTGTCACACTCAACCATTGGCCCTTCGTAGCCTTTCACTTTGAATTCGCCTTGTTCAACGATGAAGCCTTCACAGTTCGGGTTATTACCACAAACATGCAGCTTACGCTTATCATCAATCAAATAGGCATCCATCGCCGTTTCACAAATTGGACAACGTTTTTTGGCACGCAGCGCGGCGGTTTCTACATCCTCTTCGAGAACGTTGATCACGCCTTCTTCATCACCTAGGTTGATGGTGGTTTTGCAGCGCTCTTTCGGCGGCAAAGCATAGCCAGAGCAACCTAAGAACACGCCAGTCGAAGCGGTACGAATCCCCATCGGGCGCGAACACGTTGGACACAAGATGTTTGTCATCACAATGTGGTTAGGCTTCATGCCGCCAACACTTTCATCTTGCTCTGCGGTTTCGAGATCACGACTGAAATCAGCGAAGAACTCATCCAACACTGCCGTCCAATTCACTTCACCTTCCGCGATTTGGTCGAGTTTTTCTTCCATACGCGCAGTGAAATCGTAGTTCATCAGATCGTCAAAGTTTTCATCCAGACGATCGGTGACAATTTCACCCATCTTTTCTGCGAAGAATCGACGCTGGTCAACTTTCACATAACCACGGTCTTGAATCGTCGAAATGATCGAAGCGTAGGTTGATGGGCGGCCAATACCTCGTTTCTCAAGCTCTTTAACCAACGCCGCTTCTGTAAAGCGTGCTGGCGGCTTAGTGAAGTGTTGTTTCGGATCTAGACTGACTAACTTTAGGCTGTCACCGACTTTCACCGGAGGCAAGATCTGATCTTCATTTTTACCCAGCGGACGCTGTACGCGCGTCCAACCATCAAACTTAAGGATTCGACCTTTCGCTTTCAGAGTAAACTCAGCCGCTTTCACACTGACGGTGGTTGAATCATATTGCGCTGGCGTCATTTGACACGCGACAAATTGATTCCAGATCAGTGCGTACAGCTTATGCGCGTCCGCTTCCATACCTTCCAGATCATCCGTTGTCACGGTGACATCAGAAGGGCGAATCGCTTCGTGCGCTTCTTGTGCGTTTTGTTTACTGCCATAAACATTCGGCTGACTTGGTAAATAAGCCTCACCATAATGCTTAGTGATGTAGCCACGCACATTTTCGACTGCTTCTGCACTCAAGTTGGTCGAGTCAGTACGCATATAGGTGATGTAACCCGCTTCATACAGACGTTGAGCGAGCATCATGGTCTTTTTCACCCCGTAGCCTAAGCGGGTACTTGCCGCTTGCTGCAAGGTTGACGTAATGAATGGTGCACTCGGTTTGCTACTCGTTGGTTTGTCTTCACGTTTGCACACTTCGTACTGCGCATTATTCAGCGCAGAAACCGCAGCCAAAGCTTCCGTTTCGTTCACAGGTTTGAACGCTAAACCGTCTTTTTGGGCCACCAGCAAGCGGAAATCTTGCTTATCCGCGGTCAACGTATCCGCATTGATATCCCAAAACTCTTCCGGCACAAACGCTTTAATTTCACGTTCACGCTCAACCAAGAGTTTTACAGCAACAGACTGTACACGCCCTGCTGAGAGGCCGCGTGCTACTTTTTTCCATAGCAATGGAGAGACCATGAAGCCAACCACGCGATCCATGAAACGGCGCGCTTGCTGAGCGTTAACGCCATCCATATTCAGCTCACCAGGTTGTTGGAAAGCCTGCTGAATCGCGTTCTTGGTGATCTCGTTAAATACTACTCGTTTGTATCGCTTTTCATCGCCACCGATGATCTCACGAAGGTGCCAAGCGATGGCTTCTCCCTCGCGGTCCAAGTCGGTTGCGAGATAAACGCTGTCGGCGTCTTTCGCAAGCTTTTGTAGCTCCGCTACCACTTTTTCTTTACCAGGCAGAATTTGATAATTCGCTTCCCAACCATGATATGGATCGACACCCATCTTTTTGATCAGTGCTGAGCGTTCTTTTTCACGCTTTTGCTGCTCTTTATCAGCGATAGATAGCTTTTTAGTCGACGCAGCGGCCGCTTTACCGGTTGGTGTGGTGGTTTGTCCTGCCGTAGGCAGATCACGCACGTGTCCCACACTGGATTTCACGATAAAGTCTTTACCAAGGTACTTATTGATAGTTTTGGCCTTGGCTGGCGACTCGACGATAACGAGTGGTTTACCCATATTGACTCAAGTGTCCTTCATCATTTGGCGATTTCTAAATCGCATGACGTTCTAAAATGTAATTCTTTTTTTACTATCGAGCCAGATAACAAGAAGATCAACTTGTTTTTTATAAAAGCTTTTTATTTGCTCGACAAATCGACGAAATGTTGTCCTGCTGTCAAAAACGCGCTCATACTAAAGTGAAGCGCGCCACACCGCGACCCCAAAACAACGAAATATGCAATAACTCACAAATTCATTAACAGAATAAATCGTCTTTTTTCTGCGTTCTGTCAAGGCTATAACCGATTACACACTTATACTATCCGCTTCAGAAAGTAAGGAGTTATACCTATGAACCATAAAACCCCTATCAGCGAATTCGACCTATTACTGATCGCAAACCAGATAATTCAAGACCATGAGAGCTACCTTGAAGGCATGCGCGCTACCCATGTGGAAGAGAAAGAGGGTGTGTTGGTCTTCAAAGGTGAATATTTCCTAACAGAACAAGGCCTGCCTACGGAAAAAACCACCGCAGTATTCAATATGTTTAAATACTTAGCCCACCAGCTATCCCCTGAGTTTACCGTGCAAAAATAATAAAAGCCTCGTAATGAGGCTTTTATTTCAATTAGTTAGCGTAAGAGCTCTTTAACATTTACCACACAAAATTAGTGGCTTAACTGAGCCAACTTATCAAAGTAATCTGGGAAGGTTTTAGAGGTACATTTCGGATCGTTAATCGTCACTGGTGTATCACTTAAAGCCACCAAAGAGAAACACATCGCCATACGGTGATCATCATACGTATCGATCGCAGCATGCGTGAGTTGCGCAGGAGGAGTGATCACAATGAAATCTTCGCCTTCTTCAACCGTTGCGCCAACTTTGCGTAATTCAGTAGCCATCGCCGCCAAACGATCGGTCTCTTTCACACGCCAGTTGTAAACGTTACGAATCGCCGTAGTACCTTTGGCAAACAGTGCCGTAGTCGCAATCGTCATTGCCGCATCTGGAATATGGTTAAAATCGAGATCCACTGCATTCAGTTCACCGCGGCGAGCAATGACGTAATCATCCCCCCACTCAATCTGCGCGCCCATTTTCTCCAAAGCATCCGCAAACTGAATGTCACCTTGAATGCTGTTTTTACCAATGCCTGTCACTTTTACTTCACCGCCCTTGATCGCGGCAGCGGCCAGAAAATACGAAGCAGATGATGCATCACCTTCGACTAAGAAGTTTCCGGGGGAGACATAAGATTGGCCGGCTGGGATCACAAACTCTTGGTAATCGTGGTTGATCACCTGAACACCAAACTGTTCCATGATGTGTAGCGTAATATCGATGTACGGCTTAGAGACCAATTCACCCACGATTTTGATGGTCACTTTCCCTTGAGCAAGTGGTGCTGACATTAAAAAAGCAGTCAAAAACTGGCTAGAGATTGAACCATCGATAGTCACGGTACCCGCTTGCAACCCAGTGCCTTGAATACGCAGCGGCGGGAAATTTTCCTGCTCCAGATACTCAATTTGCGCCCCAGCTTGACGCAGTGCATCCACGAGGTGACCTATTGGGCGCTCTTTCATACGCGGTTCGCCCGTCAGTACATAGTCACCTTGTCCAAGACACAATGCAGCGGCCAAAGGACGCATAGCCGTACCTGCATTACCTAAAAACAGCTCTAACGGTTGCGTGGTATGAAAAGCTTGGCCAAGACCTTCCACTTCACACGTGGTTTTGTCTGCCGAGAGTTGATATTTCACGCCAAGCTTTGTTAATGCGTTGAGCATATGGCGAATGTCGTCGCTATCAAGCAAGTTGGTCAGACGAGTCTTTCCGGAAGCCAAAGCCGCTAGCAGTAATGCGCGGTTTGAAACACTTTTAGAACCGGGAAGATTCACTTCCCCTGAGATGAGATTTATCGGTTGTAGAGTTAAGCTTTCCATTGAATGTTGTGTTTCCTTGCGCCGCTGAAAGTCCTTGTGGTTATGGGGTCGCGACGAAAATTCTTCGTATCCGCAGACTAACCAAATTCAATCACGATCGCTAGCCTTAATCTTGCTCACAATGAATTTTTATTTCTATTTATGCATTTCGGCCTCCCCCACGTTTTTCTATAGACAGTAAGATTGGCAAATGCATATAAAATCACTAAGATCGCCGCTCACGACCTCTAATGACAGGTCAGTGATAGGGCTGCCAGCCCACTCACTTCTGCAATTGATCGCAAGAACTTGCAAGGTAAACCAATACGATGGCGATTTATCTCACTGAGTTAGAACAGGAAGATCTCTCCTTCCCTTCTCCATTTACGGCGTTAGAAGAACCTAACGGCCTATTAGCCTTTGGCGGTGATCTCAGCCCTGCGCGAATTTGGATGGCTTACCAGAGCGGGATTTTTCCTTGGTATGGCCCGAATGACCCGATTCTATGGTGGAGCCCCTCCCCACGAGCCGTGTTTGATCCAGCCCAGTTTCAGCCAGCAAAAAGTGTCAGAAAATTCCAGCGCCAGCACCAATACCGGATTAGCTTGAACCTTGCGACTTCGAACGTTATTGAATTGTGTGCATTAACTCGACCAGCCGATCAACGTTGGTTAAATAGCCAAATGCGCCATGCTTATGGGGAACTCGCGAAGCAAGGCCTTTGCCATTCGGTAGAAGTGTGGCAAAACGAACAACTGGTGGGTGGACTTTATGGTATTTCGGTCGGCCAACTGTTTTGTGGTGAATCGATGTTTAGCCTCGCAACCAACGCTTCAAAGATTGCTCTCTGGTATTTTTGTGACCATTTTTCGCGACATCAAGGACAGTTGATTGATTGCCAAGTCATGAACCCTCATCTCAAATCTTTGGGTGCCACCACGCTCAGCCGTGAACAATTTATCCAATCATTGCTATCTTTTAAGGAGAAAGCGGTGCTTAGTGGCTGTTTTGAACCTCAGTGGCTCGCCACACCGACTTCGCCAGTGCCTTCGAGGATTGATGCATGAGCTCAGACATTCAGCAAATTCGTATTGGATTAACCAACAACCATCCTTGTAGCTACTTGGTGGATAGGATGGAACGGGTCGCTGTGGCTATCGACCCACAGATGCAAACGCCCGACACCTATGAAGTCTTAATGGCCAATGGTTTTCGACGCAGTGGCGACACGATTTATAAGCCCCATTGTGACCACTGCCAAGCCTGCCAAGCGCTGCGCATTCCTGTCCCTGACTTTACCCCGAGCAAAAGCCAAAAGCGTTTACTCAAACTGTTGAGCAGTCATTTCCATTGGCAACTGAAACCAGAGATGGATGAAAATTGGTATCAGCTTTACGCGCGTTATATTTTTGCGCGCCATCGTCATGGCTCGATGTATCCACCCAATAAAATGGAATTTGCCAAATTTGCTCAAGCAAAATGGCTCAATACCCAATATTTGCATCTTTATGAAGGCGAAAAGTTGGTTGCCATTGCGGTTACCGATTTGCTTCCTAACAGTGCGAGTGCGTTTTACACCTTCTATGACCCTGACATTACGCTCTCTTTAGGCACTCTCGCGGTGCTTTGTCAGCTGAATTACTGCCAACAAACCAAAAAGCAGTGGCTTTATTTGGGATATCAAATCGATGAATGTCCAGCAATGAACTATAAAGTCCGGTTCAATCCGCATCAAAGGCTAGTAAATCAACGTTGGCAAGGGTAGAATACGCCGCAACTTCCCATATTGAACGTTTAATGGCAGAATCCGCGCCGTTAAAGATCGCCAAATTTCTAAAGAGGATTAAATGGCTAAAGAAGACGTAATTGAGATGCAAGGCACTGTCCTTGATACTCTTCCTAACACAATGTTCCGTGTAGAGCTTGAAAATGGTCACGTGGTGACAGCTCACATCTCTGGAAAAATGCGTAAAAACTACATCCGCATTCTAACCGGTGACAAAGTCACTGTTGAGATGACTCCTTACGATTTGTCTAAAGGTCGCATCGTCTTCCGTGCTCGTTAATTTCTGATTGTCGAACACAAAACAAAAAGCGGAGTTTAGGCTCCGCTTTTTGTTGCCCTAAAGAAAGCGCAATATCGACTCTTTAACTCAATACTGGCTTCACGTAAGAGTTTACGCTCAAAATTTAAAGCGTAAAAAAGGCGCTATACCGCGCCTTTTAAAATCCAGTTCAAGTCTGAATTAGATATCAATCACAGCAAATTCGACTTCTGGATTCACATCTGCATCGTAATCAATGCCGTCAATGCCAAAGCCAAACAGCTTAATGAACTCTTCTTTGTACATGTCGTAATCTGTCAGCTCACGCAGGTTCTCTGTGGTAATTTGTGGCCACAGGTCACGGCAGTGTTGCTGAATATCATCACGCAGTTCTAGGTCATCCAAACGCAGACGGTTGTGGTCATCCACTTCAGGTGCTGAACCATCTTCTTTGTACAGACGTTGGCTGAACATGCGGTAGATCTGTTCCATACAGCCTTCATGTACACCCTCTTCGCGCATTTTCTTGAAGACCATGGCGATATAGAGTGGCATCACCGGAATGGCAGAGCTTGCTTGCGTCACTACCGATTTCAGTACTGCAACGTTGGCCGTTCCGCCTTTAGCTGACAGCTTTTCATTCAACGCAGTTGCGGCGCGATCTAAGTCCATCTTGGCACGGCCTAAAGCACCGTCCCAGTAGATTGGCCATGTCAATTCGGTACCAATGTAGCTGTACGCTACGGTTTTACAACCTTCTGCGAGTACACCCGCTTCTTCAAGTGCTTGAATCCACAGTTCCCAATCCTGACCACCCATTACAGTGATAGTGTCAGCAATTTCTTGTTCCGTGGCGGGTTCAACACTAGCTTCGATGATCACATCTTTGTTGGTATCGACCGCTGTTGATGTGTAAGTTTCACCAATTGGCTTGAGTGCTGAACGTACTAACTCACCCGTTTCTGGCATCTTACGCACTGGAGAAGCCAGTGAGTACACGACCAAATCAATTTGACCAAGGTCTTGCTTGATCAGCTCAATCGCTTTTTGTTTGGCTTCGTGAGAGAAAGCATCGCCATTAAGGCTTTTCGCGTACAAACCAGCTTCGTGAGCCAATTTGTCAAATGCCGCCGCATTGTAGAAGCCTGCTGTACCCGGCTTTTTGTCGGTACCCGGCTTTTCAAAAAATACGCCGATCGTCGCTGCACCACCGCCAAACGCCGCAGCGATGCGTGATGACAGACCATAGCCGCTAGACGATCCGACAACCAACACGCGCTTAGGGGCATTTTTGATTGGACCTTGCGCTTTTGTGTAGGCAATTTGTTCTTTTACGTTCGCTTCACAACCCACTGGGTGCGTTGTTGTACAGATAAATCCACGAATTTTAGGTTTGATGATCATATTCAAATTCCTTAAAAAATCGTCGCTAGGATAAAAGGTTCAGACACAAATCGCATCTAATTTCTCTCAATTTCGCCGAAAATGACCAGTGGTTGGATCACTCAATCGAGCGTTTTTCTGGTTATGCTCACAAAAAGCTCAACCAAAAAAATAAAGAGGGCTTCTCGATGAGAAGCCCTCGACACACTATGTGACTCGTTATGCCACGCTATTTAGTTTAGGTTTGGTGGTTTGATGGGTGTGGATTTGCGAAAAATCATGGCTGAAGTGATCCACTTGAATCGCACGGCTACGCAGTTTTTCAGCAGCCAGAATAGATGCCACTTCATCCGCGCTCAGCACACCCGCTTGCTGGGCTTGTGCCAAGCGATCGGCCAGTAACCCTTTACGTGCCACTTTGCCCTCTTTTACGCCTTGTTGCAGTTTACGTTCTAGACCTTTAACGCTGTACATAGCCAAAAATGCTTTTTCCATCAAGCCAACGCTGTCGTCTTCCTCTTTACCGATGTAGCACAGCGCCGTTAAACGATCACGATGCGCTCCCGGTGTCATTAGGCTTTCGGCCAATTTGACCGCCAACTCATCACTGGGAAGTGCAAAGTGGTTACCCAGCGGGAATAGCAGACCTTTAAGCAGCGCGCCAACACCGGTCACAGGATAGTTACGATACGCTTGATTGAGCGATTTGGCTGCGTGGTGCAAACAGTGTTGCATTGCATAATGTACGTAATCCAGATCCGCTTGATGTCGGCCTTCGTCTTCGTATTTTTTCAGCACAGCAGAACCCATATAGAGATAACTCAACGCATCCCCTAAGCGTGCAGAAATCATCTCTTTACGTTTCAACTCGCCACCCAAAGTGAGCATAGCCACATCTGCACTCACGGCTAAAGCGCGGCTTAGGCGAGTCATTTGTTTATAGTAGCCTTGAGTCGGGCCACTCATATTGGCTTTAATAAAACGCGAACCCGTCAATGCAGCAAACAGAGCACCAAAGCTATTTTTGGTCGCGTGAGCAATGTGTTTGAACAGCAGATCGTCAAATGCTTTTGCGCCTTCATGTTGATCTGGGTTCGCCGCCGCCTCCATCTCTTTGAGAACGTAAGGATGGCAACGTGTCGCCCCTTGACCGAAGATCATCAGGTTACGCGTAAGAATATTCGCCCCTTCTACAGTGATTGCCACTGGCACGCCGAGATAGTGCGTCGCCAGATAGTTCATCGGACCATCTTGGATCGCACGACCAGAATGGATATCCATCGCATCATTCAAAATGGTGCGCGCAATTTCCGTCATGTGATACTTGGCAATCGCCGTCACAATCCCCGGTTTTTCTTTGAGATCCAAAGAAGTGGTCGTCAAAGTACGGGTCGCTTCAAGTAGATAGGTTAAACCACCAATCCGGCCCATGGCTTCAGCCACGCCTTCAAATTTACCAATCGACATCCCAAACTGTTTACGCACATAGCCATAAGCCCCCGTAGTGCGTGCGGTCAGGTGGCCAATTGCCGTACCTAATGCAGGCAGTGAGATACCACGCCCAGCGGAGAGGCACTCCACCAACATACGCCAGCCTTTACCTGCGTAATCCGCTCCACCGATTAGCCAATCGATAGGAATAAACACATCTTGCCCGCGCGTTGGCCCGTTCATAAAGGCCAAACCCAGAGGGTCGTGGCGCTCACCAATTTCCACACCTTCATGGGAAGCGGGAATCAATGCACAGGTAATACCGATCTCTTCTTTATCGCCAAGCAAATGGTCTGGGTCATTGAGTTTGAATGCTAAACCCAATACCGTCGCCACCGGCGCCAGCGTGATGTAGCGTTTGTTCCAACTTAAACGGATGCCCAACACTTCTTTGCCTTCATGTTTTCCATAGCAAACCACGCCCTGATCAGGAATCCCCCCCGCATCGGAACCCGCTTCTGGGCCGGTCAGTGCAAAGCAAGGGATGTCGGTGCCGTCCGCTAAACGTGGCAACCAGTAATCCTTTTGCGCTTGAGTTCCGTAGTGAGACAAAAGCTCACCAGGGCCTAATGAGTTAGGCACCATCACCGTTACCGCCGTACTGATACTGCGTGTAGCAATACGTGACACGATGGTAGAGTTGGCTAACGCAGAAAATTCACGGCCACCATATTCTTTGGAAATGATCAGCGAGAAGAAGCGCTCTTTGCGTAGAAAATCCCAAACCTCTTTCGGTAGGTCGCGATCTTGTTTCACTATTTTGTAGTCATCCAACATGCTGAGCAGTGTTTCCAGCTCATTGTTGATGAAGGCTTGCTCTTCAACTGACAAAGTAGGTTTAGGGTAATGGTGTAGTTTGGTGAAATCAGGCTTACCAGAGAACAGTTCGCCATCCCACCATACACTGCCCGCTTCCATGGCTTCTTTCTCCGTTTGTGACAGAGGAGGAAGCACTTTTTTAAACATTTTGAAAGCGGGGTCACTGATCCATTTTCTGCGTAGAGAGCTCATATTCAGATCCTTTTGTTCACTGGTTATCCCTTTCCACTTGACGCTTTAGCGGTATAGGGAAATGTCATCTTATTATGTTTATCAATCGGTTGTTTAGTTCGCCGCCACACCGGCCGCGAGGTATGGAATCAGTTGATCAACCACAGATTTCGGATCAACTTTGCTTCCAAAAGCATTTTCTGCAATCTCAGCCAATGCCTGACTAGAGGCCATGGTAAAGACGCACGTACCCAAGGTGAAATGCAGCCGCCAAAACAAGGTTTCGCGCGTTAAGCTGGGATTCGCCTTAAGCACAGAATCGGTAAATAAGGTCAATACATCGTTGTAGCGATTGGTAATGAACCAACGTAAATGCCCTTGAACGTCGGTATAACCTCGGCCAATCAATAACATGAAGCGGCTGGTACCATTAGGACGAACGTCATTGAGCGAACGCAGTGGAACTCGCAGAGCTTCAAACACCTCGGCCATGTCGTAATTCTCACGCTCATTCAGCAGCTCTAATGCATGTTTCATCTCGGGCATAAAGGCTTCGAGATAACGATTGAGTACCGCACGAACTAAGGTTTTCTTATCGCCAAAATGGTAGTTAACCGATGCGAGATTCACTCCGGCCTTACTGGTGATGGTACGCAAAGAGGTATCATTGAAACCGTATTCGGCAAAAAGCCCTTCTGCCACATCGAGTATTTTTTCCTTAGTACTGCTGCGTAATGCCATTTCAATCACTCGTATCAAACAACTGTTTGAAATATACTCTTGCCACATTTTATTAACAAGCGATTAACTTCACATTTTCCATCCATGGTCAGACCAGAAGGTGTTAAGTGCTTGCTCAGTGATGAAAAAGCCTCCCATAAAAAATTTTTAAAAATTTTTGCGAAATGTCGGAACTCTTTGCTAAACCCCCAGTCTGAATAGACGTGATTGACAGAGCTTTGAGAGTTTTACTGGCCGTCAAACTTGTTTCTCGACCGACTGTCACCAATTACGCTGCTTTTTCCTTTTTATTAACTCCTATACTTGTGTACGCCCAAAATTAGATTGTTTTGGGCGTTTTTTTTATTGGCAGTTTTTCAATTCCCCACCTTGTTACTCAAGCAGTAGCAGTTAAGCACAATGTGCGTATAATGGCCGCCCCCATTCACAGCTCGACTAACCTATGCTGATCACTCAATCTCCCATCACTGAACACCGTTTTGAAGGGCAAACCTTTTACCTAAAACGAGATGACAAACTTCATCCACATTTCAGTGGTAACAAAGCCCGCAAATTAATGGCACTGTTGGAAGGGGATTTTCCTGATATCACCACGTTAGTCAGCTACGGTTCAGCACAAGCCAACTCGCTTTACTCTTTTGCCGCTCTGGCCAAACTTCGTGGTTGGCGCTTAGAGTTTTATGTTGACCATATTCCCGCTTGGTTGAAAAGTTATCCGATCGGCAACTATCGTGGTGCATTGGAGCTGGGGGCAACCATTATTGAAACGCGCCCACAAGGGGCTAAGCATCCACGAGACTTTATTCAGCAACAACGCAAACCCGATACGGATTGCTTGGTGATTGAAGAAGGAGCTCGTAGCCGATTTGCCGAGCCGGGGATCAAACAATTAGCGATGGAAATGCTCGAATGGATCCGCCACCAACCCCAACAAGATTGGGTGGTAGCTTTGCCATCGGGCACAGGAACAACGGCGCTCTATTTGCACAAATACTTACAGCCACATGGTGTTGAAGTCATCACTTGCCCTTGTGTGGGTGATGAGGCTTATTTGCGAGAGCAGTTTTGCATGCTGGATGAGAGCGATCATCCCACCCTGCTTAACCCGCCGACCAAACATTACTTTGGTCATCTTTATCAGGAAGACTATCAGATTTGGCAAAATTTAATGGCGCAAACCCATATCGAATTTGATCTGTTGTACGACCCACTGATGTGGCGCTTGCTATTGCCTTGGCGAGTCGAGAACCCGACTCGAAGCTTGCTTTATCTGCATCAAGGCGGTTTACTGGGTAATGAGAGTATGTTGCCACGCTATGAAAGGCAGTTTGGTTAAATCATGACTGGAGGTTGGATGCTAAAAACGATCGGGGCTCTTGCCTTATTAAGTTACAGTGTCGCGTTGCAAGCAGCACCCACAACAACGACTACGCTACCCGTGGTGGTCGGTGATGATATCGCCAAGCGTGTTTGCTACTACCAAGATCAAGCTTATTCCGAAGGCGCGGTAATTGTGGTGGGTGAGATCTATCTTGCTTGTCAGCGAGCCAATGATTTTGAAACCAATGGCCCGCTGAAATGGTTGCCTCTGAATGGGCAAACCAGCGAAACGACTAAGCCTAAGCTAGTCCACCCATAAGGGTGTATTTCACTTCAAGGTATTCTTCAAGGCCATGCTTTGCCCCTTCTCGGCCAAGGCCAGACTCCTTGATGCCGCCGAAAGGCGCTAACGTTGTGGAGATTAACCCTTCATTGATCCCCACAATACCCGCCTCCAATGCTTCACTCATACGCCATGCTCGGCGTAAAGACTGCGTATAGCAGTAGGCCGCTAACCCCGAATCGGTCGCATTGGCGCGTTCAATCACCTCTTGCTCTGAGCTAAAGCGAAACAGTGCGGCTAACGGTCCGAAAGTTTCTTCGCTCGCCACTTGCATTTCATCTGTCACTTCAGTCAGAACATGAGGCTCAAACAAACGGCTTCCGGCTTGAGGAAGCTCCCCAAACACCACTTTTGCCCCCTTACTTTGTGCATCCACAATATGTGCGGTGACTTTAGCTACGGCGGCATCATTGATCAGCGGGCCAATGTTCACTCCCTCGTCCAAACCGTTGCCGACTTTGAGTTTGCGGACTCGATCCACCAATTTGGCAGCAAATTGATCGTATACCGCGTCATGCACATAAATCCGGTTTGCACATACGCAGGTTTGCCCTGCATTACGGAATTTCGCCACCATCACACCGTCAATCGCAGCATTAATGTCAGCATCCTCAAACACAATAAACGGGGCATTACCGCCTAGCTCTAGCGATAGTTTTTTCACACTGTTGGCCGATTGTGCCATCAAAAGTTTGCCGACACCGGTTGACCCCGTGAACGACAGTTTGCGCACCACTTTACTTTCCGTTAGTGCTCGGCCAACCTCAATCGCATCGCCAGTCACCACTTGAAACAAACCATCAGGAATTCCAGCCTGTTGTGCGAGATCGGCCAAGGCTAAGGCAGTGAATGGCGTATCCGGTGCTGGTTTTAATACCACGGCACAACCGGCTGCAAAAGCAGGAGCACATTTACGGGTAATCATCGCTGCGGGAAAATTCCAAGGCGTAATCGCTGCAACAACGCCAACAGGCTGACGCGAAACCATAATCCTCGCATCAGACTTGTGGGATGGGATCAACTCACCATACGCACGTTTGGCTTCTTCAGCGTACCATTCCACAAAGCTAGCGGCGTAGTGAATCTCCCCCTTCGCTTCTGTCAGTGGTTTCCCTTGTTCAAGCGTTAGCAAGGTCGCCAGCGACTCATGATGTTGTTCGATCAACTCGTACCAACGACGCAACACTTTCGCTTTGGTGTCTGCCGTTTGGTTACGCCAAGCAACTTGCGCGTTTTCTGCCCCCGTAATCGCCCTTTGTACTTCAGCGCCAGTTAACTGCGGAACACTGCCGAGAACAGATCCATCAAACGGGTTAGTCACTCTTTGCCTTGCATTTTGCTCGCCAGAAATCCACTGCCCATTAATGAATGCACTTTGGTGAAAAAATGGAAGATTGGTCGAAAACATAAGAAGGCTCCTCATCAAACAATGCCTTTGAAGCAACGCCCTTGCCGCTAAACACTACTGCCCTAGCGGGATTGGCAATGAAAAACGCATCTTGCTCCTATCAACCTCAAATGAAAAGCCATTCTTACCGTGAATGGCAACCAAGCTGCGATAAACCTTACTAAGGGAGTCTTGCATAACCCTTGACAAAAACACGGGCAATTTCCTCCATCATCGTTTGCTGTTGCTCGGCATTCGGCCGTTCAATCGCCGCAAACAGTTGGGGCCATAAAAATTGACCATGGAAGAGATTCATCAATGTAGCGGCCATCTGACTGGCCTCCATATCTTGCAATTGCCCCGCTTGAATGGCGGCATCTAGCCAAGCACTTAGCGCTGGATCTTTGGCCCCCATGAGGGAAAGATATTGCTGAGTTAATGAAGGATCGCGAATAAACTCACCGACAATCATGCGCACCACATCAAGGCCAATGTGTTGATACAGCACCTCAATTTTAACCATCAGGTAACCCAGTAACTGCTCCGTCAATGAGCGGTCATGTTGATACTCAAAAATAAAATCGTTGGGTTGCACGACCAGCGCATTAATCACTTCGATAAACAACAATTCTTTGCTCGTAAAATGGCGATACAAAGTACGTTTTGACGTGCCAGCCCTTTCACAAACACGATCCATATTCGCAGCATGAAACCCAAACTGAATAAACTCTTCTTTTGCGGCTTCAATTAAAGCGAGGCGTTTTTGTTCACTTAGCTTCATACAAGGATTTCTCTCAAACTCACAAGGTTTCACTATAACCTGAAACCATAATAAGTACACTTATAAGTTTACTTTCATCTTAATCTCAGAGTATGATCCGCAGCCATGGCATTCAGGGAATCAGAAACCATCATGGGAAAACCTATTTTTAGGCGTATTTCTTCCTTTATCCCCAACCGGATAACACTACTGAGTCAACTGAATGAGATTACGAACATTATTGGTACTGACATTTCTCTCTCTTCCTACACTCACTTGGGCGGATGATTTTTCACTGCCCATTTGGAAAGAAAAGGCCGAAGCCCTCGGCTATGAATTACCCAAACCGATCGGCTTTAGCCTCAGTTACATGACCATGGAACAAGGGATCAATGTCGATTCAATCGCTATCCAAGGGCTTGGTAAGCTGCCATTGCAACTGCAAGCGGATCCGGGCAGACAATACACCGAAGTGTTGACTCTACGCGCCGACGTGTGGCTATTTCCATTTCTTAACCTGTATGGCCTCGTCGGAAAGTTGGATGGCTACTCAACAACAGATGTCAACGTTAAATTTCTCGGTTCCCCAACGCCACCGATTAAAGATTTTCGCCTCGATCTCGATGGTTACACAACTGGGGTTGGTGGTGTCCTCGTGGGTGGTTATCAAAACTGGTTTGCTTTGGTGGATGCGAGCTTTACCCAGAGCCGCTTAACAGTGATTGATGGCAGTATTGATGCGTTGGTGATCTCGCCTAGAGTCGGTTACGACTTTCATCAGCACGGCCACCCGCTGCGTATTTGGGTGGGGGCTATGTATCAAGATGTCGAACAAACGTTACAAGGCTCGTTATCTGATCTGGGGCTTCCCAGCAAACTCACCGCGATCCTGCCGAAAGATGCAGGCTTTGAGGTAAAACAACATTTACAAACACCGTGGAATCCGCTGGTCGGGATGCAATATCAACTCAATGACAGTTGGTATTTGCTCGGCGAGTTCGGTTTTGGCGATCGCCAAAGTCTCTTTTTCTCTCTCGATAGACGTTTTTAGCTCAGCGATTGCAAATCGCTAACACGGCAACATCAAGTCGCTTGGTAGAGTGAACTCATCACCCTACCAAGCTCGTGACTAAGAGACGGGAGGCGTGGGCGGGATAACGACTTTTTGCTCCCGTATTTTTTGCTCCACAACATGCAAATGCACATCTTGTTGCGGAAACGGAATCGAGATGCCTTCGCGATCAAAACGTAGCTTCACTTCTTTGGTGACATCCCAATACACATCCCAATAATCTTCCGTTTTTACCCAAGGACGGACGATAAAA
The DNA here is from genome assembly GCF_030710545.1 of Vibrio sp. AH4. Taxonomy (NCBI): domain Bacteria; kingdom Pseudomonadati; phylum Pseudomonadota; class Gammaproteobacteria; order Vibrionales; family Vibrionaceae; genus Vibrio; species Vibrio sp. AH4. Next base: position 2,676,152 of record NZ_JALAIV010000001.1, read on the forward strand.
TCAATCGAAGAGGTGTTAAGCGTATGCACTTTAATATTAGGCTCAGGAGTACGCAGCACCGCAGGGTGTGATTTCACGATATCGGTCAGCACCGCTTCAGCTTTCAGCAAATCATCGCTATAGCCAATACCAAACACCATATCAACACGACGGATCCGCTCATGAGTGACGTTTTTGATCACATCACCCCAGATTTTGCTATTTGGCACAATAATGATCTGGTTATCGAATGTTCGAATCGTGGTATTGACCAAGCTCATGTGGCTCACTTTGCCATCCACGCCCCCAGCATGCACGAAATCCCCAACATCAAATGGTCGGTAAATCAGTAACATCATACCGGCAGCAAAGTTAGATAAGGTATCTTGCAAAGCAAAACCGATGATCACCCCTGCGATTCCAAAACCCGTCAGCACCGGTGCGAGGTTGAGACCAATTTGTGATAAGCCGACCAAAATACCAATCACCCAAACCACTTTGCCGGAAATCGAAACAAAGAAATCCTGCATCAGGTGTGACATATGAATATTCTTGGAGCTCACCGCTGAGCGCACTAGCGTTCGCGTCACTTTTGCTCCGCCTTTAGCGGCGAGCAAAATCAGGAGAAAAATCGAAACTTGCAGCAGGTGTTGCACGGCATTACTGGTAAACCAACTAATCAAGGAATTTGACCAGTGACGGAGGATGGAGAATACCACCTGAGTATTCAGTAAATCCTGAGTAATACTGCCTGTGACTTGGAAGATTTGCCGTTTATAGTCGGCAGTTTCCATGGTCAGATTATCAGCAATTCCCACCACTGAGCGTAAGCTCTTGGTGACAATGTCGAGTCGTTGCTGAGTAAAAAGCAGAGCCAATTGTAAGTTGGCTTTTTCCGATTCTGGGCTCGACTTAATCTGATTGTTGATCACATTGATTTGCTGCTTCAGATACTCCACCGAAGCAGATAGCAAACGTAAACGTTGATTGACTCGATCTCTCAGCGTTTTTTCAACTTCATGAGTGTCAATACCTAAGCTACTGAGCCAACGAATATTTTCAAAACTGGAATGGTATGTCGCATCCAAATATTGCTGCAGGTCACTGTAGGTCGCAATGTACGACAACTTTTCTTCATGCGAAGCCTTCTCAAGATTACCGTCCAAAGAATTAAGCCGCTCAGAAATATAACGGTTGGCTTCTTCTGTATAAGTTTGTTGGATGTTGACCAACTCAACTAACTTATCTTTAGCCATGGTTTTTTCTTCCAGAGCTTTGGCGATATTTTTTCTTAACTCTGCATTTTTCTGAAACAGTTGCAATTGCAAAGCATCACGTACATCACCCGTTGCTTGGCTTAATGTCACCGACAACTCATTGATATACAGCTTGGTTTGATCAATGTCATTCTCAAGCTCAGACGGAGTTTCTACCGCCATCGGCTCGGGATTGCTCTCGGTGCGAAGCTCAACTTGCGGCGGGTTACTCGCGAAAGCGCTGCTTGCCATTAGTAGCAACAGCGCAATCCAGCTCAAACTCGCGGTTATGAAGTGCCTACCCGTTTTGGTTGTCATTATTAATTTGCCTCATCAGTGATTCGCTAAGGTGAAATCTATCTGAAAATAAAAAACTTTTCCTGCTAGAGATAATAAATTGCTACAGTAGCCCCTCACCACAGTCATCCAACAAACTCCTATCTATCAGCTATCACTTTGTTAAGAACTGTGTAGAATTGTTTCCCGGCATACTATCTACGAATAAAACCAATGACCACGGACGAACGCCACAAAAATTTGATCAGTTGTGATGAATGTGGACTCATCGCCACAGTGCCAGCGTTAAGCCAAGCGCAAACCGCGCACTGCCCCCGTTGCGGTCATACGCTTACCCAAACCCAAAAGCACCCCTATCAAACCGCTATCGCCCTCGCGATAAGTTGTTTGATGTTATTGGTGCTAAGCCTTGCGTTCCCGTTTATGTCGTTTAGTGTGCAAGGATTGACTCAGGAAATTACGCTCCTGAATGCGGCAAAAATGTTGGGGGAATTCCAAAATGCCTTATTAGCCATTTTACTTTTCGCCACCGTTATTCTCTTTCCCGCGCTCTATATTTCCCTCCTGCTGTTTTTGTATTTTAAAGCGGCGCAAAGCAAACAACGGGCACTTTCGAAACGTGAAATCCAGTTAGCAAAACTGTTGTGCAAAGCATTGTTTAAAGTTCAGCCGTGGATGATGGTGGATGTCTTTTTGATTGGCGTATTAGTCAGCCTCATCAAAATTGCCTCACTGGCCGAAGTGGCAATGGGGTATTCCTTTTGGGCATTCTGCCTTTTTTCGGTCTTGGTGGTGAAAACCGTCTCATTGGTGGATCGTTATTGGTTGTGGCAGCATTTTATTCCAGCGCTGATCCCACAAGGAGTCACCTCTGGGCAAACCCACTGCACTCACAACCACGTCAGTTGCCATACTTGTCAGCAAATCAATCTGCTTACGCCTGAGCATAAAAAACCTTCTTGCGTACGCTGTGGTAGTCGTCTGCATGCCTATCACCCACAACTCAATTTACAGCGTGCTTGGGCATTACTGTTTGCGGCGGTGATTTTTTATATTCCGGCCAATCTTTACCCGATGATGTACACCGTCAGTCTCGGCCAATCGGAAGGTTCAACCATTATGCAGGGCGTAATTCTCTTATGGCATCTTGGCTCCTACCCGATTGCGATGGTGATTTTCTTAGCCAGTATTTTCATTCCGATGGCGAAGATGTTTGCGCTCGGTTGGCTTTATTGGCAAGCCGGAAAACTGAACGTTTTTCCTGAAAAGCAGAATCTAAAACGCCTCAAAGTCTATCGAATCACCGAGCTTATCGGGCGTTGGTCAATGATCGATATTTTTGTGGTGGCGATCTTGGTGGCCTTGGTGCAACTGAATAACCTGATGGCCATCTATCCGGGTCCTGCGGCGCTCTCTTTTGCAGCGGTAGTGATCTTAACCATGTTATCGGCAATGGTTTTTGACCCCAAAACATTGTGGCAAGAATCGCCTAAAACCTCCCTAACAAAATTCAATTGAAAAGGCTTTCTATGAGTGACGAAATCCAAGCTAACGCTGAGGTGACTTCGCAAAAGCAGCTATCTGCGATTTGGATTATTCCAATTCTCGCCCTCGCGATGGGACTGTGGATGTTGTTTCAGTACGTTAATAGCACTGGCCCCAAAATCACCTTAATCCTTCCAACGGCGGATGGGTTGGAAGTGGGTAAAACCCAGATCAAAGCCCTGAATGTCAATGTCGGGGTCATCACCGACATTACCTTGAGCGAAAATTACGATCACATCGTGGCAACCGCACAAATGAGCAAAGATGCTGAGCGCATGTTGCGTGAAGACTCGCTGCTTTGGGTGGTTAAACCACGTATTGGCAGAGAGGGCATTTCTGGGCTCGATACCCTGCTGTCCGGCGCTTATATTCAGCTGCAACCCGGTCAATCAACTGCTTTTCAAGACCAATTTACGGTTATGGATTTACCGCCAATCGCACCACCAGATGCCAAAGGGCTACGTTTAATTTTGACCAGTAAAGAAGCGGGAAAACTCAGTGTGGGCGACCCCGTGATGTATGAAGGTTTTACCGTGGGACGCGTGGAAACAACCCAATTTGATGTGGAAAGTAAAAAAGCCCACTACCAACTCTTCATTTTTGCCCCCTACGATAAATTGGTCAGCACTCGTTCTTTCTTCTGGCTCAATTCGGGGATTAATCTTCAACTCAATGCCGAAGGGCTTGAGTTCAGTTTAGGTTCCGTCGAAAGCCTGCTTAAAGGTGGGGTGACTTTTGGCCTGTTACAAGAAGAGGACGCTGGTCAGCCGATTACTCAGCAAATGACCGAGTTTCGTTTATTTGATGATGTGAAGCAGATCCGCGAAGGTATGTACGACGACTATATCGAGTTTGTAATGATGTTTGATGAATCCGTGCGTGGGCTCAAACCTTCTGCCCCTGTCGAATATCGTGGCTTACGTATCGGTACCGTGAGCAAAGTGCCACTTCGCACTCGTACATCGAATATCGATATCAGTACCAACCGCATCCCCGTTTTGGTGCGCATTGAACTCGGTCGCCTATACGATAATTTCAACAAAGCCGATCTCCCGAACTTAAAATCGAGTATGCAACAGGAATTTTTCAAAGGACTCAAAGCCTCTTTAAAAACCGGCAACTTGGTCACTGGGGCTCTGTACATCGACACCGATTATTACCCTGAAGAAAAGATTGACGGGCTGCGGCACTTCGAAGGCTATCCCCTCTTCCCAACCAAACAAGGTGGGTTTGCTGAAGTTCAAAAACAAGTAACTGATTTATTGAGAAAACTCAATGGATTACCCATGGGTGATACCTTGGATTCACTCAATAACACCTTAAAAACGTCAGAGAAACTGTTAGCCTCGGCCGAACGAATTCTCAAAAAACAAGAGACACAAAATTTGCCGGCTGACATTAAAGCCAGCCTCAAGCAGCTAGAAGCAACGCTGGGCGGTTTTGGCCCAGAATCAACCGTGTACCATGAACTGGAAACCACGCTTAAAGAACTCAATCAAGTCATGGCCGAATTTAAGCCTGTATTGCGCACAATTAATGAGAAACCGAATGCTTTAATCTTTGGTGACAGTGACGCAACAGATCCGATTCCGGCGAAAGGAAAACAATAATGAACAAATGGTTATTGATGTTATTAGCCACATTATTCGTTGGTTGCAGTAGTACGCCGCAACCCAAAAACCACTTTTACCTGCTACCCAATAATCCAGCGTTAAGCGACGTAAATCAGAATAAAAACCTGCCTTTATTGATCGTTCAACCGGTAGAGCTTGCCGCTTATCTCGACACGCAAGGGATCGTCTACCGTAAGTCGGAGACGCAAGTCATCCAAGCGCGACAAAACCAATGGGCGCAACGTTTAAGCTCGCAACTTACACAGCGGGTTATCAATGAGTTACGAAAAAATTCAACACCATATTGGCCAACCGCCTTGGATACCGCCATCGCGCAACAGAAACACGCCAGACTGCAAGTAAGATTTCAGCAGTTTAATGGGTCATATACTGGAAACGCAGAAATCGCAGGAAGCTGGGTACTCTTTAATGCTCAGGGAGAAAGATCGCTTAGCCAAGAGTTTAGCTTTCAGATACCACTTGCCGATGAAGGCTATCCCGCATTAGTGGAAGCCCTTTCTTTAGGGTTGGCACAGCTTGCTGTGCAGATACAAATAGAGTTGGTGAAACAGTAAACTCAGCGATTCATAAAATGTATACTTGCAAGTTTACTTTTGCGCATCACTCAAGGTATGATGCGCAAAATGTTACTTGCTACGCAGAAAATGGGCGTTAAAAGCAAGTGGATGAACCATGCTGAATACACAGCTATTCATCAGATACTGATACGAAATCCATCTTCCCGATGAGACATTGAGGAGCAACATATTATGACTCGGCCTTTCATTCGTTCTGTCATCACTAAACGCACGTTATTGAGTGTGGTTGTGGGTTCAGCGTTACTGCTAGCCGGTTGTGGCGAAGCACCACAGGTCAGCACTCCAGCCCCGATCATCAAGCCAGCATTGACTGAAATTGTCGCTAGCCAACAAGCTTCCGATCTGACCTTTAACGGAGTCGTCAGAGCCGCGCAACGTGCTGATCTCGCTTTCCGCATCAGTGGCCGTCTCACGGATATCGCCGTCAAAGAAGGCGACCAAGTGAAAAAGGGTCAATTGCTTGCCACCCTCGATTCTAGAGATGCCAAAACGGCATTGGAAGCCGCTCAACTTGAGCTGAAAAACACCGAGCAAGAATACCGCCGCGCGAAAGCGGTGTTCGAGAAGACCCAAGCCATTTCTAAAGCTGAGTTAGATAAAGTCACTAACCGCTATGATCTGGCGAAGAATCGTGTGGAAGAAGCAAAACGCAAACTGGAGTACACGCAAATCACCGCTCCGTTTGACGGCATCATCAGTGAAAAGGTGGTGGAAAACTTTGCTCAAATACAAGCCAATCAAGTGATCATGACGCTGCAAGACCTGAATGATTTGGAAGTAGCGATTGAAATCCCGCACCGCGTGATGATTGCTGGTGTTCGCAATACCCGTGCCATTGCCGAACTTAGCGCCATTCCTAATCAGCAGTTTGATTTACAACTGCGTACCTACTCCACTCAAGCCAGCTCTGATTCGCAAACCTATTCTGTGGTACTTGGCTTTGAAGATTTGAAAGGCTTCCGCGTCATGCCCGGCATGTCTGCCAAAGTTATCCCTGTGCAAGAAAATTCTGAGGGAGAGCGTCGCTTGATCACTCTGCCCATTACGGCACTCGTACCAGATAACCAAGGCAAACAGTATGTTTGGGTGGTAAATGCACAAAACCAAGCAGAAAAACGCTACGTTGAAATCGGTCCTACTTATAAAGACCGCGTCGTTATTCAGCAGAATCTCACCCCCGGTGAACAAGTCATCATCGCTGGTGTTTCTAGCGTTCGAGAAGGCATGCAAGTGCGTCCGTATACTGAGAAAGACGGAGCCCAATAATGGATATTGCACGTTATACCTTGGCTAAACGCACCAGCGTTTGGGTGCTGATTGCCCTTACTTTGATTGGCGGTTACATCAGCTATTTGAAACTGGGCCGCTTTGAAGATCCTGAGTTTGTGATTCGCCAAGCGGTGATCATTACTCCGTATCCGGGCGCAACGGCGCAGGAAGTATCCGATGAAGTCACAGATGTGATTGAAGGCGCGGTACAAGCACTGCAAGAGCTCAAAGAAGTGAAATCGGTTTCGATGCAAGGACGCTCTGAGGTCACCGTCGAAATCAAACTCGAATTTGCTAAATCTTCGGCTCAGTTGCAGCAAGTCTGGGATAAGCTACGTCGCAAAGTCGCGGATGCCCAACGTCAGCTCCCTCCTGGAGCGGGGGCGCCAATTGTGAATGATGATTTCGCCGATGTGTATGCACTGTTTTATGCTGTCACCGGTGAAGGCTTTAGCGATAAGCAGTTGCAAGACTACGTTGATACTTTGCGCCGTGAACTGGTGCTCGTACCGGGCGTCGCCAAAGCCGCTACGTTAGCCGAGCAACAAGAGGCCATTTTCATCGAAATGTCCAGCGACCGAATGGCGGAATATGGCCTATCTGTCGAGCGCGTGCTGCAAGTGTTGCAAAAACAAAGTTTAGTGACGGTAGCCGGCACGGTAGACGCTAACGCGATGCGCATTCCGGTGATCCCAACCTCTAACATCAGCTCGTTTGCCGACCTTAATAATTTACAAGTTGCGGTGGGCAGCAATAACGCCATTGTCCGTTTAGGGGATATCGCCAATATCAGTCGTGGCTACACTGAACCTGCGTCGATGCTCATGCGTTACAACGGCCAACGTGCGATTGGCTTTGGTATTTCCAACATGACTGGCGGTAACGTGGTTGAGATGGGGGATGCTGTGAAAGCGCGTCTGGCCCAACTGGAAGATCAACGTCCACTGGGTATGGAACTGCATGTTATCTCAATGCAGTCTGACTCGGTTCGTGCTTCGGTCGCTAATTTTATCGATAACCTCATCGCAGCTGTCGCGATCGTGTTTGTGGTGTTACTTCTGTTTATGGGGGTACGCTCTGGCGTGATCATCGGCTTTGTTCTGCTGCTTACCGTGGCCGGTACCTTGTGTGTGATGTTAATCGATGACATCGCCATGCAACGTATTTCTTTAGGTGCGCTCATCATTGCCCTCGGCATGTTAGTAGACAACGCGATTGTGGTCACAGATGGCGTACTAGTGCGATTTCAGCAAGAACCGAACGCAGATAAGCAACAAGTGGTATCCGAAGTGGTGAATGCCACAAAATGGCCACTGCTTGGGGGTACGGTGGTGGGTATTTTTGCCTTCAGCGCGATTGGCCTTTCACCTTCTGATATGGGTGAATACGCGGGCTCTCTGTTCTGGGTGATCCTCTACTCGATGTTTTTGAGTTGGGTATTTGCGGTAACAGTAACACCGATGCTGTGTCACGACTTTTTACGGGTCAAAGCACAAACGCAACAAACCAAGCCCTCTAAAATGGTGACGGGTTATAAAGCAGTGTTGCAGTGGGTTCTGAGCCATCGTGTCGTGAGCTGTTTCATGCTGCTTGGCACTCTGATTGCCGCAATTTGGGGCGCTCAATTTATTCCACCGGGCTTTATGCCTGAATCGCAACGCCCGCAATTCGTAGTCGATGTCTCTTTGCCTCAAGGCTCAGACATTCGTCGTACCGAACAAGTGGTGGCAAGCATTGAGAAAGACGTGGCACAGAAAGCAGGCATCACCAATATCACTAGCTTTATCGGTGGCGGTGGTCTGCGATTTATGCTCACTTATGCTCCTGAGGCACGTAACCCAAGTTACGGACAACTGCTGATCGATATTGATGACTACACCAAAATTGCGCCACTGGTGGGTGAACTACAAAGCGAGTTAGATGCGAAATACCCAGATGCTTCGATCAAAGTGTGGAAGTTTATGCTCGGTCGTGGCGGCGGTAAGAAAATTGAAGCCGGTTTCAAAGGGCCAGACAGCCATGTGCTGCGCCAATTGGCTGAGCAAGCCAAAGCCATTATGCATAACGACCCGAACCTGATCGCGGTGCAAGATGACTGGCGTCAGCAAGTGCCGGTATTGCAGCCGGTGTATTCAGCGCAAGAAGCTCAACGCCTTGGTTTGACCACACAAGAAATCAGCGCGGCGATCGCGCAAACGTTGAGTGGACGTAATGTTGGTGTGTATCGTGAAGGCAATGATTTGATCCCGCTGATTGTCCGTGCACCAGAGAGTGAACGTAACCACGAACGTGCAATTGAGAACAGTGAAGTCTTCAGTGCGCAAACGGGCCGCTACGTTCCAGTTAGCCAGTTGGTGGACTCGGTAAACACGGTCTATCAAGATGCTTTGCTGCGCCGCATCAACCGCATGCCGACCATTTTAGTACAAGCCGATCCCGCCCCAGGAGTGATGACTGCGGACGCTTTCAACCATGTACGTGAAAAAATCGAGCAGATTGAATTGCCCGCTGGCTATGAGCTGATTTGGTACGGCGAATATAAGGCATCAAACGACGCCAATGAAGGCCTAGCAATTTCAGCACCTTACGGCTTTGCAGCGATGATTCTCGCGGTGGTATTTATGTTTAACGCACTGCGTCAGCCACTCGTGATCTGGATGACGGCGCCTTTTGCCGTCGTGGGTGTCACCATTGGCCTCATCGCCTTTCAAACCCCATTCGAGTTTATGGCGATCCTCGGCTTTTTAAGCTTGATTGGTATGATGGTGAAAAACGCAATTGTGTTAGTTGACCAAGCCGATGCTGAAATCAAAGCAGGGAAAGAAGCTTACTTCGCAATTATTGATGCTGCGGTGAGCCGCGCACGGCCAGTATTGCTCGGCGCTTTCACCACCATTTTAGGTGTAGCACCTCTGCTGGTGGACCCTTTCTTTAAAAGTATGGCGGTGACCATCATGTTTGGTTTGTTGTTTGCTACCATCCTCACCTTAGTGGTGATCCCACTGTTTTATGCCGTGCTGTTTCGAGTAAAAGTTGCCACAGTGTAACCGGTAAACCAAACACCACCCTCAGCATTAAGGCTCCTAACGGAGCCTTAATTTTTATCTATCCCATTGGCGCAGTCATGCTCAATAAGCCAAACAGTAGCAGCCTCAACACCCGCGTGACTCAAAATTGATTCAGTATATTGGCCGTTTTATCACTACAATAAATAGGGACTTTTTTACCACGTAGGGCAATATTATTTTTGAAGGTTCATGTGACCACCGAAATCGAGGAAACATGTTCACATTCAAGCAGTTGGAGTGGCAGTATGATCATCAGTTCAAGAGCTGAGTTTAACGCACATCTTTATCAGGATGATGAAGGCTTATGGTGTGCAAAATATCATGACCTTGAACTGAGCAGTGTCTATCAACCCATCTTTGCACCATCGGGAGATATACTCGGTTTTGAAGCGTTATTAAGAATCAACCACGCTCACACCCACGCAGCTATCGCGCCCAACCTTGTGCTCGACATTCATCAACAGTTGCTCGAAAACTGCATCAACATCGACCGCTTAAGCCGAGTCATCCATATCCGCAATTTTGCTCAAAGCACGAAAACTGCTCACAAGTTATTCCTGAATATTCTGCCTATTTCAAACGAATACAACATGTTACAAGCCTATCCTTCTGGGTTGCTTGTTGAACGGATTCGTGAATTAGGCTTATGCCCTGAGCAGATCGTACTCGAAATCACAGAGTCCGATGCCGCCAGTGAAGAGCTGCTGTGTAAAGCAGGGGAATATCTTAAACAGTCTGGCTTTCAAATTGCGATCGATGACTACGGTAGTTTTGCTTCCGATATTCGCCGTGTGGATTTGATTCATCCCCACATCATTAAACTCGATAAAGGGTTATTGGATGACTATTGTCGTGGCCAAACCCATGTGTTTGATGACATTCTGCAGCTGTGTCATGCCACCCATACCCCGACGGTAATAGAAGGTATTGAATATCTTGAACAGCTGAATTTGATGAAGAATTTAGGTATTGATTATTTTCAAGGCTACTATTTGGCGCGGCCAACCGCGCTGAGTCCATTGAATTGACTAACATAAAACAAAACAGCAGAGCCAAAGCCCTGCTGTTTTCATGTTCCAATACGGTTAACAACCGTGCTGCATTAGCACACTCATGTCCTCACCCGCAGCAAAATACTCCGCCGTACAACCGTGACGGAATAACTTTAATGGCGTCCCGGCAGGGCTGTGATAACGCAAAGTTTCCCCATCTACTTCGAACAACGTTCCCTCCGGAATACCGGCCACAATCTCGTGCGGATTTTCAATCAAGAACTCTTCAATACGCTCATCACGGGTTTCCCCCATATGCCCTGAAATTGCCGCCTCAATGTAGTGTGGGTTAATTTGAAATGGCACTAGATTCAACGCTGGCAGAATGGCCGCCGATACAATCGGCATATCGTTCGTTGTACGAATCGTTGGGCAGGCAATGTTCGTTCCCGCACTCCAACCAACATAAAGTTTATTGGATTTTAAAATGGCTTTACGCAACGGACGAACCAGCCCCAAATCGTGCAGTTGTTTATTCAGCACCCAAGTGTTACCCCCACTTACAATAAACGCATCGGCATCTTCAACGGCTTTGACGGGGTCTTCCACGTGATGGATGCCAATAACCTGCGCATCCAATGGGTTTAATACCTGCTCTAATTGCGCCAAACGGTCATCATAGTTCCCGCGGATCATTGCATAAGGGATGAACAAGAACCGCTTCGCACCTGTTCGTTGAATCGCCGCTTCAATCCACTCTAGACCAAACTGCAACAGTGTTTCATTGCCACTCACCTTGCCATTACTAAACAACAACATATTCATAGCGCATTTTCTCCGTGATTTAACTGCTTCTCACTGGTTAGACGAATGATCTCTTGCACGACGGCACTTGCCGAATAAAGAGATTGCACAGGAAGATACTCGTAAATCGAGTGGAAATTATGTGCGCCAGTAAACAGATTTGGGCAAGGCAACCCTTTTTGTGACAATACCGCCCCATCATAGCCGCCACGCATCGGAATGGATTTCATCTCAATGCCATTTCGCAGATAGGCTTGTTTGGCAATCTCCAAAATGCCAAAACGATCGTCTTGTAAGCTGTTCGCGACGTTTTCGTAGCGATTGCTGAGTTTGATCTCCACGCCGCCCCACAGTTGTTGGCAGCTTTCTGCCAAGCTCTGTAAAAAGTCCATCCGCTGTTGATAGCCTTGTTGGGTAAAATCACGTACATCTAGGTTCAACACGGTTTTCGCACTATTGCCTTTGAGCTCTTTCACCCAGTAATACCCTTCACGCCCTTCGGTGTATTCCGGTGCTTCACCGGCGGGGAGCATGGCAATAAACTTGTGTGCCATCAGTAACGAGTTTTTCAGCTTGCCTTTGGCCGACATAGGATGCGCCGACTGCCCTGTGAACGTCACCACGACATCGCCCGCATTCCAGTTTTCACAGACAAACTCGCCAATTCCACAACAATCTAAAGTGAACCCGAAATCTGCATTGAAGGCCTGTACATCAAACGCTTTGGCACCTCTTAGCCCTTGTTCTTCATCCGGTAAAAACGCAACTTTTACTGTGCCGTGTTGTTGATCGGGATTCGCTTGAAAATATTGTAATGAATCCATAATCGCGGCAATTGCGGCTTTATCATCCGCGCCTAATAAACTGGTTCCATCGGTCACCAGAATCTCTTGGCCTCGGTAGGCAGCCAGTTCAGGAAATTCACTTTCGCGCAGATAAATCCCTAACGCTTCGTTGAGACAAATCGCGTCTTTTTCATGCCGTTTGATCTGCGCCCGCGTAGCATTAGATTGTTCCGCACTGGTATCTAAATGCGCGAAAAACGCGACTGTCGGTGCTTCATGTTCAATATTGGCAGGCAATGTGGCCGTCACAATCGCAGTATCCGCAACTTGTACATCGATCAATCCAAGTTGTTCTAACTCACGCGCCAGTTGCTGTGCTAATACCATTTGGCCAGGAGATGATGGCATGATCCCTTGCGCACCTTTGACTCGATCAGTCGTAGTATTGATTTCGGTATAACCGATAAAACGTTCGACAATATTCATCACCACTCTCCTAAATAAACAGTTGTGAAGCCAGTAAAACTGTTAACAACCCGCCCGACATCGGGATCACGGTACGCTTGGCCAGATCGATCGGCGATACATTTGCCACCGCAGCACAAGCAATAATGACCCCTGCCACCGGTGATGCTGAACGCATTAGACCCGAGGCAAGCTGCATTGGCATCGCTACTGCCGCAATCGGTGCGCCAACTTGTGAAGCGACTTCTGGTGCAAGATTGGAGAAACTGAAGAAAGAGGCGTTGCCTGAGCCTGAAAGCAAGGTGACCAAAACAATAATCGAAACTAGCACCAGAACCATGGCGATGTAGCCAAACCCTAAGCTAGAGGCAGAATCGAGTAATAAGCTGATAAAGCCGATCGTTTCGAGCCCCATAACAAACACTTGAGCCGCGATGATCAAGCTCACCACGCTGGCAAACACGCCTCCCATACCATCGAGATACACGCGTAAAGAAGCAGCAACTTTTTTGCCATCACGCGTTAAAGCAAAATCAAACACCATAGAGACAAACAACGCGATGAACATCGCCGTGACCACATTCATCTTAACCGTATCAATGCCAAATTGGCTGAACGTCAGTAGCAGCATCAACGGCAGTATAGGAAAGATCGCAAACCACTTGGGTACGATACGTTGTTCTTTTTCCTGAATATTGAATTCACTTTGAATGCCTTTTTCCGCATCTTTACGGTCAAAATAGCGTTGGCAGATAAAATGCAAGCTCGCAATCACCACCATCGCAACAACAGACACTTGTAGCTGATAGCTCACAAAATACGTCGCCACTTCAATCCCTGATACTTCCGCCGCTTTATTTGCTGCCGAGGAGGCCGGCCCTAAGTCTAAGCAGCCAGTGGTTGCCACCACAGCCGCAGCAGCAGCAGGGTTACACCCCACCCCAACTAAAACTGGGTACATCGCCACCAACAAAAGCAGAGATAACCCCGTCGCACTTGGAATAAAAATGTTAATAAGCTGTCCAGTGATGTAAGCCATCGCCAAAACTAAATAGGGATTCTTAATGTACGACAATGGTTTCGTTGCCATTTGCACCATAGCGTTAGCGGCACCAATATGACTCATGTATTTTGAAAAACCACCCACCGCCATAATAATCAGGCCCAATTTGGCGAGTGTAGACGATGAAATAACATGGATAACTTCAAAAAAATCCACCATCACAGAGCCCGTTGTTTTGCTCCCTTTCGGCATAAAATCCGCATCACCATTGATGACACCAAGCATAATCATAAATAAACCCGCAAGCAGCAAAACTGCCTGAGTGTTATATTTTTTTATAATAAAATACCCGACTAGAAAAATAATAGGTATAGCTAAGCATGTAATCATATTACACCTCTATTAGTTTGATTTTCTCATTACAATTGAGTGACGAGAGTTTTAAATTCTCTTAGCTTTCTTTGAAAATATGAAAGTTATTGAATGTATCTTCAATTCTACGAAACCGTTTATCCTTATCGTTGGTTATCGACATACCTTTTATCAACGCTTCAATAATAGAAAAACCAGATGTACGGTTATTAAATAATCCTTCACTATGGCTTTCTGCGGTAAATTGAATATCGCTATAAGCAACAAATGGATTAACCTGCTGATCGGTTAACACTATTATTTTTCCACCATTTTGTTTAAACCAACGTACGCAACGAACGGTAATACTTGAAAATCGATGGTATGAAACGGCAAACAGAATATCCGCAGGTTCTACATCCACCAATTGGTGCGGCAGAGTGGAAGGATCCGCTTTAAGAAAAATCACATCCTTTCTTAAATAACGAGCCAGAAGAAAAAAGTAGTTGGCCAACGCTTCCGCTGACGCACTCCCCATAATGTAAAGCTTACCTTGCGGGTTGAGGAGATGTTCAATCGCTAAAGAAAAATCATTCGATTGCATCAGTTGATAAGTGGACTCAAGATTCGAAACAATCTCCTGATAATGATTTGTTATAAGTTCATCATAAGGACTTTGAATATTTAATTTGTTACATCGGTCGATTGGCGTTGTCAGTTCTTGCACCAATTCTTCTGAAACTGTTTTTTTAAATCTAATAAATCCATCAAAACCCAATCTGTTTAAAAATCGTCCTAGTGTTGCTTTACCAACCCCAATTTGATGACAGAGTTCATCCATTTTCGCAAATGGCAGCATTGTGTAATTTTTAATGAAATATTCAATAATCAATTTCTCAGCTGGAGTGGTTGACTTTAAGTTATTCACACTATTAATAAACACTTGCTTATTCATCATTTTCCCACAGACTGAACAATATGGGAGAATTTTCCTATATATAAAATGCAACCTTCAAGGGAATGTACTTTTCCCATGATTAAACTGTGACCAAGGTTAGTAAATGAATAGAAATATAACATTTCAATTTAAGATAAATAACAAAGTGTGAAGTAACCAATAACAAACCACCTCAAAAACAATGGCTCCACCTAGGGAGCCATAGCTTTATTATTACTCTCGAATTTATTAGGTTAACGAACTACTGGACTTCTCTTACAACAAACACACGTAATGATCCATCAAGGTCAGGAACCAATAGCTGATTCTTATACAAAGCAGGCTGACCATAAACACCACCAGAAACATAAGCTTGGCTGCGCATTGGTTGATATTGCCACTTGAGTTCACCCACCTGAGCATCGACCGCATAAAAACCACGGTAAGGGATTTGCCAATAGCTATCTGTACTTTTAGCGCCAATATATACCGTATCATTATGAACCAAGGGAGTTCCCCATGACCAACCACGAGTATTAAAAAACCAAACTGGTTTACCTGTTCCAACCTCAAACTTCAGTAGCTTATGAGAATCTGAGCTACCAATGT
Organism: Vibrio sp. AH4; assembly: GCF_030710545.1. Lineage (NCBI taxonomy): Bacteria > Pseudomonadati > Pseudomonadota > Gammaproteobacteria > Vibrionales > Vibrionaceae > Vibrio > Vibrio sp. AH4. The sequence goes on from NZ_JALAIV010000001.1 coordinate 2,691,724, forward strand.
AAAAGTATTTTTGGGAAGGATCTGCCGCTGCCGATGATTCCACCCACGACTGATCTGGGAATGAATACTGCCACACCACTTTGCCCGTTTTCGATTCCAGTGCATAAATGTTGGTATCTCGCGAACTGATAATCACCTTATCTTGGATAACGGTAGGATCAGAGACTACCGCAGCCCCAGTTTGGTGTTTCCAAACCAATTTTCCACTGTTTTTATTGAGTGCATAAATTCCACCATCTTTCGAGCCAAACACAACCCATTCTTGATATATCGCTGGAGTTGAGCGAATGGCACTTTCAGTAGAAAATGCCCACCTTAATTTGCCCTCTTTCGCGCTAAAACTATAGAGGTTGCCATCTGCACTACCGATATAAACTGACCCCTCATCAACTACGGGTGAGGATTTATTGTAGTCAAACTCCCATGGAGCTTGGTTAGCAGGCAGAATCCGTTTCACAGCACTATCATTCAGTGACGCTTTCCAACCTAGTTCACCCGTTTGCTGATCTAACGCGTAGAGGAAACCATCATCACTGCTGAACAGCACCCAAGGTTCATAAAATGCGGCATGGCTACGCACTTTAGCCTGTGTGGCGAATTTCCATTTGAGTGACTTATCAGTGAGATTAAGTGCATAAACGTGGCCATCATCACTGCCAAAGTAAGCCGTTTCTTGCTGTACTTTAACCGAAGACCAAATCGCCCCCTCTGTTTGATAGAACCATTCTAATTGACTTTGTTGTCCTGCCTTCACTCCCAAGCTTGCGAATAAGCAGCACCCAGAAAGAAGCAGAGATCGAATGCGTATTTTCATGTGACCATCCATTGTGTGATTAAAGACAGTGCAGCATGAACCTAACGCTACGCTGCCGTCCTTAAATCGCTCTTAAAATGATCTTAAATTTCCTTAACTGATTGTAATGCAAAATATAAATTGAGTTTTTTAATGAGTGCAATAAAGCGAGGCTCATTGAACAGAGGACGATATTTTGGATCTGCCACCAACCACAGTAACTCTATCCGACCTTGTTGATAGGCCAGTTCTAACCAATCCAGCGCCGCTTCGTACTTACCAGCGACAATCGCATAGCGAGCAAGGGAAAGTGGCGGTGAATATTGCCCGATATACAACTTTTTCGGATCATTAAAAGCCAGCCAGTGATACACACCTTGTAAACCAAAAGAATCAAATTCACTTTGTAAATGATCACGATCCAACTGGTTGTAACCGGCTTTCTCAATAAGTTGCATCAAAAACGCGAAAGCGGTTTTATCATCACCACTCAACTCCGCGATGGCTTGCTGAGAAACCAAGTAATAGTAACTATCTGTAGAGAATTCCTTGAGTTTTTCTAGCTCAAGCCTCGCGCGCGAATAATTACCAGCCATGGTATAGATCCAAGCGGCTCCTTCACTTGAATACCCCTGAGGATGCAAGGCAATGTATCGCTCTAACTCTCGATGAGCAGCTTCAAATTCGCCCATCGCTAATAAGAATTGACTATAGAAATAATGGGCATCAGCCAAACCCTGTGCTTGTTCAAAGTGTTTTCTGGCTTTGTCATGTTGATGAAAAACCAAAAAATAAAGGTTGCCTAATAACTTGTGAGCTTCGCGATGTGTGGGATCCAATTCAAGAGCGTGTAGTAGCTGCTGCTCGATCCATCGTTTTTTCTCAACTACTCGCACATCACTATTGAAAATAGTGCTCATCATTGCCGCGGCAAGTTTCACATAACTTTCTGCAAAAGAGGGATATTGATCGATAAGTGATTGATAAATCTCTATCGCCTCATCGTGATATTGCGCAGGCTGAGTCATTAAATAATTGGCACGTTGAAAGTGCTCAAGCGCCGTGGCGGGAAGCGGCGATACGACAGGGCGATATAACCAGAATAATCCGATAAGAGCCAGACTCGATAATCCCGATATTCCCGCCGCTAACCGCCACCTTTTCACTTGCTGAGATCGCTCACGCCGAACTTCTGCTATCCAGCGATACCCCACACCATTCTCGGTAGCAATATACTTGGGCTGCCGCGCATTATCAGAGAACACTCTTCGTAGCCCATTGATCACCACATAAATACTATCTTCAGTGACCACCTTGCCACGCCACACATTCTCCAATAAGGCCTCTTTCGAGGCTGCCTCTGGCGCGCTTTCAGCCAAAAGCATTAAAACGGCAAATTGAGTTGTATCAAAATGTAATGTGGAGTGAGCATTACGCAGCGTTCGTGATTGGTGCTCTACATACCAATCGGCCAGATGAGAAATCGGATTCCTCTGTTTGGTAAGCTCTTGAACCATACTCGTGCCATACGTCTTTGTGGATTGCAGTTTGACGAGTGTAGGAACCTTGCTTGGGTGAGTAAAACTCAAGGCCCGAAATTTGGAGTGAGTAAACTGAATCGGGAAACTCAATTCACTGTGATACACAGAGTTGAGCAATTGATCACTGAAATCAAAACGGTATAGATAGGCTTGAGAAACCCCTCGTGTGCGAGGCCTATCCAGTATAGGTCGCCGACATCGTTTGAAGGCTTATGCCCATAAGCAAAGATTGGGTATACGTCAGCTTGAGATTTTGTTCCGGCTCTACCTCTCCTACACCAATAGTGGTGTGATTTTACCCACTCCAGCTACTTTGTAAGCAAACGCGCTCAATGCGCGAGTTTTTTTCGGATTTCTGCTTGACCATCCACAGTAGAATCATTAAATTAGCGCCTCGTTAGCCAAGCGGTTAACGATTCGGTGAGTTGTCCGAGTGGCTGAAGGAGCACGCCTGGAAAGTGTGTATACGGCAACGTATCGAGAGTTCGAATCTCTCACTCACCGCCACATTCAAGAAAAAAGACGCCTTATGGCGTCTTTTTTCTTATCTGAAATTTATAAAAATCATTTAAGAAAGCTCTCATCAACTCCCTTACCTTGGGGATTGATGAGAACACAACAATTTAAACACTTTTGATACATTCATCTAGCTAACGAAAATGGACATTTTGATAGAACAAATCAATCCATGAATAATGATAAGCATGTTGTTATTGCATCACTATTAGAGTTCTCTCCCCCTAAAACATACATAATTTTTCCGTTTGAAGCGGAAACGCCATAGGCAAGACCTGAGTCTAATTGGCATTTATTCTCCCAGGATTTACCATCAAAAATCCAAACATTCGAACTAAAGTGTTTAATAAGGCCATTATGGGCATATAAATTTCCTTTTATAGAGGCGTCTTGACTACCAATAAAATATGCCCCACCAATAACAATTATATTATTGTCAATTTCACCGCAAAAATGCCCTGCTAGCCCCTCATGGCTTTTACTTATATCAACAATAGATACACAACTCTCAGAATATTCCAGTTTTCCTTCTTTAAAAAAGTAGCGTTTAGTCTCCAAACTTCTCAGACCTGGCTTCACTTCCCCTTCAATCAAAGTTACAACGTTGTCTTTATGAATTATTCCAGAACCACAATTAGGCTTAAATGGGTTTTCACCAACAACTGACCAGTGTTCATTGCATGGTGTAAATGACCAAATATTTCTATTCCAATTATAGTTATCTATTGGTTGAGACATAAATTTCGTCATAAGATCTTTATGCTTATGAGGATCATTTTTTACATCAATCATTGACAATTCAGAAAGGAAATTATTAAAAGTATCCTTATCATACCCTCCGAAAAAAATGATCTCCGTCGGTGATAGACTACAACAAGATGCACCAAGAAAGCCGGTAGGAAGTGTTCTCTCTAATCGTGTCCATTGATTGATTTGACTATCAAATACATAACCATCCATTAAAACTGTTGGAAAGCTGTTATTACCCTCTATCCCTGCACCTGAAAAAACATAAAGCTTGTTACCACAGACTGTATAGGCAGCATCATTTCGAGCAATTCCAGGAAAGTCAGCAGCCGACTTCCAACCACTATTCATATCTTTTAGGTCTAAAACAAAAAATGCATTTCCAGAACTACCAAGCCCTGCATACAATTTTTGACCTATTATTCCACCCACTCCGTGTTTAATTCCTACTGGAAGTTCAGGGAGTAATTGAAATGAGATTGCCATAATGCTCTCCTTAATTAGTCTATCACTTCAACAGTAGAGCCATTCCAAGCCAACATATAAACCTTATGACTCATTTCTTTACCACTTTTTTCTCCGCCGACAATTAAAACACCCTCTGATGTAGTAAATGAAGCCCCATATGCCAAGCCCTCCGGAAGCGAATTTACCGTTGACCAAATGCCCTCTTTTTCTACATAGATTTCGGAATTAAACGCCTTAGGTAGCCCTTCATGGGCGAACATTTTTCCGTTTTCAAATGCTTGTTTCGCACCATGGAAATTCGCTCCACCAGCAACAACTGTCACTCCATTTGTCTTCCCAGAAAATGCACCTGCTACACCCTCTTGGATATTGCTCGTTTGGGGTGCAGGTAAGGGCAACAAACTTTGCCACGGTTGATCCATTTCAAATTCATATTGCTTAACTTCAGCGGTGCGTAAACCCGGTTTTATCTCACCACTGATGAGAGTTACTTTGTTCCCTTCAATAACGGTTGCGCTACCACAATTAGGGAGATACGGAGACATGCCTAAATCACGCCACTCTTGTTTTTCAGGCAAATAACTAATCACGTTTCGGTTCCATTTATAATCCGTAGGCTTCATCCCCATATAATCATCAACAATACGTTGCCATACTTCAGGATTTGCTTGCTTGTCAGTGGTCGATATATCTCGAAGATAGCGATCAAAATAGGCTTTGTTATAACCACCAAAGAAGAGGATCTGTCTATTGTCCGGAGAATAAGAAGAAGCCCCAAGAAGTCCTACAGGCGAGGTGGTGTTCATTTTCTCCCATGAATCTTTCTTGGTGTCGTAGCGATATACCGAATCAAACAAGATAGGCGATGGATCAGACGGTTCTGCTTTGCCGGAGCCACCAAAGAGATAAATATCATTTCCTATTACAGATGCCGTCGCCCCACTTCGTTCAGCACCGGAAAAATCAGCAATCTTTTGCCATCCTTTCGATAATGAATTCAAATCAAGTACATAAAAGCTTTTCCCCAGAGATCCAAGTCCTACATACACTTTTGAACCAACTTGTGCACCAACCCCATCTTTAAATCCAGTAGGTAAATCAGGCCATTGATTATCGGCATAGACCACATGACTAAATGCTGTCACAGAAAGTAACGTAGTGTAAGTCAATAGAGTTTTCATATTCATTGATTTGTCCTTATTAATTGCTATCCATACTTTTGTTAGGTGTTCAGTGAGAAACTGAACATTAACACCTCATTTTGAAGATTAATTTCCTTTCAATTAATTAAAGTAAAAATTATCTTCATGGAAAATGCTAAAAAAACCCATCGATATCTTGATGGGTTTCAAACTTGTTAAATACTGCTTAACTGTCCATTAAAGGTAAAACCACTTCCGCAGTACCAAATACGGAGGCTGAATATTCAGGATATACATCTAAAAGTGTGTTAATCAAAACATCAACAAGCAACAAAGCACCAACTTTAGAAGAAAAAGCACCGCCAGTGAGAGGGCCTTCAGGCCTTGCAGCCACTAACATTTCATCTGAAATCGAAGAAAGTGGGCTATGGCTAATATTCGTAAGAGATACAACTGGCACACCGCGTTGATGAGCCTGGGTGGCCGCATGAACCACCTCTTTTGTAGAACCTGAGCTCGATATTGCAAACCATGCATCCCCGACAACACTCTGTCCAGCACTCATTGCCGCCAAGTGTGTATCTTCATACATGATGGCTTTTTTACCTATTCTCACTAATCGGTACGCCAAATAGCGACCGACGATACTGGATGCTCCCACACCAACACACCCAATAAACTTAGCGCCATGAACCAACTCACATATTCTATTTAAGGCAGCTCTGTCTATCAGTTTTGCAGTATCCATTAAACTATCTACCGCGCTTTGCGCAGAAACTTCGCAAATATCGCCATCCATTTTGGGCTGAGATTGGTTTGCAGACTGACTAAGATCAACCGCCAATGCCATTCTAAAATCCGAATAACCTTTGTAGCCCAAATCACGGCATAGCCTGACTACAGTGGCTTCGCTTGTTTTTGTATTAAACGCTAGATCGGTGATCGTCTGATACTGAACTTCATGTGCATTTTCGAGCACATAATCAGCAACAACTCTGAGTTTTTTGCTCAAAGGTTCGGTATTCGAGCGCAATCGAACCATCAGATTTTTAGGCAAATTCACTTGGAGTCCTTAATATTCTTTTGACTACCATAAAAGTACCAAAGACCTAGATCTATTAATACATCATCATGATAATTTGTTCTTAAATCTTCTTTTAGGGAGGATGAATATTCCTCCCTAGCCTTTATTTAGATCGACAGGAACCCAGCATCACGCATCTTCGCAAGCACATCCGCTTTCTGCTTGTCATTCAATGAACGAATAGGTAAGCGGGGATCCCCAGCATCAATACCATGTAACTGCATGGCAACTTTACCTGCCGCAACTCCGCCGTATTCGACCAATACTCGAATAATCGCAATCACTTTATCCATCAACGCTGCGACTTCATCATGTTTACCATGGTTAAATGCTTCAATGATTTTCAAATACAATGGAGCAGCATAGTTATAAGTGCTACCAACTGCGCCTACCGCACCAACGGCTAAACCAGCAGGTAAAAACTCATCCACACCAAATGGAATATCAAATTTGCGATTCGATACTCGTACGCAACGCTGGTATTCATACAAATCAGCATGATTGAATTTTGCGCCATAAAGATTAGGAATGCGCTGTTCGCCTTTAATCAAGAACTGCTCTAAATCCAGATTCACACCCGACATTCCTGAGTGGTAGTAATAAAAACCTTTTGAAGGAGCTGCGGCAGCAACTTGAGCACAATACTCAACTAAATCATCAACACTTCCCGGTTTGAAAAAGCATGGGCCAATAGCGGAGGTAGCAAAGATATCCAGTGTTTCAGCGTGCTCTGTCAAGTTGATGGTATCAACAATACTTAAAGCGCCTGTATGTAAAATAATATCTAACTTCCCGTCAACAGCTTTCACCCAACGTTCTGCAATGGCTTTTCTTTCTTCGACAGAACAATGGATCCCCTCACCTGTCGTTCCGCAGACATAAGCACCTTTCACTCCTTGTTCAATCAGAAGCTCAGCAATTTGGTCAATCGCCGCAAAATTAACCTTGTTATCTTTTGTGAAAGGCGTATGTGGAGCAGCAATCAAACCTGTTAATTTTTTCATTTTGTTTACCTTTAAATTCTATAAGTTCGCTAGTTCAACTACTGTCCGTATCCGAGGAATAATTCCGGTAGTAGCAGAGTAAATTGAGGGAATACAGCCACCAGCGCCAACACGATGAATAGCGGCACCAGTAGTGGTAAAACACCACGCGTAAGCGTATGGAATGGGATATCTCCGACTCGAGAAACCACGTATAAAGCCATTCCCATTGGTGGGGTAAGAATGCCAATCATTAGGTTAAGAATCGCCATAACACCGAAGTGAACAGGATCGATACCCACCGCTGAAGCCACTGGCACCAAGAATGGAACTAGCAGCAACAGCAAGGCCAATGACTCAATAAACGTGCCCAAGAAGAGGAGCAACAAGTTGATCAACAGAAGCAGTACGAGTGGGTTATCACTGATTGTTAAGAAATAATCAGCCAACATCTGCGGTAACTGTTCGCGAGCCACAATCCACCCAAAAACAGTCACGCCCATAACCATCAGAGCAACCACGGCTGTGGTATTGACCGTTTCTTTCAGAATGTCGATGAAACCATGTAACGTGAGCGTGTTATAAACAACCGTACCTAAAAATAGTGCGTAGAGAGATGAAACAGCAGCCGCTTCAGTTGGCGTAAATTTACCAGAGAAGATCCCCCCAATAATGATAACTGGCGTGAGCAGCGATAAGAACGCTTCTTTAAGTGATTTCAGTTGTTCACGTCGGCTCGCTTTGGGTAATGTCATATATCCGCGCTTTTTGCAGATAAAATAACTCATCACCATTAAGGCAATACAACACAGTAAACCAGGTATCGCGCCTGCTAAAAATAATGCGCCAATAGAGGTATTGGAAACCACACCGTATATGACTAGTGGTACTGATGGCGGCACCAGAGGACCAATAATGCAAGATGCCGCTGTCAGGCCGCCCGCGAAATCATCGTGATACTTCGCATCACGCATAGATTTGATTTCAAGCTGACCTAACCCACCTGCATCTGCCAATGCTGAGCCAGACATTCCAGAGAACAACAAGCTTGCCATGATATTTACATGACCCAAGCTACCCGTAATATGGCCAACGAGAGACTTCGCGAAGTTGAAGATTCTTTCTGTAATACCAGCACTATTCATCAGATGGCCAGTTAACACAAAAAATGGAACGGCCAGCAATGTGAAGTTATCGATCCCCCCCAGCATTTGCTGGGCGGCAAAATTAATCCCTGTGCTATTGGTTAAAATGAGGAATGCCAATGCCACAAAAATAAGTGAGAAACCCACTGGCATGCCCGCAAATAACAATCCTAACCAACCAAAAATTGAACCCACCATAGCGCTCATTACCTCTCTGTGACTTGCGAATCAGTCATCGAAGCGGATGCACTGACACCCAATAACTGCTTCGAAAGGCTGACGATTTTTTCGAGTTGTCTAAACACCATAAACAAGCCACCAACAGGCAAGCTGTAATTCATCCAACTACTCGAGATCCCTAATGTGATCAATTCAAAGAACGCATTGCGTTGGGCGTGTTGATAACCAAGCACAATGATTGCGCCAATAGAAACCAGCACGGCAATCTCTAACGAGATCACTAATGACAAGCGCGCTTTTTCGGGAAGTTTGTCAGAGAAAAAGGTGATGTTGACGTGGGAACTTCGCTTAATTGCGATAGCACATCCCACCAAACACATATACATGAAGAGCAATCTGGCAAGTTCTTCACTCCATAAGGAAGGATCATTGAGAAGCCAACGGGTACCAATTTGCCAAGTTAAAACAACAAGCAAGGCCGCCATTAAAGGGACGGTAATAATTTCTTCTATATTATCAACTATCTTACGTAACATCTTAGGCTCCATAGCTGACCAGGACTGGCCAGCTAATCAGTTGAGACAGAGAATTCCACCCTTTACATTGCTGCCAATTTCGACACAATCGGCTGACCCATTTTGCTGTCAAACTCTTTGTAGAGCGGCTGCATGGCTTCTCGGAATGGCCCCAGATCCGGATAAGTAACGTTGATGCCTTCACTCTTGAAGAAGGACACCAATTCTTCCTCTTGGGTTTTAACGGTCTGTGTATGAACTTCTCCGACTTTCTGCACGGCTTTCTGAATGATGTCTCTGTCTGTATCAGAGAGCTTCTGCCATGTAGATTCAGAAATGATCACCATTTGATCGTTAACGATATGATGTGTCATGGCTAAGTTCTTTTGTACTTCATAGAACTTCATCGTTTTAATTGTTGGTAACGGGTTTTCTTGCCCATCAACCGCATTGGTTTGCAGCGCTAAATAAACTTCAGAAAAAGACATCGGTGTTGGAGAGGCACCCGATAACTTCGCGTAGTTGAGGTTTTGCTTGGCGTTGGGAACACGAAGTTTTAACCCTTTGAAATCTTCAATCGAGTTGAGAGGACGGTTTGAAGTGGTTTCACGGGTACCGTTATACCAAGTGTCCAAAGCACGCCAGTTGAACTTCTGGAGCATTTCATCACGCACACCTTGGCCAAAGTCAGATTCAAACATGCGGCGTAAATGGTCAAAATCTTTCGCGACATAAGGGAGCATGACCGCTTCTGCTCGTGGTATCCAAAGCCCCATGCGACCAAACTCAGCATAAGTCATGTCGAGATCACCCAAAGTCAGTTGCTGAAGCATGGCACGATCATCACCAAGCTGTGCGCTAGGATAAAGGGCGAGTTTGAGCTCCCCTTGGCTCATTTCTTCTAATGTGTCAGCAAGCATTTTTGCAGAGTTGTACTCTACAGAGCCCACAGAAGCTTGCATCCCCATCTTTAAAGTCGTCGCAGCATTGACAGAAGCAGCAGCACTCAAAGTAAGTATTGCGATAGTAATCTTATTAATGGTTTTCATATTTTTCCCTTTGTTCTTTCCTGTTACGCCTTGTCTCACCATTTTCAAAAAAAACTTTTATTTCGTTTGAAAAAAATCTTCGTTATGAATTATCATTGCGGTGGAGATTATTTTCAAACCACCTTTTTTCAAAGTGTGATGGCGAACAAAATTTGGTTACAAGAGTCCTTTTGTTCATCAAGTCAGGAATTAAAAACGTTTTTAGAAAAGAAAAATGAGGCCCATCGTGAGAAAGAATTTTTTGAATATCGAAGAGTTAAAGCGATTTTTAAACGGCCAAACTGTCGTTTCCATACAACCTGTAACAGGCAGCCCACTCGATAAAACAGATTTCATTGTGGCGATGGCGATCGCCGTCGAACAAGCGGGTGCAAAAGCGCTGCGCATTGAGGGTGTCAGTAACGTGGCTGCCGTATCCGCCGCAGTAACAATTCCGATTATAGGTATCGTTAAGCGTGACTTGCCTGATAGCCCAGTTCGGATCACCCCTTTTGTTTCAGATGTGGATGGCTTAGCGAATGCTGGCGCAACGGTCATTGCTTTTGATGCCACCAATAGAACACGCCCTGAAAGCCGAGAACGAATTGCGCAAGCCATAAAAAATACGGGATGTTTTGCGATGGCCGATTGTTCCACCTTCGAGGATGGATTATGGGCTAATGCACAAGGTGTCGAAATTGTGGGTTCAACACTGTCAGGTTATGTCGGAGATATTGAGCCCACGGTTCCAGATTTCCAACTTGTGAAAGCGTTTTCTGAAGCCGGCTTTTTTACCATGGCGGAAGGTCGATACAATACGCCTGAGTTAGCAGCGAAAGCGATTGAGTCTGGTGCGGTTGCCGTAACGGTTGGTTCTGCATTGACTCGATTAGAAGTGGTGACTCAATGGTTCAATAACGCAACCCAAGCTGCGGGAGAAAGGAAATGCGCACACTAGCCATCGATATCGGCGGAACAAAAATAGCATTAGCGATTGTAGAAGAAGGTACGATCATACAGCGTTACCAGATAGCAACGCCTGTGGTGCAGGACGTCACCAAGTTTGTTCAAGCAATTCTCGAAAAGATCACTGAATGGCTTCCTTCTATCGATTATGTAGGCGTATCAACGACGGGTTATGTAACGCCAGAGGGCATCACATCGATAAATCCTGAGACTCTTAAATTCCCTGTACCTTTTCCATTAGCTCATACGCTAGAACAACTGACCAATAAACCAGTCTCCATTCTTAATGATGCTCAGGCCGCGGCATGGTTTGAATTTGTACAGTTAAAAAATCCTCGCTTAAATATGGCTTTTATTACGGTTTCAACAGGGGTTGGTGGCGGAATCATCATTGATGGCAAGCTGCACAAAGGAAACAGCGGTTTAGCGGGACACATAGGTCACATGTCGGTAGCAATTGAAGGCCCATTATGCGGATGTGGTCAGCGAGGTTGTGTTGAGTCCATGGCTTCAGGTAACGCGATTCAAAAAGAGAGCGAAGCCATTTTTACCGAGGCAATGAGTAATGTTGAGTTATTTAAGCAAGCCGCATTCAACCCGAAAGCAGAATCGATCATCAATCGAAGTGTGCAAGCAATAGCCACATTATGCTGTAATCTTAAAGCATGCTTAGATCTGGATATTATTGTTTTGGGTGGTGGAATTGGTCTCGCAGAAGGCTACCTTGAACGCCTCAACAAGGCTATTCAATCTCGACCGCCTGTATTTCACGTTCCTGTTACTCCTGCTCATGGCGATTATGATGCTTGCCTACTCGGAGCAGCATTTCAGTTTAAGGAGTAAACAATGGCATTAAAGGCAATTTCAGCCACACGGCTTTTTGATGGAGTTCAGTATTACGAGAATGCGGCAATGGTTTGGGAGGGTTCACACATTCACTCCATTGTTCCTGTTGAGTCTCTGACGGCGGATATTGAACATCAACATTTTGATGGTGCATTGATCGCTCCGGGATTCATTGACTTACAAGTTAATGGCGGTGGCGATGTCATGTTCAATAATGACATGACTCTTGCGGGTATTGATTCGATCTGCCGAGCACACAGAACTCACGGAACCGCCTATCTGCTTCCAACCTTAATCAGTGCAACACCGGAACACATCAACCGTGCACTTGATGCCATTCAATCTGCAATCGAACATCAAGTCTCGGGTGTATTGGGTATTCACTTAGAAGGCCCTTGGTTAAACCCAGAAAAGAAAGGCGCTCATAACTCAGATCTGTTTTATTCCCCGACACCAGCGCAACTTTCACAGTTTCACTGGCCAACCAAAGGCAAAGTTCTTGTAACGGTCGCGGCTGAAAACCTCTCCATCGACTCACTAAAGTGGTTAAAGGATCATCATGTTACTCTCTCGTGTGGTCACAGTAATGCCACTACAACCCAATTAACCACTGAGAAGTTAGCTCTCATTGATGGATTTACCCACTTATTTAATGCCATGTCGCCTTTTGAGAGTCGTGAACCCGGAGTTGTCGGTGCAGCATTGAATACCGATCATGCTTGGTGTTCGGTCATAACTGATGGCATTCACGTGCATCCACAAAGTTTTTTACTCGCGAAGCGAATCAAACCTGAAGACAAACTTCTTATTGTTACCGATGCCATGGCTAGCCTTGGCAGTGTGACTAACCAGTTTGAATTGGATGGGGAAACCATTCGCGTCATCGATAATAAACTGGTTAATAGCCGAGGCAACCTTGCGGGAGCACACATCGGGATGGATGAATCGGTTGCCAATGTTATTCGTTGGGGAATCGCGGAAGATGAAGCACTAAGAATGGCCTCGTCTTATCCGGCTCAAGCAATCCATTGTGATGATTTAGGGCAACTAAAACCCAATTATCGAGCCGCCGCCACTGTATTAAACTCCAAATATGAAAGCTTGGCTGTAGTCAGTGAAGGCTTGCTCTACAACTGAGCTACCGATCAAACATGCCAATCCGTTATTGACCAGATCTTTCACTATTCCAATGTTCAGCAGAGATCATTGGAATAGCTCTTCCCAAAAATCTCTATGCCTTTAGGCATTAACTGCACTTCCGTCACCGTTATTCCGACTTCCGTAGCCTCCTCTAACCCAACTACACACATCTAAGTACGAACATAACTGCAACGTGTTGATGTCTCATCGATTAAACAACACACAAAAACATTTATGGAAATTATTTTTTTTGCGATCGCAGTTAATGAAGAAAATATTTTTTAATGAGAATCTACAACTGGAAATGTGAACGTTTCCAAGCCTTACATTCGATGGAGACTTGTCAATCAAATGACTTCACAACGAGTAAGAGCACCGATTCACAAGGAAACAGATTCTAATATAAAGGGAGTAGATATGCGTTTCAAAAACGTAAAGAAAACCGCTTTAATGCTTGCTATGTTCGGTATGGCGACAAGCTCAAACGCCGCACTTTTTGACTATAACGCAACGGGTGACACTGAGTTTGACAGCCCTGCCAAGCAGGGATGGATGCAAGACAACACGAATAATGGCAATGGTGTTTTAACCAATGCAGATGGAATGCCCGCTTGGTTGGTGCAAGGTAATGGAGGGAGAGCTCAATGGACATATTCTCTCTCTACTAACCAACATGCCCAAGCATCAAGTTTCGGTTGGCGAATGACGACAGAAATGAAAGTGCTCAGTGGTGGAATGATCACAAACTACTACGCCAACGGCACTCAGCGTGTCTTGCCCATCATTTCATTAGACAGCAGTGGTAACTTAGTTGTTGAGTTTGAAGGGCAAATTGGACGCACCATTTTGGCAACCGGCACAGCAGCAACGGAATATCATAAATTTGAATTGGTATTCCTTCCTGAAAGTAACCCATCCGCTAGCTTTTACTTCGATGGCAAACTCATTCGTGACAACATCCAGCCAACGGCATCAAAACAAAATATGATCGTATGGGGAAATGGCTCATCAAATACGGATGGTGTCGCCGCCTATCGTGATATTAAGTTTGAAATTCAAGGCGACGTTATCTTCAGAGGCCCAGATCGTATACCATCTATTGTAGCAAGTAGCGTAACACCAGGAGTAGTTACCGCATTTGCAGAGAAACGTGTGGGCGGTGGCGACCCCGGTGCTCTGAGTAATACCAATGACATTATCACTCGTACCTCACGAGATGGCGGGATAACCTGGGATGCCGAGCTTAACCTCACTGAGCAAATCAATGTCAGTGATGAGTTTGATTTCTCCGATCCTCGGCCTATCTATGATCCTTCCTCTAATACGGTTCTTGTCTCTTATGCTCGATGGCCGACCGATGCCGCACAAAACGGAGATCGAATAAAACCATGGATGCCAAACGGTATTTTTTACAGCGTCTATGATGTTGCATCAGGAAATTGGCAAGCGCCTATCGATGTTACCGATCAGGTGAAAGAACGCAGTTTCCAAATTGCTGGTTGGGGTGGTTCAGAGCTGTATCGCCGAAATACCAGCCTAAATAGCCAGCAAGACTGGCAGTCACACGCTAAGATCCGAATTGTTGATGGTGCTGCGAACCAGATACAAGTTGCCGATGGTGGCCGAAAATATGTTTTCACACTGAGTATTGATGAATCAGGCAGTCTGGTCGCTAATCTAAACGGTGTTAGTGCTCCGATTATCCTGCAATCGGAACGCGCGAAGGTACACTCTTTCCATGACTACGAACTTCAATATTCGGCGTTAAACCGCACCACAACGTTATTCGTTGATGGTCAGCCAATCACCACTTGGGCTGGCGAAGTATCGCAGGAGAACAACATTCAGTTTGGTAATGCGGATGCCCAAATTGATGGCAGACTGCATATGCAAAATATTGCTCTCACACAACAAGGTCAAAACCTCGTGGAGTTTGATGCTTTCTATTTGGCACAGCAAACCCCTGAAGTAGAGAAAGACCTTGAAAAGCTTGGTTGGACAAAAATTAAAACTGGCAACACCATGAGTTTGTATGGGAATGCCAGCGTCAATCTGGGACCGGGTCATGGCATCACTCTTGCTCGACAACAAAATATCAGTGGTAGCCAAAACGGTCGCTTGATCTATCCTGCGATTGTGCTTGATCGTTTCTTCCTCAACGTCATGTCTATTTACAGTGACGATGGCGGTTCAAACTGGCAAACTGGTTCAACACTCCCTATCCCCTTTCGCTGGAAGAGTTCTAGCATCCTAGAAACTCTCGAACCTAGTGAGTCTGATATGGTGGAACTCCAAAACGGTGATTTACTGCTCACTGCACGCCTTGATTTTAACCAGACCGTCAATGGTGTGAACTATGGCCCACGTCAGCAATTCTTGAGTAAAGATGGTGGGATCACGTGGAGCATGCTAGAGGGTAACAACGCCAGCGTCTTCAACAATATCAGTACCGGCACTGTTGATGCCTCTATTACTCGGTTCGAGCAACGTGACGGTAGCCATTTCTTACTCTTTACCAACCCACAAGGAAATCCGGCAGGAACCAATGGCAGGCAGAATCTAGGTTTATGGTTTAGCTTCGATGAAGGGGTGACATGGAATGGGCCAATTCAGCTCGTCAATGGAGCATCGGCGTATTCTGATATTTATCAATTGGACTCGGAAAACGCGATTGTCATTGTTGAAACGGATAATTCAAATATGCGAATTCTTCGTCTGCCTATCACATTGCTAAAACAGAAGCTGAGCTTATCGCAAAACTAAGAGCAGCTTAACGTGTTAAAGCTGATAGCACATCAAATGATGCTATCAGCTTATTTCTCGTCAACCGTTTCAAACCAGAACTCACATTTACAAACGCAATACTTATCTCTGGTAGAAATTTGCATGCCACACCACGTAATTATTGTCCAATAAGCTATATGTGGTTTGCATAAGAAGGAAGTGATGATTGTGGAGCCCGACCACAATATCCCGTTAGCCGGCCGCTTTTTTTCATGATCTAAACACAACATCTCGTCGTGTTAAAATCCCGCAGAAGCAGAGCAAGTTGCTCTCATTGTCGAGAGCCTCACTACGACTCATCTCGTACAGATCGACATTCTGTCGAAATACAGCTCCAAAACAAATAACGAATCACGGAACCATTGTGTTTATCGCCAGTTTTTCTTATCAGAATAATGGCCTAGAGTCCTTTAGATCTCGAACTCGACTCCAACCAAGTAAACCGTTGGTGTTACCAACTCGATGCAGGTACACTACGCGGCTCTGAGCAAGCAAACGCGGCAAACACTGCAGCAAGTTCAAGTCGCAAGACGATAATCCTTAATCATCCTTTTATCCTGTTTCGAGCACAACCCAATGAACCGTAAAAAGAAAATTAATCAAACATTGCAAAAACGCCTAAAAAAGCAACATGCGAAATTGCACCCGAGCAACAAGCCTCGTTATATTTCTAAAGCAGAGCACGCTAAGCTTGCCGAAGAACAAACCAATGCAGACACTGCTATCAGCGACCAACCTACAGCATAGAAATTGCGCATTACAGTAATAGATTGTGCTCAATCGGATGAAATTGACTGGCCACATCGATTAAATGTTGCGCGGTCAGTTTCGGCACACCATACACTTCCACTTTAACCTGAAACCGTTGCTGAATTCTGGTCACCAAAGGCTCAAAATCACCATCCCCAGAGACGAGCACCACGGTGTCCACTTCTTGAGCTAATTCATAACCATCAAGAGCAATACCGACATCCCAGTCTCCTTTTGCACTACCATCACTGCGTTGGATAAAAGGTTTCAGCATCACTTCAAAGCCAATACCTCGTAAAATATGATGAAATTGCCTCTGCTGCGGATCTTTGCTGGCAATCGCATAGGCATTGGCTTTAACTACCGCACGACCTTGCGTCGCTTGCGACCAGAACTGATTATAATCAAAGTGCCGCCCATAGCGTTCTCGGCACGTGTAATACACGTTTTGTACATCAACCAGAATGGCAATTTTTTCCATTGATTCCTACTTAAGTAAGTGTTGCTTCAAGAACAAAGATTGAACGCATTGTACTCTATTAATGCTTGTTACAGGACTTGCCGAGCGGACAACTCGAGTTTGTCCGAACTCATTAATAAAATATCAGTGATCTGCCTTATCGCCTGCAGGATTTTCGAGGTGTTGGTGTTATGGCTGACAAGTGATATAGGTTTCGAACCTCCATCCCACAGAAGCAACGACTTAATTTTATACCCAGACAACTTGGAGTTGCAGGTAAGCGGTAAGTGAGTGAGTCTTCATTAGCATAGGCAAACACTATGATTGGGGTGAACTAACGTAACCATACCAAAATACTCACTACCAAGAAATCGTCACGAAACTCTACATAAAACTGGCAAACCTTGGGGATGACAGCTGATGAGGGTTTTGAGTTCTCACTCAAGATAACTGGCTACATGATTCTACCAGAGGCTTAATCCCGTACTGCGACCTCAACAACGGGGTACGCAGTAGTTAGATTTTCATACTACTATTTTTATTACTTAGCGATCAGTTAGTAAAAACTCAGATGAATAGCCGAAAGCGAAATGACTCATTTCTTGAATTATTTTTAACCGTACCCATCCCACTTTGTTTAGTTTCTGACAGTGGAGCGATCTTAAAAATCAACAATCGGTTCATTGATGTTTTTGGCTATGACCTACAAGATATTCCAACCTTAAACGAATGGTGGGTGCTTGCATACCCAGAACCAAGTTACAGGGAATGGGTGCTGGCATCATGGGAAGAAGCAGTTAAATCAACAGAGCAAGAGTGTCACGATATTACACCAAAAGAGTATTTCGTTTGTTGTAAAAATGGCGACATCGTTGAGATGGAAATATCTGGTGCAAAACTTAATAATGGATTTTTGGCAACCTTTATTGATGTCACCAAACGTAACTCTGTACAGAGAGAGTTTAATCGAATGGCCATGGTGGATAACTTAACTAACCTTCCTAATCGACGATATATTTCCAGCCTTTTAGACCAGTTTCTCCTCAAATTGAAACAGGATCATGCCTTTGCGGCATATATGGTTATTGATTTAGATAATTTCAAACAAATTAATGATATATACGGACACTATGCGGGAGACATCCTGCTTATAGAAGTGGCAAAACGCATTCAGGAAGCGATTAAGCGGTCAGATATTGTTGCTCGTTTTGGTGGCGACGAATTCATTATCTTGCTAGACAGCTTTGGTCCATTGCAATCGATAGCAATATCAGAATCCCTTAGGATCGCTGAGAATGTGCTTAAGCTACTTGCTCAAAAGTATCGTTTAATTGTTTTAGATGGGATTATTGAACATGAGTGCTCGGCTAGCATTGGTATTAGAATAATCACCCCAGACGATGAGAATATGCATCTAGTATTTGAACATGCTGATAAGGCTATGTACCAAGCCAAAAAAGCCGGCAAAAATAGACTGTATCTCTACCCCCATAATCTGCCGTTATCGACGGACGACTAAAGACCCCAGAAATAGAGAATATATTTGCCGTCCAGTTTCATTTCAGCTCCAATCCAATTATTTTTGACAACCCCCCTCTTGGCATTGGTTTTGGCCAAACCAGCGCGAGAGGCGCATTCTGTGTTTGGCAAATAGGAGATACATTCGGTCACTGATCCCCTTTAAAATCGGCATACGAGTAATGAAAAGCCAGCGATGTCGGTTGACCAAACGCCATGCAAGCACTGTCACATCTAAGCCATATAAAAGTTGTCCTTGCTGATCGATACCGTGCAAGATAGACAATGCACGTTGTTTATCGATCGATGGGTAGCAGGACATCGTATCCGTATCATGCACATCCACCAGCAAAATTCGCGCTTGGTGATCCGCCGTTTTTAATGCGCGCATCTCGTTACAACAGAGCGGACATTGTCCATCAAAAAAGATCACCAGATCTGGCTTATTCATGGCTATTGACCTCAGATTCATCATTGCAATCTGTTACGCACACTCTCTTTTCGAGGATCAATCCCATTACCGCAACCGCAGCGCGTGATCGCTCAATCCTTTTGACCGTATAAACGCTCATTAACCCCATCATCGGTATTGAGAGTGGAACTTGAGTAAAAAAATTGGCCTGTACTGGTTTACCAACGATTTACGAGTGAACGATAACCCGCTACTTGAGCAAGCCTCGCAGCAAGTGGATCGCTTGATCTGTTTGTACTGTTATCCCTCGATTACGCCATTTTTGGCGCGCTACGCCCAGCAAACACAATGGGGCGAAGCCAAAAAAAGGTTTCTCAACCAAACCTTGGCTGATTTAGATCATTCGCTCAGTACGCTAGGCCAAAAGCTTTGGGTGACGCCACTTTTGCCCTATCAAGCGCTGCGCCATCTACTGACTCAAGTCGAGATTACGGATATTTATGTGGATGCAGTTTCGGGCTCAGATGAGCGTCAAGCTATCGCGCGCATTCATCAGGACTTTTCTTCTGTGCACATCCATCAGCAAGCTCTGCACAGCTTATTGAGTGAGCCGCAGTTGCCGTTTGCACTTGAGGCGCTACCGAGCACCTTTACCCAATTTCGTAAGCAAGTAGAAACGCTCTCCCTCTCTTCTGCGCCGATTGGCTATCCGCGTGTTTTACCACCCATTGAGCAAGGCTGGCAGTTGCCTTTGATGGATATTGTTACCGAGCCGAATCACAGCGCCTTTGTCGGTGGTGAGCAAGCAGGGCTGACGCATTGCCAACACTATTTCTCCTCCATGCTCCCCAGTTGCTATAAAGAGACACGCAATGGGTTAGACGGCATGGATTATTCCACTAAGTTTTCGCCTTGGCTCGCGCTCGGCGCGGTTTCGCCAAAAACCATTTATGCCATGTTGCAGCGTTATGAAGCTGTACATGGCGCGAACGATTCCACCTACTGGATTTTCTTTGAGTTACTGTGGCGTGAATATTTTTACTGGCACGCGCGGCGCTATGGCGCAAAACTGTTTCGCTTCTCTGGGATTGGCGAGAAAAAACCGCTCACCAGTTTCTATGCGCAGCGCTTTTTACAGTGGAAGCACGGAGAAACGCCCTTTCCTATTGTGAATGCCTGTATGCGACAACTGAATCAAACGGGTTACATGTCCAACCGTGGTCGACAGTTAGTCGCCAGCTGCCTAGTCCACGAACTAGGCTTAGATTGGCGCTATGGTGCCGCTTATTTTGAAACCCAGTTAGTAGATTACGATGTCGGATCCAACTGGGGCAACTGGCAATATTTGGCGGGAGTCGGAGCCGACCCACGCGGCTCGCGGCAATTCAACCTCGCAAAACAGGCGCACACTTACGATCCAAAGGGCGAGTTCGTTGCCAAATGGTGCGGAACGGATTGTGACAAGCTAAATGCTCTCGAAAATTTGACGCTCGACAGTGTCGATATGGTTGACTGGCCAATCGCCGCCAGCGCGTCTCATCTTATCCATCATCCTCATAATAAGGAAAGCTCATCATGAATATCGTGATCATCGGTGGCAGCGGCGGTATTGGTTTGGCGATGGTGCAAGAAGCGCTGAACCGTTTTAGTGAGGCCAACGTGGATGCGACTTACCATAGTACTATGCCGACGTGGCAGCACCCGCGGCTGACTTGGCATGCACTCGATGCCACCCAAGAAGCGCAAGTACAAGCCCTGAGTGAGCAATTTAGCCGAGTCGATTGGCTTATCAACTGTGTCGGCGTACTGCATACCGCAAGTAAAGGACCAGAAAAGAACCTCAATGCCTTAGATGCGGATTTTTTCCTCTACAACCTGATCCACAATGCCTTGCCTAGCCTACTGCTTGCCAAGCATTTCACCGCCAAACTGAAGCAGAGTGAGGCGGGCAAGTTTGCCACGCTTTCCGCCAAGGTCGGCAGTATTAGTGATAACCAACTCGGCGGTTGGTACAGCTATCGTGCCTCGAAAGCGGCGCTCAATATGCTGCTGAAAACGTTAGCGATTGAATGGCAACGCTCACTGAAAAAAGGGGTGGTGTTGGCACTGCATCCCGGCACGACCGACACCAAACTCTCTGCGCCGTTTCACAGCAATGTCGCCCCAGAGAAACTGTTCAGCCCCGCCCGTGTTGCGCACGATTTGATTGGTTTGATTGCAGCGGCAACGCCTGAACAAAGCGGCGGATTTTATGCCTACGATGGTCAGGCGCTGCCTTGGTAAAGCATAGGGATTAGCTAAAGGTGGATAGATACAGCGCCTCAACCTTATCGCGCGCCCATTGGGTTTTGCGCAAAAACTTGAGCGACGATTTAATCGATGGGTCATTTGCAAAGCAGTTGATGTTGATGCGCTGATGTAACCCACTCCAGCCATAATGCTCCACCAAGCGAGTGACGATTTTTTCTAGGCTTATGCCGTGCAGCGGGTTGTTAACTTGTTGGTTCATTGAGAGTTCTCTGTAAAAATTCGCCCATCATCAGGCGGTAGTTCGGGATAGGCGATAAGCTGCCGTCCCTTGATGGCGTAAAGCCGCCAATCTTACTTCAGTATCCCTAGCGCTTTCAATTTACGATCGATGGTATTTCGGCTCAATCCTAGTTTGGCCGATTCAGCCCTACGTTACTTGGTAGGATTTGAGTGTTCTACCTTCTCTCGGTTTCTTCTAGAAGCGTGGAGTGAACCAATATAACCAACACTGCAGCTTCAACTAGGAAAGAATAGAACGACAGATATCACACTTAATTGTGTGTGGTACAAATCTATAGTGAGTGAATTATTTTTGCTATTTCAGTAAAACTCCACATCCCTTAATTTTAGCTCATCAGTTAAATACTTCATGAGCAAATAAATGATCACAGAACTCACCAACGTCAATTTAATTAAAGGCAATCTCCAAGCGAACAATAAAAAAGAAGTTTTTGCAGAGCTGGCACAAATTCTATTTGAAAATAACCGAGTCAGTAGCAAAGAGGCTTTTTTAACCGATATCGAAGCGCGTGAGGCATTAAGTATCACATCAATGGATGGCATCGCTTATCCACATGCCAAAAGTAAGGCTGTGATTGAACCCGCGATTGCCGTAGGTGTGAAGCGTGAAGGCATTGATTATGATGATGAAGAAGGTATCCAACCCACTCTATTTTTTATGATTGCCTCACCTGATAACGGTGCTGATCATCATATTTATGTTCTTCAAGAATTATTCGGAAAATTTAGTGACGAGTTTATTGAAGATATTCATAACACAAAAAATGAACATCAAATTCTTAATGTTTTAATTCAAGCATAAGGCGTGAAATTATGAGTACCCTAACCGCTCAAGCTACCAATAATAGTAGCGATTATAAAAAACTCCTCAGTACCATGAAAGGTCACCTTTTATTTGGTACATCTCATATGCTGCCATTTATTGTTGCTGGCGGTGTATTATTGGCGCTTGCTGTGATGGCTTCCGGCAAAGGTGCCGTTCCTGCAGATGGCTTCCTGGCGGATATTTCCAATATCGGTATTAAAGGCCTGGTGCTGTTCCCTATTATTTTGGGTGGTTTCATAGGTTATTCCATTGCAGACAAACCAGCTCTTGCGCCAGCCATGATCTCTTCTGGCATCATGGCGGACATGGGCGGCGGCTTCCTTGGTTGTATCGTTGCGGGCTTCATTGCCGGTGGCGTGGTATTCCAACTTAAGAAAATCCCGCTTTCTGCCAACATGACGGCGCTCGGCGCGTATTTTATCTACCCTCTACTCGGTACGCTTATCTCTGCAGGCATCGTTCTATGGGGTATCGGTGAACCAATCAAGCTGTTCATGGCTTCGATGAATGAGTTCCTCGCTTCAATGGCGGGCGCATCTAAAGTGGTATTAGGTACAATTCTTGGCGGTATGACGGCATTCGATATGGGGGGCCCAATCAACAAAGTGGCCACGCTATTTGCTCAAACTCAAGTGGATACTCAACCATGGTTGATGGGTGGTGTCGGTATCGCAATCTGTACACCGCCTCTCGGTATGGCACTAGCCACGTTCCTGTTCAAGAAAAAATTCACCAAACAAGAACAAGAAGCGGGTAAAGCAGCAGCAATCATGGGTTCTATCGGCATCTCTGAAGGCGCTATCCCGTTTGCAGCCAACGACCCAATGCGCGTTCTGCCTTCGATTGTGGCGGGAGGTATTGTCGGTTGTGTGTTCGGCTTCCTAACCGATGTTCTATTACACGCACCATGGGGCGGTCTAATCACAGCGCCTGTATCAAGCAACATTCCAATGTACGTTGTGGGTATCGCACTAGGCTCACTAACAACCGCACTTATCGTTGGCTTCTGGAAACCAGTAGCTGAAGAAGAAGCAGAAGATGAAGTTGCTTCGGTTGCACCAACCCTAGCTCAAACAGCGCCAGTAGCTGGCGAAGGCGAGTACGATATCGTTGCTGTCACTTGTTGCCCATCTGGCGTAGCTCATACCTTTATGGCCGCCAAAGCGCTCGAAAAAGCAGGCGCAGTAGCAGGAATCAAGATCAAGGTAGAAACACAAGGCCAAAATGGCATTAAAAACCGCATCACTGACCTAGATGTCGCCAATGCGAAACTGGTTATCCTCGCTCACGACATCCAAGTGAAAGATGCACACCGTTTTGCCAACGCGAAAGTCATCGAATGCTCTACCAAAGAGGCGATGAAAAAAGCCGCCCAACTTATCCAAGCTTAACCCTTAAGCTCCTCCCCCCCAGAGCCCTTTCCCCTAAAGGGCTCTTTTTATAAAAACGATGACTCCTAATTTTTATTTAAAATCCAAAGCGTAATCAAAGAAGTGACCATCAACGGTAAACCACTGGATGTGTACAACACCTTCCAGCACAGCGAATTCAAAGCAGGCGGTGAACTGCACTTCGTAATGACGGCTAACAAATCTGAGGCAATGCGGGCCAACTTGGGCAAATAAAAATAGGGGGAACGTCATGTTCCCCCATTTTTATTACGCAATAAGAAAAACGCTATAGCATTTATTCATATTGATCACTGACTAATGAATCCCCAACGAATCCATTTACCTCTAGCACCTACTTGGTCACCTTCACCAAAATCGAAGCATTCACAATGGCATCCTTGGTAGTCACATCCAACACCTTGATATGTTTAAAACGTTCGGGCTCTTTGATCGCCACATCGTGAGCGAAAATCACCAGCTTGGCTCGTTGCACATCTTTGGCCGTGATTCGATTGATGATGCCGTTGGCGCCTTGTGTTTCTACTTTGATTTTCACTCCCGCCAGACAGGCAGCTTTTTCGAGTGATTTGGCGGCTAAAAAAGTATGTGCAACGCCCGATGGGCAAGAAGTGACTGCCAAAATATCCGCTTGCCCCTCTCCAACCACCGAGGTAAACGCAAGTGAATCCACGAGTTCATTTTCCTGTTCTTTGACCGTTTTCTTGAGTGCAATCACAATGAATGCCGTGGTCAATGCCCCCGCAATCGTACCAAGAATATATCCTAACTTGCCATCCACAACTGGCAGCACAATCCAGCCGCCCCAAGGGGCGTGATTGAGCACTTGAAAGAGAAAACCAATCACATTGCCAACAATACCACCCGCAATGATCGCAGGCAGCACGCGTGCGGGATCCGCCGCGGCAAAAGGAATCGCCCCTTCGCTGATGCCAATCATGCCCATAATGCCCGCCGCTTTTCCGGCTTCACGTTCATCCCGTTTGAATTTACTTGGTGACAGTAAGGTCGCAAGCGCCATTCCCAGTGGTGGGGTACAAATCGCAATCCCCACCCCACCCATTAACCAAGGTTGGGTGTTGACTTGAGTTTGGGCAAACAGCGTAGCGACTTTATTGATTGGCCCCCCCATGTCAAAAGCGGTCATCGCCCCTAACACCGCACCGAGCACTACTTTGCCGGAATCGGCCATCGAGGCCAAAAATTGATTGAGCCACAGCATACTGCTGGCAATGGGTGAGCCGATTAACCACATCACGGCACCACAGGTCACAAACGTACCCACTAATGGATAAATGAAAATGGAGCCTAACGAACTCATGCTATCGGGGAGGGTGATTTTTTTCAGTTGGCGAACCACAAAGCCGGCGAAAAATCCCACGATGATCGCGCCAATAAAGCCGGTTTGATATTGGTTGATAGCAATCCAAGTACCGATCATGCCGGGGGCTAAACCGGGTTTATCGGCCATCGAGTAGGCGATATACCCTCCTAGCACCACTGTAAACAAGGTTAACCCAGCAATACCCATCTGCGCGATATCCGCCAACACGCCCTTTTCTGGCACCGCACCGTGACCAGAAATCATCACCGACAGGGAGAGCAACACCCCACCTGCTACGATAAAGGGCATCATATGAGAAGTGCCAAACAGCAGATGTTCTTTCACACGGGCCAACCTTTGCGCCATTGGGTTCATAGGTTGGTAATCGGCATAATCAATGGCCTGGCCAGCACTCGATTGGGCATGGTATGGGCTAATAAAAAGGGCTCGTGCCTGATCAACGTTTTCTGCCGCTTTGAGCTGCTCAACAAACCCATCTTCAATCAATTTACTGGAGATTTGTGCCAACACTTCAATATGATGATGATCTTCGCCATCCGGTGATGCCAGCATAAAAAACACATCGGAAAGCTGGCCATCCTCTGCACCATAATCAATCCCTTGGCGACTGATCCCCACCACCACAGCAGGCAATGCCACTGCGGCACTTTTGGCGTGAGGAATTGCAATACCCTCTTCAAAGCCTGTATTTCCGATCTCTTCTCTTCGCCAAATATCGCTTAAAAATTGCTGCTTATCAGTTAATTTCCCTGCGTTATCGAGCAATTCAACCAGCTCAATCAGAACGTCTTCTTTGTTGTTGGCTTTCAGATCTAAACAGATGATTTCAGGTTCGATCAGATGGGTAATATCCACGGTTGTTTACCTTGCTGTTGTTGGAATAAGCATTGTCATCCTGATGCTCCTCGCGCACGCGCGTGGCTAGAGTAACGAGCAACACACTTTCAAGACACAAGACAAAAGATGCAATTACTGGATTAATGTAACATTCGATTTGAACTGTGAACTAGGTCTGCGCCGAAAACAGGGTATTTGCCAAACGCTATGCTACTATCGCCGCAAAAATAAGAATGAGGAATTTCCATGAAAATTGTCGCGGTCACCGCCTGCCCAACAGGCATCGCACATACTTACATGGCGGCCGATGCACTGACCAAAGCTGCACCAAAGTACAATGTGCAGATCAAAGTGGAAACTCAAGGCGCAATGGGTATCGAGAATCTTCTGACGCCTTATGATGTCGCTCACGCCGATAAAGTGCTGATCGTTTCCGATATCGATATCGAGCAGCCCGCACGTTTTGAAGGAATGAAGGTAGTCAAACTCTCTATCGAAGAAGTACTACTCAATGTCGACAAAGTCTTTCTCGTCCACTGCCGCTGATCTTTAGCATGATGCATGAATTCCAAGTCACTTTCTTGGTGAGTGATGTCAATGCGAGCGCCCATGTTGCCCTACCACTTTCTCGTGTCGCACGTAAGTTCAAAAGCACCCTACACATCATCAACATCACCAGAAACCGCAGTGCCGAGCTCACCAAATCCCTCGCGGTGTTACAAGTCGGGCTTCAGGATGGGGATTTATGCCAAATCACCGCGATAGGTATGGATGCAGAGCTCGCCTGTTTCGTAATTAAAGACATGCTCTCCGCGCACTACACTGTGGTCGGATCCAAAATCAACTATGAATTTTCTAGCCATCTCGCTGAGCGTCTACCACAAATTTGCCCACCGGCCGAAGTCAAATGGCACTATGCCAAAGCACACACCGAGCTCACCAAATTTGAGTGCTTGAAAGGGTTAGCTCAGCTGATTTATCCCAGCTCTCCCGATGAGTTAATTTTAGCTTTTATCAAACGCGAAGAGCGATCTTCCACCTGCGTCGCCCCCGGTATTGCGATTCCCCATGTGATGTTTCCAGACATTGAGCACATTGCGGTTGCCGTGATTAAAAATGACGATGCGATGGATTGGGCGTCTCAAATGGGCGAGGTACATTTGGCGATTGCTTTGGTCATGCCGAGTAAACCCAATCGTGATCAGATCATCACTGCGACCAATTTAACGCGTAATTTACTGTGTGATCAGATGGTTGAGCGCCTACTGCTGACACGCAGCGGCGTTGATTTACAAGCGCTACTGATGTACGCCATGTCACGCCTGTTAAATTGAGGCGCGATAATCCGTCGGTGTGCGACCAGTACGATTTTTGAAAACGCGGCAGAAGTAATTCACATCTTTAAACCCACAACGCAGCGCCACTTCATTGAGCTTAAAATTATATTTCTTGA
Source organism: Vibrio sp. AH4 (assembly GCF_030710545.1). Taxonomy (NCBI): domain Bacteria; kingdom Pseudomonadati; phylum Pseudomonadota; class Gammaproteobacteria; order Vibrionales; family Vibrionaceae; genus Vibrio; species Vibrio sp. AH4. The sequence goes on from NZ_JALAIV010000001.1 coordinate 2,719,162, forward strand.
GCATAAACTTGGCGCGATCCACCCTTACCCAAGTGATGTAATCGGCCAAAGTCATATGCCCTTGCTGGCGGAACAGCCGCGATAAATGGTTGGCAGAGATACTAAAGCGCGATGCAATACTCTCACGAGTGATCGGACGGTGAAAATTCTCTTGGATATAGATACAGATCCCTTGGTAGAGATCCTGCACTCGGTTTTGTGGCTGCTCAGTAGGTGCATTCAACATGGTCTGGGTGTATTGCAATAGAGCTTGCAGCAACAGCTCATCCATCGGTTTTTTATGATTCTCACGCGCCAATGAGCTAAGCGCTTCTAAAATATTATCGATGGCAAAGCCTGAGCGCGTTTGGATACTGTGTTTTTGGATATCGTAAAAGTTGGCTTCACCTTTGCGTTTACTCACCAAACTGAGCCCCAACTGGCGGCGACCAAACAACATGCTCAACACTGAGCAATCGGTATCCCAATTCGGCTTATTCCAACAGTTAGCGGGAATAAAAATCGCATCTCCCGCTTTGGCGACAATTTTGGTGATTTTACGATCGTGACTTTCCATTTCATTAATATATTCGCCACCCAAAACTAATTCTAACCGCGGAAAATTCACCTGATAACTGAATTCAGGTGGTGTATGAAAATCCCCCGCAAACCAAATATGATGAAATGATTCACGCTCATTGATTACCGACGAAATCAAATCATCAAATATCATATCTAAACTCTCACTTCATCACGGCACTGTTAATAACGTCAGGTATACCTCGAATGATATCGAGTCTCCATGAACAACATCACAATCAGCCACGAATGATACAATAATCTAGTTTTAGCACCAATTCTCTAGCACCACTTCCTATGTTGAATAATAACAAACATAATACAAACAAATGAATTATAAGAATTTTACTCACAAATGATTGATTTCAAGCGAGCCAAACCCCCACACAGAGACTAAGAGATCTAAATCACACTCAAACAACACTGTTACAATCTTCCAGTGAATGTTCTATTTCTTCACTAATCAGAACAACAAAAAAATTAAAGAATGCCTCTGATATAAAAATAAAATGTACAGAGGTCTCCATGATCAACCAATTAATTAATGCCGATTTAATTCAGCTTGATCTGCAAGCGAATTCCAAACAAGCCGTATTTGAAGAACTGATAAAGATCCTGCATGACCAAGGGAAAATTTCAGATAAAGCGGCTTTCTTACACGATATTCAAGCACGTGAAGAATTAGGTAATACCGGATTTGAAGATGGTGTGGCTATTCCTCATGCCAAAAGTGCGGCCGTGACTCAACCTGCCGTCGTGATTGGTGTCAGCCGACAAGGTATCGACTATGGCGCAGAAGATGGTTTGCCATCCAAACTCTTTTTCATGATCGCCTCCCCCGATGGCGGTGATAACCACCATATTGAAGTCTTGGCAGAACTCTCTTCCAAACTGATTGAAGAAGGTTTTATCGAGGCCTTTCTCAACACCAAAAGCCCAGAGCAAGCACTGGCGCTATTGCTGAAAAAATCCACCTCTTCACCAGTGACAAACCCAGCCAAAAGCAAAGGGCTGATTATCGGTGTTACTGGTTGTCCGGCGGGTATTGCCCACACTTACCTTGCAGCAGAAGCACTGGAAAAAGGGGCAGCCGCTTTGGGTTATCAGATCAAAGTGGAAACCAACGGCTCGATTGGGGTAAAAAACAGCCCAAGCAAAGAAGACATTGAACGCGCTGAAGCCATTGTGGTGGCGTGTGACAAGCAAGTCGACATGGCTCGTTTTGCCGGAAAACGCCTCATAAAAACAAATGTGAAAGCGCCAATTCGTGATGCACAAAAGCTGATTAATGAAGCGTTAAGTGCGCCAAGTTACCGAGTAGAAAGTACGCAAACACAGTCCGTGGCCAACAAGGCCTCACAAGCCCGCTCTGATTTGTATCGCTTTTTGATGAATGGCGTTTCACACATGATCCCATTTGTGGTGACAGGTGGACTTTTGATTGCACTGGCACTAGCGGTAGGTGGTGAGCCTACTGAAGCGGGCATGGCGATTCCCGCAGGCAGCATGTGGAACCAAATCCTCGAAGTCGGAGTTGTGGCCTTTACCTTGATGATCCCTATCCTTGCCGGTTACATCGCCTACGCAATAGCCGATCGTCCTGCGCTCACTCCGGGCTTGATTGGTGGATGGATTGCCAACAACGGCTCTTTTTATGGTGCTGACGCAGGTACGGGGTTTATTGGGGCCATTATCGCAGGCTTGCTTGTTGGTTACTTCGTTAAGTGGATCACCTCAATCAACTACCACAAGTTCATTCAGCCACTCGTTCCGATCATGATCGCACCAATCACCGCATCGCTATTTATTGCTGGCTTGTTCATTTTCGTTATTGGTGCGCCCATTGCGAGCTTGATGGATAGCCTCACGGCCCTATTGACCAGCATGAGCTCAGGCAACGTCATTCTGCTCGGCATCGTACTCGGTGGTATGGCGGGGTTTGACATGGGCGGCCCCTTTAACAAAGTCGCGTTCTTGTTCTCTGTCGGCATGATTGCCAGTGGCCAAACCCAATTTATGGGTGCCATGGCCTGCGCAATTCCCGTTGCTCCGCTCGGTATGGCACTAGCGACAGCGATGGGTCGTAAGCTCGAACTGTTTGAGTCTTCTGAGCTTGAAGCCGGTAAAGCCGCAGGGGCGATGGGCTTAGTCGGTATCTCTGAAGGCGCGATTCCTTTTGCGGCGCAAGATCCTATGTCGGTCATTCCGGCCAACGTGTTGGGCTCGATGGTTGCCGCTGTCATGGCATTCTCTTTTGGCATCACCAATAGCGTGGCGCATGGCGGCCCCGTGGTTGCTCTGTTAGGTGCAATGAACTACCCACTGCTTGCCCTACTTTGTATGGCTGCCGGTGCAGGTGTCACGGCCATCACGTGTGTGACACTCAAAAAAATCCGTTCGCAAAAGTTTGAAGCCGCCGCGGCTTAATTCTCCCTTCCTCGTTATGGCTTGAGGATTCACTCAAGCCATCTTTCTAACGGTGACCATAATGACTCAGATTCAAACTCAGGATGCTGCCCAATCAGAGGCGGTGTTCTTCCCGATGATCAATCCAATTCAAAACTACGCATGGGGCAGTAAAACGGCTTTGCATCAGCTATTTGCAATCGAAAACTCAAATCAGGAGCCGCAAGCAGAACTTTGGATGGGCGCACACCCTAACGGCTGTTCATGCCTGGTTATCAACGGTCAAAACGTTAAGCTTTCTGCCTTTATCGCGCAAAATCCAAGCTTAATGCTGGGTGAACATACTGCACAACAATTCGGTGAGCTTCCTTATCTGTTTAAAATTTTAGCTGCAGAAAATGCACTCTCCATTCAGGTCCATCCGAACAAACAGCAAGCGGAACGAGGCTTTGCCCGAGAGGAACAATTAGGCATTGCGCTCACAGCGGCTCATCGAAATTACAAAGACCCGAATCACAAACCCGAGTTGGTTTATGCCCTCACCGAATACCAAGCCATGAATGGCTTTCGTACCAATCAGGAAATCCTTAGCTACTTTATTGAATTAGCGATAGATGAGCTGCAACCTCTGGTAAAGGCATTCCAAGCAAACCCGACAGCGCAAGGCCTGAGCCACTTTTTCTGGGGACTCCTGTCATTAAAGGGAGAAGCTAAAAACCGAGCACTTGAAACATTCATGAACCAAGCAAAACAGATAGATCTGCCTCTTTTTCAATTGATCGTCGAATTAGAAAAGCAGTATCCCAACGATATCGGTTTGTTCGCCCCTCTGATGCTCAATGTGATTACCTTACAGCCGGGCGAAGCCATGTTTTTAGATGCAGAAACGCCGCACGCGTATTTGCACGGAACGGGCCTTGAGATTATGGCCAACTCAGACAATGTGTTGCGCGCAGGCCTGACCCCAAAATACATGGATATTGAAGAGTTGGTGGCGTGTACTCAGTTCAAACATAAGCCCTTTGAGCAATTACGCCTTAAGCCCGAGATGATTGAGGGAAGTGAACAATATCCAATCCCAGTTGCCGATTTTAAATTTGCCATCATCCCGCAAGCGACTCAGCAAGCAATATGCGTTCGGAGTGCGGAAATTGTGCTGCCTCTCGATTCTTCGATGATGTTGCAACATGCAAATGGCGAGCAATGCCTTGTAGCAAAAGGACAGTCCGTCTTTATCCCTGCTTATGCAGAGCAGTACACCATTACGTGTAATGGCCGAGTGGCAAGAGCGTTTAGCGCCTAGTGTTAACGAATAGGCCAATTTCGTGCATTCCCAAGATCTGACTGCTTGATTTTTGGGGAACTGAAATTGGCCGAATTAACCAGTAGATCAACCTACGGAGCGAGTATTTAACCCCACTAACCTTCAGAGATGGTATACCCAGGAACTTTAAACCAGCGACGGCACATATCGAGAAAATAACCGTACAGCACGCCCATACCACAAGACACTAATGCGTTAGTCGCTACCGCTGTGACAATTTGATCGGTCGAGGCGCCTACAGTAAATAGAATTGCCGCATAAACTGGGGATTGAAAGAGAACGTAAGCGACAAGGTCGGAAAGGTTTTTCATCCAACCCGTTGGGGAAATTTTGCGCCCTTGGCGCAGGATATAATCTCTAAACACACCATACGGCCAAGCAATCGCGATATTAACGGGAATAGAAAGGGTTCGAGACGCTAATGATTGCTGAAACGTCATCCCAGACACAAAAATTTCAATAATCATGCCTGTTACAAAACAAAATATAACCATCGCAAAAGTATCTGCCGCTGCATGACGAATACAGAATGGACCACGTGCTTTCATTTACATCCCCTATAAAATATATCACTACAATTTCACAACCATAGCCAGACATGGAACTGCCATTAATCCTATATGGCAGTTTATGGTGCTATTAAATCATATAATTTTTAGTTTTAGGCTTTGTTTTTGAACGCGACAGGTAAATAAACAACCAGAAAATGAAACCAAAGTAGCATCTATAGCTAGTTTTTGGCTTTTTGAAATAACACATCGGTTAGTGGGTTTAATTTTGGTAATTTAATTACATGTGACAACGCGATGTTATCGCCCAACCACACTGGGTGAATAGAAATAGGATGGGGTTAATCGGAAACTGCCGATAAACATTCGGGATGGTATTGATAGAGGCGCTCATAATGCTGTTCAAGCGTGAAATCCAACTCATGCTCTGCAATCGGTTTAGCAATGATGTCATCAGCACCGGCTGCGATCATGCGATCTCTCGTCTCTTTGAACACATCAGCGGTACAACCAAAAAGTAGGATATTGGACTGTGGCGAAGACAATTGGCGGATTTCTCGTGTAGCTTGAATCCCATCTTTTAACGGCATGTGGTTATCCATTAAAACCAAATCGAATTGACCTTGTTGCAAGGCCACAATAGCCTGTTCGCCATCCGTTACACTTTGGCATTCAAAGCCTTTATTGCGCATGAAAGCCTCTAGAATCATGATGTTGGTGCGGTTATCTTCCACGATCAACACACGTAACCCTGGATATGTTTTGGCTTTCGTTGGTTTAAATTCTTCTTTGATAGGCTCTGTGATGGAGAGCTTCACTTTCACTTCAAAACAGGTGCCGCGCCCCACTTCACTGTGCACGACAACGCTACCATTCATCAATTCAGCAATCTGCTTAACAATCGCTAGCCCTAAACCCGTTCCACCAAAACGGCGGGTCGTATGAGACTCAGCTTGTTCAAAGGGTTGAAAAATACGCCCCAATGCCTCTTGGGCAATCCCGATCCCACTGTCTTGAACTTTAATGGTGAGGTAGTTTCCATCATGGGTTTTCTCTTCCATCAAACCCACTGAAACGAAGCCTTTTTCAGTGAACTTTACGGCATTGCTCAGTAAGTTAAAGACGATTTGTCGTAAACGAGCTTTATCTCCGTAATACCAACGCGTATCACTGATCTCCGAGTGGAGCTGAAATTTGAGTCCCTTTTCATAACAGAGGCTGGAATAAATACTTTTGATACTGCCAATAATAGAGCGTAATGGGAACGGGCTATAATCTAGCTCAAACTTGCCTTGCTCGATTTTTGAATAGTCCAGAATTTCATTAAGAAGCGACATCATGTGTTCACCTGACTCATAAAGGCTGGTTAGATGTTGCCGCTGTTTTGTGGTGAGTTCATCTTTGAGTAATATCTGCGCGGTGCCGAGAACCCCATTCATCGGTGTACGAATTTCATGCGAAAGCGTTGCTAAAAAAGCACTTTTGGCTTTAGTTGACGCTTGAGCTTTGACTTTCTCAGCTTCTAAGTAAATGGTTTTCTGGTTAAAAGTATCAATGAGATGGCGAATTTCATCTTGGTATTGGTAGCGAATATCAATGATTTCGCCTTCTCCCGATTCACTGACTTTCTTGGCAATCATCACGATCGGGCGGATCCAATAATGGTTGATCAAGAAATACCCTACCATTACGCACAGTAGTAGGATCGGCATCAATCTTTTTTCTATATCGATGATTAAATTGAAAATGATTTCATCAACATGTTGAGTGGCATTGACCACTTCAATCTGCCAGTTAAACTCACCAAAGTTGTGATAACTCACTAGCGCATGTTCATAAGTTCGAAAATTATGAGAAACAATATCAACTCCGAAGGCATCTTTAAGATTGACGCCCAAATTGTATTGCTCTGCCGTTGCAGCAACAAATTTAATCAAGCCATCCAGTGATAAATCCACTGTTGCGACACCTGCAAATACGCCATTTCGATAATATGGGGTGGAGACGGTAATCATCTCTACTCGCGTGTAGGCATCAACATACACAGGGGACCAAAAATAAAGCCCTTCAGCCTCATGTTCTGCTGCGAGGTACCAACTCTCTTTGTCATACCCCCCCGCTTGAGGATTGTTCCATGAGATCAATTGATCGATGTGACCATCCACCGCTTTGTTGAAAAACAAGCTGTCATACCGTAATGCTTCATCGGTAGACAAACTGGGATCCGGCCACAAACCACCACTGATAATGACCCCGCCAACCACCGAGAACAACGAGCGTAACATGCGTTCCTGCTCTTGCTTATCCGTTGCGCTTTTTCCAATGCTGGTGACACTTTGTAGTACACCGATTGAGTTATTCAGCGGCTCACGCACTTGAGTCGCGAGCAACTCCGCTCTCAGGGCAAGATTATTCTTCAACTCCTTACGAAATGGGACTTCAAGCCCCCAATAGCTTAGCGTTCCTACAATCGCGAGGAAGAAAGCCAGATAAATGGTGAGCGCTAGAATACTTTTCTTTTTAAGCGAGGAGCGAATAGCCATAACCAACTGAATTACTTTTTGTTTACAAAATTATAGCGAAATAATTCCTGCCAGTTCGGTTTTCTGCGGTATTTTCCATCGACTTGCGCACTATGTAACACTCTCGCGGATCAAATTGTGACTTTATCCTTCACTGAACCAACAAGCGGGTGCTCTCACCATGCTTTCAAGATAGAATCATCACACTGATTTTTTAACCCATTGAACTCATGCAGACCTTACAAGAAATTCTTCAACAGCCCGAATTAGAAGATAAATTGCTCAACCATGCAAAAACGGTTGGTTTTGTCACCTCAATGGCTTGTTGTCCAAACGTATTACCTCCAGAAGAGTGGTTACCCTTCTTATGGGGAGGCGAAGAAACAGCACCGTTTACGGATGCAAGACAGCTTGAGCATTACTTTCAAGAGATCATTAATCTTTGGAATGAAACCCGTCCCCAGTTGTTGGAAGGTCAATGGCAGTGGCCTGCTGGCTACATACTGGATGATGAAGAGATCGTCAATCAAGAGGTTCGTGATTTCTGTGAAGGTATGCTGCAAGGCTGGCAGCTAGCCCGCGACGATTGGGAAGTTCTGATGCCAGAACAGAGCTCTGACAATACTTTGTTAGGTGGTGTACTGCTTTCATTCAGCATGCTCTATGATCCGGAAACTTCCATCGTCACACTTTATGAGCAAGGCTTTACAGGATTAGAACAATTCGCCGAGATTTACCACGCGATTCCAGTCATGTTATGTGGCATCACACAACGTGGCGTCAATTTAGCAGAAGCCCAATAAGCTTAAATCTTCAGATTCATGCCATAAGAAAATGCCCATCTAACGTGATGGGCATTTTGCTCCAAAGTAACTTACGCGTTACCTTTCACTTTCAAATTAAGCTGTTCTGCAAAATCCAACATGCGATTCAATGGGATCAAAGACTTAATTCTTAAAGCCTCATCAACAAAAATCTCATGTTCTTTTCCTCCCTCACGCAGCGCTTGCGCAATCGCTTGCAAGCCATTCATCGCCATCCAAGGACAGTGAGCACAGCTACGACAAGTTGCCCCAGCCCCTGCTGTTGGAGCTTCAATCAGTTCTTTTTCCGGAACCATTTGCTGCATTTTAAAGAAGATGCCTTTATCCGTGGCCACAATCATCTTCTGTTGGGGCAATGTTTTTGCGGCTTTAATCAATTGGCTTGTAGAACCGACCGCATCCGCCAGCTCAACCACACTCGATGGTGACTCAGGGTGTACTAGAATGGCAGCATCGGGGTGGAGTGCTTTCATTTTGCGCAATGCATCAGCAGAAAACTCATCGTGAACCACACATTCGCCTTGCCAAAGCAACATTTCAGCGCCCGTTTTCTTCTCAATGTAAGAACCGAGGTGACGGTCTGGCCCCCAAATAATCGGCTTTCCTTCCGCATCAAGATGTTCAACTATTTCTAGCGCAATGCTAGAGGTCACCACCCAGTCAGCGCGTGCCTTAACAGCGGCAGAAGTATTGGCATACACCACGACAGTGTGATCAGGATGCGCATCACAAAATTCCGTGAACTTATCGGCAGGACAACCTAAATCCAATGAACATTCAGCTTCAAGCGTCGGCATCAAAATGCATTTTTCTGGAGTCAGGATTTTCGCCGACTCCCCCATAAAACGGACCCCCGCAATAATAAGAGTCGTTGCCGGATGACGGTTACCAAATTTGGCCATTTCCAGTGAATCCCCCACAAATCCACCTGTCGCTTCGGCCAGCGCCTGAATTTCAGGGTCGGTATAGTAATGGGCAATCAATACTGCATTTTTTGCAACCAGAAGCTGCTTTATCTCCGCAATATAGCTTTGCTTTTCCTCCGACGTAAGAGGCGTTGGTTTAGGGGGAAATGGATAAACTGTATTAATAGTATCGAGTATATGGCTCATTGCTTTTGCTCTACACAACTTCCTTAGACGGCGCATTGTACACCCTAAATAAAGTTTCAAGCAAAATCGAATGGCATCAATGGTTGAGAGACTAATAGCGATTAAAAGGACGGGTGACTGAACATAATATCAGTGTAAAACGAACAAGAGCTGCTAATGCAGCTCTTGTATTGAAGTACTATTTAAGACTTTCTTTGGCAATTTTAGCAGAAGCGCTATCCGGATATTCGTCGATGGCTTGTTGATAAAATTTCCGCGCCTGTTCGGCATTGTTATTACGTTTCGCAATATCGCCCAACTTAACCAATGCGTCAGCCCGCTTATTTGAATCTTTCTGAGAAACAACGGCAATAAAGCTTTTCGCCGCTTCTTTGTCATCTTTCTTAGCAAAATAGAGCTGACCTAACCAGTAACTTGCATTAGCGGAAAAGGTTGAATTGGGATAGTCAGTCTGAAACTTCTGGAATGCAGCAATTGCACCTGCGTAATCACGCTTTTTAAGGATCAGATCAACGGCATTCTGATAAGCAGCTTGCTCATTCGCATCGCTACTAAAAGTACCTTGTGCAGCATCATCACTACCACTCACCGGAAGTTGGCTTGCAGCAGAAGGCGTTTTGAGTTCACCACGTAGGCGATCAAGTTCTACAAACAACTCACGTTGACGTTGCAACATCTGTTGCATATCGTAGTTGTTTTTTTCAATTTGGCCCCGTAACTCATTGACTTCAAGTGCCATATCATCGAGTTGCTTTTGCATTTGCAACTGCATGAGATTACGGCTTTCGAGTAAACGTTCTAGCCGTTCAATTTCAGAATTCCGCGAACCACTCGCAGAACCACTGGATCCGTTGCTACCTAAATCAGATACTGGAGCGGGTGCAGCGAGCGCATAGCTCGCTGCACTTGCCAGTAACATCAGCATGACAAGGTGCTTTAAGTTACTGAACATGAGGCATCACCTCAATTAGTAAACCAGAACTGCACGACGGTTTTTCGCGTACGCTTCTTCTGATTGACCTAGTACTAGAGGCTTCTCTTCACCGTAGCTAACGATAGAGATTTGGCCAGCTTGAACACCTAGAGCTTCTAGGTACTTAGATACTGCTTGAGCACGACGCTCGCCCAGTGCGATGTTGTACTCTGGAGTACCACGCTCATCAGCATGACCTTCAACAGTCACTTTCAGGCTTGGGTTTTTCACTAGGTAAGCAGCGTGTGCAGCCAGCATTGCTTCGTAATCGCTCGCGATAGTTGCGTTGTCGAATGCGAAGTAAATAGTTTGGTTTTCACGCAGAGCTTGTTCTTTCAGTTCTTGCTCAGTCAGTTGACCTTGTGCATTCAGACCATTTGAGTCAACAGTAGAAACTGCTGCTTGGTTAGTTTGAGAACCTGAGTTCGCTGCGTCATCGCTTGAACTACAAGCGGTAACGGCTAAAACTGGTAGCGCAATCAATAGCCCTTTAAGAACTTTGTTCAGTTGCATTTTATATTCCTTTCTATTAAACAGTTACTTGTTATAAAAACGGTGACCAGGCTGGCGCACGAACACGTCCATTGGTTGCCGGTAATCTTGCTTTAAAGCGCCCATCAATGGAAACCATCGACAAGACGTTGGCCTTATTGTAGATGGAGCTGTAAATCACCATACCACCATTCGGCGCAATACTTGGGGACTCATCTAACAAGGTTTTTGTTAGAATCTGCATTGCCCCTGTTTCTAAATCCTGCTTCGCGAGATTGAAGCCGGAATCACTACGATTCACCATCACCAAGAATTTACCATCTGGTGTAATTTGCCCACCCAGATTTTGACTGCCTTGCCAAGTTATACGCTTGGTTGCGCCGTCGGATAAATTTACTTGATAAATCTGTGGTTTACCACCCCGATCTGAGGTGAAAATTAATGATTTACCATCTGGGTGCCAGAATGGTTCGGTGTTATTGGCTCGGCCATCCGTTACTTCTTTTAAGCGACGTGTAGCTAAGTCCATCGTGTAGACCTGTAAATTACCAGTTTTTGATAAAACCAGCGCTAGTGTTTTACCATCTGGTGAGAATCTGGGTGCACCATTATGACGTGGGAATGACGTCAGCTTGTCACGTTGCCCAGAATAGATGTTCATCATGTAAATTTCGGCTTGTCCGTTTTGGAAACTGACGTAGGCAAGCGTCTGACCATCAGGAGACCAAGCTGGTGACATAAGCGGCTGCTTTGAGCGCAAAACTAGACGTTCGTTATAACCGTCGTAGTCGGAGATTCTCAATTGATAAGGATATGGATCTTTATCATTGACCACAACGTAAGCGATACGTGTTAGAAACGCGCCTCGTTCACCTGTGAGTTCTTCATAAACCAAATCTGCGATACGATGAGCATATTCACGCATACGTGAAGCTGGCACTGTAGCAACTTTATTAAACAAGACGTGATCTTTGGAAAGTACCAGTTGACCATCTGAAGAGAGTGCTTTGCTCTGCCCTTGAGTAAGTTGACCACGTACAATATCTACCAACTGGTAGCTGATCACATAGCTGCCTTCGGCGTTTTGTGCAATGGTACCCGTCAATAGCGAGTCAACACCCAATGACGTCCATTTACCAAAGTTCACTTGCTCTTCGCTATAGGGTGTCTGCGGCATTTTACTGGTTGGCACAGGGCTAAATTTACCACTGCGCTGCAAGTCTGAGGCAATCACTCCAGAAATATCTTCTGGTAACTTAGTCCCACCTTCCCATTTAAAGGGAATAATCGCTATTGGACGTGCCGAATCAATACCGTCAGTGATCACTAGTTCTAATGCAGCATTAGCGACACTTGTCATGCTAGTGCCGATGAGCATCAAAATAAAAACTAATCGCTTAAACACAAGCCTTCCTTCCTTATTCAGGTGCTACGGTTAAATTAATATTTTTCAGTTTTTCCACTACGTCTGGCTGATCCTTAGGTAGCGGAAATGTACCGACTTGTGCGATTGCTCTCTTAGCTGCCGCACATAAACGGCTATCACCATCAAGAATACTTAGACTGCCAAGTAAGGCGCCAGTTCCTGTTGGAATCAGCCGTAAGTTGACCCTACATTGCTTTCCACGAAAGCTGTCTTCTACCAACAAATTTTGCTTAATCAATTGTGTATAAATTGCGCCATAACGGCCCACTTCAGAAGTCACAAACTGTTGTTTTGCAGCATTATTTTGTTGGTTTTCATCGCTCAAGCTACCAAAGATATCATTCAGAGCTGCCTCTTGGGCTTTGCGATCCGCTTCCGCTTTAGCGGCCTTTTCTTTTTCTTTCTTCGCTTTCTCGGCGGCGTCTTTCGCAGCCTTTTCTTTGGCTAAACGATCTTGCTCCGCTTTGGCAGCAATTTCTTTCTCACGCTTTGCCTTTTCTTCTGCCTGTTTAGCTTCTTTTTCACGTTCAATACGTTGTTGTTCAGCTTTCGCTGCAGCGGCTTCTTTCGCTACGCGTTCTTGCTCTGCTTTTTTGGCGGCTTCTTCTTTAACTTTGCGTTCAGCCTCGGCTTTTGCCGCACGATCTTTTTCTTCACGTGCTTTTTGTTCAGAGGCTAATCGCTCTTGCTCTTTCTGCTCTCGTAACTTTTCTGCCTCACGCGCAGCTTTGGCTTCTTTAGCTTGCTGCTCTTTCAATTGGCGAATGCGTTCCTCTTCGGCTTGTCGATTCTTCTCAAGCTGCTCGCTTTCACGGCGTAACTTATCCAATCGATCTTGCTCTTTCTTCGCCGCTTCTTCACGCTGGCTGCGGATCTGTTGAGCTTGTTGACGCACCAATTGAGGATCGATCACCACCGCTTCAATCATCTGTCCTGTCGGTTCTGGATCAGACATGGTGAAATCGGCGCCCCAAAGCAGAATCACCACCAAAGCTCCATGCATAGCCAGCGAAATAGTTATCGATTTAGCATCATTACTTTTTCTGGACTTATTCTCTTTCATGCTCAGTGTTAAACCTGTTACTTAAGGTCCGTGAGTAGCCCTACTTTGGGAATGCCAGCTTGACTCAACTCGTCCAATACCAAAACGATTTCTGCATACGGTGTGGCAGCATCACCCCCCACTGCAACAGGTGAATTAGGTTTAAGCGATAATTCAGCTTTCACTCGGACTATCACATCTTGAAGCGATAGACCTCGTTGAACTTCTTCATCATTGACGCTCAAACCAACATTACCCTCTTTATCAACCTCGACAATGATAAAGCTGGAATCACTGTTATCACCCGCCATTTCTTGTGCCGATTTTGCGGAGTGTGTTTTTGGTAACTCTACATCAACCCCTTGTGTAACAAAGGGAGACGTTACCATGAAGATAATTAGCAGAACGAGCATAACGTCGATATAGGGAACTACGTTAATTTCTGCTTTCATCTCCCGCTTTTTAGGTTGATAGCCAGCCATATGTTACTCTCTACCTGCCATCGCTTGACGATGAAGAATAGTATGGAACTCTTCCGAGAAAGTAGCGTAATTATGCTCAAGCTTACTGACTTTATTACTTAAACGGTTATAGGCCATGACGGCAGGAATTGCAGCGAAAAGACCAATCGCGGTAGCAATCAGCGCTTCAGCAATGCCTGGTGCAACCATGGCAAGTGTTGCTTGCTTCACTTCACCCAATGCAATAAAGGCATGCATAATACCCCACACTGTACCAAATAGACCGATATATGGGCTGATAGAACCGACTGTTGCTAGAAATGGCAAACTGGTTTCAAGCGAGTCGACTTCGCGAGCGACGGCTACACGCATTGCTCGCCCTGTGCCTTCCATAACGAAATCTGGCGCACTTGGGTTAGTTTTGCGTAAACGAGCGAATTCGGTAAAACCGGCATAAAAGATTTCTTCTATGCCATAAATATCATCTTTACGTTTTTTGACATCTTGATAGAGAGCACCTAGATCGATACCAGACCAAAAACGGTCTTCAAATGTATCGGCCTCACGCTCTGCCGCAGAGATGATTTTACTGCGCTTGATGATTGCCGCCCATGAGGCAACAGACATACCTAGCAGCGTGAGCATTACCATTTTTACGAGGAAGCTCGCTTGTAAAAAAAGGTCAAGAAATGAAATATCAGCAGTCACTGCAGTTAAACTCCAAACTGATTAATTGAGGCAACGCCTTTGGCCTCATATTCTCATTGTCAATACATGCTACCTTAACCGTTGCTTTAGACAACACTCGACCCTCAGGATTAACGAGTTCCTGACAGAAGGTTAAGGAAGCTTTTCTTAATTCGGACACGGTGGTGATTACTTCAAGGTGGTCATCTAATCTTGCCCCTTTAAGAAAATCAATTTCCATATGTCTGACTACAAAGCCTGTACCTTGTTCTAGTAGAACTTGTTGGTTAACACCAACAGCTCTCAGCATTTCAGTACGAGCTCTTTCAAAGAATTTTAGATAGTTTGCGTGATAAACCACTCCACCAGCGTCAGTATCTTCGTAATACACCGTGACTGGCCAACGAAAAGTGTTCATGGTTTGGGTAAAAATCTCATATACCGAGGAATGGCTGCTACTATAGCGCAACTCGCTCAAGATAGTACAAGAGCGTACAAAGTTTTCTTATCTAATGATAAAAAATTGGCGCTGCCTCAAAATCACAGCGCCAATCTGATTAAAAGGTCATCAATCCTATTAAACCATCTAGTTTATGAACTGAATCACGGTGAGATAACCTAATATCGTCATCGAAATATAAGGGCTAAAAATGATCTGCCATAACCAGTAACGTGGTTTGAAACCAATACCAAATATCATACTGGCACAAATAGCCCAGATCATCAGAGGTGCAATCACTGCGTTAAAACCACCGACTCTATCAGCATAACTATTCGGATCCCACATCACCATGGCTGTATTATAAAACCCGAGCAATAAAGATAAGGCCTTAAACAAGGCCTTATCGATTATTTGATGATAGAGAGGGATCTTTTCAGACCAATTACTCACTATCTTTATCCATCATTTCTGTGTGCTCTAACCAAAGAGCATTAATGATTCCGAAAGCACAAGCGAGCAATACGCCAAGAATCCATGCGAAATACCACATAATAACAGCTCCTTAGTACAGTGAATTCTTATTGTCTTCGATGAATTTATCATCCAGACGGCCAAACATTTTGTAGTAACTCCAAATGGTGTAACCCAAAATAATTGGCACCATAACAACCGCAACCACTGTCATTAATTCAAGTGTCAACATACTTGATGTAGAGTCCCACATGGTCAGACTATGCGATGGATTCAAGCTTGAAGGCATAATGAATGGGAACATCGCAAAGCCGGCCGTAAAGATAACGCCTGCGTTACCTAGACTTGAAGCTAAGAATGCTAAACCACCTTTATCAATGCGTGATGCAAGTACAGCAAGCAATGGCATGAATACGCCAAGCGCTGGAGCTAACCACAATACTGGCACTTGTTCAAAATTACGCAGCCAAGCACCAGCTTCACGAACGACTTCTTTATTCAGTGGGTTCGATGCCGCATTGCCATCAATAGCACCGACAAGTACATAACCATCAATATGTTGGATCCAGAAACCTGCTGCCACGAAGCACACCGCTGTCAGTAGGCCAGTCAACTGTGAAACTGTACGAGCACGTTGATGCACATTGGCTGTGGTTTTCATCTGTAACCATGCAGAACCTTGTAGCAAGGTCATGAACAAGCTAACTAAACCACACAACAGAGCAAATGGATTGAGCAAACCAAAGAATGAACCATGGTAAGTCGGCATCAAGAAATCACTCAGTTGGAATGGTACACCTTGCAGTAAATTACCAAACGCAACACCAAAGATTACTGGTGGAATAAAGCCGGAAGCTGAAATAGCCAAATCCCAGTTATTGCGCCATTTAGTGCTTTCAATTTTTGAACGGTAGTCCAAACCAATCGGACGCAGCCAAAGTGCAGCCAGTGTCACAATCATCGCTAGATAAAAGCCAGAGAATGATGTGGCATAGACTAATGGCCATGCGGCAAACAGAGCACCACCTGCGGTAATTAACCACACTTGGTTACCATCCCAGTGTGGTGCAATCGAGTTAATCATCACTCGACGTTCAGTATCGGTTTTACCAATAACAGGAACTAAGGCACCGACGCCCATATCAAAACCATCGGTGATAGCAAAACCCACTAGGAGTACACCAATCAGCACCCACCAAATGAGTCGTAAGATCTCGTAATCAAACATGGTTGTATCTCCTTGCCTTATGCTTCAACTTGGCGGTTGACTTGATCTTGAACAGACTCAGAGCCTTGTTCAAAGTGGTATCGTCCGGTTTTCAGGCTGCTTGGACCTTTACGCGCAAATTTCACCATCAAGTACACTTCAGCAATCAAAAACGCTGTGTAGAGAGCAAGAATGGCTAGCATGGAAGTGATAATTTCACCTGCGCTCAATGCTGAAGCCGCAACGTTCACAGGAAGAATTTCACCAACCGCCCATGGTTGACGACCGTATTCAGCAACAAACCAACCTGTTTCAACAGCGATCCAAGGCAGTGGAATACTAAATAGTGCCGCTTTAAGTACCCATTTTTTCTGCTCAATTTTCTGACGACAGGTTTGGATAAAGGCAGCACCAAAGACCACTAGCATAATCAAACCACAAGCAACCATGACACGGAATGACCAGAATAGAGGCCATACTGTGGGAATCGAATCATCCGCCGCCGCTTGGATTTGCTCTTCAGTCGCATCTGTCACTTTGTCGGTATAGCGCTTCAGAAGAAGACCGTAGCCAAGATCATGTTTCACTTCGTCGAATGCAGCGATATTTTCTGGTGTTTTCTCACCTGCACGCAGACGCTCAAGAAGATCATAGGCGTACATACCCGTACGGATACGCTCTACGTGTTCATCACGCAGATCACGCAAGCCAACCACTTGTTCATCAAGTGAACGGGTTGCAATTATACCCAGAGCGAACGGAATCTTAATCGCATAGTCGGTATGCATCTTTTCTTGGTTTGGAATACCAAACAAAGTAAACGCAGCAGGAGCAGGTTCGGTATGCCATTCAGATTCAATAGCCGCCAGTTTCACGCGTTGAACTTCACCCAACTCGTAACCTGATTCATCGCCCAAAACAATAACAGACAGCACAGCAGCCATACCAAATGAGGCAGCAATCGCAAATGAGCGACGAGCAAAGGCAATATCACGACCTTTAAGCAAGTAGTAGCTACTAATACCTAAAATGAACATCGCACCTGTGGTGTAGCCTGCAGCAACCGTGTGAACAAACTTCACTTGCGCAACAGGGTTAAGCACAACTTCTGCAAAACTCACCATTTCCATGCGCATCGTTTCAAAATTAAACTCTGAACCAACTGGGTTTTGCATCCAACCGTTAGCAACTAAGATCCACAATGCCGAAAAGTTAGAGCCTAATGCCACCAGCCAAGTTACAACTAAGTGTTGTCGCTTAGAAAGTCTATCCCATCCGAAGAAAAATAGACCCACAAATGTAGATTCAAGGAAGAAGGCTACCAGTGCTTCAATCGCCAATGGAGCACCAAAAATGTCACCTACATAATGAGAGTAATAGGACCAGTTAGTACCAAACTGGAACTCCATGGTAAGGCCTGTCGCCACACCTAGAGCAAAGTTAATCCCAAACAACTTACCCCAGAACTTCGTCATGTCCTTGTAAATCTGCTTGTCGGTCATGACATAGAGCGACTCCATGATAGCCAGTAGAAAAGCCATCCCTAGAGTCAAGGGAACAAACAGGAAGTGATACATCGCAGTCAGTGCAAACTGCAACCGCGATAAATCAACGACATCGATCATGATAACTCCTTTGTGTCGGCTGAATGACACGTTCGCCATAGGGCAACAACTGCAATGTTAAAAAATCTATAAGAGCTTGCTACAAAAAGCATTTGTTGTTGCAACTATGTACCAGTATGGTTAGTTAATTGTTAAGTTACAGCTAATATAGCTAGGTCTAATACTAATGCCAAAACCTACTTGTTTCAAAAGGTTTATAGGAGAATTACGCCTTGATCTACATCAAGTTTTGCCACCGAAAAATGGTCAACAAACAAACAAAATGATCCAAATCAAAAGATGCTGGCCATTTGTGTTATCCAGTCGTAAAAAAAACAATGTAACCAGAATGAAAGCGACCAATGCATTAACATAATGCTAGTAAAAGCCAACAATTGCGCTCAGGGAGGAAATATAAGAAATGAGATCTCTATCAAAAAAGAAAGTCTCGCCCAGCAAGCTGAGTGAGACTTGTAACATTATTTTTCAAGACCAAAATGTAAATATGCTCGATCTGTGGCTATTCGGCCACGTGGAGTGCGTTGTAAGTAGCCTTGTTGAATAAGAAATGGCTCAAGCACGTCTTCTATCGTATCTTTTTCTTCGCCGATTGCTGCAGACAGGTTATCCAGACCAACAGGCCCACCTGAAAATTTTTCCATAATAGCCAGCAGAAGTTTTCTATCCATATAGTCAAACCCTTGGTGATCAACATCAAGCATGTTCAACGCTTTATCAGCAGTTTCCGCACAAATGTGTCCATTACCTTTGACTTCCGCATAATCTCTTACTCGGCGTAACAATCGATTGGCTATACGTGGCGTACCACGAGCCCGGCGAGCGACTTCAAGCGCACCTTCACCATCCATCGAAAGCCCAAGACAGTGCGCACTACGCTGGACAATGTTTTGCAAGTCAGCAACGTTGTAATACTCCAAGCGCTGTACAATTCCAAAGCGATCTCGCAATGGTGATGTCAACGAACCTGCGCGGGTTGTTGCTCCAATGAGCGTAAACGGCGGAAGATCAATTTTGATTGAACGTGCAGCAGGCCCCTCACCAATCATGATATCCAACTGGTAGTCTTCCATTGCCGGATAAAGCACTTCTTCTACCATTGGGCTAAGGCGATGAATTTCGTCAATAAAAAGAACGTCGTTTTCTTCAAGATTCGTCAATAATGCGGCCAGATCACCGGCTTTTTCTAATACCGGACCTGAAGTGGTACGGATATTAACGCCCATCTCATTCGCTACAATATTTGCTAGCGTTGTTTTACCAAGACCTGGGGGACCAAAAATCAGTAAGTGATCCAATGCCTCTTGACGCTGTTGTGCCGCCATGATGAATATTTCCATCTGATCACGCACGTGGTCTTGCCCCTGATAATCGGCAAGTTTTTTAGGACGAATCGCCCTATCAATCACTTCTTCATCTTTGAAGCTGTGGTTAACAGGGGCAATTAAGCGATCGGCTTCTATCATATAATCTCTATTGACCTAGTGAGTAAGAGCACTCATTACACGGGCTTATATTGAATTTACACCATTGATTTAAGTGCTTCACGGATCAATTCCTCACAACTCATTCCGGCTTTCGCAACCTGAGAAACGACTTTTGAAGCTTGTGGTGGTTTATAACCAAGTGCCAGAAGAGCACTCACGGCTTCCTCTTGGGCATTTTGTGCCATCATTGGCACCGAATCGATAGGGGCTGCATCTGTCGCTGGGGTAAAGAGATCGCCAGCGCCCCACCCTTTTAGGCGGTCTTTCATTTCAACAACCAACCTTTCCGCGGTTTTCTTACCAACACCCGGCAGTTTGATCAGTGTAGATATGTCTTCTTTTTCCACACAAGAAACAAACTGATTGGCCGTCATTCCAGATAAAATCGCAAGCCCCATTTTCGGCCCTACACCATTGGCTTTAATCACTTCACGAAACAGAGCGCGTTCACTAACGGTATTAAAGCCATAAAGTAGCTGTGCATCTTCTCGAACCACAAAGTGGGTATAAATGATGGCTTCTTCCCCAATATTCGGCAGTTCATAAATACAGCTCATCGGCATTTGTACTTCGTAACCAATTCCACCTACCTCAATCAAAATCTGAGGAGGTAGTTTTTCAATCAGCGTACCGCGAAGACGTCCAATCACTTGTGTTTCCTTATTATTGGGGGAAAGAAAGATGTTCCGGATGATAATCAATAACTGGATGGATAGCCAGTAAAATGCTCGTGTAATCAAACTCAGCTTAACGATAACGGCCTTTACGGGCGCTCGTTGCCTGACCAGCAAGAGCAATCAGCGTTTTGTTGGTATTGGCATGACAAATTGCCACCCCCAAAGCATCTGCGGCATCTGATTGCGGTTTTCCCGGCAGTTTAAGCATCTGCTGTACCATATGTTGAACTTGGCTTTTATCTGCAGCGCCAGTACCGACGACTGCTTGTTTAACTAATCTTGCCGCGTATTCATAAACCGGAAGCTCTGCATTTACTGCTGCCACAATCGCACTGCCTCTCGCTTGACCAAGCTTTAATGCTGAATCAGCATTTTTTGCCATGAACACTTGTTCAATAGCAAATACATCTGGCTGGAATTGGGTGATGATTTCACTCACTCCCGCATAAATTTGTTTGAGGCGTAAGGGCAATTCTTGCTCAGAGGTTCGAATACAACCACTACCTAGATAGATGAGGTGTCGCCCTTGCTGCCGAATCACCCCATACCCAGTCACTCGCGAACCGGGATCTATCCCTAAAATGACAGACATAATCTGTTTGCCTTATTTAATGTATCTTAACGCGCTACGAGAGCGAGCCTGCAAAAAGAGAGTGGGCTTTCGCCCACTCTCTTTGTTTTGTCGTTGGTTACTTGCGGCGCCACGTTGTGCCGTTAGGGCCATCTTCAAGAACAATGCCCATTTCATTCAACTTATCGCGTGCCATATCAGCTTTCGCCCAATCTTTCGCCGCACGAGAATCATTGCGTAGCTTGATTAATGCTTCAATTTGCTCCGCGTCTTCATCTTCCGCGCTACCTTGGAAGAAACTCTCTGGTTCTTGGTGAAGTATACCAATAACGTCAGCCAACTCGCGCATCAAGCTGCCCAAAGCACTGGCATTGGTCAAATCTTCACTTTTGAGTCGATTAATCTCACGTGCCATATCAAACAGCACTGAGTAAGCTTCAGGAGTATTGAAGTCATCATTCATCGCTGCAGTGAAGCGACTTAGGTACTCTTCACCACCGGCAGCAGGCACGCTGCGATCGAGTCCACGCAGTGCATTATAAAGACGCTCTAACGAAGATCGGGCTTGGTTAAGGTTTTCTTCACTGTAGTTCAGTTGGCTTCTGTAATGGCCAGACATCAAGAAATAGCGAACAGTTTCCGCATCATAGTGACCAAGCACATCGCGAATAGTGAAGAAGTTGCCTAATGATTTAGACATTTTCTCTTTATCGACCATCACCATGCCACTGTGCATCCATGTGTTGACGTATTGGGTACCATGAGCACAGCAAGATTGTGCGATTTCGTTTTCATGATGAGGGAATTGCAAATCTGAGCCCCCACCGTGAATATCGAAATGGTTACCCAAAATGGACGAGTTCATCGCGGAACATTCGATATGCCAGCCAGGACGCCCCGGTCCCCATGGTGATTCCCATGTGGGTTCGCCCGGTTTAGACATTTTCCACAACACGAAGTCCAATGGGCTACGCTTGGCCGCTTCGACATCCACGCGCGCGCCGGCTTGAAGCTGATCAAGGTCTTGCTTTGAAAGCTTGCCATATTCATCATATTTGCCGACTTCAAACATCACATCGCCATTATCTGCTACATAAGCAAAACCACGCTCAATCAGGCGCTCAACGAGAGCGATGATCTCTTCGATGTAGGCGGTTGCACGTGGTTCTACATCTGGGCGCTTGATGTTCAGCGCATCAAAATCCGCATACATTTCCTGAATCAACCGCTCGGTTAATGATTCGCACGTCTCTGCATTTTCAGCGGCACGTTTGATGATCTTGTCATCGATATCAGTAATGTTACGGACAAAAGTTAAATCATAACCGAGGTAACGAAGGTAACGCGCTACGACATCAAAAGAGACGAACGTCCGTCCATGTCCGATATGACAGAGATCATAAATAGTGACTCCACACACATACATGCCCACTTTACCGGCAACGATTGGCTTAAATTCCTCTTTCTGTCTTGTGAGTGAGTTATAAATCTTCAACATGATCTCTATCTGATTACCATCAAAATTATAAACGGCGGACAGTATAACAACTCAAAGATTGTCAGGTCATCCATTTGATGTTTTGAATGCAGAAAAAGTTAGGCTAAACTCTTGCTCTCCATTGATAAATGCGAAGGTAAAACTCATGATCACCCTGCATACCAATTTTGGTGACATCAAAATCCAGCTCAACTTTGAAAAAGCGCCTGAAACTAGCGCAAACTTTGAGCAATACTGCCGTGAAGGCTTCTACGACAACACTCTTTTCCACCGCGTGATTGACGGCTTCATGATTCAAGGTGGCGGTATGACTTCAGGTCTACGTGAGAAAGAAACTCGCGATCCAATCCGTAACGAAGCAAACAACGGTCTGAGCAATAAAGTAGGTACCATTGCGATGGCGCGTACTATGGACCCACACTCAGCCAGTTCACAATTCTTCATTAACGTGAATAACAACACTTTCCTCGACTTCCGTTCTGAAAGCCGTGACGGTTGGGGTTACTGTGTGTTTGGTGAAGTGGTTGAAGGCATGGATATCGTCAACAAGATCAAAGGTGTTAGCACAGGTTCTTATGGCATGCATCAAGATGTGCCACTAGACGAAGTGATGATCACTAGCATCACCATCGAAGCTTAAATTAATTAGGAGCGCTTAGGCGCTCCTTTTGTTGTGAAAGATGCATACATTATTTATTTCTGATCTCCACCTATCCCCTAACCGACCTGATATCACAAGCAGTTTCATCCATTTCATGCGTGAAGAAGCACCCAATGCCGATGCGCTCTATGTCCTTGGTGACCTGTTTGATTTCTGGATTGGTGATGATGACCCCACGCCATTTGCGCAACAAATCAAAGCGGAGTTTCGCCGGCTAACGCAACAAGGAGTGCCGTGCTACTTCACACAAGGCAATCGCGATTTTTTGGTCGGAAAAACCTTTGCTCAGGAAACTGGTATTCAACTATTACCTGAAGAGGCAGTGATTGACTTATACGGACAAAAAGCCGTCATATTGCATGGTGACACTCTCTGCACGCAGGATACGCGCTATTTAGCCTTCCGAGCCAAAGTGCATCAGCCTTGGCTCCAACGCTTATTTGGATGCCTCCCATTCTCTCTACGTCAACGTATTGTACGCAAAGTACAAACCGACATTCGAGATGAGAAACAACATAAGTCCATGATAATCATGGATGTTACACCAAGTGAAGTGCTGAAAGTCATGCAATATCATCAGGTTGACTTGATGATTCATGGTCATACTCATCGGCCTGCTATTCATCCCATTATGGATGATGCCCTCACTCCCAAAACACGAATTGTTTTAGGCGATTGGTATAGCCAAAGTTCGGTGTTGGTCTATTCTAAACTAACAGGTTACGAATTATTGTCTAAATCGCTTAGTCAAAATGATTGAATGCATACTCATAAATGTGTTTTTACCCATTGAGTATCGCAGTATAATTTTGAGCTATTGATAAGACACACAACAATAACCAAGGATAGGTAACACTTTGAAGTACTCATATGTAGCTAGGCAGCCCATTTTAGACCGAGATAAAAGCACAATCGGCTATGAACTGCTATTCCGAGATGGCCCCAAAAATACCTTTCCTGATATTGACCCTGAAGAGGCGACAAGTCGCCTCCTGTCCGACCATTTCCTAACAGCGCATTACAGCACTCTTGGTGAACATCTTGGCTTTGTGAACTTCCCATATCAAAGCCTACTGAATATGGTGCCTACACTATTTCCTGTGAAAAGTTTAGTCGTAGAGATTCTGGAAGATTGCCCACCAACCCGTGAACTGCTCGAAGCCATAAAGAAAATGGCACAACTGGGTTATAAAATCGCACTCGATGATTTCATCCCAAGCAATGAATGGAAAGCTTTCCTACCTTACATCTCGATCATTAAGTTTGATATCCGTTTAGTGCCTATCCCTAGAGCTAAACTATTCATGGATAAACTTCTTTCGACCAAGATCGAATTTCTTGCCGAAAAAGTGGAGACTTATGAAGAATTTGAGCTCGCGAAACAAGCTGGCTTTCACTACTTTCAAGGTTACTTTTTTAGTAAACCTGAAATCATCCAACGTAAAGCATTACAACCCTCCTTTCTTACTATTGTTAATTTGCTAAAAGAAGTCGCAAAACCAGAAGTGGACTTTCGCGAAATTGAAAGCATTGTGGCGAAAGATCTTTCTTTATCATACAAATTGCTCACATTTGTGAACTCCTCAGCCACGGTAAGTTCCAAAATTCACTCATTTCGCCAGGCTTTAGTCTATTTAGGACAACAAAAGCTGAGAAAATTTATCTCCTTAGTAGCCATCGCCTCAACCCAAGACTCAAAACCAGATTATCTTTATAACCTCGCAATCCTCCGAGCGCGATTTTGTGAAATGCTCAGTGAAAGAGTTAATACGAAAATTGCACCAGGAGCAGGCTTTCTAACGGGGATGTTTTCATTACTGGATAGCCTTCTCGATCAGCCACTGGATTCGATTGTCAGTGAAATGCCTATACAAGAAGAAGTTAAACTGGCTTTGACTCAAGGCAGTGGAACTCTCGGGCAAATATTAGCCTTGAATAAAGCCTATGAAATGGCAGATTGGGGAGAAGTAATTGCTATAGCCCAAGCCCTCAACTTACCCAATGAAGCGCCTACAGAATGTTATATTGAGGCGGTAAAATGGACTGCTGACCTTCTCGGTGTGCAGACCTAAGCTGGTAATTGAGATAAGTGAACGATAGACTCTAACCACATACTCATCATTATCACCTTCCTATGACTTGTTATTGTGGAAATACTGAACCCTATTCGCAGTGTTGTGAACCTATCCATCAAAACTTTCAAAATGCAACCACGCCCGAACAAATAATGCGGGCGCGTTTTAGTGCTCACATCCTAAAAAACACTGACTTTGTCGTGAACACCTACCATCCATCTTGTCACGCAGAAGAGGAGCGAGAAGCAATTCAAGAATCGGTACAGAGCGACTGGCTTCGGCTTGAGGTGATTTCTGCAGAAATGGGACGAGGAAATGATGAAGGCTATGTTCACTTCAGAGCATTCCTTGCACAGCAAGGTCAAGAATACTGTCTTGAAGAACGTTCCCGATTTCTCAACGAAGACGGACGTTGGTACTACATTGATGGTGAATTTCCAGAAGCGCTACCCAAGCAGGGTCGCAACGATCCTTGTGCTTGTGGCAGTGGGAAGAAATTCAAAAAGTGCTGCGGTAAATAACATGGAGTAAAGCCTTTCAATATAGGCTTTACTCTATTACATGTTCTTATTTTGCTAACTCAGCCCATTCTAAGAATTTTATACGCTCTTCCTCCGTGGCTTTTGAATACCAAATTTTAAGTTGCAACGTGGCTTCAGAGTCATCATTTTTTATATTATTTCCAAGATTTAACGTGCTCAACTCCTCCTTAAGATCTCTAAGCGTTCCAGAATCGACAATGATGCCCTTTTCATTATTGTATTCTTTAACTAAATCAACAAGATTAGAGTATGGGAAAAGACCATTAGTTTTTGCTAGCAATAAATTTTGATCATCAACAAACTCACCATTTTTCTTTACTATGAAGATTGGTTCTCCTTTATTTTGCTTGTCAACGAGATCTTTGTAATCATCTGAAATAAGCGATATCGATAAAGTATCTTCTTTTTCAAGACGAACCAGAACAATATAAGGCATCGTAGACAAATATTCCGACTTTGAGTTTTTCCTGACTCGACCAGAATATTTAACCACGAGCTGATTCATACCAGCTTTAAAATCCGGAGATTCATCATTTTCTACTTTTTCACCATTAATAACTTTTAGTTCGACACCTTGCGCCAAACGATACTCTATAGCACCCACTGAGTTGCTTAACGCAAATAAAAACAAAATACTAAGGTAATTCAAAAGTTTCATACAGGTAGGATCCAAGAAAAAAGCCAGTACACAATGTACTGGCTTAGAAATTGATTGACTAGTGTTTACTTATTAAAAATCGAAGTAAGCACCAAGTAAGATTTCTGTTGTATCTTTTGTATCATGATCATCAAGAGAAGAAACTTCTGTGAACACAGTCAAAAGATTAGATGCTGCATATGATGCACCCAAAACAAATCCTTTACCGTCTTTTGAAGAACCATCGTCTTGGAATCCAGCAACACCGTACAATGAGACAGCATCAGTTGCAGCATAAATTGCAGAAACAGTTAAATTCTTTTCGTCTTCAACTTTATCAGCCTGTACAACGTTATAAGCTGTTGCAAGGGTAAAGCTACCTAACTTAACGTCAGCAGACAACGCTGCAGATGATTTATCTTTGTAAACACCTTTTTCTTCACCCCAGTATTGGTACATAGCACCAACTGAGAAAATATCTGCGGCGTAATCCAAGCTAACACCGTATTGATTGTCTTTGTCTTTAGAAGACTCAGTGTAAGCATCAACAACAAAAGTCAAAGCATCAAACTTTTTAGTATATGAAACACCATGACCTTTGCTATCACTAGCACTAACAGGTAAATAACCAGTGTCTAATTCATTTAGAATATCTGTTTTCGATACTGCATTGTTTGAATCAGAAACATCGCCAATTTCACCCAAACCAAGAGTACCGAAATCACCTTTAAGATATGCTGCTACGTCATCGAATTCGGCATCATTGTTATTACCGTCATATCCAGTACCGCTTTGAATTTCAAACGTACCACCAGCAACTAGTGTATCTGTTACTTGATGAGAGAAATCGAATTGTACTTTTGCCCATGCATTTACATCTGCATCTGTCTTTTCATCAGCTTTAGCTGGATCTTTATGGTCAACATCTTTTGTATATAAGTAAGTAGCGATTTCACCCTTAACCGAAACTGAAGATGTATCACCTTTGTACAACTGAACAGATGCTTGTGCAGAAGTAGCTAAGCCAGCAACTGCGAGTGCTAATAGAGTTTTTTTCATGTTAATCCACTGCCTTTTCTTAATTTGGGAATTCCTTATCCGGTTCCCTGTTTTTTGATGATGGTATTCCAACTCTTTGTTTGGTCACCACCGCCATTAGATTCGTGGTTAAGATTGCAAAAGAATATTCTGTATGTCAAATACCATAAAAAAAACAAAGAAAAAAAACATAAAATCAATAAAATCAATAAATTACATGATTTTCATAATTTTTTTCGGCTCACTTCGTAACAAAAACAGGCAAAAACACACCGTTACCAAAGTGGAAAAATAAAGAATAATAAACCAAGAACAGGCAAGATAAAGATAAAAATCAGCATTTAATAAAATATAAACCCAACATTTAAAGGTATATATTTTTTGTAAAACAAAATAAATTTAAGTTCCTGAAGGTTCAGTTTTTATTTGTGAACAAGATCTAGATTTCTATTAAAAGCATACGATTTCGTGAACTAGGTATCACTCAGTGATCTGTGCTACCATCGCGCCAACGCACTTTGGACACCCTTATGCTCACAAAAAACATCCAAGATTCCATTCGCAATAGTTATCAAAATCTACAAAATCAACTGGAAAACTTTATTCCTCGCCGCGCTCAAAACTTCTTAGTGGCAGAAATGGCGAAAACACTTTGTGGGACTTACCATAAATCGACCCGAATGTTAGTGGCGGAAGCGGGAACAGGCATAGGCAAATCACTTTCCTATTTAATGGCGGTTATCCCCGTTGCTGTCATCAATCGGCGTAAGGTGGTCATTTCAACGGCAACCGTTGCGTTACAAGAACAGTTAATGAATAAAGATTTGCCGCTATATCGCCGCATCACCGACCAAACTTTTTCTTTTATTCTGGCCAAGGGACGCCAACGCTATTGCTGCGCAGAGCGACTAGCCGCGGCTACTGGTGCGGATGATTCTCAGATCGCGCTATTTGAAAGCAAACCGAAACCACAAGAGATCGAATTACTAACGGAGCTTTATACTGCGCTCACTCAAGGCAAATGGGATGGGGATCGCGACTCTTGGGCAACACCTATTGCCGACGAGCTTTGGTCGCTCATCGTGAGTGATAAGCACAGCTGTAATGGCGGTTTCAGTGCTCATCGCCATTGTCCTTTTCAAAAAGCTCGCTCAGAACTTGATAAAGTCGATGTAATTATTGCTAACCATAGCCTAGTGATGGCAGATGCAGACTTGGGCGGTGGTGTGATTCTCTCAAATCCGGAAGAAACGATTTACATCTTTGATGAAGCACACCACTTACCCCTCGTAGCTCGTGACCACGCTTCGGCTGCCGCTACTTTAAAAGGAGCCGCCAGTTGGCTAGAAAAGCTGAATCAATCACTATCAAAATTCGCCGCTCTCGGTGATGAAAAACGAGCTGAACGTTTCGCTGAAGAAGCACGCGAGGCGATACAGTATTTAATTCCAACATTAAGCCAGTTGCCCAAACAGTTTGTGGCTGAGAATTTTGTTGATGGCATCTATCGATTTGAACATGGCGAACTGCCGCAATGGTTAGCGGACGAATCACAAACTCTCAGTAAATCCGCGCAAAAAACTATGCAATCGGTCAGCAAAATAGCCGATTTAATTGCCGAGAAAGTGAAAGAGGGTGAACTCGCCACCCGAATTGCCGAGCCTGCATTAGGTGAACTGAGTTTTTATATTCAACGTTTAGAAAACCTTACCCAAGTTTGGCAACTGATGGCAAAGCCCAATAAAGACAAAGGAGCGCCATTAGCACGCTGGCTTGAAATCAGCCAAGAGCGGGAAGGCGACTATCTCGTGAGTGTCTCTCCTCTTGAAATCGGATGGCAACTGGACCAGCAAATTTGGAGCCGCTGCGTTGGCTCGATTTTAGTCTCCGCCACCTTACGAGCATTAAATTCATTTAGTTTTTTTTGTCGGCAAGCAGGAATCAGTGACAAACCGGAAGATGGGGTGCAATTCTTAGCTTTAGCTTCACCATTTGACTACCCAACTCAGGGTGAACTGTTGATCCCTAAAATGGAAATGGAGCCGCAAGCTGAAGGTTATACCGCCTATTTAGCACAAAAAGTGTTGTGCTACTTACAAGCAGACAAAGCAAACCTGGTTTTATTTGCTTCCTACTGGCAAATGCGAGAGGTAGCACAATCGCTGCAAACCGAATTCACTAAACGTGGTTGGGCACTGCAAGTCCAAGGTGAAAAGTCTCGCACTGAAATCCTAAATAAACATAAAAAACTCATTGATAAGCAAAAGACGAGTGTTTTATTTGGCACTGGTAGCTTCTCGGAAGGATTGGATCTGCCGGGTGAACTCCTCGAAAATCTGATCATCACCAAAATCCCGTTTGCAGTTCCAACCTCTCCGGTTGAACAAGCACATGCCGAATATATTCAAGAGCTAGGTGGTAATCCTTTTATGCAGATTACCGTTCCAGAGGCCAGTAAAAAACTCATTCAGTCTGTTGGGCGCTTACTGCGTAAAGAGCGGGATTCTGGTAGAGTGGTCATCCTTGATCGGCGAGTCGTATCTAAACGGTACGGTAAAGCATTGCTCGATGCCTTACCGCCTTTTAAGCGCACCATTGAATACTGATTATAAAGATTAACTGACTTAGGATTGCGCTTTTGATGGAATGGATAGAACCCACCACAATAATGGTGCTGGCTCTTGTTGCTTTTATTGCTGGATTTATTGATGCTGTCGCAGGCGGTGGTGGAATGTTGACTGTTCCAGCGCTCCTGTCGCTAGGCTTACCTCCTCACCTTGCATTGGGTACCAACAAACTTGCGGCTACCTTTGCCTCTTCAACGGCAGCGTGGACATACTATCGCCAAAAGCTGTTTACTCCCACATGCTGGAAACGAGCCTTTATCGCCACCTTGATCGGGGCGATCGTCGGAACATTGGCCGTCGATGCCATTAGTACAGAGTGGTTACGTAAAGTGCTACCGCTGGTCATCCTTGCAGCAGCCTTGTACAGCGTATGGCATCGTCCTCAGAATTCTGAGCAGAACACGACACCTAAACCCTGCCCGAAATTACACCGTAAACAAATCTTTCAGGGTCTGGGGCTCGGTTTTTATGATGGTTTAGCGGGACCAGGAACAGGAGCATTCTGGACCGTCAGCTCAATGGCGCTGTACCGTTTTAATATCTTGTTTGCTTCAGGGCTCGCCAAAGCAATGAACTTAACCAGCAACCTGACTTCCTTGGTCACCTTTGCGATACTCGGTCATATTGATTGGCTACTCGGCTTAACCATGGGACTTTGTTTGATGGCAGGCGCTTTTGTGGGAGCGCATTCCGCGATTCGCTTTGGAGCTCCCTTTATTCGGCCTCTGTTTGTTTTAGTGGTGACCTTATTAGCAGGAAAGTTAGCCTACGATGCATGGTGGATAGGATAATGGCTAGTTACGCGAAATTTCATGACATTTTGACCGAGCTGAAACACTCAGCAGCACAGATTGATCGTCAACGGGGTGAGCATCATCGACCGTTATTTGACGAAGTCCTTTTTCACTGCCACGGAAAATTATTAACCCCTTGTGTTGAGGAAACCCATTCAACACTACAAGCATTAATTCGTGAAAAAGAGAGTGGACGATTAACGGCGCTGCGAGCGGAATATCTTTCTGAACGATTATTGGCACAGATCGCAGCATTAACCCGCGAGCTCTCCACTCAAAATGTGCGGCGTAAAGAGCCTAAACCATACACTTACTTCAAAAAGCCAATCAATGAACTCTATCAAGAGCTTGCTCAGCATCAAGACTGGGAACGTCGATTGATGGATTTGGTTCGTGATAAAGCCATGTTACTTGAACAAGCCTCCGTCACCGATAAAACAGCGGCTCAACAGGCACTGCTGCAATCAGAGCAACGACTCAACCGCTGCCGAGAAGCTAAAATTAAAATAGAAAAGCGAATTACCGCTCAAGAGAGAAAAGCATAAATGCCGAGCACCTCGATTCCACTCAATGAAGCCCCCGATGAGATCAAACTCGCAGTTGATCTCATCTATTTATTAGAATCTCACGCCATCCAGCCACATATTGCGCTGGCCGCGCTTGAGATCGTCAAACGCGACTTCGAGCAGAAGCTTACTTCGATAGCAGCTCTAGATACCCAGAACCACTCAAAACACGACTAGTCAACTTTAAATTGAGCCACTAAATTACGTTGTTCCAAAGAGAGATGGGCGATCTGCTCACCCACTTTTTCAGATTCCTCACTCTCTTTTAAGATCTTCGCACTCAAGTCGCGAATGTTTACCACACTCTCAGTGACTTGAGACGATACAGATTGTTGATCCTGAGCGGCTTGTACTATTTGGTGACTCATCTCATTAATCGCATGGATTGCGGAAAACACTCGATTAAGCTGTGTCACCGCATCGGCGACTTGCTCTGCTGTCACCTGTGCTGTTTGATTACTGCCTTGTATCGCATTGACCACTTCCTGAGTGCCAAGCTCAACTTGATTAATGACAGTTCGGATCTCTCCGACCGAGGCTTGAGTACGGCTAGCAAGATTACGGACTTCATCGGCAACAACGGCAAATCCTCGGCCTTGATCCCCTGCACGCGCCGCTTCAATCGCTGCATTTAATGCCAGTAGGTTGGTTTGTTCAGAAATACCTTCAATCACACTCAAAATTTCTACGATCCCAGCATTATTGCGAGCCAATTCTTCAACCACAGGAACGGTGAGGTTCATTCGTTCAACCAATTGGTTCATCTGTGCTTGCGAGTGTCGGATCACTTGATCGCCCGTCTGTGCAGCCTGCTGCGCTTCATTCGCAGCGCTCACCGCACGCTGCGCATTTTCCACCACATGGGCCGAGGTCTGCGTCATCTCTTCTGCGGCGGTGGCTACACTATCCACTTCCTTAAATTGCGCTTCGCTACTATAGCGAGTTGAGGCTACGGTGGCTTTCGCATGTTCGGTGGTTGCCACAACCTGCCCAGTGTTATCGACTACACGGCGAATAATCGGTTGTAGCTTGTCCATAAACAGATTGAAACCTTGCGCCAGTTGACCAATTTCATCGGTTGATGTGACGTTTAAGCGCTGCGTCAAATCCCCCTCCCCTGAGGAGATATCTTGTAATCGATACGCGACCGCACGAATGGGTTTCACTAAGCGCATCGCCATAAGCGCCACCACACCCAACCCAATCAGTACCAAGGACGTACCAACCACCAACTCGCTACGAATCCCTCGCTCAAGTTGTTTGGTCAGCAGTACATCTAATTGGTCGGCATCTTGCATTACGCTACCGCGCGGCATTTCAAAAATCACACCCCAGTTTTGATTCGCGACAGTAATAGGGGCGAACACCACTAACCACTGCCCATCCTCACTCCATTGCGTTTTTACCTCTCCAGCCTGCAACAGAGAATCCACCTCCGCACGGGCTAAGTGTTCACTTTGAAATGCGCTACCCAATGTCAATTTAGGATCGTCACTCGCGACTAATAGATTATTAAGGCTGACTATCGAAACCTTACCCTCACCTTCAAACAGGTTTCGATCCGACTTTTGAGCAATCGGAACTAGCGGTGCAAGCGTTAAATCAATCCCATAAAAACCAATGGCAACACCGTCAATCAGAATCGGCACAGAAAGCGAAGCCGCAAGATGACTCCCCGTATCCAGCTCAACCACTCTTGGAGAACTAATACAGGCAGCAGCACTGGTAATTGGGCAAGCAAAACGTTCTTTGTCTGATTCTTGAACCAGTTGGGCTTGGGTGAGCACACGAGAAACGACGTTTTGTCCATTTGCCGCTTTAGTCCAATAGGCCGCAAACTGCCCTGTATCATTCGAGCCAACATAATCAGCATTGACGTAATTCGAGTCTTCGTTATCGAGCATATTTGGCCGAAACACCAAATAAGCGCCCTCAATGGTGTCAAACCCCAAAACGGATTTCCGCACCATCTCGTCTAACGAAGTACGTAACACCTCACTTTCACCGAAATTTTCTTCTGAATTGTTTTTTAAAAACAAAGCATTTGAGGCAAGCATTTCAGCTCGATAAATCGCTTCGCTAAGATATTCTGAAATTTCGGTTGCATTCAATAATGCGCCGGTTTGTAAGAGTTGCTGAGATTTATCAATCACAGATTCGGCACTTTGCTGT
The DNA here is from genome assembly GCF_030710545.1 of Vibrio sp. AH4. Lineage (NCBI taxonomy): Bacteria > Pseudomonadati > Pseudomonadota > Gammaproteobacteria > Vibrionales > Vibrionaceae > Vibrio > Vibrio sp. AH4. Next base: position 2,752,585 of record NZ_JALAIV010000001.1, read on the forward strand.
TTAGCGGTTTGCTGGCTCACACGCGCGTTGTAGATTGAAAAACCAATCAAAGCGAGAGACGTAAATACCAGACAAAGCCCAGAAAGTAGCGTAATTTTCCACTGAACTGAAATTTGGCGCATACAACATCCTTATGTTTGCGATTGAGACATGAGAATAAAGAGATAAGACTAAAAATAAGTCCAAGCTCCATTTTTAACAACATTTTTATTACTTTTGATTTACCAGTTCGATTCACTATTGAACCAATAACGCTTCTGACTTGAGATCCCAAACTTAGGTGATAACATCACACCTCAGCCAACCAAAAGGAAGCGCAATGAAAATCATCAGTTTCAATATCAATGGACTCAGAGCCAGATTGCATCAACTGCAAGCTATCATCGACAAACATCAGCCCGATGTCATTGGCCTACAAGAAATCAAAGTCCATGATGACGCCTTTCCTCGTGAAGAAGTCGAAGCTATGGGCTATCAAGTCTATTTCCACGGTCAAAAAGCGCATTATGGCGTGGCTATTTTGTGTAAACAGACGCCGTTGGAAGTCATCAAGGGCTTCCCAACCGATAACGAAGAGCACCAAAAACGAATGATTATGGCAACGTTTGCCGATCAAGAAGGTAACAAAACCACGGTTCTTAACGGTTATTTCCCACAAGGCGATAACGTAGAGCACGAAACCAAGTTCCCTTACAAGCGCCAGTTTTACCGTGACCTTATGACTTATCTGCGTGAGCACCGCAGTAATACGGAACGCTTAGTGGTCATGGGGGATATCAATATCAGTCCGATCGATCTGGATATCGGTATCGGCGAAGCCAACCGTAAACGCTGGTTGCAAACCGGAAAGTGCTCATTCCAACCTGAAGAGCGTGAGTGGTTACAAACTCTGCTCGATTGGGGATTGGTTGATACTTTCCGTCAACTCCACCCCAATGTGAACGATCAATTTTCGTGGTTTGACTACCGTTCTCGCGGATTTGAAGACAATCGTGGTCTACGAATTGACGTGATTCTGGCCACCCCATCTCTGGCTGAAACTTGCCAAGAAGCGGGAATTGACTATGAACTTCGTGGTATTGATAAACCGTCGGATCACGCCCCCATCTGGGCAACGTTTAACTAATTCCCACCATGTCGCGGTGTGAGTTAGACTCCCCCATCCCAAGATGGGGGCTTCCATTAGCTCCGTGGTTTTAAATAGGCAAGAAAACGCTTTTCTGCCTGTTTAAAACACCAAAGAATGATAAACGTCAGCGACATATAAAACAGCCCTGCACTCAAAAAAGCCTCAAATGGCGCATAGTAGCGCGAGTTCACTAAACGTGCGGCTCCCGTTAAGTCCATAATGGTCACAATGCCAGCCACCGCACTCCCATGCAGCATAAAAATGACTTCATTACTGTATGCAGGTAATGCTCGCCGTAGTGCACTGGGTAAAATAATTCGCTTATAGGTCTGCCAACTGCTCATTCCATAAGCCTTTGCTGCTTCAACCTCGCCTTTAGGTAAGCCATTCATTGCGCCACGAACAATTTCTGCCGTATAGGCGGAAGTGTTTAGAATGAACGCCACCAAAGCACAAAACCACGCATGCTCCCAAAGCGTTCCTTTCACTGGAAAAAACTGGTCCATACCATAATAGATGAGGTACAACTGAACCAACAGCGGTGTCCCACGCAGAAAGTAGATGTATCCCCATGCAGGATAGCTCAACCACGGCTGCTTGCTATTTCTCGCAATCGCTAGCGGAATGGCCCACATCAAACCGATCACTAATGAGAGGCTAACCAGCCATACCGTAGTCCATAGGCCGCTTAAGTAAACGGGTAAACTTTCAATAATAAGAGAAAAGTCCATGTCTACCTCGTATGAATACTGAACTTACGTTCTACCAATTTGAGTAAGCCCGTGGATACACTGGTAAAAAACAAAAAGATAACCGCAACAGCCATATAAAAGGTAAACGGCATTTTGGTTGAGCCAGCCGCCAGTGAACTGATGCGTACCATATCTTCCAAACCGATAATCGAGACCAAAGCCGTGGTTTTGAGTAACACCAACCAATTGTTGCCAAACCCGGGGATCGCGTGACGAATCATTTGCGGTAATAAAATGCGCCGAAAACTCATCGCAGAACTCATTCCGTAAGCTTTCGCAGCCTCTAACTCACCCTTATCCACTGCGAGAATCGCACCACGAAATGTTTCCGCCATATACGCACCAAAAATAAAACCTATGGTCAATACACCCGCAACAAATGGGCTAACATCAATATAATCAGGTAGGTACGATACCCATTCGTGATTAGGATCACTCTGTGTGAACCATTGATTAAGGAACTCATTAATACTACTGAGCCCATTATTCAGGAAGATCTGTCCGCCGAAGAAAATCAGCATCATCAAAACTAAATCAGGGATACCACGAATAATGGTGGTGTAGAGTGTGGCGATCCAGCGAGCCCAACGATAAGGCGCCATTTTCGCTAAGGCACCGAGCATTCCCAAAATGACCGCGAGCAATAGTGAGAGCAGTGCAACTTCAATTGTGACCAAAGCCCCTTTGGCAATCGAAGCTTCATAACCTTGTAAATTCAGCATACTCGTTCCCTATGGGTAAAGATCGGGCTATTGGTGACATCAGGAACGAGTGGCCAACAGCCCGGATACAGGAAGTTAATAGCTATCCCATAGATTGGGATTAAATCGCGAATTAATCACCGTAAACATCATATTTGAAGTACTTCGCTTCAATTTGCTGATAAATCCCCTTTTCACGCAGCGCTGTAATGGCGGCATTCAGCTTTTCCGTCAAGTCTTTATCTTGCTTACGTACTGCGATCCCCATCCCCTCGCCAAACCACTTAGGATCTGTCAATGATGGGCCAACAAACTCATAGGCATCGCCACCCGCTTTGTTCAACACCCCTTCTTCCAGTGCTGATGCATCACCCAATACTGCCGCAATTCGACCGTTTGCGAGATCGAGATAGGCTTCATCGAATGAGCCATAACGCACGATATCGACAGAATCACCATAGTTATCGGAGATGTATTTATCGTGAGTGGTCGCTCGTTGCACACCAATCTTCACTCCCTTCAAACCTTCTTTGGTAAAGGCCAAGTTGGCACCTTTTTTGGCAATGAATTTATTGGGGATCAACGCATATTTACCAGTAAAGTCCACTTTCTTTTTGCGTTCTTCAGTAATTGACATGGCCGCGATGATCGCATCGTATTTACGTGCCAGCAGTGATGGAATAATACCATCCCAGTCTTGTGGCACGATCTTACACTCGACATTCATCTCTGTGCACAACGCGTTGGCCATATCGACATCAAACCCTTTCAGTGAACCATCGGATTCCGTCCAACTAAAAGGAGGGTATGCCCCCTCGATGCCAAAACGCACCGTCTTCCATTCTTTAGCTTGCGTGACACCACTGATTGTTGTGGCGATTAATGCCGTCGCAACTAACCACTTTTTCATATCCATACTCCTGTGATTGTTTGTCTTTATGTTGTGTTTAGTAATAATTAAAAAGAATGTTTATCCGAGAGTGACGAGCAACACGTGTCGTTAACTCTTTGCATCAAGCTGCTTTCACCTACGTTAATAAATAGATGAAATAAACTGCTTTAATCGCTCTGAATCGGGATTTTTAAACAGTTTTTCTGGGTTACCTTGCTCTTCGACTTTGCCTTGATGTAAGAACATCACATGATTTGAGACATCACGAGCAAAAGCCATCTCATGCGTTACCACCAGCATAGTGCGCCCTTCTTCTGCTAGGTCACGCATTACCCCTAGCACTTCACCCACTAATTCGGGGTCTAGCGCCGAGGTGGGTTCATCAAACAACATCACTTCAGGCTCAACGGCAAGAGCCCGGGCAATAGCAGCACGCTGTTGCTGACCACCAGAAAGGTGTCCAGGGTAGTAATCTTTACGCTCGTAAAGCCCAACTTTATGTAATAAACGCTCAGCAAGTTCGATTGCTTGAGCTTTTGGCACCCCCAAAACATGTACGGGAGCCTCTATTACATTTTCCAACACAGTCATGTGTGACCATAAATTGAAACTTTGAAACACCATCGCTAAGCGTGAACGAATACGCTGCACTTGTTTCTCTTTGGCGGGTTGAACGATGCCTTGGCGTGAGGTTTTCATTTGGATCAACTCACCTTTAACCCAAATCTCACCGGACGTAGGGGTCTCTAGCAAGTTAATACAACGTAGAAAGGTACTTTTTCCAGAGCCAGACGAGCCGATGATAGAGATCACGTCGCCTTTGTGTGCCTGAAGGGAGATCCCTTTCAGCACTTCATTCTGTCCAAAAGTTTTGTGTAGGTTTTTTATCTCAAGCGCGGGTACATCCGTCATGCGCTAACGCTCCCTGTTTTATCGATGAACTTCACTGTTCATTTTTGAAACAAGCTAACACTCAACCAAGGCAAGCGCAACAAATTATTAACCCGAAAAATATGACTGAAAAGTTATTTAATTTGCAGTTTAATGCACTAATGAGTGAATAAATCTTGAAAAGGCCGATAAATAATCATTTCACCAGAAAATATTTATTAATATTTTTTTAACATCATCACACACTGAATAGACTTGGGTTGATGAGACCCATCATTCCCTCAGTTTTTTTAAGCCATTTTTATCCGATTAAAGTGTAATAAAACACGCAAGATGAAAAAATATTTCAAAGCAAAAATCACCTATGTGCCTGATATCTCTAGGCATGTGTAGTTTTATTTCATATTTATTCGTAAAGTGATCAAGATCAATCGACATTATTGATAAGCACGTTAAACTCGCCGCAAATATAAGGTCATTATAATGATCAGTATTTGTGTTAGAGATGATTTATTTGACTGATCTCAGAAACGCTTTAACACCTTATTCATTCATGCAATGAAACAGTATTCACAACTGAATTACTTACTTTTACAAATATGAGGAATCATATGTCAGACGTTATGAACAAAGAGCGCTCAGACATTGAGACGAAAAGCTACCGGGAGCTTCATCGTCCAGCGTCTGAGTTTGCGACTCGCTCAGAATATCTGGATCATGAACTACAAATCATGAAGCCACGCCGTTTTGGTCTCAACTTACCTGGGCGAGATTTTCGCTTTGAGTTAGAAGATTTAGTTCCTGCTCTTGCGGGTACCATCGGCATTATCTCAATGTATTCCGCAGTAATGATGTCTTGGGCTGATGGCCTGACTCAAGCTTGGGATCACATTACACTGGGTAAAGAGTTTGCGATTGAAGTCGCTCGTGTAGAAATGCTCTTCCCTGCCCTGTTTTTCTGTGTAATTGCGTCTGGTTTCTTAAACCCACGTGCAAACTTAGCAGGCAACCACGGACCAATGATCCCTTTGATTGGTTCTATCGCTCTCGCCGGTGCTCACCCTCTCGCTCTTGCAATTCTTCTTGGGGTATTCGGCCTGCTACTCAGTTACTTCAAAGGCGGCTCCAAGCTGGTGAACCTCACCTCTGAGGGCACCGCAGGTGGTTTGCTCATCTTCCTCGGTTTCACCGGCACTATGAGCCAAATCACGTCGATACAGGAGTGGGCCGTCGGCTTACAATCTGCTGATATCGCCGCGGGCAGTATGGGGTACATAGGTTTAGTTGTACTGGGTGTAAACATTGTGATTTATGCTCTGCTCGCTAAGTTTAACCTACGCTGGTTAGCCATTCCGGTGTGTGCCTTTACGGGGTTAATTATTGCGCTGGCTTTAGGCGCAGGCTTCGATCTGAAGTTTGAGACCCAAATGGGCTTGCCAAATCTGAACCCTGTTTACTGGTGGGGTAGCACTGAGCAAGGTTGGATGTTGGGTATGCCAACATTGCAACACTTCATTGCATCACTGCCATTCGCCATTCTGGCAGTTGCCATGTGGTCACCAGACTTCCTTGGCCACCGAATCTTCCAAGAGCTGAACTATCCAAGACGTACTGAAAAAGTGCTGATGGATGTGGATGACACCATGACCATGTGTTCTATCCGCCAAATGGTGGGTACCGCATTGGGTGGTGGTAACATCACATCATCTTGGGGTACATACATGATCCCAGCGGCGATTGCCAAACGCCCAATTCCAGGCGGTGCGATCATCCTCGGCTGTCTCGTGATGACGATTGCGATCCTCGGTTTCCCAATGGATGCTGCGGTATGGCCACCGGTTATGCGTTGTGCTCTGTTAGTGGGTGTATTCCTACCACTGCTAGAAGCTGGCATGCAAATGATCAAAAACACCAAGGATTCACAAGCCGCAGGTATCTGTATCTTTGGTTCAGCAGTCGTGAACCCTGTACTGGCATGGGCTCTAACAATGCTTCTGGATAACAACGGCCTTATCGGAGACAAAGAGCGCGCAGCAAAATTGTCCTTCGTAGATAAAGTTGTGATCCCTGGCGGCGTGCTAATCATCTGTTTGATTGCTATGCTTGCTGTTGGCATGTTGGAAAGCCAATATGGTCTACAAGCTTGGTTGTAATCACCATTCTTGATTGGGTAGCGCAACTGCGCTACCCAAACTTTATTTTAAATTTTTAACTTTTATTGATTTAGTTTAAGGTTTACGAAATTTTTTTAGCGTAGAGTAACGACATTAAAGGAACTAATAGTGATATCCATATTCAAACAGTGACAGATTGAATTTGGATATCGTTATTGAAGAGTGTACTGCTCCCCTCGGGGATAGCTGGCTCAACGGCGAAGACAGTACGTGTTTTTTCTACTCATAAAGGTAGGTATGTCATGGCAGAGCAATTTGCTAAAGCTTGGGAAGGTTTTGCGGCAGGTGACTGGCAAAACGAAGTTAACGTTCGTGATTTTATTCAAAAGAACTACACACCGTACGAAGGCGACGAATCTTTCCTAGTTTCTGAAGGTACTGAAGCAACCAACAAGCTTTGGGACAAAGTAATGGAAGGTATCAGACAGGAAAACTCAACTCACGCTCCTGTTGATTTCGACACTTCTCTTATCTCTACCATCACAGCTCACGACGCTGGCTACATCAACAAAGACCTAGAAAAAATCGTTGGTCTACAAACTGATGCTCCTCTGAAACGTGCAATCATCCCTAACGGTGGTATCCGTATGGTGGAAGGTTCATGTAAAGCCTACGGCCGTGAACTGGATCCTCAAGTTTCAAAAATCTACTCTGAATACCGCAAAACACACAACGCTGGTGTATTCGACATCTACACTCCAGAAATTCTGGCTTGTCGTAAATCAGGCGTTCTGACTGGTCTTCCAGATGCTTACGGCCGTGGTCGTATCATCGGTGACTACCGTCGTGTGGCACTGTACGGTATCGACTTCTTAATGAAAGACAAACTGGCTCAGTTCAAGTCTCTACAGGAAAGATTCGAAAACGGCGAAGATCTGCAAATGACCATGCAACTGCGTGAAGAAATTGCAGAGCAACACCGTGCACTAGGTCAAATGAAAGTGATGGCTGCGAAATACGGTTACGATATTTCTCGCCCAGCAGAAACCGCACAAGAAGCAATCCAATGGACTTACTTCGGCTACCTAGCGGCAGTTAAGTCTCAAAACGGTGCTGCAATGTCTCTTGGTCGTACTTCTACTTTCCTAGACGTGTACATTGACCGCGACATGAAAGCTGGCAAGATCACTGAAGTAGAAGCTCAGGAAATGATCGACCACTTCGTAATGAAGCTGCGTATGGTTCGCTTCCTACGTACTCCTGAATACGATGAGCTGTTCTCTGGCGACCCAATTTGGGCAACTGAATCTATGGGTGGTATGGGTCTGGACGGTCGTACGCTGGTAACACGTACTAACTTCCGCTTCCTGAACTCACTGTACACCATGGGTCCATCTCCAGAGCCAAACATCACTGTTCTGTGGTCTGAGCAACTGCCAGAAGGCTTCAAGAAGTTCTGTGCGAAAGTATCTATCGATACTTCTTCTATCCAGTACGAAAACGATGACCTGATGCGTCCAGACTTCGAGTCTGATGACTACGCTATCGCATGTTGTGTATCACCAATGGTGATCGGTAAACACATGCAGTTCTTCGGTGCTCGTGCAAACCTTGCAAAAACTCTGCTGTACGTAATCAACGGCGGTGTGGATGAGAAACTGAAAATCCAAGTGGGTCCAAAAATGCCTAAGATCATGGACGAAGTTCTGGACTTCGACGATGTATGGGGCAAGCTGGATCACTTCATGGGTTGGTTGGCGACTCAATACGTCACTGCTCTGAACAGCATCCACTTCATGCATGACAAGTACAGCTACGAAGCTGCTCTGATGGCTCTGCATGACCGTGATGTACGTCGTACTATGGCGTGTGGTATCGCAGGTCTGTCTGTTGCCGCTGACTCTCTGTCTGCAATCAAGTACGCGAAAGTAAAACCTGTTCGTGACGAAGACGGTGTAGCAGTCGATTTCACTATCGAAGGCGACTACCCTAAATTCGGTAACAACGATGCACGTGTTGACGACATCGCTTGTGAACTGGTTGAGCGTTTCATGAACAAGATCCGTTCACTGAAAACTTACCGTGATGCAGTGCCAACTCAGTCTATCCTGACTATCACTTCAAACGTGGTATACGGTAAGAAGACAGGTAACACACCAGACGGTCGTCGTGCAGGTGCTCCATTCGCACCAGGTGCAAACCCAATGCACGGTCGTGACGAGAAAGGTGCGGTAGCTTCTCTGACTTCAGTAGGCAAACTGCCATTTGCTCACGCGAAAGACGGTATCTCTTATACCTTCTCTATCGTGCCAAATGCACTGGGTAAAGATGAAGGTTCACAACGCGCTAACCTGGCAGGTCTGATGGATGGTTACTTCCACCACGAAGCTGGCATTGAGGGTGGTCAACACCTGAACGTTAACGTTCTGAACCGTGACACTCTGCTAGATGCAGTTAAGCACCCAGAGAAGTACCCACAACTGACTATCCGTGTATCTGGATACGCAGTACGCTTTAACTCTCTGACTGCTGAACAGCAACAAGACGTTATCGCTCGTACTTTCACTGAATCTCTATAAGATTTAGCGAGTCTCTTCAAAGCCCCGTTTCGACGGGGCTTTTTTGTTTTTCACACTCAGCTACACTTTTTTCTGTATATCACAGCACATTTGTGCTTTTCTCTACTAGGTTTATTCTCAGCAATGGCGCATGATCCATTGGCTTTTCTTTATATCTCCGAGACATAGTTCACTAACCATGAAATCGATTCGCTATTTGCCTTTGCTGTTCATCAGCACTTACGTCGCCGCAGCACAAACACCGACTTTTACCCTAAGCATCGATAATGACGGTGTATTCGGGGTGGATCAAAACTACACCAATGGCCTTTTCCTTAGTTATACCTCAGGAGCCATTACGCCTTATTGGCTTGCAAAACCGCTGAGTTTATCTGTATGGGGAGCGCCCAGTTTGGATAAATGGGAATTCACCCTCGGCCATAAAATGTGGACGCCTTCAGATATTGAATTGACCAAACCACAGCCGAATGAACGCCCTTATGCTGGTTATTTACACACTGAATTCAATTACCTGAGTCTACATCCACAGCAAGCACAGCGTTTCAATCTGACCTTAGGGATGACGGGCGAAAGCGCCTTATCTGAGGATGCGCAAAAAATTGTGCACAATATTACAAAATCGGATAAACCGAACGGTTGGGCATACCAAGTCGACGATAAATTTGTTGGCAGCCTAGGTTACCGCTCGCATTTCAACTGGGGCCGCTATCAAGCCATCGGTGGCACTGCGTTAGAACTAGCGAACATCACCGAAGTCAACGCTGGGAATTTTCGCAGCGATCTCTCTTCTGGGTTGATGCTACGGTGGGGAACTGATTTAGAGAACAACTTTGGCGCAGCACAAATCTCGGTTGAAAATCCGTTCACACCGGGCATGATCGGGGCCTCGGATCAAGGCTGGTTTGTGTTCACTGGCATTGAAGGTCGTTACCGGTTTAACGATATTACTATCGAAGGTGACCGCCCATTAGACGGGTTAGATCACCCTGCTGAGTATTACCAAGTGCATGTTGAACCATGGCAAGCGACCGCAGTGGTTGGGTTTGCTATGTATGCACGCAGCTTTGGTGCCAGCTTAACCTTTACCGCTAACAGCTCCGAATTCAAAGAAGATAAGGAAACCATCAGCGGTACAGGTAACGTTGCTCTCTATGCTTTCTTCTAAGTTCAACGCACGTGGCTACAGCGTGAAACGTTGACAATCGTTTTCTAAACTCTCAGCGCGCATTTCCACTTCTCCACTGGTCATGCGCAGCTGATTGTTATATGACTCCAACGCCCGCATGGCACTCAAAATCTGAGTCATATTCTTCGCCATAGCATGGCTTGTTTCTGAGAGCTCTTTAATCGAAGAGAAAATCATCTCGGTTTGTGATGCAGCCTCGTTGGTTCCTTGCGTAATCCTTGCTAGCGCCTGCATCGCTTCATTCCCTTTGCTTTGCCCCTCTTCCATGGTCTGCTCTGATTGATTCATGAACAAGATCACTTCCGCACTCTCTTTTTTCATGGTTTCGATGGTGCCAGAAATTTCGCTCACCGCATTCACCGTTCTGACGGCCAAACTACGAACTTCATCAGCAACAACCGCGAACCCTCGTCCCTGTTCTCCCGCGCGTGCCGCCTCAATCGCCGCATTCAAGGCCAATAAGTTAGTTTGTTCAGCAATACCATTAATAATGTCCATGACCGAGTCGACTTTGGCAGAGGCTTGCTCCAATTGTTGAATATGCCCAGCTGCCGATTGCAAAATATTTCCGACTTCACGTAGCGAGCCAATTGCCACACCTATAATTTTGCTTCCCTCTTCAGCCGCCAACGTCGAAGCTTTGCTGACATTGGCAACCACTTCGAGCGAGTGTGACACTTGCTGAGTCGTCAAGCTAACCTCTTCGGTGGCTGACGCAAGGCGATGTGTTTGATCCATAACTTCAGACTGACTACTGACTAGATTATCGATCGCTTGATTTAAAGCGATCGCATCACCGGATAACGCAATACTGCGGTCTTGCACTACGTGCACCAATCCGCCGAGGTTTTCACAGCTTTTATTGACGGCAAAACCCAACTGATTGAATTCATCATTCTTATTGGCCGAAAGAGTGAGCCGCTGTGATAAATCTCCCGATGATAATTTTTCCAGTACCCGTTTGATCTGGCTGAGCGCTTTAGTTAAAGACATGCTAACCATCATAAATAGCAATATCGTTAATACCGCCAGAATCACACAAGCTACCAGAATGGAGAGTAAAGTGTGCTCACCCGCTTGCTCTGCTAAGGTTTGATAACTTTCACTGACACTTTCAAGGCGATGCGACGTGGATTCAATCACATCCTGTGCTTTCGCTTCGCTACTTAACAGCTTTTGCTCAATCTCTTTGACCTGCTGAGAAAGTTCACTAACACGTAAAAATGTGGCTTTGAACTGTTCAATTTCCGCTTTGTAAAGATCCAGCATCGCGTAAGACTGTGATGTGCTGATAAAGCCCGCTAGCGCTCGATTAAACAACTTCAAATTTTGCTCATTCGGTTGCAGTAAGTAATTTTGCTGCGTCTTAACCATGGCTTGGAAATCAGAATTGATGGTCACCATCCCTGTTTCATCAATTTTCTTTTCGATGGTGACGGCTAAACTTTTCAATAGGGCTAACTTGCCATCATCCACATTAAAGCCCAGTTCGCCTTTTATCTGCAGCCAAGGTTGCATATCGCTGATAAAGGCTTGTACCGCCTGCTGTAATGCATCTCCCTCGTTGGCAAAATCATTGTTGATTAAGAAATTTTTATTGCGCTCAACTTTTTGGGTGAGCTCATTTAATCGTGTTTTTATATCTGCAACTTTACTCGAATCGAGATGTTCACGTTCAGAGGCCAATTCAAACAGCTGCGCTTGGGTAGCGAATAAAGCCGCAGAGCCTGTCGTCACGCCCCCACTTTGTTGGTACTGCAAATTCATTTTGGATAAGCTTCGCGCGGTAAATAGGGACAACCCAATAAAACCTAAACAAAGAACAACAATAAATAAGGTGATCTTTTGTTTTTGTGAAAGTTGTATTACATCCATCTTTTCACTTCCTTTTTCATACTGCATCACTGCACTGTTCACTTCACCAGTTTACTTACTGACAACAGATACTCTTTATGATTGATAGGAAAAGTTTAGACCTAGGATGCAAGACTTACCCACTTTTCATTCAAATTGATCCTTCGCTACATAGAACGCCATGACCAGAAACTTGCCTCAACCCGCGTGAGCCCTTGTCGCGGCTAGCTATAGAGTAAATTAGCCAAGAGATAAACCTATTTAATCCCTGCTATTTGTAATAAAATAACGCCCAAATTACATAACTGAGAAGCGCTCATGTCTACCATTGGTCGAATCCACTCTTTCGAATCTTGTGGCACTGTTGATGGCCCTGGAATCCGCTTTATTGTATTCCTACAAGGGTGCCTGTTCCGCTGTAAGTATTGTCATAACCGCGACACTTGGGACACTCACACAGGCCGTGAAGTGACGGTTGAAGAAATCATCAAAGAAGCGAAGTCTTATCGTCACTTTATGAATGCTTCCGGTGGTGGTATCACCTGTTCTGGTGGTGAAGCCATGCTGCAGCCGGAGTTTGTGCGTGATTTTTTCCGCGCAGCGAAAGCCGAAGGCATCCACACATGTTTAGATACCAATGGCTACATTCGTAAGTTCACACCTGTGATTGACGAAGTGCTAGAAGTGACAGATCTGGTCATGCTCGATATCAAACAGATGGATGACGAGATTCACCAAGATCTGATCGGTGTCTCCAACAAGCGCACTCTCGACTTTGCCCGCTACCTACATCAAATTGGCCAAAAGACTTGGCTACGTTATGTGGTGGTTCCAGGTTACACCGATGATGAAGCCTCAGCACATCAGTTAGGTGAGTTCATCAAAGACATGGAAAACATCGAGAAGATCGAACTGCTGCCTTATCACAAACTTGGTGCTCATAAATGGGAAGCCATGGGTGAAGAGTACCCCTTGGAAGGTGTGAATCCCCCAAGCAAAGAAACCATGGATAAAATCGTAGCAATCCTTGAGCAGTATCACTCAAACGTAAAATACTGATTCAACCTCGCGGCGTTATCGTAAAAAATACCAACCACTTCGGTTGGTATTTTTTTAGGTAACTCGATTGGAATTAGCACAGCTCGCTTCAACCATTATTATTTTTGCCGTTTTACTTTTGGTGAAAAAAGATAGCCAGCACGCACTGTGGCCAAAATTTCGTGATGATAGAACTTTCCAACATCTCACCTACTTTGTGATGTTGGGGCTATTTCTACTCTGGTCAGCACAAGCCAGTGTTAAAGAAGGGCTCACCATTCATTTTCTCGCCTTAACCACATTGACCATGATGTACGGTTGGCGCAGTGCGTTTATTATCACTATCCCTATCACCGCTGCCCTAGCATTGTTTGGCAAAATAAGCCTCGCCGCTTTGCCAGAGTATCTGCTGCTTTCTAGCTTGCTGCCTATATTGATCAGTTACTCGGTATTTGCCTTAAGCTATCACTACCTACCGAGAAACATCTTCGTATTTATTTTTGTGGCTGGCTTTTTTAATGCCGGCGTTACCGGCAGTTTGCATCTGTTGCTAAACTCGCTGTATGTTTGGGAAATGGGGACTTATGATTGGAAAACGATCATGGATAACTACCTGATTTTTATCCCTCTACTTGCCTTTCCTGAAGGTCTACTCAATGGCATGGCACTCGCCATTTTGGCGGTGTTCCGCCCCGAGTGGCTGCGCGTATTTTCCGATCGTGATTATTTGTATAACCACTATCATCGCCATTAAGTATGCTGTTTTTTTGTGCTTTCACTATTAAAACCGTGTTGAGATCATGTTTCACTCTGTACCAATGCTGTTAACCTTAAATCAGCAAAATAATAACTCTGATTTGAAGTGAGGCTTTACATGGAAATGACCAACGCTCAGCGTTTGATCTTATCGAACCAATATTTCCTTATGTCGCAACTTGACCCAAACAACGCAAATAAATACAAGCGCTTGCAAACGATTGTTGAGCGCGGCTACGAGCTACAAATGCGTGAACTGAACCGCGAGTTTGGCTGCCTGCCTGAAACGGAATGCCGTGAAATCATCGACATTATGGAGATGTACCACGCGATGCAAGAATCCAATCGCATGTTGGATGACGCGGCGCGCAAAGATGTTGACCAACGCCGTTTGACTTTCCTTGGTTTCGATATGGCCACCGAAGCACAATTGGTGAACTACGTACGCTTCTTAGTCGACTCTGAAGGCCTCTACCCACAATTTGATAAGGGCGAGCACCATTTCAACAGCCAAATGCCAATGTTGGTGAAGTACCGCCGCATGCTGACCACTTGGCGCAATTGCCCACGTCAGTACCATCTGTCGGCCAATGAATTGCGCCAAATCATGAACGCTTAATTCGCTTTTTCATCCCTTTTATTCTCTTAAGCTGGCTTTAATGCCAGCTTTTTATTTGGCTCTTTTCCCACCATACAGACTGCTCTTCGCCATCCCAACTATCTGACTCATTCGAAATCACGATTTTGAAATAAAACCATAATTCTTAAGCAAAAGAGTAGATTACAGACTAGGCTTAAATTGTTAGGGATTTGTATACAGCGGTTGTATGTCGTCATGACATTTTCAAAGGGGAAACAACTATGAGTATTTTTGAACACTTTCAGGCACGCTATGAAGCCGCCAAGGATGAAGAGCTGTCCATTCAGGACTTTCTGGCTCTGTGTAAAGAAAACAAAAGTGCTTATGCCAATGCCGCGGAGCGCTTATTGCTGGCCATTGGCGAACCCGAGATGATTGATACATCCAAGCACTCGCGCCTTAGCCGTATTTTTTCCAACCGAGTGATTGCTCGTTATAAAACCTTCGAAGATTTTTATGGCATGGAAGAAGCCATAGAACAGATCGTCGCTTACCTCAAACATGCCGCACAAGGTTTGGAAGAGCGCAAGCAGATTCTCTATTTACTCGGCCCTGTGGGCGGCGGTAAATCATCACTGGCGGAAAAGCTCAAAGCTTTGATGCAACAAATGCCGATTTATGTATTGTCGGCCAATGGTCAACGCAGCCCAGTGAACGATCACCCCTTCTGCCTATTCGATGTCAATGAAGATGGTGAATTGCTCAAACAAGAATACGGCATTGATCGTCGTTACTTACGCTCCATCATGTCCCCTTGGGCAGCTAAACGCCTGCATGAATTTGGTGGTGATATTACCAAGTTCAAAGTGGTGAAAGTGCGACCATCCATTCTGGATCAAATCGCGGTAGCCAAAACCGAACCGGGCGATGAGAACAACCAAGATATTTCCTCTCTGGTCGGTAAAGTCGACATACGTAAACTCGAACATTTTTCACAAGATGACCCAGATGCCTACAGCTACTCCGGCGCGCTGTGCCGCGCCAACCAAGGTTTGATGGAATTCGTGGAAATGTTCAAAGCACCGATTAAAGTGCTACACCCACTACTAACCGCGACCCAAGAAGGTAACTATAACGGTACTGAAGGGCTTTCTGCGTTACCGTTTGATGGCATGATCCTCGCCCACTCGAACGAATCCGAGTGGCAAACTTTCCGTAACAACAAGAACAACGAAGCGTTCCTAGACCGGGTTTATATTGTCAAAGTGCCTTACTGTCTGCGTGTTTCTGGTGAAGTCAAAATCTACCAAAAACTGTTGGATCACAGTGAGCTATCCAAAGCACCTTGTGCTCCAAGCACACTCGAACTACTGGCACAATTTAGCGTGCTGTCACGCCTAAAAGTGCCAGAGAACTCTTCCCTGTTTTCAAAAATGCGTGTCTATGATGGTGAAACGCTGAAAGACACCGATCCGAAAGCCAAAAGCTATCAGGAATACCGTGACTACGCCGGGGTTGATGAAGGCATGTCTGGGCTTTCCACCCGTTTCGCGTTCAAAATCCTGTCTCGCGTGTTTAACTTCGATCACTCAGAAGTTGCCGCGAACCCAGTGCATCTGTTCTACGTTATCGAACAGCAAGTCGAGCGTGAGCAGTTCCCACAAGAAACGGCGGATCGCTACAATGAGTTCCTCAAAGGCTATTTAATCCCGCGCTATGTCGAATTCATTGGCAAAGAGATCCAAACCGCTTACCTAGAGTCTTACTCTGAGTACGGTCAGAACATTTTCGACCGCTACGTCACCTACGCCGACTTCTGGATTCAAGATCAAGAATACCGTGACCCAGAGACAGGCCAACTGTTTGACCGTTCAGCACTCAACAGTGAACTGGAGAAAATTGAGAAAACCGCGGGGATCAGCAATCCAAAAGATTTCCGTAATGAAATTGTTAACTTCGTACTGCGTGCTCGTGCCAACAACAATGGCCAAAACCCTGTATGGACCAGCTACGAGAAATTGCGCACTGTGATCGAGAAAAAGATGTTCTCCAATACTGAAGATCTGCTTCCGGTCATCTCCTTTAACGCGAAAACCTCATCCGACGATCAGAAGAAACACGATGACTTCGTCGCTCGTATGATGGAAAAAGGCTATACCGAAAAACAAGTCCGCTTGCTGTCTGAGTGGTATTTGCGAGTACGTAAATCCTCATAGTGTGTATGCCGTGTAATGGTCGGCGGTAGTGCAACTACCGCCACCTGCGGTGTTACCTACCACCCACAGAATAACTGTTGGGCTGTAGGTCACCCCCTCAACAAACTCGCGTTCGAGTTTGAGGTGATGTCATTAGGGAGAGGCTCATGGCGCAATTTATCGACAGAAGGCTAAACGGCAAAAACAAAAGCACCGTCAACCGACAACGCTTTTTACGCCGTTACAAAGAGCAGATTAAAGAGTCGGTTGCGGATGCCGTTAACCGCCGCTCAATCACTAATACGGAATCTGGTGAAGATGTCTCGATTCCAACTCGCGACATTAAAGAGCCGATGTTTCATCAAGGCAAAGGTGGCGTGCGTGAACGTGTGCATCCGGGCAATGACCAGTTTATTCGTGGCGATAAAATCGATCGCCCCAAAGGTGGTCAAGGCAGTGGCGGCTCAGGTGAAGGCGAGGCCAGTGCCGATGGTGAAGGCAGCGATGATTTCGTATTCCAAATTTCCAAAGACGAATACCTCGATATTTTGTTTGAAGATTTAGCACTGCCGAATCTCAAGAAAAACCAAGTTAACAAAATCACCGAATGGAAAACCCATCGCGCAGGTTTCCAAACCTCGGGTGTACCCTCCAACATTTCTGTAGTGCGCTCACTGCAACAATCCTTAGCACGCCGTACGGCGATGACTGCTGGTAAACGCCGTTTAATGAGTGAGTTGGAAGAAGAACTCGAACGCATTCAGCGCAGCGAACCACCCCAAATCATGGAAGAGATGCGCATCAAGCAAGAGATTGAAGAGCTGCGCAATAAAATTGATAGCGTGCCTTTTATCGACACCTTTGATTTGCGCTTCAAAAACTACGAAAAGCGCCCTATTCCGTCCAGTCAAGCAGTGATGTTCTGCCTAATGGACGTATCAGGCTCGATGGATCAGGCGACCAAGGATATTGCGAAACGCTTTTATGTTCTGCTTTACCTGTTCCTCACTCGCACCTATGAAAACGTAGAAGTGGTGTTTATACGCCATCATACGCAAGCCAAAGAGGTGAATGAACACGACTTCTTCTACTCGCAAGAAACGGGCGGCACCATAGTGTCCAGTGCACTTAAGCTGATGCATGAAATCATTGAAGCACGTTTCCCACTGGGTGAATGGAATATTTATGGCGCGCAAGCTTCTGATGGTGATAACTGGGCAGACGATTCACCGCGCTGCAAAGAGTTACTCTCCAACAAGCTGCTGCCCTATTGCCAATACTATGCCTATATCGAAATCACGCGTCGCTCACACCAAACCTTGTGGCACGAATATGAAAAATTACAGGCATCCTTCGATAACTTCGCGATGAAGAACATTCGCAGTGTCGAAGACATTTTCCCTGTGTTTAGGGAGCTGTTCCAAAAGGAAAATGCGTAGGGAGACTGAGAGATGACAACCAAAGCCAAAGCCGCACCCAAGCGTAAAGCTGCCCAAAACAAGCGACTGCCCGATGGCCCAGATTGGACATTTGAGCTGATCGAACACTATCACCAAGAGATTCGCCGAGTTGCTGAGTTTTATCGTTTGGATACTTACCCAAACCAGATTGAAATCATCACCTCAGAGCAGATGATGGATGCCTATTCCAGCATCGGCATGCCCATCAACTACAACCATTGGTCGTTTGGCAAAAAATTCATCCAAACCGAGCAAACCTACAAACACGGTCAGATGGGGTTAGCGTATGAGATTGTCATTAACTCCGATCCTTGTATCGCCTATCTGATGGAAGAAAACACCGTAACCATGCAAGCCCTCGTGATGGCACATGCCTGTTACGGCCACAACTCCTTTTTCAAAGGTAACTATCTGTTCCAAACCTGGACGGATGCCAGCTCGATCATCGATTACCTGCTGTTTGCCAAAAACTACATTGCCGAGTGTGAGCAAAAATTTGGCGTGAATGAAGTCGAAAAGCTACTCGACTCCTGCCATGCCTTAATGAATTACGGGGTTGACCGTTATAAACGGCCAGAAAAGATCTCGATTGCCGAAGAGAAAGCGCGCCAAGAAGAGCGCGAAGCCTATCTGCAATCTCAAGTGAATGCCTTGTGGCGTACTGTGCCGAAAAAAGCGGTTGAGCAGGAAAAACATCGCCGTTTCCCGAGCGAACCGCAAGAGAACATCCTCTACTTTATTGAGAAACACGCTCCCCTTCTGGAACCTTGGCAGCGCGAAATCGTGCGCATTGTACGTAAAATCAGCCAATATTTTTATCCGCAGAAACAGACCCAAGTCATGAACGAAGGATGGGCCACCTTCTGGCACTACACCATTCTTAATCATCTTTATGATGAGGGATTAATCAGCGACAAATTCATGCTGGAGTTTCTGCACAGCCACACTAGCGTTGTGGCGCAACCGCCCTACAACAGCCGTTATTTCAGTGGTATCAACCCTTATGCGCTTGGGTTTGCCATGTTCCGTGATATCAAACGGATCTGTGAAGAGCCGACTGAGGAGGATAAAGAGTGGTTTCCTGAGCTCGCGGGATCTAACTGGTTGGATGCCCTTCACTTTGCGATGCGTAACTTTAAAGATGAAAGTTTTATCAGCCAGTACCTATCCCCTAAACTCATTCGCGATTTTAAGCTGTTTGCCATTTGCGATGATTATAGAAAAAATCACATCGAAATCAGTGCTATTCACGATGACCTCGGTTATCAACAAATCCGCGAAAAACTCGCGGCACAATACAATCTCAGTAACCTTGAACCCAATATTCAAGTGTATAACGTCGATGTTCGAGGCGATCGCTCATTGACGTTGCAGTATGTTCCACACGATCGCATTCCGTTAGATCCAAGCTACGAAGAGGTGTTGAAACACATGCACCGTCTATGGGGTTTTGAAGTCAAACTGGAGGAGGTCAAAGACACAGGAAGAAGAGAGATCCTCGCAACCTGCCCAAAAAAGAGCGATTTTGAAAGCCGAATTTAATTTGGGCTGCAATACAACATTCCTAACACTTAATAAAAAAGCTCCTTCACAGGAGCTTTTTTCTGATTTGCTTAACGAATTTTAATTTAAAAATTAGCGTGCACGTTCAGTAACAATGCGGCGCACCATTTCCAAATCTTCAGGCGTATCCACCCCTGCTGGTGGCGCTTCTAACGCGACCGCGACATGGATTTTTTCACCATGCCACAGAACACGCAGCTGTTCTAAGCATTCAATTTTTTCAAGCTGACTTGGTTGCCAATGCAGATAAGTGTTGATGAACCCTGCACGGTAAGCATAAATACCGATATGGCGCAGCAGTGGCTGAGCGATAGACTTATCGGCTTTAGCGAAGTTATCTCGATCCCAAGGAATCGTGGCGCGGCTGAAGTACAGTGCGTAACCGTTTTTATCGGTGATCACTTTCACCGCATTCGGGTTAAACACTTCGGCTTCATCTTTAATTTCCACCGCTAAAGTCGCCATCGGCGCACTGCATGCGGCCAAGTTATCCGCCACTTGGCGAATAATTGTCGGCGGAATCAACGGCTCGTCACCTTGCACATTCACCACGATGTGATCAGCAGGAATCGCCATTTTCTCCACCACTTCCGCCAGACGTTCTGTGCCAGATTGATGATCAGACGAAGTCATGCACACCACACCGCCAAAGGCGTGAACCGCTTGCTCTACACGCTCATCATCGGTTGCAATAATTACGTGGTCAGCACCGGCTTGCATGGCTTGTTCATATACCCATTGGATCATGGGTTTACCACCGATGTCCGCCAGAGGCTTACCCGGTAAGCGCGTGGATTGGTAACGCGCAGGGATCACGACAGTAAATGACATTAGCGTCCCTCATCCATATTCATGCTGCGAGCTTCCGGCTCTAAAAGCACGGGAATGCCTTCTTTAATTGGATACGCCAAACGATCTAGTTTACAAATCAGCTCTTGGCGATCTTTATCGTAAGTCAGCTTACCTTTACACACTGGGCAAGCGACGATTTCAAGCAGACGGTGATCCATACTGTTCCATTACCTCTTTAATTTTGTCCACAATACGCTGCTCCGCTTCTGGAGCAAATTGAGCCGAAACGGGCAAATACCACCAATTGGGCTGGGCAAATTCAGCGCATTTTACGGCGTCTTTTTCTGTCATGATCAGATGTTCGCCCTGCTGCGCCAGTTGATTCAACTGAGCTGCATCAAAGGCTTGATGATCGGCAAACCCTTGGCAATGAACTAAATCTGCATTGAGCTCACGCAAGGTATTAAAAAAACGGGAAGGGTGACCAATTCCAGCCATCGCGCATACGCGAGTCAGCTTGCTCACTGCACAGCGCTCACCCGTGTGCAAATTAATCGCCTCAGCGGGTTGAAGATGCATCGCGATTTCATTGCACTCTGCTATGCCACCATTGGTGATAATGAAATCAACTTCATCTAACCGACTGATCGGCTCACGCAGAGGACCTAGCGGGATCAACTGTTGGTTACCAAAACGGCGTGCGCCATCTACTACCGCGATTTCGATATCTCGTTGCAGCGCATAATGCTGCAAACCATCGTCGGTAACCACAATGTTAACGCCGTGCTCAAGCAGCGCTTTTACCGCATGGCTGCGCACAGGATCGACGGCCACAGGTGCTTT
This sequence comes from Vibrio sp. AH4, assembly GCF_030710545.1. Lineage (NCBI taxonomy): Bacteria > Pseudomonadati > Pseudomonadota > Gammaproteobacteria > Vibrionales > Vibrionaceae > Vibrio > Vibrio sp. AH4. The sequence goes on from NZ_JALAIV010000001.1 coordinate 2,773,910, forward strand.
CGTGCGTTGAAAAATCAGCTTCGGTTCGTCACCGCAATGTTCCGCAGGCGTTTGCTCACTGACGACTAAGGGATAGCTTGGCGCTTTAGCTCCATAGCCGCGTGATACCACCCCAGGGCAATAGCCGAGGGCTTGCAGTGTTTCCACCAACCAAACCACAACCGGCGTTTTACCATTGCCACCTGCAGTAATGTTGCCTACCACCACGACAGGTAATGGTGCTCTATAGGAGGGTTTGTCACCCGTTTGATATGCTTTGCGCCGTGAGCGGCTAATTACCCCAAACAACCAGCTGAATGGCCACAACAGTGGCCATAACAGATAACCCAACGGATGGCGGTGAAACCAAATCTTTTCTATCACCACTATTCACCAAATTGGATGCGGTGCAGTTGAGCATACGCGCCATCTTGTGCCAACAAGTCAGCATGACGGCCCCGCTCAATAATTTCACCTTCATCGACCACAAGGATCTCATCGGCTTGCTCGATGGTCGACAAGCGGTGCGCAATCACCAGCACCGTTTTGTTCTTCTGAAGCTCATTCAATGCCGCTTGGATCGCACGTTCAGATTCAGTATCTAATGCTGAAGTGGCCTCATCAAGGATCAGCACTGGAGCATCACGCAGCAACGCACGAGCAATCGCCACACGCTGACGTTGACCGCCAGATAAACTCGTACCGTTCTCACCAATCACGGTATCCAAACCTTGCGGCATGTTTTCAATAAATTCCATGGCATGCGCTTGGCGAGCGGCTTGCTCAATTTGCTCGCGCGTGTATTCACCTTCGGCGGCATAAGCGATGTTATTGGCGATAGAGTCGTTAAACAGGTGCACGTTTTGCGAAACCAACGCAAAATGACGGCGCAAATTGGTCAGCTTGTAATCGCGCACATCGTGTCCATCAAGACAAATCGCCCCACTATCAACATCGTAGAAACGAGTAAACAGATTAGCGATGGTCGATTTACCAGAGCCAGAACGGCCAACCAGAGCGACCGTCTTCCCTTGCGGAATCGAGAACGAGACATGCGATAACGCCGGCTTTTCTTTGCCTTGATAGGTGAAAGTCACGTCTTTCACTTCCACTTCACCTTTGACGCGATCGGCCTCGTACTTGCCGTTGTCACGCTCAGTTTCCAGATCCATCAAACCGAACAGAGTTTGGCATGCCGCCATACCGCGTTGGAATTCCGACGTTACGCTGGTCAATGCTTTAAGTGGACGCATCAAGCCAAACATAGCGGAGAACACCACGGTAAAAGTCCCCGGTGTCAATTCGGCACGAATCGAGTCAACGCTGGCTAAAAACAGCACAGCAAACAGAGCCAGTGAGGCAATCATTTGGATCACGGGATCCGCGATAGACTGCGCCGAAACCAGTTTCATGGTTTGTTGACGCATGTTGTTGCTCACTTGATCAAAGCGTTTACGCTCAACCTCTTGGCCACCATAGCTCAATACCACTTTGTGACCTTTGAGCATCTGCTCTGCTGAGGATGTGACATGCCCCATGGTGGTTTGCATATTGCGCGAGATTTTACGAAAGCGCTTAGAAACAAAACCAATCGCAAACGCAACTACGGGCGCAACCACAATCAATACCAACGAGAGTTGCCAGCTGTTCCAGAACATCAGCACCAGTAAACCAACGATGCTCGCCCCTTCACGTACAATACTGACCAAAGCACGGCTAGTGGCACCCGCCACTTGTTCTGAGTCGTAAGTAATGCGTGATAACAACCCACCAGTGGATTCTTGGTCAAAAAAGCGCACTGGCATGTGCATAAAGTGATTAAACAGACGGCGACGCATCTGCATCACGACATTGCCAGAAACCCAGCTCAGACAGTAGGAAGAAGCAAATCCACTTAACCCGCGCACAAACATCAAGCCTAAAATCATGAAAGGCAAAATACGTAGGAAATTGGATTCTGCCTCACCAAAACCTTCATCTAACAAAGGTTTTAGTAAAGAAATCATATATGTATCGGCAACAGCATTGATAATCAACGCAACAACCGCAACAGTAAGGCCCGCCTTGTATAAGCGGATATAAGTCCACAGACGTTTAAAAGTCTGCCAAGTAGTTTCGTCAGAGTGAAGTGACATAGAAAGGCTTTTCTGATTACAAAATTGCGCTCATTCTACTCCTTTACGCAGCATCTGCCTATACCATGGCACCCAGCCAACTCCACGCTGAGTAAACCAATCAAACTGATCTGGATAGAAAAACAGACTGATTTGTCCCGCGTGACCAGTATCTAGCCAATCAGATTGCTGGCTTTGATAACGCTCCACCACTTGTGGATTAGGCAAATTCCAGCGGTTATCTTTGGCGAGGGAAGCAATCGCCATCCGTGGTTCGACTTTCGCAATAAACTCAGCGGTGGATGAAGTTTTGCTGCCGTGATGAGGCACTATCATCACTTCGCTCGATAAAAGCGCACCTCCACGAGCAAGTAGCCATTCTCCCATGGCGGTGACATCCCCAGATAACAACACGGAATGGTTAGTTTGGAGATCGGTCATGCGAATCACACACGAATGCTGATTGTAGGCTCGATTCACCAGCCTCGGAGGCCATAGTACTTGGAAATCTAATGACTGCCATTGCCAGCGCTCACCGCGCATACAGGGCATAAACGCCACATCAACTTGGCTTGCACGTATCCATTCCGGTTGCCAACGCTTGGCCAAACTTTGCCAATCTCCGGCATGATCATTATCGAGGTGACTTAGAATCAACCCATCGAGCCGGCGAATACCCCGCTGTTGCAAAATGGGCTCGATCAGACTTTCTACGTAACTGCCTCCCGACCAACTGCTCCCCGTATCGTAGATAATGGCGCGCTTATCTTGCTCAATCACGATGGCTAAACCGTGCCCGACATCCAAAACATCCATGCGCCACCGAGGGGTGACTGAAGGAAACCACCACCACAGCACCGCAATACACCATGCCAAAATGCAAGCTCGTAAGCTCATCACTCGGTACAACAAACTGATCACGACTAAGGCAGCCACGAAACCTTGTACGGTTTTCGGTATCACCACCCATCCTACATCCGCAAACTGCAGCGCCCAATCGAGGGGATAGAACGTCCAGTCCACCCAAGGCCAATAAAGCGTCGCCCAATACGACATCGTCACGTTGAGAAACAAACCCACAAACAAAGCGGGAACAATCACCACGGAGAACCAAGGGATAAACAGTAAATTGTACACCACGGACGTCATGCTTAATCCACCGAAAAAGTATGCGGTGACTGGCGCCATTAAACAGACAAGAGTCAGTTGCGCCCACAATAACGCTTTCCACCAAGCCTGACGCTTCTCTTGATTGGCCAATTGATACAACACAATCGCAACGGCGAGAAATGACATCCAAAAACTGTTTGAAAGCGATGCAAAGGGCGACCAAACTAAAACCGCACACAACGTCAGCAGGATCCGTTTTAATGCTGAAAGAGGAAACCCCAAGATCACCAATCCCACATTCAGCAAGCACATAATCAGCGCACGCTGGGTTGGTATAGTGAACCCCGCGAGCCATGCGTATAACACGGCTAATAATGCACCCACCACGAAAGGAGACCACAACAATTTGCCATGCAGACGCATCAGCCCCTTGCCTAACAAGTACCCAATACTGAAAGCGATACCAATATGCAAGCCAGAAATCGCCACCAAGTGAATTAAGCCGCTGTTGCGCAAGGCTTGCCATTCTTGTTCACCAATCCCTTTTCTTTCACCAAACGTCAGCGCTAATATCAACCCTTGATAAGGGCTGTTTTGGGTGAGTAACTCAAGCTGCGTCAGTAAAGCGGAGCGTAGGCTATGTTGCGGCACAATCTGGTATGTCGTATTCGGGCTGACAACCGCTCGCGCAAGAACCGATTGAGTCAGAGAGTGGGCTTCTAAATCAAAGCCCGTTTCATTAAGACGCCCCACAATGGGCTTAAATACAACCGTAAATTCGAACTGCTCATTCGGTTTTAACGCTACTGGAGCCGTTAAGCGTACACGAGGCCACATCAGTCTGTTTAAGGTTTGACCATTCACCTCATGAATCAAGACTAAACCCTCATATGCGTAACGAGTTTGCGTAAAAAAGCTGTCAACCTGACCTTTTATGATACTATCCGAGCCTGCTTGAGAGAGCATGTTGGATTGATCTCGCATTAGGTTGCCATGGCACACGACAGTGAATATGGCCAACGCGAAGCCAAGGAGTTTGCGGCAAGCTCGGTAATAACTGAGCACGCCAATCAGGATAAGGCAAAACCAAGCCCAGCCCCATGTCGGCATCCAAGGCCAATACGGTGCAGAAAGCAAGGTGATCGAAAAAGAGATAAGCGACCAGTAATTCGACAAGAGAGTCATAATCCCGTATGCCAAGAAAATTTATTAAGCGGTTTATGCCTGACCACGAAGTGATCAAACGCCAAAAAGCGCTGCGCGTATTTGGTAATGTGCTGTACAACCCAAATCTCTGGTGTCTAAATCGCCGCTCTGCCGCCGGTGCTTTTGCTGTCGGCTTATTTATGGCGTTTGTTCCACTTCCGAGCCAGATGATTATGGCTGCCGGATTAGCTATTTTGTTCGGGGTTAACTTACCGCTTTCAATCGCACTGGTGTGGATCACCAATCCGATCACCATGCCGGTGATTTTCTATTTCACCTATAAGCTTGGGGCTTGGTTGATGGGCACCCCCACACAATCGTTCCACTTTGAGCTGACGTGGGAATTTCTCCTCAACCAAATGAGCACCATTGGTCCACCCTTTTTGCTCGGTTGCACAGTTTGTGCGGTGTTAGCGTCACTGATTGGGTATTTTGGCATTCGTGGTTTATGGCGCTATTCCGTTGTTCGCAGTTGGCAAAAACGTCGCACCAGTAAGATGCCGGAGAATCAGCCTTAACACACGGTACAGACAAGCGGTTGATACCAAGTTGCGAGCAACTGCATTCGCCGTTTTGCAAACAATGTTGACTCAAGATGAAAAAAGGACCCTAAGGTCCTTTTTTATTGAATGCGGAGTAAGCACTCGGTGTGTTTCTCCGAAATGCTCAACGCTACTTGCTACTCAGCACTTGAGCGGGATTCAGGCGACTGGCACGCCGCGCCGGATACCAAGTAGCAAGCAGACTTAATATAATCGCCGTGCCCGAAACTAGCATCACATCGAACCACTCGACTTGTGATGGAAGAAAATCCACAAAGTAGATATCGCCTGACAAAAATTGATGTCCGATCAGTTTCTCCAACCCTTTGATCAGCGGCGTTAAATTTAACGCAACTACCACACCAAACAGGCTGCCGACAATACTGCCCAGAACACCAGAAAACACCCCTTGCCAAACAAAAATGCGTTTAATCAGACCATCCGTCGCCCCCATGGTGCGTAGGATCGCAATTTCACCAGCACGATCTTTCACCGCCATCATCAGCGTTGACACAATGTTAAAGCTCGCCACACCAATGACCAACACCATCACCAGATACATAATGGTACGAACCATCTGAATATCGCGGTACAAAAAACCATACTTTTGCTGCCAACTGTGCAAATAGACGTATTCATTGAGCTGGTTACCCACTTCACGTACGATCTGTGTCGCTTGCAGAACATCCGCCACTTTCACGGATATGCCTGTCACGCCACTGCCCAAATTCGCGTAGCTTTGTGCATCTTCCAGTGGCAGTAACGCCAAACTGTGATCAATTTGCCCATTAAGTGTCAATAAACCACTGACTTTCACACGTACCCGTTTCGGAGCTTGTACTTTTTCACCACTGGTCGCACTTGGGATCATCAGAGTAATAAAATCCCCAACCTGCACACTGAGTTTATCGGCTACCCCTTGGCCTAAAATCACCTGCTGTTCACCAGGATTAAAATGTTGCCAGGCTTGCGGGGTAATAAACTGCGATAAACGAGATACGGCTTGTTCACGTTGCGGATCAACACCACGTATTTCAATCGCTTTGAGCTGGGTGCCATTCTCTGCCAACGCCGTCATTTTCACATAAGGTGCTGCGGCGATAATGTTTGGTTGACGGGCAGCTTGCGCCATTAAGTCCGGCCAACGCTCTACAGGGCCACGCACACCTTCAAATTCCCCATGCGGGATAACCGAAAGCACTCGCGATTGCAATTCACGTTCAAAGCCATTCATGGCCGAAAGACCAATGATGATCACCGCCACGCCCACAGCAATCCCAATCGTCGAGGAAAGCGAGATAAATGACACCATCTTGTTACGTTGCTTGGCGCGACTAAAGCGCCCACCAATAAACAGAGCTAAAGAGGAAAACACTTAGGCCCCCGTCATATCGGTGAGTAGCCCATCTTTCATGTGCATCTGGCGATCCATTTTCGCGGCTAACTCACCATCATGGGTCACCACTAAAAATGCCGTGCCAGATTCTCGATTCAGCTCACGCATCAAATCGTAAATCGACAATGCCGTCTTATGATCAAGGTTGCCCGTTGGCTCATCGGCTAACACTAAATCGGGTTTATTGACTAACGCGCGCGCAATGGCGACACGCTGCCGCTCACCACCAGACAACTCTGATGGGCGATGGACTAAGCGATGACCTAAGCCAACTCGCTCAAGCAGGCTTTGGGCTTGCGCTTTCGCTTTTGCTACATTCATTCCACCAATCAACAGAGGCATCGCGACATTTTCTAACGCCGAAAAATCCGCTAACAGATGGTGGAACTGATAAACAAATCCCAAGTGCTGATTGCGAATTTTGGCTTGCTTATTGGAACTCAGCGCATGTAATGGCTGACCAAGAAACTCTACCTGACCTTCACTGGCATCATCCAATGCTCCCAAGATATGCAGTAGGGTGCTTTTTCCTGAGCCAGAAGAGCCAATGATCGATACCAACTCACTCCGCTTTAACTCAAAGCTCACCCCTTTAAGAACCTGAGTTTGCAACTCACCTTCTTGGTAGGTTTTGCAAACCTCATGACAACGTAAAAGGTTATTCATAACGTAACGCCTCAGCGGGTTGAACAGAAGATGCGCGATAGGCTGGGAACAGCGTTGCCAATAGGCTTAAAACAATCGCAAGAACAATAACTAAAACAATTTGTAGTGGCTCGATCACCACAGGCAAAGCCCCGCCCACTGAGAAAAGGGCTACCCCTAACGCCTCCATCAGGCTATTGAGATTGGCGGCTAGCAGCACACCAAGACCTCCGCCCACTAGCGCGCCAATCACCCCACTACTCGCGCCTTGCACCATAAAAATGGCGAGCACTTGTTGTGACTGCATCCCTTGGGTTTTCAAAATTGCCACTTCGGCCTGCTTTTCCATCACCACCATGATCAACGCCGAAATGATGTTAAACGCAGCAACCCCCACGATAAGACCGAGCATTAATCCCATCATGTTCTTTTCCATACGCACCGCTTGAAACAATTCGCCGCGTTGCTCACGCCAGTCGCTCCATTGCCAACCGTCTGGTAACGGTTGCTTTGCCAGAGTGCTGACCACAAACGGGTCATCAAAAAACAGTCGCCAACCTGAAATTGTCTGTGCGTCATAGCGCAGTAATTTGGCGGCATCACGCAGATGAGTCACCATCAGTTGCCCATCCACATCCGACCCCGTGTTAAAAATGCCCGCCACCGTAAAGTTACGCTGACTGGGTAAGCGGCCTAACGGAGTGAATTGGCTCGCTTCTGTCACCATCAGACGCACTTTATCGCCCACCGTAACATTGAGACTGCGCGCCAATAAATGACCGAGAAAAAGTTGGTATTCACCCGCTTGTAAAGCCGTGACATGTCCAGCAATCAGGTGTTGTTCAATCGGATCATTTTGTTGCGGTTCAATACCAATCAACAACCCTGCTGCCAATTGTGATGCACTTTGTACTACCGCCTCACTGCGCACCAAAGGTTCAGGCGCGCGTAGCGTAGACAGTGCGGAGATGAAAGCTGGCGGTTGATTGGCAAAGGCGGTTTTACCCACATCTTGCGTCACCACCGCTTGGGGCAAAACGCCTAAAATGCGCGATTTCAGTTGTGTCTCAAAACCGTTCATCACCGATAACACGGTCACCAAAGACATTACGCCGATCGTGATCCCTGCCGTCGACATATAAGAGACAAAACGGCTAAAACGATCACCAGAACGACCGCGTAAATAGCGCAAACCAATAAAAACCGATATCGGATGAAACATAAATCCAACCATAGGAATAGAATGGCGTTAATGTAGCGAGAATCCCTCCGCGGTTGTAGCTTTTCTTTGCCAAATCTGTGTAAGAGGACGTTTATTTCACACCGATAACAAGGACATACCTTGATTAGTTACTGCTTATGACGATAATCAACACAGATGTGAGAAGGAACCCTCTATGAATGACCAAGAATTCTTTACTGTTCACCACGCGCTAACCATCAATGTGGAGCCGTTGGCGGACCCTTTCACCCTCCCTTCTCATGAGATTTTTGAAGCCGAGATCCCAGCGCCTTTTGTGGTCGCCAGCGAATTTAGTCAGCTAGAGCAACTCAGTGACAGCGCGCGCATGGAGCTGAAAAACAGTGATTTCAAAAGTGTCCTGCAATTGCTTGAAGCGCAAAACTCAAAGCTCAACCTGCTCTTGACTTTTATGTTGTCCCAGCAAGTCGATCCCCACTCGCGCAGCGCGACAACCCGCTTTGGGGCAAGCCAGTTGACCTATCTGGCCAAATCACCATTAGCTTTGGGGCAAAAAGTCCGTGTTAAACTGTTTTTGGAATACCCTGCGGCCGCCATATACTGCTACGCCAGCGTCATCGAATGTAGCCAACAATCAGAACACACCTTAGTAACACTGAAGTATGATCTGCTGCGCGATGTGGATCAGGATTTACTGATCAAAGCCGCCTTATATCAACAGCAGCGCCTGCTGCGTCAACGCTCACTAGACCGAGAAAAACCTCAAGCGTGACTATGACTACACACTCCCTACTCTCTCTATTTTCGGCGCAAGGTGCCGGAGACAAAAAAGCCATCGGCAACTTACACGGCTCTAGTCTGGCCTTAGCGATCGCGGAATTGGCGAATGCCCATACTAGCCATACTTTGCTGGCCGTACCGGACCCGCAAACGGCACTCAAACTGCTGCACGAAATTGAACAGTTTAGCCAAAGTGAAGTGGCTCTTTTCCCCGACTGGGAAACGCTACCGTACGATAATTTTTCGCCGCATCAAGACATCATTTCCGATCGCATTTCGCGCTTGTATCAACTGCCAAGCTTGACTCGTGGCATCACAATTGTGCCAGTCAGCACTTTACTGCAACGCCAATCACCCCGTGATTTCTTGTTGCAACACACCTTAATTGTTAAACGAGGTGATCTTTTCTCGCTCGATAAGCTGCGCCTCCAGTTGGAAAACAGCGGCTATCGCCATGTCGATCAGGTTTTTGGTCCAGGTGAATACGCAAGTCGCGGTTCGATCCTCGATCTCTTCCCGATGGGCAGCAGTGACCCATTTCGGATTGATTTTTTTGATGATGAAATCGACACCATTCGCACTTTCGATCCGGAGAACCAACGTTCGATTGCGGAAATGGATGAAATTCGCCTGTTGCCGGCACATGAATTCCCGACCACCGCCGCCGCAATTGAAGAGTTTCGTAACCGTTGGCGTCAGCGCTTTGAAGCGCGCCGTGAGCCTGAATCGATTTATAGCCAAGTCTCCAAAGGCACTTGGCCAGCGGGGATTGAATACTGGCAGCCGTTGTTCTTTGATCACAGCGAAACCTTATTTGACTATCTCCCCTCCAACAGCCAGCTCTTGGTCGTGGGCGAGTTGGAAAAATCCATCGACCAATTTTTGGCTGATGTCGATTACCGTTACGACCAGCGCAATATCGACCCACTGCGCCCACTGCTGCCACCGAATGAGCTTTGGTTGCGTAAAGATGAGCTATTTACCCACTTTAAAACTCTGCCGCAAGTCCAACTGACCAGCTCACCCATCGAACTGCGCGCCGGCCGAATAAATGCCCAAGTGCAACCATTACCCGTATTGGCCGTTGAGCATCAAAACAAAGAGCCTTTGGCAGCACTGCGCCAGTTTAGTGAGCAATTTGTTGGCAAAATCATTTTCTCGGTCGAATCTGAAGGCCGCCGTGAAGCATTGCTTGAACTTTTGCAACGCATCAAGTTACGCCCGCAAAGCCAGAGTGAATTCAGCATTGCCTGCCAGCAAGCCGAAAAATTCTCACTGGTACTCGGCTCAGCAGAGCACGGATTTATTTATGGCGACAACCAAGTTGCCCTGATCTGTGAAAGCGATTTACTCGGCGATCGGGTGATTCAACGTCGCCGCAAAAAAGATCGCAAAACCGTCACCAACAGCGATGCGGTGATCCGCAACCTTGCCGAGCTTAAACCGGGGCAACCTGTGGTACATATCGATCACGGGATTGGTCGCTACCTAGGGTTACAAACTCTCGAAGCGGGTGGCATGGTCAGCGAATACGTGATGCTGGAGTATCAAAACGAAGCCAAGCTGTATGTCCCAGTTTCGTCACTCAACCTGATCAGCCGTTATTCCGGTGGTGCAGAAGAAGCCGCCCAATTACATAAACTGGGTGGCGAGGCGTGGGTCAAAGCTCGCCGTAAAGCGGCTGAAAAAGTGCGCGATGTCGCAGCAGAGCTATTGGATGTGTATGCCAAGCGCGAAATCAAACCGGGCTTTAAATTCCACCTCGACCGCGAACAATATGCGACCTTCAAAGCGACTTTCCCGTTTGAAGAAACCGATGATCAAGCGATGGCGATCAACGCCGTGTTGTCAGACATGTGCCAAGCCAAAGCGATGGATCGTTTGGTGTGTGGCGATGTCGGTTTTGGTAAAACTGAAGTGGCGATGCGCGCCGCGTTTGTCGCCACCGACAACGGCAAACAAGTCGCGGTATTAGTCCCGACCACCCTACTCGCTCAGCAACATTTCGAGAATTTCCGCGACCGCTTTGCCAACTTGCCGATCCGCGTCGAAGTGCTCTCCCGCTTTAAATCAGCCAAAGAGCAGAAACTCATCCTACAAGATGTGGCGGACGGTAAGGTCGATATTCTGGTCGGCACCCATAAACTGCTCTCTAGCGAGATTCGCTTTGCGGATCTTGGTTTGCTGATTGTCGATGAAGAACACCGCTTTGGGGTTCGTCAAAAAGAGAAAGTCAAAGCAATGCGTGCGGATGTCGACATCCTCACCCTCACCGCCACGCCGATTCCGCGCACACTGAATATGGCGATGAGTGGCATGCGCGATCTCTCGATCATCGCGACGCCGCCAGCGCGGCGTTTGGCGATCAAAACCTTTGTCCGTCAAAGTGAAGACAGCGTAATTCGCGAAGCCGTGCTGCGTGAAATTATGCGTGGTGGTCAAGTGTACTTCCTGCACAATCAGGTCGAAACCATCGATAAAGTGGCGGCAGATTTAGAAAAACTGGTTCCTGAAGCGCGGATTACCGTGGCCCACGGGCAGATGCGTGAACGCGAACTGGAGAAAGTGATGAACGATTTCTACCACCAGCGTTTCAATTTACTGGTGTGTACCACAATCATCGAAACGGGTATCGACGTTCCGACAGCGAACACCATCATCATGGATCGTGCAGATAGCCTAGGTTTGGCTCAGTTGCATCAGTTGCGTGGCCGTGTAGGGCGATCACATCACCAAGCGTACGCCTACTTGTTAACCCCGCCGCCGAAAGCGATTACCAAAGATGCAGTAAAACGTTTAGAGGCCATCGCATCCTTAGAGGATTTGGGGGCTGGCTTTACTCTGGCAACGCACGATTTGGAAATTCGTGGTGCTGGTGAGCTACTGGGTGAAGAACAGAGCGGCCAAATTCAATCGATTGGTTTTACCCTGTATATGGAAATGCTTGAACAAGCAGTTGAAGCCCTGAAATCGGGTAAAGAACCCGCGCTGGATGACTTGCTGCGTGAGCAAACCGAAGTTGAAATGCGTCTGCCTGCCTTGCTGCCGGAAGATTATATTCCGGACATCAACACCCGTTTGTCGATGTACAAACAGATTGCCAGCGTCGCCAGTGAAGATGAATTAGTCGAGCTCAAAGTCGAATTGATTGATCGCTTTGGTAAATTGCCTGACGCCGCGTTAAACTTACTCGCCATCGTCGAACTGAAGCTTAATGCTATGCGTCTCAAAGTGCGTAAAATTGAAGCCCATGAACGTGGCGGATACATCGAGTTCTATCCCAATGCTGACATTAACCCACTGTTTTTGGTTAAACTGCTGCAATCGCAACCTAAGCAATTTGCGATGGATGGGCCGACCAAATTTAAATTTACCTTGCCGTTGGTTGAACGCAGTGCGCGCATTCAATTTGTCGCTGACATGTTGAACGATTTCCAGCAAAATGTGCTACCGGCGATTTAAGTAATTAACCAGATGTAATAACCCAGTGTGAAACACTGAACAACGGAGTGACAATGAAAAGATTGATCCCACTGCTGCTGTTGCTAATGGCAATGCCCAGCATGGCGGCTCGGCAGTTTGATATTGAAGTGATCATTTTTAAACGTGCGGTAAATGCTGAAAAAGTGAGTGAATCTTGGCCCAATACGCTTCCTGCGATTAATCTTGATCGCGCAGGGAGTTTTGCTGACGTGAGCTTTCGCCAAGATAAAGGCGTCATGTTATTACCATCGTCACAATACCAACTGACCAACGAAGCGCAAAAGTTAAGAAACCATGCGGGTTTTAATGTTTTACTGCATACGGCTTGGCGCCAAAATGATCAGGGTCGACAATCGGCTCCCGTGTTCCACATTCAAGCTGGACGTGATTTTTCAGGGCAATTCCAAGCTGATGGTAATCCGATCGGCAGCACAAGCGTCGCCGCACCGGTTGATGGTGTGACTGAAATGAGTATTGCCAAGCCATTGTATGAGCTGGATGGCACTTTACAGATTTATGTTCAGCACTTCTTATTTGCTGAAGCATTGCTCGATTTAAAACAGCCTGCGGTTCGTGAAGTAACTTTACAAGATTCACCACTTCAACTGAAGACGGCGCCAGAAGATCAAGATGCCACCGTCCAAGCAGGATTGCTGGAGTCTGTTTCCCCCAAAGTGGAAGAAGAGACGTTCCTGAAAAGCTACCGCCTTGACCAAAAACGCCGTATGCGCAGTGGTGAAACACACTATCTGGATCACCCACTCATGGGTATGATCATTCAAGTACGCCGCGTCACTGAATAAGGCTCTATTGTAAGTCTGAATACGCGGTTTAAGCGGATTTAGACTTACCCCCTTCCCTCGATAAATCACGCATTCTCGTTTATACACACTCTAATTCCGTCTCAAAAATGACTCACCCTCTCATATTTAATGAGCAGCGATGTCTTTGTAACAAGAAATCTAATCGATCAACCTTTGAGTGGGTTGAACCATATCGTCTTTGCCACAGATAATTCTATCGCTCTCAGCATTTCGTTATTGACGCCAAACATTTCTTCTACGTATTTGCGCATCAATCTAACGCGAGAGTATGGAAACTCACTATACACACCATTCGAACTGTCAAGATAGATTAAGGTCAAGCGATGAAACAGACAAAAAAGTTGACCGCGATAAGTGTACTAGCGTTGAGCCATTTGATGACTCAAAGCACCGCATTCGCGTCCAACAGCAGTGATATACAGACCAAATTGAAATGGTCTTGGTCCACCAGTGTTTTTCATCCTGAGTCCAATCAGGTGATGGCTGCGCCGATTGTCGTACAACTTAACGACGACAATGGCGATGGCAAGATTGATGATAAAGACGTGGCTGACATTATTGTGGTCACCTTTGAAGGTAATAAATATGCAAAAGGAGGCTATATTCGCGCCCTAAGCGGTGTAGATGGCTCTGAATTGTGGAGTTATAGCAATGGGGGCGTGATTGCTGATGCTCGCTATGCACCTGCAGCGGCAGATCTCGATGGTGATGGACTGATTGAAATCGTATCTAGTAGTGAAAAATCACCTTACATCAATATTCTGGACCACCAAGGCAACATCAAAAAACAACTGACTAAATCTGCTCGTTCTGCTGGTGCCATCACACTAGCTGATATTAATGGTGATGGCCAAATTGAGATTTTGGCATCCGATGGCGTCTACAATTATGATTCAGGCCTACTCTTTAGCCATGATTGGACTCCGGGCTCAATTGCCTTCGACAGCAATGGTAATGGCCAGAAAGAAGTGTTCGCGAATGGTGCACTCTACCAAAATAACGGGGCTTACCTCTGGCAATATCAAGCCAATGATACGGTTTGGTTCTCTTCTGTGGCTAACCTTGATGGCGATAACAACCCAGAACTGGTGGTTTCAGTTCCCGCCTCTTTAAATACAGCCCAAAACAGTGAGATTGCGGTTCTAGAGCATGATGGCACCGTGAAATGGCGAGTGAATAACTTAGACAACCCTGGCGGCAGCGTTCAAGCCGTATCGAGCTTTTTAGGTACGCAAACCGAAAGTGTAAGTCAAATTGATGGTCAATCATCGGTATATGGGTATACCGATTGGGCGAATACTGCACGAATTCTCGCAGGCAGTGATCATCAGATCGCGATTCGTTCTGGTTCCATTGTCGATGCAATTGGTGCCAATAGCCAAAGCATGGTTGGCGGTAGTGGTGGTTCATTGCGTACGTTAGACACCTCCAAAGTACGAGCGATTGATGTCACCTACGGTAAATTCAAAGATTGGTGGAGCTATGGCATTCTTGAAATGAGCTTCACACTCGACAATGGCTCGAAAGTGACTGTCGGTTCAAAAGATTCTGCGTTTACTTACCTTGGGTTAGAGTGGAAAACCAAAACCATTCCTTATCTAGGTTTGGAGTGGCGTACCAAAACCGTGTCTTACTGGTTCTTTGGCTGGCACACTAAGCAAGTGGCTTATTTAGCCCCAGTATGGAAAGAGAAAACCATTCCTTATTTAGCTCCAGTGACGTTATCAAAATCCACAACCGTCCATTATGACGTTCCGCAAGGCTCGCAATTGCTCGGTATGAATGTTTGGAGCAAAGAAAAAGCCCTGCTCAAAAGTAAGCAGCAAGTCAATGCAGTGCAGTTCTTAGTCGGCAAACTTACCGCAGATCAGTCCCACATGGGGATTGTGTATGCCGGTTACTACGCCGTAGATATGTATGATATCAATGGCAATAAGGTATGGTCTGTCGCTAATGATGATTTGAACAGCGGTAAAATCGGTGTTTCTGCCTATGATTTTACTGGGGATGGCATTGACGAAGTGTTAGTTCAAGATCGTCTCAGAATGCGTATCCTTGATGGTAAAACAGGGCGTGTACTCAGCATCATTGCGAACTCCTCTGGCACGTTATGGGAATACCCTATCGTTGTTGATCTGGCTGGCAATGACAATGCTGCGCTGATCATGGTGGCGAATGACTACGATCGTGAAAGCCAAGTCAACCACGGTGTGTTTGTGTATGAGTCTGCCGATCCTAGCAAGCCTTGGAAAAATGCGACGCGAATTTGGAATCAGTATGCGTTTAATTTCTCCGACATTAGCGCTAACGGTACCGCTCCTGCGGAAGCACAGCCAAGCTGGTTAACCCACAACAGCTTCCGTTCAGCAACAATTCGTACACCATTAAAATAACTCTCTGCACAAAAGCCGCTCCTTTGGGGCGGCTTATTGACTTCACCGATTTCAACCTCGCCTTCTCATTCCAAAACAATTGATTTTCCACACTCTTATCTTGTTGCATATAATTAACCCAACGCTCATGAGTTTGCATAACAACAAGGATAAGCATGACTCCGGATTTTCAAATCATTACTCAGCGCTTACAACTGCGGTTAATCACCGCCACCGAAGCACCAGAATTAATGCAGCGTATTCGTCAATCTCAAACGCTTCATCAATGGGTAGACTGGTGCCACGCGTTATTCAGTACACAAGAAGCTGAACAATTCATTCAGGCGACTCGGTTAAATTGGGTTAAAGCGGAAGCGTATGGATTTGGGGTTTTCGAACGTCAAACACAAACATTGGTTGGGATGGTGGCGATTAATGAGTTTTACCATACCTTCAATATGGCCAGCTTGGGTTATTGGATAGCGGATGATTGCCAGCGGCAAGGTTATGGTAAGGAAGCCCTTACCGCACTCATCGTATTCTGTTTTGAGCGCTTAGAATTAACCCGGTTAGAAATTGTCTGCGATCCTGAGAATGTGCCTAGCCAAACGTTGGCGTTGAGATGTGGTGCCGTTCAAGAGCAGTTAGCGCCCAATCGATTCTTGTATGCGGGAGAACCCAGAGCCGGAATCGTCTTCTCATTAATTCCCTAAACGGCAGATAAAAATAAAGCGGCACTCAGCGCCTAATGCCGATCAGTTAAGACTTTAATCAGCAGATCAGTTGAACGATCCTGCCTGTATGTAAAAATCCGGTAGACCCTGTTTATCGGATTTTTTTATGCACGTTTCTCAAGCCCTCGACATCATCAACAGTTATAAACCCAATCACGTTGAAACACTCGCAGACCTCCTGCCCATTGAACTCATCAATAGTGCTTATCAGCTTACGGATACCGTGACTCTAAGAAAACGAAAGCTCACTTTAGAGTCGATGGCATGGTTACTGGTTGGCATGGCTATCTATAACGATAAATCCATGGCTGACATTGTAAATATGCTCGATATTGTTGACCGCACAGGCAAGCCATTCGTTGCTCCAAGTGCATTAACACAGCGAAGAAAAAACCTTGGTGAGTCAGCGGCTAAAGCGCTCTTTGAGTGTACGCAACGTCATTGGTTTAAGCAGGCTAACGTACCAAACTGGAACGGACTTCGGTTACTGGGCGTTGATGGCGTTTTATGGCGAACAGAAGACTCAAAAGATAACGCTGAAGCGTTCGCCAAGCCTACCCACAGTGATGGTAAAGAAACACAGTACCCACAGGTGCGCATGGTCTGTCAGATGGAGCTGAGCAGTCACTTAATCACAGGCAGCGCTTTTGGCTGTTATACCGTTAATGAAATGAAGCTGGCAGAGCAGCTTATCGACACAACCCCCGATAACAGCTTAACGCTCTTCGACAAAGGCTTTTACTCCCTAGGTTTACTTCAAGCATGGTGTTCGCAAGGCATCAATCGACATTGGCTTATCCCCATGAAAAAAGGGCTGATTTATGAAGTTGTTCAGTCTTTTGGCCGACAAGATAAACTGATAAAACTGAAGAGTAACCCGCAAGCGCGTAAGAAATGGCCAGAGCTAGAAGAAGAGGTAGTGGTACGTTTAATCACGAGAGTTAAAGAGGGGAAGCAATACGATGTTCTCACCTCAATGGTTGACCCGATGTGTTATCCGAAATCAGATATAGTCGGTTTATATGAATACCGTTGGGAAATTGAACAAGGGTACCGAGAGCAAAAGCAATACATGCTTGGTAACCGTCTTACACTGCGAAGCCGACTCCCAGAGCTGGTGAGACAAGAGCTCTGGGGAATACTCCTGACATACAACTTAGTCAGATATCAAATGGTGCAGATGTGTAATACGTTGAATGGAGACTACTTGCCATACCAACTGAGCTTCAATGGAGCGTTAGCCCACATCATGCGCCTAATAGTGGGACTTCCCTACTCGTCACCGGGAGCAATACCAAGGCAACTGCAAAACTTCTACGCAATGAGTGGAAGCTTAATACTTGAGCCAAGGCGAGAAAGAGCCTTCCCTAGAGTCGTGAAGAAAAAGCCAAGCCGATACCCTAGAAAATACAATGCCGCTCACCTTAAGTGAACGGCATTAGCACTCAGCGCCGCTTTACTCGATAACCAACTAAAGAGATTAATGCAGTTTAAGGTTTGGACGCAGAACACGGTTAATTCGTCCAACCAACATCATCAGCCCAGTTTTGAGCATGCCATGCAGCGCCATTTGATGCATACGATACAACGAAATGTAGACCACGCGAGCAATTCGGCCTTCTACCATCATCGAACCACGAGTTAAGTTACCCATCAGGCTACCCACGGTTGAGAAACGGCTCAAAGACACCAGCGAACCATGATCCTTGTAAACATAAGACTTCAGCTCACGGCCATACATTTTGGCAACGATGTTACGGAACGCCAATGACGCCATTTGGTGTGCTGCTTGAGCACGAGGCGGCACAAACTTTCCATCCGCTTGGGTGCATTGCGCCAAATCACCAATCACGAAAATATCGTCATCACGGGTGGTTTGTAGCGTACCTTTAACCACAACTTGATTAATACGGTTAGTCTCTAACCCAGCAATATCTTTCATAAAATCTGGGGCTTTAATACCTGCCGCCCACACCATGATATGCGCAGAAATTTTCTCACCGTCTTTCGTGGTTAAGCCATCTTTTTCCGCTTTAGTCACCATCGTCATGGTACGAACATTCACACCTAATTTGGTGAGTTCTTGATGCGCCGCTGCTGAGATACGTGGTGGTAATGCCGGTAAAATACGCTCACCGGCTTCAATTAAGTTTACGTTTAACTTGCTTGAATCGAGATCGCCGAAACCATAAGTCCGCAGTTCTTTAACCGCATTGTGCAATTCGGCTGAGAGCTCAACACCTGTCGCCCCCGCACCCACAATTGCAATGTCCACGGTGCCTTGCCCATTTTTCGCGTGCAGTTTGAGGAACTCATTGTTCATTTCAGTACGGAAACGGTTCGCTTGTTCAGGGCTATCTAGGAAGATGCAGTGATCTTTAACTCCAGGAGTGTTGAAATCGTTCGAGGTTGAACCAATCGCCAACACCAACATATCGTATTCCAAATCGCGTTTAGGCATGAGCAGTTCGCCATGCTCATCTTTGAGCTCGCTTAACGTGATTTTTTTACTTTCACGATCAATCGACTCCAAGCTGCCGAGTTGGAAATCAAAGCTGTGATTTTTGGCATGTGCGCGGTAGCTCAGTGCGTCTACCCCTTCGTCCAGAGAACCGGTTGCAACTTCATGCAGCAATGGTTTCCAAAGATGACTTGAATTGCGGTCAACCAAAGTGACATTGGCTCGACCTTTGCGCCCTAGTGTGCGACCCAGTTTGGTGACTAGCTCTAAACCGCCAGCTCCACCACCTACAACGATAATTCGTGTCACAACAACAATCCTCAAATAAAGATGAATAATTATTATCCAGCCCGATCACTCGTGCTGAGGGAATCTGTTATAGCCATGACGTATGTCCATCTTGGCATGCTTGGGTGAGGGTGAGTTACTCTCAGTGGCACGTTACGAGGCAGAAAAGGCTGCGCTAACACAAACAAATGGCAAGTTTTCTACTCGCTCTCAATTTTTTTTGATATTTATCAACAAATCTTTACGTCAGTCATTATATAGGGCTGAATCTATCGCGCAACCACAGATTTACTCATATTCATTAGATTTTTTGTGGGTTTGGATAAATAAAAACAGCCTCGACATGAGGCTGTTAAACAATGTGTACGCTGACGAAATCAAACGGCTTTGAAGGCTTTCATCGCCTGTAAATGCTGAGCGATTTTTTTGAATTTGTGAGTTTGGGTTTCATCCCAAAGAATATCGTAATAGTCCTGTAGCTCTTGCGCAGTTTTCTGGTTGTCATGGATTTCGTCCTGACGCGACAGTACCACTAAGCAGCGGCCTTGGTTTTTGGTACGAAATTTTTCAACACATTTAGTCGCGATGTCTTCGTACTCTTCAGGGCGATCAATACGTCCCTGCATTGTCAACTCAGGATGCAAATTAGGATTAAAGATAACTTGTTTAATTCCACACAAGAAGCCAATCCGTTCAGACCAATATCCACCTAAACCAACGCCGCAAATCAATGGATGTGGATCGCCCGATTGCTCAATAGCTTTGTGCACTTCTTTCAGTAAGTGCTGCATATCATGCTTAGGGTGTAAGGTGCTGTAATTAATGAAACGAACATCACTATCAATGAACTGCAATTGCAGCACTTTTTCATGGTTGCCCGGGCTGGTTGAATCAAATCCGTGTAAATAAATAATCATAATATTTCCCCCGTTCCTTGAGGTTTAATCTACCACGAAGATTATGGTTTTAAACAGCCTCGCGGACATCTCCATAAAGAGAATCAGAAAAAAATTTCTTTTCGTTGCCCAACGGGCATTTTGCCAAGCGCAATACGGTTCAAGAAATCCATCACTGTGTGCGGTTATGGGTGGCGAATCGCTGCTCTAATTGCTGTGCACATTGGAGATAAAGATCATCGCCCCACAACTGATAGGCCAAGAGATACCATAACATTGCCATCATCATTGTGCGTGGCCGCCATGCTTGCACGCCTTCAACCCAGTCATCGATACCAGAGAGTTCTCGCAATTGGCAGTAACGAAACACGGCATCAAGCACTTTTTCTTCTGCCACATCAATACTCAGCGCCAAGTCGATCCGTGGGTCCGCTAACGCCGCATATTCCCAATCGATCACTCGCTGACCTTGGGCGGTTTTCACCATGTTGTAACCTGCAAGGTCAAAGTGACAAAGCACTTGCCCAACATCGGCTAAATTAGGGACTGAACGCCACTGGCCATAAAGCGCTTTCACTGAATCTGTTTTCAGCTCTTCTCGAATTTGTAGCCAATAGTGATCGACCCGACCAAGATAGTTAAACGGCGCAACGGGAATTCGGTGTACATCCAATTCATGGATTCGGATCTGCGTTTTCAAGATGGCATCAAAAGCCACACCATCGCGTAGTGACTCCCCCTCGATCCATTCGACAAGCAACCCTTGATCATTAATTAATTCAGCTTTAGGGCCGATATGATCATGCTCAATCGCCTTGAGTATTTGATACTCCTGAAATCGGGAGATAGAAAAAGCTTTGGTGATCGCCGTTGCAGGTCGCCAGACAAAGGCTCGCTCACCCGTCACGATTTTCCAACAACGATTAGTGAGACCTCCGGTTAAGGTCTGCGCATAGGTAGGTGGCACAGAGAAGAAGTGATTCAATGACAACAGTGATGGGTCTAACGAGGTTGCTTCGCGCCACGCAATCTTTGCCATTACCAACTCCTTCTCTGTGTGAGTGGATTACAAACCGAGTAAGCTTTTAGATTGTTGCTTACGAATTTCAGTTTCATCCGCCCATTCGATCAAACCTGTTTGTAAGTCCATCAAACGCATGGTCATTTTGTAGTAAACGTCTTTGTCACTACCCTCATTCTTTACAATGCTCGATAAGTTACCGTATAGCATGTATTGAGCGCCAACCATTTTACCAAACTGGATTGCCGTGCTTTGATTGACCAGTTCATCATTGTTTTGGAAATTCAGTTGATCGCGAACCGCTTCCACACGATCCATATCGACGAAACGGAACTTGCCAGAATTGAGCATTTTGGTACTGATCGTATCGGTGATTGATTCCGTATCGATATGTTCACTGGTTTTGTTCTTAATCCGCTCAACAAACACAATTGGGCGACCATCTCGAGTAATGGCTGACACCGAACCCGACATCATCATGCTGTCGACCATTTCTGCGGCAATTTTTTGCAGATCGGTTGAACCAAAATCAACATTCACGGTTTCAACGGCTTGCGCATCACCATAACTGACTTTATTTGAACATCCCCCTAAGATAACGGCTAGACCTAGCAGGGCAATGACACTCTTTTTCATTGTGAATCCTCTTGAACTTACGTTTTATTCATTCGCTTCGCGAATTTGGACACGGAACTGCTTACCGTTCGGGTTCACCGAAACTTCAGTCAGAGACACGGTTTCCATACCTCGCAAAATGATGATTTTCCATGGGCTTAATTTCGTATTCACTTCAAGCCCATCATTGTCATACCAGTAAAAGCGGTACTGTACATGCAGATCACTTTTCTGATTGCTCTGCAGACGCACCACCCCTCGGGTATGACCATCCACTTCCGTGGTCGCGATATCTTCAATGCTCAAGCTTTTGCTCAACACACTGTCATTAAATAATACTTGTTGTGATGCGCCATCGACCCGCAGACCTGCGGTATTGGCACTGCATCCCACCAACAGTAACCCTGTTAATACAGCTAATAGCCACGTTTTCATTACCGTATCCCTAGTTGTTTATGCCAAATCGTCACACTGTTACTCTGTCTCGATAGCCAAACTAACGCGGTGCCATTTTCTGGAACATGAAAGGTATAGTGAATCCCTGCAATATCCAGCACTTGATCACCCGCTTTTACCACTTGAGTTGCTGTATTGACAGTAGCGGGTAACGTTAACCAGCTGCGGGTATCCGGCTGCTCGGTTAAGGTATTCCAAATATTAAACACTAAATTGGCCACATCTTCTTCTTTTGTGGTCTCTTTACGGAGTTGGTCTTTAGCCACTACGCGTAAGGCTTGACGCAAAACCAGCGCGGGCATTTGTTCTGTAAGTGCCTGTCTAGCCATTAAGTTAACATCCGTCACTGGTGCTGGCTGCACACTCACCCCATTCAAACTGAAAGTCGCACGTTGAGGCATCACAGATTGCTCATAATACGGCAGAGCCAAAGAATACAACGCGGTGTTTCCACGACTGTCAGATAGAGGTAAAGAGAGTCGCCATGCTTGTTTAGGCTGCACAATACCCTCCTCTTCAATTACGATCACGCGTGCTTGCGAAGCACTTAATCGTTGAGGCTCACCGTATTGTTGTTTCAGCAACTTGAGATCTTGTTGCATGCTCAAGCGCGTAGCAACTCTCAGCGTTCCATCAATCACAGCAGGGTTATTCGGTGCAACGGCTAACGCTCGACGGTAGTCAACATAGGCTGAGTTTAAGTCATTGTCAGCCTCATAGAGCAACGCTGACAGATATAATAGATAACCATTTTGTACCGCTTGTAAGGTTTTGCCAGCATCGGGATACTGTGCTAACACGCTGCCTAAACTGGGAGATAATCCTTGTGAACGCATGTCTTGCTCTGCATTAGCTAGCTCTTGCTCGCGTCTCTTTTTAGCGGCTTCTTGAACCTGATTCGCTCGGCGCATCTCAACCAGCGCACCATCAAGATCATTATTGCGCACATAATTTAACCCTAAGTACAGATGCAAAAAGCCCAGTTCATAATCTGCGGGTTCATACTCATTGAGGTTATCGTTAACAGCGAGCGAGCCCACACTGGTCGCGGTACTGCTCAGCGAAATAATGGCCCGATCTTGCTGTGCTTTAACCGCATTATCAGCTATCGACAAACTTTGCTGACTTTCTGAATATTGCTGACTCAGAAAGTAAACACGTCCTTTCTCAAGATTATCTAAAACATCACCAGCCACATAATCCGGTAATAATTGGCTAGCTTGGTCATATTGCCCTGCCGCAACAGACTGATATAAGCCACTATTTTGAGCACTATAATGGCTAAACAAATTGCCCGCGGTGAGGTTTGCACACCCCGCGAGCAAGACTGAGGTTATGGTCAGTACCAAGCGACGTTTGGGAAATTGCATGTATTGAACCATGGTATTGGTTACCCTATGGCACAGAAGTGCACAGGCTTAGCCCATCAACAGAGGTCCAAGAGGGCGACCTCCCACTAAATGCATATGAATATGATAGACTTCCTGACCACCGTGTGAGTTACAGTTCATGATCAAACGGTAACCGTTTTCTGCAATGCCTTCTTGTTCGGCGATTTTCTTCGCGACGGTAAACATACGCCCAAGGGCGAGTTCATCCTCGACTTCTACATCATTGACTGTAGGAATCAACTTATTAGGAATGATCAAAATATGGCTTGGTGCACGAGGATGAATATCACGAAATGCAGTAACCAGCTCATCTTGATAAAGGATCTCAGCTGGAATCTCTCTGCGAACGATTTTACTAAAAATGGTTTCTTCCGCCATGACAGCTCCATATAAAGGTTTTGATTGAGAATTTTGCTGGATTGAGTATGCGTCAAGGCATGCTAAAGCTCAATAAAAAACACCGTACAGTTAAAAGAACCTGAGCAAGCTCACTGGTGAAAGGCTGTTTTTGTTGTATCGGTCATAAAACGCGTTTCCCAACCTCAATACAATAATGATTATTTTGTTACTTTTTTAAGACAACGTTTGTCTTTAAATGAATTCTAATAAAAACGAGTTATGTTCGAGGGAGAGAAAATATGCAGGGTTCCGTAATCAGGCGTATGTACGCAGGGTTTGCGCTGATCATTATTATGTTTGTGGTGACTGTCGCGATCATGCTACGTGGGATGAGCCAAATTCACAGCAACTTTGAAAGTGTGTCGAAAACATCGTTGCCGCTTGTGTCACTATCTAACCAGACTAGCGTACAACTGCTATCTGCCGACAAATCATTTAAAGACTTTCTGACCACGCAAGATATGGCACGTATGGAAGGCATGCGTCAGGAATTTGCGAAATCAAAACAAAATTTTCAGACAGTCTTGGATGAACTCGGTCAAGCGAGCTTAAACCACCCCGAACTTGAACAGCCCATTGCAGAACTCAAAAAGCTTGAAGCGCGTTATTTTAACGAAGCGGATCTCGCGATGGATAACTATCAAGCCATGTTTGCCGCTCAAGCCGCAGTGCAAAAATCCACTCGAGAATTTCAACGCCTGCATTCTGAATTAAGCGTTGGGATGAAAGAATTTGTCGACAACAATGACAGTATTTCAGTCAAAGTCATGGCTAAAAGCTATTTCATCAAGCTCAAAGATGCCGAGTTAATCACCTCGGATGCGTTAGCCAGCTCTGACGTGAGCTTCGTTGAGAAAGCCGTCAACCAGAATAAAAAAGCGGTGACTCATCTCAACTACGCTTATCGTGGTCTGGTAACGCAAATGCCACAACTTAAAGAGCGTTTTGATGACTTGGTCGCTAAATTCACCCAAGACATTGGGCAAAAAGGTGGCGTACTGGATCAGCACAATGAATATCTACAAGCTCGTGCTGCGCTTTACGACAACATCGCCAATCTTGCGAGTGAAGTTGATAAAGCGATGACGATTTTGGGTTCTTTTAACCAAACCGCTAGCGATGACCTCAATCAATCTCTGACCGAGGCGGGTTCAGTTTACAAACAAGGTACGATCAAGGCGATCATCATTGGTATCGCAGTCGTGCTCTTAGCGACTGCGATTGGTTACCATATTGCGCACAGTGTACGAGAGCCTGTAACACGTATTCTGAAAACATTAGAAAGCCTCACACAAGGCAATATGACTCAACGCATTGAAATCCGTTATAACAACGAGTTCAGTCGTCTCAGCCGTCATATCAATACTCTTGCTGATAGCCTGCACGATATTTTGCTCAAACTGAACAATGCTTCCGATGATTTAACCGCCACGGCTTCGAACAACCAAAGCACCTCACTCAGCGCACAAAGTAAACTCAATAGTCAACGTGAGCAGACTTCTAGTGTGGCCGCCGCAATGACAGAAATGGCACATTCAGTACAAGAAGTCGCAAACAGTGCACAAAACTCGTTGTCGATGGTTCAGCAGGTCGAAACTGCGTCTGAATCCGGTCGTCAGATCATGAGCACAAACATCAGTACCATTCGCCAACTGGAAACCCGTTTAATTGAATCGGTTGAAGCGGTGGGTGACTTGCGCAAGATGAGTAGTCAGATTGGTTCAATCTTAGATGTGATTCGTAATATCGCCGAACAAACCAACCTGCTCGCGCTCAACGCCGCGATTGAAGCGGCGCGTGCCGGAGAACAAGGACGTGGCTTTGCGGTGGTGGCCGATGAAGTTCGCGTTCTTGCTCAACGCACCACGCAATCAACGTCTGAAATCGAGTCAATGATCAGCAATTTGCAATCAAGTTCTTCACTGGCGAGCAAAGTGATTGAAAGCTGTATGCAGGATATGGAGCTTTCTGTGGAGCAAGCCTCACACGCCAACAGCGCGATGGAAGAGATTCAAGCTCTCATTATCGAAATCAGCCATATGAGTACCCACATCTCGCAAGCCGCAGGTGAGCAAAATGAAACCACGACGTCGATTGCGCGTAGTATCGAAGATATCAATCATATCTCTGATGAAAGCTACCAAGCGATGTCTCAGATAGCACAAACCAGTGCCAATTTGACCGTATTAGCCAATCAACAAAGTGAGTTGGTACACCGTTTTACCCTCTAAAATCGGTCAGCATTGATACCCTCAGTGTCAATTTTTCCACAAAGAGCGACTTTTAACCGGAGTCGCTCTTGTTTTTTAATCTCCTCATCATTATATGGTTAACAAAGCTTGCGCCATTTTTCTCTCCACTCATGCAAGCAAATCATGAGGATACTTTATGGCTATTCACGTAGGAATTATCGATCAGGACCCGGTTCGTTTAGTGACACCGCTGCTCGATAACCGAACTGTCAGCCGCCACATCATTTTTATTGGCGACCAGACTCAACAATTGATTTTTGAACGCCTGAGTGCGGTATTACAAAAGCGCAATATCACGACAGATTTTTTTGAAATTCCAGCAGGAGCCAATACTTCTGCCATCAAAAGTGCAATTCGTCATCTCGCCGAGACATTAAAAGCACGTGGTGAGGATGTAAAATTCAACGCAAGTTGTGGCTTACGCCATCGTCTTCTCTCCGCTTATGAAATTTTCCGCAGCTACCACTGGCCAATCTTTGTCGTCGAGCCTAACAGCGACTGTCTCTGCTGGCTCTACCCAGATGGAAATCAAGATACTCAAGTTCAAGACCGCATCACCATTGCCGATTATCTAACCATTTTTGGTGCGCGTGGCGAATTTAATGAACACCAACTTCCACCGCAATTAGATCAACAGCTTTACCAATTAGGTGAACGTTGGGCAGGCAATGCTTTAGAGTTGGGGCCTGGTTTGGCAACCCTTAACTATCTAGCGACGACATGCCGTAAAGAACAGCGGCTAGATGTCGAGCTTTCAGAGAAACAACAAGGCTATCGAGAATTAAATCTACTGCTCAGCGATCTGGTCGAAGCCAACATTGCTCGTTATGAAAATGGTATTCTTACTTTCAGCAATGAAGATGCGCGGCGCTTTGCCAACGGAGAATGGTTAGAGACTCTCGTGCACAGCACTGTTAAACAGATACAAGACGATCTGCCCACCATTCAAGATCGCTCACTGAACGTGCAAGTTTACCGCCAACTGGGTGATAGAGAAGTACGTAATGAGCTTGATGTGGCAACCGTAGTGAATAACAAGCTGCACATTATCGAATGCAAAACTAAAGGGATGCGGGATGATGGCGACGATACACTCTACAAATTAGAGTCATTACGCGATCTACTCGGTGGACTGCAAGCTCGCGCGATGTTAGTCAGTTTCCGCCCACTACGCCACAACGACATAACACGAGCTGAGGATTTGGGCCTTGCTTTGATTGGGCCTGATGAACTCAAAGATCTCAAAAATCATTTAACACAGTGGTTTAAAGCCGCTGGTGGCCATTGATTTTCAACCCGCATCTCATCGAGCTATTTCAGTTGATCACCACAAAAAAGCCCGCAACACGGCGGGCTTTTTTATCGATTTGGTAACCGACTTAACAATCATCTTCCGTAAAATTCGATGGCAGCGTCGTTTTCATCTGATTCCAGAGATGTCCACTCGCAATACCATATTGACGAATAACGTGGGGAAGTTGCTCACGCTCACCGCTTTGGCATACGGACAAGAGTTGACGATAAAACTCCATCGCCAGTTCACGTGCTTCTGAATTCGAGAAATAGTAGCTACCAACACGATCATAAAGCTTTTTCAATCCGTTAAAGATCAAGCCATAAATTTGGTTACCTGAGTGGAAAGCCAAACGTTGGAAAAGCATGTAGTCGTAGAAATTAAACGTCTTCGCAAGCAAGATTTCTTGTCTTTTGAACTCGTCTTTTTCACCATCTTCTTTAATATGCTGCTGAATTTTATCTGCATAAGGAGAAGCCGTAATAAATGCATCCCACGATGGTGCACTCATCAAAGCTTCACAAGATTCAATCACATTGATGATGATGCGCTCCGCACTTTCTTTATTCGTCTTAAAGGCATAGCGCATAAATATTGGGCTGATATTCGTTCTGGCAGCAAGAAGGTCCTCGACAATACTCGTGGCATTATCCGCATCAAGCGTCATCAAAGTATCAAGAATATGCAACCCAGAGGTTTCCATAAACTGATTCACTTTAGTCGGTTTTCCGTGCTGGATAGTCAACCAGCCATCACGCGCCAAACGCTGTAACACTTCACGTAATGTAGTACGTGTCACCCCGATTAACTCTGAAAGCTCACGCTCTGCAGGTAAAATGGAACCCGGTGGAAAGCGACCATTCCAAATACTTTCAATAATGTACTTCTCAGCGAAACCTGCTGGGCTTTTTGCCTTAATGACCATTAATAACTTATCCAATGCTTGTTTTATTTGGGTCGAATGGCACTCATCATACCACTACTTAGGGTGACTCGAAAACCAAGCATCGATAATCTTGTCACAAAGCAAACATAGTGCAATTACTCTAATTTAACTTACACCATACATTGTGAATATTTTGTTGAATAATATGTATTGCGAATATTTTCCAATAAACCGAAAAACACAACGTATCTGAAATTAAATCGACATAGCTCACACTCTTCTATTTCTTATCAGCAAAATAAACTTACTCTAAAGAGGTATTTATTCCGAGTTAATATGTATTAAATTCAATTTCGCCTAACTCACGGCTTCTAAATGAATTTTTTATCAACTTTGTGCTATGCTTACACCACTTAGATCGCGTTTTTTAACGAAAGTTTAGTAACTTTTTATCATCATGATATTTGTTGTTGACTATTATTTAACGGCAAGTAGAGTGCGGTCGAAGTAGGGAGTGCTTGTTTTTCTCAGGGAGTGACTCGGTAAGAAAATATTTTAGTTCCATAAAGTATTTTCTTACCGAGTCACTGTTGAAGAAGATTTTGTCTAAACACTAAGTCTGATGTTTTCGTGAGAGCAGGCACGACACAAAGTCTATCTATAACAACAGCTAAAGAGTAATCATCATGCCGATGTCCCTCGGAAATGCGTTTATCAAGAACTTTCTTGGTAAAGCGCCTGATTGGTACAAACTTGCCATCATTGCTTTTCTTATTATTAACCCCATCGTGTTCTTTTTTATCAATCCCTTCCTTGCGGGTTGGTTGTTGGTTATCGAGTTCATTTTCACCCTTGCAATGGCTCTCAAGTGCTACCCGCTACAACCGGGGGGCTTACTTGCCATTGAGGCAATTGCGATTGGTATGACAAGCCCAGCTCAGGTGAAACATGAGCTAGTCGCCAACATCGAGGTTTTGCTACTGTTGGTGTTCATGGTGGCGGGTATCTACTTCATGAAACAGCTGCTGCTGTTTATCTTTACTAAGATCCTACTTGGCATCCGTTCTAAAATTCTACTCTCGGTCGCATTTAGCGTAACGGCCGCTTTTCTGTCGGCATTTCTTGATGCTCTAACCGTGATCGCGGTGATCATTAGTGTAGCTGTTGGGTTCTATTCGATTTACCACAAAGTGGCTTCAGGTCAGAGTATTCAATCTTCACATGACCATACCCATGATGATGGCATTCCCGAATTAACTCGGGATGACTTAGAAAACTATCGTGCTTTTCTACGATCGCTCCTGATGCATGCGGGTGTCGGTACCGCATTAGGTGGTGTAACAACCATGGTCGGTGAACCACAGAACTTAATCATTGCGGACCAAGCAGGTTGGCACTTTGGTGAGTTTTTACTCCGAATGGCGCCAGTAACGGTACCCGTTTTCATTGCAGGTATGCTCACTTGCATGTTGGTTGAAAAATTTCGCCTCTTTGGTTATGGCGCTCGCTTACCTGCCAATGTTCGCCAAATTTTGCTCGATTTCGATTCGGAAGAGCGTAAAAACCGCACGAATCAAGACGTTGCCAAGCTGTGGGTACAAGGTGCCATTGCGGTATGGTTGATTGTTGGTTTAGCGTTGCATTTAGCAGCAGTAGGCTTAATCGGTTTGTCCGTCATTATTCTCGCCACCGCTTTCACAGGTGTGATAGAAGAGCACTCGTTGGGCAAAGCGTTTGAAGAAGCACTGCCCTTTACGGCTTTGCTCGCTGTATTCTTCTCGGTGGTTGCCGTGATTATCGATCAAGAACTGTTTAAGCCCGTTATTGATGCGGTATTGAATGTGGAAGATCATGGTGCGCAGCTAGCCTTATTCTATGTGGCAAACGGCTTGCTCTCCATGGTGTCGGATAACGTATTCGTCGGGACTGTCTATATTACGGAAGTCAAAAC
The DNA here is from genome assembly GCF_030710545.1 of Vibrio sp. AH4. Lineage (NCBI taxonomy): Bacteria > Pseudomonadati > Pseudomonadota > Gammaproteobacteria > Vibrionales > Vibrionaceae > Vibrio > Vibrio sp. AH4. The sequence goes on from NZ_JALAIV010000001.1 coordinate 2,804,206, forward strand.
AGCCCTAATAGAAGGGATGATCTCTCGTGATCAGTTTGACCTACTTGCGGTAGCCATCAACACCGGCACCAACTTACCTTCGGTCGCAACCCCGAATGGTCAGGCCGCATTTTTATTCTTACTCACTTCAGCCCTAGCTCCTCTGATCCGTTTGTCATATGGTCGCATGGTTGTCATGGCATTCCCTTACACTCTCGCACTTTCAGTCGTTGGTTTTATTGGCATTATGTTCTTCCTCGAACCAATGACGGATGTTTTCTACAGCTTGGGTTGGATCAATCACCATGTGGTGCCTGCAGCAAATACGCTATTGCAAAGTGGACACTAAATTTCAGTTGAACCTGAAACTATTCCAAGATAAAAAGCTCTGAGTATTCAGAGCTTTTCTTTTCAACAAGGATCATTTGTGCGTTTACTCTCCTCTTTAAAAACCTTTTCACAGTCGCGATTATCTTGGTTATTGCTACTGGCCTTTGTGGTGTTCTTTGAATTATGTGCACTTTACTTCCAACATGTGATGCTACTCGCGCCATGCGTGATGTGTATCTACGAACGTGTGGCGATGTTGGGTGTCGGTGCGGCGGCTATCCTCGGTGTAATTGCTCCACAAAACCCTCTTTTACGTTGGTTAGGGCTCGCCGCTTGGGGAGCAAGCAGCTATAAAGGGCTGATGCTGGCGATAGAGCATGTGAACTATCAATTCAACCCTTCACCTTTTGCTACTTGTGATCTTTTTGTGACTTTCCCGTCATGGGCACCACTCAACCAATGGGCTCCTGCCATGTTTGAAGCTTACGGAGATTGCAGCAAGATCGTGTGGCAATTTTTGACACTTTCGATGCCACAGTGGTTAGTGATCATTTTTGCGGCAAACTTGCTCGCAGTCGGTATCTTCTTGATCGCACAATTAGCGAAAACGACACGCTAGTTGAACGTCAGAAAATAAAAAAGGCGCTGGATGCGCCTTTTTTATTTTCCATTAATCACGAATGGGGGATGGAGCCAGTACATCACGGTTGCCGTTATGTCCCGGTGGGCTCACAATACCCTGCGCTTCAAGCTGCTCAACAATCCTTGCCGCGCGGTTGTAGCCAATTTTAAAGCGGCGCTGCACACCAGAAACTGAACCTCGCCGTGTTTCTACAACATGCTCAACCACTTGATCAAACAGGGGATCCAGATCTTCGTCTGATTCAGACTGCTCTCCAGGCAATAAGGCTTCTGGGCCATGATCACCTTGAATGATATCGCTGATGTAATTGGGCTTACCCCGTGCTTTCCAGTTATTCACAACGGCATGCACATCATCATCAGAAGCAAATGCACCGTGCACTCGAATCGTATGGCTTGAGCCTGGGGGGAGATAAAGCATGTCACCCATACCAAGCAAAGACTCTGCCCCACTTTGATCCAAAATGGTACGCGAGTCAGTCTTAGTCGATACCGTAAAGGCGACGCGAGTCGGAATATTGGCCTTAATCAATCCGGTGATAACATCGACAGATGGACGTTGTGTGGCCAAAATTAAGTGAATACCCGCTGCACGCGCTTTTTGTGCTAAACGAGCAATCAGCTCTTCGACTTTTTTGCCAACCACCATCATTAAGTCAGCAAATTCATCCACCACAACGACGATATAAGGCAATTTTTCCAACAATGGCGGTTCACTGTCCATACTATCCCCCTCTTTCCAGAGAGGATCGTAAATCGGATGCCCAGCCTCCGCTGCCATCCGCAACTTATCGTTGAAACCTTTAATATTGCGTACACCCAGTACCGACATCAGTTTATAACGGCGTTCCATTTCTCCCACACACCAACGTAGCGCGTTAGAAGCATCTTTCATGTCGGTTACAACTTCAGCCAATAGATGAGGGATCCCCTCATACACCGATAACTCAAGCATTTTCGGGTCAATCATGATAAAGCGTACATCTTCAGGAGACGCTTTATAGAGCATACTCAGAATCATCACGTTCACACCGACTGACTTACCAGAGCCTGTGGTACCTGCCACCAACACATGAGGCATTTTCGAAAGATCCGCCACCACCGCATCACCAGCGATATCTTGACCAAGAACAACCGTCGTCGGAGATTTAGACTCTTTAAACTGAGGGCTCGCTATCACATCGGATAAATAAACGGTTTGACGCGACATGTTAGGCAATTCAAGTCCAACATAAGGCTTGCCTGGGATCACTTCGACCACTCGTACCGCCATTGCAGATAGAGAACGCGCTAAATCCATCGATAGGCTGGAAATACGGCTAACTTTCACGCCTGGAGCCAAATCTAACTCAAAACGAGTGATGACCGGCCCTGGGAAAATATCCACCACTTGCGCTTGGATTTTGTAATCTGCCAATTTTGATTCAACCAAACGGGCTATCTCTTCCAAGGCATCGCGATCAATAAAGTTTTCGCGCTTTTCTGGATGATAAAGTAGCTCTAAGGTCGGCATCGGCTCCGTAGGTTTGGGCAAATTCACCGATTTTTGGACTAAAAATGGGTTTTGCTTTGCAACTGCGCTCGCTTGCGCTTCGGCAACTATGTTTTGAAACGCGCTGACGTCACGATCTCCAGAGTCTTCCTCCTCTTCCCAGTCTTGGTCAAGAGTTTGGGACATGTTAACGGAGGGTATCTCATCCAACTCATCCTCTTCATCTGACCAATTGAGGTTGGAAATGCTTGGTTCAACCTCTTCATCCTCAACATTAATATTGAATGAATGGCTAAATGATTCAGAGCTTAGTTCATCGTCTTCCACGTCAGCGATTGAGTGGGCTGGCATGGTTGGCTCGGCTTGCTCTTGCATCCCATTCGGGGCAAGTGAGAAATCTTCCTGTTCCTCTGCATAGTCATCCATTAAGCGGGCTTGTTGATCTAACTCTTCGATGGTGACATCCCACTGTTGGGTACGTGGTGGGTTAATGGGTGCGGGTTGTGTCACCGCCACGGTTCGATGTTGCGTGACTGGTTCAGCCTCAAATTTAGGTTCATGGTTAATCTCAGGCTCATCACGTTCTTCAGGCATATGAATGTTGAATCTACGCAAGTTGGCCGCAGGCTCTTCAACCTCAGGTTCCACAAAACTCCGCGTCGGTTCAAGATCTTCAACATCACTCTCTTCAGCATCTTCGGCCGGCAATTCTGGCTTGACTAAAGCCGGTGTCACTCGCTCTGCTTTTTCGCCACGCAGACGATTAAATACACCCACAAAAAACGCAATGCTACGATCACCAATCCATTCAACAATTCGTAACCACGAAATTCCTGTTAATAACGTAAAACCAGCTCCCCACAAAAACAGCAGCACTAATGTGGTACCCAAAATATTCAAAGTCGGCAGAGCCAAGCTGGTTAATACATCGCCAATTACGCCGCCAGAGGAGAAATACCAAATGTCATCAAAGTTGATGTCCGCTAAACCACAACTGGTTAAGAGCACAATGGTTAATCCAAGTAACCTTGTTCCCCAGAGCGTAAAATCAATTTCTTCGCCTTCATCACGCTTGCGTAATACGACCCAAGCAGCAAAAGCAATAATGAAAGGTAATGGATAAGCTAAAGAACCAAAAACAAAAAACAGCGTATCAGCCAGCCAAGCACCGACTAAACCACCTGCATTATGAATATCCGCGCCCCATGCAGTTTGTGACCATGAAGGATCGGCTGGATTAAAACTAAATAGGGCAACTGCAAGAAAAATAGAAGACAAGAAAGCGAGAATGAGTCCGCTTTCTTTTAGACGTTGTGAGCCATTGAGTCGAGAAGAGGCAACCTCTTCACTCGTTTTAATAATGGTTTCGACTTTATTTTTGTTCTCTTTGAACATAAACCAACTTGACTATGATTAAGGCAATTCATACTGCGCAACACTATACGCAGTTTCATGGCGTTGAAACAGTCCGAGCGGCTAACGCCGCTCGGTTTGTTTGGAGATTTAACCATATCAAGGGCAAAAACCCAATTCGCGAAAGTCAGAATGTGGAAAGATCTCCAACATTCGCTCTGAGTTAGCGAGTTTTAATCACTAATTGGTTGGTTTGCTTAACTTCTTCCATGACCACGTAAGTACGCGTGTCATTTACACCAGGTAAGCGGAGTAAGGTGTCACCTAACAAACGGCGATAAGCGCCCATATCCGATACACGGGTTTTTAGCAGATAGTCAAAATCACCGGAAACTAGGTGACACTCTTGAATATCATCTAGCTTTTGAACTGCGGTATTAAACTGTTCAAATACATCGGGCGCACCACGATTTAACGTAATTTCAACAAACACTAATAGTGACGCATCCAAATACTGAGGATTCAATAACGCGGTATAGCCGGTAATAAATCCTTGACGTTCGAGACGACGAACACGCTCAAGACACGGTGTAGGTGAAAGTCCTACACGCTTTGATAATTCTACGTTTGAAATTCGACCGTCTTTTTGCAATTCATTCAATATATTGCGATCAATACGGTCTAAGTCCTTAGACGGCTTCTTATAACTATCCACCATTTTTTATTCCACCTTATTACTTCCCTGCAAAAAAATATACTACAACTTCTTAATATTTAGCATCAAATTTTTCACACTAGTCACTATACTAGCCACAAATTCGATAGAACAACCCTACATATAGTCAATACAACCAAATTAATCTAAGGAGTTAGGATGATCATTGGCGTTCCTAAAGAAATCAAGAACCACGAATATCGTGTGGGCATGATTCCAGCTAGCGTGCGAGAACTTGTCACACACGGTCACCAAGTTTACGTAGAAACAAATGCCGGTTCCGGCATCGGCTTTTCAGACGATGATTACATCGCTGTAGGCGCATCCATTCTTCCTACCGCTGCAGACGTATTCGCGAAAGCAGAGATGATTGTAAAGGTCAAAGAACCTCAAGCTGTAGAGCGTGCCATGCTCAAAGAGGGGCAAATTTTATTTACTTATTTGCACCTCGCTCCAGATTTTCCACAAACTGAAGAGCTAATCAAGAGCAAAGCTGTCTGCATAGCCTATGAGACTGTAACAGATAATATGGGTCGTTTACCACTATTGGCTCCAATGTCTGAAGTCGCGGGCCGGATGTCCATTCAGGCAGGCGCTCAAACATTAGAAAAATCTCACGGTGGTAGCGGCTTACTGCTCGGCGGCGTACCCGGTGTAGCTCCTGCCAATATCGTCGTCATCGGTGGTGGCGTGGTCGGCGCCAATGCTGCTCGTATGGCGATTGGGCTACGTGCAAATGTCACCATTTTGGATCGCAATATTGATACCTTACGCAAACTCGATGAAGAGTTTCAAGGCCGAGCTAACGTGGTTTATTCCACCACAGATGCTATCGAAAAATACGTATTAGAAGCAGACTTAGTGATCGGGGCGGTACTGATTCCCGGTGCAGCAGCTCCCAAACTGGTTACCAAACAACACATTGAACGCATGAAACCAGGCTCTGCAGTGGTTGACGTTGCCATCGACCAAGGCGGCTGTTTCGAAACTTCTCATCCAACTACCCACGCAGAGCCGACTTACATCGTTGATGATGTCGTTCATTACTGTGTGGCGAATATGCCCGGTGCTGTGGCGCGCACTTCTACCTTTGCTCTTAATAACGCCACGCTACCATATATCGTTAAACTCGCCAATAAAGGCTACCAAAAAGCCCTATTGGAAGATGCAGGATTTTTAAAAGGCCTCAACGTAATTCACGGAAAAGTGACTTACAAAGAGGTAGCAGAAAACTTTGGCCTCGAATATATCGAGCCAGCCAAAGCGATTGCGATGTTTAATTAATTTTTCTGAGAGCCGATATTATCGGCTCTCTCCTTTTCGACGCTGAGCGTTTACGACCAAATTTCGCGGCGTTACCTTACGGTCACAAAACTCACTCAGGCTGACTTCATAGCCGTTTTCCTGTAAATACAGCGCCTTATCCAGAACAAGCCAAAGCTCTAGCAGTCGCCGGAAACCATCTTGAACGAGACTTATCCGTTCCATTTGCCAAAATCGCTGATATCCAATGCTCTCAAAGTAAGCAAAATCAACTTCGGTAAAATCCACTGCGAGATTTTTCTCTTGTACTGCCCACTGGCAAAATTCTGCAAGTCCTTGGTTAAGCTTGGATTTTTGAATGCTGGGAACTGGCGTATAAGAAGATAGATTACACACTTGGGTCATTAAGGCATCAAAACCAAAGCGGTAAACCATCTCTTGTTGACGATGCCTTTTAACACGGTCGCCACCCGTCACAGTTTCTTGGAGCGGTAATCGCAGCTCTTGGCGAGTGAGTGTAAGAGCGGAACTCTGCGCAAGACTCGACATACCTTGATACTGTTCAGTTTGAGTCAAGTGATAACAACAAGGAGAAAAACTGATGGCATCAGTGTGAGCAGATGTCGCGTACTGCAGCATCTTTACGTGTAAGTCACCACACGCGTGTAGCGCAACAGCGTGCGTGCTGGGTTGAAACAAGGAGGCTGAACGCTCATCCAATGCGTCCCCTTGTACAAACTGCATCGGCAATTGAAGTAAGTCTGCTTCCTGCTGCCCAGAGCAGCAAAGCTCAGCTTGATATTCAAAACTGACCACGGGTTGCTGACTCACACAAGCCAAAATGCGCCCTAAATAACCTTTACCTGCACACCACTCTAGCCATTGATTTCCTTGATGGTGAGCGATAAGCACTTTGCTCATTGCTTCGATCTGCTGCCATTTGCGCCCAGGGATTCCTTTATCAAAAAACTTAGGCAAAAGTAATCCGGGCAATGAACAAGGCTGGATGACAAGTGTATTTCTAACTTCGTCCAACGGCGGGAAAAATTCAGACAGAACGGAGAATAGATGCTCAGGTTCAGCCTTGTATTGTTCTATCTCGCGTTGAGTGAGTGAATGCAACCAGGCGGTTAACGTAGGTTTCTGTTCTCCCCAAGGCACACCGGCCAACCGACAAGCGTGAAAAGCCTCATAACGCCAAAAAGGTTGTGTTTGAGTTAGGAATGAATCGAGTAGTTTGAACTGAGCTTGCATGCTTCCTCCGATGGGTGAGCCATTCTAGGAGGAAGCACAGCGAAGTAAAAGTAAAAGTAAAAGTAAAAGTAAAAGCGCGTTAACGTACAGGAAGATCAATGTCCTTAAACATTTCAGCGATCTCAACATTAGATTTAAGAGAAATCGCTTGCTCAACCACAGGGCGAGTCAAGTGTGGAGCAAAACGCTCCATAAAATCAAACATATAAGAACGCAGGAAAGTACCACGACGGAAGCCAATACTGGTTGTACTGGCACTAAAAATATGGCTCGCATCGATGGCGACAAGATCGGTATCCTGTTTTTTATCAACTGCCATACTCGCAATTACCCCCACGCCGATACCCATGCGCACATAAGTCTTGATCACATCCGCATCCGTGGCAGTGAACACTACTTTAGGTGTCATACCAACTCGGTTGAATGCACTGTCCAGCTCTGAGCGGCCAGTAAAACCAAACACATAGGTCACTAATGGGTAAGAAGCCAGATCTTCGATCGTCACCTGTTCTTTCTTAGTCAATGGGTGATCTTTCGGAACAACAATCGAACGATTCCAGTGATAGCAAGGCAACATGATCGCGTCTTGGTACAAGTGCAAAGCTTCCGTCGCAATCGCAAAATTGGCTGTACCTTTTGCAATCGCTTCTGACATTTGAGTTGGCGTACCTTGGTGCATGTGCAAAGAGACTTTGGGATAACGTTTGGTGAAACCTTTGATCACTTCAGGTAAGGCATATCGAGCCTGTGTATGGGTTGTCGAAATATTCAACGTACCCATTTCTGGATGAGTGTGTTCAGACGCCACCGCTTTAATGCTTTCTACTCGCGAAAGTATTTCAGTTGCAATCCGAACAATATGCTCCCCTGCTGGTGTCACTTGTGTCAGATGCTTGCCACTGCGCTCAAAAATCTGAATCCCAAGTTCATCTTCCAATAATCTGACCTGTTTACTGATCCCAGGCTGTGAGGTATACAGATTTTCCGCGGTCGCAGACACATTCAAATTGTGATTGACCACTTCAACAATGTATTTTAACTGCTGCAGTTTCATCTTTTTCCCATAATCCCTTGCGATGCTTTGCCACATACACACATATTTTATAATTATTAGTTATAACGCTTCAGGACAACAATTCCTAGCCTTTATCGAAAGAAGCGTGATTTGAATATTCAGCGTCTTGCGTATCTGATGAAAAAATTGCCACGTAACCCTCAAAGTCGTTGCGGCAAAGCGGTTTTTGCTTGATAAAACAGGAATAATCAACAGAGTAAATTGTCGGGATTACAACGAGCGTGTATCCTTAATCGTTAGCCATTGAAAACTGAAGATACGGATTTTATGAATATAGGTTTAATCATTGCTCTGGTGGCCATTTTGCTTATTTTGGTTCTTGGCTACAACATCATGTTGCAATATAGAGTGAAGGTCGAAAGTGCTAAGAAGCAAGAATCTTCACGTTATGTTGCCATCATTGATGCCACTGAAGATCTTATCGGTAACGCTCATCACTTACCCTTCAGTAAAGAGCTATTAGTCTGCTTGAACAATCGCATTCTTGATGCACTGCAAAGCATGTATGACCTTGACCCTAAAAATAAACAACTCGCTCAACGAATTGAGAATATGAAGGGACAAATCAACCACCTGCAACAAAGTCATCCGGGTGGTGAAAGTACATCCTTTAAAGTACCGAGTAGCGATAAACAAGCCATCATCATGCTCAAGCTCGTCAAGCGTTTACGTGATACGATCCGCAGCGAACACAACAAAGGCCGTTTTGAAACCCAAGCCTATGTAGCCGAAAATGCTCGCTTAGAAACCATTCAGATCCGTATCAACATAGAGAACGTTATCAAACGCGCTAATGACTCTATTTTGCGTGGTCAACCCGGCACCGCAATTCAGTTGCTACGTAAAGGGATCGATGTGTTAGCGTCTAAAAATGATAGCTATTCGAACCAAGCTCGAGAAAAACTACAAACCATGTATGACGAGCTCGAACAAAAACGCCAAAACAAAACTGCGTCTGATTTGCAACAGATTGAAGAAAATGAGCGTAAAAGCGATATGGATGTGCTCTTCGGCGAAAAGAAAAAGTGGTAATATTCCGCACTATATTGATTTGATTAACTTCAGGCCGCTTATGCGGCCTTGCTATTAAATAATGACCATGATTTATTCCTCTGCCATTCAACCGCTCTTAGAACCGATTAACCATTTCTTGCAATGCCCTACTCCAGACTCATGGATAGCCGAAGCTCGTAAACCCGAAAGTCTGCGTATTTTACTTTTAGACCATTTGCTGTGTGAATTAAAAGCCGGTCAATCGGCTATGTTCCTGATCCGTAAATATGCGGTCGACAAAGACAGTGAAGTATCGCTACTGGATTGGTTTAAGCCTTATGAAGATTTTGCTTACCGCAAAATTGGAGATATTGACTCGCTCAAAGGAAAAAGCCAAATCTCTAAAGCGATCATTGCTAAATCTAACTCGCCATATAGCCAAGATCTGATCGACAAAATGGTGTTACTGATAAAAGAAGAGTTACACCATTTCTATCAAGTTTTAGAAATCATGCAGGCACGCAATATCGCCTATGAATCAATTCCTGCCAGTCGTTATGCGAAAACACTTTTATCACACATGAAAACGCATGAGCCTCAGACTTTGATAGATAAATTGATAGTAGGCGCTTACATTGAAGCTCGCTCCTGTGAGCGCTTTGCTAAACTCGCTCCTTATCTGGATGAAGAGATGGCAAAATTCTACATTTCCTTGTTACGGTCAGAAGCGCGCCATTATCAAGATTACTTGCAGCTCGCAGAACAAATTGCCGGCCACGATATCTCTGAACGTGTAGCGTATTTCGGAAGAATTGAAGCGGAATTGATCTCAAGCCCAGACAGTGATTTCAAATTCCACAGCGGTGTTCCAAACTAAACCATAAAATTAAGCCCTACCAAAGTAGGGCTTAATGATTACATAATGCTTATCTTCATCCGACTAGGCTAAAGAGCGATTAATTTCTTGCAAGACGAATGCAGGTTGCTCAGCCTGAGTGATAGGTCGGCCAATCACTAAATAGTCAGAGCCTACAGCAATAGCTTGCGCTGGCGTCATAATACGGCGCTGATCGCCTTGCTCAGAGCCAGCAGGTCGAATCCCTGGTGTGATGAGCTTGAATTCACGCCCCAAATTTTGCTTCAACAGTGACGCTTCTTGAGCAGAGCAAACAACACCATCAAGGCCTGAATTTTTGGTCAAAGTAGCCAGTCTTAATACATGATCTTGTGGTGAACTTTGAATCCCAATACCTTGTAAATCAGAAGATTCCATACTGGTTAAAACCGTAACACCAATCAGTAATGGGCGATCTTTTCCATATGGTTCTAAGATTTCACGTGATGCCGCCATCATACGCTCACCACCACTAGCATGAACATTTACCATCCATACCCCCATCTCAGCGGCAGCTTTCACCGCCTTTGAACAAGTATTGGGAATATCGTGAAATTTCAGATCCAGAAACACAGAAAAACCGCGCTTATGTAGTTCACGGACAAAATCAGGGCCAAACAGAGTAAACATCTCTTTACCCACTTTTAATCGACATGAGCTTGGGTCGATCTTATCCACAAACGCGAGCGCATCCGCGAGATTGTCATAATCCAGTGCAACAATCACTTTTGGGTCGTTCATCGTTTCTCCTATCTGTACAACATGTTTAAAAAAAAACAGCCATAAATAGCTGCATAATGCTTCCGAATGCTTTAATTACTCACCGTCTAAGCCTCTGATCGGTTTAATTGAACCCCAGTTCTTACACGAAGGACAATGCCAATAGAGTGAATGCGTTGAAAACCCACATTTACGGCAGCGGTAGTGTGGTTTTACTTTGAGTTGTTCTCCCACCAAGCGCTGCAGTGTCGATAAACTGGCTTTCGCTCGACCTTCTTCTGCTTCCGCAATATGGTAATCAATCAGGCGATAAAAACCTTTCATTGTAGGATTCTTAACCAACTGTTTGGTCAAAATTTCTTGTGCCGCCGCAGTGCCTTCATGTTGAGCGACGAGCTGAGCTAACATTAACTCTGCTGATACCCCAGCTTTGTTGGCAATACAGCGACGTAAAAAGTCAATGAGATCTTGCTCGCGGCCAAGATGGTGGTAACACTCCGCCAAGGTATTAAGCACTTCACCAACAAAATCAATATCTTGTTCAATAACGGCTTCTAAATGGTCAATGGTTTTTTGGTAGTCTTCATTTTGTAGATAAAGCTTACCTAGTGAGATCGTAGCACGCACACACTTAGGATCTTCTTGTAATGCTTTCTTAAACCACTGAACGGCTTTGCTGTCATTGCCATCCGCTTTTTCAAGCATGGCTAATTCACAGTAAAAGTGCGCAATACTGCCTCTCATCCGCTTACGCCCTAACTTCACCAACGCTGAGGCACATTCAATAGCCTTGTGCCATTCACGCGTCTGTTGGTAGATAGCGGTGAGTTGCTGAAGAGCAGATTCACGATGCTCAGGTTCATCAATCAGTTGCTCAAGAATTTTTTCGGCTCGGTCAAGAAAGCCTGACACCATATAATCTTTTGCTAGCTGCTGTAGCGCGAGGTTTTTCTGATCAACCGTTAACCCAGATCGAGAGATAAGATTCTGGTGAATACGAATGGCACGGTCCACTTCACCACGAGAACGGAAAAGATTACCAAGCGCCAAGTGAGTATCGATAGTTTCGTTATCGACTTGAAGTAATTCAATGAAGTGATCAACGGCTTTATCCGATTGATCAGAAAGCAGCAGGTTTAACCCCGTTACATATTGCCGTGAAATTTGATGAGATTGCTTCTGCTTGTCTTGCTGGGCACTACGATGCCCCATATACCAACCGTAGGCGGCGGCAATTGGCAATAACAAGAACAGTATTTCTAACATTGAAAAGCAGCCTTATCCGGTATGCACTTTAGTTTCAGGCGCCGATTGCTGATTGGCTAATTTCAGCTGTTTTGACAATTTTCTGATTCTCAGCTGCGATTTAAGGTGCATTGCTCCGAAGATCGCACCTGCACAAGCAAAGCCTATAATAAAAACACCACCTAACAATGTAGACAGATGAAATTCACCTTGAGCCAGCAAATAGTTGAAAACTACAACCGACTGATTTTGAGAGCCTAGGGCTAATGCGATTAAGAAAAGAGCGAGTACGGCGACTATCTTTATAATTTTCATAAGTCATTACCTTTTCACAAATTGGCACACAGATTATGCAGGAAAATGGCGAGACAAACCACGGCTAAGTAAGCTTGCTTTCATAAAAAAGCGGCACACTGGATCAGCATGCCGCTTATATGAACAAACTTTACTCAATACCTATTACAAGTTAACGCGTTCACGTAACTCTTTGCCAGGTTTAAAGTGTGGAACGTATTTACCTTCCAGTTCAACCTTATCGCCAGTTTTAGGATTGCGACCAACACGAGGCTCACGATAGTGCAAGGAAAAGCTACCGAAACCACGAATCTCGATGCGCTCACCCGCTTCTAACGTAGAGGCCATATGCTCAAGGATATTTTTTACCGCATCTTCGATCTCTTTTGCAGATAGATGTGTTTGTTCTGCACAGAGTCTTTCAATCAATTCGGACTTAGTCATAGTTTCCCTCTTCGAGTTTTTACTGCTTAATTATAGTCAGTAATATCAATTCCAACAAACACTTGATTTATATTGTAGAAAAAGAACTCGGCGTTGGGCGAGATCTCACATCGGGTTTGTGGCGCTATTGATAAGAGTGAACGCTCAACTGCACTTTCGCAACTTTTCATCGTGAATCTTAGGTCGCGATCATGAGATTACAAAGACAAAAAAGGAGCCTTGCGGCTCCTTTTATCTTTTAGCGTTTGGCTATTATTCGCCTTTCGCCGCTTTGAAAGCGTCAGCCATTGCATTACCAAACGCAGCGTCGTCCGCTTTGTTGATAGTTGCCATTGCTTCTTGCTCTTCAGCTTCGTCTTTCGCTTTGATAGACAGGTTGATTACGCGGTTTTTACGGTCAACGCCAGTAAATTTCGCTTCAACTTTGTCACCAACACTCAGGATCAGTGATGCATCTTCGATACGGTCACGTGATACTTCAGAAGCGCGGATGTAACCTTCTACGCCGTCTTCCAGCTCGATAGTTGCGCCTTTAGCGTCAACTGCAGTTACAGTACCGTTAACCAGAGCACCTTTCTTGTTGTCTGATACATAAGCGTTGAATGGATCGTTTTCCATTTGCTTGATGCCCAGAGAAATACGCTCACGCTCAGCGTCTACTGCTAGAACAACTGCAGAGATTTCGTCGCCTTTCTTGAATTCACGAACTGCTTCTTCTCCTGGTACGTTCCAAGAGATGTCAGACAGGTGAACCAGACCGTCGATACCGCCGTCTAGACCGATGAAGATACCAAAGTCAGTGATAGACTTGATCTTACCAGTTACTTTGTCGCCTTTAGCTTGCGCTTCAGCGAATGATTGCCATGGGTTAGCTTTACACTGTTTCAGGCCTAGAGAGATACGACGACGTTCTTCGTCGATATCCAGAACCATAACCTCAACTTCGTCGCCAACATTAACAACTTTAGATGGGTGGATGTTCTTGTTAGTCCAGTCCATTTCAGAAACGTGTACTAGACCTTCAACGCCTTCTTCGATTTCAACGAAGCAGCCGTAGTCAGTCAGGTTAGTTACACGGCCAGACAGTTTGTGACCTTCTGGGTAACGCTTAGCGATTGCTACCCATGGATCTTCGCCCAGCTGTTTCAGACCTAGAGATACGCGAGTACGATCACGATCGAACTTCAGTACTTTAACTAGGATCTCGTCACCAACGTTAACGATTTCTGATGGATGCTTAACGCGTTTCCAAGCCATGTCAGTGATGTGTAGCAGACCGTCAACACCGCCCAGATCAACGAATGCACCGTAGTCAGTCAGGTTCTTAACGATACCTTTAACTTCAGTACCTTCTTGCAGAGTTTCAAGCAGTTCATCACGCTCTACGCTGCTTTCAGATTCGATAACTGCACGACGAGAAACAACAACGTTGTTACGCTTCTGGTCTAGCTTGATAACTTTGAACTCTAGCTCTTTGTTTTCTAGGTGAGCAGTGTCACGGATTGGACGCACGTCAACCAGTGAACCTGGCAGGAACGCACGGATACCGTTCAGTTCAACAGTGAAACCACCTTTAACTTTACCGTTAATGATACCGATAACAGTTGCAGCTTCTTCGTAAGCTTTTTCAAGAACGATCCAAGCTTCATGGCGCTTCGCTTTCTCACGAGAAAGTTGAGTTTCACCGAAACCATCTTCAACCGCGTCCAGAGCTACGTCTACTTGAGAACCAACTTGAACTTCTAGTTCGCCAGCAGCGTTCTTGAATTGTTCAGCAGGGATAGCAGACTCAGACTTCAGGCCAGCATCAACCAGAACGTAGCCGTTCTCGATTGCTACTACAGTACCTTTAACGATAGTACCTTGTTGGAATTGGGTCTCGTTCAGAAACTCTTCAAAGAGTTGAGCAAAAGATTCAGTCATTTATTTAATCTTCAATAAGTAAACGGCCACGGGTGTCCTACCACATGGGGTTATTAAATTCGCCAGTCATCATCCTTGCGACCGACGTTCTTACTTAGCGTGATTCACTCACACCAGTTTAGATTCGATATATTGTAGCGCTTGTTCTACCACTTCATCGATAGTCAATGAGGTTGAATCCAGCACTAATGCGTCTTCAGCAGGACGTAAAGGAGCAACAGCACGATTTCTGTCGCGATCGTCTCTTTCCTGAATTTCGCTTAAAAGGGCGTCAAATTTAACATCAAGCCCTTTCAGTTGCAACTGCTTGAAGCGTCTACGGGCTCTTTCTTCTGCACTCGCATCAAGGAAAATTTTGGCTTCTGCGCTTGGAAAAACCACAGTACCCATATCGCGACCGTCAGCGACTAAACCACTGCCATTCGCAAATGCGCGTTGA
Organism: Vibrio sp. AH4; assembly: GCF_030710545.1. Taxonomy (NCBI): domain Bacteria; kingdom Pseudomonadati; phylum Pseudomonadota; class Gammaproteobacteria; order Vibrionales; family Vibrionaceae; genus Vibrio; species Vibrio sp. AH4. The sequence goes on from NZ_JALAIV010000001.1 coordinate 2,819,262, forward strand.
CGACGCAAAAGAGCTTCGCGAACTCGAGGCAATGCGGCGACTTTTGAAGCGGCCATACCGGTTTCTTCTTTGCGTAATTCACGAGAAACATCTTCGCCTTCGAGAATGACTTTCACTAGGTCACCCTCGGCAATGAACTGTACATCGAGGTGAGTCGCTAGAGGGACTAAAGCCTCTTCTGATTCAAGATCCACTCCGTGATGAATGGCCGCTAGAGCTAATACACGATAAATCGCACCAGAATCTAGCAGTTGAAAACCGAGCTTTCTAGCCAACAACATGCATAGTGTGCCTTTACCTGCACCGCTCGGGCCATCGACGGTAACAACTGGCGTATGAGAGGACATGCGTTTCTCCACTTTCTAGTTTTAGGCGGCCGATATTACGTCCGCATTTTCGGCGAAGAATTATAAGTGTAAAGGCGCTTCTGTGCTAGGTAAGAGTCTGGATTAACCCACAAAAACACGGTTAATCAAAAAATTAACCCGGTATTAACCGGGTTAAAATGAATCCAAGACAGGATTTATAACAAGATCCTTGCGGCATTATTACGCACGGTCGCGTCACCAATTCCTTTTACCTTCGCGAGGTCATCAATAGTCAAGAAAGGCCCATTTGCTTCACGATATTCCACTATCGCTTGCGCTTTCTTTACACCAATGCCTTTTAGTAAGGTGGCTAACTCTTCTGCCGAAGCCGTATTAATATTCACAGTAATATCAATGCCTTCTTCGACTTGTGCTGCAGGCACTGTGTCCTCCGCGTTTGCCAATACTGGCAGTGTTGGCAAGCAGAGTGAAAGTAGCAGTGTGATTAATTTCGTTTTGAATTGCATAGTTGACCCTCGTTTTGGTTATAGAGGGACATCATAACGAGGATAGTTATAGTGGATATTTCAAGGTGTTATAAATAGAACGGGCTACTGCTGTAGCCCGTTTCTTTAAACATATCAATTACAATCTGAATGATTATTCTGTCGCAATATGATACTCAATATCGGTGTTTTGACGCAGTACGCTGATCACGCCCGCTAAGTCTTGTTGTGAACCAATACGTGATAACTGAGTAGCAATTTGCTCATGATAAGCCGGTGTGACTTTACTCTCGACTTTATCTAGCTCAATCACTACTACGTTACCGTCAAAGTCTTTCGCTTGTGCGTAACCTTTTGCGCCGTCTTGTGGTTTAACCATTGCGTAGACGGTATTCGCGAGTGGTGAACTACGATCAATCATTTGTAATTCGCCAAAAGCAACGCCGTTTTCAGCTAACACATCCGTCTTGCCAGATTTCAGTGACGCAACTAACTGATTCCCCAACTCAAGAGCCTGCTGCTCGCCTTTCATTCGTGAAAGTTGTTCAACCACTTGAGGTTTCACTTCTTCTAAAGGCAATACCGTTTCTGGGCGTGATTCTTCAACACGCACCACAACCACATGCTCAGGAGCAACTTCGATCACTTCTGAATTTAAGCCATCTTCTTTCACTTCTGGAGTTTTTAACACTTGCAGCACAGCAGGCGCAGCTAACAGTTCAGGCGCTTGTTCAGCCGAAATAAAATCAGTGTGTTGTACCGTAGCGGAAATCGCTTTCGCGGCTTCATCCAAAGAATCCGAGTGTTCAAAAGCTAGCTTTTCAAGCTCACTTTGTTTTGCATAGAACGTATCTAAGGCTTGCTGATCGACCAATTCTTGTTTGATCGCTTCCACAACTTCGCTATATGGCTTAACAACTGGAGCTTTCACTTCATCCAAACGAATAATGTGATAACCAAACTCAGACTTAACTAAGCCAGAAATTTGCCCATTTTCGGTCAGCGCAAAGGCGGCGGCTTCAAACGCGGGATCCATCGTGTCACGCTCGATCCAACCGAGTGAACCACCTTCTTGTGCGCTGCCAACATCTTGCGATTTTTCTTTTGCAACAGTGGCAAAATCAGCACCCGCGTTCAATTCATCTAGAATCGCTTGCGCTTTTTGCTCATCACTGCCTTCAACGAGGATATGGCTCACTTTGCGCTGCTCAGCGGTTGAATATTTATCAAGGTGCTCTTGGTAATACTCTTGCGCAGCTTCATCATCAATCATGATTTGTTTTTTCAGCGCGTCAGCAGACAGCTCAACATAGGACACTTTCATCTGCTCAGGGCGAGTAAAGCGTTCTGTATTGGCCTTGTAATACTGTTGAATGTCGTCATCACTGAGCGTGACTTTTTTCGCAAAGTCAGCCAGAGATAGAGTGATGGTGCGAATGTCTCGGGTTTGAGAAATCAGTTGATCTTGCAGATTCACTTCACCGGGTAGACTGAACTCACTACCCTGCAATGCGCTCATTAATTGGTTACGTACTAAATCTTTACGTAAATATTCCGCGAACATGTCTGGTGTAAAGCCTGCACGACGCAACGCTGCTTGGTAGAGTTCTTGATCAAACTGACCTTGCGACTGGAACTGAGGCATGTCCAAAATCATTTGACGCACTTGTTGGTCACTCACACGTAGACCCAACGACGCCGCATGTTGTTCTAGAAGTAAATCATTCACCATACGGTCCAACACTGACTTACGGAAAGAAGCGACATAAGTCGGATCCGCCAGTAAGTTGGAGAAATAATCGCCCAACTGAGCTTGCATACGGTTACGTTCGTTTTGATAGGCTTGCTCAAAGTCACCACGACTAATTTCTGCTTTGCCCACTTTAGCGGCCGTGTTGTTACCGCCGCTGATCAGGTAGTTACCTACACCAGCAAAAATGAAAGACAGGATGATTAATCCAAGGATAACTTTAACCGCGATGCTGTTCACGCCTTCGCGTAATCGATCCATCATAGTGCTACTACTCTCCGGGGTTGATATCAGGCACGTCAGCCCAAAATGAATGGCGCGATAATATCAGAAAAAGAAATGCGCATCAGTAGGATGCGCATAATTTCAAAAGGTTCGAATTTATTTTGCAGAAAAGTGCAAAAACTTCATTCAAATTAGTTGCAAGCGTCTTTCAGCGCTTTGCCAGCTTTGAATGATGGCACTTTTGCTTCAGCGATTTTGATCTCTTCGCCAGTTTTTGGGTTACGGCCTGTACGCGCTGCACGAGTACGTACACTGAACGTACCAAAGCCAACCAGTGCCACTTGGTCACCTGATTGTAGTGTACCACTCACTGCTTCGATGAAAGCGTCAAGAGCGCGGCCTGCAGAGGCTTTAGAGATATCTGCGTTCGCTGCAATTTGTTCTACTAATTGTGTCTTATTCACTGTGATTCCCCTTTGGTCACCCGTTATTATTTTATCGGTGCCGATTTCGTTCCATTAAAGTTTTTAAACTAGCCTAAAGCCTTGTTGCATCAGGGCTACAAGCTACTGACAGTAACGTTAGCTTCCAAAAAAAACGCTGACAAGCCTTTTTAGACCTATCAGCGTAAAGATTTACTTATTTTTGCTGCGCATCACTCTTTTTGCTCTCAAAGCTAACCCCTGTCGGGTCTTGCTCTAAAGCAACTTGGAGCACCTCGTCAATCCACTGTACCGGAAGGACTTGCAGATCAGCGATCACATTGTCTGGGATCTCTTCCAAATCACGCTCGTTATCTTTCGGGATCAGTACGGTTTTGATGCCACCACGGTGAGCCGCTAGTAGTTTCTCTTTCAACCCGCCAATCGGTAGCACTTCACCACGCAGAGTGATTTCACCGGTCATAGCCACTTCTGCTTTAACTGGGTTCCCCGTCAAACTAGAAACCAGCGCAGTACACATGGCGATACCCGCACTTGGACCATCTTTAGGCGTCGCTCCTTCAGGAACATGGACGTGAATATCTTTTTTCTCGTAGAAATCAGGGTTAATGCCCAGTTTTTCTGCACGTGAACGTACCACCGTCATCGCCGCTTGAATCGACTCTTGCATCACATCACCCAGTGAGCCCGTTTGGGTCAGTTTACCCTTACCCGGCATCGATTGGGTTTCAATAGTCAGTAAATCACCGCCGACTTCTGTCCACGCCAAGCCGTTGACTTGACCAATACGGTTGCTTTCTTCAGCTTTGCCGTAGTCAAAACGTTGTACACCTAAAAACTCTTTCAAGTTTTGTTGGTTTACGACAACGGTTTTCACCCCTTTATCGAGCAGGATTTTCTTCACTGCTTTACGGCAAATCTTTGAGATTTCGCGCTCAAGGCCACGCACACCCGCTTCACGCGTATAGTAACGAATGATGCCGACGATGGCGGAATCTTCAATCACGATTTCACTTGGTTTGAGGCCATTACGCTCAATCTGCTTACTAACCAGATGGTCTTTGGCAATATTGAGCTTCTCATCTTCGGTGTAACCCGATAGACGGATGACTTCCATCCGATCCAACAATGGCCCCGGAATGTTCATCGAGTTTGAAGTCGCAACGAACATCACATCAGACAGATCGTAATCGACTTCCAGATAGTGGTCGTTGAACGAGTTGTTTTGCTCAGGGTCAAGCACCTCTAGCAATGCAGAGGCTGGATCACCACGCATGTCAGATGACATCTTGTCGATTTCATCAAGCAAGAATAGCGGGTTCTTTACGCCAACTTTCGCCATTTTCTGGATAAGTTTGCCCGGCATAGAACCAATATAGGTACGGCGGTGACCACGAATTTCCGCTTCATCACGTACCCCACCTAGAGCCATACGCACATATTGGCGTCCTGTTGCAGCAGCAATTGAACGACCTAATGACGTTTTACCCACCCCTGGAGGCCCGACTAAACATAGAATTGGGCCTTTGAGTTTATTGATGCGGCTCTGAACGGCGAGATATTCCAAAATACGTTCTTTAACGCGTTCTAGACCATAATGATCCGCATTAAGAATCTCTTCTGCTTTCGAGAGATCCTTTTTCACTTTACTGCGTTTTGTCCACGGCACACTCACCATCCAATCGATGTAGCTACGTACAACGGTCGCTTCCGCAGACATGGGCGACATCATTTTCAGTTTGTGCAGCTCTTGTTCCGTCTTCTCTCGCGCCTCTTTCGGCATCTTCGAGTCTTCGATTTTCTTTTTCAGCGTTTCAAATTCATCAGGCGCATCATCCATCTCGCCTAATTCTTTTTGAATCGCTTTCATTTGTTCATTCAGATAGTATTCGCGCTGCGATTTTTCCATCTGCTTTTTAACGCGGGTGCGGATGCGCTTCTCAACCTGCAGCAGATCGATTTCAGACTCCATCTGCCCCATCAAGAATTCTAAACGCTCTGTCACATCCAGCAGTTCGAGCACCTTTTGCTTATCCACCAATTTCAGCGGCATATGCGCGGCAATCGTATCCGCTAAACGTGCAGCTTCATCAATCCCGTTGAGAGAAGTCAGAACTTCAGGTGGGATCTTTTTATTGAGCTTGATAAAGCCTTCGAACTGATTAATCGCACTACGAACCACAACTTCTTGTTCACGTTCATCCAGCTCTGGGGTAACCAAGTACTCGGCATCGGCAAAGAAATACTCTTCTTCATAGAATTGAGTGATTTTGGCGCGCTGCTGGCCTTCGACCAGCACTTTTACTGTGCCATCGGGAAGTTTCAGCAGTTGTAAGATAGTCGCTACCGTACCGACTTCAAATAAGTCGGCAACTTTCGGCTCATCGGTTTCCGCTTTCTTTTGCGCGACTAACAAGACTTGCTTGTTGTTATCCATCGCCGCTTCAAGGCACTGGATCGATTTTTCTCGGCCAACAAACAAAGGAATGACCATGTGTGGATAGACAACCACATCGCGCAGGGGTAGTACGGGGATCTCGATACGCTCGGAACGCTCCAAGTTCATATTTTTCTCTCTTCCGCTTTGCATTTGTTACGCAGTATATGGGGGCTAACTGACTGGATTCAATGACAGAATAAAAAAAAGGAGGTATTGAATACCTCCTCGTTATTTTTTGTTGCTTCAGATTACTCCGCGCCAGCGGCTTGGCTCTCATTTGCGCTGTAAATCAGTAGCGGTGCAGACTCACCGTTAATTACGGATTCATCGATCACGACTTTGCTGACTTCTTCCATCGAAGGCAGTTCGTACATGGTTTCCAGTAGAACCGCTTCAAGGATTGAACGTAGACCACGTGCACCAGTTTTGCGTTTCATCGCTTTGGCGGCAATCGCTTTCAGCGCATCTTCACGAAACTCAAGGTCAACATTTTCTAGTTCAAACAATGCAGCATATTGTTTGGTCAGTGCGTTCTTTGGTTCACACAGAATTTGAATCAATGCCGCTTCATCCAGTTCAGTCAGCGTCGCCGTCACAGGCAGACGACCGATGAACTCTGGAATCAAACCGTATTTCACCAAATCTTCAGGTTCAACCTGAGTAAACAGCTCACTTAAGGTTTTGCTGTTGTCTTTAGAACGCACATCCGCGCCAAAACCGATACCAGTACCCGTCGCGACACGCTGTTCAATCACTTTATCTAGGCCAGCAAATGCGCCTCCACAGATAAACAGGATTTTCGAGGTGTCCACTTGCAAGAATTCTTGCTGTGGATGCTTACGGCCACCTTGTGGTGGAACTGAAGCAACGGTACCTTCAATCAGTTTTAACAGCGCTTGCTGAACCCCTTCACCCGACACGTCACGTGTGATGGATGGGTTTTCAGACTTACGAGAAATTTTGTCAATCTCATCGATATAGACGATACCACGCTCCGCTTTTGCAACATCGTAATCGCACTTTTGCAGCAGCTTTTGAATGATATTTTCTACATCTTCGCCCACATAACCCGCTTCGGTTAATGTGGTCGCATCCGCCATGGTAAATGGCACATCCAGCAAACGCGCCAGCGTTTCAGCCAGTAGTGTTTTACCGCTACCCGTTGGGCCAATCAGCAAAATGTTACTTTTGCCCAGCTCAACGCCTTCGCTAGTCGTATCACCATTACGTAAACGCTTGTAGTGGTTATATACCGCAACGGCTAGCACTTTTTTGGCGTGTTCTTGACCGATCACATAATCATCGAGATGTTCACGAATCTTTCTTGGCGTCGGTAACGCCGCTGATTCCTTTTTTGGCAGAACATCTTTGATCTCTTCACGGATGATATCGTTGCATAGATCAACGCACTCATCACAAATGTAAACAGATGGACCTGCGATCAGTTTGCGAACTTCGTGCTGGCTTTTGCCACAGAAAGAGCAGTACAGCAGTTTACTACTACCGCCCTCTTTGCTTTTGTCTGTCATTCGCTAACCTCTTAGCCTTTACTCACTTTGGTTTGAGTGTATAACACTTCAATCAAAATTGCGTTATACAATTACGAGCTTACTCGCCACGGTGTTTGAGCACCGCATCCACCAAACCGTATTCCACTGCTTGATCTGCCGACATGAAGTTATCACGATCGGTATCACGCTCAATCACTTCAAGTGGCTGGCCTGTGTGCTCTGCCAACAAACGGTTCAGTTTGTTTTTAATGGTCAGAATTTCTTGAGCATGAATTTGAATATCAGAGGCTTGGCCTTGGAATCCACCCAGTGGTTGGTGAATCATCACTCGAGAGTTCGGCAGTACATAACGCTTGCCTGGCGCACCGCCAGCAAGCAAGAAAGCGCCCATTGAACAGGCCTGCCCCATACATACTGTGCTCACATTGGGTTTAATGAATTGCATGGTGTCGTAAATTGACATCCCAGCCGTCACGCTGCCACCTGGTGAGTTAATGTAGAGGAAAATATCTTTATCAGGGTTTTCAGATTCTAAGAAAAGCAGTTGAGCCACGACAAGGTTTGCCATGTGATCTTCTACTTGACCGGTTAAGAAAATCACTCGCTCTTTCAGTAAGCGAGAATAGATGTCGTATGAGCGCTCACCACGAGAGGTTTGTTCAACCACCATAGGTACGAGTGCGTCAAAAATGGGCGACATTGCATTTTTTTCTTGGTAGCTCATAGTCTTAATATCCCTAAAATAAATGGCCCGAATGATGGGTATCACACGGACCATTGTTAGCAGATGATTGATTGTTTCGTCAACCTTCTACGCTACAGTTTGCTTATTAAGCAGCAACTGGGTTCATCAGCTCGCTGAAGCTGATCGCCTTTTCAGTTACTTGTGCTTTCGCAATGATCGCGTCTACCGCTTGCTCTTCTAGAGCAACGTTACGCATGTTGTTCATCAACTGTTGGTTTTGCTCGTAGTAAGCAACAACTTCAGTTGGATCTTCATACGCGGTAGCCATTTCAGTGATCAGTGCTTTCACTTTTTCTTCGTCTGCTTTCAGTTCGTGAGTACGGATAACTTCACCCAACAGCAGGCCAACAACTACGCGGCGCTTAGCTTGCTCTTCGAACAGTTCACGAGGCAGTTGAGCCGCAGCTTCAACATTGCCACCGAAACGTTGTGCAGCTTGCTGACGCAGAACACCGATTTCTTGATCGATCAGTGCAGAAGGAACGTCGATTTCGTTCGCTTTTACTAGACCTTCGATCGCTTGCTCTTTGATGCGCGCTTTGATCGCTTGCTTCAGTTCGCGTTCCATGTTCTTACGAACTTCTGCTTTCAGAGCGTCAACGCCGCCTTCAGCAACGCCGAAACGTGCAACGAATTCATCGTTCAGTTCTGGCAGTTCACGTGCTTCCACTTTGTTCACTTTGATCGCGAACTGAGCTGCTTTACCTTTCAGGTTTTCTGCGTGGTACTCTTCTGGGAAGTTCACATCGATAACGAATTCCATTCCTTTAGTTTTGCCAACGATACCGTCTTCAAAACCTGGAATCATGCGGCCTGCGCCCATTTCCAGAGGGAAGTTTTCTGCTTTACCGCCTTCAAATTCAACGCCGTCGATAGAACCAACGAAATCGATAGAAACGCGCTTGCCGTTTTCTGCAGCTTCGTCAACTTCTTTCCAAGTTGCTTGTTGCTTACGCAGAGTTTCCAGCATTTCTGCCACGTCAGCGTCAGTCACTTCTGCTGATGGTTTTTCTACTGCGATGCTTTCTAGGCCTTTCAGTTCAACTTCTGGGTAAACTTCGAATGTTGCTGTGAAAACCAGATCTTTGCCTTCGCCAATTTCAACTGGAGCAAACGTTGGTGCGCCAGCTGGATTGATTTTTTCTTTTACGATCGCTTCGATGAAGTGGCGTTGCATCACTTCACCCAGCACGTCTTGACGTACTGCTTTGCCGTACATTTTCGCAACCATCTTCATTGGCACTTTGCCTTTACGGAAACCATCGAAACGACGGTTTTTCGCGATGTTGCGTAATTCAGCTGCTACAGCGTCTTCGATGTTTGCAGCTGGAACAGTAATATTCAGACGGCGCTGTAGGCCTTCTAGCGTTTCAACAGTAACTTGCATTATTTCTAAACCTCAAAACTGGCTCAGGGTTTCTGAGCGTCATGAGCCAACACGACGTGTGGCTGCATCCTTGTGTTGTGCCCGATTGAACACTGAAATGTAAATATTGAGCATCGGCTTTCAAGCGAATCGCCAGAAAACCAGACTAATGAGCGATATCTTTTGGTAAAGGTATCTCTGATTAGTCTCAGGACAAAATTTCAGACGCGACATTCTAACGACCGCAGCAGGAGCTGTCGAGTTAATCCCCGGTCAGAGTCAAGCCAATCTCCTGAAAACCCAATCAAGTGCTAAAAATTCAACCAAAAGGAAACCAATAGCCACTCTGAAATGGGGACAATATAGGCTTTTTCAATGGAATCGAGGCTTTTTTTTATTGAAAAGCGTAAAAAGAGATCTTGCTCTTGTTTTGCATACCGAGATTGCGATCTTTTTAAACGCGTGAGCCTCCTAGACTCAGTATGATGAAGCGAAAGGATTTGTTGAATAAGAGCCAAGGATGTCTTCGATTCGTCGTCTTAGCCTGATGTTGTGGGTAATTTTTATTGCGCTAGCCAGTTTGAGCACGCATCTCTATTGGCGTGTTCAATACCGTTCTTTGCTCAGTGAGCATCAATCACAGCTTGATCGCTTTTCCAATCATATTGTGACTACTTTAGATAAGTACGCTCACATTCCCCACTTGATTTCGAAAGATAAAGAGTTAATTGACGCTCTGCTTGCTCCACAAAATTCAGCGCAAATTGACATTACCAATCGTTACCTAGAGCAGGTCAACGACGTGATTCAAGCTGCGGACACCTATTTGATTGACCGATTTGGTAACACCATTTCTTCAAGTAACTGGAATTTGGATCGCTCGTTTATTGGGCGAAACTTTGCATGGCGCCCCTATTTTTACCGCTCGATCACCGGTGAAAAAAGCCAGTATTTCGCGCTCGGCTCGACTTCGGGACAACGCGGTTACTATTACGCCTACCCCGTTATTTATGCTGCGGAAACGCTGGGTGTTATCGTGGTCAAAATGGATCTGTCAGCCATTGAAGAGGGTTGGCAAAGCAAGAAAAGCTATTTTGTCGCGACGGATGATAATCAAGTGGTGTTTATGTCGAGCCAACCCGCTTGGCTGTTTCATAGTGTTGCAGATTTACCTGCATCGCAATTGAAAGCGATTCGCACCAGCCAACAATATCTGGACAGCCCCATTCCTTCCTTGGGTTGGCAAGGCGATTTGTATGCAGAACAAAGCGAATGGCGCAAGCCAGAAAAACATTGGCTGCAAGATGACTATATCGTTTCTAGCCGGACCTTACCGCAACATGCGCTGACTATTCGCGTGCTTTCACCGAAGATCGAGCTATTTTGGTCCGCTTTTGGCTTACTGATCATCCTGTGCATGCTGTTTGCAATCGTCTACTTGGGTTTCCAGCTCTGGTATCACAGACAACTGCGCCAACGACAAATTGAACAACTGCAACAAGAAACCAAACAGAAACTTGAATTTGAGGTGATGGAACGCACCGCCAAGCTGCATGCGGAAATTGCCGAGCGAATCAAAACCGAGCACGCCCTGCGCCAAACACAAGATGAACTGATCCAAGCGGCGAAACTGGCAGTGCTCGGCCAGATGTCGGCCAGCATCAGTCACGAGCTGAACAACCCCCTCGCCGCGATTCGCAGCTTTGCCGATAACGGTCGCCGTTTCCTTGCGACCAACAAGCCAGAACGAGCGGAAGAGAACTTAACACGCATCTCAGCACTCACCGAACGGATGGCTAAAATCAGTGAACAGCTTAAATCATTTGCTCGTAAATCCACCTCGAATGAGCAGCAAGAAGTCCAGTTGTACCCGTTGATTTTATCCGCCAAAGAGTTAATGACCGCTCAATTCAAAGCGCAGATGACTCAATTAGAGTTGTGTGAGGTTGATACTCCGGTCTGGGTACGCGTGAACCCCATTCAGCTTGAACAGGTGCTGATCAACTTGCTCACCAATGCACTGCAAGCCTTAGAGGGACAAGCTGAACGCATCGTCCAAATCAGGTTGCATATTTCTCCACAGCAGATACAGCTTTATGTGGATGATAACGGCCCCGGCATTGGTATTGAAACTCTGCCGCATCTGTTTGAGCCATTCCACACCACCAAAAAGAATGGTTTAGGGCTTGGACTTTCTATCTCACAACAGATTTTACACAGCATGCAGGCCGAGTTGAGTGTCGCAACATCACCACTGGGTGGTGCGCGCTTTATGATCATCCTGCCTCGTTTCACACCTCTCAATATGGAATGACCATGTGTGATGTATTTTTGATTGATGATGAGAGCGATATTCGCATCGCGCTCGCACAAAGTTTTGAACTGGCCAACCTCAACGCGCAGTTTTTTGCCAGTGTCGAAGAGGCACTGCTGGCAATCAAGGCACAAGGGTTACCACTGGTGATAGTCAGTGATATTTGTCTACCCGGTTTAAGTGGGCAGAATTTACTGAACTCCGTATTGCATCAAGACAGTGAACTGCCCGTCATTCTCATCACGGGACATGGTGATATTTCAATGGCGGTCAAAGCCATGCATGATGGTGCTTACGATTTTATTGAAAAGCCATTCGCCCCAGAGCGACTGATTGATACAGTACACCGTGCCATCGAAAAGCGTCGCCTTACTTTGGAAAACCGTCAGCTAAAACGCAGTTTAAAAGTCAGCCAAACTTTAGGCCCACGTATTATTGGCGAGACAATGGCGATTCAGTCTTTGCGTGAAACCATTGCCCAGGTGGCGGACACCCAAGCGGATATTTTACTGCTCGGAGAAACGGGAACGGGCAAAGAGTTGGTTGCCCGTTCGCTGCATGAACAAAGCTCACGCCGCGAGCAAAACTTTGTCGCGATTAACTGTGGTGCCGTACCGGAAAACTTGATTGAAAGCGAGCTGTACGGCCATGAAAAAGGCGCGTTTACGGGTGCCGAAAGTCGACGAGTTGGAAAATTTGAACATGCCCAAGGCGGTACTCTGTTCCTCGATGAGATTGAGTCCATGCCAATGCAAGCACAGATCCGGCTACTGCGTGTATTACAAGAACGAGTGATAGAGCGAATTGGCTCAAATGAGCTCATCCCTCTCGATATTCGGGTGATTGCGGCGACTAAAATCGATTTAAAACAAGCCGCGGCGGAAGGACAATTTCGGCAAGATCTCTATTATCGACTCAATATTGTCACCTTGGACATTCCACCACTGCGTGAACGCAGAGAGGACATTCCGGCTCTCTTTCACCATTTTTTACTGGTCGCCGCCGCTCGTTATGGCAAAGCCGCGACCGCTTTAACTTCCATTGATGTGCAGAACTTACTCAGCCACGACTGGCCGGGCAATGTGCGCGAGCTACGCAATGCCGCTGAACGCTACGTTTTACTCGGTAAGTTGGCGCAGTTTGCTGAAAATAACGAGCCTAAGCGCCAGTTGTTGGGATTGAATGAGCAGGTCGCGGAGTTCGAAAAATCCATCTTAGAACAAACTCTGATTGAGTGTGGTGGCAGTATCAAGACGACCATGGAGCGTCTCAACCTCCCGCGTAAAACCTTGTATGACAAAATGCAGAAGTACCAACTCGATAAAGAGAGTTACAAACCCTAGTTGCCGATTCTAGAAAGCGCGCACACCGCCATCAGTTGTGGATGATAGGAAAAAACAGCCCTTCGCATGCGAAGGGCTGTGTCTCATTCACGGTATGGCTCATCCTCTAGCGAGTAATGATTTCCGGCCCCATCAAGAGTGTGGGCAACCATGTCGAGATCCACGGTACATAAGTCACAATGATGAGGAATAAGAACATCACGCCAACCCATGGTAGCGCCGCTTTCACCACGTTAACCATCGACATTTTTGCAACCCCTGCCGTCACAAACAAGTTCAAGCCCACCGGAGGAGTGATCATCCCAATTTCCATGTTCACCACCATCATGATTCCCAAGTGGATGGGGTCAATACCCAGCGCGATTGCGATCGGGAATACCAAAGGTGCAACAATCACTAATAGGCCTGATGGTTCCATAAATTGGCCGCCAATCAGCAACAGTAAGTTCACCACAATCAAGAAAGTGATAGGCCCCATTCCCGCAGATAACATCGATTCTGCAATCATTTGTGGAATGCGTTCTTCGGTCAGTACATGCTTGAGGATCAGGGCGTTGGCAATAATGAACATCAGCATGATGGTCAGTTTACCTGCATCATACAAAGTCGCTTTGGTGTCTTTGTGGACAAAGGTTTCCACTACTTTGACCAGTACCGGTTTGGTATTGGTCTTATCCGCAAACGGCCCCATATCGCGATAAATGAAGTTGGCGATAAAGAAAGCGTACACCGCCGCCACCGCTGCGGCTTCCGTTGGAGTAAAGATCCCACCGTAGATACCGCCTAGGATAATCACCACCAACAATAAGCCCCAGCTCGCTTCTTTGGCCGCTTTTAATGCCTCTTTCCAGCCGACAAAGGGCTGTTTGGGTAAGTTTTTCACCCGCGCGGTAATGTAAATGGCGATGATCAGCATCAAACCGGCCAATAATCCTGGTATCACACCACCAAGAAACATACGACCGACCGAGACGTTGGTTGCCGCTGAATACACCACCATAACAATCGAAGGCGGGATCAAAATACCCAAGGTTCCCGCGTTGCAGATCACTCCAGCCGCAAACTCTTTGCTATAGCCGTTTTTCACCATACCGGCGATCACAATACTACCGATGGCAACCACCGTTGCCGGAGAGGAGCCTGACAACGCAGCGAACATCATACAAGCCACGACGGAGGCAATCGCCAAACCACCGCGGAACCAACCCACCATCGCAATCGCGAAACGAATAATCCGTTTTGCTACCCCGCCAGTAGACATAAAACTTGAAGCCAAAATGAAAAACGGGATCGCCAGCAGCGTATAGTGCCCTGCAAACGCGTTAAACAACGTTTGCGCCACTGCCGCTAGAGAGGTATCAGAATGCCAAAGCAGAAACAGAATGCTCGACAACCCAAGAGAAATGGCAATCGGTACCCCAATCAGCATCAGGCCAATCACCAGAATAAATAACAGTGCAACCGCCATGATTTACTTCTCCTTGCCTTGGGTGTTAGGCATCATTGCCTCACTGGCTTCTGAAAGCTCCGCTTTCAGTGCTTCTAAATCTTCTTCTGCTTCATGCCCTGCAATCATACGATCCAACTGACCCGTTACAATTTTCCAAGCGATCTGCATAAAACGGAAAGTGAGCAATCCCATACCAATTGGCAAGGCGGCATAAGGGATAAAACGCGGCAGCTTTTCATAACGCTCACCTTCATTTAACCAATCCGCGAGAAACTGTAGTGCATCCGGCATAGGAATATCGTCCGTTTCATACCATGCACGTTCACTGATAAAGGGATACCAATATTGCCAAGACCCGACCAACAGCATGATAGAAAATGCTAAGCAGCAAGCCACCGCCACTAGCGCATAGAGCTTGCGCAGCCCTTGAGGGGCAATATTAATCAATACATCCACACCGATATGGAAGTGTCTTTTTACGCCGAAAGAGGCACCGACCAGCACCATCCACGCAAACATAAATACGGTGCCTTCTAACGCCCAGAGAATGTTGTCGTTAAACAGATAGCGCATGACGACGTTAGCAAAGGTTAATAGGGTCATTGCGCCCATAAAAAACGCAATCAGAAATTCTTCAATCATGTCGGTAAACTGACCGACTCTAGAAAGCCATGACTGTTCCATGTGATACATCGCTCTAATAGTGTGACGAACAGACAAAAGGCCCCACCGCAATGGGGCCAAAAGAGAGATTACTTCTTGTTCGAAGCCAACGCGGCATCAATCAGATCAGAACCGATGTCTTTTTCAAACTTTTTCCAAACTGGTTTGAAAGCATCAACCCATTGCTGACGTTGTTCAGGAGTCAGGGGACGCACCACCCCACCCGCTTCAATGATGTACTGCTTGTTCAGTTCTTCAACCTTATTGGATTCTGCGTTACGTTCTAACGTCACTTCACGAAGAATTTGAGCAAACTGGTCACGAACATCTGCCGGTAAACCGTCCCACCATTTGCTTGAAGTCACGACCAGATAATCCAAAATACCGTGGTTGGTTTCGGTTACACCGTCTTGTACTTCAAAGTATTTTTGGCCATAGATGTTTGACCAAGTGTTCTCTTGACCATCAATAACTTTGGTCTGTAGCCCGCCATAGGTTTCTGCAAATGACATTTTCTGTGGGTTAGCACCGATCTGCTCAAACTGAGCCACCAATACGTCAGACGCTTGTACGCGGAACTTCAAGCCTTTCGCATCCGCAGGAACGAGGATCGGTTTATTAGCAGAAATTTGCTTCATTCCGTTGTGCCAGAATTCTAGGCCTTTCACGCCACGGCGAGTCATAGCATTTTTCAGCTCTTCACCTTTGGCCGAACTTTGGAAACGGTCAACAGCATCAACATCATCAAAAAGGAAAGGTAGGTCGAAAATGCGGTACTTTTTGGTGAATTTTTCGAATTTTGACAGCGAAGGCGCCGCCAATTGCACATCTCCGTTGAGCAATGCTTCTAACACTTTGTCATCATCGTACAGTGTCGAGTTAGGGAACACCTGCATACAGGCTTTACCATTCATCTCTTCATTGACACGTTTTTCGAGCAGTGACGCAGCAATCCCTTTCGGGTGCTTATCTGTATTGGTCACGTGGCTAAACTTGATCACGATTTCGCCTGGGTCACAATTAGCGGCAGCATTAAAGCTTGTGACAGCGAGGACAGAAGCAGCAATTAGGGTAAGCGGCTTGATCATTCTTATTCTCCTTGGTTGGATTTTTCAGCCCATCATTGGACTGCGTACCTATACCAAAGCAACAAGCGCGCCAACCATTACATAAATTTAACATCACTTATAAATCAGTACGTTGCTATCCAACACACTACAAAATGGCCCCCATGCTACACTAACACCATAAAAAATGGGTGGAAAACCACCCATCAAATTTAACGTTTGTGTCACTTTCCACCCATGCACGATAATTAAGATGAGCAGCTAATTTCGAGTTTTTTACCCCACTCTGGAGGCAGCTTTGCATAATGCTCAAACTCTGGATGTTCATCATAAGGGGTCGCGAGAACCCGAGCCAAATGATGCATCTCTTGGAAATCCCCACGCTCTGCCCACTCAATCACCTGCTGAGCTAAGTAGTTACGCAAGATGTATTTCGGGTTCACTTGACGCATGGCTTGACAACGCTCACTGGTACTGATTGGCAGACCATCTTGCCCAAGCTCACGGGCAGCGCGATCAAGATAACGGGTTAACCAAAGCTTAACCGCTTCGCGATCTAACACTAAGTCCATCACCGCCTCATTTCCTTGCCGATCCAGACAAGAGAGCTCGCGTAAAAAGCGCGTGTAATCGGTGTGATTGTTGGCCAGTAGCGCGAAGAAATCAGCAAACAGCTCACCGTCACCTTCTTGCTGGGTTGCTAGCCCCAGCTTTGCTCGCATCAATTGACTAAAATGCACGTTAAGGTGATCGGAATAACTGGCTAGCGCGGTTTCTAAATCTGCTTTTTCGACTAATGGCGATAGTGCATGCGCGAGCGCAGACAGGTTCCATAAGCCGATACGCGGCTGCTGATCAAAGGCATAACGCCCCTGATAGTCGGAGTGGTTACAGATGAAATTAGGATCGTAATCATCCAAAAAGGCAAACGGTCCATAGTCAAAGGTTTGCCCTAGGATCGACATATTGTCGGTATTCATCACCCCGTGGTTAAAGCCATAAACCTGCCACTGCGCAATCATCAGTGCCGTGCGTTCTACAATTTGCAGAAACCAATTGGCATAAGGTTTTGCGCTCTGAGCGCAATCAGGGAAATGCCATTCAATCACTTTATCCGCTAACAATTTCAGTTCAGTGTGTTGTTCGGTATAAAACAAATGTTCAAAATGACCGAACCGAATGTGGCTTTGCGCAAGACGTACTAACAACGCCCCCCGTTCTTCACGTTCACGATACACTGGAGTATCACTCACCATCAGCGCTAAAGCGCGTGTGGTAGCAATTCCGAGCCCAGCCATCGCTTCACTGCACAAATATTCGCGAATTGACGAACGCAGCACCGCACGACCATCCCCCATGCGTGAATAAGGCGTAAGCCCTGCCCCCTTGAGGTGAATATCAAACACTTCCCCTTGCTTCGTCACCATTTCGGCCAACAGTAATCCACGCCCGTCACCGAGATCTGGATTGTAGATACCAAATTGATGTCCGGCGTATTTCATCGCTAAAGGTGCAAAACCAGCCGCTAACTGTTGACCAGAAAGAGAGGCCAATAATTCATCATTAGGGACTTCAGGCAAAGCAAAATCCTGCGCTAGAGCCGCATTCCACATTCCCCAGCGAACGTTTTTTAAAGGCTGTGGACGGATTGATGTATAAAAAGATTGAGGTAAAGCAGCAAAGCGTTGGCTAAGACGTACAGAATTCCACACCGACATAATCAGACTCGCGATAAATCATTTTTCCGCACGTTAGCAAATACCCGACCTTTACACTAGGTTTTATTGTGGCCTCTGGCATGCAGAAAATAACGCCAAGATCGGTTCAACGTCCTATGCTTGTGTAAGGCACTCACAACGCAATTCAAGCCCATAAAAAAGCCGAGCATTAAGCTCGGCTTTGACAACAATTCGGTGTCATTACAAAAGCATGAAGGTGAAGCCTAATGCCAGCAAGGAAAACACCAAAGTACGACCCACAACACCTAGCATGCTAGGTTGAACCATTTCAACGTGTTCCATATCGATCTCCTCACCTTTATGTTTATGACACGGTAATGACAATATGGTGAAGTTTCAGAAAATCAGCAAGAGGTTATGGTGTTAATTTTTTGTGACAAAAGTTGCACCTACTACTCATCCAAAAACCAAACAAACACGACTTTAGTGTTAAGTCTAAAGATGGAACTTGCACGCTGCACACGGGCTACCTATACCTATAAGAGTCACTCAAATTGGGAGCGCGCGCATGCAAACTGGTCGTACTTTATTCTTTACATTATTAGTTTTAATCAGCAACAAACTTTTTGCTGAGGAACCGATTCTAACGCTAGCCCATCAGGATCAAACCGTTTCTGCCACCTACCAAGAGCTTCTTGCACGTAGTGATTTAACGATTGTCACCGAAACCCCTTGGACACAAGGCAATACCGAATTCAAAGGCATTTCTGCTCAAGCGATTTTAGCGTGGATGGGCGTAAAACAAGCCGATCTCAAAGTCATCGCATTAAATAAATATTGGGCAGTTATCCCTTATTCCGACATCGAAAAATACAATCCTGTGTTCGCCATTCAGAAAAATGGTAAGCCGATGGCCATTCGTGATCGTGGGCCAGTTTGGTCGATTTACCCGCTCAGTAGCAATGGGGAGCTCAATAATGAAGTGCTCCACAGCCGCATGGTCTGGCAAATCAGCCATATAGAAATTATTAGCCCCTAACTATTATGAAAAAGTCTCTGCTTGCTTTTTTCACTCTAGTCTTCGCTATGATCCTAATTTCGTTGTGGGCCATGGTACGCTTTACCAATACCTACAACATGCTGACCAAATATACTCAGCTTACCGCTTGGTCTTTGGCACAATTGGAAGTAGAGACGCTCAATTTTACCCATAGATTAGACACTTACTTGCTAACCGGAAGCCGTGAAAACTATCAGGCAATGAGCCTCAATTACGATATTCTGTGGAACCGTTTTGATCTTTTTCTAACCAGCAAAGAGACTCATGAGCTTCGGCAGCAGCACGATGCCCAAAAAATCATTCAAGAAACGTTTATTCAACTCAAACGTTATGAGTTAGCAATAAGTCGAGGCGATAAAGCAGCACTTCAGGAGTTGCGGCAAATTCTGGAGCCTTACAACAATCAAATTCGTGATTTAGCCATTGTGAATTTCACGGGTGAAAGCGCCAACGCGAACCTCCGCATTATCACCGACAATAAACAGCAGCTGCTCTATTTTTTCGCCGCGATCTTACTCATATTGATTTTGCTGTCTTACCTGACCTATCGCTCCGCCGATTACCAGCAGTTTCTCGCATGGCATGACCCATTAACACGGCTCAAAAATCGCAACTACATCGTTAAAATACTGAAAACAAGTCGTTTAGGTAAACAAGAACCCGTTGCACTCATTTTATTCGACCTTAATCGATTCAAAGAGTTGAACGATACCATCGGTTATGCCTCTGGCGATCTATTACTAATCAAAATTGCTGGGTTATTAACTCAACGTTGCCATCCATTTGCTTATCAATGCGCCAGAATTGGTGCCGATGAATTCGCGGTTTTACTGCATCCTTGTAATGGCAACGCGGAGTTTTTCATCCGTAATTTATGGAATGATTTAACCAAATTAGTACAAGACAATGACCCCACAAAACGTTTGAGTGTCGCAATGGGCGTTGTCACCTGTCAAACCCAAGACATCACACAAACCAGTACGCTACGAGCGAATAGTTTATTAAATAATGCTGATTTAGCGCTGAATATCGCGAAAAAAACTCCGGATGGTCAGGTGGTGTATTACACCCGTGAAATTGAAAGTGCCTACAACAAAAAGCGGATACTTGCAGAGCAATTACAAAAGCTGATGTTGGATCCAGACCAATCTCACTTGTACTTATGCTACCAACCTATTTTATCGCGCAACCCAAAGCGATTAGGGTGCGAAGCCTTAATCCGCTGGCAGCATCATGAATTTGGCTTCATCAATCCACAATACTTGATTGAAATAGCAGAAGAATACGGACTCGGGAAAAAACTCGGGGCGTGGATCATGCAGCAAGTCTACCTTGCATTACAAAATGATTGGAAAAACTATAACCGTCGATTAGATGTTTCCATCAACCTTTCCAACTCTCTGTTTGACGATGAATTACCGGATCTCGTCACCGACATTTTTGGCAGCCATGAAAACTTTCTTAATGCGATCATCCTAGAGCTCACTGAAACGATGACGATTGATGACTTCGCACACAGCATGAGCATCATTGAAAAATTGGAAAAAATGAAGGTTCGCTTTGCCTTAGACGACTTTGGAACGGGTTGGTCTTCACTGTATCAACTCAACCATCTCAGGTTCAGTAAACTGAAAATTGATAAATCCTTTGTCGACAATATGAATCGAAATCAGCAGCAAGCGATTTTCATCGCTTCGATTGTTAGCCTCTCTCATCAATTAGGGATGGAAGTCGTTGCTGAAGGTATTGAACAGATGACACAACTCGATCAGCTCAAGCAATTGGGGGTAGATGAATTTCAAGGCTACTATTTCTCTCGTCCTATCACTAAAACTGAGTTCGCCACTTTCTGCGATCACTACTTTTCCTCAGAGAATACCTCGCTATCCGCGCAAATTAATGAGTAATGCATTAGCAATACCATGCTACAAGATTGAGACGCGTGCCAAAAATAGGTAACCCATACTTGGTATGACTTCTTTTCAGCGCGGATTGGTGGTACCACATCGCCTATTGCTAGCCACTCTTTCTATGTGGCAACAAGAGGTTATATGGACAAGACACCATCCGAAGAGAAAAATCGCCGCCCACTTGCGGTCCGAGAACTGAACTTCACCAAACGTATTGCCGTTTGGTTGAGCCAAAAACAGATCACCCCTAACCAAATTTCGCTCATGAGTATTGCCTTCGCACTGCTTGGCTTTGTCATATTGGCCGTATATCAAGGCTACCCTGCTCCGCTTTGGCTCATTCTGGCGGCCTTATCGATTCAAGCACGTTTACTGTGTAATTTGTTTGATGGCATGGTTGCCGTAGAAGGTGGGAAGAAAACGCCTGCTGGCGAATTATTTAATGATGTACCGGATCGCATTGCCGACCCTTTGTTAATTCTTGGTGCAGGTTTTGTCACGACTTCTGCGCTGGGAATGACTTTGGCATGGCTTTGCGCACTCCTTGCGGTGCTGACCGCCTACATTCGTGTATTGGGAGTCAGCATGGGCGGTGAAGCTGATTTTCAAGGCCCGATGGCTAAACAGCATCGCATGGCGCTGCTGACCCTGAGTTTGCTCTTTATCGCTGCACTGTCACTGTTCGACGAACTCCCAACTTTTTTCGCATACACCATGGATACCACCTTAATCGTCATGCTAATCGGGCTGGTACTCACGGTTTGGCGACGCTTACAGCACATTTATCAATTCCATGCGGCACGTACTTCCTCGTCCGATCATCAAGGTAACTAGTCATGCTCAACATTCCGCAACACTCACTGCACTTGATGTTGGTGATTTTAGCCGTTTTAGTGGTGGGGACACTCTGTTATTTGTGGTTGTCTCGCCGCAATCCTGAACGCGATTATCTCGAATTAAAGCTGCGTATTCGTTCATGGTGGTGGATGGTTGCGATTGTGTTTGTCGTATTGCAGCTTCCCCTCAATTACACGCTCTTTTTTGTGGGTTTTCTGAGCTTCATGGCGCTGAAAGAGTTTCTCTCGATTGTGCCCACACGAATGACCGATCGCCGGGTGATTTTCTGGGCTTATTTGTCCATTCCATTTCAGTACTACTGGCTCTCCATCGGCTGGTACGGCATGTTCATTATCTTTATTCCAGTCTATGTATTCCTATACCTACCCATGGTGATGGTGCTGATTGGAGATACTAAAGGCTTTATTCGCTCGGCAGGCATTATTCACTGGGCAATGATGTTGACGGTATTTTGTATCAGCCATATGGCATACCTATTGGTGTTACCAAGCTTAAACCCAGATGCAGGTTCACTGGGTATGTTGCTGTTTTTATTAGTGATGACTCAGTTCAATGATGTTGCCCAATACGTATGGGGAAAAAGTTTGGGTAAACATAAGATCGTTCCGAAAGTCAGCCCGAATAAAACTTGGCAAGGCTTTATCGGCGGCACATTGACCGTGGTTACGGCTTCATATTTTGCAGCGCCTTATTTAACGCCACTGACCGCAGAGCAAGGGTTAGTCGGCGGCGTCATCATTGCTTTAAGTGGATTTATTGGCGATTTGGTGATTTCTTCAGTCAAGCGCGATTTGCGTATCAAAGACACCAGCCAGTTTATTCCGGGCCACGGAGGCATTTTGGACAGGGTCGATAGCTTGATGTTTACTGCTCCGCTGTTTTTCCACTACCTCTATTATCTCTATTACTGAGGCTTATATGGCGCGTATTCTGAAAGTGCTGTTTTTCCTATTGATCGTTAAACCCCTCGTTTTTATTGGTTTAGGGCTCAATATTTTGCAACACCAAAATCTCCCTACTCAAGGTCCAATGGTGATTGCCGCAAATCATAATAGTCATTTAGATACACTCGTACTTATGGCTCTGTTTCCGCTGCATTTAATTCACCGAGTGCGTCCTGTCGCTGCAGCGGATTATTTTCTGGTGAATCCCTTTGTGGCTTGGTTATCTCTGAATATTATTGGCATCATTCCGATCCGTCGCTCCCCCTCAAACAGTGAACGTGACGCGGTACTGCAAGCTTGCCATGAGGCTTTAGACCAAGGCGATATTCTGATTATTTTCCCAGAAGGGAGTCGAGGCGAGCCGGAAATAATGAGTGGTTTGAAAAAAGGCATTTATCATTTAGTCAAACATCACCCGGAGCGTGCGGTATTACCCGTGGTCATGCGAGGTTTAGGGCGCGCGCTACCCAAAGGTACAGCGATGTTCGTCCCTTTCAACTGCGATGTGGTGATTGGTGAGCCATTAACCGGCTTTCGTGATGCGGAACATTTCGTACAGGTTATGCAAAAACATTACCAGCAGTTGGCGACTCACTGCATCACTCAAACCCCAGCGACTCAGGATAGCGAAACCATCGACAGCAGAGAGATTTAACGTTTTGCTAACAAGCTCAAGCTCTAAATATTCATGAAAGGTTAGAATAATTATTCTAATAGCAACATGAGAGAAAAATATGGAGTCGCTTTTAAATGATTTTCCTGTCGTGACGAGCATCACTGTCGCTTGGGGGGAGATGGATGCGCTGCAACACGTCAATAATGTGGTCTACTTTCGCTACTTTGAAACCGCGCGAATAGATTACTTCGCTCATCTTAAACTGATGGAAGAGTTGCAACGCACCCAAATTGGCCCAGTGTTATCAGAAACACAAGCGCGTTATAAAATCCCCGTCACCTTTCCTGATACTCTGCTGATTGGTTCACGCATTACATCCGTACAGAGCGACAGATTTACGATGGAATACCACGTTGTTAGCCAAAAGCTCGGTAAAGTGACTACGGTCGGTAGCGCCACTGTGGTCATGTTTAACTTTAAAACGGGTGAGAAAGCCTTGCTACCGCCTACGGTGCTCGAAGCCATTCACACTCTACAAGGTGAATCCGTCTCTATGAACGATGCATAGACAAACCCTGTGATTGAGGTGAAAGCACGTTCCCACTTCAGGTGATAAGGGCACAGTCACCAAGCGATCAAACCCGCTTGGTGACTATCTGCAAAACAGCAGTGTCCGATACGACGTACCCAACCCTCCGCTATTTTCAAATAGTTGCTCACCAATCCAAGTCATTACGTTACATTCTGCATCCTTCAAAGTGCCTCATTCAATTGAAGATTGCGCATTGTTCAAACGCCCTATATTGTGGACCTGTTGTTAATGGAACTAACACAAGAATCCTCTGGCTAGGGAGATAACGGATGAATACTGCACTCTTGGGATTGTTTATTCCCACCTTCTTTTTTGTTTCGATTACTCCAGGTATGAATATGACCTTAGCGCTCACTTTGGGGATGAGCGTGGGTTATCGAAGAACACTGTGGATGATGGTCGGTGAACTACTTGGGGTGGCTTTAGTGGCTGTCTCTGCCGTGGTTGGGATTGCTGCGGTGATGTTGCGTTACCCGACTATTTTTACCCTGTTCAAAATTGTTGGGGCCAGCTATCTGATTTATCTTGGCATTCAGATGTGGCGCTCACGCGGCAAACTCGCCATCAATTTCGAGCAATCCTTGACCTACCAAGGCAGCGATTGGGGATTATTAGTGCAAGGTTTTGTGACGGCGATTGCCAACCCCAAAGGCTGGGCATTTATGGTGTCATTGCTGCCCCCTTTTATTGATCAATCATTAAGCCTAGCCCCACAACTGACGTTGCTGGTTGCCATCATTCTGCTTTCCGAGTTTATCAGCATGAGTTTGTATGCCACCGGTGGAAAAGGGTTAAAGCGTTTATTAAGCCAAGCTCACCATGTTCGCTTACTCAATCGGATTGCAGGATCATTAATGGCTGGGGTGGGCGTGTGGCTTTATTTTAGTTAGTGGATATGCCACCCATCAGCAGACGGATGGCAACCTAACCCCTTATACCGCCCAAGTTAATATCGGCCAGCCTTGCTGCTCAGCCTGCGCTTTCAAGCGCGGGCAAGGATTAACCACATACGCGAAATCGGCATGCTCACATAACGGCAGATCATTGATGGAATCGGTATAAAAATGAATGTCGTGATAGGTTGCATCCTGCTCGGATAACCACTTCTGCAATCGCAGCACTTTACCTTCGCGGTAACTCGCAACGCCCTCAATGTCGCCGCTGTAGCAACCGTTGTGGTTCACAAGGTCAATCCCTAGCGCATGTTCAATCCCAAAACGTTGAGCGACCGTTTTCACTAAGAAAGAAACCGAAGCGGAAATAATGATGCAGGTATGACCTTGCTGCTTTAACTGCGCAATCAGTTCGCGGGCTTGGGCAAACTGTTTCGGAACAATTAAGCGTGACACGCACTCTTCCACCCAATCTTGTACGGTTGTACTTGGCACTTGCGCTAACGGCTGCATCGCAAAAGCAATGTATTCCGCCATATCCATCTTGCCTTGCGCATACAGCGCCATGCGCCTTCTATCTTCTTCTACAAAATTGCGCTCCGTCGCAATGCCTTTCTCAACAAGAAACGCATTCCAAATCATCGCGCAGTCCCCATCAATCAGGGTGTCATCCAAATCAAACACATAAAGGGGTTGGCTCATTTCAGGCACTCACCGGTTGTACTTCGTTTAAATTAAACATTAATTCTAATTGGCTACCTTTCGCCAGCAAACGCTGTGAGGAGCGATTAAGTAAATCGACCGTCAGTTCACATTCAGCGACTTGCACTTGATAACGAATAACGTTACCTAACAACTGATGGTTGAGCACTACGGCGGGCTGTGGTGCAGAAATATGCTCTCCATAATGACGCCCCGCCTCACGCACGTAAATCGACTCAGGGCGAATCGCCACTTTAAGCGATGTATCAAGATTGAGGAGTGCTTTCGCTTGTTGAGCGTCCACCACGTTATAGTGACCCATAAAACTGGCGACAAATTCGTTCGCAGGTTGAGTGTAAATCTGCTCCGGCGATCCGGTTTGCACGATTTTTCCTTGGTGCATGAGAAAGATTCGGTCAGACATCATCATCGCTTCTTCTTGATCATGGGTGACAAACAACGTGGTCAGCTGTAGCTCTTGCTGAATTTGTCGGATTTGTTGACGCAGGCTTTTGCGGATTTTGGCATCCAACGCTGAAAGCGGCTCATCAAGTAGCAAAATACGTGGCTGAGTGACTAAAGCCCGCGCTAGAGCAACCCGCTGTTTTTGCCCGCCAGATAACTGATGCGGGTACTGGTGCTCTTTACCTTGTAGCTCAACCAACGCAATCACTTGCTTCACTTGTTTGGTTATTTGAGCTGTTGGCATTTTTTTCATCTTCAGACCAAACCCAATATTCTGCGCTACCGTCATATTGGGAAACAGAGCGTAAGACTGAAAGACCATGCCAATTCCACGCTGTTGAGGGGGCTGATCTGTCATGTTCTCGCCATCCACCCAGATTTCACCTTTATCGAGAGGATTAAGCCCCGCTAGGCTGCGTAATAAAGTGGACTTTCCACAGCCACTGGGGCCAAGTAGGGTGATCAGTTCCCCCTTTTCAATTTGAAAAGAAACATCATTCACCACCGTATTCGTCGCAAACTGCTTCGTCAGATGGTGTGCACTCACATAACTCATGCTTGTCCTCCTCGGCTCAAGCGTGCAGCAAGCCAAGTCAGTAGAAAAATAAACAGAAAATAGGTCATCACTAATGCGGAAGTGAAATGACCACTGGTTTGACGCATGTTGTAGAGGTAAATCTGCAAGGTTTCATAGCGTGTACCGACCAAAATATTGGCAAACACGAACTCGCCAAGCAGGAATGAAAACGACAAAAATAGCGCAGAAAGGAGCCCTTTCTTCAAATTCGGTACGATGATGAAAAAGAAGGCTTGCCGAGTCGTGGCACCGAGCAGATGGGCGGCATCCATCAAATCCTGTAAGTGAATCGCCGCAAAATTATTGGCAATCGCACGATACATAAACGGCAATGCAATGGTGAAATACGTCCCGATCAAAATCCACGCGCTGCCTGCAATCGGGCTATCGGCGTAGAGTTGCAACAGACCCACCGATGACACGACAGGCGGCACCGCAAAGGGTAACAAAATCAGCAGATTCATCAGCCGATCTAATTGGGGGAAATAGTAAAACACCACAAACATCGCGGGTAACACCACCGCCACACTGAGTGCTAAAGCGCCAAAACTCACCAATAAAGAGCGCCCAAAAGCTTCGAGAAAACGCAGATCAGAGAACAAACGGATATACCAATCAAACGTTAACCCATCGGGTAGCACCGTTGCTCCCCAGCGGGTTGAGATCGAATAAATAAAGGTTGCAACAATCGGCACCAACATCAGTGTGACAAAACCGTACACCACCATACGATGACGAAAAGCATTAGGCTGCATCGCGACCTCTCCTTACACTGCGGCCGATCAACCACTGATTGATGACCGTAAACAGCGCCAAAATGACCATCAACAAGGTCGATATCGCGGCGGCGAGGTTAGGTTCTAGAAATAAATCGCCCGAAACGAGGCTAGCAATACGAATGGTGATCAGGTTGTAATTACCCGATGTCAGTGCATACACGCTGGCGTAGGCACCCATGGCATTGGCCACTAAAATGATCAAGGTACCCAGTAGCGCGGGGGATAACACCGGCAGCGCGACGTTCAGCCAATATTGCCGATGGCTAGCACCCAATAACGCCGCGGCTTCCTGCCATGTATCATCCAAAGCATCAAACGCTGGGTACAGTAACAACATGGCTAACGGGATCTGGAAATAGATATAAATCGCGAGCAGTCCCCACTTGCCATATAGATCAAACTCCCCTAGCAGACCATACTGCTTGAGGATCAGCGTGACGGCGCCATTGGTACCTAAAATAATGATAAAGGCAAATGCCAACGGCACTCCGGCAAAGTTGCTGCTCATATTGGTAAAGGCAATGACCCCATCGCGAATTTTACTGTTCACGCGCCGCAACGCCGCCACCCACAGCACCGCCAAACCTAAACCAATCACTGCCGACCAAAGTGACAACCACAAACTATTGGTAAAGGCTTGACGCATGAACGCGGAATTCATCACCTCGACATAATTGTCCAATCCCCACTCACCTTGCGCCAAAAAGCTGTTCACTAACACCCACAACATAGGCGCTAACTGAAATAAAAAAAACAGCGCCACAAACGGTAATAACCATACAGCGGGCAGTAAGCGATGCTGCATCACCTTGAGTGCCGTGTTCGGTTTGGCTTCCACCATTTGGGAGGTCTTAGTCATGCTCATCGATCCTTTCATGGCTGTAACACTCCCTTAGGCCAAGGTTTGTTATGCGCCAATCCCAATAGCTCACAAACCAAGCCACAGATCTCGGTTTGTTTGACAGTGGCGGGTAGCAAGCTGAATTGGCTGCCTAACAAATAAAGGGGGACTTGACGTTCTTCATTCAAGGTTCCACCGTGTGAGCAATCTTGATTCATGCCGTGGTCACTGGTGATCAGCAGTTGGTAGCCTGCATTGAGCCACTGCTCAATATAGCGACCTAATAACGAGTCCATTTTTCTTGCGCTGTTACGGTACTGTGCTGAATCTAAGCCGAACTGATGCCCGGCATCATCAATATTCATCGGGTGTAGTAACAGAAAATCCGGATCATGCTGACGACGTAACCACTCTCCATCAAGCAATAACGCTTCGTCTGGATAATGGTCCCAATGATAAAAACAACCATGTTGGATATTGAGTGATGTGTCTTGCGTAAAGCGATCACGAATGGGGTCGTAGGGCGCACGGTTATAGAGCTCACTGACCCAATGATAAGCGGCGGCGGCCGTCACTTTATTTTGGGCTCTCGCGAGACTGAAAATTGACTCATGATGCGAGCGGCGAACCACTTGATTGCTGATGATACCGCTATCGGTTGGGCGAACTCCCGTTAATAAACACTCGTATAAAGGACGAGATAACGAGGGTAATTCACTTTCGACGAGATAAAGCGCTGCTCTTTGCTGCTCAACCAAAGCTTGCAAGTAGCCCAAACAGTGTTGGGCTACTTGATAGTTGAGTCCATCCAGAACAACGAGGATGACTTTATGACTCATAACAAGCTCTTATTGTTGATGGATCAGAACCGATTCCTGCCACTGACGAGGCAGTTTACGTGCCGATTTTTCCCATGCGGTAAAATCTGTCACAGGGTGCACATTGCGGTATTGGTCATTCGCCAACAATTTAGCTCGTACCGCTTCTGGCAATTCAACCGTGTTGCGGATAGGGCGAGCGTAGCCTTGCGCTAGGTTAATTTGGCCTTGGTCACTAAAAATGTACTCACGCGCTAATTTCGCTGCGTTAGGGTTTTTCGCAAATTTATTGATGATGGTGGTATAGCCGGAGATCACTGAGCCGTCTTGAGGAATTGAAACGGCAAAGCGTTCACGGTCAATTTGATCACGATAGCTTAGTGCATTGAAATCCCACAGAATTGCGACTTCAACTTCACCTTTTTCCAGATTTGCGATGCTCGGATCGGTAAATGAAAGGCGCTTTTGCTTAGCTAATTCAGCAAAAAAATCGAGCGCGGGTTGTAAGTTTGCCTCGTTCCCACCTTTGGCAAAAGCGGCAGCAAGCACCGCATTATTGGCTTGAGCCGCCACACCGACATCGCCGACGGCGACTTTGTAATCCCCTTTGAGCAAATCATCCCACGTTTGCGGCACTTGCTTCACTAACTGAGTATTGGTGATGAAAGCGATGGTTCCTGTGTACGCCAATGCCCAGTGACCTTCTTTATCTTTCGCCCACGCTGGAATTTCATCCCATGTTGACGGCTTGTACGCTTGAGTCACCCCTTTCTCTACCGCAACGCGCGCAAAAGCAAACCCCACATCGCCAATGTCAGCGGTCGCGTTTTTCTTCTCCGCTTCAAATTTAGCGATCTCTTGCGCCGAACTCATATCGGTATCTTGGTGCTTCACACCATATTTGGCTTGCAGATCAACCCAAGTGTCTTTCCAGTTCGCCCAACTGTCTGGCATACCGACGCTGTAAACTGCACCTTCTTTTTGCGCAGCTTCAATCAAAGAATTCAAATCGGCATCTTTTGCCATGACACTGGCTGAAATACCCATCATCAGGCTTGTAGAAAGTAGTATTGAACGGCTCAGTAACGTTTTCATTGTCTCCATCCTTCTGGACTAGGTCAGTAAGTTCTAATCGTTACCTTAAGCCGCGAATGTGACGATTTATCAGCAGTTATTTGACACTTTTGCTCGCTTTTGATGACATTTTGGTTACTTTGCCACCGTTATCATCCTGTCTCTTTGTCATCAATCTGTTATCTGCATCCACTATGCTCAATACACATCATGCCATTGGACTAGATCAGAAGATGAGAAAATCGGGCTCGACCCAATTAAGTCGAATTACTTCCAGTTTGCGCCAACAAATTGCGGATGGCGTACTGTCTCAAGGACAAAAACTGCCTTCCGAACGCGAGCTCAGCGAACTCTTCAGCACCACGCGTATTACTTTAAAGGACGCCTTAATTGCACTGGAAACTGAAGGATTGATTTATCGTGAAGAGCGGCGGGGTTGGTTTGTTTCACCTGATCGTATTGTCTACAACCCACTCTCGCGTTGCCATTTCCACCAGATGATTCATGAGCAACATCGCCACGCAACCACTCGGGTTATTAGCACACGCAGTGAGATGGCCAGTGGTGAATACGCCAAAGCCTTGACCATCCAGCACATCACGCCCATTCATATTATTGAACGTTTACGCTGCATTGACGGGCGTGCCGTACTGTTTGTCGAAAACTTACTGAAAGCGGCACTGTTTCCACACATCTTACAATGTGATTTAAGCCAGTCGCTCACCGCGCTGTATCGTGAAAAGTACGGCTACCAAACCTGCCGTTCGATATTTGAAGTGATCCCTACTTCAGCGCCTAGCCATGTGGCGAAAGCTCTGAATTTAGCAGCAGGTCAGCCTGTGTTGAAAATTTGCCGAATCAATTATCAGCAAGAAGGGCACTTAATGGATGCAGAGTTTGAATATTGGCGGCCAGATGCGGTGGTGATCCGCATCGATAGTGACAATCACTAAGGCCGCCGAGAGTCTTC
Organism: Vibrio sp. AH4; assembly: GCF_030710545.1. Classification (NCBI taxonomy): domain Bacteria; kingdom Pseudomonadati; phylum Pseudomonadota; class Gammaproteobacteria; order Vibrionales; family Vibrionaceae; genus Vibrio; species Vibrio sp. AH4. The sequence goes on from NZ_JALAIV010000001.1 coordinate 2,850,171, forward strand.
CGCTAGTTTAACGGTGTTTCATCACCCGTGGAGGGTTCATTCAACAGCTCCGTACTCGGAGCTTCGCCACTGGCTAAAGGTGTGCCGACCACTTCATCACTGATCGCCACAATGTCACTTTTGGGTGGCTCAGGAAAAGCCACAAACGTCGTGCTCGCCACCAACAACAAAGATAACGCCGTCACTACCGCCGATGAAAAATTCATCAATTTATCTTTACGTTGTACTTGTAACCAAGCCGGAATCCACAATGTCGTGCAGAGCAGCAGGATGATCGGTGTGTGCCATATCGATTCACGCGTAGTCAGAAGCCAAGGTGCGGTGATAAAAATCAACACGGTTTGCCAAGTAAAAACTTGTAATGAATGACGACCAAGATAACTCAGTGGCTCATACACTAATGCAGTCGGGAAAAAGCGGATCACAACAGAAATTAAGTAGATCCACACACTCAAGCTCAGTACACGTAACCAGCCAAGCTCTGGCTTACTTGAAGCCGCGTACACCATCTTCTTAGTAATACCAAGTGGTGTTAAAAGATCGCGGTAAGCCATAAAGATAAGCAAAGCGATGACAGCACACAGCCACGTTAATTTAGGATGATACCAAACCAAATCACCTTGACGCTTGCTGTAGCCTAGCGCGCCACCAAAGAAAAACAGCAGTTGCCAAGCAAACGGATCAAAGTAACCCAGCTCAGGAATGTATTCCGCCGAAAGCGACTTAAACATGGGGGTTAGCATTGAGGATTGAATCCAACCACTGCTTGCCCATACCACCACACTCAGCGCGAGTACCCATTTGAGATAGCCACGACGAAACCCATACAGAGCCAGAGGAAATACCAGCATATACATAATATACAGCGGTAAAATTTCCAAATAAGCGGGTTTATTGAGTAGCAAGAAACTCATCAACATGGTCATGAATGGCATGTTAGGCAGATTGCTAAAGCTGCCACCAAACACGGTCACTTGCTCGGCAAAATAGTGGCTGCCCAATAAAAACCAGAGCATGGCGATAAAGAGTGCGGCCATATGGTATTTGTAGATCGTAAAAGCACGATGCCACACTTTATTGGTCGCCTGACGGTCAGAATACTCGCGGCGGCTATAAACCATACCAGCCAGTAATCCCGACATAAAAATAAAACCCTCTGCTGCACCAAATACACCGATAGGCTCATGCGTAAAGATTTGCAGAATGGTTGTACCGCCGCTGTACCAGATGAGATGGTTGAAGGTGATTAACACCAACAAGAGTCCTCGAATACTGTCCAATGCGGGGATGCGTTTCATGGGTAGTCTCCCTGCATTTTCAGTGCAAAAAAATCGACAACAGATGACGATTTTTAATCAACTAAAAATGCGGATAAGCGGTTGAATATATTGGGTAATACGGCAGGACGGTGATATCTAGTTTGGACTTCCCTCTCCCTGAGCACGCGGATCCTTGCACCACCTGATGTCTTTGTAAATAGGGGGCATAAAAAAAACCGAGAGGTCGCACAGCCTGTGTTCATTTTCATGCAACACTTTACCGCCAACCATCAAGTTAATGAGAATTAATTGCAACAAATGACATCTTTCTTTAAGCTGCCCACATTCATGCATTACCTGATTCCGATCTCATGACCGAACCTTCTTTCTTCGCCGAACTCTTTGAACACTGCCGCAAAATCACGCCTTATCTCAACGGTCAATGGGCATCAGATTCCGCTCAAGCAGATCCTGTGATCCAATGGGATCACGCATGCTCTGAGCGTATTCAAACTCTCTATCGGAATCTGCAAGAAGCTCATCCAGAAGCGGGAGCTGCCTACTGGTTAACGCGCACTTGGACACTGCTGTGCTGGCAGCCCATCTATGTGGCTTTTGTGGCGATTTATGCTTGCCGTGGCTTACCGCAGTTATCTTCCATCGCGCAAAATGTTCAAACAACCTTTGTGAGTGGTTTTCATTTCAACTCATTGAAATATCATGAAGGATCCGAGCGCGATCTGATTATTCAGGCTGGCAAAGAGTTGGTCGAGCTGTTCGAATATTTTCGTCTCGAAATGGAAGATTGGACGCGCATCCGGCCGGGGTTCACCCATCATCTTTTTGCAGACAGTGTGTTGGGTTGCTTAACCCGATTTCAGGCGTTTTACCCTCATCTTTCTGAGCAGGAGCTATTGGCAAAAGCTCATTTATGGCTAGAAGCCTGTGGTTTACCCACCAAGTTAGCGCAATCCTTAAGTTACAGCCCTGAGACTCAGACTCTCTCTCACGTTCGAACCAGTTGTTGCTTGGTGTATAAGTGCCAAGGTCGCAAACTCTGTCGGGACTGCCCAAGACATCCCGACAATAAAAATTAAACGAAAGAGTTAAGAGCTACTTTCAGCGTGGACTGGCTTGGATGGTGCAGGCGCAAAGGCTGTCCATACAATGATCAACGCGAAGAATACACACAAGTAAATCGGATAATGTGGCGAAAGCGTTGCACTAAAGGCCAACAAAGACGCTAAACCATAGCCGATGGTGTGTGACATGGAAATGTAACCCGCAACCGCTCCTGGTGCATCCGAATATTGACCCGTTGCCGCAGTGGTATAAGCAGGAACAAGCAACGCCGCACCGCATGCCGTTAATACCATCGCCAAGGCTAACACCCAGACATGGGTGACTAAAAATAAAGCCAAACCCACGACCAACAGCCCAGCCCCAAAGCGATACATCTGCTCTGCTGACAATTTCTTTTTCTTAATCACCATCACTTGAGTCACAAAAGTACAAGCTGCGCTGATGGTGAGAAGCAGCCCAATCGCATCACTAATGCGGCTCGTCGGCCAATCGGTCAGTGCGCTGAGCAGCGGTGAAAAACTGTATTGCAGTAATGAAATGGCCGTACACAACAGTAATCCACTGGCGAGAAAACGCCACAAACGGCGACTTGGCAACCAAGGCAACGAAGAGCGAGAACGATTCTCTGGAGAGGAAAGCTGTGGTGTGGGCAGGAAGCAGGTACCTACCAGAGCGACCATCGGTAGCAGCACCATCATGAATAAGGGCGCGAATGGTGACACTTTCAGCGCTAACAGCGAAATAACGGGGCCAATCAAACGCCCCACACTCAACCCGATGCTGACGGACGTGATGGCTTGTAACCGATGTTGCTCACCACACAACACGATCGCCCAGTGCTGGCTAGCAGGTACCATTCCCGACACTGTACAGCCATAAATTATTCGAGCCACGGCCAACCCAATCAAGCACAACACCACCATTGATGGGTAATCTCGACTGGCCATAGCAAACAGAGCCAACAAGGAAAAGCTCACCGCCATACCTGCGAGAGCCTGAATTACCACATGCTTGGGGCCATGTTGGTCGCTAACTCGCCCCCAAAATGGCGCAGAAGGCAAAAACAAAAAACTGCCGAGTGCGATCAAAATAGACCATGTGGGAAGGTCAAATGCCGACTGTTCAACCAAAAAAGGCAGTGAAACCAAAAGTCCGTTTTGGCCAATCCCCATTAACGCTGCTGCCAAACCAATCACCCCCAATTGGGAAGACCGTTTTTTCAAAAGAAACATAGTGATCGTCGCTATTGCTAAGTCAGATTAGGCCATCATTTTGATGTTCCAGTTACGCACAATGACAATAAAAACAATTATCATTTATATTTTACCGTGTTAACATAACCTGCTTGTAACCAATAAATCAACTTTCCATTACATTATGTTTCGACTTGTCGACGCCACATTTAGCATTGATGAGAAGCCTATTCTCTCAACCACTAATCTGACCTTCGAGTCTGGCAAGGTCACGACTCTACTCGGTCATAACGGCTGTGGTAAATCTACCCTCATTAAACTGCTCAGCAGACAAAATAAGCCCACTTCAGGCCACGTTTTCTATGGTAACCAGCCTGTCCATGACCTGAGTAATATCGAGTTTGCTCACCAAGTGGCTTATTTGCCCCAACACCCACCACTGACGGCTGGGGTTACGGTGCGCGAGTTGGTTTGTTTTGGCCGCTACCCGTGGAAAGGGGCTTTAGGGCGTTACGATGCGCGAGACTACGCCATTGTGGATGAAGCAATGACCAAAGTGGGCTTGAGTGAATTTTCAGATCGTTTTGTTGCCACCCTCTCAGGCGGAGAAAGGCAGCGGGCTTGGGTTGCCATGTTACTCGCCCAGCAAAGTAAAACCCTCTTGCTTGATGAGCCTACTTCAGCCCTTGATATAGCGCATCAACATGAGTTGTTGGCCCTGATCCGCGAACTGAACCAAAGCTTAGCGCTCACGGTGATCATGGTGCTCCACGATGTGAACATGGCCGCCAAGTTCAGTGATCATCTTATCGCTCTTCATTCCGGCCGAGTCATCGCACAAGGCACACCAGAACAGTTAATGAATCACGATACTTTGATGCAGATCTATGGCATGGAACTGGCGCTCTTTCCTCACCCACGCACAGGGCAAGCCATTAGTTATATCCCTTAAACAACGTAGAAAAGGATTCTGTTGTGAAGACGTTTATCACCCTGCTAGTTTCCATGTTGGCAGTTCATGCATACGCCTTAGACATTCAACATGAAATGGGCAGCGCATCTTTCTCAGCGCCACCAAAGAAAGTGGTCGCGCTTGATTGGACGTTAGCCGAAACCGTGCTCAGTTTAGGTGTGGAGCTACAAGGTGTAGCGGATGCCAAAGGCTATCAAGAATGGGTGGTTGAGCCTGCACTGAATCCCACCGTAACTAATGTCGGTTCAAGACGTGAACCCAACATCGAACTACTGAGTGAACTCAAACCCGATGTCATTTTGATGAGTCAGCAGATGGCGGCCGCTTATGAGTCCCTCAATAAAATCGCGCCTGTGGTGGTTTTAACTCTCTACAATGAACAAAAACAGCCGCTTAAGGTAGCCGAGCCCATCACTCGTTCTTTAGGCCAATTGTTCGGTAAAGAGCAGCAAGCAGAACAAGTGATTACGCAAACCCAAGCCAAACTGACAACCAATGGCGAGAAAATTCGCGCACAAGCCCCAACAATCAAAAGCCTTCTATTCGTACGTTTTATTAACGACAAAACCTTGCGTATTCATGGTCAAGGCTCACTAGCGGACGCAACGATCACCGCTATGGGACTCCGCAATAGCTGGCATGAGCAAAGCAATGTATGGGGATTTACCACCACGGGCTTAGAAAAGCTCGCCGAGCATCAACAAAGTAATGTGATGCTGTTTGGCCCACTCAAACCACAAGATCGCCAAGTACTACAAACGTCTCCGCTATGGCAGGTCATGGCGTTTACGCGCGAAAATGCGGTTTATGAACTTCCCCCCATCTGGACTTTCGGTGGCCTTATTGCTGCGCAGCGTTTTAGTGACCACATAACAGAGCAGTTAATCGCACAATGATCAATACTGTGAACCTTCCCCACCCCAACAAAATGAAACTCCCTACAAGCACTCTGCTTTTGGTTGTGGTTTTCTGTCTGATTGCCGTTTTGCTGCAGACGACAGCACCTTATTCACAAGGTATTAGTCTCATTTGGGATACCGTGTGGCACTTTGACCAGAGCAACTATCAGCATGTGATCACCTACCTGACTTATCTGCCGCGGCTTTGTGTTGCGCTGCTGTGTGGCTTTGCCCTCGCAGTAGCTGGGTGTGTCATGCAATTTGTACTGCGTAACCCGATAGCGTCACCAACCACACTTGGGGTGGCAACAGGGGCTGAGCTCGGCATGGTACTGAGTTTGCTGCTGCTTCCAACAGGGTTGGCGATACCTAACTTCATACCTGCATTTTTAGGTGGCTGCTTCGCAACTGGGTTGGTGTTTTTGCTCAGTGCCAGCCGTGGTTTTGCTCCACTGCACATGATCTTAGCGGGCATGGTAGTTAGCCTCTTCTTGGGCTCACTCAATACCATGCTGCTGATGCTGCACGAGCAAAAGCTCACCAGTATTTTTGTTTGGGGAGCGGGAGCACTCAACCAAAATGGTTGGAATAGCACGCAAGTTCTACTGCCTTTAATCACTCTCCCAACACTACTATTACTGATGCTGCAACGCCCACTGTCCGCGCTGCAATTTGGGGATGGCGTGGCTTCGTCTTTAGGTGTCAACATCAAGCAGATCAAACTACTCTGTCTTGGGTTGGCTATATTCATTACCGCGGCAGTGGTCAGTGAAGTGGGCTTGATCGGTTTTATTGGAATCGTCGCTCCAGCCATCGCACGATTGCTCGGCATCCGGCAACTCACCGCCCAATTGCTGAGTAGTGGCGTGATTGGCGCACTGATGCTGTTGGTTGTCGATTTAACCATTCAACCTTTCTCTGGCGTGGGGGGAGAACTGCTGCCCACTGGTGCGATGACGGCCTTACTCGGTGCGCCTTTCCTATTGTGGCTACTGCAACGCACTAAACTGCTTTCCGAACTTCGGGCTCGTGAAGAGCCGGTTGAGCATTATCGAAAAGTCAGTACCGCGCGAGTTTTCTTCATTATGCTGAGCCTACTTAGCGTAGTAACCCTGTGCGCATTAGTGTTCGGGCAAGGGCAAACGGGCTGGAACCTAACCCTTAATCCAACGCTGTTGGAGCTTCGCGCTCCCCGTGTGCTCACCGCACTCCTTGCGGGAATCGGGCTAGCATTAGCGGGTACCCTCATTCAACGCCTGTCCAATAATCCTATGGCAAGCCCAGAAGTGCTCGGGCTTAGCTCCGGAGCTGCACTGGCCATTGTGCTCGGCAGTACATTCGGTATCTCGATTGAGCGTGATGAACAGATGCTGTTAGGGACATTAGGCGCGCTGGCAGTCACTTCTTTGATTTGGTTTATCGGGCGCAAACACAATTTTTCACCAAGCCAAACCTTATTGACGGGGATAGCCTTGAGCGCGGGGCTGGATGCCCTGCTGCGTGTTGTGATGAGCTCAGGACATGACAACGCCACGGCGCTACTCACTTGGCTTTCGGGCTCCACCTATTTGGTTGCCACTGCCGATATCTATTTACTGGCGATAGGCGTTGGGCTAGTCGCTAGTGTGGCACTGTTGCTCGAACGATGGGTTGCGATTATCGAATTGGGCGAAGTGGCCGCCCAAAGCCTCGGCATGAACGCCACTCAAGTTCGCTTGGTCTTGCTGCTGCTTGTTGCTGCACTCACCACACTCTGCACCATAGTGATTGGCCCTTTAAGTTTTATCGGCTTACTAGCACCCCATATGGCACGTTCGCTACACCAATACCAACCGCGTGCACAAATGCTTACCGCCGCTTTGCTCGGCGCAATCGTGATGGTGCTGGCGGATTGGGTTGGACGTAATCTCTGGTTCCCTTGGCAATTCCCGGCTGGTCTGCTCGCTTCACTCATTGGTGGGGGTTACTTCCTGTATCTGATGAGACGTTAACCGTATGCGATCTTCTAGAAGGCTACGCCGTTAGCCTTATCTGCTCTTCCTCATTCCCTGCTTTCTCAATATACATCTAACGAATTGATTTAATTATTCAATTACCTTTTTAACAAAAAATTCGCACAAATCTACAAAAACCTATTGATCATGCAAATGATAATAATTAGCATTACCACACATTTTGATTAATAAGATGGCGAGAAACGGAATGCATCGCAACAACGAGCGGATTAACCTAGAAAAATCAAATGATTGGGCCAACAAAAATGAACCTTCTATCGCGTGTTTTCTCAATTCATTAGCCCGTGAGAGTCAATCAGTCCAACTACTTTGTGGTGAAGATGGCAAACGTGTTTATCGACTCCCTCTGACAAACTCAGACTCCATTACTATCCCTCTCAGTTATTTTTCTTCCCTTGGGAGCCATGAATATTGCCTACCTGCTCTTTTGCATACGCAAGACAGCATTAAAACGCTGAGTGTTGAACAGCTCATTGAACACATAGTTAACGAGCCTGCACTCGTCGGCATCGTCAGCGAAGCGCAAAAAACCATTTTCACTCAACGAGTTCTAGAAAGTCATCGCAACACTGAACAGGCCATCGAACACTCTCCCTATCAACAGCAGTTATTTACCGAACAACTGGATTTTAAAACCGCAGAACAGGGGTTATTGATCGGCCACTCTTTCCACCCTGCCCCCAAAAGCCGTGAACAATTTAGTTTGAGCGATGCCAAACTCTACTCACCCGAACTCGGTGGTCAATTCAAACTCTTCTGGCTTAGCGTCGAACAATCACTTCTCACTAGCGGTAGCTCTGCTGACATTCATTTCAACCAGCGATTTGAAGCACTCGTCGCGCACGATCCCAAATTAGTTGACGCTTTGCAGAGTGCGCAGCAACAAGGTCATGGGCTGCTTCCCGTACATCCATGGCAATGGTATGTCATGACAGAGAACCCATCCATTAAAGGCTACCTCGCCACCAAGCAAATCCAGAATCTAGGCCAACTCGGTGCAACTTGGTATCCAACCTCGTCCACGCGCTCACTTTACGCGCCGGGTTTGCCTTACATGCTCAAGTTTTCGCTCAGTGTCAAACTCACCAATTCCATCCGTAACCTGTCACTGAAAGAAGTGATTCGCGGAACAAGACTCAATGATCTGTTCCAGCACCCAAAACTGGCACAACAGCTCGGTAACGGACAAGGTTTCCAGTTGATGCAAGAACCTGCCTATATCGGACTGAAAGATCTAAATGGCAAAATCATTGACGAGAGTCTTGTGGCATTTCGAGACAATCCATTGATGGATAATCAGGCAGAAGAAGCCGTGGTATTGGCAACGCTTACCCAACAAAACCCATATGGTGGCAGTAGCCTTGTGGCTGCGCGCATTCAGCATTACGCCACACAACAACACCTTTCTTCGCACCAAGCAGCCAGCCTATGGTTTGATGCTTATTGCCGCCATGCCGTTGTGCCTTTATTCCACTTGCAGGCCAATTTGGGGATTGTGTTTTTAGCCCACCAGCAAAATATCGTCATGCAGTTAGAGCAAGGCTGCCCGGTGGGGATGTACTATCGCGACTGCCAAGGTACGGGCTATACCGATTTGGCATTTAAGCTGTTTGGCGAACAACTTGGCGATCAAAAAGAAGCGCTCGAAAACTACTGGAACCAAGACAAAGTACGCCGCTACTTCGCTTACTACCTCATCATCAACTCCACCTTCAATCTGATTTCTGCGATCTGCGCGAATTTGGATGTGGAAGAGAGTGAGCTCATCGAGATTCTGTATCACAACCTCAACGTTCTACTGCAAAGCGGAGTGAAGGATGATCTCTGCCTACGCTATGTACTGACCAGTGAGGCGCTGTGCTGTAAAGGTAACTTTTTCTGTTACTTACAAAACTTTAATGAAAACTCCATTCCTGATCCGGCTGTGATCTATTTCGATTTACCTAACCCTCTGGCTCGTATTGAGGAAATTGCTCATGTCTAAGTTTAATACCTTTATTTTTAGCACCGAACCTCAACCGGTTATTGAATTGACCCTGCACGCCAGTGATTTGGTTTGTTCTGAAATTGCCCCGCAGCTCGTGCGCGAAATTGACCAGTTGCTCAGCCAAGATAAACAGATTGAAGCGCTGAAAGTGGTGGCTCGTGACTCTGAGATTCAAACCTGGATTGAGCAACTCTTACCTTTGATTGATCAAAAGGTATCTCGCTGCGCTTTTTACCAATTGCCACTCGCTTGGCACCAACACAAACCATCAGGCAGTTTCCCACTGCAGCTTATTCAGTCCAACAACCAGTACCGACATCACCCTTTACGTCCGCCTATGCCGCAAGGCCAGGTGTACCAAAGGTATGATTTTGATGCCGAGTTGAACGTCAGTTTCCGAGTGATTGAGCTGGATAAAGATCTGCAACGCTTCACACGCTGGATGAACGACCCTCGCGTGGCGCACTTTTGGGAACAAGCATGGAGTGAGGAAAAACTCGCCGAATTTCTTGAGCAGCGCCTTGCTGATCCACACATCATTCCGCTGATTGGCGAATTTAACGGTGAACCATTTGGTTATGTGGAAGCCTATTGGGTTGCTGAAGATCGACTCAGCCCGTACTACGCGGTAGAGAATTATGACCGTGGTATCCATTTGCTCGTTGGCGAGCAAGCCTTCCGCGGCCCTAAATTTTTCAATGCTTGGATGCGCGCCATCAGCCACTACTTGTTTATTGACGATGTTCGCACCAACCGCGTTGTGCTTGAGCCTCGTTCTGACAATGAACGCTTATTTAATCGCATCTTGCCACTGGGTTACCGCAAGTGTTTTGAGTTCAACTTCCCCCATAAACGCTCGGCATTGTTGATGCTAAATCGTGAGCAATTTTTTGCGGAGCGATGGTAATGGATCAGTTAGCGCTACATCGTTACTGGGCTGTCGCCAATCAGAAGATGGTGGGCAAAATCCTCAGTGAGTTCGCTTACGAGCAAGCGTTTCAATTTGAGCCAACCGCACAGGGTTATCAGCTCAACTTAGAAAATGGCACACGTTATTGCTTTGCTGGCGAAGAGAATATTTGGGGGCAGGTCATGATTGACCCGACTTCCATTACTCGCCATGCCGAAATAGAGGCGGAGCAGCCGATTTCCGCTGCACTATTGATGCGCGATCTGCAACCTCTGCTCAAGATGCCGGATGACGCCTTCGCCGAACATCTCGAAGATCTCAATGCCACCTTACTCGGTGATTGCAAGCTGATGCAGCGCAAGCAAACCATGACGGCACGAGATCTGGCCATGCTGCCGTGCGAGCAACAGCAAACCTACTTTGATGGACATCCGAAATTTGTGTTCAACAAAGGCCGCCGCGGTTGGGGCAGTGATGATTTAAAGCGGTATGCACCAGAAGCGGAACGCGCTTTCCAACTGGGTTGGGTCGCGGTTCATCACTCGATTTTGCAGCTCGCCACCAACGATGAAGTCACATGGCAAGCCTTACTGCAAAGTGCCATCACGCCCGATGAAATCAAGCAGATGGACAGTTTATTGGCTTCCTATCAACTTGAACTACATGGGTATCGTTATGTTCCGGTTCATCCTTGGCAGTGGAGCAATAAACTGGCACTGCTGTTTGTACGTGAAATCGCGACTAAGCAGTTGGTGTATTTAGGCGAGTTTGGCGATCACTTCTTGCCTCAACTGTCGCTGCGCACATTAAGTAATGTCACTCGCCCAGCGAGTTACGACATCAAATTGCCGCTCACTGTAATGAATACCTCCTGCTACCGAGGGATTCCGGGGCGCTACATTTTGGCCGGCCCTACGGCTTCTGACTGGATCGATCAGGTCTTTAAGTCTGAACCCCTGCTTATCGCGAAACAGGCCGAAGTGTTGCAAGAACCCGCAGCCGCCTTCGCCGCCCAAGCGGACTACGCTCTGCTGCCCAATGCACCCTATCGCTACCACGAGCTGCTCGGGGTGATTTGGCGTGAATCGGCGGCTTCCAAATTAAAAGCCGGTGAAAGCGCCATCTTAATGGCGGCACTGATGGAAAGTGACAATCAAGGTCAACCACTGATTGCAGAATACGTTCAAGCCTCTGGGTTAACCCTCGAAGTTTGGCTCAGCAAACTGTTTGATGCGGTGGTCATCCCCTATTACCACCTGCTGTGTAAATACGGTGTCTCGCTGATTGCGCATGGGCAGAACGTCACTTTAGTGCTGGAGAACCACGCCCCGAAACGCATTCTGCTCAAGGATTTCCAAGGCGATATGCGCTTAGTCAGCAGTGAGTATCCAGAACAAGCGTCACTGGATGACAGCGTGAAAAAAGTCACCGTTCGCCTGCCAGAACACCTGATTATTCATGACTTACAAACCGGGCATTTTGTTACCACGTTACGTTTTATTTCGCCCTTAGTGGCCAAATTGGGCTTCTCCGAGCCGCAGTTTTACCGCCTGCTCGGGGAGCGGCTGCAAGCTTACATGGCCGCCCATCAAGAGTACCAACCAAGGTTTGAACAGTTTGATCTGTTTAAGCCGAGAATTTTACGGATCGGGCTGAACTTAGCCAAGTTTCGCCATAGTACAGATGCAAGCGCATCAAGGATGCTGCCTGACATGGATGACATGCTCAACAACCCATTGACCAAAACACTGGAACACCAAGGCTAACTAACCACATAACCATAATTTTAGTGTTAACGAAGCCGACATTACCCAAAGAAAAGGATTGCTCTTATGGAACACACTAACAACGCCAAACTTGATTTCGCCGGTGTCGGCGTCGGTCCATTTAACCTTAGCATTGCTGCCCTACTGGCGGACAAACCGCAAATTTCCGCACGCTTTTTTGAAAGCCGTGACCATTTTTCTTGGCACCCAGGGTTACTGCTTGATAACACCCACATGCAAACCATGTTTTTGAAGGACTTGGTGAGCGCGGTGCATCCAGAAAGTCGCTACTCCTTCATCTCTTATCTGGTGAAGAACAAAAAGTTTTATCGTTTCTTGTCTGCTGAGCTCAAATGCATCAGCCGTCACGAGTTTTCGGACTACCTCGCTTGGGTAGCTCATCAGTTGGATAACGTTCAGTTTTCAACCCGAGTTGAACAGGTGGAATACACCGGTGAGGCATTCACGCTGCACACCCATCAAGGCACCTACCAAGCGAAAAATCTCTGCATTGGCACAGGCAAGGTTCCTTCAGTACCCGAATGCGCCAAAGCCCACCTTGGTGAGCGCGTGTTCCATGCCGCGGACGTAGGGCTGCAAGAGCGAAACTTCACTGGCAAACGTGTGCTGATCATCGGTGGCGGGCAAAGCGGTGCAGATATTTTCATTAACGCTTTGCAGCAGAAATGGGGCAAACCCAAGTCACTCGACTGGCTATCTCGCCGCGCCAATTATCAACCTCTCGATGAAGCCGCGTTTACCAATGAGTTTTTCGCGCCCGATTACGTGGATGCTTTCTTTCATTTGTCACCGAGCGTCAAACGTAAAGAGGTGGCAAACCAGAAACTCACTTCGGATGGGGTAACACAGAAAGCCTTGTTAACCATTTATCAAGAGCTTTACCACCGATTCGATGTACTCAAGGAAGACAAATGGGTAAGGCTGCTACCACACCGATCCTTAACTCAAATGAGTGTACAAGGCAGTGCGTTCAAACTGACCGCCAACAATGCACTAGGGCAGTGTTTAGAAACGTACGAAGCAGACATCGTCATTTTAGCGACGGGCTTTGAAGCGCCCTATCCCGCCTGTTTGAACACGATTCTGCCGCTGCTCGATCTTGATGAGCACAACCGCTACCAAATGACCCCAGATTTTGAGCTTAAGTGGGAAGGACAACAACGTAACAAGATCTTCGCCGTGAATGCGGGGATGCATAGCCACGGGATTGCCGAGCCGCAGCTTAGCCTTATGGCGTGGCGCAGTGCACGCATCATCAATCGCCTTGCGGGACAAACTATTTTCGATATCGACTACGGAAAAGGAATGATTGATTGGCTATCACCTAGCGCCATCGCGAAGAAATTGGTCGCTTAAGCTCACTTTTTTGTCACTCACTCCAAAGGTGAGTGGCATTTCAATCAGCCCCAAACACCCAAGTGGCCTAAGGGCTTATTTTTACATACATATAGAGAAGAAAATGAAATCTACAAAAGGAAATTTGCTCAAGTCCACCCCTCTGTCACTGTCAGCAGCTGCAATTGCCGTCACCAGTGCCCTCCTTACCACTCCTGTGGTTGCAGAAGAGCAGACCATGTTTGACGAAATGGTGGTGGTTTCAAGCCGCACCCCGAAAGCGATCAGTGATATCCCTGGAACCGTTTGGTACATCGATTCAGAACAGATCGAACAAGAATATCGTGGTGGTAAAACCTTAGGTGAGATCCTCGCTTCCGCCATTCCATCACTGGATGTCAGCTCAGGCGCACGAACCAACTACGGCCAAAATCTGCGTGGACGCAAAATGCTGGTGATGATCGATGGCGTATCCCTCGAATCTTCGCGTCAAATCAGCCGCCACATGGACTCGATCGACCCGTTTAACATTGAACGTATCGAAGTGCTTTCTGGTGCAACGTCTATCTACGGTGCGGGCGCATCGGGCGGTGTCATCAACATCATCACCAAGAAAGCGACAAGCCAAGAGCTCGAATTTGAATCTTACATCGGCGCAAAGTCTGGTTTTAATTCTGGTGAAGATTTTGACTACAAAGTCGGCCAATCCATCTCTGGCGGCAACGATAAAGTTCAAGCCCGCGCTTCTGTGGTGTATACCGAAACCCAAGGTTTCTTTGATGCCAACGGCGATATCGTCACACCCGACATTTCACAAGGCTCTCTGCAATTCAACCAAACCGTTGATTTGATGACGACGGTGGGTGTGAATATTTCTGAAACCCAAAAACTCAACCTGTTGGCGCAATACTATGATAGCCAGCAAGACTCCCCTTACGGCCTGTACATCGTTAATAACAAGTTTGTGGACGTAAGAAACGGCTTTGACTCAGACCGCGAACACGGCACAGAACGCATGATGCTGAGTGCGTCTTACGTCAATGATGAGTTCTTGAATCACCAACTGATTGCGGAAGCCTCCTACCGTAAAGAAGATCAAACCTATACCCCTTACTACCAGTCTTCTGGCCAACAGATCACGGATGTCATCTCACTCAAGGCCGCTTTGGCGAAGAATTTTGACAAACTGAATCTGGTGTATGGGATTGATGCTTATCAAGATCAGTTAGACAGCAACCAAGCGCAGTATGACAAAACCATCGCCAACAACTCAGGAAACCTCATCAACCGTACTTACGCGCAAGTGGGCCGTTACCCAGGGATTAAAGTAGGTTCTGTCGCCGGTTTTGTTCAAGCAGGTTACGACATCACTGACGACTGGTCAGTCGAAGGTGGCTTCCGTTACCAGCATATGGTCAATAAAATCGATGACTTCGTGGGCTACCAGCAGCAGAAGAACATCGCTGAAGGTAAAGGCACTTCTGCCGATGCCGTACCGGGAGGCGAAACTGACTACAACGTGGGTCTGTTCAACTTGGGCACGCTTTATCATCTCAATAATCACTCGCAAGTGTGGGCTAACTTCTCACAAGGTTTCGATCTGGCTGACCCTGCGAAATACTATGGTCAAGGCAATTATAAACTGGTCGGTAACCATTGGACGTTGCAAGACAGTATCAATGTTGATAGCTCTAAGATGTCAGGCATTAAAACCAACAGCTTTGAGTTGGGCTACCGTTTAGAAAAAGACAGTTTCAACCTGCAAACCGCGGCCTACTATTCCACCTCGGATAAATCCGTTTCTTACAACAAGCAAACTTTATTGATTGAAGAAGTGGAAGATAAGAAACGCGTTTACGGCCTTGAGGCTATGGCATCTTACTGGGTACACACCAATGTTCAATTGGGTGCGTCAGGCCACTATGTGATCTCGGAAGTCAAAGGTGATAACGGCTGGGCAGATATGGCCGCTAATAACGCCAGCACATCAAAAGCCAGTGCTTGGGCGGGTTGGTATGACGCGGATCTGGCGGTTAAATTACAGAGCCAAACCATGTTTGACTACAAAGATGACAAACAGAATAAACTGGATGGTTACACCATCTTTGACTTAGTCGGTAGCTACCAATTGCCAGTGGGCAGTCTCGGTTTTGGTGTGCTCAACCTATTTGACCACGACTACACCACCATTTGGGGGCAACGTGCGCAGATTGAATACTCAGCTCACTACGATGCTGCGGCGTATGACTACAAAGGCCGTGGCCGTACTTATACCCTGAACTACCAAGTGAAGTTCTAATCTAAGTGGCAGTTATTCTATTGAGGAGTGGCTGCCATTTCATTCCTTAGCTTTTCAGTGCCACATCCTACCTATTTTGAATACATTGGATAGTCACCATCCTGCTATTCCACTCTTCGCGTACTCGCTCACAGCAGAGAAATAAAACCGCAGAAATGAAAAAACGCCAGCAAGAATTCACTTGCTGGCGCTTAGAATAATGGCACGCCCTACAGGATTCGAACCTGTGACCACATGCTTAGAAGGCACGTGCTCTATCCAACTGAGCTAAGGGCGCGCTACAGGGTGAGGATTATACGA
The DNA here is from genome assembly GCF_030710545.1 of Vibrio sp. AH4. Lineage (NCBI taxonomy): Bacteria > Pseudomonadati > Pseudomonadota > Gammaproteobacteria > Vibrionales > Vibrionaceae > Vibrio > Vibrio sp. AH4. Next base: position 2,866,211 of record NZ_JALAIV010000001.1, read on the forward strand.
GTTAAACGGGCTAGATCAACGTCTTTGTCTAACTTTCTGTTTCGAATGAGCAATATTTTACCGATCCCATCTCAACTGCCGAAAAACAGAACAAAGCAAACGTTTGCCTGTGGATGTTATCAAAAATATCTGCGACAATGCGCGCAAAAATTTTCGCTCCAAACCTGTAAGGAAAGTCATGACTGCTCAAAATATTGATGGAACGCTGATTTCGCAAACGGTGCGCTCAGAAGTGGCAGCCCGTGTTAAAGCTCGGGTTCAAGCTGGGTTACGAGCCCCAGGACTGGCGGTTGTGTTGGTGGGCGAAGATCCTGCTTCACAAGTGTATGTCGGCAGTAAACGCCGTGCTTGCGAAGAAGTCGGGTTTGTCTCCAAATCTTTCGATTTACCCGCCACCGCGAGTGAAGAAACCTTGCTGTCACTGGTTGAAGAACTCAATAACGATCCACAAATCGATGGCATTTTGGTGCAACTGCCTTTGCCTGCAGGTATTGATACCACCAAAGTGTTGGAGAGTATTCACCCTGAGAAAGATGTGGATGGTTTCCACCCTTACAACGTTGGCCGTTTGGCGCAGCGCATTCCGAAACTGCGCTCTTGCACGCCCAAAGGCATCATTACTCTGCTCGATCGTTACAACATTCCCTTGCGCGGTAAACATGCGGTGATTGTGGGTGCCTCCAACATTGTTGGTCGCCCTATGACGTTAGAGCTGTTACTGGCAGGTTGCACTACTACCACTTGCCACCGCTTTACTCAAGATCTCGAAGGCCATATTCGCCAAGCGGATGTCTTGGTGGTTGCGGTCGGTAAACCCAACTTTATTCCGGGAGCATGGATTAAAGAAGGCGCGATTGTGGTCGATGTCGGCATTAACCGCTTAGATACAGGCAAACTGGTTGGCGATGTGGAATACGATGTTGCCCGCACGCGAGCAAGCTTTATCACACCAGTACCCGGTGGTGTCGGACCTATGACCGTCGCAAGCTTGATTGAAAACACCATGATGGCGTGTGAGCAGTTCCATACTGAACGGTAATTCGACGTTCCTCCTTAAGACAAAAAAGCCGAGGCATTTGCCTCGGCTTTCTATTACCGTTTTTCGTCGCGGTTAGCCATTTTTCGGTGGCATGAATGCGGTGAGCTCCAACGCAGGTCCGGTGTATTTTTCAATACGCACCAAAGAAGAGTTCGCCGCACAGCCGTTGGCCAAACGAGAAGTCGGAATGTCTGAAGTCAGCACATTCGCACCACCGTTCTTACATAAGCCGCTTTGTGCATCCAGATCCGGCCAGCCGCCTTCGTGAATACAGACTGAGCCTTGTTTGATGCGATCTGTAATCAAAGCCCCGACTAACACTTGGCCACGCTGGTTATAGGCACGAACCAAATCGCCCGTTTGAATGCCGCGTGATGCCGCATCTTCTGGATGAATCCAGATCGGCTCCCGGTTAGCAATCGCATACTCTTCACGCAATTTAGCGTAGTTGAATTGACTGTGTAGACGGTGCGCCGCGTGCGCCGTCATTAATTGCAACTCGCCCTGCTTCGCATTACCGGTAAATTCATCAGGAGCCAACCAGGTTGGATGGGCTGGACAATCAGGCAAATTAAAGCCCGCCAGAGTCTTAGAGTAAATCTCAATCTTGCCGCTCGGTGTACCTAATGGATTGAGGATCGGATCAGCGCGAAAATCGGCGTAACGCACAAACTGAGCATTTTTCGCGTTCCACTTCATTTCAATCAGCTGGTTATCTTCCCAGAATTTACTGAAGTTTGGCATCGCCACTCGTGCTGCACGGCCGCTCTTCTGCGCGGTTTTGTAGAAACCGTACAACCATTCCATCTCGGTTTTGCCCTCAGTAAACACATCACGGCCTCCGGGACGGATCATTTCCGCCATATCGGCAAACACATCAAAGTCGTTACGCGCTTCGCCTTGTGGCTCCACCACCTGTTTCATCGGCACCAAGTGTTGGTTACTGTAGTCACCTGTCATGGTCAAGTCATTACGCTCAAACGTTGTGGTGATCGGCAGTACGATATCGGCATGCTTCGCCGCTGCTGTCCAATACGGCTCAGAAATCACAATCAGTTCAGGCTTCTGCCACGCTTTGATCAGACGATTGGTGTCTTGGTGGTGAGTAAAGTTGGCACCACCCGCCCACCAGATCATCTTGATCTCAGGGAAGGTCAGCGTGTGACCATTGTGTTGATAGGTCGCGCCCGGATGCTCTAACGCTTCAACAATACGCGCGACTGGGAAACTTTGCGTCGCCCCCGAAATCGCCCAATCATTCCCCGCTGAAGATCCACCACCAATGGCAGCCGAAATCGCAGGCAGCACACCCGCGTCACGCGCGGGGTTACCCCCATTCGAGTAATGGTAGGAGAAACCAAAACCACCGCCCGGCAAGCCGATTTGTCCCAACATCGCCGCTAACGTCACCACCATCCAGTGACGCTGCTCACCATATTGCTGACGCTGCATACCCCAGCCTGCCATTAGCATGGTGCGATGATTGCTGAAAATCTCAGCCAGCATTTCTAGTTGCTTGGCTGGTACGCCACAGATGCCTTCTGCCCATTGCGCGGATTTTTCAACGCCATCTTCTTTACCCAGTAGATACGCTTCAAAGCGATCGTAGCCTACGGTGTATTTATCCAAGAAGGCTTTATCATGCTTACCTTGTTTGATCAGTGAGTGGGCGATCCCCATCATCATCGCCACATCCGTCATCGGGTGTGGGGCAATCCATTGGGCTTGCTCACCGAAAAACTCGATGGTTTCGGAGCGGATCGGATCAATACCGATAATGGTTTTGCCGGATTTTTTCAATTGATGGAAGAATTCAAGGCCTGCGCAATCGGTCGAGCTCCACGCAATTTTCAATGTGTTGATCGGGTTTAAGCCCCACAGAACCACCACATCACTGTGCTCTAACACTACGGGATAAGTGGTTTGTTGCTCGTATACTTCAATCGAACCGACCACGTGTGGCATGATGATTTGCGCCGCGCCAGTTGAGTAATCGCCCAAGTGGCCTGAATAGCCGCCCGCCATACTCATATAGCGTTGCAATAAAGTTTGAGCTTTATGCAGCACGCCACTGGAGCGCCAACCATAAGAGCCAGCAAACACCGAGGCTGGACCATAGGTTTTGCGAATGCGCATATGCTGCTCATGGATTAAGCGATACGCGTCATCCCACGATACGCGGACAAACTCATCACTGCCACGTACTCCTTTCGGCGCGGCAGGGTTCGCGAGAAAGCCTTTGCGAACCATAGGGTATTTAACCCGCGCTTGGGTATACACCTGATCAGGGCCTGTCGATTGCAAGCTGTTCGGTACGGTTTGTGCCAACGCATTTTTGGTCGCCACCATTTTGCCATCTTGCACTTCACAGAGAAGTGGCCCCATACGTCCAGCCGTTAACACGCCTTTGCCACGCGCATTATCACTGGCAACCGAGAGTGGCGAGAATGAAGTGAAAGCCATTGCACCAGCAGCCATACCAGTGCCTTTTAAAAATCCACGGCGGGTGATTTTAGTCATAACGTTATCCCTCTACTTGTACTCAGTGACCAACCACATCTTTGGCGTGGTGTTGGAAGAACTTGGTGAGAATTTCTAGGTTCTCGGCAGAAATGTCTGTCCGTTCTCCCATACTTTTCGCCACTGGCCCCCAAGCATTCACCGTAAAGTGATTGGACGGGATCTTGGCATGGCACGTTGCACAATACACGTTATCGAGCTGTTCTGCGTAAGACCAAACCGGCTCTAAGCTATCCACCACTGGGGAAGTGATTTTCGCCGTCAAGCTCACCGCACGCCACTGGTTACCATAAGCATCGGTTTTGTAGTCTTGTGCTTGCAGCGCTTGCTGGCCTTGCTCCGTTAATGTAGCCACTACCGCGCGTTGCCCATCGCCCATATACAGAACTTGTTCGGCACCTTTCATTTGGTAAGCGTTAATTTGCACGGTACGCTCGTTGCCATTGGTACTCACGACATCCAGAGCAGTCGTTGGGTTGATCGTACCCAATTCACCCATAGTAATTGCAGTGACTGGATAAACCCGTTGTGCATCTGCGGCCGTTTTTTCAGTAAACGCCATCAAGGTTTCAAACGCTTTGCTATCGAGTTCAGCTTCAGGCGCAAAGTGTGCAACCCCTTTGTGGCAATCAATACAGGTTTGATTGTTGGCTTTCGCGTAGTCGTGCATTTTCACCGACTCCGGTGACTGCTCAAACGGCTCCATCGCATCAAAATCATGACAAGAGCGACACGTCGCCGAATCATTGGCGCGCATTTGCTCCCATACGGTTTCGGCTAACTCTTGGCGATGAGCTTCATACTTCTCCGGTGTGCCAATCTTACCGGTGACAAATTCATGGTAGATATCTTTGGAAGCACGCACTTTTGTGATGAGGTAATCGACCGGATCACTAGGAATATGGCAATCAGCACACTCAGCACGGATGCCTTTCGCATTAGAAAAGTGAACAGAACCTTGATACTCCTTATAAGGGGTCTCCATAGTGTGGCAGGAGAGGCAAAACTCTGTGCTTGAGGTGTAATGCATCACAGCAGCACTACCACCCAAAGTGGCCCAGCCAATTGCCACCCCGATGACAACAAGCAGTGCAACATACCTTTTTTTGAACGACATACGCTGACATATCCTTTTACATTTTGAAATATGCGATCATCCTACCCCTTTTGGGGTATGAGATATTGATCCGCATCATATACGTGCTACGAAAAGCGTGCTTATGTGATTTAGTGTCCAACAAATAACAAAACCACTCGCGGTGACTCTTCACCAATTTCAATCAACGTGTTTACCTTTCATCCATGTACTCAACAAACCATAAAAAATCACCCCAGCATGGCTGGGGTGATCGGCATTATCAGCGAAATAAACAGCGCTATTTACTGACCATTCATCTGGCTAAGTTTGTCCCCAACCGGTTTGGAGAAATTAAAGCCATCATGTTGATCCCAGTTGATTGACCACGTCATCACCCCCGCATAATTAGGATAGGCAAAGGCTGGTTTAATGGTGCCACAACGGGTTCCTTTGGTTAAACAATCCAACGCATCAAGGATATTTTGAGTTGGTGCTTGGCCTGAGTTTGCCGAGCTTGGGCCTGAGGGTAAACCAATCGCTACTTGGTCATCACGCAGTGGTTCAAAGCGTGTACCGTTGGCCAAGGTGAAACCTTCAATCAACATTTTTGACTGGGCAACCATCATATCCACCGAACCTTCTGGTGCTGCCCCCGGAGTATACGGATTAGGTAAGCCACCATTGTTGTAGAGCTGAACATGCAGAATATCGAGTGTATCGCGCACTTCATTGATCACCGGAATGTAAGCGCCCCAAATACCGCTGTAAGCCACCATTCCACCTTGTACATAAGGATGTTCAGGCGCCATAGTGAGGAACATATCACCACCGATGTTTTTCTCGATTTGCTTCAATGCTCGGCCTAAACGCGCTTGAATTTGTGAGCCATGAACAAGGTTCGAGCCGCTTTCAAGATCCACGTCTAATCCATCGAAGCCCCACTCTTTGATCAATGCCGTTAAGCTGTTCACAAAGTTGGCTTCATCTTGATCATTATTGAGAGTGATTGTGCCTTCCGCACCACCAAGCGAGAGCACAAACACTTTGCCTTTCGCCTGCAGCGCTTTCATATCTTGCTTAAATTGCGCGGGATCGAGCGCAGGGCAACTGCTGTAAATATCGCCGGCATACAGGTTGAAGTGCACCGTACCTGTACTGTTGCGATCGTTTTCAGCAAAGGCAATGTCAACCACATCCCACGCTTGTGACATATCTGCAAGGCGGATTGGACAACCCGCACCATTGACGAAGTTATGCCAATAACCAATTAAGCGATGTTTCTTCTGCGTTTGTTCTACAACACTGATTGCGGCGGCTGAAGACGTCACGCTCGTTCCGGCTGCATCGGTCGCTTTTGCCGCGACGGTATAGTTACCGATGGCACTCGGCGTCCAACTGTAAGCAAAAGGCTCCGTGGTATCGGTCGCAACCACCGCGCCGTTGATCACAAATTCCACTTTCGCCACGTTGTTAGTCAGTGAAGTCGCATCAGCGGCAATATTAACAGGTTTACCTAAACCGACAGTTTGGCCAGACGTCGGTGACGTCAGTGAAACCACCAGATCTTGATCGCTCACCGTCACGCTGACTGCGCTTTCACTGGTGTTACTGTCGTTGTCGGTCGCCACAGCTTTCAAGGTTTGATTCCCCGTTGTGGTTGCTAGCCAATTGACCGCATAAGGCGCTTGAGTCACCACGCCTAAGCTGTTGTTGCCTGCAAAAAATTCCACTTGCGTGACCGAGCCATCGGCATCACTGGCTTGCGCCGCCACACTGACGGTTGACCCCGCAAGAATCACTTGGTTCGCGGTTGGGTTAGTTAATGTCACCGCTGGTGGCGTTGAACAAGCACCTAAGCCACTCCACGCCTCTTTCCAATAACTCCCTACTCCAGGTTCATACGCCCAGCCAGAGCTGGAAGAACACCAACCTGCAATATCACAACGGTATTTTTGGTTCTTGTTTTGTACCAACTGCCCTGCCGAATAGGCCGTTCCCGCAGAATAAACCGGAAGACCTGCACACCCTGCATTGGAACCACTGCTGACCGTTAAAGTCACTTCTTGACTCACGGTAGATTGGTTGTCGTTATCAATCGCTTTGGCTTTAAAGGTGTGGCTGCCGACAACGGCATTCCAATTAAACTGGTAAGGCTCAGAGCTATCCGTCACAACAAGTTGACCATCGACATAAAATTCAACAGCGTTGACAGTGCCATCACTGTCAGTGGCATTGGCGGCTACGGCTAAAACATCGCCCACGGTTAACTGTTCACTGCCCATTGGGCTAGTCAACGTCACGGTTGGTGGGACTGGGTTACCAGTAGGCGTTACGCTGATGTTCACGGTGCTGCTTGATGTTGCGCCTTGGTTATCGGTCGCAATCGCGGTCACTGAAGTGGCTCCTAGCGTTGCCGTCCAATCCACTTGATATGGGGCTTGTTGATCAATAGCGATACGCTGAGTACCCACTAAGAATTCTACTTGGGAGATGCTGCCATCGCTATCTAAGGCATTGGCTTGCAATCCGACGACGGAGCCTTGTGGGATCTTGGCATTATTGAGCGGCGATTGAATGGACACTTGAGGAGGATTATTGCTTCCCCCGTCACATTGCCCAAGAGCTTGCCATGCATCCCATGGGCCAGAATGCGTTGCCGGATCGTTACCCTGAGTCCAGTAACGCGCTTGGTAAGCGGTGTTGGTTTTTTGAACTTTGTCGCTGCCGACATACACGGTGTTGCTATCCCACACTGGCACGCCAGCACAATTGTAAGCTTGTGCGGAGTAGCTTACTCCCAAGCTGGCGGCAATCACTGCCGCTAAACAATAGCGCTTCATGTTTCTCTCCTGTATTAGATGATATCGCCTATAACTAATACTCTAGAGTGAAAGTTTTGCATGTTAATCGCCTGAATAGTTTACGATTCTCGGCACAGTGTCACTGCGCACAACGCGATGAAACATCGCTTTCAATACTTTTTCGGCGCGATTCACGAATCGAAATATGCCGATTAGCCTTGCTCAAAACGCGCATAAAAAAAAGGCCAGCATACACGCTGGCCTCAATCCATCAATCTGCGATCACAGTGATAAAATCACCCCAGCGATCGATGCGCTCATCAGGTTAGCCAACACGCCCGCACCAATCGCGCGGAAACCATATTGTGAAATAAAGGCACGACGTTCAGGTACCAAACTGCCTAAGCCACCAATCAAAATCGCCATGGTTGAAATATTCGCAAAGCCACACAGAGCAAAAGTGATGATCGCTTGTGAGTGCGCACTCAACTGCTGCTTCACTTCGATGAGTTGAATGAAAGCCACAAACTCGTTCACGACGACTTTATTACCAATCAGCGAACCTGCGGTGATCGCTTCATGCCATGGAATACCAATCAGCCACGCCACCGGAGCGAAAACATAACCCATGATCAGCTCAAAGCTCAGTTCGATGCCAAACCAGCCACCAACCCAGCCTAACAAGCCATTTAGCAGAGCAATCACACTCACGAAGGCCAGCAAAGTCGCGCCCACCGCAACAGCAATTTTCACACCAGACATCGCGCCATCCGCAATCGCTTCGACGACGTTAGTGGATTTCGGCAGATCCAACTCATCTTGCGCAATCGCGGCATCGACGTGTTCGGTTTCTGGCAACATGATTTTTGCCATCAAGAGACCCGCAGGGGCAGACATGAAAGCCGCCGCGATCAGATAGTTCAATTCCACACCTAAAGAGGCATAACCAACCAAAGTACCGCCAGCAACCGACGCTAAGCCGCCCGTCATCACTGCAAAGAATTGCGAATCCGTCATTTTATGGAGATAAGGTTTTACCACCAGCGGCGCTTCAATCATACCCACGAAAATGTTTGCGGTGGCGGAAAGGGATTCCGCACGGCCTGTGCCAAGCAATTTCTGTAAACCACCACCGATGAGGTTAATCACTTTCGGCATAATGCCTAGATGGTAAAGGCCAGAAATCAATGCTGAGAAGAAAATGATGATGCCGAGGACATTGATCGCAAACACGAAACCCACGCTGCCATTAGCGAGGCCACCAAACACAAAACCAATCCCATCTTGTCCGTAGTTGATCAGTTGTGACACCGCCCCCGTCACGCCATTCAGTGCATCTTTACCTGCAGGTACATACAGCACCAATAACGCGAAAAAGATTTGTAACAGCAACGCTAAGGAAACTGTACGCAAGTTGATATTTTTTCTATTGGTAGAAAGTAGCCACGCAACCAGCAAAATTGCGCCCATACCAAGAAGTGATGACATAACGCCGCCTAAAATGTGAATAGAACAGGAAAGGCGGCGATTTTAGTGAAGGAAATCGTATGCGCAAGGCGAGTTTGTTAATCACTCATTACCGAACGGGAGCGTAAAGTGCGAATTTTCATAACTTGATGATTTTATTAAAACTAAACGTTTGCCTAAAACCCATCTTTTCCATTTGGAAAATATCTTTTGAAAATCAGCAACAATCGATTACGTCTTATCCCGCGGTAAAGCGCACATAAGGTTGTAAGCGTGAATCCCAATAACAAGGATTACCTAGCGTATCTTTGATGAACTCGATGACCGCCGAAGTCTTTTTCGGCATATGTTGACGGCTTGGATACACCGCATAAAACGGCATTTGCTGGTTGGCACACCATTCTGGTAACAGTTGAATTAACTGCCCTGTGCGAAATTCATCACGCAATAAATACGTCGCTAAGTAGGCGATGCCCCATCCTGCCACTGCGGCATCGCGCACCGCTTCCGCCAAATCGACTGAATAATTGCCTGAGACTTTAACGGTTTGACTTTGCCCGTCCCGACTGAATGACCAGCGAGTGTAATCACGCTCCCAACTTCGATAAATCAAGCAGTTATGCTCCATCAATTCTACAGGTTGAGTCGGTGCACCATAGCGCAACAAATATTCTGCTGATGCAGCAACCACAAAACGACAATCTGCAATGCGTTGCGCCACATACCCTTCTGGCAGTTGTTCATTACTGGTGATCCACAAATCAAGCCCTTCTTTGAGCATATCGACTTTATGGTCAAACAGATGTACTTCGACTTTCAATTCTGGGTATTGCTGGCGAAGTTGCTCCAAGGCCGGCAACACATGCAAAGTACCGAACGATTGCGATAAACCCAGCCGGATCAGCCCTGCCACTTCATCACGCTGATCTTCCATTTCACTTTGTGCATTGGTCACAATCGTCAGCAGCTCACGGCACTGAGAGTAGAAGAGATTTCCGGCATCGGTCAGAGTGAAACTGCGCGTGGTGCGCTGCACCAACTTTACCCCGAGTGACGCTTCTAACGCGGCGAGCTGTTTACTGACATGAGAAACCGACACCCCCAGCGCATGCGCGGCGGCGGTGAAACTTTGATGTTGAATTAACACCGCAAATAAAGCCATTTGACTGGCACGTTCAGCAAGCAAACTCTATCCCCATAGAAGAAATATCCCCACCATCAATTATGGCTATGAACTGAAAAAACAGAGGGCTCACATTAGAGCCCTCCCGTTGGGTATGCAGAAATCAGAACTTGATCCGATCCGCCAAATGGCTAACCGCAAGAGCGAAGTAATATGAGCGGTTCCACTTCATCAACACATTGTAGTTGTTGTAAACAAGATAAATACGCCCCGCTTCATCATCAGGCATGATGAGCCACGCTTTCATGTCGTCAGAAAGCACCGGCAGTGGCTTACCGTCATAACGCGTTACGCCCAGTTTGCCCCACTCTTGCAGTGTTTTGCCTTTTTCTGGCTGGCGCCCTTCTAAATTATGGTCAAAGCCTTGAGGGATTTTTACTTGGCGTCCCCAAGTATATTTGTCATCCCATCCTGACTGGCTAAGATAGTTCGCCGTGGAGGCAAACACGTCTGAACGCGTTCCCCAAATGTCTTTTTTGCCATCGCCGTTGCCATCTGCAGCAAAATTCAAAAATGAACTTGGCATAAATTGACATTGACCCATCGCCCCCGCCCAAGAGCCTTTCATGGCTTCAGGTGCAATATGGCCTTGTTCTAAAATTTGCAAAGCGGCCATGGTTTCTTTACGGAAAAACTCTTCTCGGCGACCTTCATAGGCCAGCGTCGATAAAGCATCAATCACACTAAAGTTACCCGTCAGCGCACCGAAATTACTCTCGACACCCCACAACGCCACTATAAATCTGGGTTGCACGCCGTATTGCTGCCCAATGCGCTGCAATTCATCATAATGCTTTTCATACAAAGCTTGAGCTTGTTTAACTTTCCACTCCGGCACTGCGCGTGGAATATATTCATCCAACGTCAGTTTTTTCTCTGGTTGGTTTTTATCTGCCACCACCGCACGGGGTTTGTATTCAACATTTCGAAAAGCCGCCTCAAGAACGCGATCAGAAATTCCCTCCTGACGTCCCTGCTGTTTTAAGCTTTCCACATATTGTTCAAAACTGACTTCATTGGCGAGCACTGGTGCTGACAAGGTCAAGCCCAATACTATCGATAATAATTTTTTCAAGATGCCCTCCTTGAGCCATCTTCATCAGGGAGTTTGGTGCGCTTTGCGCTCCTTATGTTGTTCTAGCAAGTTTTCTGGTGGCGGTGGTAGCTGTAAAAAGAAGCCCTGCTCTTGCAGTGAAGCTTTCACTTTATCCACATTAACCTGCGCCAACTGACGCTGCTCAAGATTGACCAACATGACAAAAATAGGTTTACCAAACATTTGTTTCAAGGTGTCAGGAACCTGTGAAAAATCGTCCCGTTTCGGAATATACAGATAAGTGCCTTCTTTTTTAGGACTTTTATAAATCGAGCAAAGCATGCCAAGCCTTTTAATTAGATGATTGACCACTTAGGGCGTTTTGTCTTAATTCAGTTAACTTTGACCAAAATTGATGCCAAATCACTTATTTCACCGCAAGAGAACTTGCTGTGCTTTGGCGCTGAATATAACATGACAGCCCTGTTCTCAGCCAATGCTCTCTCCGCAAGGCATAGAGTTTATTGAGGTCAACGTTACCATGTCGAAAAACCCTGACCTGAAAGGTAGTAGCTTTACTTTGTCGGTGTTACACCTTTCTGACAACCAAATTGAACAAACTGTTCAATTTCTTCAAGAAAAGGTCGCGCAAGCTCCGGCTTTTTTTGCCCATGCCCCCGTGGTGCTGAATGTGGCGAAAGTTGAGGGTGATCTTGACTACCCCGCATTAAAGCAAGGGGTCCGCCAAGCGGGTTTAATTCCAGTTGGTGTCACAGGATGTAAAGACAAACGTAGCCAGAATCTCGCTGCCGAAGCGGGTTTTGCGGTAATGACCGCAACCAACTCCCCTACTCAAGCCCCAGCCAAAATGGCCCCCACCAAAGTGGTACGAACCCCAGTGCGTTCGGGCCAACAGGTCTATGCCAAAGATGGTGATTTGGTGATTTTAAGCCATGTGAGCGCGGGAGCCGAAGTGATTGCCGATGGTTCGATCCATATTTATGGCACGTTACGTGGCCGAGCGATTGCGGGAGCAAGTGGCCAAAGAGAAGCACGAATTATTTGTCATGATTTGCAAGCGGAACTGATTTCTATCGCCGGCCATTATTGGTTGAGTGACCAAATTGAAAGTCAGTTTTGGCAACAGAGGGTGATGCTCAGTATGACTGACGAATCACTCTACCTCGAAACGCTCACGATTTAAGATTGAAAGGAAAATATAACATGTCGCGCATTATTGTCGTCACGTCAGGAAAAGGCGGGGTTGGCAAAACCACCTCCAGTGCTGCTATTGCTTCAGGTCTCGCACTGCGAGGCAAAAAAACCGCAGTGATCGATTTTGATATCGGTCTGCGTAATCTCGATTTAATCATGGGCTGTGAGCGCCGCGTGGTATACGATTTTGTCAATGTCATCAACGGTGAAGCAACGCTCAACCAAGCCTTGATTAAAGACAAACGCAACGAAAACCTGTTCATTCTGCCAGCCTCTCAAACCCGTGATAAAGATGCGCTGACCAAAGATGGTGTACAGCGTGTACTTAATGATCTCAAAGAAATGGGGTTTGACTTCATCATTTGTGACTCTCCTGCGGGTATCGAGCAAGGTGCCTTGATGGCGCTGTACTACGCCGATGAAGCGATTGTCACCACCAACCCAGAAGTCTCATCAGTGCGCGATTCTGACCGTATTCTCGGCATTCTTGATTCTAAATCTCTGCGTGCAGAACAAGGTCAAGCACCGATCAAGCAACATCTACTGCTGACGCGTTACAACCCAGCGCGGGTGACTCAAGGTGAAATGTTAAGTGTACAAGACGTCGAAGAAATTCTGCATGTACCGCTGCTTGGCGTGATCCCAGAAAGTCAGGCCGTACTGAATGCCTCTAACAAAGGGGTTCCAGTGATTTTTGATGACCAGTCAGATGCAGGACAAGCGTACCAAGATACCGTTTCTCGTCTACTGGGTGAACAAGTCGAGTTTCGTTTCCTGACTGAAGCGAAGAAAGGTATTTTCAAACGCTTATTCGGAGGTTAACGCTATGTCATTGCTGGAATTTTTCCGCCCACAGAAGAAGACTTCCGCGAGCGTTGCCAAAGAGCGTTTGCAAATCATCGTTGCCGAGCGTCGCAGCCAAAACGATCCGGCACCGAGCTACTTGCCACAGCTCAAAGAAGACATCTTGAAGGTGATTGCCAAGTATGTCGCGATTGACCCTTCAATGGTTGAGCTCTCCTTCGAGCATAAAGACGATGATATTTCGGTGCTCGAACTCAACGTCAAACTGCCGGATGACGAGAAATAATCGGTTTAAAGCCCTCAAAGATGAGGGCTTTTTTTTACCGTTCGTCAAATCATTAAACGTGGCAACATTCACCAAACCAGCGCCTTAAATCGAAAGCGTGAGACGTTTTATTATCTGTTGGGAAATGTCACTTTTATTGAGCTAGATCACACAAAAGTTGTCGCTAAAATGACGCGCGTTTGACCCAGACTTAACGGCGCGAGTTCATAGTGACCGAGTTTCTGATGGTCAACATTTCTTAACCAAGGATTTATGATGAAAAAAAGTATTTTTGCCCTGAGCGCGCTGACTCTCATTCTTGTCGGATGCGACAACCAACAAGACGCAAAAGTGGAAGTAGAAAAGATCGTTGACGTTGCAGCGCAACCTGTAGAGCAATCAGCAGCTCAAGCGTCAACCGACAGTGTCGATGCGGCACATAATGCACAAAACAGCCTAGATTGGGCTGGCATCTATCAAGGTACCCTGCCTTGCGCTGACTGTGGTGGCATTGAAACTGAACTGACGATCAACAGCGATGGTACTTACAAATTAACGGAACAGTATCTCGACAAAGAGGGTGAACCTTTCGTTTCTGAAGGCACGTTTACTTGGGATGAAACGGGCAGCATCGTAACCTTACAATCTGGCGACCAAACAGGCAGACAGTATCTTGTGGGTGAAAATACGCTGACTCATCTGGATATGCATGGTCAACAAATCGATGGTGAGCTGGCCGAGTTTTACGTGCTCAGCAAGCAATAATCGCAACTTGCCTAACCGCAAAAGATTTCACACTAAAACGCGCCACAACGTTGGCGCGTTTTGTTTTTCTCTACAATCACTGCTTATTTTTCGCTTCAAAAGCGGCTAACTGTTCAGGTGTCGCTGGCGGTTGGTGGTTCGCTTTCCACTCATCGTAAGTCATGCCATATACACGCTCACGGGCATCATCAATATCCAGATCTAACCCCTCTTTCTGCGCTTCAGCGGCATACCATTTACAGAAACAGTTACGACAGAAGCCTGCCAAAATCATCAAATCGATGTTCTGTACGTCTTTGTTCTGATCCAGATGTTGCAACAGTTGACGAAACACTGCGGCATCGAGTTTATCTTGCTCGGCTTGGCTGAGTTGTTGATGTTTGAATTGAGCCACGTCACTTTCCTTTTGTGCAATGTTGAGTGCCGCGAGTATATACCCAAACGCCTGATCATTTCAGGTATGGAATTACAGCATCACTTCTTCTGAAGATAGAAAAACACCCAGCCAAGACTGGGTGTTCTCTACCATGATGCAAATCCGTGGATGTCGATCAACTAGCCTTGAATGCCAACGATCAACCAAGGTGCATTAGGAACAGTAAGGTCACGCTCTAAGTGCCATACGTCCTCGATGTTCTCTTCAATGCCTTCGACGGCGTCACGGTAACGGCCGCTGAACTGCAAGCTCAACTGAGCACGGTTTGCATCGTAGTCAGCACGCACAATTTCAGCGTCCACGTACATCACATCGGTGTGTTGCTCACCTTCGTAGTTCGCACGCTCGGCTTTGAGATCATCAAACAAACTTGGTGATACGTATTCACGAATCGTCTCTAGTTGATTGTGGTTCCATGCACCTTGCAAGATGCGGTAGTGTTCACGAGCCCCATTGACAAACGCCACACGATCAAAACCGGCTGGATAGTTATGCGGAATGTCACTTTGCGCTGCGCTACCAAAACCACCACCCATAGATTGTGGCTGTTCGAAGTTGTGCACATTAGGCTGCTCAAACGGCGTACGGTTCATACCGCCAAAAGCCGGTTGCTGCTGAGACTGATTCATGCTGCCCTGTTTTGAAGCCAGTAGGCCGCGCATCAGCTTAAAGATCACAAATGCGATCAAGCCCATGATCAGAATATCCATGAACTGGATACCTTCAAATGCACCGCCAAAGAAAGCCGCGAGTAAACCACCCGCCAACAAGCCACCTAACAAGCCGCCCATCAAACCTTTTTTCGTTGAGCTGGCAGGGTTAGCCGTATCATTCTTTTTTAAAGTATCGGTTTTTTGTTGCTTCGGTGCGGGTGCAGTTTTGTAACTGCTACCAAACGATTTACCGCCACCAAATTTTTTGGCCTCAGCAATCGGAGTGACCGCCACCGAAACCATGATTAACGCGATAAGCGAAAACAAACGTTTCATACACTTCCTTAGGGTTTGATGTTATGGGGCTTGCGAAAGCCTACCTATCTTTACTCGGTCACTATAGCCACTTCATCTCGCAATGGAAACGTTTTGCATTTATCGACATGTATCAGAATATTGCAAATCGATGCGTTGACGCTCCCGTAGGGGATGTTTAGACTATCGAACGTTGTTCATTATTGAATCCAGATCATGGCCAGACGAAACGATCACACCCGAGAAGAGCTGGTAGCTCTCACCCTAGATAGAGTTAAACAGTTTCTCGATACGCACTCCTATCATGA
The DNA here is from genome assembly GCF_030710545.1 of Vibrio sp. AH4. Classification (NCBI taxonomy): domain Bacteria; kingdom Pseudomonadati; phylum Pseudomonadota; class Gammaproteobacteria; order Vibrionales; family Vibrionaceae; genus Vibrio; species Vibrio sp. AH4. The sequence continues at coordinate 2,882,096 of NZ_JALAIV010000001.1, forward strand.
ACTGAGTTTACGTAAAGTCGCGACCATGATTGGTTACGTGCCGAGTACCTTAGTCAACGTGTTTGGCAACTACAACCTCTTGCTACTTCATGTGGTGGCACAAACTCTAGATGAGTTGGCTTTAGAAGCACAGAAAGCCGTAAAATCAACCCCCTACCCCAAAGATGCGTTATATCAATTAGCCTATTGCTATCATAATTTTGCCAAACGGAATCCTTACCGCTGGCAGCTGATTTTTGAGCACAATATGAACGGAGAAACCTTGCCAGAATGGCAAGCCCAGCGCATTGATAACATGACCAGCATGCTAGAAGGTTTGTTGAAAGTGATTGCGCCGTTGCGCTCTGAACAAGAGGTGCTGCAAGCCAGCCGTGTATTGTGGTCTGGCGTACATGGCATCACGATCTTGAGTGTGGATGATAAGTTTTTTGCCAACGAGCCTATCGATGGTAATGCGTTGATTGATAACCTTCTTAGTCACTATCTGGCCAACTGGTAATGGATGAACGACATGGCGAATTCGACTACGGCGCTGTTAGCTGAGCGCCGTTTTTTACCTTATTTCATCACCCAGTTTCTTGGGGCATTTAACGACAACATTTTTAAAAATGTTTTGTTACTGTTTGTCGCCTTTGCGGGATCTCAAGCTCTCCCTATCTCCAGTAATCTGTTCATCAATCTTGCGGCCGGGTTATTTATTCTCCCCTTTTTTCTATTTTCAGCTACAGCTGGAGTGCTGGCTGATAAATATGAAAAATCACGCTATATCCGCAAAGTTAAACTGTTAGAAATTGTCATCATGCTCGGTGGGGCGATCGGTTTTCTCACGCAAAGTTACGGCATTTTACTGTTTTTACTGTTTTTGATGGGTACACAATCGGCTTTCTTTGGCCCCGTCAAATACGCATTGCTACCACAACAACTGAAATCGGAAGAGTTAGTTCCCGGTAACGCGTTAGTCGAAACCGGAACCTTTCTGGCTATTTTGCTCGGCACCTTGGGAGCGGGAGTCATTGCCTCAACAGAGTATGCACACTACTTTGCCGCCGCTGCGGTGTTGATTTTTGCACTGTTGGGTTATCTCTCTAGCCGTGCGATTCCACTGGCACCAGCCAGTGCACCCGATATTGAATTTCGTTGGCAGCCGATTGCTCAAACCAAGCAAACCTTACGCATTGCTAAGCGTGATCGCGCTATCTTCCAATCTATCATGGCGATCAGTTGGTTTTGGTTTCTCGGTGCGGTCTACCTCACCCAGTTTCCCAATTTTACTAAACTGTATCTTCACGGTAATGAAGCCGCCGTTTCTTTCCTACTTGCCCTATTTTCGGTTGGTATCGCGGTTGGCTCACTCACCTGCGATAAGCTTTCAGGGCATCGGATTGAAGTAGGGATCGTACCTTTGGGCAGTGTCGGTATCAGTTTATTTGGCTATCTGATGGCAACCAGCATTCCCGCCGATCTTCCCGTTTTTAGCACTTTTGTAGACTTTGTGTCTTACTCCGCTTTATGGCCACTTTTTGCTTATTTACTGTTGATTGGCGTATTTGGTGGTGTGTTCATTGTTCCGTTGTACGCCATGCTACAGCAGCGCGCCAAAGTCACCGAGCGTGCGCAAGTGATTGCAGCACTCAATATCTATAACTCATTGTTTATGGTCGGCAGTGCACTGCTGGGCATTGTTTGCCTCAGCGTGTTAGAACTGAGTATCCCGCAACTGTTCGCGGTGCTCGCCGTACTCAATGTACTGGTTGCTTTATATATTTTCCTACAAGTGCCGATTTTCGCCGTTCGCTTTCTGGTGTGGATCCTTACTCATACGCTGTACCGAGTGCGCCATAAAAACCTGCACCACATCCCCGAACAAGGCGGTGCACTGCTGGTGTGTAACCATGTCAGTTATATGGATGCCTTACTGCTGAGCGCGGTTTGCCCACGTTTGATTCACTTTGTGATGGAAGAAGAGTACGCCAACCTGCCACTGCTCAAAACGTTTTTAAAACGCGCAGGGGTGATCCCGATTTCCGCCAACAATCGAGCCTCTCTTCGCCGCGCTTTTGCCGAGATTGAGCACTCACTCAATGAAGGGAATTTGGTGTGCATTTTCCCCGAAGGTCGATTAACCGCCGATGGGGAAATGAACCCGTTTATGCGCGGCTTAGATTTAATCCTCCACCGCAGCCCTGTCCCGGTGGTTCCTCTGGCACTCAAAGGATTATGGGGCAGTTATTTCAGCCGCCATAAAGGGCGTGCTTGTAAAGGATTGCCAACCCGTTTTCGCTCCCAGTTAGAAATTGAAGCGGGAGAGCCTGTGGCTGCAGATCACGCTAATGCTGCGCTGATGCACGAAAAAGTTGCACACTTGCGAGGCGATTGGCGTTAATCTGTTCCACTCGCAATATGCAAATGGAACCCATTAATGAAAGGATTATTCAATCTCAGTCACCTCTCTGCGGGCTTTACCACGGTTTTGGTTGGTTATACCAGTTCGGTGGTAATCGTGATCCAAGCCGCCACAGCCTCAGGTGCCACCCCTGCGCAAATCGAAAGTTGGTTACTGACTTTAGGCGTAGTGATGGGGCTGACTTCAATCCTCTACTCTTGGGTTTACAAAACGCCTATTTTAACTGCGTGGTCAACGCCGGGCGCAGTGATGCTAGCCGCATCGGCGGGTCAATACTCGTTATCCGTTGTGGTGGGCGCCTTTATGCTTTCTGGTGCGTTAATTGCCTTAACTGGCATGATCGCCCCTTTGACTCGCGCACTGAGCAAAATTCCGGTTCCTCTTGGCACGGCCATGCTCGGTGCTATTTTGCTGCCCTTTTGTGCCAAAGCTTTTACGCCACTCACTCATACACCCGTGCTTTTTTTCCTGCTGTTTACCAGCTACTTATTGGCCAAACACTTTGCTCCCAGATACACCATGCTGATCCTGCTGATTACGAGTATCGGTTGTGCTATCACTCAGGGTAGTTTTGCTGACACTGACCTATCATTAAGCATTGCAACACCTCTCTGGGTTGAACCTGAGTTTGACTGGCTGGCTTTGATCAATCTGGCTCTGCCGCTGTACCTCATCACCATGCTTTCGCAAAACTTACCGGGGATTGCGATGATGAAAAGCTATCAATATGAAGCGCCGATCAAACCGATTTTGCTCGGCACCGGATTGGCAAACATGCTCGCCGCCCCTTTTGGTGGTTTTAGCGTGAATTTAGCCGCAATTTCAGCTGCGATCTGCATGGCAGAGGAAGTCGACAGCGATAAAACTCAGCGTTATCGTGCAGTGCTGTGGGCTGGTGTGTTTTATTTATTGGCTGGGATTTTTGCTGCTGCGGTGGTGAACATTTTCCTCGCACTCCCCCAACCCATTTCTGCCATGCTCGCAGGTTTAGCCCTACTCGGCACTTTGATGATGTGCCTGCACACCGCCTTTAAAACGGATGAACACCGTGAGCCAGCGCTGTTTACTTTTATCATCACGCTTTCTGGCGCAACACTGTTTGGAATGAGTGCCACTTTGATTGGCCTTGTCATGGGTTTGGTCTACTTACGTTTGAGCGCGACATCGAAAAAATAGCGGTAAGAGAAAGGTACTTAAATGGCTTGGCGTTACAGTTAAGCAGTAAATATCACTGCTGCCACTTCAAGCCATCCGAGTATTACAATAACTCAAACGTGGTTTGGTACGTGTCCAGCCAAGCTTTGACGGCCGCACGAGACACCTTAATTCCCCCATCCAGCAAAGTGTCAGGAAGTAAAAAGTACATGATAGGCCATTTGAATTTTTCGAGTTTGCCTTGGCACCAAGCATCGCCTATGGCTTGGCTCCACTGTGCTTCACTACGAATAATCGCAACAGGTCGCGCTCCATATTCACTATCTTGGACAGGAACCACAATGGTGACTTGTACTTGAGGGTGCTGGTTTAATACTGCCTCTATCTCTTCACAGTGAATGTTTTCACCGCCAGAGATAAAAAGATTATCCGCTCGGCCATTAATCAGCAGGTTATTACCCTGCCAGCGACCGAGATCTTTGCTGTCAAACCACCCCTGCTCATTAGTGAGCGGCACTAGCTGTCCTTGCCGATAATAGCCTTGTGCCAGCGTTTGCCCGCCGATAAAAATCCGCCCATCAACAAGGCACAGCTCACGATGATCCAAAAGCTCACCATTGCCCGCAAGTCCATCAACACGCTTTGCGGTCACCGTCGAAGCCGCTTCGGTCATGCCGTAGCCCAGCCAAGTATCAATACCGCGCTTTGCCGCAGCTTCGGCGAGTTCAACGGGGATATGGCTGCCACCAAGCAGAACACGTTTGAGTGTCAATGGGCAGCGACTGTCCAATAGACGTTTAAGCTGAGTAGGCACCAGTGAAGCATGGGTCACGCCGGCAATATCGCTTTGCAGATCACCCACTCCGATTTTGAGTGTTGCACCCACAGCAAGCCAGCGATAGAGTATCGCCACACCGGAAATGTGATACAGCGGCAAACTCAGTAACCAACAATCTGACTCAGTAAAAACGAACTGAGTCAGCAAACCGCGGGCCGAAGCCAAATGTTGCTGATGAGTATGCACGACGGCTTTGGCTGCGCCCGTCGAACCCGAGGTGAAAATTAATGTCGCCAGTTGTTCACAAGAGAACTGGCTAGAGACTTTCTCATCATCAACGGTTTCATCCCGCTCATCGGGCAAACTCAGGCGATGGGCATTAAGCTCCGCAATCTCTTCTTCACTCAGCGCGCAAGAAGGTGCTAGCCAAAGGTGCTTTGGACTTTGCTCCGCATAAAGCGTGGCGAGCTTTTCCTGCAAACGAGCCAAAGGTTGTGGTGCGACAAAGGCGCACAGCGCGCCCACTTGAGTGCAGGCCAAAAACCACAGCACAGTGGGCAGGTGATTTTTCCCGACCAGCGTCACCACTTCCCCCGACCGAACCCCTTGCTCACGCAGCGCTTTAGCATAGTGTGCCACTTGGCAGTCTAGGGCTTGCCAAGTCAGTGTTTGCCCGGCATGGTTCAGCGCGACCTGATTGGGGTCGCGCTCAAGCCAAGGCTGCCAGAGGCTCACAGAGCAGATTCCGAGCGCCATACGATTGGCTGCTCTTGCAGGGAAACCACAGGCAGCGAGCTATTTGGCCAAGGCGTTTCTAACTGAGCACGGAATAAACCTATGGTATCGAGCCCCGGCACTTCATTAGGCAGTAATTTATGCGCCAAACGCGCTAACTGGTTCAATCCTAAGCTAGACTCTAAGCTAGAACTGATCACCGCTTGCAACCCAAGTGCTTTCGCTTTCTCGACCAAAGCCTCCACACGATACACCGAACCAACCAAGGTCGGCTTGATCACTATGGTCTTCACGCCGAGCAGATTTTCTAAAGCAAAATCTGCATCGCGAACCGCTTCTTGTAAAGTTTCGTCCCACGCAATTGCAATCCCCGTATCAATCGAAAACGCGATACTTTCACTTGGCGATTGGCACGGCTCTTCCAGAAAGGCGATACGGCTGCGTAAAGACGGCGCGACGTATTGAGCAAATTTAAGCGCTTTGGCAGGAGTCCACGCGCGGTTGGCATCCAAACGCAGCGTTAAATCTGGCATTGATTCCAAAAACAGGTTGACCAGCATGCCATCCCGAATCGGCTCATACAGTCCAACTTTGACTTTAGCGACTTTCTGCCCCGGTAAGTTATTCAACACCGGCAGCAGCTCATCCGGATCGCCCGTGCACAGCGGCGCAACATAGTAGTTGCCTTGCGCGGGCAGCGCTTGTTCTAGCTCGTAGTGCGCCGTCGAAATGCCAAAGGCGACCGAAGGATGCTGTGCATCCCAATCAATCGTGTGACCATTGACCCACTGCTCAAGCAGCGCTTGTGCTTGTACGCCCGCTTCTTCCAACGTTTCTCGGCTAAAGCCGGGCAGCGGTGCAATCTCGCCGCGTGCAGTACGGTCGTTTTCGGTCAGTTCGACAATAAAGCCTTCACGCTGAGTCAGTTTCTCATTGCGAAGGATGACACCGCTATCCATCGGCAGTTGGTAACGATAGAGGGTTGCATGACGCATGCTGATCTCTTCCTATATCCAATACGTGTACATAAACCGACGTTTATGCTCAAAGAGAAAGAGCGGCTGGATGCCGCTCTGAGAAGAATTATGGGTTACGCGGGAACTTGTTGAAGTCCGGACGGCGTTTTTCATTAAACGCGTTACGGCCTTCCTGACCTTCTTCAGTCATGTAGAACAACATGGTCGCGTTGCCAGCCAGTTCTTGCAGGCCCGCTTGGCCATCACAGTCGGCATTGAGTGCCGCTTTCAAGCAGCGAATCGCCATCGGGCTGTGTTGCAGCACTTCACGACACCAGCGCACGGTTTCTCTTTCTAGCTCTTCCACTGGCACAACCGTGTTTACTAGCCCCATATCCAACGCTTCTTGTGCATTGTAGAAACGGCACAGGAACCAGATTTCGCGCGCTTTCTTCTGGCCAACAATACGCGCCATGTAAGAAGCACCCCAGCCGCCATCGAATGAGCCGACTTTCGGACCCGTTTGACCAAATTGTGCATTTTCTGCTGCGATGGTCAGGTCACACATCATGTGCAGTACATGACCGCCGCCTACCGCCCAGCCAGCCACAGCCGCAATCACAGGCTTTGGACAAGTCCGGATCTGACGTTGGAAATCCAGCACGTTCAGGTGGTGCGTGCCGGAATCATCACGGTAACCGCCGTAATCGCCACGGATCTTCTGATCGCCACCAGAACAGAACGCATCTTCACCTAAACCGGTCAGAATAATTACGCCCACTTTGTCATCGTATCGAGCATCTGACAGCGCGTGAATCATCTCTTTTACAGTCAATGGACGAAACGCATTGCGCACTTGTGGTCTGGCGATGGTGATTTTGGCAATCCCATCTTCAGACTTGTGGTAGTAAATATCTTGATAGTCACCGGTGCAATCTTGCCAAATCACTGGTGCGTAAAGTTCTTGTTCAGAAATGCCTGTTGTTTTAGCCATGGTGGTTCCCATTATCGTTATCACTCAATCTGTGATTGAGTGGATCATCGCTTGTACAATCTTTGCGAAGGCTTGCGGCTGTTCGTGGTGTACATTGTGGCCCGCATTCGCAACCTGACTGTAACTCAACCCGCAATGCTGTGCGAGTTGCTGAAATTTATTGTCTTTCTCGCCACACACATAGTGTATCGGCAGAGTAAGTGCTTGTAGTGCTGTCAATAAATACGGCTGCTTAGCCAAACTTGTTGCCAGTAACATATGTGCTACTGATGACCCAAGATTAGCACTACGTTGCGCAATTAAAGTTTGTCTTTGCTCATGGTTTAGTGAACTAAATACCGCTTGCTGATACCAATCGCTCAACACATGCTCAATCGGTTGCTTAGCAAAGCGCTGTGCCCACTGCTCATCATTTTTCCAACGCGCTGCTTTTTCCTCGTCATCTTGCAGTCCGAAGTGACCGCCTTCGATGATCGCCCCTCGCAGATTAAGGCGCGAAAAAGCCCCCTGTGCTAATCCATTCATGATTAATCGCCCGCCAAGCGAATATCCAACCAAAATGACTGGCACCTCAGGAGTGATATGCGCTTGCACCGTTTGCTCGATCATTTCGACCGCTTGAGCAAAATCATCACAATGCAACACTGGATTGGCACCATGACCGGGCAGATCCAGTGTTAATACCGCGCACTGTTTATCCGCTAAATAGGTGAGGACGGGGTGCCAATCCGCTCCACTGCCAAGCAAACCATGCACCAACACCACCAAGGGTGTTCGCGCTGCGGGTTTGGCAAAGTGCAGTTGACTAGAGAGCATGGAGTTGCGACGTTAATTGTTTGATGTGCATAGAAGCTTGCTGGGGTGGAGTTTTCACTTCGATCAGTAAAGTGCCAACACCTTGCGCGAAATGCTCTTCCACCAAGGCTTGGTAATGCTCTAGCGTTTGCGCAGCACTGTACGCCAAACCAAATTGCTGGGCTGCGTGGGCAAAGTCCATTCCATGCGGCATTTGATAGAGCGCTTCGCGCTGCTCACTCGGTACAGGCAGGAGATCGAAAATCGCCCCACCATCGTTATTGGTCACCACAATCACGGTCGGCTGCGGTGGATTGCGGATCAGCGCTAGCGAGTTGAGATCGTACAGCAGCGAGGTATCCCCCATCAGCATGAACAGAGGTTTCTGTCGTGCTCGCTGAACACCTGACGCCGTTGCCACTAAACCATCAATGCCCGACGCACCGCGATTGGTGAACACTTCACGCCCATCAAGCGCGCTGAACATATCCACCAAACGCACAATCAGGCTGTTGCCCAAAAACAGATCGGCTTGCGTGGCGCGCTCGGTTAAATCTAGCGCCAGAGCTACTTCGCTCAATGCAACGTCACTTAAAGCAGAAGCAGAGAAATGCAACTGCGCCAATTGGTGAACCGATTGTGCATAATGGGTTAACGCATCTGCCCAACCTTGTTGGGTATGTTGACCCGCTAAGCGTTTACTGAGCAACGCTTCTACCCAGTTTGGAATATCACACACCCACTGCTGCTGCATCGCATGCCAAGGGTTGTTACGCTCCGTCTGTGGCGAAACATAGTGATATTCACCACGAGCTTGCCCACACCAATTGGCTAACCATTGCACCAAGCGTTTAGAAACTATTCGTGAACCAAACTGCACCACGACTTCACACTGATTGAGCACATCACGCGCGTTTTGGTGCTGTAACCACAAATCGAAATGTGCCCACTCACTGCTGATACCCGATTGCGGATCACACAGCAGCGGCCAGCCCATCGCCTTAGCAAAACGCTGCGCAGCATGTGCTTCATCAGATGTCACCGATCCAACAATCACCACACCTTTGGTTAAAAAGCCGTCCAATGACGAAGGTACGCTTTGTGTCAAACTTTGGTGGCGCTCAGTGTATGGGCGTTGATGTTCGCGCCATCTTTGCACACTGGCCAGATAAGGCTGATAAATAGCCTCATCACCTGTCGAATACAAAGGCTCAGGAAACGGGCAATTGATATGTACACTGCCACCGAGCAGGGCTTGGCGAGCCATCACATCATCAATCGACGTGAGTAACCAAGAAAGTGGATGGTGTATCGCAGGGCTTGGCAGCTCAAGGGTTACATTAACGTGATGAGAAAAAATGCCAGATTGAACAATGGCTTGATTCGCACCGCAACCCACCAGCTCTGGCGGGCGATCCGCAGTGAGTACCACTAAACGTTCACCAGTAAGTTTGGATTCGGCAATGGCAGGCAACAAGTTCGCCACCGCGGTGCCCGAAGTCACAATCACCACGACTGGCTGTTGGCTGGCTTTCGCTAGACCTAGCGCCATAAAACCTAAGCCACGCTCATCATAGTGAGTATGTAGAGTAAACGCCGCATTGGCATGTGCTTCAAGCGTCAAGGGTGTAGAACGAGAACCCGGAGCCACACACACTTGTGTTACGCCTAAACGGCTTAACTCTTCGAGTAACACTCGCGACCAGAGGCGATTCAATAAAGCTTGATCGTGGTTCATGAGGCCACTCCCAGCGGTAAACGGTCAGTAATCAAGCTCAGTAAGGTCGAGAGCTTTTTATCCAGCTCCTGCCATTCATGCTCAGCCACGGAGCCCGGCACAATACCCGCCCCCGCAAACAGCTGAACTTGTTTATCCACCACTAGAGCACTGCGAATCGCCACACAAAACTCGGCTTGCGCATGGCTAAAATAGCCCATAGAGCCCGCGTACCAGCCGCGTGCAAAAGGCTCATGTTCAGCGATAAAAGCCAGCGCACTTTGGCGAGGCAAACCGGCCACTGCCGCCGTCGGTTGCAGCGCACTCAATAGCTGCACGCCATTGACCCCCGATTTCAGCTCCACATCAATCCGTTTCTTCAGGTGTTGAACTTTCCGCAGACGCACCAACTGCGCATCATGCTGGCTATGAATGTGATCGGCGTAAGGGGCAAGGCTTTCAATAATGTCATCGACGACTAACTGATTTTCGTTGAGATTTTTACTGTCATGCGTCAACCAATTGGCCAACTCCATATCCTGTGCGGCATTGATTCCTCGACCAATCGTGCCCGCTAACGCTTCGGTTTCTAAATTCTGTCCATGACGTAGATAAAGACGCTCTGGAGTTGACCCCATAAAACTGTGGCGAGAATCCAACGCCAGTAGAAAATGGAAACTGTGATGGTTTTGCGCATGGCTAGCTTGCAGCAATTGCGCCGCGCTGATCGGCGCATCCAACGAAAGTTTGGTCTTACGCGCCAGTACCACTTTTTTAAACTGCTGCTGAGTAATGCCATTCAGCACTTTCTCAACCAACGCATTCCACTGCAAAAGCGAGGGAGTGTGTTCAACATCGCTGACTTGCGCCGTCAATGGGCGTAGTGCGGGAACCTCAAGTAACAGTTTTTGTAGAGCATTAAGCGTGCGTTGCGGCTCACTGTTGATGTTCACCGCCAATGACCACTGTTCATCAAAACGGGTTAATTCAATCTGCGGTAAAAAAAAGAAAGAGGACATGCAACGCGGATTTTTCTCCGTATTGCCATCAAATGAACGCCCACCCCAAACGCGCTGCTCATCACCTAAAATGGCGTAAGCCGGTGCCGGATCAGTAAAAGTGTAGATCTGCCCCAGTGCGACCACTTCTTCACGGGTATCGCGCGACTGCCAATAGAATTTGGGGAAAATCGGTTGAGCGTCAAGCCAATCAATCAGCGCAAACGGCGGTTTTTCTGCCAATGGCTGAGTAAAACGAACATCATGATCCTTCGCGCCACGGATTTGCTCCATCAATTGAGCAACGGCCTGAAAAAAATGCAACAAAGCGACCTCGTACGGGGGGAGATTCGGTAAACTGAGGCTACTCTATTGAGAGAGCCTTATGAAATCAAGGTTATGGGGTATCTTTTACTTCGCTGAGTGATCGACACAACATGTCTTCTGTTTTTAAACCTAGGTTATCTTAGATTTTTATTCTAAAAAATGGCAAGTTAGTGTAGTTTGATCAAGAAAACAGATTATTTTCAGGAAAATCACAATGCAAAATATCGGGATGTCGTCAAAACTCGATAATGTCTGCTATGACATTCGAGGACCAGTGCTTAAACATGCTAAACGCATGGAAGAAGAAGGGCATAAAATACTGAAACTAAATATCGGTAACCCTGCCCCATTTGGTTTCGACGCCCCAGACGAGATCCTGGTTGATGTGATCCGTAACCTGCCAACATCGCAAGGTTACTGTGACTCTAAAGGCATTTATTCCGCTCGCAAAGCGGTGGTGCAGTACTACCAGAAAAAAGGTATCCGCAGTCTGGACGTCGAAGATGTATACATCGGCAACGGTGCTTCAGAGCTTATCGTGATGGCGATGCAAGCCCTGCTGAACAATGGCGATGAAATGCTGGTACCTGCCCCAGATTACCCATTGTGGACAGCTGCGGTTGCGCTTTCTGGCGGCAAAGCCGTGCACTACATCTGTGACGAAGAAGCCGATTGGTATCCCGATCTCGACGATATTCGCAGCAAAATCACCCCAAAAACCCGTGGTATTGTGCTGATCAACCCGAATAACCCAACGGGTGCGGTGTACAGCCGCGATTTCTTGCTGGAAATTGTAGAAATTGCCCGTAAGCATAAGTTGATCATTTTCGCTGATGAGATTTACGACAAAGTGCTGTACGACGGCGCAGTGCATACCTCAATCGCCACTTTGGCGGATGATGTGTTAGTGGCAACTTTTAACGGTTTGTCCAAAGCTTATCGTGTGTGTGGTTTCCGTGGTGGCTGGATGTTCCTGACTGGCCCTAAACAACTCGCACAAGGTTATATCGCAGGTCTGGATATGCTTTCCTCCATGCGTTTGTGTGCTAACGTGCCGATGCAGCACGCCATTCAAACCGCACTTGGCGGCTATCAAAGTATTAATGAGCTGATTCTGCCGGGCGGCCGACTGCTAGAGCAGCGAGATCGCGCATG